>CALJAM010000001.1 GCA_938027685.1 uncultured Bryobacteraceae bacterium
GCTCCCGGCGAAAACGATGCAGTGGCTTGCAACTTCGAGCCAATCAGCCATGGCCCCTCTGGCGGCCTCGACCGGGTCGTGCTCGGCGGCGCCGCGCCCCACCGCTTCAGGAGGCGCTTCCAGCGTCCGTTTCACCGCTTCAGGCACCCCGGGAGCTTTGGGCCATCCCTCCGCAGCGTTATTCAGGTACGCCGCCACGTCCACAACTACCAAATCGGTGTGCCGCCCCTTATGCTTTAGCGCCCAGGCAGAGGCGCTTGAGATAGAATCTTTGAGCGGAGCAGCAACGTGATCGATCAGGATCGTCGTGAATTTCTGTTTGCGGCCGGCCTCCTCACGCTCCAGCCCGCAACCGTCTTCGGCACGCAGGCCAATTCAGCCATCGAGATCGGCATCATCGGCTGCGGCGGCCGCGGCGTATACATCGGCAACTTCTTTCAGGAGTACGCCGGGGCACGCATCGTCGCGCTGCACGATCCTTTCTCCGACCGCCTGGAGAACATCCAGCAAAAGCTGAAACTCAGCGGCCCCCGTCTTTATCGCGGCCTGGAGGGCTACCGCGAATTGGTCAGCTCCAGGCTCGACGCCGTGGTTATCGAAAGTCCTCCCTACTTTCACCCCGAGCAGGCCGAGGCCGCCGTGGCCGCCGGCAAGCACGTCTTCCTGGCCAAGCCGGTGGCGGTGGACGTCGCCGGTTGCCTGCGAATCCGCGAAGCCGGCCGGCGCGCTCGCGGAAGGCTCAGTTTCCTAGTGGACTTTCAGACCCGCGCCCAGCCCGCCTTCCAGGAGGCCGCGCGCCGCGTGCACGAGGGCGCCGTCGGGACGCTGGTGATGGGCCACGTCTACTACCACACGGGCCGCCTGCGACCGCAGTCCAAACCCGGCATGGCGCCTGACGAAGCTCGCCTGCGCGATTGGGTCTTCGATAAAGTGCTCTCCGGCGACATCATCGTCGAACAGCACATCCACGTCCTGGATGTAGCGAACTGGTACACGCGCGCCCATCCCGTGCGGGCGTTCGGAACTGGCGGTCGGAAGGCTCGCACCGACGTGGGCGACTGCTGGGATCATTTCCTCGTGCAGTACTGGTATCCCGACGACGTGAAGGTCGACTTCAGCTCGAACCAGTTCCTGAAAGGCTTCCACGACATGTGTATCCGCTTTTACGGTACGGCCGGTACGGTCGACTCGCACTACGGCGGCTACGTCCGCATCACGGGCGACAACCCCTGGCCCGGGGTCGAAAAGGACGATACCTTCCGCGAGGGAGCCATCGCCAACGTGAGGCGGTTTGTCGAAAGCCTGCGCACCGGCAATTACCTCAACAACGTGGAAGAAAGCGTCGACAGCAACCTCACCGCGATCCTCGGCCGCATGGCGGCCTATCGGGAGCGTGTAGTGACCTGGGACGAGATGATGCGCTCAGGCGAAAAGCTGGAGGCGCGCCTGAAGCTTTGAGAGTCGTTCACGTGCGATAATCCAAGTCCGGAGTCCCGTCGAGGAGGAGTCGCCATGTCATGTCCGCTCGTGTCTGCCGGTTGCCGCGCATGTACCGCAGCGACCCGCCGCCAATTCCTTGGCGCGCTGGCAGGCGCTCCGATGGTTCTCTCTTCCGCAGGAGCCCGCAGGCTTCGCGCTGCTCAGCCCGCAAGGCAGCCGCCGGTCCGTGTGGCGCTCAAGGCACAGCCAGTGCTGGTTTATTCGCTGTCGAAGCGCAAGGAAGCGTGGAGCTGGCGTCCCTGGGGAGGGCTGCACACCGAGGCCGACGTCGCCGCCGAGAAGGAACGTATCGGGCGCGAACTTGCGGCCATGGCCCGCCAGGCGGATTTTCCGCTGGAGCTTTTGCCGTTGGCCGAGGCACGTAGCCCCGCCGAGGCCGAGGCCGTTGCCCGCAACAGCTACGACGCGACGATCATGTTCGCGGCGAGCGGGCCGCTGAGCGCGTTGGAAGCCTTGGCCAGGGCGCACCGCTGGAACCTCATGTTCGTGCGCCATCGCTCAGGGCCTGTCTACTTGTGGTACGAGATCGCCCATCCGCGCTTTCTGCGTAAGACCGTCGACTACTACGGGCAACCCAACATGGGCGTGGACGACGTGGTGGTCGACAGCTACGCGGAACTACTGTGGCGGCTGCGCGCGCTGGCCGGGCTCAAGAACGCCCTCGGGAAGCGCATCGTGGCCGTGGGCGGACCCAGCGGCTGGGGCGCGGGCGGTAAACTGGCGCCGCAACGCTCGCGCGAGGTCTTCCAGCTCGACATCGTCACGGTGCCGTACAGCGATCTGGGTGAGCGGATCAAGCGCGCGCGCTCCGATGATAGTTTGGTGCGCCGCGCGCACGCGGCCGCCGAAGAATACCTCGGGCAGAAAGGCGTGCGCCTGGAGACCGACAAGAAGTTCGTGCTGAACGCTTTCGTCCTCAACGAGGTTTTCCACGACCTGCTGGACGAGGCCCGCACCGACGCCATCACGATCAACCAGTGCATGGGCACGATCATGCCGCTGGCGGAAACGACCGCCTGCCTGCCGCTCTCGGTGCTGAACGACGCCGGCTACATGGCCTTTTGCGAATCGGATTTCGTCGTGATTCCCTCAGGCATTCTGCTGCACTACATCTCGGGCAGACCCGTCTTCCTGAACGATCCTACCTGGCCGCACGACGGCGTGGTCACCATCGCGCACTGCACGGCGCCGCGCAAGATGGATGGCAAGACGCCCGAGCCGGTACGCATCCTGACTCACTTCGAATCCGATTACGGCGCCGCTCCCAAAGTGGAAATGAGGAAGGGGGCGCTGATGACCAATCTGATCCCGGATTTCAACTTCCGCCGCTGGCTGGGCTTCAAGGGACAGATTGTAGACGTGCCCTTCCTGGACATCTGCCGCAGCCAGGTGGACCTATCGGTTCAAGGCGACCTCGCCCGCCTGGTGCGGGAGATGGTCGGATTCCATTGGATGAGCTGCTACGGGGACTACCTGAAAGAGACGGGCTACGCCCTCGCCAAGCTCGGCATCGAGTGGACGAACGTCTCGGCCTGATCACGAGCCCGCCTGACGCAAGGCGGACAGCAGGCGCTTCAGCTCTTCGACCGTAGGCACTTTGCCCGACACCAGCACCTTGCCATCCACGACCACGGCGGGCGTCATCCGCACGCCCAGCGCCGCGAACTGGCGCGGATCGTTCACGTGCGAGATGTCCGCCGCCAGATCGAGCTCCGCACACGCGTTGATCACGTTGCGTTCCGTGGCATGACAACGGTAGCAACCGGGACCCACGACCTGAATCTTCATGGTCTCACCTCGCAAAAACGAAATTTCCGAAAACCCACCCCACTAGCGTGCCCAGCACGACGATCGTCCCCACGTAGACGGCGGCTTTCCGAACGCCGAAGACGCGGGCGACGGCCAGCCAGTTGGGCAGGCTCAAACCTGGGCCGGTCAGCAGCAGCGCCAGCGCGGGCCCGGATCCCATGCCCAGCTTCATCAGCGTGTCGACGAAAGGCGCCTCGGTCATGGTGGCGAAGTAGCTCACGGCGCCGATCAGCGTGGCCAGGAACGAAGCCCGCAGGCTGCTGCCGCCCAACCAGGTGCGGATCCACTGCTCAGGAAGCAACTTCCCGATCACGCCCACCACGAACACGCCGGCCAGCAACAGGGGGAAGATGATGCGCACGAACCACCATGTTTCGCGCAGCCAGGCGGCGATCTCCTCCCGCGGCGCCGTTCGCCAGGCGTAAAGCGCCACCACCGCGGTCAACGCCGCCCAGACCAAGACCTTGTAAACATACGCGCCCGTGCGCACCACGTAATTGGGAGCCAGCAGCGATACCACGACCAGACCCAACAGCACGAGTCTTTCACGGGCGATGATCGGGCTGCGCTGGGCCTGCGCCGCTACGGGAGCCGGCCGCGAGCCCTGCTCCCGGAAGGCCAGCGACATGACCATCCCTACGAGGAAGGCCATCGCCAGGGCGGCCGTCACGCGCGAAACCACCATCGCGGCGCCCAGTATGCCGCCAGTGTACACCAATGCCAGAATATTGGTGGCCGGAGCGACCCAGAGCACGATGAACGCGGCGCCGATGCCCGCACCGCCGTAGTAAAGGCCGCTGGCCACGGGAATTACCGTGCAGGAGCACGCCGCCACGAAGAAACTGGCGCCGGCCGCCAGCGGGAAACTCTTCCATTTACTCGCCTGCTCGCCCAGGTAATCGAGGATCACTTCCCGGCTCATGAAAGCCACGATCCCGCCTGCCAGCAGAAAGGCGGGCACCAGGCAAGTGAGCACGTGCGTAGCGATGTAATCCCGGAGAGCATTCAATCCGGCCAACAGCAGCTCGCCCATCATGGCTTATCCTCCGCCGCATCCTTGCGCGGCATGTGCTTGTTGATGATGTCTCCGCGCTCGCCGAACAGGTCTGTGGGGCGGAACCGGTAGCCCGGAATCGACTTCAGATCGAGCAAGGAGGCGGGCGGCGCGGTGAGGATCCGGCGGCTGGTCTGCTCGGCCATACGCTCGACCTCGTCGATCTCATCCGCCGTGACCGGCTGACCTGCCGCCCGGCGCGCTCGGATGCGTTCCTCAAGCGCGGCCTGCTCGGCGGGGAACACACCCGGCCTCAGCCGCACCTCCCAGGCTTCTCCATTCGAGATTCGCTGAATGATGAAGCCGTCACCCACGCTGTTGTCGATGCGCAAGGTCTGGAAGTTGATGCGCGCTCCGGTCAAATACATGGCCGCGTCCACCCAGCAGGGACCGTTCTTCGCCACCGCCCGCAAATCCGTGCGATCCACCACTCCCCCCGGAAACAGCTTCTCCAGGGCTGCCTTGATCTGGACGAAGGCGATGACCAGGCCGTCGCAGAGGTGACCATGAAAGCGTGCCAGGTCCTTCAATCCCACTTCTTTGGTGAACCGGTCGTATCGGCCGAGCGCGCTTTCGGTGTCGCGCACCCGGATGGGACGTGCGTTAGGGGCGCGCGCAACCCATTCGGGGAAGAACCAGTCCGGCGCGAGATCGGTGCATCCCCGGCATGTGTTGGTCTGAGGCACGCTGGACCCCAGCGCGCCGAGGCTCAGCAGTTCACGTCGAGTGAGTTGCCGGAGCAGGCTCATATCAACCCAGAAGCGTGAAGATCTTGTAGGCCGTCATGACCACGATGAGGACGCCGAACATCTGTCGCAGCCGTCCGCCGGCCACGTAGACGCTGGTGACGCGCGCGCCAAGGAACGACCCGACGAAGCCCGCCACAACCAGGGTCGCGGCCAGGTGAGCCTGAACCCGAGCTGAACCCACGTGGGGAATCAGAGCCGAGAACGATGGCGGGGTGATGGCCAGCGCATTCATACCCGCGGCGCGCTTGGGTTCGAAGCCCACCAGGATCAGCGTGGGCAGGAGCAGGAAGCCGGGACCCACGCCGAGCAAACCGCTCAGCACCGAAATCGGTGCGGCCAGCAGCAGGGCCGTACGGAATTTCTCTGCGCCCGGCCGCGCGCTCACAGGACGGAACAATCGCCATGCCAAATAGATCACGGACGCAAAATAAACCAGCCAGATCTCGAATTGCGGCACGTGCTGAGCCGCCCAGGCGCCCAGAGGCGCAAAGACGGTCGTTGTAACGGCCAGGATTGCCCCACGGCGCCACTCGACGTACCCGCTGCGGGCGAAACCCAGCGTGGACGCCAGGCCGGTGAGACCGTTCAGCAGAAGGCTGAGCGGTTGAACCTCGTGGACCAGATCCTGCATGAACAATCCCAGGAATGGAATGGCGGCGAAAGCCACTCCCAAGCCGAGCATTCCGGAGACAAAGGCAAGCACCAACAGGCCGACCGTCAGGATGAGATTCTGGCTCATGATGGTCTTTTGCGGACAAGCGCGGTACGCCCTGCTCGGGCCGCCGCCGGCGTCGCACCGGCAGCCCGGCCTCGCTCGCGCCACGCGGTGCGCAGGGAGGCGATGAATCGGGCCGCGACGCGCCCCGGCGCACTCAAGCGGCAGTAGACTCGGCGGCCCCGCCGCTGGTCGGCAATCAAGCCTGCGTTGCGGAGGCAAGTCAAATGGCGGGAGACGTTCGACTGCGTCAAGCCCAGCGCCGCCTGGATCTCGCAGCCACAGCGAGGCCCTTTGACGAGCAGCTCCACGATGCGAAGCCGGTTGGGATCCGACAGGGCGCGGAACCAATCGGCCAGGAGATCCGGCTCCATCAAATTATGATCATACATTCATGTATCCTCTGCTGTCAAGCGAGCGCCGAGGCGATGCAGCGGATGCTTGCCGCTAAGACCGCAGTATGCAACCCGGGACGACTCACCGCGGATCTTGCTTAGGCAGTCCTCGAGCCGTACCTTCTCCAGGCCGTCCCGAGCGCTCTCCGTCCGTGGGAAGGCTACTGGGGGCGTCGTGGGGATTGCCGCCTTCGGTTGGCACGACCCGCGCCATCAAGGCATTCCGGGACCTTCGAGAGCCGGGCTGAAAGGCAGCCGCCGCGAATTCTGCGGCCGGCGTTTGCTTGCGCCCGGCGCGCGTAAGGCTCGAGCTCTCGCAGGCGAGCTGCTCGCCGCCTTGTCACCGAAAGGACATACGACCCCGCAGGTCTGGCATCAGCCCGCGTGAGGGCCGATGAGCACGGTCTCGAAGGAACCCCGGGTGATCTCCCAACCCCGCTCCACGTAGGCGCGAAGGTACTCCCGTAGCTCCTTGGCGAGCGAAGGATGCTGGGCGACGACGTTGTGTAACTCTTCGGGGTCGCGCCGGAGGTCGTAAAGTTCCTCGAATGCAGGACCCCGGCTCCATCGACCGATGTAGCAGAACTCCGGCGTGCGGACGGCGGCGTGTTCCCCCCAGCCCGTAACGATCCGCTCCCCGTTGGGCGAACGCTCGTTGCGTTCGATCATGCCTACCAGGCTGTGACCGGTGACGCGTTTGGGCACAGCGACTCCGAGCAGCTCGAGGACCGTCGGCATCACATCGGTATGCAAGGCGAAACCCTTGACCCGCTTCCCGGCCCACGCCTTTCCGGGATGGTAGATCAGCAGGGGCACGCGCGTGACCTGTGTGCGGATCCTTTGCTCTCCCTTATGAATCTGTCCTTGCTGACCCATCATGGTGCCATGATCCGCGGTCAACACGATCACCGTGTTCTTGTCGAGACCGAGCTCTTCCACCTTGCGCAAGAAGCGGCCGATGCGATCGTCGACGAAGGTGACGAAGCCGTTATACAGAGCCCGCACATGTTCCACTTCGAGCGGACTCAGGTTCTTCGTGCCGGCGGGCGGGGCGATCAGCCGGGGACCGCGGTAATCCGCCTTCATGTACAGGCGGTAGTAAGCTTCCGGCGGATCCCAGTACTCATGGGGAGAGAAAGACTCGACATGGAGATAGAAGGGTTGGCTTTCGTCCGCATTGTCCTCCAACCATTGGGCCGCCTCGTTGAAGACGCGTGCGGCCAGCCAGTCCTCCTCGCTCTTCCACCCACTCCGGTTAGTCAGGTACTGCAACACCCCCGGAGCCGCGCTGGGCAGAGCCATGGCGGAGACTTCCCAGCTCGTGCCGGTCAACTGGGAGGGGTGCATGTAGCGGCTAAGGTCGATCTGTTTCCGCGGTCCGCTGGCCCAGCGATCGGCTTCCTGTCCCCGGACGTAACGCCAGCAATCGAAGCCGCGGTGGAAGTTCTTCCCGGGCTTGAACTGGTGATAAACGTCGCTGATCCATGCGGTCATGTAGCCGGCGGCGCGGAGCGTTTCCGAAAGAGTGATGTCCTCTTCGTACAAGGGATGCCAGCCGCGGATCCTGACCGGATCGTCCCGCTGCCGCACCAGGTAGGAGGGAAAGACCTGCCGTCCGGTGTACAGCGCACGTCTGGCCGGCAAGGTCGGAAGAGCTTCCGCAAAAGCCTCCTCGAACACCGCTGACTTGGCTGCCAGGGCGTCCACGTGCGGCGTTCGCACCTCCTGGTTACCGTAGCATCCGTACCAATGGGCGCCCCACGTGTCCACGACGATGACGATCAGATTCCATCGGCTGGGCGCCGCTTTGTGTTCTCGGGCCTCGGGGCGGCCGCTCTGCGCACTGGCAGCTGCGGCGAGTCCTGCGCCGCCCAACCATGTGCGACGGGACATTTGCATCCACATTACCTCCTGAGGAGCCGCTCTTCCTACCACAGCAGCTTCAATCCAACGAAGATACGCCGTTCTTCCTGCCCGGTTTGAGTGGCGGTCACGCGGCCGAAGAGGGTGCTGGTCGGCGTGGTGTTTGGTGCGGCGAAATTGGGTGTGTTCATCGCTCCCTCGGCTTCGCCGCGCAGCTGGAGCGTCAAGCGCTCCCAGATCCTGAAGTTCTTGTGCGCGGAGAGATCCCAAATGTTCATGCCGTCGGCACGCACGCAGGCAAAGCGGCTGGGCAGCGTGCGGATGTTCCAAGCAAGCTGCCTCGCCGCGCTGCGTTCGAACCCCTCCGTGTTGAACCAGCGGTCAATGCTGCGCACGTCCGAGGGGAGCTTCAGATCCCGGTACCGCCCGCTGTAGATGACGTTGCCGAAGGCGAGCCCCGGACCGCTTTGCGCCTGATAGATGGCGTGAACCTGCCATCCGCCAACAATGTGGTTCAACAGACCGGTCGCCTGGCCGGCAAAGCGCTTGCCTTTGCCGAAAGGCAGCTCGTAGAGAGCCGAAACCGTCAGGCGGTGCGGGCGGTCCAAGTTGCTTATCACGTGCTCAGGGATGGGATCGGTGGGGTTGAGATAACTGACAGCCTCCATGGTTTTGGACCAGGTGTAGTTAGCCTGGAGCTGAAGGCCGCTGGTCAGTCGGCGCTCGAAGCGCACCGTAAGCGCATGGTACCAGCTGCTGCCCGCCGGCAGCGCCGTACCCAGACCGTCCGAGAAGTGCGGGTAAGGCAGCAACAGTTGCGCCCGCGTGGTGTTCGCACCTGCATAAAACGCAGTCCCTTCAAAGCCCCGGATGCCCCGAAACGGGTTGACCACGCGGGCCGAAAGGAAGTCGATCACCGGCTGGTCGCGCACGGGCAGCGTGCTGAGGTACTGTCGGGGCACCGGATTCATCGCGGTGGAGACGCGCAAGCGCGTGCCGCGCGAACCGATGTAACCCAACTCGAAGACCGAGCGCGCCATGGGTTCGAATTGAATCGAATAACTCCAGCGCTGCGTGTAGGGCCGTCGTCCGTCAGCCGCGAAGAACCCGGGGGCGCGCCCAAGGAAGGTCCGCATGCCACCCGCAGCGCCGAGCGGCTTTTCGAGCCCGAAGGGGAAGGGGTTGGCAATCGAAGCAATATAGGTCTGACCGTTATCGAGCGAGGCGACGATGTTAGTGCGCAGGTTAAACCCCGGCTGCGCGGCATCGCTGTAATCGGCGCCCAGCAGCCCGAAGAAGATTCCGTAGCCGCCGCGCACCACCAGCCGATCTCTCAATTGCCAAGCGAAGCCGAAGCGCGGCATCAAAGCCCGGTAGTAGGGGTCGCGGATCCCCCGCGGGTTGCCGCCTACGCCGAGAAACGTCAAGCCGCCTATGGTGCGGAACTGCTGCAGGGGCACCTCCGGGATGGGGGCCCGCGCATAATTGGCGCGGGCCTCGGGCTCGATCGGGTTGGGCGTCGCGAAATCGAAATCCCGCGAGGAACGATTGAACCGCTCCGTGAGCGGTCCCTCATACTCCCAGCGCAAACCGAGGTTGAGCGTCAGGCGACGGGCGACGCGCCAGTCGTCTTGCAGGAAGAATGAAACGAACCGAGACGATTCGGCACGCGAATCATTCAGGTCCACTCCTCCCCCCGTCGGGATACCGAACAACAGGCTGGCCAAGCTTTGGCCGGAGCCGGGCGCACCGGGGGAATTGTCCAGCGGTCCGCGGGTGTAAGTGTCCCCGAAGCTGTATGCAGGCGAAACGTTGCCATAGTTCTTGGAGTTCTCCATCATGAGACGGCCGTCGAAACCCCACTTCAGGCTGTGCGTGCCCCGGCTCCAGTTCGTAACCATTAAGAGCGAGTGCGTGTAATACTTCTGCGAAAAACCGCCGTCGTTGCCCAATGGCAACATGCCGCTCACGCTGATTTGCGGGAAAGAGATGCCGCGCGGATCCAGTTGGGCAATCAGCGAATCCGGGAGGCCGAATTCCTTCAGGTTCCAGCCCATGTTGTCGAAGCTCTGGAACTCCTGAAACCAGGTGAACCCGTACCGCACATCCAGAACCATCCGCGGACTCAAAACCAGGACGTTATCCAAAGCGACGCCGCGGTGGGGACGTCGCCGCCGGCGTCCGCGCACTTTGCTGTCCGGAATGAGCTGATCGAAGTGGCCGTAGAAATCCGAGTGCGAGTATCTGCCGAATAGGCGGTGCCTCTCGCCGAAATTGTGATCCACGCGCGCCACGGGCTGGTAGAGATCCTGGCTCTCCCGGCGGGTGCGGGCGTAGTTGTTGAGGAAATCGGCAGTGCCCGCCTGATTTGGCGGTGGAAAGTATCTAAGGATGTTCCTGGCTGCGGGGTCTATCCGGCTCGGGGGGACGATGTTGCCGGGCAGCGGATCGCGCTGGAAGCGCGCAGCGCCGAAAGGCCGCGTCGTGAACGGGTCGTAGATCTGGTATTGCGAGCCTAGGGCGAGCAGCGCCGAGAAGTCCCCGCGCGCTTGCTCAGGGGTGGGTACCGTGTGGACCGTAGCCACAGGCCGCCTGCGATTGTGCGTCTGGTAGCCGAACTGCCAGAAGGTCCGGTTGCGGCCGTCGTAGAGTCTCGGAATGTAGATCGGCCCGCCCGCCGAGGCGCTGTAACGCAGCCAGCGTGTGGAGGGCGTGTTGGCCTTGATCTTCTCGGGCGTTATCGGTCCAGTGGTGGGGTCGAAAATAAAGCGGTTAGTGAAGAAGTTACGCGTCATCATGGGACCCGAAGATAGGAAGGTGGCCAGGGTTCCGCGGAATGCGTTGGTGCCTGATTTTAGGCTCACGTTCACCGAAGCCCCTGCTGAATGGCCGATGGACGCATCGTAAGCAGCCGTGTCGACGCGCACCTCGGCCACCATGTCCGGCGGGGGAACGAACGCGGTGCCTCCACCGTAGGAGTTATTGCTGACGCCGTCCACCGTGAACTCCATCCCTAGCCCGCGCGGGGTGCCTGCAATAGCGATGTTGGAGGACTGATCGATGTTCCAAGGTCCGTCGTAGGGCAGAGCGGTCCACACGGTCGCGGGCGACATCGAGTACAGCCAGGCGATCGAACCCGATCGCATGGGCATGTCGGCAAAGGTCTTGCTGTCCAGTACCTGCCCGATGTGGCCGGTGGAGGCTTCCAGCACCGGCGCCTGCGCCACGACCTCTACGGTCTCGGCCATGTTGCCCAGTTCGAGCTGAATGTCCACCCGAAGGCGGTCCCCGATGCGCAGTTCCACAGGCGGGCGCGTCCAGGTCTTGAATCCCGCCATCTCGGCTGTGATGCGGTAAGCGCCCGTAGGCAGGTAGTGCGCCTCGTATACGCCCTGCTCGTTGCTGACCGCGGTGGCGGTAAAGCCCGTTTCCACGTGCGTCAGCTTCACCGCGACACCCGGCACGACGGCGCCGGTCGAATCCGTGACCAAACCCACGATGCTGCCCCGCGGGTCCTGCGCCCACAGGTGGGCGAGCGCAGTGAGCCCGAGCAGGCACGCGTACAGTTCAACGCCCAACGCCTTCTTCATGACCGGTGCACCTCTGGGGACATATTAGGCCTATCCGGGAGCAAGATCAAGGGACCTGGCGGCACCTGAGGGTTTGAGCACTCTTTGTCGAAAATGCCCGGAGAGTTACGAAGCGCAGATCTCCGGAGATGAGTCCGAGCCGCGGGCCGGCGTTTTCGAACGAGGGATGTCCTCTCCGCGATTTCACTACGCAAGCGAGAGAGGACAAGCGCCCCGCGCCCAACCCGCAAGAACGTGGGACGATTGGCAGGGGAACCGCCGGATGCCTTCGCCACTACCGCTGTCCCACACCAGCGTGCGATGATCTAGGCCCCAGCGGCTCGAAGGCGAGGTGAGCCCACATAAGATAGGCGCGCGGAATGACTGGCGGCGGCTCGCCGAGGCGCCGATCGTCGCGGGCACGAACGTATAAGCGTGTCGGATCACCTTGTCCAAGACCCGACGTGCGCCGATCGAGGTCGGTGCGCCGCGCAGGGCTCAGTCACGGCAGCGCTGCGGACGGCGCTGTGGCTCCCCACTGCCCGCACGCGTCGGGTGCTGCTCAGCGATACTGGCCGGACGCGATAGAGCGGCAGGAACCGTTGACTGCCGCGGACTCGCGCAGGGGGCGTGCAGCGGCCCAGCGGGTGGAGCGGCCCTGTCTGCGGCGCCACGGAGCGCCATGACGCGATTCTCAGCCGGTGCAGCCGGTGGGCCGGCTCGGAAACCTCGGCGCCTGGCGTGGTAACATCGGCCTCACGGGCCATGCTTCAACCCCGGCGGCGAGACCTGCTGACGGCCGCGGCGGCTATGGCCCCGCGCATCCGCCTACCCCGTCCTCCCAACGTGCTGTTCGTCTTCCCTGATCAAATGCGCGCGCACGCGCTGGGCGCCATGGGCAACCCGGACGTGCGCACGCCGCATCTGGACAAGCTGGCGAGCCAAGGAATACTTTTCGAGAACACGCTGGCCAATTCGCCGGTCTGCTCGCCGGCCCGCGCTGTGATGCTCACCGGCAGGTATGCCCATCGTAACGGCATGGTGGCGAACGACCTCAGATTGCGCGAGGGCGAGATCACGCTCGCCGAGCTTTTCGCCGCCGCGGGCTACCGGACCGGCTTCGTCGGCAAGTGGCATCTGGACGGGGGTCCCCGTTTGCCCGGCTTCGTGCCGCCTGGTCCCCGGCGGCAGGGCTTCCAGTTCTGGGCGGCCAACGAATGCAGCCACCGCCATTTCGATAACACCTACTTCCGCGACGCGCCCACGCCGATCCGAACCGACCGTTTCGAGCCCGAGGTCTGGACCGACCTGGCCCTAGAGTTCCTGACCGATGCCGCACAACGCCGCCAACCATTCTTCTTGATGATTGCCATGGGTCCGCCGCACGATCCCTACGGGGCGCCGGAGCGATACATGCGGATGTATGATCCGGCGCGCCTGACCATGCGTGCCAACTGGCGTGCTGCGCCCGGTGTTCCCGGCCCGAAGGAAATCGCAGCCTATTACGCGGCGGTGACCGCCATCGACGATCAGATCGGGCGCCTGCTGGAAGGGCTCGAACGACTAGGCATGGCGGAAGAAACCATTGTCTGGTTCACGTCCGATCACGGCGACATGCTCGGTTCCCACGGCCTGCGGCTCAAGCGGAAACCCTATGAGGAATCCATCCGGGTGCCCGGCATCCTGAGATACCCGGCGCGGGTCGGCCGCCCGAGGCGGGTGCCGGCCCTGTTCAGTCACGTGGATTTCGCCCCTACGTTGCTCGCTTTGTGCGGCCTGCGCGTTCCGCGCAGGATGCAAGGTTCCGACCTTTCACGGATCATCCTGCACGGCGAGGGCTCCGGCCCCGATTCCGCCTACTTCCAGATTTTCGGTCCCTACGCACCCGGGGCGGTGCCAGCAGGCTGGCGCGGCGTTCGTACGCAGCGCTACATGTACGCCCGCTTCCAGGATCGGCCGTGGGTCTTGTTCGACCTAGAGAACGACCCCTTCGAGGTGAAGAACCTGGCCGAGGATCCCGGGGTGCGGGAACTCGTTCGCGACTTGGAGCAGCTTCTGGCAGCTTGGATGCGGCGCACGGGCGACTCATGGAAGTTCAATTGGACCGAGCCGGTCGAAGAAGGGGGCCGCCTTTATCGCGAGCGGGCATTCTACACTGTCGACGAGTACCTACGGTACGCGCGCGCCCGAGGCGCAGCGCAAAAGTAACTGCGCGACGGAGCCTATTTAACGATTTATTGAAAAACGGGTCGGCCCGCCAACACTGCGACTTAGTACGGTCCGCAAGTTGTGAGTTCACGGAATCGAGCGGGGCAGAGGACTGCACTTTCGGCGCGGTTGCCAGGCCTCGTGAACAAACTCCTACAAGCCTGCTTCTTCCAGCATCCGCCACGCCGCCGGCCAACTGAAGGACCTTAGGCAGAGCTCGCGTCCGGCCCGGCCCAGCGCTGCTCGGCGCTCGGGCGATTCGAGCAGTTCCAGCACGGCGCTTGCGAAAGCGGCCGCATCGTCCGCCAACAGGAGGTGCTCGCCGTGGCGGGCCCCGAGTCCTTCGGCGCCCACCGTGGTCGACACCACGGCGCGTCCGGCCGCCCATGCCTCGAGAATCTTGAAACGCGTGCCGCTGCCCGCGAGCACCGGCACTACCACCACACGCGCCGCCGCCAGGGCGGAAACGGCATCTTCTACCGGACCCACGAGCTCGATCCGGGGATCGCCTTCCAGTTCCCGCGCGACCGCTTGAGGGTTCTTGCCGATGACGCGCCAGACGAGCTGCGGCCTGCGCTCGCGCAACAGGGGCCAGATCCTGCGATGAAAAAATCGCACGGCGCCCACGTTGGGCTGGTACTCGAGGTTGCCAGAGAATGCGACGACCTCCTGTTCGGCTACCTCGGGCACAGGCGTCGCGGGGAGCGCGTTCGGATAAACACGGACGTGCGCCTCAGGCTCGAGAGCGCGTACGCGCGCCGCGTCCTCTTGCGACGCAACGAGGATAAGGTCGAATGCCGGCAACCAGCGTCGCTCCAGGCGCCGAAGGCAGCCTTCGAAGCGACGGAAAACGGGGCGCAACGGCAACGGCTCGCTCTCGGCCAAGCGTCGGTAGAGCTGCGATTCGATATTGTGCATGTCGAGCACCAGACGCCTTGTCGCCGGACGCAGGATCCGCGCGTAGCCCGCGCACCAGAAGTGTTCGATCACCGCCAGCTCGTAGCGCCGGCCCCCGATCCACTGGGCGATCGAGTCTGCGAACCCGTCGAAGCGGTCATTGAGCGGCGGACGGCCGCGCAACATCCGGCGCAGATTGCGCAGGAGGCGCGCTGCCCGGTGGTGTGCGTGCGGAGGCAAGTCCAAGACGGCGACGCGCGAGAAGCCGCAGTCGGGTAGCGCCGCGCGCGGATCCGGCTCACCCGGCTCGCGGAAAACGACGAGGTCCACACGGTAACGGCGCCTCAGATACTCCAACAGGGAAGCCGTGCGCAGGGCGCCGCCGCCGACCGGCGGATACGGCGCCTCCGGGCAGAGCACGAGGACGCACCCTTCAGCGGGCGTGTCTTCGCAGGGCTTCGACATAGGCCTCACGCGTGAGCCGCGCCGTGGTTTCCCAGTTGAATTGAGCTGCCCTGCGCAGGGCTCGCTCGCGCCAGAAAGCACGCAGGTCGAGTCGTTCGACGAGAGCGCCCATGGCCTGCGCCCAGCCTCGCACATCGGTCGCCTCAATCAGCAGCGCCCCGTCGCCCGCCACCTCCCGGATTGCTGCATCCCGCGAGGCGATCACCGGTGCCCCGCACTGCATCGCCTCCAGCACCGGCAGGCCGAAGCCTTCATAAAGGGACGGATAAACGCAGGCCAGCGCACCCGAGTACAAGCGGCGCAATTCCTCGTCGGAGACTTCCCCGGCGCAGATCAATCCCTCGCAGGCCGGTAAGCTGGGGCAATCTGCTCGTCTGCGGCCCGCAAGAATCAAATCCACGTCGTAACGTTGACGCACCCGTAGAAAGGCTTCCACGAGCACCGACAGGTTCTTGCGCGGCTCGAGCGTGCCCACAAAAAGGAAGTAGGGGCGGCGTGCCGGAACAGATTCGGTCGGACGGAAAAACGCGGCCGCAGCCAGCGGCACGGCGACCACGCGTGAACCGTCGACGCGAAAGCGTTCGATGATCTGACGGCGCACGGCCTGGGTGTGCGTGACAATCATGTCGGCGCACCCGAGCCGAATCAGCCAGGGCGTCCTTCGGCGGACGCGATCCGCCGGGGGCCGCCAGTCAGCATCCAGCCAGGGCGACAGGTCGTGCAGCGTGAGCACGGCCGGCCTGCGACGCAACCAGGGAACTTCAAAGTTCGTTCCATGAAACACATCGACGCTGAGTTGTTCGATTGCGCGCGGCAGCCCAACCAGCCACCAGCGACGCTCGAGCGGGCCGGCCGGCGGTCCGCCGCAGCGAAGATTGCCGGGGCCAGCCGGAGCCGGGAAAGGCTGGTCGGAGAGAAGCCAGTATTCGTCCTCGGGAAAGCAGCGGGCCAGCGCGCGCGCCATCTCCTCCACGTACCGACGCAAGCCGCCGCTCGAAAGCGTCAGCGGTGTGGCATCCAGCGCCACGCGCATCGGGTTTAGCAGCGGATCAAACGCCGGATCTCGGCCTCGCGGTTCAGGTAGTTCTGCTCGTAGTAGCCGCGGTACTCGCCCGAAAGGACGCGCCCCACCCAACCTGCGTTTTCTTGGTACCAGCGCACGGTGCGGCGGAGGCCCTCCTCGAAATCGGTCGCGGGGCGCCAGCCGGTCTCCTCCCGGATCTTGCGGCTGGAAAGCGCGTATCGCCGATCATGGCCGGGACGGTCGGCCACGAAGCGGATCAGACTCTCGGGCTTGCCGGTAATGCGCAGGATGCGCCGTACGACCTCCAGGTTGGGCAGCGCGCAGGTCCCGCCGATATTGTAGATCTCGCCCACCCGCCCTTTTTCGAGCAGCAGCGCGAGCGCACGGCAATGATCCTCGACGTACAGCCAGTCGCGGACGTTGCCGCCGTCCCCGTAAACCGGCAGCGGTCTGTCCTCCAGCGCATGCGCGATCATGAGCGGGATGAGTTTCTCGGGGAACTGGTAGGGACCGTAGTTGTTCGAGGCGCGCGTGACGATGACCGGCACCCGATAGGTGGCGAAGTAGGAAAGCGCCAGCAGATCGGCGCCCGCCTTGCTGGCCGAGTAAGGACTGCTCGGCCGCAAGGGGAAGTTCTCGTCGGCCTCCAGGGGTTCGGGCAGGCTGCCGTAAACCTCGTCGGTCGAGACGTGCAGGAACAACCCCAGGCCGTGCTTGCGCGCCGCCTCCAAGAGCACGAAGGTACCGCGCAGGTTGGTCTCGAAAACAGGCTCCGGCGAAAGAATGCTGCGGTCCACATGGGATTCGGCGGCGAAATGCACGATGGCGTCAGGCCGGAAGCGGTCCAGGAGCTGGTCGACCAGGTCCGCGTCGCAGACATCGCCGCGCACGAACCGGTAGCGCGGGTCTGCCGCCACCGGCGCCAGATTCTCGAGGTTGCCCGCGTACGTCAATTTATCGAGTACGAGCAACTCGCGCACCGGCTCCCCCGTCAACATCAAGCGGACGAAAGCCGAACCGATGAAGCCCGCACCTCCGGTCACAAGCAGTTTCACAGGTGCCCTCTCCGGTTATTTATGTTGTAACTCCCAGTCGTAATTGATGCCCGCGTCGTTGTAAGGCAGCCGGCCCTCGTCATTGGGATCGTAAAAGCGGTCCGTGACGTAGACGAGCAGCGCCGGCGTATCCCCGATGACCTTATAGCCGTGCGCCACACCCGGCGGGATCAGTAGCTGCCACGGCCGCAGGACGCCGAGGTACAGCGTGTTGCGTGCGCCAAAGGTGCGCGAGCCCCGACGCAGATCGACCAGCGCCACTTGCAGCATCCCCGTCGCCACCGTCCACAGGTCCCACTGTTTGAGGTGGTAGTGGAATGCCTTGATGGCGCCGGGATAGGTCAGCGAGGCCGAGACCTGCATGCTGGCCGGCGCGAAGCCTGCCAGCAGCGACTGACCGGCCCGTCCCACCTCGAGAAAGTAACCGCGGTCATCGGGCCAAAGGGCCACCGGCGCCAGCCGGACGCCTTCGATCAGAGAGGCCTCGTCCGGTTGCCGAATCACGGTGCCGATTCCGTACCGGCAGGCCGGCCGGCACAACTCCAGCCCCTCCGCCGCCGCGATTCGTTCCACGCCTGTCGCCGCTCCGCTCATAGCCTTCCGGGCGATTCACCCGAGTGCGCGGCCGCTTTCTCCCGCTGCCTGCGTCGCTGCTCCGCCACCAGATTCGCGGCGCGCAACAGCGAATCGAAGGTGCCCGCGTCGGTCCACCAACCTTCCAGGAACGAGAACGTCATTGTGCCTTCCTGGATGTACATGTTATTGACGTCGGTGATTTCCAACTCGCCGCGGGCCGAAGGAACCAGCCGGCGAATCTTGTCAAAAACCGTATTGTCGTACATATAGATGCCGGTTACGGCGTAACGCGATTTCGGGTGTTTGGGCTTTTCCTCGATGCCCACGATGCGATCGCCGCGGATTTCCGCCACGCCGAACCGTTCTGCGTCGGGTACCTCCTTGAGCAGGATGCGGGCGCCGCGCGGCTGGCGAAGGAACTCCTCCACGGCCCCGCGGATGGAACCTTCGATGAGATTGTCGCCCAGCACCACGCAAATCCTCTGACCGTCGGCGAAATGCTCGGCCAGCGAGAGTGCTTCGGCAATGCCGCCTTCACCCTCCTGGTAAGTGTAGTTCAGGTGGGAGAGACCGAACTGCTTGCCGTTGCCCAGCAGGCGCAGGAAGTCGCCCGCGTTCCGCCCGCCAGTGACGATGAGTATGTCCCGGATGCCGGCCTCGACCAGCATTTCGATGGGGTAGAAAATCATCGGCTTGTCATAGACCGGCAGCAGGTGCTTGTTGGTGATCTTGGTCAGCGGATAGAGCCTGCTCCCCGTACCGCCCGCCAGTACGACTCCCTTCATGGACCTTTCCCGAGAACTCTTTATGATAACCCTGGATAGGTGGATGCGACTCGCCGGCCATGCCAGCCTCGCCGGGAGCTTTTCAGCGGAGAACTCACGCCTGGGGACTCCGCGCCCGGGGGTGCTCCGGCCCGGGGCTCTCCATGCCGCGGCCGCGCTCTGGATTGCCTTTCTGGCTGGGCTCGGCGTCTATCGGGCGGCCGCGCAGTCCATCACGGCTGACGAAGCCTTCACCTATAACCACTTCGCCGGCGGCGACGAGCCTGTCCGAGTTTTCGACGCCAACAACCACGTGCTGTTCACCTGGCTGGCGAGGCTTTCGGTGGCCGCTTTCGGACTGTCGGAGTTCAGCTTGCGGCTTCCCAGCGTCCTGGCGGGCTGGGCGTACCTGGCGTTTGTCTTTGTTTTGGCGCGGCGCTGGTTTACCCAGTCATGGCTGTTCGCCCTGGCTGTGATCGCCCTCACTCTAAACCCTTTCGTGCTCGATTTTCTCTCGGCCGCCCGCGGCTACGGACTGGCGCTAGCCTTTTTCGCGTGGGCCATATACTGGGCGGCGCGCGATCTTGAGGATGCCGAATCGTCGCGTGCGCGACGGCTGGGAATTGCCGCCTGCCTGGCTTTGGCGGCCGCGGCAAACCTGAATTTCGTCGTGCCGGGAGCAGCCCTGGTCGCAGCCTTTTCGCTGCTCACCGCTTTAGCGAAGCCGCCCGCTGCCAAACGCGCGGTGGAGCTGGCTCGCGGGCTTGTGCTCCCTGGCCTGGCCCTTGCTGCAGCGATCCTGATCCGTCCTCTGCGCACAGCGGGGCGTGAGGCGTTCTACTACGGCGTCGAAACGCTGCGGCAAACGGTTGATGGCCTGGCCTTTTACTCCTTCTTCTACCGGCCCGCTGAAAATCCGACGCCCCTGCAAAAGCTGTTATGGGGTTTCACGCCGTATTGGGTGGCTGCGGTCCTCGCGGCGGCCGCGGCGAGCGTGGCGGTGCTGGCCCGCGTGGTCCGGCGAAAAACGGGGGCTTGGGCACGCGGCGAGGGTCTGTGCATGCTGCTCGCCCTGACGGCCTGGCTCGCGCTGGGCTTGCTCGTCTTGCTGAAAAAGTTGTTCGGACTGAAATACCCCGTGGATCGAACCGCGCTGTACTGGATCCCGCTGCTCACACTGACGGCCCTGGCGCTCACCGCCACGGCCCGAGGCCGGCTTGCTCGACTGCCGGCTCTGTGTCTGACCGCGTTCCTGGCGGCAGCCTGCGCGCAGTATGCCATGGAGTTTGACACGCGCTATTACGCGCAGTGGTCCTACGATGCGGGGACGAAACGGATGGTCGAATTCCTCGTGCAGCGTGAGGCGCGCCAGCCGCGGGGCCGCGTGCGCATCGGCGCAAGCTGGCTGTTTGAGCCTAGCCTGAACTTTTACCGTCAGCGTTTCGGGCTCAAATGGCTTCAGAAGATCACGCGTGACGGCCCGCGCGGCGATTACGATTACTATCTACTCATTTGGGACGATATCCGGTTGGTGGAAGAGATGAACTTAGAAGTGCTGCGGCGCGATCCGCTTTCGGGCGCGGTGCTGGCCGTGCCACGCTCCGTGGTACAATCCCGGCGATGAGGCTCTACCGCTGGAGCGAACTGAACAGGGAGCAGATGAATCCGGCGATCGCGCGCCAGGTGATTCACACCGAGCAGATGACGGTGGCCCGCGTGCATCTGGCCAAGGGTGGTGTCGTGGCGGGGCATCGCCACGCCAGCGAGCAATGCACGCTGCTGGAAAGGGGGCGATTGCGCTTCACGGTGGAGGGAACGAGTGTGGAGTTGGAGCCCGGCTGCGTACTTCACATCCCGGCCAACGCCTTCCATACGGTGGAGGCCCTAGAAGAGAGCGTGGCCGTGGACGTCTTCACGCCCCGACGCGAGGACTGGATCCGTGGGGAGGACTCTTATTTGCGCGGTTGACGCCGTCGATACGCGGGAAAACATCGCGGCATGTTGACAGCGGCCGGGATCTGGTACAATCACGACGTGCGAACTGTCTTGGCAGCCGGCGCCGGGAGTGCAGGGGGTCCCGGGCCGCGCCATGCGATCCCGCCTTCGGATCGCCGTGTCAGTGATGCCGGGAGGCGTCTCCCGGCCGTCCTATGAAGGACTCGTGGGGTTGATGATCCGCGCCGGGGAGCCGAGTACCATGAGGGGCCCACTAGCCGTTTGCGTACCGGCAGCCCCGGTTGCCTCGAGAATCCGATTGCATGTTTCCAGGAAGACCATCGTTTCCACCGCGCAAACTTAAAGTTCGTGAGAACGTCAACGAGGGCATCCGGGCCCGCGAGGTCCGCGCCGTATTTCCCGACGGCACGGTCGAGATCATGCCGACCGCAGCAGCCATCCGCAAGGCCCAGGAAATGGGACTGGACTTGATCCTGGTTGCGCCGACCGCCGACCCGCCCGTGGCCAAGGCCATGGACTGGGGCCAATGGCAATACGAGCAGAAAAAGAAGCAGCAGGAAGCCAAGAAAAAGCAGCACATCATCCAGGTCAAGGAGCTGAAGTTCCGCCCGAATACAGACGAGCACGACTACCAGTTCAAGAAAAACCACGCCATCCGGTTCCTGCAGGAGGGCAACCGGGTCAAGGCGGTGGTGCAGTTCCGCGGCCGCGAGATCGCTCACGTCGAGCTCGGACAGCGCTTGCTGGAACGCTTCGCCAAGGACTTGGCTGCGTACGGCACGGTCGAAGGCCAGCCGCGGCTCGAGGGGCGCAACATCCACATCATCCTCGCGCCTGTCAAGGCGCAGAAGCAGAAACAGCCGCCTGCCGCGCCGTCGGCGGCGCAGCCGGGAACTTCCGAAAAAGCTGCGCAAGGGTGAGCCGCCTCGACAAGGCCCCATACCCCGTAGCCCGCGGGCGCTGAGTCCCTCCGCTCAGCGGCGCCTCGGCATCCTGAATGGCTGCTTCGGGGAGACCTCAGTAGAACAGATACTTCCGCCAACGCTCTTCGCTGCGTCCGAGAAGACGCATGATGTGGCGGCTGGTGTGCAGGGTGAAGGGCCGCGGCGGTCGGGCCAACTTCATGCCGGCTTCCTCAGGCGTCCGGTTCCCCTTGCGGTTGTTGCACTCCAGACAGCAGGTGACCAGGTTTTCCCAGGTCGTCTCTCCCGAACGCGAGCGCGGGATCACGTGATCCAGAGTCAGCTCCGAGGAGGGAAGCGTGCGAAGACAGTACTGGCAGGTGTAACGATCGCGCATAAGAATGTTCTTGCGCGATAACGCCCTGGTTTGCTGCGGGATGCGCCGGTACTCCAGCAGCCGGATTACGGAGGGCAGCGGTATGCTCTGGCGCGCCGAGCGCAGCACCTGCGGCGAATACTCCTCCGGGGTGGCTACTCCTTTCAGCACCAGCACCAGCGCCCGCCGCGCCGCGCAGATGTTGATGGGCTCGTAGCTGGCATTGAGCACCAGCACCGGCGTGTCAATGCCGTTGCGGCCGGCCATCTCAAGCCGCCTCCTTTCCGGCGGTGGCGGGGAGAAGCGGGCGTCGGTCGGCGCGCGCGAGCGTCAGCACCGCGACATACCGGGCGCCCGCCTGCTTCAGGGCGCGCGCGCAGGCGGTGGCCGTGGCCCCCGTGGTCATGACGTCATCGACCAGCAGCACCCGTTGGCCCTCGAGCGAAATGCCCTTGCGGGTGCGGAAGGCGCCTGCGACGTTGGCCCGCCGTGCGGAGTGGCTCAGGCCTGCCTGCACCGCGGTCGCGCGGACGCGGCGCAGCAGGCCTTCCGGCTTCTTCCCGAAGCGGCGTGCCACTTGCCGGGCCAGCAGTTCCGCTTGATTGAACCCTCGCCGCAGGCGGCGCCTCCAATGCAGGGGTGTGGGGACGATGCGGTCGAAACTCAGCTCGCGCGGCATCGCCAGCGCCATCCACTCCCCCAGGACTTTCCCCAGCGGGCGCACACCACCGTACTTGAACAGGTGAATGAGCTCGCGCAGTCGGCCTTCGTAAGCACCCCAGGAATACGCCGCGTCGAAAGCACGCAGGCCGAGCCGGCAGAGTCGGCAGCGCCCCTGTTCATCGAGCGGAGCGCGATTCAGGAAGGGCGTCCGGCAGCATGCGCAGAAATAGTCGGCGCTCAACGGCTCGGGCGGCCGCAAGCAGCTTCCGCAAACCGGAATTCTGGTTGCCTTGCCAAGGGGCTCGCCGCAGATCCGGCATTCATCCGGGAAGACCAACCACACCAGCGGCGCAACGATCTCCCCAGCGATCCCGGCGAGACGTTGCGGGAGCGCGCCCGCCAAGCGACTACTCGCGAAGACGCACCTCCTGAACTTTCCAGTGTATATCATACGGGCGGTCAGGGCTCGGCCGCCCTCCCTCCAGGGCGTGGCTTCTTGATGTATATTGCCAGCGTTGACGCGACGGGCTCCTGCCCTCCGGGCGCACATTGGGCCAGTTCGGCACCCGGCTCGACGGCGCCCGCAGCCGGTTGCTCTGGGCAGGTCGTCGCGCCGGGCAGCCTCAAATGATTACGCGGCGTTCGTTCGTGAGTCTTTCCGTGACGGCGTGGGGCGTCCGCCGAGCGCGGGCGCAGGGGTCGGCACTGCAAAAGGTCGTCATAGAGCCGGGCGAGGCGATCGGCGTGATCCGTCCCGAACTGCACGGACACTTTGCCGAGCACCTGGGCACCTGCATTTACGGCGGTCTCTGGGTGGGCAGAAATTCCCCCATCCCGAACATCAACGGCCACCGCAAACAGGCCGTCGAGTGGTTGCGCGCGCTCGGCATCCCGGTATTGCGCTGGCCCGGCGGTTGCTTCGCTGACGATTATCACTGGCGTGACGGCATCGGGCCGCCCGAGAAACGGCCCAGACGAGTGAACATTCACTGGGGCAATTACACCGAGGACAACAGCTTCGGTACGCACGAGTTCATCGAACTCTGCCGCCTGATCGGCGCCGAGCCTTACATCGCGGGCAACGTGGGCAGCGGCACCCCGCAGGAGATGCGGGACTGGGTCGAGTATTGCAATTATCCCTCAGGCAGCACGCTGGCGGAAGAACGCGCCGCCAACGGTTCCCCTGAGCCGTTCCGCGTCCGTTACTGGGGCGTCGGTAACGAGAACTGGGGTTGCGGCGGCAACATGACGCCCGAGGAGTACGCCGCGCACTATCGCCGGTTCGCCACCTATCTGCGCGACTTCGGCGATACGCGTCTCTTCCTGATCGCCTGCGGGCCCGGCGGGAACAACCTGGAATGGACGCGCCGCTTCATGGAGGCCATGCCCCGGCGCACGCGCATCCACGGCTATGCGATGCACTACTACTCCTCCGGAAAGAATCAAGCCGCCAAATTCACCGTAGAGAACCTGCGCGCACAGTTGGCCACATTCTGGGAAATGGAGAAGGCCGTGCTTGAGCAGCGCGCCATGCTCGACCGCTACGACAAGGACCGACGCATCGGCTTGCTGGTGGACGAGTGGGGCGTTTGGGACCGCATGGATCCCGAAGAAGAGAAGCGCTACGGGCGGCTCTTCCAGCAGGTCACGATGCGCTCGGCCCTGGCGGCCGCATTGGGTCTGAACGTCTTCCATCGCCAGGCCGACAAGCTCGTCATGTGCAATCTGGCGCAGACCGTCAACGTGCTGCACGCATTATTGCTGGCCGACGGGCCACGCTGCATCCGCACGACGACGTACTATGCCTTCGAGCTGATGAAGCCGCATCGGGGAGCCACGGCCCTTCGCGCGCACGTGCCTGAAGCGCCGCCGCCTTCCCTTTCGGTTTCGGCTTCGCGCCGCCAGGACGAGCTGATGGTGACGCTGGTGAACCCTAAACACGATGCGAGCGTCGAGGTCGAATGCGTACTTACCACCGGGTCGGTTACGCCGGCGCGGGCGCGGATCCTTCATCACCCCGACTTCAATGCGGCCAACACCTTCGATGCGCCCGATCAGATCGTCCCGCGCGATCACGCGGTCACAGCCGCCGGAGCGACGCTACGCGTGACGCTGCCGCCGCTCAGCATCGTAACGGTTCAGGCGCGCCTCGCGGGCGTCTGAGCCCTCCCGGGACCCCGTTCCTCCGCGTTACTCGCCGCCACCCTGGTCAGCGATCTGCTTCTTACTGCCTTCCATCAGGTCGAGGAAACGCTCGAAAATGCGCGAAAGCGTGTAGCCCAACTCCGCGTCCGAGGAACCGATGGAAACGATGGTGCGGGCGTTCTTCAGAGTCTGGCTGGCCTCGGCCAGACGCGCAGCCTGCGGCGTCAACAATAGGAGCTCGGGATTGCTTTTGAGCAGAGCCATCTCTTCTTTCTCGAAAGCCAGCCGCATGCGGCTGCGTTTGAGCTCGTCTTCCGTTCGTCTTTCGGCCAGCGCTGATTCCTGCTCGAGCTGCTGCCGCTTCAGCTCCAGCTTTTTCAGCTCGAGCTGGTGCTCGGCCAGCGCGATCTGCTCCTCCGCCTCGACACGCGCACGCGCCGCCGATACTCGGGCCTGCTGCTGTAGTTGCTCGGTTTCTTCGAGAATTCTCGCCGATTCGCGTTGCCGCAGAGCCTCGGCGATGGCGGGATCGGCCGGTTCGATAGTCTGTACCGACAGCGCGACGATCTCGAGCCCGAACCGCGCCGCTTCGCGGCCGAGGCGATCCTGCAGGTGTGCGGCTAGAGCTTCTCCGGAGAGTTGTTCCACCGGTCGCGGCTCCGTATAGGCGGCCACTGCGCCCTGGATGACGGTCTCGAAGGCCTGGGCCGCCTTGGCGATCGCATCCGCCTGCCAGCCGCCCGCGCGCACCAGCCCGGCGATGTGTTCCCGCGACGCCGCAAGCGTCACCGCAAGACGGACCCGCACCGCGATGGCTCCGCGGGAGGTGCTCTCGACGGTCAGCTCGATCTGGTGGGTCGCGGCCGGTATCGCCAGGCTGAAATGACGCGGGTAAAAAAGCCCGGTATGCAAGCGGATCTCGCCCCGCGATTCTCGCAGAACAAGTTGATCGGGCTTGCGCAGCCGGAGCTCGAACAGCGCCAGCGCGATCACCGCCAGCAGGATCAGGCCGACTATCCACATCTCTGGAACTCCCTGGGGCGCATCCGTCATCCGCGGAGTACACTACGAAAGGTCCTCACAGGCTGACACGAGTACCGGAAAGCGCCCGAGTAAGAAGTATATCGCAGCCGTTCGCGCGACCAGGCTAGCGGCGGGTTGCGCCTTCACAGCGCCCGCGTCATCAAGGCCAGGAGGAATCCGACCGCCAGCCGGAACTCACGAGCTGCGTACCACGCGATCTCGTGCGGACGAAGCAGTGCCTTGACCGGGCGGTGCCGGAGGCGCCAGCGCAGGCGGAGCCAGAACTTCGTCAGATCGCGGCGTGTTGCTCGGAGTCGACCCACGTGCCATAGCGAGACCCTCTGCCAGGCAAGCTGGAGGCGTGAGGGAACCTCCACCGTCGGCAAACCGGCCTTCACCTTGCGGTACGCAACTCGCAAATCCTCGATGCGCACGCCTCGGCGCAAGCCGGCCGCCACGCGAGCGGTTTCCTCGAGGACGCGCTTTTCGATTTCGGAACGAGGCCGAGTCGCCAGCCACACTTCCTCCATTTCCAGCGCCAGTCGGGCGACCCCGACCAGGTAGCGGCTGATTTCGCGTACGCGTCGGGCGAAGTGGGCAACGCGCCCCTGGCGCGTAAAACCGGGACGTCGGCTGGTGCGGTCCTTCAGACGGAAAATTCCCGTGAGCATCGGGTGCGCGGCCTCGTTGACCACGGAATGGCGATACCAGAAAAGGTTGAGGAATAGATCCCAGTACCGGTTCGGCGGAGTACGGCTGAGAATCGCCTTCAGGTTCTCCAGACTGTAAAACTCACGCCATGCGTGCTCGTAAGCCTCCCGCCATTCTGCCGCGCTCATGCGGGGGTGAGGCATGCAGGCGTGGCAGGAATCGTACTTGTTGTAGTCCGGATCGAGCGGAACACCCTGCTGGACCAGGCGGCGGTGATCCTCGGAGCCGGGCAGCGGAACCATCATGAAGAAGCTGGCTTGATCGGGCTGCACTTCGCGGATCAGGCGCTCGACGTCTTCGCGCACACTCTCCGCCGTGTCGTCCGGGAAACCGATGATGTAGCCGACGTGCGTGCGGATGCCCGCCTGCCGCCAGGCCGAGATCATGCGCGCGTAATCGTCGGCGCGGTTCTGGGTCTTGCCGGCCTGCGCCAGGTTGCGCGGATTCACGCTTTCCATTCCGATGAAGACGGTCGAACAGCCGGCCCGTGCAGCCTTCTCCAGGAAGCGGGGAATGCGGTAAGCCGCGACGTCGACTTGCATGACGAATTCCACGCGCAGACCCTCACGTTCGCGCAAGGCGATCAGACCGTCGAATATCTGCTCCCAGACGGGGTTGCGCGCGAAGTTGTCGTCGGTGAAGAAGTACACCCGGATGCCGTGATCACGGTAGCGCGTGCGGATGGAGGCGAGCACGCATTCCGGCGAACGGCAGCGCATTTTGCGTCCCTGCACGTTGATGATGGTGCAGAACGAGCAGCGGAAGGGGCAGCCCCGGCTGCAATCCAGCGTCGCGTAATCGGCCGAGAGGAATCGCCGCAGCAGGTGGGCATGCACGCGCGGCGGCGGCGCATCCCAGAGGTCGGGCGGCTCTTCCAGGAAGCGGTAGACCGACTGCAAACGGTCCTCCGCCACGTCTCGCAGCAGCTCAGTCCACCGTCCCTCGATTTCCCCGGCGACCACGCTGACGCCGGCATCGGTCAGGCGGCGAATCTCCGGCGAGCCATCGGGAAACATGGCCAGCATGCCGCTGACGTGGAAGCCGCCGATCATCACGGGCACGCTTTGGCGCCGCAAGGCCAGCGCGATGTCCGCGGCGCGTTCGAATTGGTTGCTCTGGACTCCGACCAAGCAAGCCACCGCGCGCTCGCGGGGAGGCCGGTGCGAGCGCACGATTTTGCGGAGGGGCACCTTGCTTACCGTTTCGTCCACGGCGTGAACCCTAAGCTCCAGCGGCGCCAACGCGCCGCTTTCGCGCACGTGCTCGGTCAAACCGTAAAGACAGGCCAGTGTGTTGCTCGGTACGATGCCGCGCCAATGACGGATGACGTAACCTTCGTCGTCGTACTTGGAGGGCTTTATGAGATAAACGTGCAGGATCGATCGACTTGCCAGGGACTTCACAGTAGCATCCCGATTCCCTCTAGCGTACTACATCGCGGACGCCTGCGGCAGGAAATTTTTCGGATTTTCTCGAGCTCACTCGCGCGGCGCTAACCGGATCATGCTGAGGTTCACGGTGAAGATCCGGTCGTCACCCTCAGCTCGCCATGCCGGGCCGGCGCGGATCTCCAGCAGGTATTCATCCGCCGAGGGCAGGTCGGCCTCGTAAATGAACAGACCCGGCCGCTCGAGCGTCTTGCGCGGCAGTGCCCGGTCGCCGACGCGCACCGCGACCCAAACCGGCTTGCCGCTGCGGAAGGCCTCCGGATGCGCGTACCCGCGAATCCGCAGACGCTGCGGCCGCGGATCCTGCCGCACCAGGCGGGCACGGGCTCGCTCGCCCATCCACCGGTACCGGTTGCCGAAAACGCCTTCCAGCTGGTAAAACCCTTCGCCCAAAAGCCGTTCGTGTCCCGGCCTGGAAAAGTCGATCATATCGTCGCGATCCTCGGGATAGAGCTCTTTCTTTTCCGCCGAGGGCAACAGATTGTAGACGCCTCCCTCGAGTGCCGCCCGGTAACCGCACTGGCGACAGACCAGGGTCTCCTGTTCGTCGCGTTTGAACTCGCCGCGGCAGTCCGGACACTGGAGCAACCGCTCGAAGCAGTCCTGCGACCACGGGACTGGCTCTCGCGAGCCTGCCTTCCTGCACACGGCGGCCAGCGTGCCACCCAGCAAATGCGCTGCTCGCCAAAGCGAACGGTACGGGTCGAGGCGAACGGCGAGTCGTTTCAGCCCTCTCTCGAGCGGACCGTTCTCGGGTACGAGGATTTCGGACCGGCATTCGGCGAAGTGCCGCGCAAGCATCCGGCTCCAATCCCGTAGATACAGGGAGTGATTCTGGCGGATGCCGAAGCTCTCTTCCTGCTCGGCGCCGATCACGTCGCGCACCAGGAAACCGAGCAGGCCCCAGTGATAGAGCCGCCGCTCCCACGGCTTCATGCGGTCGTAGTAGGGGCAGCGGTACAGGCGCAACGAAAGCAGCCGGCGCAGGGGCTCCTCAGCGAACACGAAAACACCGCCGGGAGCCAGCACGCGCTTCACCTCCAGGATGACGGCCTCGATATCCATGAACTGACTGAGCATCTGGAAGGCCGCGACCACGCGCAGAGCGCCGTCGCGAAAAGGGAGGCGAACCGCGTCACCGGCCACGCGCACAGGTGCGCGCGCCAGGCCCCAGTATTCCTGTAAGGCCACGCCCCACCGTAGGGCGTCGGCGGAGAGGTCCAGCGCGAAGCCTTCCGCCCCGAATTCGTTCACCAGCAGGTAGCTGGTGTGACCGACGTTGGCGCCGATCTCAAGAAAGGGCGAGGCGGGAGCGATCCATTCCCAGTGCCGACGCAGAAAATCGCCGCGCCTTTGATTCTCTTCTTGGTAGACGTTGAGGGCCCGCTCGGGTTCGCCCAGCGAAGCGAAGTTGTGAAACTCGACCTCGGCGCGCTTGACCGCCAGACTTTGCGCTTCCCGGGACCGAGGCGGTTGGCTCATCGCAACAACGCCTCCACCTCCAGTTGCCTTAAATCATCCAGCAGCAGATCTGGTCGGAGGGCGGCCAGCTCCTGCTTGGGCGTAACCCCCGTGGCGACGGCTACAGCCCGGATGCGATTGGCTCGAGCCGCTTCGATATCGGCCGGAGCGTCGCCCACCAGGCTGACCGGTTCTCCGCGCCGCCACAGGCCGCGTCGCCGGGCCTCCACGAGCGCGAGCCTCGCCAGACCGGCTCGCGTTCTGCTCATTTCGCCGAAGGCCCCAAAACGGAAATAGCGCCGCAGACCTGCGCGCTCCATCTTCTTCCAGCCGATGCGCGTCAGGTTGCCGGTCACCAGTCCCATCGCAGCGCCCCGCGCCTCGAGCGCCGCCAGCAGCCGACGTACCCCGGGGCAAGTCTTACGGCTCAGGTCGGGGCAGGATCGCACATAGATGGCTTCCGCCGTGCGCAGAATCTGAGGCATCGCCTCCCGGATGAGGCGCGCAGGGGCAGCGGCCTGCCGCAACATGCGCGCGATGATGTCCGGATCGAGCATGCCGTGTAGCGGGATGTGGTCGGTCGTGGTCGTGATACCCGTGACGCGGCGGACGGCTTCGATCAGCGCGAGGCGATGATGGGGACCGGTGCGTCGCAGCAGGGTTCCGTCGATATCGAACAGCACCAGCGCCGAGGACACATCTACTAAGATATAACTGCCATGGAGCGACGGTTCCCGGGCGGCAAGGTGCTCAGACTGGTGATCGGCGACATCACGCGCGTGCCCGCCGACGCGATCGTCAACGCGGCCAATTCCGCCCTTCGCGGCGGAGGCGGGGTGGACGGCGCGATCCACCGTGCGGGCGGACCTTCGATCATGCAAGAGTTGGACGAAATCCGGGCTCGGCAGGGCGGGTGTCCCACTGGTAGCGCGGTGGTGACGGGCGCGGGCAATTTGCCCGCGCGCTACGTCTTCCACGCAGTAGGACCGATCTGGCGCCGAGGCACGCACAACGAGCCGGCCCTGCTGGCCTCCTGCTATCGCACCTGCCTTGCTCTGGCCGAGGAACGCGGCCTGAGTACAATCAGCTTCCCCTCGATCTCCACCGGCGCCTATGGTTATCCCGTGCGGGAAGCCGCCTCGATAGCCATCCAGGAGGTCTGCCGGCACCTCGAGCGGCCCGAGACACGCCTGCGCGAGGTGACTTTCGTGCTCTTCGACCAAGCCACCTGGGAGGCTTACGCCGAGGCTTTACGGCAGCGTGCGCCTGTAGAATAGCTACGTGCGCCTGTAGAATAGCTATTGGATGCAGGTCGTCCAGGCCGGGCAGCACAAGTACATCTGGCTCGAGCTCGATCCCAACGTTCTGGCCGACGTCGCACGGCAGGCCGGTTTCCAGTGCCAGGTGCAGGAGCTGAAACGCGCCCTAGCCATGTCGCTTTCCACGCCGGGACGCAAAGCGCCCCTGCTGCTGTTTGACGCTTCCGACCCGGGCAACCTCGGCTGGTTCTCACGTTGCCAGTTTTACGTGGACGGGCAGACGGGGGTGGTGCTCCAGACGCCTCTGCTGATCGCCAACTGCCGTGACCCCTCCGGCCGCATTCTGCGCGACGCGATTCGCGTGCAGGTGCTCAAGGAGCTGCCGGTAAGCTTTCGGCTGCCCGGCCGACAACCGGTAACCGAACAGATGGTCTACGCCCTGGTTTACAATTTTCTGCACGCCTTGTTGAACGTCGGCGTGGGCGTCTGCGGCGGCCCCGTGGTCAAACCGCTGGCCGGCCGCACCGAAAGCGTCACGTCGGCCTGACGGCCCTGCCCGCGCCGTGCAGTTCAACTCTTGCCGCTCTTGATCAACAGCAACAGTACGACCGCGTCCGTGCGCGCAACGAGACTATGCGGCAACTGCGCGGACATCCATACCCAGGCGCCAGCCTGGGCCTCCCGCCGCTCGGAGCCCAGCGTTAAACCCACCTGCCCTTCCAAGACGTGGAGCACCGCGGGCGAGGAGGCCGTGTGCTCGGAAAGCTCCTGGCCGGCGGCGAAACCGAACAGCACCACCTTGAGCTGCGCGTCATCGTGCAGTGTCCGGCTCAGAATGCCATCCTTGGGGATGGTGACTTGCTCCCGCAGATCCTCGATGAAACGGTAGTTCACGCCTCTGTCCTCCGCCCGCATTAGGATGGAAGAAGGCTGCCGGCGAGCCGCACACCGCATTATGGCAGAAACTCAAGGGCAGGTCGCAGCGGTTGCCTCCAGCGAGCCCGCGCGACCCCTCTATTGCGACGTGAGCCTTCCCGTTCCGCTCGATCAGGCTTTCACCTACTCCCTGCCGCAGACCCTGCGCCATCGCGTGCGCCCGGGATGCCGGCTGCTGGTCCCTTTCGGCAGGCGCAAGCTGGTGGGCTTCGTCCTGCGCTGCCACGACGAGCGGCCGGGGGTTCCCGTCCGCGAGGCCCTCCGCTTGCTGGATGAGGAGCCTGCGCTCGAAGAGCACCTGATCGAGCTCGGCCGCTGGATCGCGTCCTACTACTGCGCTCCCCTGGGCGAAACGCTGCGCGCCATGGCGCCATTGGCGGGCGAAGTCCGCCGTGGAAAAATCTATTCGCTCACCGACACCGGCCGCGAGGCCTTGCGGCGGCTGACAGGCGCCTCCGAAGATTCGAGCCCCGCCGTCCGGATCATGCGCCTGCTTGAATTTCGTCCTCTGGCCGCCTCCACGATCGCGCGCAAGGTGCTCGACGCCGATGCCGCGCTGCGCGCGCTCGAGCGGCGCGGCTTCGTGCAGGCCGAGGACGTCGAAGCGCTCCGGGACCCGTTGCGCTCGCCCTCGGAGCGCTTGCGGGTCGAGCTGACGGGATCCCGTCCGGAGGGCAAGTTCCGCAAAGCGGAGAGGGAACTGCTGGCATACCTGGAGCTGCACCCGGGCAGCCACAACCTGCGCGAGCTCGAACGGAAGATGCCGCAGGCAGGATCCGCCGCCCGCGCCCTGGCCCGCCGGGGTCTGCTACGCATCTCCATGGAGACGCCGCTGAGCGCGACTGCGCCGGCCGGACCCCGGCACGTGCTGAACCCGCACCAGCAGACCGCCTTCGAGGCGATCCGAGCGTCCATCCAGGAAAAACAATTTCGCGTGTTCCTGTTAGAAGGCGTGACCGGTTCGGGCAAGACCGAGGTCTATCTAAGGGCCATCGAAGCGGCGCTGGCCCTGGGACGCGGCGCCCTGCTGCTGGTGCCGGAGATCGCGCTCACTCCTGCCGTCGCCGCCCAGTTCTTCCAGCGCTTCGGCGACCGCGTCGCCATCCTGCACTCGGCTTTCAGCGACGCGGAACGCGCCGATCAGTGGCGTCGCATCCGCTCCGGCGCGGCCGCCGTCGCCGTCGGCACCCGCTCGGCGGTTTTCGCTCCGGTGCGCGAGCTCGGGCTCGTCGTGGTCGACGAGGAGCACGACCACAGCTACAAACAGCAGGAGACCCCACGCTATCACGGCCGTGACGTGGCGATCGTGCGGGCGCAGGCATCCGGAGCCTGCGTGGTGCTGGGCTCGGCCACACCCAGCCTGGAAAGCCGGTACAACGCGGACCGCGGCAAGTACACGCTGCTCAGGCTTCCCGAACGCATCGAGCGGCGGCCTTTGCCGCGCGTCGAAATCGTCGACATGCGCGCCGAGTTTCTCGAAACTCGCAAGCAGGCGACCTTCTCGCGCCGGCTGCTGGAGGAAATCGGCGCGCGCCTGGAAAGCGGCGAGCAGACCATGCTGTTGCTCAATCGCCGCGGTTTCGCCTGCTTTGCCGCGTGCCGGGCCTGCGGCCACCGCATGGAATGCGTCAACTGCGCGGTCACCCTCACCTGGCACCGGCGCGACCAGCGCTTGCTCTGCCATTACTGCAACTACGCCGAGCCCCCGCCCGCTGTCTGCCCGAAGTGCGGGAGCGAGCACATCTACTACATCGGGGTCGGTTCCGAGCGCGTGGAAGAGGAACTGCACCGTTACTTTCCGAAGGCGCGTATCGCGCGAATGGACCGCGACACAATCACCGGCCGCCGCCAGTACGAAACCATCCTGGCCGGCTTCCGAGAAGGCCGCTTCGACATCTTGGTCGGCACGCAGATGATCGCCAAGGGCCACGACATCCCGAACGTGACTCTGGTAGGCGTGGTTTCGGCCGACGTGGGACTGGGGGTTCCGGATTTCCGTGCTGCCGAGCGTACCTTCCAACTGCTGACGCAGGTGGCCGGGCGCGCCGGGCGCGGGGAGTTGCCCGGTCTGGTCATCATCCAAACGATCAACCCTGATCACTACGCCATCCGGTTCGCTGCCGCACAGGATTACGAGCTTTTCTACCAAAAAGAACTGCAGTTCCGGCGCATGATGCGCTACCCGCCCTTCTGTGCAATGGCTGCCGTGCTGCTGCGCAGCCGCAGGCAGGAAGAGGCTTTTCGAATGGGTGCGGAGCTGGGCCGGTTCCTGACGCCGCCGCCCGAAGGGATCAAGATCCTGGGACCCTCCGAGGCGCCCGTGCCCAAGCTCCGGAACGAGTACCGGTATCAACTGCTGTTGAAGGCAGCCGGCCGCAAGAAGTTGGGCGAGACGCTGGCCGCCATCCGCGCTTTTGCCCGGCAACAGGAGTGGCCGGAGACCGCGCTCGTCATAGACGTGGATCCCGTCACCCTGCTATGAAGCCCAGGCCATGAAGAACTCGGACACGTCCCCCCTGGGCACGCCGGCGGGCCTCCCGGTTCCCTTCGAATTGTTGGAACTGAATCTTCGCGCCACCCTCGGGGTTTTTGCCCGCGCGCATCCCACGGGCGAGGTGGTCAGCCGGCCCGGCCTCGAGCTGGTTTGTGCGGGAGTTCCTTTCAGCACCTTCAACGCCGTCCTGCTGACCGATCCTGCCGATAAGCCGGCGGATCTGTTGCGGCGACTGGAGGCGGCACGCGAGTATTTCCGCGCCCGTAATCTTCCTTGGTCGCTCTGGCTTTGCGAAGGTTGGCTGGCGAAGGGTCTGCGCCGCAGGCTCTCTGCGATCGCGGCGGCGGCCGGCTTGGCGCTCATGTCCCGCATGCCCGGCATGGTCGCCCACGAGTTGCGTCCCCCGGCGCGGGCCCTGCCGCAGCTCACGTTTCACACGGTGCAAAACGAGCGGGAGCGCCGGGCTTTCGAGCTGCTCATGACTGCCGCGTTCGGCGTGCCTTCGCTCATCGCGCGCCAAATCTACGGCGCCGAGGCCACGTGGCGCGAGGGATTGACGGGCTGGCTCGGCTACTGGGGCGATACTCCGGTCACCAGCGCTGCCACCCGAATCGCCGCCGGGGTGATCGGACTCTACGCGGTGGCGACTCTGCCGGCCTTTCGCGGGCAGGGCTGCGCCGAGGCCATCGTGCGGCACGCCGTACAGCAGGCACGCGACGCCTCAGGCCTCCGCACAATCGTGCTTCAGTCCACGACGCAGGCTCGCGCTCTTTACGAAAGGCTAGGCTTCCGCATCGTGACCGCGTACGAGATCTATACGGCCTGGCCCTGAGTCCGCGCGTCAGAACTCCAGCAGGAAACCCGCCGAGGGAATGACGGGGAACATCTTATCGAGGGTGATGAAAGCCTGTCCGGTCCTCGCACTGTAGCCATTGAAGCTGTCGAAGCGATAGTTGCCGTGGTTGGTCAGATTGATGACTTCCCCGTAGAGAGTAAGCTTCCAGCGGTCGAATACGAACGCCTTGTTGATGCGAAAATCCCCGCGGTGGTAGGCGGGCAGGCGCGTGCGGTTGCGCTGCTCGGCGAGGAAGTAACGATCGCCGTCACGGCGCAGAAAGCCTGGGATCGGGAAGCCGCTGCCGTAGATCCATCGCATGCTGAGATGCACGGTGGGGCGCACCCGGTAGCCGAGGTACAGGTTGACCCCGTGCTTTTGATCGAAATCCGCCGGGAACTCGTGCCCGGTCGCCGTATCCCGCATCCAGGTGCGGCCGTAGGCGTAGGAGATCCATCCCGTCAGGCGGTTCGCGGTTCTTTGCTGGAGCAGAATTTCAAAGCCCTGCGCCCGGCCGCGCAGGGAATTCAACACGGGTGCGTCCAAGCGCTGCGGCAGGATCCTGCCGCCGGCCAGTCGGGCTTCGTAGAGCGGACGAAACAGCAGCTCGCGGTCCTCGCGCCGGTAGAACTCGAGGCGAACCCTGGAACGTTCGCCGATCCGCTGCTCGAGCGCCGCAGTATAATGCGTAGCCCGCTCCGGCCGCAGGCCGCGACCGCCCAAAAAGGAGTAGAGCCAGTGCAGATCGGGAAATTGCGCGTACCGTCCCCAGCCCAGGTGGATGCGCGTGGTGGCACGCGGCAGTAGAGCCAGGGACGCCGTCGGGGACCACGGAGCCGGATCGACGGCGCCGTGGCGGTCCCAGCGTCCGCCCGCCGTCAATTGCAGGCGCCCGTGCCAGGGCCGCAGCGACTGCTGCAGGTAGCCGCCGCTACGCACGGCCGAGCCCCGGTACTCATCGAGCCGCCGGACGAGGAAAGGATTGAATTGGTAGCGGTAGACGAAGCCGTCAGCGCGGAGGCGGCGTGCCGAAGCTCCGATCTCCACCGGAGCTTCGTCGCGCCACATCCAGGTGAGGTGTCCTGTTGAGGACCATTCGCCGTAATAGCCGCCGGCCAGCGGCAGTTCATCCCGGCTGAGGTTGTCGAAGCGCTCGCGCATCCAGGCTGCGCGGCCGGTGACGAGCAGCCGTGCGGGCGGCGTGTAACGCCAGCCGAGGCTTGCCAGGGTTATGTGGTTGTCGGCCAGCATGACCGAGTTGGCGCCCAGTCGCGGACGGGAGCGCGTGCGATCCAGATCGGCGTAGCCTTCCATCACCGCCAGGTTCACGTGATGGTTGGTCGTCAGGTCGTAACTCAGCTTACCCTGCGCGTCCGTGAATCCGAAAGCCAGCGTGGGCTCATTAGTAGCCGTACGCCGGATAATGTACTGGAAGTAGCTCTTGCGCGCGCTGGCCAGCCAGGAGCCGCGCCGGCTGCGCCCCAGCGGCCCCTCGGCCATGATCGCGGCGTTCGAAGCGCTGGCCGTGATGCGCACGCCCCGTTGCATGCGATCGCCTTCCCGCGTGGTCACCTCCAGAATGCCGCCGGTGCGATCGGCGAAGCGGGCCGGCGGGACCGCAGCGTGCAGAGCCAGCATCTCGACCATGTCGCCGTTGAAAACGGCCATGGAGCCGGTGGCCGACTCGCCTTGCAGCGTGTGAAACGGCACGTGCAGCAACACGTCGTCCAGATACAGGCCGATTCTCTCCCAGGAAGCGCCCCGCAGAGAGAATCGACCGTCGAAATCGTCGTTGGAGCTGACGCCCGGCAGGGCTTGCGCGGCGCGCAGCGGGTCGTCAGCAAGTACGCTGCCCAGATTCTTGACCTCGCTGCCCGACATGGTGACCTCGGACGGGCTTTCCGCCCTCATGGGCTCGAACGGGTCGGCCCTGACCTCGATCGAGTCGACCTGCCGGAAGGTCTCGGGACTGAGCAGGATCTCGAACTCGATCGACTGCCCCTCGCCCAGGGTAAAACTCCTGCGCACCATGCGATAGCCGACGGTGACGGCTTGCAGCGTGTATTGGCCTGCGGGGACGGATCTTAGCTCGAAGCGGCCCTCGACGTCAGTCCGAGCCTGCCACGGCGTGCCCAGCAGCACGATGCGCACTCGTGCCAGCGTTTCGCCAGTTCGCGCATCGCGCACGACGCCCGTGATCACGCTTTCGGTTCGAGCGAAGATCCAGCCGCCCAGAATCAGACCGCACAGAAGCACGCGCACCGCCGCTCATTATATAAGTCGCGACCGTTCCCGCGGAGGCCCGGCGCGCTCACCGGACCCGCCGGGAACCGCGTGGTCAGAAATGAACGCGGCCCGTGTACTGCACCTCGCGCCCATAGTTGCCGCCGGCCAGCGTGGTGCTTTTTCCGAAGTTCGCGCTGGTGACGCTGGTGTTGGGTTGGCCGGGCATAAACACGTTGGGGAAGTTGAAGAACTCCATGCGGAGTTCGAAACGCACCCGCTCGCTGATGCGGAAGTACTTGACCGCCGTGGCGTCCCAGTTCCAAAAGCCGGGACCGCGTAAGCCGTCGAAGTACCACGGGTTGGTGCGCGGCGTATAGGGCTCGGCCTGGCGGCACTTCGAAGTGTCGAACCCCTGTGAAACAGTGGGCTTTGCCAGTTTCGGATTGCCGTCGCAAATCATCTGGCCGAAGGTGAGCAGTGGGCCGCTGTTCCATAAGAACATGTGGCTGGTGGCCCAACCGCCGATCAATGCGTCCAACAGGCGACTGACGTTCGCGCCGTAGAGCCGGCCGCGACCGAAGGGCAGCTCCCAGGTCCCCGCGAGGCGGATGTAATGCCGCGGCTCGCGCGTGTCGATCATGGTGAACTTCTTGTTGTAAGTGTCGATGTCGTTGAAGAATTCATCGCGCGCCTCGCGGCTGTAGTTGTAGCCGAAGGTGAAGGCCAGCCCCTTCGCCATCGGCCGCTCGGCTTTGAACTGCACCGAATGATAGTGGTTATCCTTGCCACGCAGGAAACGCTCGGTGATGTTGCCGTAATGGGGGTAAACCCTTAAGAGGCTGCCCACGCTGACCGTGGGCTGATTCCGCAGCACCCCGGGCATTTTATCGGCGGGCAGCAGCCGGTAGAAGGGATTGGGAACGGCCTTCGTCGTGGCTCCCTTGTAAGTGTAGCCGTAGTTCGGGTCCACCATGTTGAGGTTATAGGTGTAATCGCCGCCCCACATGCTGGTGTCCTGCACGTTGCGTCCCAGATTCATGAAGTAAGTGGTTTCGGTCAGAATCCGGAACGGCAACTGGCGCGAGAGCGTGACGTTATAACGGTCGTTGATGGGATGGATCATGTTCTGCGGGAAGAATGTCAAGCTATCACCCAGATTGGTATAGCGGCCCAGCGACTTGCCCACCGGCAACAGCAGAGGGTTGCTTCCGGAGGGGAAGGGATCGCTGATCAGGGTCCGCGGTACGCCCTCGATGGGTCCCAGAGCCGTGGTGGTGCGCGAGAAGCCGTCCTTGGGCCAATAGTTGGTCTCGGGGTAGATCGTCACCCAGGGTGCGGCATATCGGGCAAAGCCCACCCGCAGCGCGGTCAGGTCATTGATCCGGACGGCCGCGCCCACCCGCGGCAGGAAAAGGTTCTTCTGCGAGTCGAACACGCCCGGGTGCTTGTCGTCGGTGAAGATCCAGGCGCCCGTCCACTTATAAGGAATTCGGGCGATGGCCAGAACCTCATCGGGCATGTTTGGGGGGTTGTTGGCCAGTTCCGGGATCGGATCGTTCAGATCGAGGTAGCGCGAGTACATGCGGTTGTACTCAGAGGGCGCCGTTTCCAGCTCGTAGCGAAGGCCATGATTGAGGGTCAGCCGGCGAGTCAGTTTGATGTCATCCTGGAAAAAGAAGGCCCACATCTGCTGGTGGGAGTCGACCATGGGCATGATGCGGGCCGTGCCGCTGTTGACCACGCCGAGTAGTAGGGAAGCGAACATATTTCCAGACTCTTTCGCGTTGAATTTCAGGAAGCTATAGCCGGTGTCAATGGCGTTGAACGTGAAGCTGCCGGGCCCCGGACTGCCGTTCTGATCGTACTGGTAACGCAGCATCCAGCCGGCTTTCATATGGTGAATGCCGCGGTCATGTGTCACGCTGACGTTGCCGTTATGCGAGTGGCCCCGCACCAGCCACCAGCTCGCCACCCCCGTGCTTACGCTGCCGTTGCCGGTGATCGTGAAAGCGGGGTAGTAGACGCCGGGCAGCGGTGCCAGGATCGGCTTGTACCACCCGTTGGGCCAGAGATTGGCCCAGACCGACTCCGGGACCTTGGCCCACTGCGAGTCGTAATCGTCCTCTACGTACACCGCTCCGCAGCGCATGTTGATCACCGTACGCGGGCTCACCATGTAGAGTGCGTCCGCCACCGCGTTCAAGGCGTCCATCAGGCCGCCGTTATCCGAGCGAACGGCGATCGTGCCGCCGTGATTGGGGTTGTCCAGGCGCGTCTCGTACTTGGAAAACCGCGTGTACATTCGCCACTTGTCGCTGAGGTTGTAATCCACGCGATTCGAAATGTTCCAATACTTCAACCACCAGGCGTAAGTAACCTTGTAGTTGTCGATCCCGGAAGGATCGTTGCCTGGATTGTTGGGTTTCCATAAATCATTCATGATCTTCTGGCCGGTGGGATTGATCCGAGCCTTGGGCAGAATATTGCCCGGGAAGGGCTGCCGGGTCACGACGGCCGTCGCGGGATCGAATTTGGTGGTGAAGGGATCGTAAATGAGGCGGAGAGCCCCGGTCGGCGTCAGCGAGCGGGAGAAATCTCCGCCGCGTTCCAGATCGGTGGGCAGCGTATAAGTCCGCGTCTGCGGCTGCGTGCTCTTCCACTGTTCGTAGGTCTGGTAGAAGAACAAGCGATTCTGGCGGATGGGGCCGCCCACCGTCCCTCCCCAGATGTGGTTGCGCACCACGCTGAAGCCCCTGGTGATGCGGTTCGTGATGGCGTTCAGGCGAGGATTGCGCCCGAAGTAGTACGCCGTCCCGTGGTACTCGTTGGTGCCGGACTTCATGGAAACGTTCAGGACGCCGCCGGCGCTGAAGCCGTACTCCGCGTCCACCGCGTTCTGGGCACCACCACCTCCTGGACGCCGTCCATCGAAGGCATGTAGGAGCCGCGCGCGGAAACGCCCAGCGCCGCCCCGTCGAGCAGCATGTCGTTCTTGCCGCCCGTGCGCCCGCCGACGTCAAGCCCGTTCGAAGACCACATGTAGAACGGGTTCCGGTGGGCTATGTCCCGGTAACAATTGATCACCGCGGGATTGAGCAGCGCCAGGGTGAACGGGTTCCGCGCCAGCACGGGTATGTCGCGCAGCATGTTGCCTTGCACGGTCGTGCTCATGGTGCCGGTGTTGAACTGCACGCCGGCGACGACCTCCGTCACCGTGATCTGCTCGCTCAGCGTCCCCACCGTCAACTGCACGTTGACGGTTACGTCGCCGCGTGTCAACACGGTGATGTTTTCTTGGACGAAGCGGTTGAATCCCGCCGCCTCCACGGTGAGCGTGTAAGCGCCCGGCTGCGCGAAGTCGAACAGGTAACGACCCGTGGAATCGGTCTCGCGCGTGGCTTCGATTCCCGTGTTGACGTTGCGCAAGGTAACCTTGGCGCCCACCACCGCAGCCTGGCTGGGATCCGTCACCAGACCCTGGACCCGACCGCGGTACTCCTGCGAAAGCGCACAGGCCACGAACACACCAAGCCACGCAAGGCTTCGCAACTTCATGGGGCCCCCTCCTTGGCGGTATAAGCGGCGCCCGGACGTGCGTGGGGTTCGCGCGGGTTCCCTCGAGTCGGTCGACCCTGCCCCCGGACCCATCTCCCGGCTCCGTTACGGCGGGTTTATAACTCCCGGCCCTAGCGGGGTCAACCGAAAATCGGGCCGTTTATCCGGGGTTCCGCGGTCGCGTGGTTCTCGGAGGGCTCGCCGGCCGGACCCAGCCGTCGGCGCGCGCCGGAAGGGTGGTTATCGCGGGAGCCGCGGCGCGACCATGGCCCACTGCTTCCTTCGAGTTTCCGGCGCTTCTCGGCTCGGGCTGGCTTGATTTGGCCGACGGGAGCCGCTGGTGGGCCCTGCAGGATTCGAACCTGCGACCGACGGATTATGAGTCCGCTGCTCTGACCGCTGAGCTAAGGGCCCAGACCTGTGTTCCCGGAGTCTGGATTACCGAGCGGGACGCTCGGCTTGGAAGACGCCCGCCGGTACGAGTGTAGCACGATTCCGGTGAGGTGTTCGGATCACGTGCGCCCCGCACTACGGAGCCTGAAAGCTCCACGGCGCACCAAAAGCGCCGGCCGCGAACGGGACCTCCCACCGCGCTGAGTACGCCGCCCCAGGCGTCCAGCGGTGTGTGCCTCACCGGGCGGGGCTTGCTGTTTCGGACCGCCGGCCGGCCCAGCCCGGCTGCACGTCCGCCCCAACCAGCGCCTTCCGGAAACAGGGTTGCGCCTCAAGGGCTCCTCGGGATGCAGTTGGGACAGCGGCGTCGCCCGCAGGACAAAAAACGTATGGCGCGCCTGGAGAGACTCGAACTCCCGACCTTCTGGTTCGTAGCCAGACGCTCTATCCAGCTGAGCTACAGGCGCGCCGGCGTACCCTGATTTCAATCTAACGATTGGCGGCCCAGGGTGTCAAGGCCCCCGCACCTAGACAAACCCTCGACCAGCGCACCTGGCGCAACTGGGGTCGGGCATCGTAACCCCCAGGCCCTTTGCTGCCGACCCGTTTCTGTACCCCGCGGACGCGCCGTTATACTGAGAACAGGGATGGGCTTCCGGCTCGCCGTCAACTACCAGCCGCGTGGCGATCAGCAACAGGCCATCGACCAGCTGGTGCGCGGTCTGCTCGAGGGCGAGCCGCATCAGGTCCTGCTGGGCGTCACCGGCTCGGGCAAGACCTTCACCATGGCGAAGGTCATCGAACGCGTCAATCGGCCGGCCTTGGTGCTCGCCCACAACAAGACCCTCGCCGCGCAACTCTACCACGAATTCAAGACTTTCTTCCCTTACAACGCGGTCGAGTATTTCGTCAGTTATTACGATTACTATCAGCCGGAGGCTTACATTCCGGCCACGGATACTTACATCGAGAAAGAGGCTACTATCAACGACGAGCTCGACAAGCTCCGCCTCTCGGCTACGCGCTCGTTGTTCGAACGGCGCGACTGCATCATCGTCGCCAGCGTGAGCTGCATTTATGGGCTGGGTTCGCCTGAGGCCTACTACGGAATGCTCCTCATGCTGGAACGGGGGCAGCGCATCAAGCGCGAGCAGATCGTGCGCAGGCTGGTCGAGATTCTCTACGAGCGCAACGACGAGGACTTCCGCCGCGGCTATTTTCGGGTGCGCGGCGACGTGATCGAAGTGTTCCCCACTTACGAAGACTACGCCTACCGGATCGAGCTCTGGGGCGACGAGATCGAAAGCCTGGCGCGCATCGATCCGCTGGACGGGCGGGTGCTGGAGACGTACCAGCGTCTGCCGATTTACCCCAAGTCGCACTACGTGATGACGGCCGAGACGCGCGAGCAGGCGCTGGCTTCGATCGAAGCCGAGCTGAAGTGGTGGCACGGCGAACTGATCAAGCAGGGCAAGCTCGTGGAGGCGCAGCGGCTCTGGCAGCGCACCATGTTCGATCTGGAGATGATCCGCCAGATCGGCTACTGCCACGGGATCGAGAATTACTCGCGGCACTTTTCGGGGCGGCTGCCCGGCGAGGCGCCGCCCACCCTGCTCGACTATCTGCCGCACGACGCGGTGGTCTTCATCGATGAGAGCCACCAGACGATTCCGCAGCTCCACGGCATGTACCACGGCGACCGCTCGCGCAAGGAAACACTCGTGGAGTACGGATTCCGGCTGCCCAGCGCGCTCGATAACCGTCCCCTGACCTTCGAGGAGTTCGAGAACCGGGTCAACCAGGTCATCTACGTCTCCGCCACCCCCGGGCCGTACGAGCTCACCAAGTCGGGCGGGGCGGTGGTGGAGCAGATCATCCGTCCCACCGGGCTGGTGGATCCCGAAGTCGAGGTGCGGCCCAGCAAGGGGCAGGTCGATGATCTGCTGAACGAAATCCGTCAGCGGGCGGAGCGTAACGAGCGCGTGCTGGTGACCACGCTGACCAAGCGCATGGCCGAGGATCTGGCCGAGTACTACACCGAAGTCGGGGTCCGCTGCCGGTACTTGCACTCGGAGATCGAAACGCTGGAACGCGTCAAGCTCTTGCGTGACCTACGGCGGGGCGAGTTTGACGTCCTCATCGGAGTCAACCTACTGCGCGAGGGACTCGATCTGCCTGAAGTCTCGCTCGTGGCCATTCTGGATGCCGACAAGGAAGGGTTCCTGCGCTCCAGCGGAGCCCTCATCCAGACCATCGGGCGCGCGGCGCGTCACATCCACGGCAAAGCGATTCTATACGCCGACACGATCACGGACAGCATGCGCACCGCGATCGAAGAAACCAACCGGCGCCGCCGCATCCAGATGCAGTACAACCTGGAGCACAACATCACCCCGCAGTCCATCGTGAAACCGATTGACATGAGCCTGGTGGCGGTGGCCGAAGCCGACTATGTGACCGTCCCGGCCGAACCGGAGATCCCCGAGGCCGAGTTGAGCCCGGAGGAGCTGGAACGGACGATCCGGGAGCTCGAAGCTCGCATGCGCGAGGCCGCCCGCCAGTTCGAGTTCGAGAAAGCTGCCGAGCTGCGGGATCGAATCAAGGCATTGAAGGCGCGGCTGGTCCTGGAGCCGGTAGGCGTGCTTTCGGGGAGTGAACCCCGGTGAAACCCCGGCCCATCGGCCTGGTCGGTGCAGGATCCCTCAGCCGGTCTTTCCTGGCGCGCTTGCCGGCCCTGCACGAGCGATTGGGACCGGTTCTAGCTCCCTCGCAGCGTCTGGCCAGCCGCCTCGTGAACGTGCTGCGGGCAGGCCGGGCGGTCGAACGCTATGAGGAACTGGAAGACTCGTCCGTGGTGCTGGTCGCTGTCCCCGACAGTCTGCTGCCGCAGGTGGTGGCCGGTTTGGCGGCGGGTGTCTCGGACTGGACCGGCAGGACAGTCCTGCTCTGTGACACTCGCGAAGACTGCCTTGTGCTGCAAGATCTTGCGAAGCGCGGCGCCGCTACGGCTTCGTTGACCCCCCTTGCCGGCCCCAAGCCGCGCTATATCGTCGAAGGCGACCGGCGAGCCGTGCGCGAGGCCCGATCGTTGGTTCATGGCAGCGGCGCGCAAGTGTGGGAGATGCCGTGCGGCAACAAACCCTTTTTTTTCGCTGCGCTGACCTTCAGCAGCGGGGTGCTGCCGGTGGCTGACGCTGCGGCACGCTGCCTGCGGGCTGCGGGTCTACCTGCGCCCGCCTGCACCAGCCTTAACCAGGAGCTACTGGATCGAACTCTGAGAGCTTACCTGCACGGCGGCCGTAAAGCTTGGGGCGGCGTAGTGGCCGACGGCGACGCTGCACAGGCAGCGCGCGAACTGGCCGCGCTGGAGGGGGCCGATCCCAGCCTGGCGCGCGCCTACCGTCAACTGGCGCGTTTCGCCCTCGAATGGTTCGAAAGAGACGGGACCTGGTTCGAGCGGATCGCCGCCCCCGGTTCGCCCCATCCGCTTCGGGGCGCCAGGAAGCCCCGGCCCAGTGGGCAAGCTTGTGCGACCCCTTACGATAGCTCACAATGAAGGAAAGGGCTGGCGACGAAGCACAGCCGGCGGGAGGACAGCGTTGCCGACAGATTTCAGTCAGGCTCCGTGGCTCGTCATCTGGGAAGTGACCCGCGCCTGCGATCTGGCCTGCGTGCACTGCCGCGCCTCGGCCGATCCCATGCGTCATCCCCTCGAACTGGACACCCGGGAAGGCTTCCGGCTGCTCGAGCAAATCCGCCAGTTTGGCGATCCGCTCATGATTTTTACTGGGGGCGACCCGCTGAAACGCCCCGACCTTTTCGACCTGCTCAGCTACAGCGTCGGGCTCGGACTGCGGACCACCGTGTCGCCGAGTCCCACGCCCCTGCTTACGGCGGCGGCTGTCGAGCGCTTCCGCGCCTGCGGGGTGGCGCGCATCTCCATCAGCGTCGACGGGCCGGACGCGGAAAGCCATGACGGCTTCCGCCGCGTGCCTGGCTCGTTCGCCCGCGCGATGGGCGCGCTGGAAGTGGCGCGAAAAGTCGGGCTCTCCACGCAGATCAACACCACGGTGAGCCGCCATAACTGGCGCCGCCTGGACGAAATGGCCGACCTGGTCGAACGCTGCGGCGCCCAGATGTGGGACGTGTTCTTCCTGGTGCCGACCGGTCGCGCGCAGGCCTCCGACGAGCTCACAGCTGCTGAATACGAGCAAGTCTTCGCCTTCCTCTACGAGCGCAGCAAACGCTCGCCCTTCGTGATCAAGACGACGGAGGCCATGCACTACCGCCGCTACGTCGCTCAGCGGCGCAAGGCAGAGGGCGAAAAACGCCCGCAGCACAGCGACGACAATCCGCTGCACCGTTCCTTGGGCATCAACAGCGGCCGCGGATTCGTGTTCATATCGCGGACGGGCGAGATCTATCCGAGCGGCTTCCTGCCCGTCTCCGCGGGCAATGTGCGCCGCCACTCGCTGCCGGAAATCTACCGCGATTCGCCCCTATTTCACACGCTGCGCGACGTATCCCTGCTGCGCGGCAAGTGCGGACGCTGCCAGTTCAAGACCCTCTGCGGAGGCTCCCGTTCGCGAGCTTACGCCTTGACGGGCGACTATCTGGGGGAGGACCCGCGCTGCGCCTGGGAGCCCGGCGGCCCCCGCGCCTGAGGCGATCACTTCATCTTGCCCTTGGTCTCCGTAATGCGCCGGGCCAGGTAATTGACCACGCGTGCCTCGTTGCGCGCCACCTCATAATAAGCAGCCCGCAGCAGCTGATCCTTCCGGTTGAGCAGCGTTTCGCGGATCTCCTGCTGCACGCGGGGGTCGTTGAGATCCCGCTGTCCGGCCGGCTCGCGCGCGATCAGGCGTATGATGCGGTAGCCTTCGGGCGTGCGGATGATGGGCGAGATCTCGCCGGGCTTCAGGGAGAACAGGATCTTGCGCAGCTCAGCGTCTGCCTTCTCGAAGGCGGACTCGGGAATGTAACCCACCTCGCCCCCGTTGGCCGCGCTGTTGGGATCCTCGGAGTAATACTGAGCGAGCATGGCGAAATCCTCGCCCGCTTTCAGGCGCGCGGCGATCATCTCAATTTTCTTGCGGGCCTCGAGCTCGTTCTGGGCCTTGTCGTTCTTGAGATTGCGGACGTTCGGGTCCGGGTAGGGCGTGACCAGGATCTGCGCCAGCCGGTACTGCGGCTCGGGGCGGTTGAAGCTGGCCTTGTTGGCCTCGTAAAAGTCAGCCACTTCCTTGTCGCTGATCGAGATGTGCGAAGTGATCTCTCGGTTGAGCAGTTTCTGGATCGACAGGTCGCGGCGCAACTGTCGGCGCAGCTCGTCGAGGGTGAGATGCCGATCGCGAAGCTGCTTTTCGAACTCCTCTTGGGTCAGACCCGCCCGCAGCTCGTTGACCTTCGCATCCACGTCGGCATCGACGGCCAGCAGGCCCAGTTTCTCGGCGCGCTGAAGCATGATTTCGTTGTCGATCAGGATGCGCAGCAGTTCGAGTTTCTGGTACCAGATCTGCTCCTCGCTGGCCTGCTCGGGCGGGCTGGGAAACTGGATGCGATAGAAGCGCTCCAGCTCGTCGTAAGTGATCGCGCGGTCGTTGACCGTGGCCGCGACGCTGGCCGGAGGCGAACGCCGGCAGCCCGCCGCCAGTATAAGCACGATGAGCGCACCGCTAAGCCAGCGCAGCACGGATCTCCTCCAGTTGGGCTGCCTCCGCGAACCGCCAGCAGGGCTTGTCGGGTGCGATGCTGCGCAGCAGGCCGGTCAACACGCTGCCCGGGCCCACCTCGACGAAGCGCCCTGCGCCCTTGCTGATGACAGCCTGCACCGACTGTGTCCAGCGCACCGGGCGGACTACCTGCTCGATGAGCCCCTCGCGTGCTTCCGTTCCGGTGTGGACTTCGCGCGCCTGCCAGTTGTTGATCAAGGGGAAACGCAGGTCGTCGAAGGGGGTCGCGTTCAGGTCCGCCGCGAGCCTTTGCTGCGCGGGTTTCATGAGCGGGCAGTGGAAGGGTGCGCTGACTGGCAACAGCACGGCGCGCTTGGCGCCGGCCGCGCGCGCCAGCTCCATAGCCCGCTGCACCGCACCGGCGTGTCCTGAGATGACGACCTGGTCGGGCGCGTTGAAATTGGCTGCCGTAACCAACTCCAACTGAGACGCCTGCGCCAGGATGCTCTCCAGCTTGCCGTCGGGCAGACGGATCAACGCGGCCATCGCACCTACCCCCGGCGGCACGGCCTCCTGCATGTAGCGACCGCGATTGCGCACTAGTCGCAGCGCGTTGGCGAAAGTGAGACTGCCGGCGGCGACCAGGGCAGAGTACTCGCCGAGACTATGGCCAAGCACGTAATCGGGCAGCAGTCCGTTGTGTTCGAGCACGCGAAAGGCGGCCACCGAGACGGTCAAGATGGCTGGCTGGGTGTTTTCGGTCAAGCGGAGCTGCTCCTCCGGCCCCTCGAAGCAAAGCCGTGAGAGGGGAAACCCGAGAACCTGGTCCGCCTCTTCGAACACAGCCCGTGCGACGGGGAAGGTCTCGTAAAGGCTCCTGCCCATCCCCACTTGCTGGGAGCCCTGACCGGGGAACAGGAAGGCAATCTTGGACATGCCGCCAACCATTGTACGATGCCAATGGGTAACCACCAGGCAGGGCTCAGCGCCTGAATTGGTAGTCTGCCCAGGAGGCCTCGAAGTGCGGCTGACGGAGATTTGCGTTCAGCGGCCGGTGTTCGCGTCCATGCTGATCCTGTTCATCACCGTGCTGGGCGTGTTCAGTTTCTTCCAGCTCGGCGTGGACCTGTTCCCGCGCACCGACCCGGCCACGGTTTACGTTCGCGTGCGCCTGCCCGGCGCCAGCCCCGAAGAGATGGTCTCCCAGGTCGTCATGCCGCTCGAGGAAGCCATTTCTTCGGTGAGCGGCATTGACGAGATGCGGGCTATGGTCACCGAGGGCAGCGCCAACCTCATCGTGACCTTTGTGCTCGAGCGGGACATCGGCGAGGCGGCTGAGGACGTGCGCGAGAAGGTTGCCGGCGCCATGCGCCGCCTGCCGCCGAACGTGCTGCCGCCGGTGGTCCAGAAGGCGGATCCCGACCGGGATCCCATCGTCACGCTGGCCGTCAGCGGCCGGCGCAGCCCCAGGGAGCTGACCGAAATCGCCGACAAACAGGTGCGGCGGGCGCTGGAGACGGTGGACGGCGTCGCTGCCGTGGACATTTCCGGTGGGCGGTACCGGCAGGTCAACGTGTTTGTCGACCTCGACAAGCTGGCGGCTTACAACCTGACGCCGCAGGACGTCGAGCGCGCCCTCATCGCCGAGAACGTAGAGGCGCCGGGCGGGCGGATCGTGCGCGGTCCTACCGAGGTGGGCGTCCGTACGCTGGGCCGGGTACAGCACGTGTCGGAGTTCAACGACATCATCGTCAAGAACGTGGCCGGCGCACCCATCCGCATTCGGGATATCGGTCACGCCGAAGACGGCATGAGCGAGAAGCGCAGCTTCGCCTACCTGAACGACGCGCCGGCGGTGATCCTCGAGGTTCGCCGCCAAGCGGGCACCAATACGGTCAAGGTGGTGGATGCAGTGCTGGCGCGGCTCAGGACGATCGAGCGGGAGCTGCCGGGCGGCGTCAAGCTCACCGTCGTCCGCGAGCAGGCCACTTACATCCGTAACTCGGTCAAGGCCCTCGAGGAACACCTGCTGCTGGGCGCCCTGTTCGCCTCGCTCATCGTGTTTCTGTTCATTCGGGATTTGCGCACCGTGCTGATCGCCGCGGTGGCCATCCCGACCTCGATCATCGCGAGCTTCACCGTCTTAAAGGCGGCCAATTTCACGCTGAACTCGATGACCCTGTTGGGGCTGACCCTGGCGGTGGGCATCGTCATCGACGACGCCATCATCGTGCTGGAAAACATATACCGGCACATTCAGGAGAAGGGTTTGCCGGCGCGCGAGGCTGCCATCCACGCCACGAAAGAGATCTCTCTGGCGGTGATGGCCACCACGCTCTCGCTGGTGATCATCTTCGTGCCCATCGCTTTCATGACAGGCTACGCGCGCCGCTACCTGAATGAATTCGGCTGGACCATGGCGGCGGCCATCATGATTTCGATGCTGGTGGCCTTCACGCTCACTCCCACGCTGAGCGCGCGTGTGCTCAGGCGCGTGCGCCCGGCCGACGTCCCCGCCCATGGCGCGCACAGGGGAAGTTTCATCGACCGTCACTACGTCGGCATCCTTTCCTGGTCGCTCGATCACCGCTGGGTGATTGTCGGTGCGGCGGTCCTCACCTTCGCCTCCACCTTCGTGCTCAATCGCATGATCGGTCGCGACTGGATGCCGCAGGAGGATCAGAACGAGTTGTATGTCTCCCTGGAGCTGCCCGAAGGTTCCTCGATCGAGGAGACCGAGCGCGTAACCCGTGAGATGGCCCGTCGCATCGCGCGCATCCCCGGCGTCACCACCGTGATCCCCGCCAGCATGGGCTTCATTGACCGCGTCACCATGGCCCAGATCGGGGTGCTGCTGAAGCCCGCAAGCGAGCGCGAGGACATCAGCACCATGGGGCAGCGGGTGCGCGAGGCCATCCGCGAATTTGCCTATACGAGGCCGCGCATCAGCTTTCCCAACGCCCTCGGCGGGCGCGAAACCTTTGCTCCCGTGCGAGCCATGCTGCTCGGCCCGGAGATGGAGACGCTCTTCAACGTGGCGCGGCAGGTGAACCAGGAACTGCTTCAGGTGCCCTCGATCGTCGACGTCAAGGTCAACCTGAACCTCAACAACCCCGAACTCCAAGTAGCCATCGATCGTACGCGCGCCTCCGACCTCGGCGTACGCGTCTCCGACATTGCTCGCGCGGTGCGCTTGCTCATGTCCGGCGACGACGAGATTTCAACCTATAAAGAAGGCTCCGAGCAGTACCCCGTGACGATGCGCCTCCTACCGGGTCAGCGCGACGATCCCGCGGTACTGAACCGCATCCTCGTCCCCTCGTCGAGACTCGGCCTCGTCCGACTGGACTCGGTGGCGAAGCTGGAAAGGGGGTTGGGACCCAGCCGCATTGACCGCTTCAACCGCCAGTTCGCGGTGAGCCTTTACGGCAACGTGGCTCCCGGGTACAACCTGGATCGCGCAGCCGCCGACACTCAGGCCGCGGTGCAACGAGTCGGCCTGCCGTCCGGCTACGGACTGGCCTTTTCGGGGCAGGTGAAGATCCTTGAGGAAACCACGACCAACATGATCCTGGCCATCTCGCTGGCCTCGATCTTCATGTACATGGTGCTGGCAGCGCAGTTCGAAAGCCTCGTCCACCCGTTCATCATCCTGCTGGCGCTGCCCCTTTCGATCCCCTTCGCCCTGATCTCACTGCTGGCTACGGGGCGCTCGCTGAACTTGTTCAGCGCCGTGGGAGTGCTTCTGCTATTGGGCATCGTCAAGAAGAACGGCATCCTCCAGATTGACTACATGAACCGGCTTTACGGTTCGGGCATGCCGCTGCGCGATGCGATTCTCGAGGCTAACCGCGTCAGGCTGCGTCCCATTTTGATGACAACCTTTTCCATCGTCGCCGGCCTGATACCGACCGCCATCGGCTTCGGCGCCGGTGCGGCGCAGCGCTCGGCCATCGCCGTCACCATCATCGGCGGTCAGACGCTGTGCCTGTTGCTTACCCTGCTGATCGTGCCGGTGGCTTACTCGCTGGTGGAGGACGTCAAGGTCTGGCTCGCCGCGCGGCGGGCCGTGCGCGTGCCGGCGCCGGCTCCCGGCGATTGAGTCACTTGCGGAACCAGTAGAGCAGGATGCCGTAGCCCACGCCGGCTTCATCGGCGGTGCGGGCCAGCTGGAAGGCCATGAATCGCCCGTCGGTCGAGACCACGCCGTTGGAGGCCTTGTAACCTTCGAAGTCGTTGAAATAGGTCAGGCGCACGAAATCCTTGCCGGTGCCGTCCAGCCGCAACTTCCAGAGATCGATCTCACGGAATCCCCCCTTGCGGCCCTGTTGGTGGGCTTGACGGTCGGCCTCGACCAGCGTGTAGCGGCCGTCAGGAAATATCCCTTCGGGCTCGTTGTAGGTCCCGGGAGCCTGAGAGTGATTGCGGACCTCGCCGGTTTCCAGGTCTATGACCATCACCGAAGCGCAGTCGTTGGGTTCGTAGCAGGTGAAGGTCATCTTGCGGTCCTCGTCGAAGAAGTCTTGTGCCTCGATTACACAGCTCCGGTCTTTGCTTTCGAAGACGACGCGCCGGTTGATGAGTCGCGGCCCTTCGGGTCCCGGATCCAGCTCAGCCACCACCAGTCGCGAGGATCCCGGCGGCATCTGGGGGAACTGCGCGCTGGTTTCGGCGAAGCCGATTTTGAGGCTCCGCTTGGAGACCGCAGCACCCTCGCTCATTTTCTGGTTGAGCCGAATGGGCCGGGAACCCGGCTGTTTACTCAGGAACCAAAGTTCGTTGTCCCGGGAGCGGCTCGTGCGAATGTCCTGAAACCGCTCGGGGCCGATCAGAAGATAGTCACCCGTGACCAGATGCATCACGCGCAGGAAAGCCGCGCCGGGAAGGTTGCAGGTCAGACAGCGGATGATCCGCGTCTTGAGATCGATCACCATGGCGTCGCCGAAGCTCTTGGCCATGAAAGCAACGCGCTGGTTGTCCGGCGAAATGTCGGCGCGTTCGCCGAAGTAAGTCAGGATTTCGATGTTCGGCGGCAGGGCATCAAGCGGGTTGCCGGTCTTGCGCTGAGCAACCGCCATCGTCGTGCAAGCCAGTAACGCTGCAAGACTTCGCATGTCGCCATTATAGTGGCCTTGCGCTAAGCTGGCGGCATGGAGGCCGAACTGGCGCATTTGTTCCTGGATTTCTCCGTGCGCAAGCTCGAGCAATATGCGGCCCGCATCCGCGACTGCCTGGGGCGGCTCTCCGGGGAGCAGATCTGGCGCCGCGGCGGCGAACACGAAAACGCCGTCGGCAACCTTGTGCTGCATTTATGCGGAAACTTGCGACAGTGGATCGGGCACGGGGCGGGCGGTCTCGCCGACGTGCGGGAGCGGCCCGCGGAGTTCGCCGCGCGCAGCGGCCTGTCGCGCGAAGAGCTGGCGGCGCGCTTGGATGAGACCGTTCGCGAGGCGACGGCCGTCTTGCGCGCGCTAACGCCGGCCCGGCTGCTGGAGACTTTGGTCCTTCAGGGCTATCAGGTCACAGTGCTGGAGGCCGTCTACCACGCCGTGGAGCACTTCTCGCATCACACCGGACAGATCCTTTACGCCACCAAGCAGCTCACGGGCGAAGATCTCGGATACTATCGCCATCTGGACGTGCCCGGCGCAGCCGGCGATCGCACTCCGTAAGCTGCGCGACTGTGTGACTGCGGTCACGGCGCAAGGACGCGGCTCCGCCTAGCCTGAAATTGATGGCGGCCGTTTCCCAGCAGGCTCCGCGGCAGTCGCCGCGAGTGAAAAAGACGGTCGTGCGCCGAGTGTCGGACCGCTCTCAGCTCCTCCGACGCGTCTTCCAGTTCTTTTTTATCGCGCTGAATCTCTGGATCGGCGCGGAGTTTTATCTCTTCGTCCGGTACTGGGAGAGCGGTGGAAAGTCGCCTTTCGTGGCTCGCCCGCCGGGCGTCGAGGGTTGGTTGCCCATCGCGGGCCTGATGAATCTACGGGCGTGGATCGAAACAGGGCGCGTTCCGGCCGTTCACCCGGCCGCCGCGGTGCTCCTCGCTGCCTTTCTGCTGATTTCGTGGCTGTTCCGCAAGAGCTTCTGCAGCTGGCTTTGTCCCGTCGGGACGCTCTCGGAGTACCTGTGGCGTTTCGGACGGCGCATTCTTGGGCGCAACTTTCGCCTGCCGCGTTGGGCGGACATCCCCTTGCGCGGCCTGAAATATCTGCTGCTCGGATTCTTCGTGTGGGCCATCGGCGGAATGAGCGTTGCGGCGATCGAAGCCTTCATGCGGAGTCCCTACGGGCTGATTGCGGATGTGAAGATGCTGAACTTCTTCCGCTACCTGAGCACGACTGCCGCAGTGGTCCTCGCTACGCTCGTCGTGCTGAGCCTCCTGGTGCAAAATTTCTGGTGCCGCTATTTGTGCCCGTACGGCGCGCTTGTCGGTCTGGCAGCGCTGCTCAGTCCGCTACGCATCCGGCGCAATCCTGCCACCTGCATCGACTGTGCGAAGTGCGCGAAGGTCTGCCCGGCGTGGCTGCCGGTGGACAGACTCCTTCAGGTACGCTCGGCCGAGTGCACGGCCTGCCTGGAGTGCATCGCAGTCTGTCCTGTGGCGGACGCCCTCGAATTGAGCGCGCCGCGCAAGGGCCGCGTGCCCGCGTGGGCGATGGCGGCGGGGATCGCGTTGCTGTTCGCCGGGATCGTGGGCTGGGCGAAGTTCTCCGGCCACTGGGAGACGCACCTGCCGGACGAGGTCTACCGCACGCTCGTTCCCCGTGCCCACGAATTCCGGCATCCGTGAGGCTGGAAGGGGAGGAGCTGCCGCCGGCCTGAAGAGACCGGACGACCGCAATAGCCGTGCGGACGCCCCGGTTGCGAAAGATTCCTATTCGTCCGCGCAGCGGTTGGCCGTGATACGGTTCTTTTCCCGCTCCACGCCGGGGGCCGCGACGATGCAGCGCCGGCTCATGCCGAAGCCCCGGATCGTGTTGCGAGCGATGAGGCTTCCCTCCGCCGGCGACGGTCTGGAAACGCCGCGGCCCAGGTAGATTCCCGCGCTCAAGAGTTCCGGTTGATCCGCCCAGTAGACGCAGCCCGGCTTGCCCGGCTCGCAGCGCGCCAGATTCAGGCGGACGAAGATGTTGCCCGTCACGCGGTGGCCCCGGCCGATCAGAAACAGTCCGCCGAAGACCGCGCCCTCGATGCGGTTGTCCGCGATCACGATGTTCTGGGAGCGCATGTCGGGGTTGGTGTCGTTGACCACGATGCCGAACTGCCCGTGCGGGTAGTCTTCGCGTCGCCCGCGATTGACGCAAGAGTTACCCCGCACCTCGCCGTCGTGGAAGCCGTCAAGGTCGATGCACTTGCCGTTGACTTCCTCGAAGCGGTTCCACGCGTAGAGGCAATGGTCGGTATCCCCCGCCGTGTCGAGCGCCACCGGCGTAGCCTCGGGATCCACCTCGTGCGGCGGGTAGCCGATCCTGCGGCCGCGATTGCGCACCACGCGCACGCGCGTAGCGTGACCCACCTGGACGGCGTCGCGAGCCAGCTCCTCGAAGTAATTGTCCTCGACCAGCCCGTCACTGTTGCGCGGCGAGGTGTAGAGCGAGTGGGTCCAGACGCCGTTGCCGCGCACGCGCAGGAAGCGGCCCGCGCGCACACTGAACTCGGCCGTGCCTTCCTCGAACAGAATGCCGCCGGTGGTGTTGTTGCGGCCGCGCTCGTCCAGCGATCCGCTGTCGCGGACCTCGACGCGCTCGATATGAACGCGGCGGGATCGGGCGACCAGCACGGCGAAGCCCGCGACGCCGTGGAAGCGGGCATCCTCGATCCTCACGTCTTCGGAATCGAGCACGAGCACGCCGTTGTTGGCGGTGAAGGCGAAGAAAGGAACATTCGCCGGCGGCAGGCCCTGAGGCCGTTCCAACAGATCGCGGCGTCCGTGGAAAACCAAGTTCCGTATGCGCACGGCGCGAGCTTGTTCGACTACGAGCAACGCCCGCCCGCGGAATTCCGATCCCGCCCTGAGCACGGTCCCCTGGGGGTGGCCTTGAATCTCGAGCTCGTGCGCGCCGGCCGGAACTACCAGCTCGTGCGCCAGCTCCCACACGCCGGGCGGCAGGCTCAACGTACCGCTGTTCGGGACCGCGACCTGCGTCGGCCATAGCCACGCGGCCAGCGCCAGCAGCGCCGTCACGCCGCCACCTCGAGAGTGATAGGCGGGAACCGCCTGCCACCGAGCCGGATCTCGAGCGGGTGCTCGCCCGGACCGACCGCGGCGGGCAGCACGAAACTTACCTGATGGATCGGAGTGCGCGGCTCCACGCAAACGATCTCCCGCGCCTCGATCGCCCGGCCACCCACCAGCACCTCCAAGCGCTCCGGGTGCTCGACCTCTTCCAGGACCACGCGCACGGTGCGGCTGCTGATGTGCGGGCCCGCCAGCAGGTCGATGCCGTCGGAAACCTCAGTCACGCGCGGAACCGGCGGCGGTGGCGGGATCACCCGCAGAAAAACGCGCGGCGCCAGAGAGCGTCCCAGCCAGAACAATTCGACCGGCTGGAGGCCGCTGGAGATCCCCCGAGGCAGCTCGATATTGAACTGCACCAGACCGTACTGCGGCGGCCCGAGGTAAGCGCCGCGGGCCTCCTTGCCCGCCACGAGCGCCAGCAGCGTGTTCAGATCACAATCTTCCGGCAGCTCCTCCAGCCACAGGGAGACCGCGGCGAAGCGACCCCGGGAGGCGGCCACCGGTTCCGAGGCGTACGCGTTCGTAATGCGGCGGACGTGGACGGATCCTTGGGTCTGGACGCGGGCGAGCGAGGCATACCAACCTGCCGGCCGCTTGCGAAGGGTCACCCACTGGTATTGGGTGCCCACGCCCTCGAGCGCCAGCAGTTGAAAGTCGTTTTCGCGCGCGAACCAGGCGATCTCTTCGGCCGGGATCGAGACGCCGCACCAGGTGTCGCCGCTCTCGGGCATGCCCGGCAGCCCGTTGACCTGGAACCGGAAGATGCCGCCGGGCTTCAGCACACGCCGGGCTTCCTTCAGGTAGGCGAAGACGATCTGGCGGGAGGGTATGTGCTGGAAGACCGCATACGAGTAGACGAAGTCGAAAGAATCGTCGGCGAACGCCGCCAGATCTGCGCCCCGGTTGACGTGCACGTGTGCGTGGGGGATGGCAGCCAACTTCTCGCGCGCCAGGCGCACCATCTCGTCGGAGACATCCACTCCGTGGATCTCACCGAACCAGCACGCCAGGTGCCGCATCAGCCGCCCCAGTCCGCAGCCGATCTCAAGAGCGCGGCGGGCGCGCGGATTGCCCGCGGGCAAGCGTTTCAGCTCGCGCGCGAGCGCCTGTGCGAGCTCCAGGCCGCTGGCGAAGAATTCGTCGTCGTCCTGTCCGCGCCGGCCAAAGGCCACATAGTACCTGGCATCCTCGCGGGCGCGACGGTTCCAGTCCTGGCGCATCCACTCGCAAAGATCGCGTTCCGCCATTGACGGCTATTCTAGCGGGGCCTCCTGCGACTGGAAAACGGTGATGCCCGCGACACCCGCCGCGCCGGCCTCAAGGCATGCGCGCGCATTGTCGCGCGTGATGCCCCCCAGCGCGAACACAGGCAGACGGCTCGCACGCGCTGCCTCGCGCAGTCGTTCCAGGCCGAGCGGCGGGCGTGACGAAGTTTTGGATAGCGGCGCGAAGACGGGTCCGAACACTACGAAATCGGCGCCCTCGCGCTCGGCGCGGATGACCTCTTCGACGCTGTGACAGGAGACGCCGATGAGGAAGCCGGGAGGCGTGATGGAGCGCAAGCCGTGGGGCGGCGGGGCGTCGGCAGGCAAGTGTACGCCGTGTGCTCCGGCCGCCAGCGCTAGATCCGTGCGCTCGTTGACCAGGAAGCGCGTGCCGTGCGGGTTGGGCAGCGCCAAGGCGCGCCGCACGAGCGCGAGCAGTTCGCGTGCCGTGAGATCCTTCTCGCGGATCTGGATCATCTCCACGCCGGCGGCCAGATTGCGCGCGATCGCCGCCAGCAGCGGCTCGATTCCCCCGGCGAGCTTGCGGTCCGTGATGTAGCAGCGTCTCATGCGCGTTTGCTCCCCCCGCGCGAAGGCCGCCGCGCCGGATTCTCGTGTGCGCGCTCGCGCCAGAGCCCCTCGAGTGCGGAACCCAGTTCCAGGGCCTCCTCGCCGTAGCGGTCGCGTACGCGATCGGCGGCAGCCAGAACACGGCGCCAGCGTTCCCGGCGCGGCTCTTCGAGCAGGCTGAGCTGTCCTTCGTGGGATTGTAGATTCGTCGCAGCGATTCCGAGTAGCCGTACCGGCTGGTTCTCCCGCCAATTGGCGCGGAACAGGCGTCGCACCTCGGCGAGCAGCTCGGCATCGAGCTGCGTGGCGCGATCCAGAGTCCGCTCGCGCGTGATCGTAGTGAAGTCGTGAAAGCGTAGCTTGAGCCGCACGGTGCGAGCGAACAGGCCGTATTCGCGCAACCGGCGCGCCACCATGCTTGCCAGCCGGGCCAGAGTGGCTTCGAGCAGGCGCGGGTCACGGATGTCGCGGTCGAAGGTGTGCTCGTGGCTCACCGATTTGGGCGGCGCCTCGATGCCCACCTCCTCGTCGAACCATCCGCCCGCGTCGAGGCCGCGCGCCTTGCCCGCCAGGGCCAATCCCCATCGGCCGAAGTGCTCTTGCAGGAGGGATTCCTCGAGCCTGGCGAGGTCACCGACGCGGCGGACGCCCAGGCTGCGCAGGCGTTCCTCGGTCACCTTGCCGACTCCCGGTATGCGGCTGACATCCAACGGCGCCAGGAATCGCGCCTCGAGTCCTGGCAACACCCACAGGATTCCGTTCGGCTTGGCCAAATCGGAGGCCACCTTCGCCACCAACCGCGAAGTGGCGATGCCGATCGAGCAGTTCAGCCCCGTGCGCTGCCGTATCTCTTCGTGCAGTCGGTGAGCTGCTTTCAGCGGGGGTCCGAACAGCCGCTCGCTGCCGGTCATGTCCAGACAAGCCTCGTCAATCGAGGCCATTTCGACGGCGGGCGAGAACTCGCACAGGATGCGGCGGACCTTCTCCGAGTACTCGCGATACCGTTCCGGACGGCCTTCGAGAAAGATCGCCTGCGGGCACAGCCGCGCGGCGGTGCGTAACGGCATGGCGGACCGGACTCCGTATTTGCGGGCCTGGTAGGAAGCCGCTGCCACCACCCCGCGCTCGTCGGGGCGTCCGCCGACCACGACCGGCTTGCCCTTGAGTGAGGGATCGAACAGCTCCTCCACGGAAACGAAGAACGCGTCCATATCGACGTGGAAGAACGTTCTCATGACGCTTCCCGCAGACGCCGCGCCGCCAGCACCCGGGGCCTGCCCGCCAGATCCGGCCACACGCGCGGTTCCTCCCAGCCCGTCTCGAGCATGGCGGTCACCGGCTCCAAGGCGTTCCAGCCCAGCTCGACTACCAACCAGCCGCCCGGTCGGAGCACGCGCGCCGCCTCGCTGACGAGGCGGCGGTAAACAGCCAGGCCGTCCGGTCCCCCCAGGAACGCGATCGACGGCTCGTGCTCCCGCACTTCGCGCGGCAAGGCTTGAGCTTCTTCCTCCCCGATGTAAGGGGGATTGGATACCACCAGCTCCATACTCGCTGCCGCGAAGGCCGACGCCAGATCGCAGGCCACCAATTCGACCTGCGCAGCGTGTCGCCGGGCATTCTCCGCGGCCACAGCGAGGGCGGGCAGCGAAATGTCCGTGGCCCAAACCTTGCGCTTCATTTCCAAGCTCAGCGTTACGGCGATCGCGCCGGAGCCGCAGCCCACGTCCACCGCGCGCCGAGCTTCGAATGCGACCGCCAACGCCGCCTCGATCACGTGCTCGGTCTCCGGGCGGGGAATGAAGACGTCAGGCGTCACCAGGAACTCGCGCCCGTAGAACTCCTGCCTGCCTGTGATGTATTGCAGCGGTCGGCCCGCCGCGCGTTCGGCGATCAGGGCTTCGTAGCTCGCCGCGAGCCCGTCGGGAAGAGTCTCTTCCGGATGCGCGAAGAGGTAGGACCGCGGCCGATCCAGCAGCGCCGACAGCAGGACCTCCGCCGTCAGGCGGGGCGCGGCGACGCCCGCCTGCTCAAGACGCCGGGAGGCTTGCCGGAGCGCCGTCGCGAGGTCCATCGAGAGCCACCACCGGCTCGATCTCTTGCTTGAGCCGCTCCGCCTGGTAGTAAGTGGTCAGCGCATCGATGAGCGGATCCAAATGCCCGTCCAGGATGCTGTCCAGCTGATAGAGGGTAAGTCCGATTCGGTGGTCGGTAACTCTGTTCTGCGGAAAATTGTAAGTGCGGATCTTCTCGCTGCGATCGCCGGTACCCACCATGCTGCGCCGCTCAGCGCCGATTTCGGCGCGCTGTCGCTCGAGTTCGCGCTCGTAGAGTCGCGAGCGCAAGACCCGCATGGCCTTGGCCTTGTTCTTGATCTGCGACTTCTCGTCCTGGCAGGTTACGACCAACCCGGTGGGCAGGTGGGTGATGCGGACCGCCGAGTAGGTCGTGTTGACCGACTGTCCGCCCGGGCCCGAGGAGCAGAAGGTATCGATGCGCAGCTCCTTGGGGTCGATTTCGACCTCGACCTCGTCCGGTTCGGGAAGGACGGCCACGGTCACCGCCGAGGTGTGAATACGCCCCTGCGCTTCCGTCTCGGGTACGCGCTGGACCCGGTGCACGCCGCTTTCGTACTTCAGCTTGCTGTAAACTTTGTCCCCGCTGACCAGCGCGATGATCTCTTTGTAGCCGCCCACTTCCGACTCGCTTACCGAGGAAATTTCCACCCGCCAGCCCTGCGATTCCGCGTAGCGCGCATACATGCGGAAAATCTCGGCGGCGAACAGCGTGGCTTCGGCCCCGCCCGTGCCGGCGCGGATTTCCAGCAGCACGTTCTTCTCGTCGTTGGGATCCTTGGGCAGGAGGAGAATCTTCAGCTCCTGCTCGACCCGCGCCATCTCGCGCTGGAGGCGCTCGACCTCCTCGGCCGCCAGCTTGCGCAGATCCTCGTCAGGCTCCGCGAGCATCTGGCGAGCCTGGGCGAGCTCTGCGTCCAGTTTCTTCCAATCGCGGTATCGAGCGACAATGGGCTCCAGGTCGCGGTGGGCCTTGGCCGTCTTGCGATAGCGCTCGGGATCCTGCACGGTGGCGGGATCCGCCATCTGGCGCGTCAGCTCTTCGAACCGCGTCTCGATTTCGTCGAGCTTGCGAGTATATTGTTTCATCGCTTCGCTCAGGCAATGACGGGACGGCCGCCCTGGGCCTGCTCAAGCGCAAGCGCCCGCTCCAGCGCCCGTATGGCCACCGCCACCTGCTCATCGCAGGGAGGCCGGGTCGTAATACGCTGAAGCCACAGACCCGGCGCCGCTACGGCCGAAAACAGGCGTCTGCGGCCCCGCGCCGCAGCGCGAATCACTTCATAGCTTACACCTGCGATCAACGGCAGCAGCAGCACGCGCGCGGCGAAGCGGCTGCCGAAGTCTTCGAAGGGCAGCAACGCGTAGGCGGCGATTGAGACCAGCATCACGACCAACAGGAAGCTGGTGCCGCAGCGCGGGTGCAGGGTGCTGAAACGCTGCGCATTCTGTACCGTCAGCGGACCCCCGGCCTCGAACGCGAAAACCACGCGGTGTTCGGCGCCGTGGTATTCGAAGACCCGGCGAATGTCTTTCCAGCAGGAGATGGCAAGCAGGAAGCCCACGAACAGCGCGATCCGGATCAGGCCATCCGCCAGATTGAATCCGATGCGGCCCTCGATGGCGGGCCACCACGCACCCAGCCGGGTCGTCAGATACAGCGGCACGAATTTGTAGAGGAAAATGAAGAAACCCAGCGACAGGGCTAGGTTCACAGCCATCAAGGCCGGGGTGACCTCTTTTTTCCGGCCCGCCCCCCCGTCTTCGGGCAGAGCTGCGTTGGCCGAAAAACGCAGGGCCTTCATGCCGAGCCACAACGCCTGCCCTAGCGTCCCTACGCCGCGCAACACGGGCCGGCCCCACCAGCGCGAGCACTCCGAGAGCTTTCTCAAAGCGCTCTCCTCCGTCACCAGTTCGCCGTCGGCGCGACGCACCGCGACGCAATAGCTGTGCGGGCAGCGCATCATGACGCCCTCGATGACAGCCTGGCCGCCGATCAAAATCTCATCCTCGCTCTGGGCAGCCAGATGCTGCTGCAAGAGCAGACGCAACAGGATCATGGGACGCAAGCGGGAGGACGCTCCTCTCATTTCCGAGTATAGCTCCGCGTCACGAGCGGCCCGGCCGCCTCAGACTTGCGGGTCCGAAGCCGCTTCGTCGAGCCACTCCGGACGGCGCAACACCGGCCTCGGCTTGGAGCCGTCGGGAGGCCCGATGATGCCTTCGCGCTGCATGCGGTCCAGAATGCGCGCTGCCCGTCCGTAGCCCAGCCGCAATCGCCGCTGCAAGGTGGAAGTGGACGCCTTTCCCAACTCGCAAACGATGCGTACGGCGTCGCGGTAGAGCGGATCCTCTTCCATTTGAGCCTCGGCGCCCTCGGCGTTCTCCTGCTCCGAGGGCGGGGCGATCAGGTAGGAAGGATCGTACTCCGGCGCGGCCTGCGCCTTCCAGAACTCGACTACGCGGTTGATTTCCGCCTCGGTGACCAGAGGGCCGTGGACGCGGGTCAGCCGTGAGCTGCCCGGCGGCAGGAAGAGCATGTCGCCGCGCCCCAGCAGGTGTTCGGCGCCCATCACGTCGAGGATGGTCCGCGAGTCCACGCGCGTGGCCACGCGGAAGCTGATGCGCGCCGGAAAATTGGCCTTGATGACGCCCGTGATCACGTCCACGCTGGGTCGCTGCGTGGCCAGCACCAGATGCATCCCCACCGCGCGCGCCATCTGCGCCAGCCGCATCACGGACTGCTCGACGTTGTGCCCCTCCACGATCATCAGATCCGCCAGCTCATCGATCACGATGAGCACGTAGGGCAGCGGTTCGGGCCCTTCCTCCTCGCCGAACAGCGCGCCGCCCTGCTGTTGGTACTGCGCGAACTTGCGCTGGTACTGCTCGATGTTACGGACGCCGTGATCCGAGAGCACGCGGAACCGTCGCTCCATCTCCAACACCGCGTTGCGCAGCGCGTTGGCGGCCTTGCGCGCATCGGTGATCACCGGCGTGAGCAGGTGCGGGATGCCCTCGTACAGGCCAAGCTCCAGCCGTTTGGGGTCCACCAGGATCATGCGCACTTCATCCGGAGTGGCCTTGTAAAGCACGGACATGATCAGGCAGTTCAACAGGACGCTCTTGCCGGACCCCGTGGAGCCTGCGATGAGCAGGTGCGGCATGGCTTCCAGCGGCGTCACCTTGATGCGCCCCGCCACGTCCTTGCCGAGCGGCAAGGTCAAACGCGACGGCGAGCGCTGAAATTCTTCGGACTCCAGCACCTGCCGGAGCACGATCAGCTCGCGTTTCGCGTTGGGGACTTCGATTCCGACGGTGGGACGTCCAGGAATGCGCTCAATCAGGATGGACTCGGCCTGCAAGCCCAGGCAAAGGTCTTCGGTGAGGGTAACGATGCGGCTGTACTTGATGCCGGCCTCGGGCTTGAACTCGAACGTGGTGACCACGGGGCCGGGGTTGATCTGCACCACCGACCCCAGAACGCCGAACTCCTTGAACTTGGCTTCGATGCGCGCCGCGATTTCCTGCAGTTCCTGGCCGTCATAGCTGCCCCGTCCCGGCCCCTCGTTGAGCAGGTCGAGCGGCGGAAGTCGATATTGCGGTCGGCTGGGTCGCGGCCCGGGTGCGTCCGCCTCGCTCGGGACTGCTTCCTCGGCGACTGTGGCCTCCGGTTCGGGCGCCGGCACTAACTCCGGTTCAGGTTCGGGCAGGTCTTCGAGAGTGCGGATGGGAATCTCGCGGACCGCGGTCGGCGTTGACGAAGCAGCCGTCTCGGATTCTTCGATGGCGACCGGCGCCTCCCTTCCGGCCGGTGCAGCGTCCGGCGGTTCGGGCGTGCGGCGCTGCTTGCTCGCTCGCGGGCGAGCTCGCAGTTGCCGCCACCAGCCGCCGATCCGGCGGACCCGCGGCGCCAGACCTGCGAACGAAAAGCCGGAAACCATGTATAACGAAGCCACGCCGGACGCGGCCAGCAGGATGGCCGCGCCGGTCGTGTTGAAGGAAGCCGTCAGCCACTCGGCCAGCAGCACACCGACCGCGCCGCCGGCGGGAAAGCCGGCCACCTGCCACGCGGGGGCCAGCCCGAGGGCAGCGCAGCCCGCCAGCACCAGCACCAGGAAGCCCGCGGCACGCAGCGGCGGCAACGCGGGCTTGCGTCGCCTCACGAGGTTCCAAGCCGTCACCACCATCAGCACGGGCAACGGGAAGGCGACCGCGCCGAAAATCTGAAGGGCGAGGTCTGCAAGATGGGCGCCGACCGGGCCGATGAGGTTCCGCGCCCGCTCGCCGGTCGCCGTATTCCAGGACGGATCAGCCTCGTGGTACGAAACCAGGCTGAGCCAAATCAGCAGTGCGCCGGTGAGGATGAGAAAGCCGGCCAACTCGCTTCGGCGCGTGTGGGGGCTTGATTCCGGTTCTCGCATCAGGCGCTCCTAAGGGAGCGCGGTCAATGCCAGGGCAATCACCATTATGCCAAAGGCCACGCGATAGTACACGAAAATTCGTAAGGTGTGCCTGCGCAGAAATCGTAGGAAAAAGGCAATTACCAACCAGCCTGTGACTGCGCTCACGACGATTCCTACCACGAAAGGCAACTGCATCGCCGGTTCGATACCCCCGGCGGCGGCGACATCGAGAGCTTCTTTCACGGCTGCACCGAGCAAAGCCGGCGTGGACAGCAGGAAAGAGAAACGGGCCGCCGCCGGGCGGTTCAAGTCGCGCAGCAGCGCCGCGGTAATCGTTATGCCGCTGCGGGAGACCCCGGGGACGATAGCGACAGCTTGCGCCAGCCCGATCCAGAGGGCGTCAGCCCAACTCAGTCGCGCCAGATCGCGACGCCCTTGGCTGCGGCGGTCGGCCCAATACATCAGGATGCCGATCGAGATCAGCATCGCCCCCATGAGCAGGGGGCTGCGCCAGCTCTGCTCTGCGTAGCTTTTGAAGAAATAGCCCGTAAAGCCCACCGGCAAGGTGGCCGCCGCCAGCATCCACAGGAGGCGCCGGTTGGCGCCAAGTTCGGGGTCATGGTTGAAACGCGACGAGCCGAAGCCTTGCGCGGCCAGTTGCAGCCAGTCCCTTAGGAAATAAGCGAGCAGGGCGGCCACCGTGCCCAGATGCAGTGCGATGTCGAAGGAGAGCCCGGGATCCCGCCATCCCAGCAGCCACGGCGCCAGGGCCAGGTGCGCTGTGCTCGAGATCGGCAGGAACTCCGTGAGGCTCTGAACGACAGCGAGGACGATGGCCTGATAAAGGGGCATGAACAGAAACACCCATGCTAGCGCACGGGCGGCCCTTGCCCTTGCTGCCCCCTGGCGCGATATGCTCAGGAAGGGAGATTGGCCTTGCCTGCCGGAGAGAGACCCGCCGGGCGCAGTTTCGAGCTCCCGGTTCCGCTGATCATTTTCGCCGTGTTGCTGGTGATCGGGCTGGCGGCCGCATGGTTCTTGAGCCGACCCGCACCTCCACCTCCCGGTCCCGTACTCACTCCAGAAGCCCGCGCCTATGTGAAGTACCTCAAGCTCAGCGACACCGAGATGAAGGCCCATAAGAGCTACCTCAACCAGCGCGTCGTCGAGATCACGGGCAAGATCACGAACACGGGGCCCCGCGCTCTGCGGCTGGTCGAGATCACTTGCGTCTTCTACGACCCCTACGGCCAGGTCGTCCTACGCCAGCGCGTGCCGATCGTAGGGCGTCGCGGGGGCGGCCTGAAGCCGGGGGAAACCAAGCCCTTCCGCCTGCCCTTCGACGAACTGCCGGAGAGCTGGAACCAGGGCCCGCCCCAATTGGTCATCGCGCAGATCGTTTTCGAAGACTGACTGAGCCATGAGACGAAATTCCGCACTACTGCTGCCCGCATGCGCCGTGTTGCTTTGCGCGGAGACCTTCAGCCTCAAGTTGGACCGCCCGGCCGAAGTCGTGGTCGAACTCGTCATGCGCTCGCCGGGTTCCGATTTCGCCCAGCGCGGCCGGGAAGCGGCGGTGGCCCGGATCGGGGTCGAAGGCCGCCCGGCCCATCACGTGACGCTGTTTGCGGGACCGGAGGCACGCATTTACCGCGTCTTTTTGGGCGAGCTGCCGACCGGCGAGCATCGGGTGACGATCGAGCGCGATGAAAATTGGTCCGCACCCGGCTCGGGCTTCGAGCTCCTGGCGAGCCGTGTGCGCGAGTATCGCCCAGGAGACGACGACTATCCCGTGGTTGCTCACGCGCCGGTCATCTTCGCGCGGGAGGACACCTTGGGACGCTTCAGCGATGTGCCGCTGGCGGTCTACTGCGAGCGGCTGCGCGATGGCAGCGCCGAAGTTCTCCAGTACACCGTCGTATTTTCCAACGAGGACGGCGGCACTTCGACTCGCGCGCTGATGGCCCGTTGGGGCCGCACGGCCGACATTGAGTTCGTGTACCGCGTCCGGCTCGGCCCTCAAGGTCTTCCCGCCGGGGCCGTGATCCAAACCCGGGATCACAAGGAGGTCGATTTCGCGGGCGTGCGGGAGGGCCGGCACCCGCTGCTTTACGTCGTCACGCGCAATAATATGGTGGCGGCTGAAGGCCCGCCTACGCTGCGGTACCAACTGGCGCCGGCGGTGGTCGACCTCGGCCAGGCCTCCCGTGAAAGGGTCCTGGACGAGGATCCGCTGCTGTACCGTGTCCTGGCCCAGGAACTGGAACGCGAGGGTAAGATCCGCCCCTTCGGAATTGTAGATGGGGAAAAGATCAGCGACCCAAGGAACTACCTGCATGTGGAAATGAACGTCGAAAACCGCAACTCCGCCGTGGCCGTGTTGGTGCGGCTGGCCGGGGAAGATTTCTGGCGCAGCTCGCACCTGGGGCGCTGGGACTACGCCATCGCACGCGACGGCTGGGTGCGCACTACGATCGAGCTTCCGCCCGGCACGCCGGCCGACGGCATCCGGGAGATCGGCTTCCAGTGTCTCGTGATCCCGACACGTGTCAACGGGAAGGACCTCTGGCCCGACGCCGGCCACTGCCGTGTGCTCGCCGTGAGCCGTTTCTTCCTGCTCGACGCAGCCTACCGACCGGGCAGAGACGCCTGGCGGCTTCCCGACGGGGCGGGGCCGCTGGAAATTCCCTCTGGCCATATGCGGGTATTCGGCCGTTGAGGCGGCCTATGAATGAGAAAAGCCCCGGGCTGGGGTCCCCGGGGCTTCACTCAGAGGGGCTAGCGACGGACTGGGCTCCGTCGCCGGGGATGCTACGTATTAGCGACTGGTTTGAGTATAGAACAAACGGCTCCCGGTTGTCGCCTTCCTTAATCGAACTTTAATTCTGCGGACCAACTGAGGTCGTGGGCCCGGAAGCCGGGGCGGCTCGCGCCTCGGGGCGCTCCGCTCGGTTGCACAGCCGCCGTGCTCGTTCGTAGTCCGCCGCCAGTTGACGGCTGATCTTGTCGGCAACGTCCGCGCTCGCGCCCCGGAACTTGCCGCCCGTGCTCTCCTGGGTCGTAGCCCAAATGACATCCCCCTGCTTGTTTACGAGCCGGACGGCGGCCGAGGCTTCGTGTCGGCGCTCGGCGATCCGGGTCGCTGAGTGTTCTCCCACACCGAGGCTGCCGTATGTGCGGGTGCCCTGGCTCGTAGAGGTGCGGCTGGAACCCGTACCGAAGCTGCCCCGCACACTCAGCCCCTCGCTGGAGGCGAAGGTGTCCGTATAAACCAGGTCCTCCGCCGAGCCCCGCAGGACGGCGTCTGCGCGCTCGGGGTTTTCCGTAACCACGAAAAGCCTTGCCGTGTGCAGGGCCGCGACGATCATTTCGCGGATGTGAGCCGCCACTTCTCCGCCCGTGAACCGGTCGACGTAGACGCGCCGAACGCTGAGGAGCTCGCGCAGCCGTCCGGCCTCGAGGTCGTCCGTTTCGGGCTGCTGTGGCGCTTGGCAAACGAGCGTCGCAATCAAGGGTCCCAGCAGGACAATGGGCGCTGCAGGCATCATCCGCCTCCTCGTCCGGCTTTCCGCGCCTCCTCGTCTTGATACTCCACCCGCAGCCCAGTGCGTGCCTCCAGCGCTGCCAGCACCGCTCGGATGTCGTTCTTGTCCACTCGAAAGACCATCGCCTGCTGGCGGTCCTGCCCGTCGCGGTATCCGACGGTCAAATAGTGCTTGCGCTTCTTGCTTAGAAGCAGCACGGGAGAGACGATCACGCCGAGGGCGTAACGGCGGCTCGCCTGCTGCCCGTACTCGAGCAGGTTGATCTTCCCGTAGGGGATCGTAACGTCTCCTCGGGTGGTGCGGAAGACGAACAGGCGCTCGTCCGTCGTCACGATCCTGCCCTCGGTGTTAGCCTTGAGGCCGGCAGCGGTACCGCCGACGTACTGGGCCCGTCCGCCTTGGTCGGCGGCGGTCAAAACTGCAGCGGCCGCCAGCCAACCGGCCGCCAAGCGCCCGGAGCCGACACTACGACGTCGCATGGTCGTTGTACCATGATGGAAGTAGCCGCCCGCGCGGCTTTTTCTCAGAGGGGATCGGCGAGCGATGGTACAGGATGCGCGAACCGCAACCACTGTCTTCGAACCGGAGCGGCAGGCGTCCAGGGTTTCTTCGCGCCGCCGCTGGCTGGTTGGCGGCTTCGCCGGCCTCGGCCTAGCCGCGATCGGGGCCGCCGCTTACCGCGCCTTTCCCAGCTTCTGGCGCCAGTACTTCCGCGAGTTGCGGCGCCCCATCGCCCCTGCGCCCCGACAACCGAATCCCGCACGCTGGCCCGACACGGGGCTTCATGCCGCGTGGCTGGGACATACGACCGTCCTGCTCGCGGTGGATGGCTTTTGGCTCCTGACCGACCCCATCTTCAGCAAGCGTGCGGGAATCCACTTGGGCGTCACGACGCTGGGCGTCAAGCGTCTGGTGGAGCCGGCCCTGCCTCTATCGCGCCTTCCCGTGCCCGATCTTCTGCTGCTGTCTCACGCGCACATGGACCACATGGATACGCCCACGCTGCGGCGGCTCGAAAACCGGCGCACTACCGTGGTGCTGGCCCGACACACCGGCGATCTGATCCGTGCAGGCCGCTATCGCGCGGTCCACGAGCTGGGTTGGGGCGAGCAGGTTCGCGTCGGTCCTGCCTTGGTGCGCGCCTTCCCCGTCAACCACTGGGGTGCGCGCTATCGCACCGACCACCATCGGGGATACAACGGCTACGTCGTCGAGATCGGCCGCTGGCGCGTGATCTTCGGCGGCGACACCGGCGACACGCACCACTTCCGTCAACTGCGTGGGACGCGTCCGTACCATCTGGCCATCATGCCCATCGGTGCTTATAACCCGTGGCGGCGCCGTCACTGCACGCCCGAAGAGGCCTGGCGGATGACGAACGAAGCCGGAGCTGAGCGCATCCTGCCGGTGCACCATCAAACTTTCGTGCTCAGCCGCGAGCCGGTGATGGAGCCGATCGAGCGCCTGCTGGATGCGGCGGGATCGCAAGAGGATCGCGTGGCCGCCCGCCGGATCGGCGAAGAGCTGCACGTCAGTTGAGCCCTGCTTCGCCTTAACGGCTTCCGCCCCCGCTTCGCAGGCCCGTGCCCTCCGAGTAGAATTCAGGATATGCCGCGCGTGGCCTCCCTACTTGTGCTGCTGGCGACGGTTGTCCTTGCCCAGCAGCCCTTCGACGTTCATGCCCTATTGAAGATCGAGCGCATTTCCGATCCGCAGATCTCGCCTGACGGTCGCCAGGTGGCTTTCGTGGTCGAGCAGGTGGATCTGGACAACAACCGCAGGCCGCGCCACATCTACGTGGTCTCGCTCACCGGAGGCGATCCCGTTCGTGTCACTAGCGAAGGTCAGTTGAACCAGCGTCCGCGTTGGTCGCCGGATGCCGGTCGCATCGCCTTCGTCTCCGATCGCAGCGGTTCTCCGCAGGTGTGGATCATGAAGGCCGATGGCAGTGAGCCGCGGCAGGTGACGCGCTTCCCTACCGGCGCGGGCGGCGTTCTTTTCTCTCCGGACGGCAAGCGACTGCTGTTCACCTCCGAAGTCTACCCGGAATGCGGGGCCGATGAAGCCTGCAATCAGAAAAAGCTTGACGAAGAAAAAGCATCGCCGGTGAAGGCGCGCATTTACACCGCGCTGCTCTACCGCCATTGGGATCGTTGGCAGGGCAAGCGTCGCAGTCACCTGTTTGCGATTCCCGTCGATGGCGGCAAAGCCACGGATCTTACGCCGGGCGACCGCGACGTGCCGCCATTCTCGCTAGGCGGCCCCGACGATTACGCCGTATCGCCCGACGGCAACGAGGTCTGCTTTGCCATGGTGAGCGACCCTGAGCCCGCCGTCAGTACGAATTCCGACCTTTACGTCGTGCCCATCACCGGCGGCGAAGCCGTGCGCGTCACCTCCAACCCGGCTGCCGACAACTCGCCCGCTTATTCGCCCGACGGCCGGTATCTGGCCTTCCGCATGCAGACACGCCCGGGCTACGAAAGCGACCGCTGGCGACTGGCGGTGTTGGAACGCGCGACCGGCAAGCTGACGGTCCTGACCGAGAACCTCGATCGCTGGGTCACCGGCTTCACCTGGTCGCCCGATTCCACACGCATCTTTTACACCGTCGAAGATCGCGGCCGTCAGGTCGTGCATATGGTGCCGGTCACCGGAGGCGGCGCGCGGACCATCGTCAGCGGGCCCGGCTACGTCAGCGACGTGCAGTTCACTCCGGACGGCAAGACGATGGTCTACCTCGGGCAGAGCGGAGTGCAGCCGGCCCAGCTCTATCGGGTCTCCTCAGCGGGCGGAGCGCCGCAGCCTCTGACGCGCATCAACGACGCCTTCCTGAGCAACTACCGGCTCTCCGAATTCGAGGAATTCTGGGTGGAAGCGTCGGATCGCGTCCGCGTCCATAGCTTTCTCGTCAAGCCCCACGGCTTCCGTGAGGGTCGCAGGTATCCCGCACTGTTTCTGATCCATGGCGGTCCGCAGGGCGCCTGGGAGAACAACTGGGGCTACCGCTGGAACGCTCAGGTCTTCGCCGGCGCGGGCTACGTGGTCGTCCTCCCCAACCCGCGTGGCTCGACCGGCTTCGGCCAGAAGTTCATCGACGAAATCAACGCCGACTGGGGCGGCAAGGTCTTCGATGACATCATGGCCGTGGTGGACTACGTGACCGCCCTTCCCTATGTGGATCCGGATCGCATGGCGGCAGCCGGGGGCTCTTACGGCGGCTACATGGTCAACTGGATCCTCGGCCACACCCAGCGCTTCCGCGCACTCGTCTCGCACGCCGGCGTGTTCGATCTGCGCAGCATGTTCGGCGAGACCGAAGAACTCTGGTTCCCGTTATGGGAATTCCTGGGCGCGCCGTGGGACAACCCGGAACTCTACGCTCGTCTCTCCCCCAGCTTCTACGTCAAGAACTTCCGCACGCCGACTCTCGTGATCCACGGCGAACTCGACTACCGGGTGCCCTACGGCCAAGGTCTGCAACTGTTCACCGCCCTGCAGTTGCAGAAAGTGCCTTCGAAGCTGCTGCTGTTCCCCGACGAGGGGCACTGGATTCTGAAGCCGCAGAACAGCGTGCTGTGGTACAGGACCTTCCTGGAATGGATCAATGAGTGGATAAACAAGCCCGCGCCCACGCCCCAGGCCCCGGCACCCAAGCCCTGACGGTTCAGGGACCGGCCTGCTGCGGCCGTTCGGGAATGCGCCATAGGTAGATCTTGTGGCCGTTGACCTCGATCTGGTGCTCGGGGGCCCAGTCCCCCATATCGTGGCAGTGCGACACGACGCGTGTTCCGGGTCGCAGCTCGCGCAACAGCTTGGGTCTCAGCTTCAGATTCACCCAGGGCCATAGGTACAGGGTGACCACCGTTGCCTCCCGGATGTCCGCTTCGAACAGATCCTCGTTGCGGAACCGAACCCGCTTCGTCACCCCCGCCCTGCGCGCATTCTCCTCGGACTCGGCGATGCGGGCGGGATCGATGTCGATGCCCACGCCGCGCGCGCCGAATTCCTTGGCCGCTGTGATTACGATGCGGCCGTCGCCGCAGCCAAGATCGTAAACCACGTCGCGGGCCGTGACCCCGGCCAGTTTCAGCATAGCGAGCACGACCTCGGGCGGCGAGGGCTCGTAGCGGACGTCGGGGGGACGTAAACCCGGCTTTTGGGCCGATGCACAGCCCAACAGAGCGAGTAATAGGAACGAACGCGCGGCTTGTGAACGCATGGTTCGGCTTGTGAAGGCGTGCCAGCCGGCTCGAGCGTTACATTCGCACGCTTGAAGCCGGAGGGCCGGTCGCACCGCCTGCTATAATTGTGCTTTCTCCCGAGCGAACTCGGCGAGGGGCAGGGGCGCTACGCATGCGGAAAGTCATTTTACTCAGGCCGCGCGGATTTTGTGCCGGGGTGGTACGGGCTATCGACATTGTGAAGCTGGCGCTGGAAGCGTACGGCCCGCCGGTCTATGTTCGCAAGGAGATCGTGCACAACCGCCACGTGGTGGAGGAACTGCGCCGGGCGGGCGCCATTTTCGTCGAAGAGCTGGACGAGGTGCCCGAAGGTGCGCGTGTGATCTTCAGCGCCCACGGTGTTGCCCCCTCGGTGCGCGAGCAGGCTCGCGCGCGTCGACTGGCCGTAATAGACGCCACGTGCCCGCTCGTCACCAAGGTCCACCTCGAGGCCGTTCGTTTCGCCCGCATGGGTTACACCATAGTCCTCATCGGACACCGTGATCACGACGAGGTCATCGGGACGTTGGGGGAAGCGCCCCATTGCACGGTGGTGGTTTCCACCCTCGAGGAGGTGGACCGGCTTGCCCCGCCCGATCCCGAGCGCGTGGCCTACATCACCCAAACCACGCTCAGCCTCGACGAGACCCGCGACATCGTCTCCCGGCTGCGCGAGCGCTTCCCGGCGATTCAAGGCCCGGCTGCTCAGGACATCTGCTATGCCACCGAGAACCGGCAGCTGGCTGTGAAAGCTGTGGCGCCGCTCTGTCAACTCCTGCTGGTCGTGGGCTCGCAGAACAGTTCCAACTCCAAACGACTCGTGGAGGTGGCGCGCAAGTCGGGCTTGAGGGCCCACTTGGTGGACGACGCTTCGCAACTGAACCCTGCATGGTTCGAGGATGTGGAAACGGTGGCGGTAACGGCGGGCGCCTCCGCCCCCGAGCACCTCGTGCAGGAGTTGGTCCGTGCGCTGGCGGATCACGGATTTGATCAGTTGGAAGAGCTGACCCTGAAGGAGGAGGACGTCCGTTTTACCCTGCCGCCGCAACTGGTCTCGATTGCCGCCCGTCCAACCCCCGTGGAGCTATGAACTCTGCAACTTCCCCTGTACGCGCGATCGCCCAGGCCGCCGCGGAGGCGCACGCCCGCGGCGCTCGGAACCTGCTCTCCCGCCAGCGCGAGCCGGGCTACTGGCACGCCGAGCTCTTTGGCGGCGACACGACGCTGGAGTCCGACTTCATCCTGCTCGAGCTCTGGCAGTACCCACCCGTGGACGGACGCTGGGATCCCCCGACCCGGCCGCGAGTCGACAAAGCCGTAGCCTCCATCCTGGCGCGCCAGTTGCCGGACGGCGGCTTCAACATCTACCCGGGCGGACCCGCGGACGTGAGCGCCAGCGTCAAGGCGTACTTCGCGCTCAAGGTGGCGGGCTTGCCGGCGGAGGACCCGCGCATGCAGCGGCTCCGCGAACGCATCCTTTCGCTCGGCGGCGTCCAGGCGGCCAACAGCTACGTCAAGCTCAATCTGAGTTTGTTCGACCTTTACCCGCGCCGCTGGTGCCCGAGCGTTCCGCCCGAGATGATCCTGCTGGGCAGCTTCGTCTACCAGATGTCCTCCTGGACGCGCGCAATCGTCATTCCGCTCTCGATCGTGCACGCCGCCAATCCGCACCGCCCGGTGCCGGCGGGCTTCACGCTCGAGGAACTCTATCACCCCGAGCGTCCCATGGGGTGGGCGCGCGATCCCGAACTGTTCACCTGGCGTAATTTCTTTCTGGCCGCGGACCGCTTGCTGAAGTTGTGGGAGCAGTACGGCTCGCGTTCGCTGAGATCGCTGGCGATCCGCAAAGCCGAGCGCTGGATCCTCGAACGCACGCGTTACTCAGACGGGCTCGGCGCCATTTATCCCCCCATGATGTACGTCATCATGGCGCTCGACGTGCTCGGCTACGGCCGCGAGCATCCCGATCGCGTCGAGGCCGAGCGGCAATTCTACGGGCTGCTTACCGATGACGGCGAACGTTTCTTTTTCCAGCCCTGCTTCTCGCCGGTGTGGGACACCGCCATCGCCGCGTTCGCGCTGGGCGCACGGGAGACGCCGGGCACGCGCGAAGCCCTGCGGCGCGCGGCCGACTGGTTGCTGAGCAAGGAGGTCAGGCACAAGGGCGATTGGGCGGTGAAGCGGCCGAACGTCGAGCCGGGCGGCTGGTACTTCGAATTCGCCAACGAGTTTTACCCGGACATCGACGACACGGCGATGGTCCTGCTGGCGCTGGAACGCGCCAAGGCCTCGGATCCGGCGCGCCAGCAGGCGGCCGAGCGCCGCGCCGTCAACTGGCTGCTGGCTATGCAGTCCTCCGACGGAGGCTGGGCGGCCTTCGACGTGGACAATAACTGGACGCCGCTCAGCTACATGCCTTTCGCGGATCACAACGCCATGCTGGATCCCACCTGCCCGGACATCACCGGCCGGGTACTGGAAGCGCTGTGCCGTCGAGGGCTGGATCCCACCGGCAGGGCCGTTCGGCGCGCCGTGGCCTACCTGCGCCGCACCCAACAGCCCGAAGGCTGCTGGTACGGACGTTGGGGCGTCAATTACATTTACGGGACTTTCCTCGCGCTGCGCGGCCTGCGTGCCGCCGGTGAAAGCGATCGCGAAGCGCACATCCTGCGCGCCGCCGAATGGCTGCGCTCCATCCAGAATGCGGACGGCGGTTGGGGCGAAAGCTGCGCGGGCTACGAGGAAGGCCGCTTTGTCCCCGCTCCCAGCACCGCCTCGCAGACGGCCTGGGCTCTGCTCGGTTTGCTGGCGGCCGGCGATGCGAACTCCCACAGCGTGCGCAAGGGCGTCGAGTATCTGATCGAAACGCAGCGCGAAGACGGCAGTTGGCACGAGGACCTGGCCACCGGTACGGGCTTTCCCAAAGTCTACTATTTGATTTACACACTCTACCGGCAGTCGTTCCCCGTACTGGCTCTGGCCGAGTTCCTTGCGCGAAACCGCGAGGAGTGATCATGCGATTCCCGCTTTCGCTGACCGCAGGGCTTGCGGCCTATATCCTGCGCAACAAACTGCACCCGCCGCCCCAGTGGCAGCGCGACGCCGCCCCCGGGAACGGCAACCCCTTTCGCATCCTCAACGACCGTCAGCTCGCGGGTGAGGCACCGCCTACCGCCGAGCCGAACGGCGCACGACATCCCCTCATCCACAAGCGCTTTCCCCTGGTGCTCATGCTGGAGCCGCTGCACGCCTGCAACCTCACCTGCACCGGCTGCGGGCGCATCCGCGAATACGAGGACTCCATCACGCAGCGGCTCAGCCTGGAAGAATGTCTCCGCGCCGTCGACGAATGCGGTGCGCCCATCGTTTCCATCGCAGGCGGCGAGCCGCTGCTGTACCCGGAGATCGGCCGGCTGGTCGAGGCCCTGCTCGAGCGCAATCGACATATTTACCTCTGCACGAACGGCCTGCTGATGCGCAAGCGGCTGCACGAGTTCCACCCCGATCCGAGACTGTTCTTCAACGTCCATCTGGACGGTCTGGAAGAAACCCACGATCGCGCGGTCGAACGTAAAGGCGTCTTCCGCGAAGCCATCGAGGCCATTCGCGCCGCCAAGGCGGCCGGCTTTCGCGTATCCACGAACACTACGGTCTACAAGGATACCGACATGGCCGAGATCGAGCGGCTCTTCGAATTCCTGGGGCCGCTGAAGCTGGACGGCCACATGCTCTCGCCCGCCTACGGCTATGCGGCGGTCGACCAGCGCGAGATCTTCATGACGCGCGAGGACGTGGTCGAAAAATTTCGCCACATCGACCGCCTGGCCCGGCGGTTCCGCCTGAACGCCACGCCCGTTTACCTGGAGTTCCTCCAAGGCAAACGCGACCTGCCCTGCACGGCCTGGGGCAACCCCACTTACAACATCAAGGGCTGGAAAGCCCCTTGCTATCTCATCACTGACGCCCACTACGCCACCTTCGAGGAGTTCATGACGCGCACGCCGTGGGATCAGTACGGACGCGGGCGCGACCCGCGCTGCGAGCATTGCATGGTGCATTGCGGCTACGAGCCCTCGGCGGCGCTGGGCGTCGGCTTCCGGCCCGGCGACGCCCTCAAGTTTCTGCGCTGGGCGCTGAAATGACGCGGTGAAACCGGCGCTGGTCACTGGGGCAACGGGCTTCGTGGGCTGGCACGTCGCGCGAACTTTGTTGGAACGCGGCTACCGCGTCCGGGTCCTGGCGCGGCCCGGCTCCGAGGTGCGGGAACTGGACGTGGAGATCGTACGCGGCGACCTGAGGGACCTGGCTTCCGTGGAGCGGGCCGCGGCGGGTTGCGGCGTCGTCTTTCACGTAGCGGCGGACTACCGTTTGTGGGCGCCCGATCCGCGCGAACTCTACCGCTCGAACGTGGACGGAACGCGTAACGTCATGGCCGCCGCGCGAGCCTGCCGCGCGGACCGTGTGGTCTATACCTCAACCGTCGGCGCCATCGGTATTCCCCCGCGCGGTCTGGGAGACGAGGATACGCTGGTTCGCCTGCGGGACATGGTGGGGCACTACAAACGATCCAAGTTCCTCGCGGAGGTGGTAGTCAGGCAGGAGGCGCACGCCGGTCTTCCGGTGGTCATCGTCAATCCGACGGCGCCGATCGGCGATCATGATTTCAAGCCCACGCCGACCGGGCGCATCATTCTCGACTTTCTGCGCCGCGCCATGCCCGCCTACATCGACACGGGCCTGAACTTTGTAGACGTGCGCGACGTCGCCGAGGGCCACGTGCTCGCGCTGGAACGCGGTCGCGACGGCGAGCGGTACATCCTGGGCTCGGAGAACCTGACCCTGGAGGAATTCTTCGGCAGGCTCTCGGCCGTGAGCGGCTTGCCCCCGCCGCGCCGCCGCATCCCCTACTGGGTAGCCTTCGCAGCCGCCCTGATCAGCACGGGTTGGGCGCGACTGACGGGTCGGCCGCCGCGGGCGCCTCTCGACGGGGTCCGTATGGCGCGTAAAAAAATGTTCGTCTCCTGCGAAAAGGCCCGGCGCGAGCTGGGCTACGAGCCCCAAGCTATCGATGGCGCCCTGCGCCGCGCCGTGGAGTGGTTCCGCTCGCATGGCTACTGCTGATGGCGCAGTTTTGTTGGTGGCGGCGGACCGACGCGAACTGGCGGGCTTGCTCGTCCGCTGCGGCAACCGTGAGCCCTTCGCCGCCGGTCTGCCGTTTGCCGTGCGGGCAAGGCTCGGCGGGCAAAGGGTGGTTCTGGCCGCGAACGGCCCCGGTCCCAGGCTGGCTGCTGAGGCGGTCCGCAAGCTCGCTGCGATCGAACCGCTGCGTGCCGTCGTCAGCACCGGCAGTTGCGGAGCGCTGGACGAAGCCCTCGAGCCCGGAGCGATCTTTGTAGCCACCGAGGTCCGTTGCGTCGCGACCGGGGCGTGCTTCCCGACGTCGGCTCCGCCCACTGCGGCATCCCACCGCCGCGGTCGGCTGCTCTCGTTGGATCGTGTGATCGTCTCCGCCGCCGAGAAAGCCGCGCTGAGACCGACCGGAGAGGCGGTGGAAATGGAAGCCGCCGGCGTGGCGCGCGAGGCGCAGGCGCGCGGCCTTCCTTTCTACGCGGTGCGCGTGGTGCTGGATGGGGCGCAAGAGAGTTTTCGTCTTGATTACAATGCCCTGCGTGACCCGCACGGCCGCTTCAGCGCGAAGCGGTTGCTCTGGGCTGCGCTGACGCGGCCCCACGGAGCGGCCGAGCTGATCGAGCTGCGGCGTCGCCTGCGTGATCACGCAGAGATCCTGGGAGAGTTCCTTGCCGGTTGCGAATTCTGAGCAGTCCGTGCCCCGGTACATGCGGGCTGCGGTCTACCTGGCGCCGGGGCGGGTGGAGATCCAGGAGGTCCCAGTGCCCGAGATCGGCCCGGGCGAACTCCTGGTGCGTGTGGAGGCTTGCGGCATCTGCCATACCGACCTGAAAAAGATCACGTACGGTCTGTTGCCTCCCCCGCGGATTTTCGGTCACGAGACGGCAGGCGTCGTCGTGCGGACGGGCCCGGGGGTCGAAGGATTCCGCCCCGGCGAACGGGTGGTCGTATTCCACCACATTCCTTGTGGGGAATGTTTTTACTGTCGGCGACGGCTTTACGCCCAGTGCCCCGTCTACAAGCGTGTGGGCGTGACGGCGGGCTTCGAACCCGCCGGAGGCGGTTTCGCCCAGTATGTGCGTGTGCTTCCCTGGATCGTCCCGCGCGGCGTGGAGCGCATACCCGAGGGCGTGTCATTCGATCGCGCGTCGATGGTCGAGCCGGTGAACACCTGCCACAAAGCCATCGAACAATTGGACCCGCAGCCGGGGGACCTCGTGCTGGTTCTGGGCCAAGGGCCGATCGGGCTGCTGTTCACGATGCTGGCGCGGCTGCGCGGGGCGCGCGTGGCGGCGACCGAAACGCTGCCGTATCGGCGGGAAATCTCGCGAGAGCTCGGCGCCGAGCAGTGTTGGGACCCGACCAGCGAGGACGTGCCGTCGCGGGTCCGGCAGTTGAGCGACGGTCGGGGCGCGGACGCCGTAGTCGTGGCCGTCTCCGCGCCGGGCATCGTGGAGCAGGCCGTCGCCGCTTCGCGGCCTGGCAGCCGCATCCTGCTTTTCTCGCAGACCTCGCACGAGGAAAGAGTGGTGTTGCCGGGCGCCGAGATCTGCGTGGCCGAACGTACCGTCTTCGGCTGCTACAGCGCCTCCGTTGACCTGCAGCGGGAATCGGCCCGGATGGTCTTCAACGGCGTGCTGAGCGTGGACCGACTGATTTCGCACCGGCTGCCGCTCGCCCGGATCATGGAAGGGATCCGCCTCGCGTTGCATCCCCGGGAGAAATCATTGAAAATAGTCGTTCAGCCCCAGGCTTGAGGCAGGCGGCGAGGGGCGCAGCGCGTCCCCAGCCTGTAAATGCGCAACGGTTTCTTTCGATGTCGCGGGAAAGGTGCTCGCCGTGAGAACTGACATGCTCGCCGCCGTGCTGTACGGCAAGGAGGAACTGCGCATCGAGCCGGTGGCGATCCCGCCGCTGGCAGAGGGTGACATACTGGTCCGGGTGCGCGTGGCGCTCACCTGCGGGACCGACGTGAAGGTCTTCCGCCGCGGCTACCACGCGCGGATGATCGTCCCGCCCGCGGTTTTCGGCCACGAGCTGGCCGGTGATGTAGTGGAGGTCGGTCCAGGCGTGGAACGCTTCCGCGTCGGCCAGCGCGTGGTGGCGGCCAATTCGGCTCCCTGCCTGCGCTGCTATTACTGCCGCCGGGGCGTCCAGAACCTTTGCGACGACCTGCTGTTCAACAACGGTGCTTACGCCGAGTACATACGGATCCCGGCGCGCATCGTCGAGCTGAACACCTACGAAATCCCTCCCCACATCAGCTACCATGACGCCGCGCTGGTGGAGCCGCTGGCTTGCGTGCTGCGCGGCGTCGAGGAGACCGGCATGCAGGCGGGCGATCACGTGGCGGTCGTGGGCTTGGGGCCGATCGGGCTGATGTTCGTGCGGCTGGCCAAGAATCTCGGGGCGCGTGTCATCGCCATCGGCAGGCGCGTCAGCCAGCTGGAGCGCGCGGCCGCCATGGGCGCCGACGAGCTGATCTCCGCCGCGCAGGTCCCCGATCCGGTCCGCGCGGTGCGCGCACTCACGCAGGGGCGGGGCGCCGATGTGGCCATCGAGGCCGTCGGCAAGCCGGAAACCTGGGAGCTGGTTGTGCAGATGGTGCGCCGCGGCGGCGTCGTGAATTTCTTCGGAGGCTGCCCCAGCGGCACCAGGGTCTCGCTGGATACCGCCCTGCTGCACTACTCCGAGATCACCTGCAAGGCCAGCTTCCATCACACTCCCGCCCACGTGCGCCGCGCGCTCGACCTGATCAGCCAGGGGGTGATCACCGCCCGCGACTTCGTCAACCGTGAGGAGCCGCTCACCAACCTGTTGGCGGTGATGCGCCACCTCATGAGCCACAACGGACACCTGAAAACCGCCATCATCCCCTGACAGGGACTCCGGTGTTCCTCTACCCGCGGCAGTTCCTGGCTTCCCCTGAGGCTTTAAGCCGCCGGTGGACGGTCGCCCAAGCCGAAGCCTACACGCGTTGGCTGGCACGCAGCCATTACGAGAACTTTCACGTGGTCACGTTCCTGTTACCCCGCGCGCTGCGCCAGGATTTCTACAACCTTTACGCCTACTGCCGCTGGGCCGACGACCTCGGCGACGAACTCGGAGATCCCGCCGAAAGTCTGCGCCGCCTGGATTGGTGGCAGGAGCAACTGGAGGCGATGTACGAAGGACGCGCCTTCCATCCCGTCTTTGTGGCCTTGCAGCGCACGGCTCAACGTCACGGCCTGCCGAAGGAGCCCCTGTCGGATCTGTTGCATGCCTTCCGCCAAGACCAGATCGTCCGCCGCTACCGCACTTGGAGCGATCTCCTCGCCTACTGCCGTTACTCTGCCAATCCCGTCGGCCGGCTCGTGCTACACCTGTGCGGCTACCGAGACGCCGAACGACAACGCCTCTCCGACGCTACCTGCACCGGGTTGCAACTGGCCAATTTCTGGCAGGATGTTTCCGTAGATCTGGAGAAGGACCGCGTCTACCTGCCGCTCGAAGCCATCGAGCGGCACGGTTACTCGCTCGAGCAGTTGCAGGCCCGCCAGGTTACCCCCGCTTTCCGCAGCCTGATGCGCGAGGCCGTCCAGCGCGCTCGCGAGCTCTTCCTCCAGGGCATGCCGCTGGCCGGCATGGTGAACCGACGGCTGGCCGTCGATGTGGAGCTGTTCACGCGCGGCGGCTTGCGCGTGCTCGAGCTGATCGAAGCACGTGATTACGACGTACTCAGCGCGCGTCCCGTCATCACCCGCGCCGACCGCCTCCGCCTGCTCCTCGGCGCGCTGGGGCGCCGTGTCTTCCGGCGTGCGGCATGAGCAACCTCGCCCAATCCTACCGTTATTGCCGCAGCGTGGCCCGCCGGCGAGCGCGTAATTTCTATTACTCGTTTCTCTTGCTGCCCGCCGCCCAACGGGACGCCATGTGCGCCGTCTACGCCTTCATGCGGCGATGCGACGACTTGAGCGACGACCCTGGTTCGCCTGAGGCCGCCCGCCGCGCCATCGCCCGCTGGCGCCAGGAGCTCGAAGCCGCCCTGGAAGGCCGCTATGGCGACTGTCCGCTTTGGCCCGCCTTCCATGACACCGTGCGACGCTACCGCATCCCGCACGAGTACTTCTTGGAGATGATCGAGGGCGTCAGCTCGGATCTGGAGCCGCGTCGCTTCCGGACTTTCGACGAGTTGCGGCGTTACTGCTACCAGGTGGCTTCCGTGGTGGGGTTGACCATCATCCACATCTTCGGCTTTCGCAGCCCTGACGCTCTGCCCCTGGCCGAGAACTGCGGCTTGGCCTTTCAGCTCACCAATATCCTGAGGGACATTCGTGAAGATCTGGAGCGCGGCCGGCTCTATCTGCCGCTGGAGGATCTGGAAAAGTTCGGTTTGACCGAGGAAAGCCTGCGCGGCGCAGAGCCGCCGGACGGCTTCGCCGACCTGGTCCGTTTTGAAGCGGGCCGGGCCCGGGTTCACTACGCGCAGGGACGCAACCTGATCGCGTTGATCGAACCGGCCAGTCGCCCGTCGTTGTGGGCCCTGATCGAAATCTATTCGCGGCTGCTCGATCGCATCGAGCGCGCCGGCCCGGCCGTGCTCAAACAGCGCGTCGAACTGCCGCCGGCCGAGAAGCTGCGCGTCGTCCTGCGCGCCGCGCTGATGCATCATTGATCGGGAGGTGCGGGTGGAAATTGCGTTGGCCATTTTCGCCGTTATGGGTTGGGCGGCGGCCGCCTGGTTGTGGGTCCGCTACCAGGCCGCGCGGCAGAAGGCGGTGGTCGCCGAGCAGGCCGAACAGCGTCTTTCGGATACCTTCAAGGCGCTCGCAGCCGACGCCCTCATGCAAAACGCCCGTCAGTTTCTGGAACTGGCTCGCGAGAGCCTCGGCAGGTACCAGGCGGCGGCGGAGAAGGATCTCGAGGCTCGGCAGGCGGCCATTGAGAGCGTAGTGAGGCCCTTGGGCGAAGCTTTGAACGCGTTTCAGGCGCAGTACGCCAGCCTTCAGACGCAATACGCGCAGCTGGGCGAGCAGGTGCGCGCGCTGGCCGCCGACGCACTGGCCCAGAACACCAGTCAGTTCCTGCAACTGGCGCACGAAACCTTGGGGCAGTACCAGGCTGCCGCGCAAAAGGATCTCGAGGCTCGGCAGGCGGCCATTGAAAACCTCGTGAAGCCGCTCCGAGAAGCGCTGGACGCTTTCCGTTCGCAGTACGCCGAAATCCGAACCCAATACGGCGGACTTGCGCAGCTTCTTCAATCCCTCAGCAGCGACCAGCAAAGGCTTCAGGCCGAAACGGCCAAGCTGGCCCAAGCTTTGAGCAGACCGGCGGTGGCCGGGCGCTGGGGCGAAATCCAGTTGCGCCGTGTGGTCGAGCTGGCGGGGATGGTCGAGTACTGCGACTTTGAAAAGCAGCCCAGCAAGGGCGAGGGCGGCAAATTGCGCCCCGACATGATCATCAAGCTGCCCAACGACCGCCAGGTCGTGGTGGACGCAAAGGTGCCGCTGACGGCGTACCTAGAGGCGCTGGACGTTGTGGATCCCAAGGTGCGCGACCAGAAGCTCCGCGAGCACGCCAGACAGCTGCGCGCTCATATCGAACAGCTTTCCGGCAAAGAGTACTGGGGCCAGTTCTCGCCCACGCCCGAGTTCGTAGTGCTTTTCCTCCCAGGCGAGTCGTTTTTCGCCGCGGCGCTCCAGCACGATCCCGACCTCATCCAGTTCGGCGCCGAAAGGCGCGTGCTGGTGGCTACGCCGATCACGCTGATCGCCCTGCTGCGCGCAGTGGCCTACGGCTGGCGAGAGGCGCGCCTGGCCGAAAGCGCGCGGAAGATCAGCGAGTTGGGGCGCACGCTTTACGACAGGCTGCGCACCCTTGCACAGCACTTCGAAGTCCTGCGCCGAGCACTGGAAAGGGCGGTGGCGGCCTACAACGAGCTGGTCGGGTCGCTGGAGAGCCGCGTTCTGGTCGCTGCCCGGCGGTTCCAAGAGCTGGGCGCAGCTACCGGAGACGAAATCGCCGTGCTCGAGCAGGTGAAGGGCTTGCCCCGCCAACTCACCGAGGCTGCGGGCGCCATCAAGTCGCCGTCAGACCCAGGCCCGGACCCTCGGGAAGGATGAGCCGACCTCGCTCGACGCGGACTCCGCGGTAAGGATCGTTCGCAATCAGCAGATTCCCATCCAGGTCCGCCCAGTCGGCCAGCGGCGAAAGGTGGGCGGCCGCCGTCACCGCCACCGAGCTTTCGATCATGCAACCCAGCATGACTTTCATGCCGAGGGCTCGGGCCATGTGAATCATGCGCCAAGCCGTCTGAATGCCCCCGGCCTTGGCGAGCTTCACGTTGACGCCGTCGAAGGCCCCTGCCAGCTTCGGAATGTCCTCCGGATGCAGGCAGGCTTCGTCGGCGATCACCGGGATGTTGACTCGCTCGCGGACCCAGGCGGTCTCTTCGATCATGTGCGCGGGCAGCGGCTGCTCGACGAGCTCCACGCCCTGCTTCTCCAGCCACAGGATCTTGCGCACCGCCTCTTCCCTGCTTTTCCACCCCTCGTTCGCGTCGACGCGCAAGGGCTTGTCCGTGACGCTGCGGACGGCCGCGATGGTGGCCTCGTCGGTATCCAACCCGACCTTGATTTTGAGCACAGGGAATTCGGCCGCCTCGCGCACCTTCTGGCGGGTGATCTCGGGTGTATCGATACCGATCGAGAACGTGGTCAGCGGCGCGTCGCGGGGATCCAGTCCGAAGTAGCGATAGAGCGGGACGCCCAGTTTCTTGCCTACCCAGTCCATCAGCGCGATGTCGAGTGCGCACTTGGCGGCGTAGTTGCCGGGGATACGACCGAAAACCTCCGCCAGGACCTTCGTGAACTGCCAAGGATCGCAAGTTTCCAGGTACGCCCGCACCTTCTCCAGCGCCTGTACGCCCTCGCGTGCGCTCTCGCGATACCGCGCCAACGGCGCACCCTCCCCCAGACCCGCAACTCCCTGCGCGTTGAAGCGGACGTAAATGTTATCGCGGTAGTCACTCGTAGACGTGGCCACGGTCCAGGTGTGTCGCAGGCGCAGACGAACGACTTCGGTCTCGATGCGGTTTTTCGCCTGCCACGGTATCGAGCAGGCGCCCGCCAGGTGGAAGAGGTCGCGCCGCGTCATTTCAGCCTCCTTGCGGCGACGAAGAGTTTCTGCCAGTGGGGGTCGTCCAGACGATCCACGCGCACCACGGGCTGCCGGTATGTCGTCGCATTGATGAACTCTCCGTCGCCTAGATACATCCCGGTGTGCGTGATCTTCTCGAGCGAGCTGCCGAAATACAACAGATCGCCGGGCCGCAGTTCTTCCCTCGCGACCGGCGCCATGCCTTCCCAGTGGCACTGCGGCTGCGCATCGCGCGGTATCAGGACGCCGCGCCGGCGGCAGAGCATCTGCACGAAGCCCGAGCAGTCGTATCCGAACGTGGAAGTACCGCCCCAGAGGTAGGGAAGCCCGATGAAGCGGCGCGCGAATTGGATGACCTCTTCGACCGAGACGGGGCGGAGGTCGAAGCGCAGGTCGCCGCGCTGAATCCACGCCTCGCCGCCGTCGGCCAGCCGCACCCGCAGCCAGCGGCCGCCGGGCTCGGGTTCGGCGCTGATTTCCAGGCGCACCTCGTAAGGCAACGTGAGCAACGGCTCTCTTCGGGTCACGTCCGGTTCGCGGTAGAGGTTGGCGAAGAGGCTTTCGATCTGGGCTACGGGTCCCTGCGAGGCGTAGGGCTCCTGTCCGGGCGCCAGCCGCCTTAGCCAGGCCAACGGCATCCAACCCGCATAGTCGTCCGGCGTGCGAACCCGCGCCCAGCCGGGCTGCTCCTCCAGTAGGATCACCGTCACGCCGTAAAGGGCCTGCGAGACAACGTCGGCGTCCCGCGTGGGCTTCGAATACATGTTGGCGACGGGTTTCAAAACGACCGCCGCAGGTTGCGCCACCATCGTTACCAGCAGCAGCCAGCCCAGCATGCCACACCATTTTATTTCCGCCAGTGCGAAGCGGGCACATTCGGTATACTTGTTTCGCCATGCGACGGAGGACCTTCGTCAGTCTCACGGCTGCGTCCGTTGCCCGCATTCAGGGGGCGAACGAGCGCCTGCGCGCCGGCCTGATCGGCGCAGGCGGCCGAGGGCGCCTGCTGGCGGCCGAATTCAAGGAAATCGGCGTCGAGGTGGCGGCGGTTTGCGACGTGTATCAACCCAACCTGGAGGCGGGACTGAAGGTTGCCTCCAGCGGCGCGCGTCCCTACCGCCATTACCGCCAGATGCTGGAGGACCGCTCGCTGGACATCGTCATCATCGCCACGCCCGATCACTGGCACGCGCGCCAGGCGATCGACGCGATGGAAGCCGGCAAGGATGTCTACGTCGAAAAGCCGATGGCGCACACCATCGAAGAAAGCTTCCGCATGGTGGAGACCGTGCGGCGCACGCGGCGCGTGCTCCAGGTCGGCACTCAGCGCCGCAGCTTCGATCTGTTCCTCGAAGCCAAAAGGATCATGGATTCCGGCCGATTGGGCGAAGTTCGCCTGGTCAATTCCTGGTGGTACAACCACCAAGCTTCGTTGCGGCGGGCGGAGCTGAAAGGAGAGCTCGACTGGCGTGGCTGGCTAGGTCCCGCGCCCGGACGCGAGCTCGACCCTGTGCGCTTTTTTAACTGGTATTACTTTTGGGATTACTCCGGCGGCCTGATGATAGGCCAGGGCGCCCATATTTTCGACGCCATTCAGTGGTTCATGAATTCGACTTATCCGCTTGCCGTTACCGCCGCCGCCTGCCGCCCCAATATCGAGGGCGCCGAAGTGCCGGAAACCACTTGCGTTTGCGTGGAATATCCGGAGAACTACCTCGCAGTCTTCACCTGCGGTTACAAGGCCATGCGCTATCCGCTGACCAACGACCAGTTGGTGCAATACAACGGCTCGAGGGCGCGCTTCGACGTGGGGCGCGAAAGCTATGCCCTATATCTCGAAGACCCGAAGACGCTTGACCCGCAGCCGGCGGAAGCCAAGAGACTGCCGGGCGCTTTTGCCTCCGCCACACGGGCGCACATCCGCAATTTCCTCGAAGCGGTGCGCGACCGTAAGGATCCCAGCGCCCCGGTCGAGGCGGGTCACTACGTGACGGTCGTACTCTCGATGGCCGTGGAATCCCTACGGAGCGGACGCCGTCTGCGTTGGGACGCCGCGGCGCGGAGGGTGGTGACCTGAGCGGCAGGCGGCGCGGGGCGCCGGGGAGTACAATAGCGCACGATGGCTGAGAAGAATTCTTTCGGCGCCGCTTCCGTGTTGCGCGTCGGCGAGCGCCAGTATCGCATTTATTCTCTGCGCGCCCTGGAAAAGGCCGGCTACGATGAGGTGGCCCGGCTGCCCTACTCGCTGAAAGTGCTCCTGGAGAACCTGCTGCGCCACGAGGACGGGCGAACGGTCACGGCCGCGCAAATCGAGCGGCTAGCCCGCTGGCGAGGCAAGGTCGAACCAACCGAGATCGCCTTTATGCCGGCCCGCGTGCTGCTGCAGGATTTTACCGGCGTCCCTTGCGTGGTGGATTTCGCGGCCATGCGCGACGCCCTCAAAAAAATGGGGCGCGATCCGCGTCTGGCCAACCCCCTGATTCCGTCCGATCTGGTCATCGACCACTCCGTGCAGGTGGACTACTACGGATCGCCCGAGGCCTTTCGTCTGAACGTGGAGTTGGAGTACCAGCGCAATCGTGAGCGATATGCCTTCCTGCGCTGGGGCCAGTCGGCCTTCGCCAACCTGCGCGTCGTGCCGCCCGGGACGGGCATCATCCATCAGGTCAACCTGGAGTACCTGGCGCGCGTCGTGTTTACCGCGCAGCGCGACGGCGAAACCTGGGCTTACCCGGATACGCTCGTGGGCACGGACTCGCACACCACAATGATCAACAGCCTAGGCGTGCTGGGTTGGGGCGTGGGCGGCATCGAGGCCGAGGCCTGCATGTTGGGACAGCCGATTCCCATGCTCATCCCGGAAGTGGTGGGCTTCAGGCTTTATGGCGCCCTCCAGCCGGGCGTGACCCCCACCGACGTTGTGCTCACCGTCACCCAGATGCTGCGCAAAAAGGGCGTAGTGGGCAAGTTCGTCGAGTTCTTCGGACCCGGCTTGGACTCGCTCGAGGCCGCCGATCGGGCCGTCATCGCGAACATGGCGCCCGAGTACGGCGCCACCATGGGGTTCTTCCCGATCGACGCACGGACGCTGGAGTACCTGCGCCTGAGCGGGCGGCCGCCGGAACTGGTCGACCTGGTCGAGACCTACGCGCGCGAACAAGGCCTGTTCCGTACCGCGGACGCTCCGGAGCCCGTCTTCACCGATACGCTGGAGCTTGACTTGAGCACCGTCGTTCCCTCCCTGGCCGGACCGCGCCGCCCACAGGACCGCATCCAATTGACCGAAGTGAAGAAGAATTTCCTCGAGGGACTGGGCGCTCCGCCTCGCCAGAGCACTATCACCGTGAATGGCGAGCAGGTGACGCTCGGCGACGGCTCGGTTGTAATCGCCGCCATCACCAGTTGCACGAACACCTCCAACCCGACGGTGATGCTCGGCGCTGGGCTGCTGGCCCGCAAGGCCGTCGAGCGCGGCCTGCGCACCAAACCCTGGGTCAAGACCAGCCTTTCCCCCGGTTCGAAGGTCGTCATGGACTATTTGCGCGAGGCCGGAGTGCTCGAGGCCCTCGAAGCGCTCGGCTTCCACTTGACCGGCTTCGGGTGCATGACGTGCATCGGCAACAGCGGACCGCTACCGGATCCGGTAGCCGAAGCCATCCAGCGCGACAAACTCGTGGTGGCTGCCGTCCTGAGCGGAAATCGCAACTTCGAGGGCCGCGTGCACGCGCTGGTGCGCGCCAACTACCTGGCTTCGCCCCCCTTGGTTGTGGCCTACGCGTTGGCCGGGCGCGTCGATGCCGATCTGATCGGCGAGCCACTCGGCTTGGACAGCGAAGGCCGGCCGGTTTATTTGCGTGACATCTGGCCTTCCCCCGAAGAGGTGCGCGAGGCCGTTGCGCGCTCGGTGCGTACGGAACACTTCCGCAAGCAGTACTCCGAGGTCTTCCGCGGCGATGAGCGCTGGGTCACCATGCAGGCGCCCACGGGTGATCTCTACCAGTGGGATCCCGAATCCACCTACATCAAGCGGCCGCCCTACTTCGACGAAATGGTCGATCCGGAGACCTGGATGGCCGACATCCGGGGCCTGCGAGCCCTGGCCGTGTTGGGCGACTCGATCACCACGGATCACATCTCGCCCGCCGGTTCCATTCACCCGTCCAGCCCGGCCGGTCAATACCTGATCTCGCTAGGCGTGGAGCCGAAGGACTTCAACTCCTATGGCGCACGACGCGGCAACCACGAGGTCATGATCCGCGGCACACTGGCCAACGTTCGCTTGAGGAACCTGCTCGTGCCCGGCCAAGAAGGCTGGTGGACGATCCACCTGCCGGACGCGGAGAAGATGACCATCTACGACGCGGCGATGCGCTATCGCGCCGAGGGCGTGCCCCTGCTGATTCTGGCGGGCAAGGAGTACGGCTCCGGTTCCTCGCGCGACTGGGCGGCCAAGGGCGTGCGGCTGCTGGGCGTACGCGCGGTGATTGCCGAGAGCTTCGAGCGCATCCATCGTTCAAATCTGGTGGGCATGGGCGTCTTGCCGCTCGAATTCCTGCCGGGCGAGAACCGCGAAAGCCTCGGGTTGACCGGCACGGAGACGTTCGCGATCGAGGGCATCGCGGAAGCGCTCGGAAACGGCACGCGGATCGCGCGCGTGCGCGCTCTCGCAGCCGATGGCACCGAGAAGACCTTCCAGGTGAAGGTCCGGGTGGATACTCCGCAGGAGGTCGAATATTACCGCAACGGCGGCATTCTGCCCTACATGCTGCGGCAACTGGCGGCGCAGGTCGTCCCCGCAGCCGCGGATCCGGCTCCCTGAGCGCGCCCGGGGTCAAAGCGCCGCATACGCAGGGCAGAGGGCGGGGCACAGGTTTCCGACCAGCCTCCATGACGCGACCGCGGGGCGCTTCAGCGTCGCCCGGCGTACGAGTCGTCGAGGATCTCGATGACGTGCAGGACGCGTTGCCCGCGTCCCCAGCGTGAAACGCCGTAACGCAGTTGCAGCAGGCAGCCTGGGTTGGCCGTGGCTACGATCGCTGCGCCGGTGGCGTTGATCTGCTCCATCTTGCGGCGGAGTATGCCGTCCGCCATCTCCGGATGCGCCAGGTTGTAAATACCCGCACTGCCGCAGCACAGATCGGCCGAAGGCAACTCCACCAAACGAAGGCGGGGAACGGCGGCGAGCAATTGCCGGGGCGCGGCGCGGATCTTCTGTCCGTGCGCCAGGTGACAGGAATCCTGATACGTCACGGTCGCATCGATCGGCTGCAGGCCCTCACGCAGTCCCATCTCGGCCAGCAGCTCCGTGACGTCACGCACCTGCGAAACGAAGCGGCGCGCACGGTCCGCATATTCGCAGTCCTCCTCGAGCAGCTCGCCGTACTCCTTCATCGTTGAACCGCAGCCCGCGGCGTTCGTTACCACGGCGTCGTAATCGCCGGCAAGGAAGACCTCCAGGTTGCGACGCGCCAGCTCGCGCGCCTTTCCCACGCGGCCAATGTGCGCGTGCAGGGCGCCGCAGCAGGTCTGCCCGCGCGGCACCACGACCTCGCAGCCGTTCGCCTGCAGGACCCGGACGGTGGCTTCGTTGAGTCGGGCGAAGCAGACATTGGCCACGCATCCGGCCAGCAGCGCCACCCGAGCGCGCCGTTCGCCTTCGGCCGGGAACACCTTGCCGATTTGACGGTAAAAGAACGGCCGCTCGGCACGCGGCGCCAGCCTCAGGAGCCTTCCTATGCCGCCCAAAACATCGAGTACGCCCGATCTCTCGGCTAACGCGCGGAGACCGCTCGCCTGATAAATCCACAACAGTGTGCCGGCCGCTCGCAGCCAGAAGGGCGATAGCAGCAGTCCGTCCAGGGCCGCGCGCCGCATCATGCGGACGGGCCACGGGCGCCTACGCTCGATCTCCGTGCGCGCCGTTTCGATCAGGCGTCCGTAGCGCACGCCGGAGGGGCAGGCCGTCTCGCAGGCGCGGCAGGCCAGGCAGAGATCGAGGTGCCGAACGTAAGACTCGGTGATCGGCGCGCCCTCCGCCACACGCACGATCTGGTGAATGCGGCCCCGAGGTGAATCCGCTTCCAGTCCGAGCTCGCGGTATGTGGGACAGGCATTGAGGCAGAGGCCACAGTGCACGCACCGGTCAAGCAGCTCGCGGAGCGCCGATCGAGAAAGGCTGCCCGGCTTCGAACGTGCCTCAGATACGGCCATACAACCTGCCTCTGTTCAACAGGTGGTGCGGATCGAAGTGATCTTTGAGCCGCTGCATCAGAGCGAAGTCCGGACCGGGTGCGGGCCAGAGCTGCATGGCCGATTTCACTGCAGGCGAAGCGAATTCGACGACTGCCGGCCACCCTCCGGCAACCGCGCTTCGCACGAAGGTTTGGGCGTCTTCGAAGTCTTCGAAATGGGCCCACAGCACGCCCGAGGCCGCGCGCGCAATCACCGGAACGCGGGCGTACTGCAGCGCCTGACCGAGTCCGCTCAGCGTGGTCGAAATACGGACCACTGCCCCACGGCCATGATCGGCCAGGAACCCGGGCGTGAACTCCCGTACGCCTCCCCAGAAGCCGTGCGCCTCGCCTTCGCTCAATTCGCGCCAGCCCGCGAGCTCGCGGCGGTAACGCGCAAGTACGGTTTCGCTGCCGCCTGCCTCGAGCGCCAGCAGGTAACCCTTTTCGCCCAGCCGCTCAGCCGCGGCCGGATTCAACAGGTCCAGCGCGGCCGGCTGAAGCACACTCGTCAGGATCCGATTGCGTTCTGCGATCGCCAACGCCGGCGCCTCGAACGACCGGAGGAACGTGCGCCAGGAGCGCGGTATGGGATGGAGCCGGAAGTTCGCCGAAACGATGACGGCGAGGGTGCCGAAGGAGCCGATCATCAGCCGCGCCAGATCCAGCCCGGCCGCGTTTTTCACCACCATGCCGCCGGATTCCACCAGCTTGCCCTCCAGCGTGGCGAAACGCATGCCGATGATCATGTCGCGCGCGGTGCCGTAGAGCCGACGCCGGGGGCCGCTGGAGTTCGCTGCGAGGATCCCGCCGATGGTGGCGCGATCGGCGAAAGGCGGATCCAGCGGCGCCATTTGCCGCCGTTCTGCGAGCAGCGTGCTGAACTGCGTCCAGGGTAGGCCGGCTTCCACGCTGATCGTCAAGTCGTCGGGCTCGTACGCCAGCACACGGTTGAGCCGACGCGTCGAAATTTCAACGTCCGCAGCCTGGAGCGGGCCTCCCGCCGCATCTTTGCTGCGTCCGCCCGAGACGCGGATGTTCTCCCGCTGGGAAGCCGCTTCGCGGAGGGCCTCGACGAGTTCCGCGACATCGGCAGGTTCGAGCGTGCGCATCGGCAAGAAAGACTACTCTGACGGCTTCCCGCGAGTGTTGTCAAATCCGGGGTGCCGCGTCTTCGTCTAAACTAGCTCTGCGGCGCCATGCGCTACCGGGATCGAAGGGATGCGGGGCAAAGGTTGGCGGAAAGACTGCTGGATTATCGGGACAGGCCGGACGTGGTGGTGCTCGGCCTGCCGCGCGGCGGCGTGGTGGTGGCCGACGAGGTGGCGCGGCGCCTGCACGCACCGCTCGATGTATTCGTGGTGCGCAAGCTGGGTGCGCCGGGTCAGGAAGAGCTGGCGATGGGCGCGATCGCCAGCGGCGGCGTGCGCGTGCTCAATCCGACCGTAGTCGAACTCTTGGGAATTCCGCCAGCGGTGATCGAGGAAGTGACCGAGCGGGAGAGGCGCGAGCTGGAGCGCCGAGAGAGACTGTATCGGGGAGCTCGACCTCCGGTTCCTGTCGAAGGCCGAACGGTCATCCTGGTGGACGACGGCATCGCTACGGGCGCCACCATGCGTGCGGCGGTGGCTGCGCTACGCAAGCTGAATCCGGCTCGCATCGTGGTCGCCGCGCCCGCGGCCGCACCGCAGGCCTGCGAAGCCCTCGCCGCCGACGCCGACGAAGTGGTCTGCGGCTTCACGCCCGAGCCGTTTTACTCGGTGGGCCTTTGGTATGACGATTTCTCGCAGAATTCCGACGAGGAGATCCGCGAGCTGTTGGAGCGCGCGGCGTGCGACCGCCGGACAAGCGCGGAGAGCGGCTAGGGCGGGCGCGCCGGACGCGCGGGGCCGGGGGAGGGGACCTGTTGCTACACTGAAAGCAAGGCTAGGGAGGGCTTTCCCGCGATGCCGAAAGGCTACGTCGCAATCAACGTGGAGCGGTGCAAGGGGTGCGGCTTTTGCGTCGAGTTCTGCCCTACGCACGTGCTCGCCATGTCGTCGGCTTTCAACTCCAAGGGCTATCATCCGCCGCACGTCGTGAATCCCGAAAAGTGCACGGGCTGCGATCTCTGCGGCATGTACTGCCCCGACTTCGCCATCTACGGCTGGAAAGCGCCGGAATCGAAGAATGGAGCCAAGTCCGATGCCGCACGCTGATCCCAGAGGCGTTCTGACCGGCGTTCATTTCATGGACGGCGATCACGCAGCCTGCGAGGGTGCGCTGGCCGCCGGGGCGCGTTTCGCGGCAGGTTACCCGATTACGCCCTCCACCGAGATCGTCGAACGATTCGCCGCCCGCATTCCTACGGTCGGCGGCGTGTTCATCCAGATGGAGGACGAGCTGGCCGCTTCCATCGCCATCGCTGGCGCGGTCTGGGCGGGCGCGAAAGCCTTCACGGTCACCTCCGGACCGGGTTTCTCGCTCATGATGGAACACATCGGCTTTGCGGTCATGACCGAGACCCCTTGCGTGTTCATGAACGTGCAGCGCGGCGGTCCTTCGACCGGCCTGCCCACGTTGCCCGCCCAGGCGGACATGATGCAGGCGCGCTGGGGCTCGCATGGGGATTATGAGATTATCGCCCTGTCGCCCAACTCTCCGCAGGAGTGCTTCGATCTGGCCGTCCGTGCGTTCAACCTGGCGGAGGAATTCCGCGTCCCGGTGATGCTGATGATGGACGAGGTCGTGGGTCATATGACGGAAAAAGTCGTGATCCCGCCGGCCGAGCAGATCGAGATTTACCCGCGCCGCCACACGCGCCTTCCTCCCGGCCAATACAAGCCGTATGCCCCCGGCCCCGACCTCGTGCCGGAGATGGCGCACGCGGGTGAGGGCTATCGTTTCCACGTCACCGGCCTTACGCACGACGAGCGCGGCTATCCTTCGATGAATGCGGCGGCGCAGGATCGCCTGGTCAAGCGTCTGAAGGCCAAGATCACCCGCGCTGCCGACCGGCTGGCCTGTTACGAGGAAGAAGGGACCGAAGATGCTGATGTGGTGGTGATCTCCTACGGCATCACCTCGCGCGTGGCCCAGCGCGCGGTCGAAATGGCGCGAGCCCGCGGCGTGCGCGTGGGACGCCTGCGGCTGATCACGGTCTGGCCTTTCCCCACACGGCAGATCAGGGCGTTGGCCCGCCGAGTCAAGGCTCTTGTAGTGCCCGAACTGAATCTGGGCCAGATCGTGCTCGAAGTAGAACGCGCGGCAGCCGGGCAGGCCGAAACGATATCGGTTCCCCATGCGGGCGGCAGCGTCCACGCCCCCGAGCAGATCCTGGACGCGATCATGGAGGTGGCGAAATGACAAGCCAAGCGCGTGATCCCGCCGAACTGGGACCGCGGCCCGAGGCGGAAGTACCCGCGGAGTCCTGCGACTACCAACCCGAGAATCCTGTCGAGCAATTCCTGCGCACGGACCGTATGCCGCACATCTGGTGTCCCGGCTGCGGCATCGGCACCACCGTGAACTCGTTCGCGCGCGCCCTACTCGAAGCCAAGCTCGATCTGGATCGTGTGGCCGTGGTCTCCGGTATCGGCTGCACGGGGCGTGTGGCCGGCTACGTGCGGCTGGACTCCTTCCACACCACGCACGGCCGCGCAATCCCATTCGCCACCGGGTTGAAGTTGGCGAATCCGAATCTCACCGTGGTCGTGTATTCGGGTGACGGCGACCTGTTCGCGATCGGCGGCAATCACATCATTCACGCCGCACGCAGAAACCTCGATCTGAAGGTCATCTGCGTGAACAATTTCGTCTACGGGATGACCGGCGGGCAACTAGCGCCCACCACTCCCGTCGGCGCGCTCACGACGACCACCCCGTACGGCTGTTACGAGCCGGCCTTCAACCTGCCCGCGCTGATGGACGCGGCCGGAGCGGTCTACGTAGCCCGCTGGACCAGCTTCCACGTGCGCCAGCTCACGCGCGCGATGGTCGACATCTTCCGCAAGAAGGGTTTCTGCTTCATCGAAGTGCTCACGCCCTGCCCCTCTCTCTTTCAGCGCAAGAACCGCATGGGCGAAGGGCTGGACGCGATGAAGTATTACAAGGAGAAGAGCAAAGTCCGCCACGGCGCCCCTACCAGCGAGGTCGGTCTCACCATCGATGGCGATATCATCGTCGGGAAGTTCGTCGACCGGGAAAGACCAGAGTTCTTGGATCTGCTGCGCTCGCAGCTTGCCGCGCAGTTGGGCGACCGCTACGTCGAGGTGGAGCACCTGGTATGCAGTTGACCGAGATCCGTGTCGCCGGCTTCGGGGGCCAGGGCGTAATGCTTTCGGCCCATATCATTGGCAAGGCCGCAGCCGTCTACCAGGGGGCTTACGCCACCATGACCCAAAGCTTCGGCCCGGAGGCGCGCGGCGGCGCGGCCAGCGCGCAGGTCATCCTCTCTGACAAACCGATCCTATATCCCTACGTGACCCGCCCGGACGTGCTCATCGCCATGTCCCAGGAGGCCTACTCGCGTTTCCTGCCCGAGCTGAAGCCCGGTGGGCTGCTACTGGTGGAAAGCGATCTCGTGCGGGTTTCGGATCTGCCCGCAGGTATTCGCGTTCACTCCATCCCGGCTACGCGACTGGCCGAAGAGCTGGGGCGTCGCATGGTGCTGAACGTGGTGATGGTGGGTTTCTTCGGCGCCATCACGGCGTTGCTGGAGCCGGACGCATTGCGTAAAGCGGTGATCGATTCGGTGCCGCCGGCCACGCGCGATCTCAACGTTCGCGCCTTCGAGAAGGGATTCGAATACGGGTTGAACACGCTACACGGCGAACACCACGCCGAAAGCGAGCATCCCTCGCTTCCGCTGGAAGCTCACGATTGATTCAGCCGGCGGCCGTCACCCGCCGCGCGAAGGGCAGGATCTCGGGTTTTACCAGATTCTGGAAATCGCGGAAGCGCATGTAGACCACGTCCCGGTGCGTGCCGGCGTTGAAGGCGATCATTTCCTCGTCGGCCAGTTGCGCATCCACGTACACCGGGAGGCCGAAAAGATTACCGAGCGGGGGCATCGCGCCCAGCTCGCAATCCGGGAAGAGTTCGCCCAGTTCGGTCTCGGTGGCCAGCCTGAGCCGGGTTACCCCGATGTCCTTGCGAAGTTGTTCCAGATCCACCACGCAATCCCCGCTGAGCACGGCCATGGCATAGCCGTTCTCGCTCAGCACGACCACGGTTTTGGCCACTTCATGGGCCGGGATGTGCTCAGCCGCGGCCACCTCGCGGGCCGTATAAGCCGTGGGGTGTTGAGTGTGCCGGTACTCGACGCCGTTCGCGTCCAGGAATTCCTGCAATTTCTTGAGCATCGCCATGGAAAGCCTCCCTGGCGCCCGCCCGGGCGTCCAAGCCGAATGTAACCCAACTCGGCCGGGGAATCAACGGCGATGCCGGAGAATTCCGGCCGGTCATTGAGCCGCGCCCAGCCCGATGAAGGCAATCCCCACCAGAATCAACAACAGTCCCACGCACTTGCTGCGCGTCAGCCGCTCGCCGAAAAACAGCCGCGACCAGATCATGGTCCAGACGTAGCCCAGAGAAACCAGCGGGTAGAGCACGCTCAGCTCGCCCCGCCGGACTGCCAGCACGAAAAAGTACGAGGAGAACACGAACAGGGCAATCCCGAGGGCCAGGCGGTAGTTCGTCAGCAGGTGGCGCAAGTTGAAGCGCATACGCGTGGCGCCGGATTTCAAAAAGACCGCCCCGAAAGAGCCGATAAAGGAGGCCGCTAACACCAGGGCCATCGAGGACAGCGGCGTGGACGTCATCGCCCGGAATCCTTCCCGAGCACGCTGACCCCCGCCACGATCGCGGCCACGCCCACGCCTTTCGCCAGATTGAAGGTTTCGCGGAACAGCCAGACCGAGAGTCCCGTCACCCAGACGTAGGTCAGCGCGATGATCGGATATAGGATCGACAGCTCCTCGTCGCGCAGCGCGAACACGAACAGCAGAGTCATCAGGGCGTAGAGCGTGTAACCGCCCACCAGGAGAGGGTTGGTGATCATTGCCAGCGGGCTCGTGCTCTGGCCCAGCTGCACCGCGCCCAGCTTGATGAACACCTGTCCGGCGGCGCCTAGAAGCGTACACACGACGGTAATGGCCACCGACTGCTTTCGGGTCAGGCGGATCCGAGGCTCCAAGTCTCCTCCCGATCAAGCAATCATAGCGAATCGCATCTTCCGCCCACGCGTGGGCTTCAACGTGGCCGAGGCTTCAGGCTGGGAGGCTTGCGGGGCGCGGGCGGTTTCTTAGGTTCGCTGGGTACCGGAGGCAGCTCGGGGACGTCAGGCTCGGGAGGCGCAGCCGGCGGCGCTTCGGCTTCCCTGCACTCGCCCGCATGGATCAGGAAGCTGGCCACCGTCTGCCACGCGCCCTGACGACGCTCCAGACGGTAGGATTTCGATTGCGCATCCGCGCGCAGCCGCCAGTCAGGATTCGGTTCTTGCACGCCCTTGCGAGGCACGGGCTGACGGCTGATCTGCCGCAGCATCCAGCTTTCGCCCCCGGTCTTCGATTCGTAGAATTCATAGCGCCCGGCCTCGCCTTCCGAGAACCGGTCGATCCAGAGCCAGCCGTGATTGCGGTCTTCGAAATAGAAGTGCTCGATCAACCCGATGCGGGATTCGCTCCAGATCGGCCGGCGCCGCCAGCTCCTGCCGCCGTCGTTCGTAATCAGCAGGAATGGATCGCGCGGCAAGGCATGGACAATGTAGCCCGCCACCCATCCGACTTCGAAATCCACAAAGCGGATCTGATCCAGACCGGCGCTGCGGATGCGTTCGTGCGGCTCGTACCAGGTTTTGCCCTCATCGTCGCTGGCTAGCAGAATCGACATGAGCGTCGTGGTTTCGGTGTGAAGATTGCCCGTCAGGAAAATCTTCTGCCCCAGGCGTGCAAACTCGCTCAACTCCAGATAGACCGGGCAGGGGTGTTCCGGCGGGCAGGTCAGAGCCAGCGCGTGAATGTCTTCCTCCGTGCACGGCGAAGCGATGCGCAGGGGTTCGCCCGTATTGACGAGCCGCGTCGGCGGCGAGGGTTCCGGAGTCACCTGGGCGGTGATCCGCAAGCCAACAGCTAGCGCGGCAAGCCAACGCATGCCTTCCACCGCGTCAGTGCAGCAGGGCCCCAAAACCGCGCTGTAGAGCTGCGGCGCCCGCCATGCCCAATAGCCCGGGCAATACCACGGCTGATGCGCCGCGCCGCTGCCAGTCCGCGTGCAGCGCGTGGTAAGCGAGGTAAAGGAAGCTCCCGCCGGCCAGACCTAGGGCCAGGCTGACTCCGGTCAGCCCGAGCCGCAGGCTCAACTCCGATTCCACTGCGGCGCCCAGCGGCGTCGCCGCCTCCACCACGGTGCACCAGGCGAGCGCCGCACCCCGCGAACCCAGCGCCGCATGCAGGATGACGCCCAGAGCGATGCCCTCGAGGAGCTTGTGGAAGCCCACCCCCAAGAGGACCGCATGCCCCAGTCCTCCGGCGTGCGGGTGGGTGGAAGCCGAGATGCCCACGCCGTCCAAAAAGGCGTGAATGCCGGCCGCTGCCAGCAACGGCGCGGCGAATCCGTGCAGCGTGGCCGGGCAGATGGTGTGATCATGAGTATGCGAACAGGCGGGGCAGACCGGATAGATCCAGCGCCCCACCACCCACAGCACGGCGGCTCCCGAGGCAACGAAGCCCACACCGCCGAGCCAACCGTTGTCCCGCGCCAGCTCGGGAAGGATGCCGAACAGAACCAGCCCGCTGAGCAGGCCGGCACTGAAGGGAACCAAACGGCGCGCCCAGGCGGGCGCCAGCGTCAGACGCAATCCGGCTGCGGCGCCCGCCAGGGCGATGAGCGCAGCTGCCATTCCCCTGGCGACGGGGTTGCCCCCCGGCTCCACGATCAAAGCTTGCCTCCCCCGCCGGAAACTGCCGGCCCCGGATGCGTGGCCCGCAGACGGTGACCGTTACTCCTCTTCCTCCTCCTCGGCCGCGCCCGCCTTGGCGGCCTTGGCCGCGGCAATGATCTTCTCCGCCTGCTGCTGCGGCACGAAGTCGTAGTGGCTCAACTCCATGGTGAACGACGCCCGCCCCTGGGTCATCGAAATCAGATCGGTCTGGTAGGTGAGCATCTCCGCCATGGGCACCTGTGCGCGGATGATCTGCGTGTTGCCGCGGATCTCCGTGCCCGTGATGCGGCCGCGCCGCCCGTTCAAGTCACCCATGAGATCGCCCGCGAACTCCACGGGCGCCTGGATCTCCACGTTCATGATGGGCTCCAGCAGCGCGGGCTTGGCCTGCTCCATCGCCTTCTTGAAAGCCTTGCGCGCGGCCAACTTGAAGGAGAGCTCCGAGGAGTCCACCTCGTGGTAGGCGCCGTCGTAAAGAATCACGCGGAAGTCTACGACCGGGTAACCCGCCAGATACCCCTCCTCGGCGGCCTCTAGGATGCCCTTCTCGACCGCCGGGATGTATTGCTTAGGTATGGCGCCGCCGAAGATCTGATTCACGAACTCGAACTTGGCGCCGCGCGGCAGCGGCTCCATCCGGATGCGGCAGTCGCCGAATTGCCCGTGACCGCCGGTCTGCTTCTTGTGGCGGCCCTGCACGTCGGCGGTGCCGCGGATTGTTTCACGATAGGGTATCTTGGGAGCCTTCAGCGTGACATCCACGTTGTAGCGCCTCTTGAGGCGGCTGACGACCACCTCGACGTGTTGCTGCCCGCTGCCCGCCAGCAGGAACTCTTTGGTCTGGGGATCGCGATAGAAGCGTAACGAGGGGTCCTCCTCCAGAATGCGCTGGATGGCGGCGCCCATGCGGTCTTCGTCCTGCCGGGAACGCGCTTCGATAGCGTAGGCGATCGAGGGCTCAGGCAGCGTGACTGCCGGGTATTGGATCGGGGCCGCCTTGTCGCACAGCGTATCGCCCGTGAGCGTCTCTTTGAGCTTGGCCACCGCTCCGATGTCGCCGGCGTGCAGCTCGGTCACGGGAGTGATGGTCTTACCCATCAGGCAACCGATGTGCGAGAGCCGTTCCAGAGCTCCGGTGCGCGGGTTGTAGAGGCTGGCGTCATTTTTGATGATTCCCGAGTAGACCTTGAAGTAGCTGACCCGTCCGGCGTACGGGTCGGCCACGGTCTTGAAGACGAAGGCGGACGGCGGTTCGTCGTCTGCGATGCGCCGCTCGACTTCCTGCTCGCCCGACTTGCCGCGCACCGGTCCCCGTTCCACGGGCGCCGGCAAGAAGTCCACCACAAAATCCAGCACCCGGTCGGTGCCCATGTTGCGCAAGGCCGATGCGCAGAGCACCGGGAACAGGCGCCGCTGCTTGACTGCCTCCCGGAGGCCTGCCAGCATATGCTCCGGGGAAAGCGTGCCCTGCTCGAAGTATTCCTCCATCAGGGCGTCGTTGCCCTCAGCCACCATTTCGACCAGGGCTTCACGCGCCTTTGCGGCTGCCTCGGCCAACTCGGCGGGAATCTCGGCCTCGCGCCCCTTTCCGTCGCCATCCGGTTCGTAGAACCAGGCCTTCATCCCGATCAGGTCCACGACGCCGCGGAAATCCTTCTCCTGCCCAATGGGAATCTGAATGGGGATGGCGGTGCGGCCGAAGTTGGCGTGAATGCTTTCCAGCGCCCGCTCGAAACTGGAATTTTCGCGATCCAGCTTGTTGATGATGAGAGCCACGGGCAGGCCGCTCTGCGCGGCGAACTCCCAGACTTTCTCAGTGACGACCTCTACACCCGCGATCCCGTCCACCAGCACGAGCGCTGCATCCGCCGCGACCAGCGAGAGGCGCGTATCGTTGAGAAAGGTGTTAAAGCCGGGCGTGTCCAGCAGATTGATCTTGGCCTTCCGCCACTCGACAAAGGCCAGCGCGGTAGAGATGGTCACCTTGCGCTGGATCTCTTCGTCGTCGAAATCCGTAAGGGTGTTGCCCTCATCCACGCGCGTCAGACGGTTGGTGGCGCCGACGGCGTAGAGCATGCCGGCCGCCAGCGTAGTCTTGCCGCTGTGGCCGTGTCCGATCAGAGCGACATTGCGAACGTCTTTTCCCTCGTAGACCTTCACACCCATCTCCTGAAATCACACGGCTCGCTGCGATCCAGGCGCAGCGACCGTCGCCGCGGTCAGCACCGCCGAGCCTTCAGGGACCGGCCCGCATGCTGCGCGCCTGCGAGGCCTCGTCGGCGCCCGCGTCTTCGAGGCTCTCTGGGGGATTGTAATACAGGATCCGGCCGCAGCTCTCGCAGAACATGACCTGCTCGCCGCGACGCAGGTCCTGGTAGAACTGCAGACGCAAAACGACATGGCAGGCGGTGCAACGCCCGTCCACCACCTCGGCGACTGCTACGCCCCTGCGCAGTTTGCGAATCCGTTCGTACGCCTTGTAAAGAGCGGGCGGGAGCGAGGCCGCCGTCTGCTGGCGCTCTCGGGAGAGCTCCTCGAGCAGCTTGCGGTCCTGATCGCACTGCTGCCGGGCCCGCTCTTTTTCTGCCTCGGCCCGCCGCCGCTCCTCCGCCAACGCCGCCTCCGCAGCCTTCAGATTCTGCTCCAGCCGCTCGGATTCCGCCATTAGATCGAGAATCCGATCCTCCAGTTGACGGATGCGCGTCTCCACGTACTGGATCTCGTGCTGGAACGCCCAGAGCTGCTCGTTGGTCTTGGCCTGCATGCTCTGGTCTTTCAGGCGGGCCAGCCGCTGCTCCTCCGACTGGACCTCGAGCTCCAGGTGCCGCCGGTCCCGCTGGTTTGCCGCTAGGGCGGCGCGATCGGCTTCCACCTTGCGCACGCGCCCCTCCAGCGTCTTTTCGATCTCGGCTATGTGCTTGGGCAGGGCGACGATCTCCCGCCGCAGCTCCTCGATCCGGGTATCGAGCTCCTGGAGCCGGATCGCCAGCTTCACTTCGGGAGCCATTCTCCAGAAATTTTATCACGCGGCCCGGCCCCCACTCCCGGGCCCTCAACGACCCAGCCAGCCCCCGTCCACCACCAGAATCGAGCCGTTCACGTAATCCGAAGCAGATGAAGCCAGAAAGACGATCGCCCCCTTCAGATCCTCGGGCCTGCCCCAGCGCCCCGCAGGAATGCGCGCCAGGATGGCAGGATAGCGGACAGGATCGGCCCTCAACGCCGCCGTGTTGTCGGTTTCCATGTAGCCGGGCGCGATCGCGTTCACCTGCACCCCGTGCGCGGCCCACTCGTTGGCCAGCGCCTTGACCAGTTGCGCGATCCCGCCCTTGCTGGCCGCGTAACCAGGCACCGTGATGCCGCCCTGAAAGGACAGCAGCGAGGCCGTGAAGATGATCTTGCCCGAACCCCGCTCGACCATCCTGCGCCCCAGCTCCCGCGCCAGAATCCACGGCGCCCTCAGGTTGGTTTCCATTACCTCGTCCCAGTATTCGTCTGAATGTTCGGCCGCCGGAGCCCGCAGGATCGTCCCTGCGTTGTTGACCAGAATGTCGAGGACCGGAAAATCCGCCATCACCTGCCGCACGAAGGCGTAGACGGCGCTGCGGTCGCGAAAGTCCGCACGGTACGCCCAAAAACGACGGCCCAAGGCGCGCACCTCGCGCTCCACGTCGCTGCCGGCGGCCTCGAGCGAGCGGCTGACGCCGATGATGTCGGCGCCCGCTTCAGCCAGCGCCACCGCCATCGCCTTCCCTAGCCCTCTGCGGCAGCCGGTAACGAGGGCGATCTTTCCGTCCAGCCGAAACAGATCCAGCACCCCCATGGCAAGGACACCTCATTGGCCAGAGACGCGCTCGAAGAACTTCAGGCTCTCGCGGGCTGCGCGTTCCCAGCGGAACGCCTCCGCGCGACGCCGTCCCATTACCGCCAACCTGTGCCGGAGCGATTCCGATTCCAACAATCGCTCCAACGCCGTGCGCAATTCGCTCACGCTGGCGGGGTCGGCCAGCATCACCGCCTCCCCGCCGATTTCCGGCAGCGAGGAGACGTCCGAGGTCAGCACCGGAACTCCCGCGGCCATCGCTTGCGCCACGGGCAACCCGAAGCCTTCATAGAGCGATGGGTATGCGAAAAGCGTTGCGCCGGCGGTCAGCCCCGGCAGGTCGGATTCGGGCACGTAGCCCAAATAACGGACACCCTTTTGGCTCCGACGCAACCGTGCGAGTTGGGCGGCGTCGACCCAGCCCGCGGGTCCTGCAAGAATCAACTCGTAACTCGCGCGCAACTCCGCACGTATCGCCTCCCACGCTTCCAGCAGGCGCGCCACGTTCTTGCGCGGCTCGATGGTGCCCACGAACAGCACGTAGGGTAGCCGGAGCCGATAACGCTCGCGCACCCTGGAGATCTCCTCGCGGGCCACGTCGAAGAACTCCTCGGCCACCCCGGGCCATATGACTTCGATCCTTTCGCTCTTCAGCCCGAGTATTCGCACCGCGTCGTCTCGGGTGTGGCGCGAGATGGCGATCAGCGCATCCGCGCATCGCAGCATGTGATCCGCAAACGAGCGCGCAGCCGCCACATTGGCGGGCGTGTGCAATTCGGGCATCAGCCAGCAGGTCAAATCGTACAGCGTCGCGGTCAGCCGCGTCCGCCGCGGCCTGCGATGCAGGAGCCAGGAGGCGTGAAAGACCGTGGCCGGGCTGCCTGGCCCATCGACCACCGGCAACCTGTAGTGATTGGCTGCATGCAGGCGCGCCAAACCCAGCGCCGTCGCCAGGCGACCGGCTATCGAGTCTTCGTGATCGAGGGGCCCCAACCGAAAATTCAGGGGAAAGGTGCGGACCGCGTCTTCGCCGGCCAACTCACGCAGCGAACGGATCCAGTAGTAGAGGTAATTCTTCACGCCGGCGCTGCGCACCAGCAGCGGGCTGGCATCAATTACGATCCGCATGGTTCGTGTACAAGTACTTCCCTCCCGCCGAAGCCACCAGATAGAGCGAATCGCGCCCCGCCACCCGCTCCAAACGCTCCCGCCACGACCCTGCGACCAGCACGTAGCAGCGACGGCCGCTGCGCCACAATGCCGCGAAGCGGCCGTCATCGACAAATACATCGGGCGCGTCAGGAGCCAGCGACCCGTACTCCAGGTTCGTCACCCTTCCGTCCCACAACCAGCCGCGCCGGTTCGCATAGAAGAATACCGAAGAGTACGCGTAATATTGATCGCTGACGATCAGTTCGCCTGGAGGCGAGCGCTTCAGGGCTTCGGCCAGCGGGCGCGAGGACATGTACGGATCGAATTCGATCATCGCCAGTCGCGCCGCGTGCGTGAACAGCACCATCATCGCGCCCAGCGCCAGCGGCGCACGCCGCGCGCGGAGCTTCAGCGCGCCGACGGCTCCCAGCGCAAAGGCAAGCGCCGCCACCGCCAGTGGCAGGCGCAGGTAGGCGAACGAGCGTAGCGTCAGGTCTGCCATGTGACCGAGCGAAAGCGTGTAGAGCTCGGGGTTCTGTCTGAGAGCAGTGGAAATATCGCCGGGAGTCGGCAGATCGCGCACCAGGTACAGCAGAATGGCGCAGGCGGCTGCCGCCGCCGCGCTAAGCAGGCCTGCGGCGCGCGTGCCCAGCTCGATCCACCGGCCGCCTTGCGCGAGAGCGGCGCCGATCAGCAAGGCCAGCGCCGGGTAGGCCGGCATCGAGTAATACTCCTGCGTGGTCGAAAAGGTGAAAAAGACCAGGACGAATCCTACCCAACACAGACAGAGCAGACGGGTCCGGCCCGCCCGATCCGTCGGTCGGAAACTCAACCGTGCGGCGGCGGGTAAGTACACGCTCCACGGGAACAACCATACCAGATGCAGAAGCCAGAAGGCCAGGCGCGGCACCGTGTTGTAATCGCGGGGATGCCGCAGGTTCAGGAAACGCAGAACGTGTTCGTTGATGAAGTAGAACCAGAAGAAACCGCGGTACTGAAAAGGCTCCGCGCTCAAAGTGAAGTCAAAGTACGGCGGGTTGCGCAAAATGGCAAGCACGTGCCAGGGTGCAGCGATCGCCAGGAATATCAAGGCGCCGGAGAGCGGACGCATGCGCCGCCAGGTCTCTCGGTCGGTCAGTTTCCGCTGCAGCGCCAAGTACAAGAACAGTGCGCCGGTGGGAAACACCGCGCCTACGAGGCCCTTCAAGAGCACCCCGATCGCCATGCCCGCGGCTGCTACGGCCGCCCACAGGCGCGGGCGAGGCTCATCCTGCTCCAGCGCGCGCAGCATAGCCCACACCGTCAGGGTCACGGCGAGCGTCAGGATCACGTCCGGAATCAAGACACGCGTGAATAGGAACAGGCCTGCGCAGGTGGCCAGCGCGAGTCCCGCCCAAAATCCGGCTGAGGGCGAGAACGCCCAGACCCCGATGCGATACACGAGCCAGCAAAGCAGCACCGCAGAGAGGGCGATGGGAACGCGCGCCGCCCAGTCGTGCACGCCGAAGATCAGGTACGAGCAGGCGATCAGCCAGTACTTCAGGGGGGCCTTCTCCAAATATTTCACGCCGTTCAGCCGCGCCGTGACCCAATCGCCGGATTCCAGCATGTTGCGCGCGATCTGGGCCTGCACGGCATCCACGTCATCCATCAGCGAGGGTGGGCTGAAGATGGTTCCGAAGAAGATCAGGCAGGCAAAGGTTGCGACAATCCAGCCCTGACGGGGAGGGCTTTCTCCGCCGGTTCGCCCGGCGCCAGCACCCGGAATTTCCGGATCCAGAGCACCAGGATCAGGAGCCCCCATAGCTGAAATCCGAGGTTAACACGACGCTCCAGGTGATCGCGCACCAAGGCCTGAAGGGCTGCCGCGTCGAAAAGCCCTATCTCGGCAAGCGCCTTGGGCGTGAGCGTGTCCAGCAGCAGCGGGCGGAGAACCGTACGCAACCACTCGTGGGCGGGGATGTCGAGGCCTTCCTTGGCTCGTCGGATTACCGCCGGCGGCAGGCGGTCTTTCATCAGCTCGCGCAACACGTACTTGAGCCGCCCGCGCCGGATTTTGAAATCCTCCGGCAAGGAAGCGGCAAACTCGACAATGCGATGGTCCAGAAAGGCCGGGCGCACCTCGAGCGAATGCGCCATGCTCATGCGGTCCACTTTGTAGAGGATGTCGTCAGGCAGGTAGTAGAGTTGATCGAAGAGCAGGAACTGATTGATGTATCCGATGCACCGGGCAAGTTCCGGCTCCCCGATCCGCAATGGCGCCGCACGCGGGCCCGAGTAGAAAGCGCTCTTTTCCGCAGAGCCGAAGGCGCCGTTCCAGTAACAATGGGCCGCCCACGGATCCAGTGAGGACCCCGCCAGGAAACGTTTCAGCTTGTATTCGAGACTGATCTTGTCGTCGGAGACCGGCCACAGCGAGAGCAAGCGCATGGCGAAGCGCCGTGCGGCCGCAGGGACCCAGCGCAGCCTGCGGGCCCAGTTGTCGGCCAGGTAGGTGATGTAGCCTCCGAAAAGCTCGTCGGCACCCTCGCCGCTCAGGGCGACCGTCACCGAGCGGCGGCTCAACTCCGACAGGAACCACACGGGCACCGCACCCGCGTCGGCGCTCGGCTCGTCCGAATGCCACACCATTCGCTCGATCGCGCCCGCCAGGTCCAGGCTCTCGTTCAGATCCAGTTCCGTGTGCTCGGTGCCGTAGCGCGCAGCCACCTCGCGAAAGTACCGGGACTCATCGAAGCGGCGACCCCGGAAGGAAATGGAAAACGTCTTGAGCGGCGCTCCGTGCAACTGGCTGGCGTAATGCAGGATGGTGGATGAATCCAGACCGCCGGAGGCCCAGACTCCCAAGGGTACGTCCGAAATCAGGTGCTCACGAACTGCATCGCGCAGCAACGCGTCGAGCTCTTCGCAAGCTTCGGCGAGCGGCCTCCGCACGGGCCTGAACTCGAGCCGCCAGTAATGCTCCTGGCGCAACGCTCCGTCGCGCCATTCCAACCAGCAGCCCGGAGGAAGCTTGCGGATGCCTTCGACGAGGGTGTACGGGCACGGGACGTAATTCAGCGTGAGGTAGTGGTCGAGACCCTCCAAGTCCAATCTGCGCTCGATTTCCGGGTGCACCAGGAGGGCCTTGAGCTCCGAGCCGAAGTAAAGATCGTTTCCTTGCGTCAGGTAGTAAAGAGGCTTGATGCCCAGCCGGTCGCGCACCAGCACCAGGCGCCGCTCGCGCTCCAGCCAGATCGCGGCCGCGAACATGCCACGCAGGCGCGGGAAGCAATCCGTATCCCATTCCAGAAAGGCGCGCAGCAGGACTTCCGTATCCGACTGGCTGCGAAAGCGGTGACCCCTCCGTTCCAGCTGGCGACGCAAGTCGGCGTGATTGTAGATCTCGCCGTTGTAAACGACCACCGCGGGCGGATCATCGCTGCTGACGGGCTGGTCGCCCCCTGCAAGATCGATGACCTTCAGTCTTGCCGCCCCCAGCGATACAGTGGGCGATTCGTAAAATCCCTGCTGATCCGGGCCCCTATGGACGAGCTCGAGCGTCGCTCTCCGGATGCGACCGGGATCGAAGGCGCGCCGAGCGTGCGTGTAACCGGCTATGCCGCACACCTTTACATTTCCCCGTCCCGTCGGGCTTGTAAGGTCCGCGGGAACTCACCCTTTGCCGACCGTGGCGGCCGGCGTTCTCACCGGGGACACTGTACCACAGGCAGCGTCCGTCCTACCGACGCCTGGTCGGCCCGGCGTCACACTACAATCGAGGGCTGGGGATCGCGATGCGCTTGCAAGCTCTCCTGCTTTGCGTCGTCATGCCTGCGGCGGCAGCCGAGTTTGTGCTCATCCGCGGCGGCCTGCTTCGGCCGGATCAGCCGCTGTTGCGAGTGGATGATTTCGAGATGGCGGTCCATCCGGTGACCAATGCCGAGTACCACGCTTTCGTCCGGGAAACAGGCTATCCCGCACCGTTGCATTGGGAGCGCGGACGGCCGCCCGCAGGCTTCGAGAATCATCCCGTGATCTTCGTCAACCGCAGCGATGCCTGGGCCTACGCACGATGGCTCTCCCGCAAGGAGAACCGCGTCTACCGGCTGCCCACCGCCGCCGAGTTCGAGTACGCGGCACGCGCGGGCGTCCCGGAAGCCCGCTACCCCTGGGGCGACGCCGCCCCCGACGAGCGCCGCGCCAATTACGACACGCGCGGCGATCGTAACTTCGCCGACTGGCGCAAGTACCTGAAGCCCGTCAAAACCTACCCGCCCAACCGCTGGGGCCTTTACGACATGGCGGGCAACGTCTGGCAGATGGTAGACACCTACCCGGATCCTGCCACCGCCCGGTTCAAGTACCGCATCGAAAATCCCGAGACCGAAGAGGGGGCGATTGCGGGAGGCTCCTGGGCCCGCGGCGAGTATTACCTGCGCTGCGGCGTTCGCGGCGGCGCTTCCGCCGGGATCCGGCATCCCGATCTCGGCTTCCGCTTGGTGCGCGAACCCGCAGGAACCACGCACTTCCGACGTCAGCCTCGCCGCGTCATCGCCCTGCCTGCGGGTGGGGGCGCCATATTCGTCGGGTGGCAATTGCTGCCCGAGGATCCTGCAGACGTCGGTTTTCACGTTTTCCGCGCGACCCGCCGTGACGTAGCAGGCGAGCGCGTGACCACCGAGCCTATCCGCGACTCGACCAACTTCATCGACCGGCAGCCGCCCAAGGCCCCACGCCTGTATTACCGCGTGCGCGCGGTGATGGCAGACGGCCGCCAGGGTCCCCTCTCGGAGTGGGCCGGCGTGGATCCCACCGCTCCGGTCACAGGCGCCGGGGCTCGCGCGATCGTGCAAATGATCACGCCGGGCAGCGAACCGAAGACGGTTTCCGAGTTTGCCTGGCCGGCCAGCGGCCTGCTGGCCGTCTTCCAACCCACGGTGCAGCAGGGCGGTTTCGTGCCCGTGTTCGGCGATCTCGATGGCGACGGGGTACTGGATGCCGTTCTGCGCCTGGACAACGGCATTCGTGAAATGTCGCGCGATCCCGGCGTCCCCGTCGAACTGGAAGCTTTCACCAGCTACGGGCGCAGCCTGTGGCGTCGCCCGCTGGTGCGCCACGATCATTGCTTCGGCAACGCCAATAACGTTCCGGTCGTGGTTTGGGACCTGGACGAGGACGGCAAGGCGGAGGTCATCTGCCGCCTCCAGGAGGGGGAGCAGACCTACCTCGCCGTGCTCGAAGGCATGACCGGCCGCGTGCGACGCAAGGCGCCGTGGACCCCTATGGTCTCCGACTTCTCGCGTTCCTCCACTCGCATCCACATGTCAGTGGCCTACCTGGACGGGAGGCGGCCCGCCATCCTCACCCAGACGGGCCTTTACGAAAACGAAGTGATCGACGCCTACGACGCGGAGCTCAGCAAGCTGTGGACGTACCGTAGCTTCGCCGAGACCAACGGCTCGGGCTCGCATCACATTGACATCGCGGACGTGGATGGCGACGGTCGCGATGAAGTCTTCAACGGCACCATGCTGCTCAATCCCGACGGGACGCTTCGCTGGGCGCTTTACCGCGGCCACCCGGATATCGTCGCCGTCAAGCACATCCTGCCGGGGTTGAAGACCCGGCAGGTCTATTACGTCGTCGAGAGCAGCACGCACGCGGGCGTTTACCTGGTCGATGCAGCCACCGGCAAGCTCGTCTGGAAGGTCAATCGCGAGGACGATCCCCGCTGGACTCACGGCCACCTGGGCTGGGCGTCGGACATTTGGGAAGGTTCGCCGGGTATGGAACTGCTGGCCAACCGGGACGGCCACGAGGGCAAAGACATCCTGCTTTTCGCCGCCGACGGAAAGGTTCTGCTCGAAAAGTTCCCGCCCGGCTGGCGCCCAGTGAACTGGTCGGGCGGAAGGGTGCGCGACCTGATGCGGACCAACGGACGGGAGCTCGCGCAGTTCGACGGCAAGAACGTCGTGCCCCTGGCGATTCCCGGACCCAACCCGGGCGAGGGTTCGTGTCCCATGGCCGCCGATCTCGCGGGCGACTTTCGTGATGAGGTCGTTTGCTTCGGTCGCACCGCCGAGGGAGCTGCGGCCGTGTTCGTGTACACGAACATCCGTCCGATCAATCGGCGCGAGGTGACGCGAACCGCGAGTCGCGAGTACCGTCTCTGGCTGGCGCGCAACATGGGCGGCGGCTATGCAAGTTACTTCGAATGGGAGCCGTGAAGACACGTACCATCGCCCAAGCATGAAGCACGTTGTCGTCGGCACCGCAGGCCACATCGACCACGGGAAGACCGCGCTCGTGCGGGCCCTCACAGGCGTCGACACGGACCGACTCGAGGAAGAAAAGCGCCGTGGCATCTCGATCGATCTGGGTTTCGCGCATCTTGAGCTGGGACCCGATCTCCGCCTGGGCTTCGTGGATGTGCCCGGCCATGAACGGTTCGTCAAAAACATGCTGGCCGGCGCCTGGGGCATCGACGTGGTCCTGTTGGTCGTGGCCGCTGACGAGTCCATAAAGCCTCAAACGCGCGAACACTTCGAGATCTGCCGCCTGCTCGGCATTCCACGCGGCTTGATCGCTCTCAGCAAGGCCGATCTCGTCGAGCCCGACCTCATCGCGCTGGTGCGGCTCGAGGTCGAGGAGTTCGTCAAAGGATCTTTCCTCGACGGTGCGCCGATCGTGCCGGTCAGCGTCGTGACCGGCCAGGGACTGGAAGATCTCAAGCGCGCGTTGGCCGAGGTGGCTGCCGCCACACCCGAAAAAGATGCCACGCGCCACTTCCGCCTGCCCGTCGATCGCTCGTTCAGTCTGCGCGGCTTCGGCACCATCGTCACCGGGACGTTAATTTCCGGCTCGATCTGCCCCGAGGATGAAGTCGAGGCGCATCCGCTCGGCCGCCGCCTTCGCGTGCGCGGCATACAGGTGCACGGGCAGCCGGTCGAACGGGCGCGCGCAGGGCAGCGGACGGCCCTTAACGTCGCGGGCGCCGAGCCTCGAGAGGTGCCCCGCGGAACGGTGCTCTCTACGCCGGGACTCTTTCGCCCGGTCAGACACTTCGATTGTCGGCTCGAACTGCTCGCTTCCGCCAAACCTTTGAAGAACCGCGCTCCCGTGCATTTCCATGCCGGCACCGCGGAAATCGAAGCCGAGATCCGCTTGCTGGAGCCCACCGCTCGACTCGAGCCCGGCCAAACCGCCTGGGCACGCATTGCGCTGCGCGAGCCGACGCTGCTCCTGCCGGGCGATCGCTTCATCATCCGGATGTTCTCCCCTGTGGTGACCATTGGCGGCGGCGTGGTCGTGGATATCGCGCCCCGTCGTTACCGCCGCGGCGAACAACCCGCGGCAAGGCTCAGCGTACTGGCTGGCGGTTCGATTCCGGAGCGTTTGGCGCTCCAGCTCGCCGAAACGCGCTACGGAGCCGCGATGAGCCAACTGATCGAAAGGACCGGCTTGATGCCGACGGAAATTGAAAAGGCCGCCGAAGCGGCCGGGGTGGTCGTCCTGCACGATGCGGGGCCTTGGTTGGTCAGCAGCAACGTGCTGGCGGACGCGGCGGCACGCTTGCAGGCGGCCCTCGCGGCTTACCACCGCGCGAATCCGCTGAAGCCAGGGATGGCAAGGGAGGACGCTCGCAACCTGGTTCTTCCCCGGGCGCCCGCCTTCCTGCTCGATGAGGTCGTGAAACGCGCCGGGGACGTCGTTGCGGAAGGCGAGATCCTGCGCCTCGCCTTTCACCGCGTCACGCTGAGCGAGGACGAACAGCGCGCGGTCGAAGCCATCGAGGCGGCGTTCAGGGGCGCCGGCTGGACCCCGCCCAACGTCGCCCAGGTGCTGTCCAAAACCGGGATGGACGCCGGCCGGGCGCGCACGCTGCTCGAGATGCTGCTCCGCAAGGGAACGCTGGTGCGCCTGGGCGAGGAGCTGGTCTTCCATGCGAACGCTCTTGCGGAGCTGCGCGCGCTCGTCACGGCGCATCGGGGCGAGAAGTTCGACGTCGCCCGCTTCAAGCAGTGGACCGGCCTCTCACGGAAGTACGCGATTCCCCTGCTCGAATATCTCGACCGCGAGCGGTTGACCCGCAGGGAGGGTGATCACCGCGTCGTCTTGTGAGCACGGGAGGCTGCGCGCTCCGAGTAAACTGAGAGCAAGGGCCGCCGGCCCTTGATTCCGAGAGCCATCATGAGGATCAGGCCTAGGACCTTCTGCTCGATCTTCCTCGGCTTGTGCCTGGGCGCTCCGGCGCGCGAGGAGGCATCGTGGCCGCGTGCGTTGCCGCCGCGTTTCGAACCCGGCCCGCAGATCCGCGGCGGCGCGCGCTTCCTCGGCTACTTCCCGGAATACGTGGCGGAGTTCCGCGCGGGCGAGGTGCGTTTGCAATTCAACGATGGGCGAGCGCTCCGCATGATTTGGGAGGGAGCGCATCCTGCGGCGGCGGAAGCCGAGATCCCAGCCGCCTCACGCAGCCACTACTTCCTTGGCCGCCGTCCGGAGCGGTGGCGGTTGGACGTTCCGCACTACCGCGCCGTACGGTATCTCCGGCTCTATCCCGGCGTGGACGCCCGCTACTACGCCGCCGGACAAGCGCTGGAGTACGATCTCGAGATCGCGCCGGGAGCCGACCTCGCGGCCATTCGCTTGCGCTTCGTCGGGGCAGACGCGCTGCGCCTGACGCCGCAGGGCGATCTGGAGATCCAAGCCGGTCCCCACCGACTTCTTCAGAAGAAGCCTTTGGCCTGGCAGCCGGGGCCCGACGGTCCGCGCCCTGTCTCCTGCCGCTACCGGCTGTTAGGACAGAACCGGATCGCCATTCGCGCCGAAGCCTACGATCCCACTCGCGCGTTGGTCGTAGACCCGGTTTTGGTCTACGCCACCTACTTCGGCACCGCTACGAACGACACCATCATCGGCGTCCGCGTCGACGCCCAAGGCATGGTTTACATCGCAGGCTACACCTCTTCGGGCGAGCTGGCGGTGACGGCCGACGCCGCCCAAACCAGTAACGCCGGCAAGCGTGACATTTTCGTGGCGAAGCTCGACCCGACCAAAGCCGGGGCGGATGCACTGCTGTATTTCACTTATCTCGGCGGCAGCGAAGCCGATACGCCCACGGCCTTAGAAGTGGACTCGCAGGGCAATGTCTATTTGACCGGATGGACGCAGTCCACCGACTTTCCGATGGGCGGCAACGCCCCACAAGTGCAGCGCGCCGGGGACACCGGGCAGGACGCCTTCGTCGTGAAGCTGAACCCGGCCATCCCGGGGCCCCTTGCCCTGGTCTTCTCGACTTACTTGGGCGGGACCGACTCGGACACTGGCTATGCGGTCGCCTTCGACGAATCCGGTTACATTTACGTCGCTGGTGTTACTCGTTCGGAAGATTTTCCGGTGACCGCGAAAGTTTTGCAGCGAGGCCGCTGGGGCGACCAGGACGGCTTCGTCGTCTGGCTGGATCCAAATGCGCCGGACGCCGGCTCCGCAATTCGTTATTCAAGCTATCTCGGTGGTGAGTACAACGATGCCGCGCGCGCCGTCGTTGCGCTCCGGCCGGGGGTCGTGGCGGTGGCCGGCGAAACCTCTTCTCAGCTTTACCATGTTTCCGCCGACGCCTGGCGCCAGTCCTACCAGGGCGGCGGCGATATATTCCTCACCGTCCTGGACATGAACCTTCCCGAGTACGACGCGCTCATCTACTCGACTTACCTGGGCGGCTCGGGCAGTGAAGCGCCGCGGCGCATGCTCAGGGGACCCAACGGTCAGCTCGTCCTGACGGGCTATACGCTTTCGACTGACTTTCCCGTGACCGTTTCGGCCTATCAGCCGGCGCCCCGCCGCGCAGGACAGGCCTTCGTCACTATCTTGGATCCCACCCGCGCCGGCGAAGAGGGCCTGGTCTATTCGACTTATTTCGGCGCAGGCGGCGGGGAAGTGGCCTATGACCTGGCGCTGGACAGCGCCGGCCGGATCTACCTGACAGGTTATACCCTGTCGCGTGATTTCCCCGTCACGCCTCAGGCTTTCCAGAGCGATTTTGGCGAGGGCGTGGAGGCTTTTTGCGCAGTCCTCGACCCCGCTCTCTCCGGCCCCTCGGCACTGCTGTACGCAACCTATCTGGGACGGGCGGGCATCAATGTCGGATACGGGATCGCAGTCGCGGCCGACGGGACGATTTACGTCGCCGGCTCCGTGCAGGACCGTAATTTCCCCGTCTCCGAGGGAGCGTTGCAACCGCACCACGCGGGCGGCTTGGCCGACGGCTTTGTGGTGGCGCTAAAGCCCGGTGAGACCGGGTTGGGTCCCGGCGGTCAGAGAATCAGCATGCAGTCTCCGTAGGAGTAGAAGCGGTAGCGCTGTTCGACTGCGTGCCGATAGGCAGCCAGAGTAAGGTCGCGGCCGGCGAAAGCGCACACCAACATCAGCAGGCTGCTGCGCGGCAGGTGGAAGTTAGTAAGTATGGCGTGCGTGGCGCGGAACTCGAATCCCGGATATATGAAAAGATCGGTTTCGCCGCGCATCGCAACGAGACCGCCCGAACGAACGGCGGTCTCCAGGACTCGCACCGAGGTGGTTCCCACGGCGATCAGGCGTTGCGCAGCACGCAGCAGGGCCGCGTTTTCCTCCGTGATCTCGAAAGGCTCGGAGTGGAGTTTTTGCTGCTCGATGGGATCGGCACGCACGGGCTGGAAGGTGCCCAGTCCCACATGCAGGGTGACCCAGGCGAGTTGGGCGCCCGCCTGGCGGCACCGGTCGAGGACCTCCGCCGTGAAGTGCAGGCCCGCGGTGGGTGCGGCCACCGATCCGGGTCGGCGCGCGTAGACGGTCTGGTAACGTTCGCGGTCCTCGGGACGGTCCGGTCGCCGGATGTAGGGAGGCAGGGGTACATGTCCGACCCGCTCGAGGCTCTGGAGCAGGTCCCCCTGGCAGTGCAGCCGCACCGTGCGCTCGCCGTAAGGCCCCCAGTGCAGGATCTCAGCCTCCAGGCCCTCGGAGAAAATCACGCGTTCGCCGGGCCGCATCTTACGTCCGGGGTGAACCAGCGCCTGCCACACGAAGGGATCGTCCGCAGACGGGCGCAGTAGCAGAACTTCCACCTGCCCCTTGAGATGCTGCTTACGAGCGGGATTCTTCTTGCCCACCGGGAGCGCGCGCACGCCGGCCCGCCGGCCGAGCAGGCGTGCGGGAAGCACCCGCGAGTCATTGAGCACCAGGCAGTCCCCAGGTCGGAGAAACTCGGGCAGGTCGCGAAAGAGACGATCTTCCCACTGTTGCCGCCTGCGGTCCAGCACGAGCATTCGCGAGGCGGCGCGATCGGGCAGCGGCTCTTGTGCAATCAGCTCAGGGGGCAGGTGATAATCGAAATCGGACAGGCGCATGTCAGAAGGATCGCCCGCCCTCATTTTGGGCATCGAAACCTCGTGCGACGAGACCGCGGCGGCGGTGGTCGCCGAGGGGCAGACAATCCTGTCTTCGGTGGTCGCCTCGCAACTCGGCACGCATTTCCCGTACGGCGGCGTCGTTCCCGAGCTCGCTTCTCGCGAGCACCTGAGAGCCATTGTACCGGTGGTGCGGCTGGCGCTGGAGCGTGCGGGCAAGAGGCTAGAGGAAATGGCTGCGGTCGCGGTCACCGCGGGACCGGGACTGGTCGGCTCTCTGCTGGTGGGGATCACGTACGCTAAGGCTCTGTGTTTCGCGCGGCAGTTGCCGCTGATCGCGGTCAACCATCTGGAGGGCCACATCCATGCCGTGGTTCTGGAGGCGCGTCGCCATGGTCGGCCGATAGACTATCCGGCGCTGGCGCTGGTGGTCAGCGGCGGCCATACCCACCTGTTCGAATACGCCGAAGGTCCGCGTTACCGGATGCTCGGGCGAACCCGGGACGACGCGGCGGGCGAAGCCTACGACAAGGTCGCCAAGTTACTAGCCTTTGGCTATCCCGGGGGGCCCATCATAGATCGACTGGCCGCTTACGGCGATCCTACCGCCGTGCCCTTTACGCTCGCGCGGATGAAGGGGAACCCGCTGGACTTCAGCTTCAGCGGCCTGAAAACCGCCGTGGTGCGTTGGGTGGAATCGCGCGATCTCAGCGCGGAGATTGCGGCCCGACGGGCGCTGCTTGCACGGAATCCCAGGCCCTCGGTGGAAGAGTGGTTGGCAGTGACGTCGCAACCCACGCTGGACTTGCTGGCCTCTTTCCAGCGCACGGTGATCGAGGAACTGTTGCGGCGCGTGGCCGCCGCGGCGGAGGCGATCGGCGCACGCGCCATCATTCTCTCCGGCGGAGTGGCCTCAAACCGCGGACTCAGGGAGGAGGCGGCGCGCCGTCCGCTGCCTTGCCCGGTGTTCTTTCCCTCACCCGAGCTCGCCACCGACAACGCAGCCATGATCGCCGCAGCTGCCTGGCCCAAGCTGCAGCGCGGCCAGACTGCGGACTTTTCGCTCACGGCAGAGGCCGGCCTGAAGCTGGCCTGACAGGGAGGCATCGTGGTGCAGAAGAGGTGGAGCAAGCGGTGGCTGCCTTGCGCGGCCGCCCTTGTAGCTACGACCCGCGTGGCGGCCCAGCCCGTTCAGTTGAAGATCTATTCCGAGTTCCAACGCGTGGACCCCTTCGGGCGGATCGTACGCGTCGATCGTGCGCCTAGGCCGCGCGAGATCCTGTCGCCCGCAGTTCCTCGGAACGGATACGCCTCTTTCCACCTCGCCGTCACAGTTCCCCCGGGCCAACCGTTCCGGCTTTTTCTCGGGCAGAACCCTGACGACATTTTTAAGCTGACCCTCTACCGCGAGCGGTTCGTGCACGTCGGCGATCAATGGATACCTGACGAGCTAGTGCGCGTGCTCGAGCCCTACGACAGCCGCGCTCAACCGGCCGAGGAGGCCGTGCCCGGCCAAACGACTACGGTGTTTTGGCTTGACGTGTGGACGCCGGCGCAGGCCCCCGTTCGCCGCGTGCGTCTGGAAGCACAACTCAACGTGGGGGACCATTGGGTCATCGCCCCGATGGAGGTGCGGATCCGGCCCGTTCGAATCCCAGACCACGCGCCGCCCACAACGGCTTTGCCGCCCGTTGAAGCACCCGCGGATCACGCGACCTTCGAACCATGGCTGCGATTCCTGTGCGGCCGGACGGGCTGGCCTGCACCGGTGCCGCTTTCCGTACGCCGAATGATCCGACGCAATGCTGCGCAAGACGTGGCCTTGGCCGCTCAACTCGAAGAGCGCCTGGGACCCGAGGCGGTTCGCGGGCGCGTGCTCGAAATCGCGGGCGCCGCGGATAGGGACTCGTGGTGTAGAGAGCCCGAAGGGCCTCGCGGCCAGGGCGCCGAGTGGTACCTCAAACTCCGCGATTACCTGCTGAAGGCGGCAGAGTAAAACGGCCGGAGGCGGTGCTAAATTAATGAGTGAGACCACCTCCGAGGCCGCGGAGAGATGGCCGAGTGGTTGAAGGCGCACGCTTGGAAAGCGTGTATAGGGTAACCCCCTATCGAGGGTTCGAATCCCTCTCTCTCCGCCACGAGCTCGTACCCTCATTACAGCGCGCGAGCGTCTGCTCCGTTTCTTGGTGCCTGCGATATCGTCTCGCATTTCCGAAGCCAGCCGCTCAGCGCTGAGCCGCCGCAAAACCGTCTCCCTCATCAGGACAGTCCCTCTCGCCGGCCGGGCAGTAGAAACTCGTCACGGTCACCCGTAGCTGGTGCAGCTACCTCTGGGATCAGCGGCCCGGGGTCTGCTTTGTGGAGTGCTCGGAGGCGCAGCGGCGCCGACGCGAGCGAGCCGGCACCGATCCGGGCGCGGCCCTAATACCTACGAAGTCATTAAAGGACCATTTTTCGGTAGGCTTGTTTCGTTCAATCCGCCCCGTCCGGGTTAAGCCCGCAGCAGAAGCGCCTGGCGGCTTATGGGGAGGGCTTGGCCAAAGCCGCTGGAGATGCCGATCCGTATCAGCCGCTCAAGGATTAGGGCAAGGGGTTGGTGCTGCCCGGCGAGCGCAAGAGCATCGAGCCGATGGCCGGCCGGCTGCAGCCGGAGCGCGCAAAGGCCGCGTGGTAGTCGTTGCATCCTCTGACGGCTGAAGGCCCTTGAAATGACCAGGTCCTGCTGGCCGGGGTGCGGCAGCGGGTGCCGCAGGCCATGGAGCCGCTGGGCTCGACGCTGGCCTGGATGTTCGATGAAGCGGCTGTCCCAAAGAGAGTGCCCCACTCGGTGGCCAGTGCTCGGCCGCACGGCGGCGAGATGGGCAAGCCGGGCCACTGTTCCGCCAGGGGTGAGCCTGAGCGCGGCGGCGCGCGAGGCTCGCTTGTCGATGGCCTGGCGGCGGTACCGGCCTGAGGGGTGGGCGGGGAATCGGGCGCGCCGCGGAGCGGGTGAGCCTAAAAAGATCGGGTTTCAGACCAAGCCTGCAGTCGCGCTGGACATGATCCGGCGGGCGGTGGACGACGGCGTACCGGCGCCGCTGGTGCCGGCCGATGCCGCGTCTGGAAACGACGCGAAATTTCGCTCGGGGCCGGCCGGGCCGGGGTTGGATTGCGTGCTGGGAGTGCAGGGAAGCGCGAACCTGTGGCGGCCGCGCGAAGAGCAGCTGCCGGCGAAGAAGCGCAAGAAGACGGGCGGCCGCGGAAGCCACTCAGGCCGCGGATGGAGCACAGGGCGGCTTCGGCTTGCCGGCCGGCGCTGAAGGCAGGCGGGAAGGCCCGGCGGCAGGTGAGCTGGCGGGAAGGCGTGCAGGGGAAGTTGCCGTCGCGGTTTCTTGCCGTGCGGGTGCGGCCGGCTTGACGGGACTGCCGGCTTAAGCGGCCGCACGCCGGACACTGGCTGCTGGTGGAGTGGCCGCGGGCAGCCAAGGAGCCGACCCCAGTATTGGCTGTCGAAGCTGCCTGCGGGGACGTCTCTCGCGAAGCTGGTCGAGCGGGCCAAGCCTCGCTGGATCTTCGAGCGGCACTCGCTGCCGTGGAAGCAGGAGCTGGGGCTGGGGCATTTCCAGGGCCGCTCGTGGCGCAGGTTTTTCATGAACCCGTTACGCTCTCGATCGCGGCCTATAAGTTCCTCGCGGCCGAGAGGAGCCGTTTTTCTCCTCAGGCCGCGCGGGAAGACTCAAGCTCCATCAGCCGCCACAGCCGGAAAGCTACCGGCTGCGGGCGGCCGGCAGGAGGGGCCCGCGGGTGGAGAGGCATTGGATCGCCAGCCTGCGAAAACGGCCGGCTGGAGCCCTCGCCCGGCCGCCGCCCGAGTGCCCTTTTTGCGGGGGCGGACGTTTATGACGTAGTATTAGGGCCCGTTGAGAAAGTGGCCTGAATCTTGTCGGTTAGAACATTTTCTTCCATCACTGTTCTGTTGGCTGCAACCGCCCCAAGCAGACTCGGATCTCTGGCTACGTGCGGCTCGAGCAGCGCGTCCCCGCCGACCACCTGTTGCGCGGCGGTCCTTGGTCGATGAGGTCCTCGCCGGCCTCTCGCGCCGCTTCGAAACGCTCTTCGCTCGCAGGGGCCGACCCTCCATCCCGCCCGAACGCCCGCTGCGCGTCCTGCTGCTGGAGCTTTTCTACCCCACCCGTAGTGAGCGATTGCTGGTCGATCAACTCGTCTACAACCTGCTGCTGGGCTGGCTCGTGGGTCTGGAAATGGACGAGGGATCTCAAACCCGGCCGTCTTCAACAAGAACCGGGACCGGCCGCTCGACACACAGCATACGATGCGGCTCCCGCACCACCTGGTCGACTCTTACGCAACAAGCGCCGGCTGCTGGTCAATGAATTGGACCCGGGTGAGTTCTTTCGCCGGATGTTGGCGCTGGCCCAACCGTATCTTTCCGCTGAGCGCTCGAGGGTGGACAACACGCGGATCGAGCCCTGGACCGGCCAGAAGAGGATCCAGCGCAAGGGGGATCGCGAGCAGGAGGCCGGCGATTTCCGCGGCCGGCGGCGGTCGAACCACACGCACCCGTCCGCGACCGATGCCGAGGCGCGGCTGTACCGGAAGGCGCGCGGGGGCTCAGGAGGACCGGCTGGCCTACTTGGACCATGTGCTGGTGGAGAACCGTCAGGGTCTGATCGTGGAAGCCACGGCCACCACCGCCGACGGTACCGCCGAGGCCGATGCCGCACCGCTCGCGGCCTACGGGCTCAAGCACCGAAAGCTACGCGCGGTGACGCTGGCGGCCGACCGAACCTATCATGGGCGGATCTGGTCAAGACGTTGCGCGAGCTGGGTGCGATGGTGCATGCGGCGCAAGGGAGCCGGGCGAGTGCCCTGGATCGGCGGAGCACACGGCATGGCGGCTACCAATTCAGTCCGCGGCGACGGCCGCTGGTGGAGGATGTTTGCGTGGCTGAAGTGGGTGGCGGGACTGAAGCGGGCGAAGTGGCGCGGGCCGGCCAAGGTGAGCCGGCTGGTGAAGTTTGCGGCGGCGGCTTACAATCTCCGGCGCCTGTCCAGGCTGCAGCTTCGAGCGGCGCGAGGGCGCGTGAGCAACCCCGCCGAAGCGCCGCCAAAGGCCCGGGTAGGGTGGCTGCGGACCGACCGGACGGGCGCACAACCCGCCCTCTGAGGTCCCGCCGGCATCTGATTAGTTGCGACCGAGTAACTCATCGCTTCGCGCGAACACCTTGGTTCAACAGGCCCCTGACTAGCAGGGGTCGGCCGTGTCAAGCGATACCGAATCCTGGGTATCTTGGCCGTTGGGGTGTAAGCTCCTTTCCCCTTCAGGAGCTGTCGTCGAACTGGGAGATGCGGCTTACGCCCTACTCGCTTTTACGCAGGCAGCTTTGCCTCACGTCGCTCGTCCGCCTGTTTACGGCTGCGTCCGCCCGATCAAGCCGGTGAGAGTACCACTTTGGTGTCGTAGAACACGGCGCTTCCGCCCACCACGTCGCTCAAACAGGTGTTGCGCAGGTAGTCGTCAAGGCGCATGACGGCGTTGGCATGGAAGCCCGCGGCCCGACGGGGATCGCGGGGGATCAGCTGGCCGTCGATCACCACGTCCAGAGCGCCGTAGGCGAAGTGGCCGTAGCCGAGTACAAAATTGATGACCCCGGGACGGATGCCTTCCGTGGTGCGGATCCGACCCACCACGGGAATGCGGATCCCATTGCCGAGATCCCAACTGGATTCCGGGTTGGTCGCCGAGAGGACCCAAGCTTTCTGGTTATCGCGCAAGCCTAGGCGAGCCGCATCGCTGGGATGGATTTCGATAAAGTTTTCCGGTTGAATAGCTGTGAGCCAGTAGTTAGAGATCGTGCGGCTCTTGGTGTGCAGGATGGTGCGGCTCGTGATCAGATGGAGCGTTGCGCCGGCGTGCTCGATGGGACGGCCCAGCGAATCGGCCACGGGGACGTAGGCCGCGTGTCCTTTCAGCCACTCGCCGGTCATCGAATTCCGCAAGGTGGCGGCTTTTTCCAGGTAAATGTTCACGAGTTTCCCATACTTGTTACGGACCTGCTCGCCCACCCAGGCGTACTCGTAAGGCCACCAGCGTCCGCCGCGGTTGAGCACGTAGATCACTTTGCGCCACCATGCATCGCCCACGACGCGCTGCCAGCGTTCGGGGTCGAACATGCTGCGGGGCAGATGGGAACGCGCCTGAAGGAAGATGCGGACCTCCTCGTCGCTTGCGTCCGGACAGACATCGGCGGCTGAATCGCCGTAAGCGATGTTGGCAACCATCCTCAGGTAAAAGTCCTCGGGTCGCGTCAGATCGCCGGCCGATCCGAAACCACCCGGGCCGAAGCCCGGCATGCCCAGCTGTTCGGCGATGGCCAGCAGCAGAGCTTCCAGCGAGATGGGCATTTCTTCGCCGTAGACGCGGACGGTTTCGTTCGGGCTGGCGATGGCCGGCTGGCGCACGGGCGAGACCCGGTGCACGATGGAGGGGTGCGTGCGGTGGAACTCCCAACGCTCCAGATAAGTGAGGTCGGGGAAGATGTAATCGGCGTACATGCTGGTCTCGCCGATGGTGATGTCGATGGCGACGAAGAGCGGTATCTTCGAGGTGTCCTGGAGGATCGGGATCAATGCATGCCCGGCAGGTAGGGCGTAGACGGGGCTGCCCATGTACAGGAACAGAGCTTTGATGGGATAGGGGTACTGGTCGCCCGCCGAGGGGATCACTTCCTGATAGATGTCGCTCGCCAAGGGATACCACGGCCGCTTGGCGGGATACCCGGCAAAGAGCGTGCTGCTTTCGTAACTGGTCTCCGAGCGGATGAGCGTGATGCCGAAGGGAGTGATGGGGGAAGGATGCGCGCTAAGCTGGAACGGCCGACCCGTGCCGCCGGATTCTCCATAACTGCCGCCGCTGTAAATCAGGCCGCCCTTCCAGTCGAGGTTACCGATCAAGAGGTTGAGCGCGTAAACGGCCAGCACGTTGTAAAACCCGTTGGTGTGCTGGGAGACGCCGCGATGGATTTCGGCCACGGCACGCTTTCCGTGCGAAGTGAATTCCTCCGCCAGTGCGACGACGTCGCTTGGTTGGACACCGCAGATTTCGGCCCACTCAGCGACGGTTTTCGAACGGGCTTCCTCCCAGAGAATCTGTAATCCGCTTTTAACGCGAATTCCACGGATGACCGTATCTACGAAGAGATCGCCTTCGGCGGGGTTCTGTGCGTCGTCGGACTTGAAGGCGATCGGTTCGTCCCGACGGAGGCAAACGAAGGTATCCGCGTCGCCCCCCAATCCGATCTCGGACGCGCGCAAGAAAGCACCCGGGCGCCCGTCGGCCTCGATCTTGACCAGCCAGGTGGCATTGGTCCACGTGGGTTCTCCGTCCGCAGCCGCCGCGGCCCGGTTGGCGTTGGCGAGGTAGCGGGCGTCGTAGCGACTGTTCTCGATGATCCATCGGATCATGGCCAACGCTAGGGCGGCATCGGTGCCGGGCTTGATGGGCACCCATCTCCACGCCTTGGCCGCCGCGGTGCTGAAGCGCGGGTCCACGACCGCGAGCTTGAGCCGTCCGGCGGCCAGCCCCTGCATGATCTGTTTCGCCTTCAGCGTGGGGCCGTAGTTGGCCTCCATCACATTCGCGCCCCAATAAATGATGAACTCGGCCTGGGAGGTGTCGGCCATCCAGTACGCCTTCGCGCCCCCGCTCCATTTCCCCCCGCTGGGAGCGTCCGCCATGGCTTTGCCGGCGAAATAGATCGAGCCCTGGCAGACCGTAGTGTGGCCGTGTGCGTTGACCGAGCCGAAACTGGTCCGCACGAAGCGGCTGATGAAATCCGAGCGGCCGGCTTTGAGACGGCCCCAGTTGAAGACGAATTGGTTGTTGATCGGGCCGAGGTCGGGGTGGTCGGGATCGATCAGGTGTTTGAGATTCGCCGCGTGCTTGGCTTTAAAGTCGGCCAACGTGATTTTCTTGGCCTGCAGCAACGCGACGTCCGCAGCCATCTCCGCGAAGACTTTCGGATCTCGTAGCGACCAGATTTCGCGTAGGCCGGGGACACGGCGGTTTTCCCAGGGGAAGAGATTGCCGCCTTCGACAATCTCGCTCACGGCTTGGTGGAAGGGAATCGTGATCCAGCGGTTGGAGCCGCGAGGCCCGGCCCGTTTGAGCACTTTCACGACCCGGTAGGGGTCGTAGGCGGTCTGTAAGCCGGCTTGACCTCTGGGGCAGAGACTGCTCCGAACGCGGGCGGCCGTTTCGACGGGTGTATTCCACGGGATGTGGGGAAACATTGTGCGCGGCGCGTAAGGATTGCCGTCGATCTTGACGGCAACGCCGTGGCGGATGCGCACCTTGATCTCGCATCCCGTGTTGCACTGCAGGCACGTGGAATATATGTATTCGGCGGCATTGGGCGCTTCCGTGCCGGCGGTTTGCGCCTGAGCGCCTGCTACGGCGGCGAGCACGGAGCTCCCTAACAAAGCCGAGCTCTTCAGCACATCCCGGCGCGCCAGTTCCGGTTGACAAAGCTCGCTATTCTTTTCTGCCGTCACGACTCCCTCCTCAGTAATGGCAGTTCGTGCAGGCTGCCTGCGGTGTGGTGGCGAAAGGTTCCGCCAGGTAATACACCCGAGGCGAAGTCCCCAGCTCGGCCTTGTGCCGAATGGCTCTGTTCTTAGCCAGTAGTTCGCTGACCAGGCTCTTGGAATCGCCGGCGTCGCCGAAGTACATGGCCCTACCGATGCAGGTGCTGACGCAGGCCGGCAGCATTCCGGCTTCGAGCAGGTGCAGACAGAAATGACACTTGCGAGCGGCTCCTACCAGCTCCCCACGGCGCCAGGTGCGTCCGTACTCGCGGAACTCGACCTGCTCATAGGGTTGGACGGCGGGCGTACCCTCAGTGAACGCGCGCCCGTCTTCGATGTGGATGGCGTTGTAAGGACAGGCGGCCGCGGCGGCTCGAGCGTAGGGACCTTTCAGCCGCGTGTAATCCAGTTCGACGATGCCGTCCGGTCGCTTGCGAATCATGCCCTCGGGCACAGCCTTCGCGCAAGGCGGGTTGTCGCAGTGCATGCAGTTGGCGGGTTTGAAGGTGTCCGCGATCCACTCGCCGCGGCCGGACTCGATGCGGCGCACCCAGCGATAGGAACCGGCTGGTCCAACCGCATTTTCGGCACGACAGGCGACGGTGCAAGCATTACAACCTAGGCACTTGCGCGTGTCGACCACCATGACCCAACGCCGCCGGTCCGGAGATCGGGCCAGCGCGGCATCCAGGTCGGCCAGCATCCTGACGATCTCGTTCCCGGGTGCATCCGGCAGGGCGGGCGCTGCACTCGCTTTCGGCGAATTGACGACCCGATGCAGCGTCAGGCCGCCGGCCGCAGCCAAAGCGGCCTTTCGCAGGAATGAGCGGCGAGGGCTTTTCACGGGGCTGTTTTCAGTTGGCATCGCCATACTCGCGGTCCTCTGCGTTGAAATCAACAACGGCGATTTGCAACACCGCCTTCTGCTCCTGGTTCAGGATAACTCAGTCCGGTTCGCTTGGCAAGTCCGCCACAGCGTGGCGCGCTTTCTGCTCGCCGAAACGCAGCGTTCCTCGGCCTAACGACGGCTCCGTCCCGCGCAAGCGCGGCCCTGCACAGCCGCCTCGGCTCCGCCGGCCGAGAGCGCGTCAAAGCCGACCAAGCTCCGCCGGCGTCCCCAGCGGCCTGTGGCCGAATGCGACGACCACGCTGTGCCTGGTTCACAGCCCGACTCTTGACGGCTGCGGTCGCGCGGGAGTACAGTCATGGTGTCAGGGGCAAGTTGAGCAACGGAGGTTAGCGTGAGGCAGCGCACACTCAGGCTGGTATTCCTGATGCTCTATCTGGGCGGTCTCTCCAGTCTCCTCGCCCAGTTCGGAGGCACAGGAACCATTCAGGGCCTGGTCACGGATCCCTCGGGAGCGGTGGTGCCGGGGGCTACTGTGACCGCAGAAAACGTCGCGACGGGAGTCAAGACGTCGCGGCAGACGACAGCCGCCGGGCTGTACGTGCTTGCACCGCTGGCGCCGGGAGTTTACACGCTCACCGCCAGCGCTGCGGGCTTCAAACCGACCGTACGCGAACGCGTCGTAGTGGATGCGCTCGGCACTGTGGAAGTCAACTTCAGACTTGAGATCGGTCCCACGGCCGAGCAGGTCACCGTCACGGATGTCATCCCGCCACTTAACACCGCGGACGCACGGATGGGGCAGACCTTGCGCAACGAGGTTTACACTGCTCTGCCTCTGGCCATGGGCACCGCGCCTCGGGACCCCACGGCGTTTGTGCGGCTGATGCCCGGCATTTCCGGAACCGGCGGGACCTACAGCGCGGGAAACGTTCTCGCCGCCCAGCCCAACTCGCAGGAGGTCTTTATCGAGGGACTCCCGCTGACCGACCCCGCCGTACAGGGCGAGGTGCGCTATCTCTCGCTCGCCGTCTCGGTCGAGGCGATCGACCAGTTCCAGTTGGAGACGGCAAACGCCCCGGTACAGTACGGCGGAGCGGGCAGCACGAACTTCGTGCTGAAATCCGGCGGCAACGATTTCCATGGCACGCTTTACGAGTATTTCCGCAACGACAAGCTGGACGCTCGCGGCTTCTTCGCTTCCCGTCGCCCGACGCACCGGCAGAACGAATTCGGCTTGAATCTCTCCGGCCCGCTGGTCCGTAACCGCATCTTCTTCTTCGGCAACTACGACGGCTACCGGTACCGCACCCAAACGCAGCCTGCGTTCTATTCCATCCCGACCGAACCGGCTCGACGGGGTGACTTCAGCGCCTTCCCGGTGGGGATCTTCGATCCTGCGACCACCGATTGTTCACGAGGACCCTGCACGCGCAGTCCGTTCCCGGCTAACCGCATCCCGCTCAGCCGTATCTCGCCGATTTCGAATTATTTCCAATCCTTTCTGCCGCCCACGACAAACAGTAACTTACAAAACAACTATTTGAGTTCGGTCAACGTGGGCTACAACAACGACAGCACGACGGATAAAGTCGATTTTTACCTGGCTGACAGGCAGCAAATCTACTGGCTCTATACGCGCGGACGGCGCAAACAGGCCACGCCCTACCGCTACGGCACGCTTCCGCTGCCCTACGCCGATGCGCGCAAGGTGACGGAAGTGCCCACGAGTTCGCAGATCCGCCACACCTACGTGCCGACGGCGAACACGGTCAACCAGCTCAGCTTCGGACTGGCGCGCTTCGGCGGTTGGATCGAGAACGTCACGATGGAGGGCAAGTACCCGCAGAAGGCCGGTCTGAAGGGCCTGCCTCCCGGTGAGGCCGATTCTTCGTTCCCCGAGATCAGCTTCAGCGGGCCGAACTCTCCCAGCGGCTGGCGGGGAACCAACTCGCGAGCCAACGAGGAAGTGCACAACACGTTCACCCTCCAGGACAACCTGCAATGGACACGCGGTCGCCATTCGTTGAGCCTGGGCTTCCAGACGCAGCGCATGCAGGTGAACATAAAGGAACGGCGCTACGGAAGCCTGGCGACGTGGAACTTCAGCAATACACAGACGGCCGGCTTCGACAGCCGGGGCACGCTCCTTACCAATACGGGCAACAGCTATGCCAGTTACCTGCTGGGTTACGTCAACTCGGCCACCATCGTAGAAGACTGGGTGGTGGGCACGGGCGGGCGTTACCGCACCTATGCCTGGTGGATCCATGACAACTGGAAGCTGCTTCCCCGCCTGACGTTGAATCTTGGTTTGCGTTACGACATCATGACGCCGTATGTGGAGGTTCGGGACCGGATGTCCTTCTTCAATCCGTCGGTTCCGAATCCCGCCGTCGGTGGTTACCCAGGGGTGTTAATGTTCGCAGGCTACGGTCCGAACAGCTGCATGTGCCGAACGCCTGTCAGGACCTACTACAACAACTTCCAGCCGCGCGTAGGCATGGCGCTTTCGTTGAGCTCCCGAACCGTCTTACGCGCAGGCTACTCGATTTCTTCGACCCATCGCGGAGCGGTCGGCGGCCGCGGCGGCGGCCGCACCGGCACGGGCCTGCTGGGCTATTCGGCGCAAGCCTCCTTCACCAGTCTGGACGGCGGCATCAGCCCGGCCTTCGACTGGGACGACGGCGTTCCCCCTTACCAGAAAGCTCCCTTCTTCGAGCCCACTTTGAACAGCGGTTTCTACGTGGGCAAGCCGCAGGGCGGTTCGGTGACCTACGGGGACCCATTGATCGGCGGTCATCCCCCGCGGTACCAGTTCTGGAGCTTCGGCTTCCAGCGCGCGATGCCGTGGGAGGTCACGCTGGGCGTGCACTACGTGGGTAACAACGGGCACTATCTGGACGGGGGTCCACGCGGCATGTGGTCCGGTCATATTCATCCCAGATTCCTGGTGTTGGGGAACCTGCTGCGCTCGAGTGCAACGCCGGCCAACATCGCGGCCGCGCAAGCCATCCTAGCGGAGGTGCGCTTGCCCTACCCGAACTACACGGGAGCCATCTCGCAAATGCTGCGGCCCTTCCCGCAGTACGCGGGCGTGAACGACGTCTGGCCCATGGTCGGCAACTCCAATTACAATTCGCTTCAAGTTACGCTCGACAAGCGGCTCTCGCAGGGTCTGATCGTGAATCTCAACTACACCCGCGGGAAAGGTTTTGACGACCTTGGCTACCGCAACGGATACATCAAAGACAAAGCCCGGATGACCGCCACCCCGCACATCCTCAACGTCATGTTCGTCTACCATTTGCCGCTCGCCGATTTGGGTCCTGTTCGCGGCTCGCGCTGGGCGCGAGCGGCGGCGCAGGGCTGGCGGATCTCGGGCATCTTCACATACCGTGACGGAACGGGCATCGGTTCGGTAGGCGCCAGCTGCAACCTGCCCAATGCCGGGAGTTGCTACGCCGACTATAACCCCAACTTCAAGGGCTCGGTGCGGATCAACGGACCTTACGGAAGCGGCGATCTGCTCGGTCCCAACCCGACGGTATTTCTCGATCGCAACGCTTTTCAGAATCCCGCGGCGTTCACCTTCGGGACTACGCCGCGCACCATGGCCTACGGCCTGCGCAATCCGGGCCAGAAGAACCTCGACGTTAGCGTTCGACGGGAGTTCCGCCTGCGTGAATCGCTCCGATTGAGCTTCCAGGCCGACGCCTTCAACATGGCCAACTGGGTGATGTTCTCGGCGCCGAACGTTAACATCACGTCGGCGGCCTTCGGGCGCATTAGCAGCCAGGCGAATTCCCCGCGGGCGGTGCAGTTCAGCTCGCGCATCGAGTTTTGACGGTGCCGGGCCGGCGCGCTGGGCGCCCCTTCAAGGGAGTGGACGATGACGAAAAGGCCGGGAGGTATTCTGGCTGTTCTCGTTTTCACGCTTTGCGGATCGCTCCTTGCGCAGAACGAGAAAGGCTCGATTCCTCCGAACTTTGGATTCTACAAATTGAACCCCGAATATAAAGGCGAGCCGCCCTCCTATGGCTGGGCGGCGGAACGCGTCAGGGAGAAACTTGGCCGCGGCCTGGTTGCATTACGATTAAGCGAATCGTCGGTTTACCTGAGTTGGCGGTTGCTGGAAAGCGATCCGCCGGAGGTCGGCTTCCATGTCTACCGAGCGACGGGCGGCGGTGCGCCGGTGCGCTTGAGCAGGCAGGCCGTTCGGCGGACGACGGACTTTCTTGACTCTTCCGCTCCGCAAGGCCGGGAACACTCGTGGTGGGTGCGGCCAGTCGTGCGCGGCCGGGAACTTGAGCCTTCGCCCGCGGTCAGTTTGCCGCCAGGCTCACCGGCCCGTCCATTCCTTTGCCTAAAGCTGAAAGACGACTTGCCGCAGGGCTCGGTCGATCGCGTGGGCGTCGGCGATCTGGACGGTGACGGCGAGTATGACTTCGTGGTCAAGCGCCCGCGCGGCGTGGTGGATCCGGGCACCATACGGCGCAGTCCCGATACTTTCAAGATCGAAGCCTACCGACGGGACGGCACGTTTTTGTGGCGGCGCGACTTAGGCTGGTCGATCGAGCTCGGCATCTGGTATTCGCCGATGATCGTTTACGACCTGGACGGTGATGGTAAGGCGGAGGTTGCGCTGAAGACCGGTGAGGGTGATCCCCGCGAGCCCAACGGGCAGGTGCTGAGCGGTCCGGAGTATCTGTCGGTCTGGAACGGGCTCACGGCAGAAGAAATCGCGCGCACCCGCTGGATTCCCCGCGGCAAGCCTTCCGATTGGGGCGATTACACCGGCAACCGCATGAACCGCAACATGATCGGCGTAGCTTACCTGGACGGCAAGACGCCCGCGGTCGTCGTGCTGCGCGGCATTTACGGCCTCATGAAAATGGAAACCTGGTTCCTTCAGAAAGGGAGGCTGGAACGGATTTGGTCCTGGTCGAACTTTACTTCGGGATGGAAGTATCAGGGACAGGGACAGCACTCGATCCACGTGGCGGACATCGACGGTGACGGGCGCGACGAGATCCTCAACGGCTCGATCGCCGTAGACCACGACGGCCGCATCATGTGGAGCACCGGACTGGGGCACGGCGACCGTTTTTACGTCGGCGACATAGATCCCGAACGGCCCGGACTAGAAGTCTTCTATACGTACGAGGATCCGCATCCGCAGAACGGCGTGAGCCTGTGGGATGCCCGGACGGGCGACCTTATCTGGGGGTTGCGCGAGGAAACCGAAGACAACCAGATTCGCGCCGGCTTCTGCGCCGATATCGATGCGGCGATTCCGGGCATGGAGTGCTGGGCTGACAGGTATTACTTCTCGGCCAAAGGGAAGCGACTCGATCCGCCCGTGCCGCCCCAGGTGGGCCTGGTGTGGTGGGACGCCGATCCGCTACGTGAGCTGTTGGGCCGCGGCGTGATCTCGAAGTGGAAGGGAGCGGAACTGCCGCCGCGCATCGAGGGGGTTCCTTTACTCATCGCGGATATCGTGGGCGACTGGCGCGAGGAAATCGTGACTTATTACGAGGGCGAGCTCCGGATTTATTCGACTACGATTCCAGCTGCGGACCGCCGCGTTTGTCTCATGCAGGACCCGCTCTACCGGCTGGATGTGGCTTTGCGCACGATGGGCTATGAACACGTACCCATGACCAGTTATTATCTGGGTACGCTCGCCCCCGCCCGAGCGCTTTCGAGGAAGGTCCTTTCGAAGTAATACAGGTGACCGTCCTCGCCGCCGACCAGCAGGTCGAGCCGCCCGTCGCCGTTCCAGTCGAAGGCGCAGGGCGCAGGGTTGTGGCCCTGGATCTTCACTGGGAGCAACGGCCCTCGCAGTGCCATCACCGGCTTCTGCTGGGATCCGACGTTTTCGTACCAGAGCGGGCCGTCCTCGCCGTCCGTCAGCAGATCGAGATCACCGTCGCCGTCCCAATCCGCCAGTTCGACCTTGCGGCGTCCGCTTGCGCCCGCGCGCCCACGCGCCAGATAAAGAAACCGGCCGCTCGGCTCGACAAAAATCCGTTCGGGCGGTAACAGCACCAAGCGTTCACCGCGCCGTTGCCTGCGATAGAGTGCGAGGTAACCCCGATAATCCAGCATCACGAGATCGGGCAGGCCGTCACCGTCCCAGTCCACCACGCGCGGCGTGGTTCGCCACTGGGTGACAAGCTGCTTGCCCTTGGGCTGCCACCAGACCCAGTCGGGCTTGGGCGGCTTTCCGGGCCACTCGACCTCGACGGGTTCGGCGGGCGCCAAGTCGGGCCGTGTTGCTGTGCCCACGTTCCGGTACCAGACGACCTCGCCGCGGATGTCGTTCACCAGAATGTCGAGATCGCCGTCCAGATCCCAGTCTGCGACCCACGGGTTGGTGTAGCCCCATTTGGCTTCGGCAGGCCCCTGGACGGAGCCGTTCGGCCCGGCCTGACGCCTAATTACGCGGCCTCCGGCTTCGAGATAGCCGCGGTTGACGAAGACGGGGGCTTCGCGTGTGCCGATGTTCTCGAAATACTGCAGATAGCCCGCGGAGTTACCGGTAATGAGGTCGGGCCTGCCGTCGCCATTCCAGTCGGCTACGACGGGACGCACGAGCGCGCCGCTCTTCAGATAGGGATCCAGCTGCTGGAAGTACCGCGGCGGGGCCAGCCGGGGAGCCTCCCCCCGCGGGGCTGTGTTCTCAAGGAAGGCCACGGCGCCGTCCTCCTCGCCGACGATCAGGGAGGCACGGCCGTCCACGTGCCAGTAAACTACGCGCGGCTGGATCATGCAGAGATCCATCCGCAGGATTTTGCCGTCGACCCGCAACAGTTCGCCCGCCGCCAGTCTGGGCTCCCGGCGCGTCCCCAGGTTGCGAAAAAGGGTGATGGTGTCGAGGAAACTGCCGCCGATGAGATCCAACACGCCTCGACCGAACCAATCGACAGGATTCGGAGCAGGACTGCCGTAAAGATCGATGACCCGCCCACCGGCTTGCAGGGGTAGGCCGGCCTCGTAGCGCGGCTCGCGGTTCGTTCCGATATTCCGGTGGAAGTAAATATAGCCGTGCAAAGGGCCTCGAGTCCAGCGGCCCTGCTCGTCGTAAGCATCGTCCCATCCGTAGTCGCGCCAATCGCTGACGCCCACAAGAAGATCGATGAGGCCGTCGCCGTCCCAATCCGCCGGATGCCATAAGTCGTCGCGTCCCACCCAGTAACTCCGTTCCAGGCGCACGGAAACGAAACGGCTCAGACGGTAGCGCACGAAATCGTCATAGTAACCACCGCTGATTACTAAGTCGGCTGCGCCGTCACCGTTGAAATCCGCGGCGACGATGTCCTTTCTGCCCGGACCCAGCCACTCCGCGCGATCGAAAAGCGGCTGCTCGCGACCGCCGAGGTTGCGGAACAGGTACATGCCGTTGTAGGGGCGATCCGTGCAGGAAACTACCAGATCGAGGTCGCCGTCGCCATCCACGTCGAATGCGGCGGGGAAGGCCCAGAGGCCGACGGCGAGCCGATCCCTGACGCCCACGCGTCCGTAGCTGACGCGGTCGCCGCTGCCGATCATGGCGGGCTCGGGCAAACGTTCGGTTTCGCCCGCGCCGCAAAGGTCGAAGTAAACATGGTAAGCGCCGGGCCCGCGCGAAACCCAGCGGAATTCAGCGCGCGGACGACGCCATTCGGTCTTGCAGGGAATCCGCTGAAGCCCATCCACCGCGAACACGCGGACCGAATCCGGGTTGAATTCAGCCGGCATTTCCCGGACGATGAGGACGGGGCGACCGGCTGGTTCGGTCAGGGTTACCGCGAACCGCAGGCTGTTGCGCGTCGGCCAGGCTGAGGTCCCCCGGACTTCGACGGGGCCTATCTGGTCCGCTGTGGCGCCGAGCATGCCCACACCGGCGAAGAGGGCCCACATGCGGGGGCTCACCGTAAATCCTCCGGGCGCAGCCCGCGTGCGAATCCGCCGAATCCGAAGGGACGGGGCTTGTAGTCGCCGACCAGCGCCACGTCGGAGCGCGCCGGAATGCGGTCTTCCAGGCCCAGGGCCCAATAGCAGGCGTTGACCAGCAGACGCCGGAACCCCTCGCTCAGCAGGTCCTGGGAAGAACCCATGGTCGTGGTGAACACACGCGCCGGTTTGCCCTGCGGTCCGCGGTACGTCCTCACCCAAGCTATGGGCATCATCGGGTTGTTCACCGGGCCGGCGGCGGGCGGTGAGTCCGGCCTCATGCCGTCGAGCACCTGGCCGAGAACGAGCGGTTGCGAGTCGCCCGGAAGCGGGAGCCGCACCGCGTAGACGTCCGTCGGGCCCCAGATGTCGCCGTCGCCGATGCCCCGCAGGATGGGATGGCTGCGCTGTTCGGGGACCAGGATGCCCCGCGTGCTTTGCTTCCCGTGCGCACCGTGGTGGCGTATCCAGGTCTCACCGAGCACCTGGCGTCCGAACCCGCCCTCCCACTCTTTGCTGCGCCACGAGTAGCGTGCATAGGTGGGACTCGATTTCAGATCGAAGGCATGGGTTGCGGTTCGCATTCCGATGATGGGTCTGCCGGACTCGACGTATTCGACGATGTACTTCATCTGATCGTCCGGCAGATCGCGGAACCGCACGAAGATCACCATCAAATCGGCTTCCCGAAGCATGTGGAGCCCGGGGATGTTGTCGCGACGGTCGGGGTTGATCGTGCCGTCGACGGGGTCGATGGCAAAGAGCACGGTGGCGCGAAACCCGTGACGGAAGGCAAGGATCTTCGCCAGTTGCGGGAGCGCCTCTTCGGAGCGATACTCTTCGTCGCCGCTCACCAGGACGACGTGCCTGCCGCGCCCGGGGCCTGCGCTTCCCTCGAAGACCAGCCACGGCTCGGCCGCAGCGCAGCTTGCAGCCGCGAGGATGATCGCGATCGCGTTCAACCGGCCGCGCATCGCGGATTCTCCTGCATCAGGCTCTACGTTCCAGCAGGAAGGCGCACGGCTCGAGCCGGCTGCCGTTGCCGTCGTTGACCGCGAATCGCCGCGGCACCACCTTACCGTCACGAGGGCTGCCGCTCCACAACGATGCGCTGCCGTACTCGCCGTCCTTGCGCAGCGCATAAAAAACCAGGTCGAACTTGGCCAGGCGGCTGCGGTCGTGGTCGAAGTTCCGGGCGACGCGTTCCAGCGCGGCCAGGCAGGCCTCTTTCGGCGACATGCCCCGGCGCATGTTTTCGACGATCGTGTGGGCGCCCGCCACACGGATGCACTCTTCGCCGCGACCGGTCGCTCCGGCGGCGCCGACGTCCTGATCCACCCAAAGGCCCGCGCCGGGCAACGGCGAATCGCCTACGCGGCCGGGGATCTTCCATGCCAGCCCGCTGGTGGTCGTTACGCCGGACATTTCCCCTCGGGCGTTCAGCGCCAGGCAGTTGATGGTCCCGGTGGGCGGATTGGTGGCGACCTCCCAGGCCCAGGCCAGCGTGGCTTCGTCCACTCCGGGGAACTTTCGCCGCAACCATGCACCCGGCTTTACGGGCGCATCGAGTCCATCGCTCCAGTTGCTGTGCCCTTGACGATCGCGCAGGGACTCCTTCCAGACCAGCCACGCCAGTCGGGCCTTTTCGGTCAATAACTCCTCTTCTTTGAAGCCGTGGGCCTTGGCGAAGCGCAGTGCGCCCTCGCCGACCAGCATCACGTGGTCCGTGCGTTCCATCACGAGGCGCGCGACCTTCGAGGGTGTCTTGATGTTGCGCAGGGCGGCCACGGCCCCGCAGCGGCGCGTGGGCCCATGCATGACGCTGGCGTCCAGCTCGACCACGCCCTCCTCGTTGGGCAGGCCGCCATAGCCGACCGAGGTGTCCTCGGGGTCTTCCTCGTTGATGTTGACGCCCGCGATGACGGCCTCCAGTGTGTCTCCTCCGGCCTGAAGGATCTCCATGGCCCGTGCGCAGGCGCGCAGGCCGTTGGCGCTGGCGATGACGATGTTGCGCGGCCCCGGCGCTGCTGCCCGCAGGGCGGGCAAGCACGCCATACCCGACAGCCATTCCCTACGGTTGACCAAGCTCGACCTCCTGCGAAATCATTCATGATATGGAGCGAGTGCGGACTACGGGGGGTCATCCGCCGTCGCGCCGGGCAGCTTTCGGGCTGCTGGCGCTTGCCACATTGTGCTGCGCCGAACCGCAGAAACGCAAGTCTCCGCCGCCGGCCGTACAGATCCTCGAGCTTGCCGCACACCGTTCGGAAGGTCTGGTGACGATTGACGGGCGGCTGCGCAGCCTCGCTGCGCGTCCTCTGGAGGGGCTGGAACTGGTGCTGGAGTTCGCCACGACCGACGGCCGGATCATCACCCGCCAGCGCGGCGCGATCGAACCGGATCCGTTGCCGCCGGGTGCGGAGGCGGAGTTCCGTTGGCAGATGCGCGATCACGTCCGCGCCGTGAGTTTCCGCATCCATGCCGTCGAGCGCGCGGGCCGCGAGGTGATCGTGCGCAACGCAGGCCCGCATTACATCGAATGAACCCCGGCCGATAGAATGGAACTTTGTGCATGACAACAACGATCCGGCCCGCAACTCGTTTGAGCGGTGCTCTGCGGTTGCCCGGCGACAAATCCATCTCGCACCGGTACGCCATGCTGGCGGCCATCGCTGAGGGTGCGACGCGGATCCGGAATTTTTCCAGCGGAGCGGATTGCGCATCGACTTTGGGTGCGCTCGAAGCGCTCGGCGTGCCGGTCCGGCGGAACGGCACGGAGGTCGTCATTGACGGCCGGGGCCTGGAGGGGCTACGCGAGCCGGGCGCGACGCTGGACGCGGGCAACTCAGGCTCGACGATGCGCATGCTCGCCGGCATCCTGGCCGGGCATCCTTTCCGCGCCACGATCGCGGGTGACGAGTCGCTCTCCCGCCGGCCTATGGACCGCATCATCCGGCCCTTGGAGATGATGGGGGCCAGGGTTCGCGCGCGCGAAGGCCGCTACCCGCCGCTGGAAATCGAAGGCGGAAGGCTGAGGTCCATCGAGTACGAGCTGCCGGTGGCCAGCGCGCAGGTCAAATCGTGCGTGCTTTTTGCGGGGTTGTACGCGGAAGGCGTCACCGGCGTAATCGAACCGGTGCGCACGCGCGATCACACCGAGCTCGCGTTGCGCGAATTCGGCGCGGAGGTGCGGGTGGACGGTCGCAGGATCTCGGTCCGCGGGCGTCCCCGCCTTGTAGCGCGCGAGCTCGATGTTCCCGGCGACCTTTCCTCGGCCGCTTTCTTTCTGGCGGCCGCTCTGCTGGTGCCCGGCTCCGAACTCCTCATCGAGGAAGTGGGGTTGAATCCCACCCGTGCCGCCCTGCTCGACTTTCTCGCGGGGCAGGGGGCTTCGATTCGCGTGCTTCGCGTCGAGCAGCGGGCGGGCGAACTTGTGGGCGACGTGCTGGTGCGCCATTCGCCGCTGCGCGGGGGCGTGATCGAAGGCGCGCTCACCGCTGCGCTGATCGACGAGATTCCGGTGCTCGCCGTGCTGGGAGCGGCCAGCCGGGAGGGCCTCATCGTGCGTGACGCCGCCGAATTGCGGATCAAGGAGACCGACCGCATAGCGACGGTAGCCGAGAACCTGCGTCGCATGAACGTCGTCGTGGAAGTGGCGCCTGACGGCCTGCGTGTGCCGGGCGGTCAGCGCTTCCGCGCGGCGCGGTTGGATTCCTTCGGCGACCACCGCATCGCCATGGCGTTCGCGGTCGCGGCACTGGCGGCCGATGGGGAGTGCACGATCGAGGGGGCGGAGGCGGCCGCGGTCTCGCTGCCCGAGTTCTTCCCACTGCTGGAAAAAGTGGCGGGGGAGCTCGGCGGGTAGAATGAGGCTATGCCCGCCGACCGCCACGGGCCCGGCATCCGTCTGGAAAAGCTGCTGAGAATCACTGCCGCGGACAAGCGCCGCGTTTACGCGCAGATCTTCGATGCCGCTCGGCTCGGCGATCTGAATTACTGGCTGGAACTGGTCTTTTCGGCCGGAATCGCCACGTTCGGCCTGGTGCTGAACAGCCCCGCTGTAGTGATCGGCGCGATGCTGATCTCTCCCCTGATGGGTCCGATCATGGCCGCGGGCCTCGCCTTCGCCGCGGCTGATCTCTACCTCGGGCTGAGGGCGTTGCTCAATCTCGCCGTGAGCATCGCGGGCGCGGTGGCTTTTTCCGCGTTCCTGGTATGGCTGCTGCCTTTCCATGCCGTGACCGCCGAGATCCTCAACCGTACCCAACCCAACCTGCTCGACCTAGGCGTGGCTCTGTTTTCGGGCCTGGCCGGTTCGGTCGTTGTCGTACGCAGCGCCGGCGCGGGCGCAGTGACGGCGCTGCCCGGCGTGGCCATCGCCGTGGCCTTGATGCCGCCCCTTTGTACGGTCGGCTTCGGGCTGGGCAGCGGCTGGCAAAGCGACATCATTTCCGGTGCAAGCTTGCTGTTTCTGACCAACCTCGCTGCCATCGTGGTCAGCGCGTTCGTGATCTTTTACGCCCTCCGCCTGCACGCGCCGGAGCTGCGCGCGGAGGTCGAGCAGAACATCCGGGAGCATGTGGAAGGCGATCCTCTGTACCGGCTGCTGCGGCGCACTGCGTTGACGAGTGCGGTCGCCGCCATCGGGAAATTGCGCTGGCGCGCGCTCATGCTGGCGATGAGCCTGCTGGTGCTCTACGTTCCTCTGCGCAACGGTCTAATGCAGGTCCGTGACGAGACGCTGGCGCGAGCGGCGGCACGCGAAGCCATTCGGCGCATGGCCTCACCGGAGAGCGTGGTTAGCGAGCAGGTGCGTTTTTCGGGGTCGCGGATCTGGGTGAGCCTGGTGGTGACGGAGAACGTCGAGGCGGCCCGCATCGAACAGGCGCGAGCCCTCATCATGAAGCGGACCGGCAAGGACGCCGAGGTGGTGGTGCGTAAGGTGGCAGGAGAGGAGGAGCTGGCCCTGCTGCGGGAGCGCTTGCGGGCGCCGGCGCCGCAGCCGGTGGCGCGTCCGGACCTGGGCAGCGTCCAAGGCGAGTGGTTCCAGCGTTTGCGTCGGGCGTTGGAGGAATCCTGGCCCGCCGCGATCGTTCCGTTGATCGGCTACGAGTTGGCTTTCACCGAAGGCGGGCCGCGCGTACGCGTCGTTTATGAGAGTGCAAAGCCGTTGGACCCTGTGGGCGAAGAACTGATCCGGCGCGCGTTGCGAAACGCGCTGGATTACCGCGGTCTCGAGGTAGAGCTCAAGCAGGAAATGCCGTTGAGGGCGAAAGGGAGGGAACAATAAACGAATGACGGGAACCTGGATTGTCGCCTCTGGCCTGGCGCTCTGGCTGGCCGCGGCGCCTGGTTCGCCCAGCGTGCCGCTGGCCATGTTGATGGTCTTCGGTACCGCCAAGCTCCTCGCCGAGCTTTTCGAGCGGCTCAATCAGCCGGGAATCGTGGGCGAAATTTTGGCCGGCGTGATCATCGGCCCGAGCCTGCTGGGGTGGATGGCGCCGAACGACTTCTTCCGAGCCTTGGCGGATCTAGGCGTGCTCTTCCTGCTGTTCCGCGTCGGCTTGGAAGTGAAGGCCTCCGAGTTGTTGCGGATCGGCGGGACTGCCCTGCTGGTAGCCGTTCTAGGCGTAATCGTGCCTTTCGCTCTCGGCTGGGGCATTCTTCTGGCTTGGGGTGAGCCGCAGGTGGAGGCGATTTTCATGGGTGCGGCTATGGTGGCGACCAGCGTCGGCATCACGGCTCAGGTGCTGGCGAGCAAAGGCTTGCTCAACCACGTGGCCAGCCGGATGATCCTCGCCGCGGCCGTGATCGACGACGTGCTGGGTCTGCTCGTGCTGGCGCTGGTCTCGAGCGTGGCTCGTGGGAAGGTCAACGTTGCGGGCCTGGCGCTAACCGGAGTGCTGGCCATGGGCTTTGTGTTCGTGGTGGCGAAGTGGGGCAGCCGCACGGTGGGGCAGGTGGTCTCCCGCGCGCATGCCCGCCTGCGCGTCAGCGAAGCGTACTTCGCGCTGGCCATGGTGGTTCTCTTTGCCCTCGCCTTCCTGGCCGAGTACGTCGGTGTTGCCGCCATCGTGGGCGCGTTCCTCGCCGGGATGGCGCTTTCGGAGACGGTGGACCCGCGCGTGGAGCACCTTGCGCAGGGCGTCACCGAACTGCTGGTGCCGTTCTTTCTCGCCGGCATCGGGATGCATCTCGACGTGAAGGGCTTTGCGGAGCCCTCGGTGTTGTTCCTCGCGCTGGTGATTTTCGCGGCCGCGGTGATCGCGAAACTGGTGGGCTGCGGCTTGGGTGCTTGGGGACTCGGTTTCCGCAACATGTTGCGGGTCGGCCTGGGCATGATGCCGCGCGGCGAGGTCGGCATGGTCATTGCACAGATTGGACTCTCGATGGGTGTCATCGCGCCGCGCATTTACGGTGTGGCGGTTTTCATGGCGGTGGCGACCACCCTGCTGGCTCCCCCGCTGCTCCGCCTGGCATACCGAGACGTGGCGCCTGAAGCCGAGCAGGAGGTCTTGCGGCTGGGATGATCCTCAGCGGGCGCTGAGACTCTTCTCCCGCGCGGCGTAGAATTCGTCGCCGGGTTGCCAGTGCGGCAGCTTTTCCAGGTTCGCCGCTTCGAAGCCAAGCAACAGACCGAAGCGTGCGATTTGCTCCAGGCCTGCGAAGTCCCAATCCTCGCGGAACTCGTCCGAAGGTTGGTGGTAGTGCTTGCTGTTGAATTCGCGGAAAAGCTGTTCGGCGAAGCCCGGCGGCTTACCCTCGAAATCTCCGCCCTGGTGCACGGAAAACGCCGGGATGCCGACCTTGGCCAGCGGGAAGTGATCCGACCGATAGAAGCTGCCCTGCTCAGGACGGGGATCCGGCCTGATGGTCAGGCCCATGCGCCGCGCGACCTCTTGGACCACGGGGTAGAAGGTCGTCCGCTCAGCGCCCGCCACAACGACGCTGCGGATCAGGCCCACGGGGTGGAACGCATCGAAGTTGAGAGCGACAGCGGTTTTACCGGGCGGCACGATCGGATGCGTGGCATAGTACTCGGATCCGCGCAGGCCGCCCTCTTCCGCGGTGACGGCGATGAACAACGCCGAGCGCCGCGGCTTCTGTTCCAGGCCCGCCCAGGCCCGCGCCATTTCGAGCAGGATGCCGCAGCCAGTGGCGTTGTCCACGGCGCCGTTGTAGATTGCGTCGCCGCCTACGGGTTCGCCGATTCCCAGGTGGTCCCAGTGGGCCGTAAAGAGCACGGCTTCGGACTTCAAATCGGGATCGCTGCCCTCGATCTTGGCGATCACGTTGCGGGTCTCGATCCGGCGCAGCTTTGCGGGCAGGCGCGCACGCACTCGCAGACCGAGCGGGATGGGCCGGAAATCACGGGACTGCGCGGCCTTCAGCAGCTCGGCCACCCTGCGGCCGGCCATGGAGAGCAGCCGCTCGCCTGCGGCCTCGCTGATCCAACCGGCCAGGGCCAGCGCCTGCTCGCCCGGGGCTAGCTCCACGAACGGCTGCTCGCGCCCCCAGGATCCGCGCACGACGGCCCAGGGATAGCCGGCGGTGGCGTCGGTATGAATGATCAGCGCGCCCAGCGCCCCGGCGCGCAGCGCCTGCTCGAACTTATACGTCCAGCGGCCGTAGTAGGTCAGCGCGCGGCCGCCGAAAAATTTCGGATCCTGCGAGGCCGGTTCGTTGGTGAAAAGGATGAGAATCTTGCCGCGGACGTCGGTCCCCTTGAAGTCGTCCCAACCGTATTCGGGGGCCACGATGCCGTGTCCGACGAAGACGGCTTCGGCTTCGAACTGCTCGAGCGGCCGCTGGCGCAGGCTGCTGCCCACGAACTCGTCGAGCCACTTCAAATTCAAGGAGCGACCCCGGCCGTGGAAGGAGAGGTGCGCCTGCGGCAGCGTTTGAATGCCCACCAGCGGAACGGTCTGGAACCACGTCCCGTTCCCGCCACCCGGCCGTGCGCCCGCCAGAGCGAACTGGGCGGCCAGATACTCGGTGGTGACCACCTCGCCGCGCGTGCCGATGCCGCGGCCCTCGGTCAGATCGTGGGATAGAAACCGGACGTGGGCGCGGATGCGCTCCCCCGAGACCTCATGAGTCTGCGCGGCCGCCAGGACCGCCGCCAACAACAGGACCGCCCGCCGCATGGTTGTAACTCCCTAGTGTATCCGGATGCGGCCGGCGGCCCGACGACTCACCCGCCCGGCTTGCCGCGGACCCGCAGCAGCGAAACCAGTTGCGAGCGCAGATCGTTTTTCAGGCGTGCGGCCTGCGCCGAACCAGCCAGATTGACCAACTCGCGTGGGTCCTTCCGGTAGTCGTAAAGCTCCTCGCCCAGCCTGCCCTCGTCCCAGAAGGTGTAGCGATAGCGCTCGGTGCGGATCGTGTAGCCCATGACCGCCTTCGCGCCGGAGCCGCGCCGGACCTGTGTGATCGCGGGTTTCTGCCATGCCGCACCGGGATTGCGCAGCAGCAAAGCCAAGCTACGTCCGTGCAGATTGGCGGGAGCTTCGCGCAGTGCGCAGAGTTCGGCCAGCGTCGGGTAGAGATCGAGCAACTCGACCGTGCGCGGGCAGACCCGCCCTCTCGCCGTTACGCTCGGGCCGCTGATGATCAGCGGCGCGCGCGCCGACGCCTCGAACAGCGTTTGCTTCATCCACTGCCCGTGCTCGCCGAGTTGATAGCCGTGATCGCTCCAGAACACGATGATCGTGTTCTCCACGAGGCGCAAGCGCTCCAGGGCCTCCAACAGTCGGCCCACCTGGGCGTCCATGAAGCTGATCGAGGCGTAGTAAGCCCGCATCGCTTCGCGCCGCTGCTGCTCGTTCATTCCCCAGTGAGCGGGGCGCGTGAAGTAAGCCAGCTCGGGCGCGATGCGCATCTCATCTTCGCTGAAGGGGATCAGTTCGATGCGCTCCAGAGGATACTGGTCGAAGTACTTGACGGGTGCGATCCACGGCACGTGCGGCCTATAAAAGCCGGCGGCCAAAAACCACGGGTCGTTCCGGTGCTCTTCCATCAGCCGGATCGTCTCGAGCGCCACCATGCCGTCGGTGTGCTCCTCGTCGCGTGCGGGCGAGGCATAGAAACAGACGGCCGAACCCAGGCCGCGCTGCGGCGTGTAGTTGGTGAGCAGCGCCTCCTCCTTGGTGTGATCCACGCCGTTGGGGTTCACCACGCGGTTCCAGGTGGGTTTGTCGTCCAGACCGTCGGTGCCGATCTGGCCGGGCACCCCGTAATGGAAGATCTTGCCCACGCGGGCGCTGAAATAGCCGTTTTTCTGAAAGAGCTGGCCGAGCGTAACCACATCGGGGACGGCCTGGCGGAAGTGGCGGCTGTTGTCGTAGACCGTGGTGGTGTCCGGCGCCAGACCCGTCATCAGCGAAGCCCGCGACGGATTGCAAAGCGGGTATTGGCAGTAAGCCCGCTCGAAGCGCACTCCGCGTGAGGCGATGCGATCCAGGTTCGGCGTGCGCACCAGCGGATGCCCGTAACAGCTCAGGCAGGTGTTCAGGTCGTCGGAGGCGATGAACAGTACGTTGGGCGGACGGGCGGCCCCGCGCACCATCGGAGCCAGCAGGGCGCCCGCGGCGGAAGCCAGCCATTGACGGCGTGAAAGCAGCGTACCCTGATCCATCGCGAAAAACTTCCCCGGATAGGATACATCTTGCAAGCGTCAATCGCGGGCGGGAAGCTCAGGTTGCGGCCGGCTTGGGTTCGTCTTCGCGGGGCATGATGATCCATGCGCCAAGGTACACAAGGCCCACGATGCCGCCGCTCACGAACAACAGCGCCAGCCAGAGGATGCGCATGAGCGTGACGTCCATATCCAGATAGCGGGCGAAGCCGGCGCAGACGCCGCCCAGCTTCTTACCCCGGACCGCGCGCGTCAGTCGGCGTGGTTTCGCAACCGGGCGCACCAGATCCGGGCGCGTCGGATGCCCGCAACGGGCGCAGTAAAGATCGCTGTCCTCGAGCTGGAGCCCGCACTGGGTGCAGTACATGGCCGGCTTCTCCTCTGGAAGGCATACGAGGTCACCGGCGGGAAAGTTCCGCGCGAGCGGGGGAAGTCGGCGGCGGGAGGCAGCGCGCGCCCGCGTGGGGCAAGGCGGGCGCGCGCCGGGGAGGCTTGCTTACAGGCCCTTCCGGACCAGGAACTTGATGAGGTCGACGATGCGCAGCGAGTAGCCCCACTCGTTGTCGTACCAAGCCATCACCTTCACGAGGTTGCCATCGAGCACCTTGGTGAGGGCTGCGTCCACGATCGCACTCGCCGGGTGCTGCATCAGGTCGCTGGAGACCACCGGATCTTCCGTGTACGCGAGGATGCCCTTGAGCGGACCTTCGGCTGCGGCCTTCAAAACAGCGTTGACCTCTTCGGCGGTCGTGCTGCGCTCGACCAGCGCCACCAGATCCACGATCGAGACGTTGGGGGTGGGCACGCGGATGGCCAGCCCGTCCAGCTTGCCCTTCAGTTCGGGAATCACCAGGTGGATGGATTTGGCCGCCCCGGTCGTCGTCGGGATCATGTTGATGGCGGCAGCGCGAGCCCGGCGCAGATCCCGATGCGGTAGGTCGAGCACGTTCTGGTCGTTCGTATAGCTGTGGACGGTGGTCATCGTGCCCTTCAGGATCCGGAAGTTGTCGTGCACGACCTTGGTCACCGTCGCCAGACAGTTCGTCGTGCAGGAGGCGTTGGAAATGATGTGGTGCTTGGCCGGCTCGTACATGTTCTCGTTGACGCCGAGCACGATGGTGACGTCCTCGTTCTTGGCCGGCGCCGAGATGATGACCTTCTTGACTGTCCCGCGCAGGTGCTTGCGCGCTTGCACGGCGTCGGTGAACTTACCCGTAGATTCGACGACAATCTCAACGCCCAACGATTCCCAAGGCAGCTCGGCCGGATCCTTGATGGCGAAAACGCGGATCCGCCTGCCGTCCACGACAATATGCTCGTCCTCGGCCTTCACCGTAGCCTGCAACGGCCCGAGCACCGAGTCGTACTTCAGCAGGTGGGCCAGCGTTTTCGTATCGGTGATGTCGTTGGCGGCGACCCATTCGATTTCAGGGTCGTTCAGACCGGCACGCAGGACGTTGCGGCCGATCCGGCCAAATCCGTTGATTCCCACTTTCACCGGCATGCGTATTCTCTCCTTCGGATTTCTGCGCTCGTGGTTAGGGTATGAAGCGCCAGAGGCGGCGACGCCGCCCGGCTGGACCTTTCCATGATACCAAGCCGATCCGAGCGGACGTACACCCGACCGCTAGGTGCCGGCCCCGCCGGCGCTGCTCCTGGCCCGCAGAGCCCTCTGATATCGCTCCCAGAGCTCCCTGCGGACCGCCTCGTTTAGCGGGCCCGGCAACTCGCCCGGCCGGAAACCGCGGCACAATTCGACGGTCTTGCGCAGGCTCTCAAGAAACTCCAGGCAGGGAGGACAATCCTTGAGGTGGGCCTCGATCTCGTCGCAACTGTCGGCGGGAAGCTCGGCATCGAGGTATTCCGAGAGCAACGCGAAGATCCGCTTACATTCGCTCTCGCGCCCATGAGATCCGGGATCCATCTCAGTTTGCCCTTTCTGCCGTCTGTCGGCCACGCCGCGACCGCAGGTACCAGTCCAGCTTTTGACGCACTGCCAGACGCGCCCGGTGGAGCCGTGTCTTCACGACTTCCTCGCTGACTTCCAGCGCCTCGGCGGTCTCCGCCGTGGAAAGGCCCTCGATGTCGCGCAGGATCAGCACGGTCTTGTAGTTTTCCGGCAATTCCTCGATCGCCTGGCGCACGACGCGTTGCAGCTCGGCACGGAGTGCCTGCTCCTCGGGCAGATTGGACCAGTCGGCGATGTCGAGTTTGCGCTGTCCGCCGTCTTCGCCCGCCTGCGGCATGAGTTCGTCCAGCGAGAGTTCCTGCGCGGGAGCGAAGACGCTTTTACGGCGCTTCATGAGGCAGGCGTTGCGGGCGATGCGAAAGACCCAGGGGCGAATCCGTTCCGGCTCGCGAAGCTGGTCGAGCTTTTCGAAAACCTTGAACAGCGCGTCCTGGGCCACCTCCTCGGCGTCCTCGTGGTGGCCGCACATCAGCAGACTGTACTGGAAAACTTTGTTGCGGAACAGCTCCACAAAGCGTTCGAACGCCCCGGGCTCGCCCGCCACCAGGCGCCGCGCCAGTTCGATTTCCTGCTGCTGGGCTTCGCCGATCGTCAAAGTCTTCCTTCGCTGCCATTGTAGCGGAGAGGACCGTGAGGGGTTCCGTCACCTGCTGCGACGGCTTGCATCTTGATGGGTGTGAACAGCCTTGCGGAGAGAGCATGCGAAGACGCACGCTGCTGTTGTTGTGGTCGGTGACGCTGTGGGGCCAGGCCCCGCTTTCCCTCAGGCAGGCCGTGGAAGTTGCGCTACGACAGCATCCCCAGGTCCAGGCCGCCGGCAGCAGCCGCCAGGCCGCCGAAACCAGGATCCGGGCCGCGCGTAGCGGCTACCTGCCCAGGCTCCAGTACGCAGAATCTTTCCAGCGCGGCAACAACCCGGTCTATGTCTTTGGCTCCCTACTGAGCCAGGCGAGGTTCACCGAGCAAAACTTCGCGTTGCCCGCGCTGAACCGCCCGGATTTCCTGAATAATTTCCAATCGCAGCTCGCTCTGGAGCAGGTGATTTATGACGGCGGATTGACCCGGCAGGCGGTGCGCTCGGCCGAGCTCGGCAAGGGTCTGGCTCACGAGGAAGAGCGCCGCGCACGGCAGGGCGTGATCGCCGGCGTCGTCCGGGCCTACTTCGGCGCCGTCCTGGCGGCGGAGTCGTTGAAGACCGCGGAGGAAGCGGTCCGTTCGGCGGAAGCCGACCTGGAGCGAGCGCGCGCCCTGCGGGCGGCAGGCTTGATCACGGATGCCGACGTGCTCTCGCTCGAGGTTCACCTGGCCGGCGTGCGCGAACAGCGGATCCGCCGGGCGGCCGATCTCGAGGTGGCCAAGGCGGCGTTGAACGAGGCGCTCGGGCTGTCGCTCGATACGGCCCACACTCTGACCACGGCGCTGGCGCCCGCCAGGCTGCCCGTCCCCGAGCTCGGCCCTTACGAAAAGGACGCGGTCGAGCAGCGGCCCGAAACGCGACAGGCTGCGCTTGCGGTGCGCATCGCTGCCAGCCAGAGTGCAGCCGCGCGAGCTGCCATGTGGCCGCAAGTGGTTGTCCGGGGCCTCTTCGAAGCCGATCGTCAGCGCTTCGTGACCCGCGGCGCAGCCAACTGGTTGGCCGCTGTCTCGCTGCGCTGGAACCTGTTCAACGGATTCGCGGACCGAGAGCGCATTCGCGAGGCGGCCTTCGCGGAGCAGCGGGCCGAGGCCGAACGCCGCCGCGCCGAGGCGCTGGTTCGCCTGCACGTGCGTCAGGCCTACGCGGGCTGGCAGGCGGCTCTCCAGCGGATCGAGGTTGCCCGCGCCGCGATCAGTCAGGCCGAGGAAAGCCTGCGTATCACCAAGAATCGTTACGAGAACGGCCTGGCCACGGTCACCGATCTGCTTCGCACGGAGACCGCCGTGCTCGAGGCGCGCAACCGGTACCTGGCCGCCCTCTACGACCAGCGGCTCGCGGCGGTCGAGCTGGCTCTGGCCGCAGGCGTGCTCTCCCCTGATTCCCCTGTGCTGGATTGAGCAGGAGTTGCCCATGAGATTTCCCTGGTTGTTTGGTGCCGCCCTGCTGGCCGTGACGGCCGGTTGTGGTGGTCGGCATTCCGAAAGCGCTCGCGCTGCTGATTCCGGAGCGCCCGTAAAGGTGGGCGTGACGACGGCGCGTGAGGAATCCTGGCCTTCTTTCTATGAGGCGGTCGGGACCGTGCGGGCGAGAAGCGCGGCCGCGGTATCGGCGAAGGTCATGGGATACGTTCGCGAGGTGGGATTCCGGGTGGGCGACCGGGTTCATCAAGGCCAGGTTCTGATCGAGCTGGACGCGCGCGATCTGGAAGCCCAGTGGCGGCAGGCCCAGGCCGCGCTGGAGGAAGCGCGCAGCGCTGTGCCGGAGGCCGAAAGCGCGGTGGCTGCGGCCAAAGCGGGCCTCGAGTTGGCCCAGGTGACCTTCCGTCGCATGGAGGACCTGTTCCAGAAGCGCTCGATCTCGAATCAGGAGTACGACGAGGCGCGCGCCAGGCTGCGGCAGGCCCAAGCGCAGTACGAGATGGCGCAGGCCCGCCGCCGCCAGTTGGCCGCTAGGATCCGTCAGGCCGAGCAAGCGGTACACGCTGCGGAGGTCGTGCGCGGGTATGCCCGCATCACCGCGCCGTTCGACGGCCTGGTGGTCGAGAAGAACGTCGAGCCCGGCAACCTTGCGGCGCCGGGCATCGCCCTGCTCGTGCTCGAGCGCGAGGGCGGCTACCGCTTCGAGGCGGCGGTCGAAGAATCGCGGCTCTCCATGGTGCGTCCGCGCCAGACGGTACGGGTGAAGCTTGACGCTCTGGGACGGGAACTGACCGGGCAGGTAAGCGAGATCGTTCCCGCGGTGGACGCAGCCGCGCGCTCGTTCACGGTGAAGATCGACTTGCCCCCGGTTGAAGGTCTGCGTTCGGGCCTGTTCGGGCGAGCGGTCTTCGAGGCGGGCAGCCGGCGCGCAATCGTCGTGCCCGCCTCAGCCGTCAGTGAGCGCGGGCAGCTTGCCTCCGTGTTCGTAGTGGAGCAGGGCGTCGTGCGTACGCGGCTGGTCAGCCCCGGAGCGCGGCGCAACGCCCAAGTCGAGATTCTGGCCGGCCTGAACGCGGGCGAAACCGTCGTGGCCGCGGTCCCGCCCGGCCTGCGCGATGGTGCGCGCGTGGAGGTGGCGCGGTGAGCACGCCCGAACGTCTCGGTCCCGCGGGCCGCTTGGCGCGCGCCTTCATCGACTCCAAGCTCACGCCCCTGATGATCGCGGCCTCCCTCGTGCTGGGAGCCTTCGCCGTGCTCATGCTCCCGCGCGAGGAGGAGCCGCAGATCAAGGTGCCGATGATCGACATCTTCGTAGGCATGCCCGGGGCGTCGGCGCGCGAGGTCGAAGAACGCGTCACCAAGCCCATGGAGAAGCTGCTTTGGGAGATTCCCGGGGTCGAGTACATTTACTCGACCTCTAGTCCCGGCGCGGCCATGGCGGTTGTTCGCTTCTATGTGGGCGAGGACGAGGAAGACTCCATCGTCAAGCTCAACCAGAAGATGTTCGCCAACTTCGACCTGATCCCGCCCGGCGCTACGCCGCCGCTGATCAAGCCGCGCTCGATCGACGACGTACCCATCCTCGCGCTAACGCTGTGGAGCCCGCAGTACGGCCCGTTCGAACTACGGCGCATCGCCGCTCAGATGCACGACGCCATCAAGCAGACGCCCGACGTTTCGGCCGTGACCATCATCGGGGGCCAAAGGCGAGAAATACGGGTCACACTGGACGAGGCGCGGCTGGCGGCCTACGGGCTTACCCCGATCGAGGTTTATCAGGCCCTGGGCGCGGCCAATCGGCGCCTGCCCTCGGGCAGCTTCGCGCGGGGCAACCGGGAGTTCGTGCTGGAGACAGGCGAGTTCCTGCGCACCGCCGAAGACGTGGCGTCGGTGGTGGTCGGCGTATTCAACCGCAAGCCCGTCTACGTTCGCGACGTGGCGCGGGTCGAGGACGGCGGCGAGGAGCCTACGCAGTATGTGCACCACGCGGGCCGTGAAGGCGTTTTTCACCCCGCTGTGACGCTGGCGGTCGCGAAACGCAAGGGCACCAATGCGATCACGGTGGCGCACGAGGTCCTGGCGCGCGTTGAGCGCCTCAAGGGCAGCGTCATACCGCCCGGCGTAGAACTGAGCATCACGCGGCATTACGGCGAGACGGCGGCCGAGAAGTCCAACGAACTGCTCTTGCACATGCTGATCGCCGTGGTCTCGGTGAGCTTGTTGATCGGCGTAGCGCTCGGCCTGCGTGAATCGCTCATCGTCTTCATCGCCATCCCGGTGACGTTGGCCCTGACGCTGGCGGTCTTCTACTTCTACGGTTACACGCTGAACCGCATCACGCTGTTCGCGTTGATCTTCTCCATCGGCATCCTGGTTGACGACGCCATCGTGGTAGTCGAGAACATCGCGCGGCACGCACGGCTGCCCGGCAACCGGAACCGCCCCCTGACGGCCATCGCCGTAGAGGCCGTCGACGAAGTCGGCAACCCCACCATCCTGGCTACGCTCACGGTCATCGCGGCCATCCTGCCCATGGCGTTCGTGGGCGGGCTGATGGGGCCCTACATGCGCCCGATTCCGGTCGGTGCGTCGGCGGCCATGATTTTCTCCCTCGTGGTTGCGTTTCTAGTGACTCCGTGGGCGGCGGTGCGCATACTCAGGCTGAGGCGCGGCCACGCCCAAGGCGAGCGCGAGGACCGCCTGACGAGGCTCTACCGCTACGCGATGAAGCCGCTGCTCGAGCGGGCGCTGCTGCGTTGGGCTTTTCTGGTAGGCGTCCTGCTGTTGCTGGCAGGCTCGGTCGCCCTGCTCTTCACCGGCTTCGTCAAGGTGAAGATGCTGCCCTTCGACAACAAGAGCGAATTCCAGGTCATCGTCGACATGCCCGAGGGCACGACACTGGAAGAGACTGAACGCGTGACGCGCGCGCTCGCGCTGCCCTTGCTCGAGCAGCCGGAAGTGGTCAACGTTCAGACCTACACCGGCACGGCCGCACCCTTCAATTTCAACGGGCTGGTGCGCCACTACTACCTGCGCCGCGGCTCCAACGTGGCCGATATCCAGGTGAACCTGCTCGGCAAGCACGAGCGCGATCTGCAAAGCCACGACATCGCCAAGCGCGTGCGGGAACTGCTGGTTCCGATCGCCCGCCGCTACGGGGCGCGCATCAAGGTGGCCGAGGTTCCGCCCGGCCCGCCCGTGCTGCAAACGCTGGTGGCTGAGATCTACGGGCCGACGCTGGAGGGAAGGCTGGAGATCGCCCGCCGGGTCTTCGGGTTGTTCGAGAAAACCGAAGGCGTGGTGGACGTGGACTGGTACGTGGAGGACGACCAGCCCAAGACCAGGCTGCTTGTAGATCGGGAGAAGGCCGCGCTGCACGGCATTAGCGAGGACGAGATCGCGCGCACGCTGCGCATCGCGGCCGCGGGCGAACCGGCAGGTCTGCTTCACGTGGACTCGGAGAAGGAGGACCTGCCCATCGTGCTGCGTTTGGAGCGGGCGGCGCGTTCCGACCTCGAGCGTCTTATGAACCTACGCCTGAAGGGTCGTGACGGAAGTCCCGTGCCCCTCGGCCAGCTCGTGCGCGTCGAGCCGACCGTACAGGAAAAAAGCATCTACCACAAGAACCTGATGCCCGTGACTTACGTGACGGCGGACGTCGCCGGGGCGATCGAAAGCCCCGTCTATGCGATCCTCAAGCTGGGCCGCGAGATTTCCCGCATTCGCTTGCCCGAGGGTTACACGATCGAGCAGTACACGGCACGGCAGCCTGCCGACGAATCACGCTACGCCATGAAGTGGGACGGCGAATGGCACATCACCTACGAGGTCTTCCGCGATCTGGGCCTTGCCTTCGGCGCCGTGCTCATCCTGATTTATGTTCTGGTGGTGGGTTGGTTTCAGTCCTTCAGCACTCCGCTGGTCATCATGGCGGCCATCCCCTTCTCGCTGGTGGGCATCCTGCCCGCTCACGGATCGCTCGACGCCTTCTTCACTGCGACCTCGATGATCGGATTCATCGCGGGCGCGGGTATCGTGGTCAGGAACTCCATCATCCTGGTGGACTTCATCGAGCTGCGCCTCAAGCAGGGCATGCCGCTCAAAGACGCCGTGGTGGACGCGGGCGCGGTCCGCTTTCGGCCGATGCTGCTGACGGCGGCGGCCGTGGTGGTAGGCGCCGCCGTGATCCTGTTCGATCCCATCTTTCAGGGCCTTGCCATCTCGCTGATGGCGGGCGAGGTTGCCTCGCTGCTGCTTTCGCGCATGGCCGTGCCGATCGTGTACTATATGGCCCATCGGCGCAGGGCCGGCGCGGCGGCTCTGCCGGTTGAATCCGTCGCTGCACGGTAGAGCCGAGGCTGCTGCTGCGGCGCCTCTTTATCAGGCGACCGGAAACTGCGGGCCTCCGAGAACGCTGCAGCCGCTCGCCCGTCCGGGAGAAGGCAAGCCCCGTCGCCCCTGCTTGGGAGCGTGTTTGTGGCCAAGGATGTGTGGTTCACCGCGGATTTCCACCTCGGCCACGCCAACATCATCCGTTACTGTGCACGCCCCGCAGCCGAAGTATCTGAAATGGACCAGCTCATTCTGGATCGGATCAACCAGGTGGTGAAGCAGGAAGACGACCTCTACTTTCTTGGCGATTTTTGCGTGGGTGACGCTGCGCGGGTCGAGAAGTATTTGAGGCGCATTATTTGCCGCAACATCTATTTCGTACGCGGTAATCACGACAAGGGCGCCGCGCAGGCGCAGCACATGTTTCGCTGGTTCAAGGACCTGGCTGAAGTCAGCTTCGCAGGGCGTCTGGTCGTTCTCTGCCATTACCCGATGCGCGCATGGCGCGGGTCGCATCGCGGTTCATGGCATTTGCACGGACACTGCCATGGGCGACTGCCGGAGGATCCGCTGTTGCTCTCGCTGGACGTGGGCGTGGATGCGCACGAATATCGCCCATGGCACTGGGATGAGATCGTGAGCCGGTTGCAACCCAAGGAGGAGCAGCTTCGGGCGCAGGGCCGCTTCCGGCGCGCCTTGGAGACTGCCGACCCCTGAGGGGCCGTCCCCATTCGCACCCGCGCTGCATCTTCAAAGAGTGGAGGTGTACCGCCTGTGACGATAGAGCGCTATCTGCGGTTGATCGCCGGCTTCTTCGTGCTGCTCAGCCTTGCGCTGGGGTGGTTGGTGGATCCGCGCTTTCACTGGTTCACGGCCTTCGTGGGTTTGAACCTGGTGCAATCGGCTTTCACCAACTGGTGTCCCATGGTTGCGCTGCTCAAGAAATTCGGCGTCCGTCGCTGCGCCTGAGCGCCGGCATTGCACCCCCGCGGGCGCCGACGCGAAAATAACATACTGGGCGTTCTTCGCCGGGGCATGCGATGCTCGACCGTATCAGCGTCCGCGGGGCGCGCCAGCACAACCTCAAGAACATCGACGTCGAAATCCCGCGTAACTCGCTGACCGTCGTCACCGGTCTGAGCGGATCGGGGAAGTCCTCGCTGGCTTTCGATACCATCTACGCGGAGGGTCAGCGCCGCTACGTCGAAACGCTCTCGCCCTACGCCCGGCAGTTCCTCGATCAGATGGAGCGGCCCGAGGTCGACGCAATCGACGGCCTCAGCCCGGCCATTTCGATCGAGCAGAAAACCACCAGCCGCAGCCCGCGCTCGACCGTGGGCACCATCACGGAGATCTACGATTACTTGCGGCTGCTTTACTCCTCGATCGGCATTCCGCACTGTCCGGATTGCGGCCAGCCCATCCGGCGGCAGAGCACCGAGCAGATCCTGCAACAGATCATGGCCACGCTGCGGGATCAGCGCATCATGATCCTGGCTCCCGTGGTGCGGGGACGAAAGGGCGAGTACCGCAAGGAACTGGAGAAGTTCGCGCAGCAGGGCTTCGTGCGCGCGCGCATTGACGGCGTGCTGCGCTCGCTGGACGAGCCGGTGACGCTCGACCGCAGGCGCAACCATACCATCGAGATCGTGGTGGACCGTCTGCTGGTCAAGGCCGGCGTGGAACGCAGGCTGGAAGCCTCGCTCGATACGGCGGCCAAAATGGCCGATGGGTTGATCCTGGTGGCGGTCGTCGACGGCGAAGAGCGGTTGTACTCGCAGAAACTGGCCTGCCCGGACTGCGGCACCAGCGTACCGGAACTCGAGCCGCGTTCCTTTTCCTTTAACAGTCCCTACGGCGCCTGTGAGACCTGCTCGGGCCTGGGGAGCACTTGGAGCTTCGATCCGGCCAAAGTCATTTCGGATCCCTCCAAGCCTCTGCTGGAAGGAGGCCTCGGTCCGGGCGCCGGCTCGGCTTACCTGGTCCATCGCCTGAAGGATGTCGCCCGGCGGCTTCGACTGGACCTGAGCGTGCCCTTCGAGCAGCTGCCGGCCAAGACCCAGAAGCTGCTGCTGGAGGGCGGCAGCGGCTTCCCCGGCCTGCTGAATATCCTCCAACAGGTTTACGAAGAAGCGGGCGAGACTTACCGGGAGTGGCTCATGGAGTACATGTCCCCGGTGACCTGCCCCGCCTGCAAGGGTAAGCGCCTGAAGCCTGCGAGCCTGGCGGTGCGCGTGCAGAGCCTTTCCATAGCGGACTTCACCGCGCTGCCGGTGGCGCGCGCGCTGCCCCTAGTGAAGAGCTGGAAGTTCAGCCCGCGTGAGATGGAGATCGCGGGACGGATCCTGGAAGAGATCACGCATCGGCTGGAGTTCCTGCAAGCGGTGGGTCTGGACTACCTGAGCCTCGACCGCTCGGCGGCGACGCTGGCCGGGGGAGAGGCCCAAAGGATCCGACTGGCCACGCAGATCGGCTCGCAGTTGCGCGGCGTGCTGTATGTGCTCGACGAGCCGTCGATCGGACTGCACCCGCGCGATAACTCCCGCCTGCTCGACACCCTGATCCGCTTGCGCGACATGGGCAACACGGTGGTCGTGGTCGAGCACGATCAGGAGACCATCGAACGCGCCGACTACGTGGTGGATTTGGGGCCGGGTGCAGGCCGCCTGGGCGGGCAGCTGGTGGCTTGCGGAACCCCCCAGGAGATCGCACGCAATCCGGCCTCCCTGACGGGCCGGTACCTTGCGGGGTTGGAGCGCATCGACGTGCCCGCCTCCCGGCGTCGCGGCAACGGGCGCAAGCTCGTGGTCCGCGGGGCGCGGGAGCACAACCTCAAGAACATCGACGTCGAGTTCCCGCTGGGTGTGTTCATCGTGGTCACCGGCGTCTCCGGCAGCGGCAAGTCCACGCTCGTCAACGACATCGTCTACCGAGCGTTGATGAAGCGCCTGCATGGCTCCCGCGAGGAGCCCGGCGCGCACGACGCCATCGAGGGTCTCGAGCACATCGACAAGGTCATCCAGATCGATCAGTCGCCCATCGGTCGCACGCCGCGCTCCAATCCCGCGACCTACACCGGCGTGTTCACGCTCATCCGCGATCTCTACGCCATGCTGCCGGAGTCGCGCGAGCGCGGCTACAAGCCGGGCCGCTTCAGCTTCAACGTGAAAGGGGGCCGCTGCGAAGCCTGCGAGGGTGACGGCGTCAAGCGCATCGAAATGAGCTTTCTGCCCGACGTCTACGTCACTTGCGAGGTCTGCCGGGGGCGCCGCTACAACCAGGAGACGCTCCAGGTCAAGTACAAGGGCTACTCGATTGCGGACCTGCTGGAGGCGACGGTCGAGGAGGCGCTCGGCCTGCTGGGCAACATCCCCCAGATCGCCTCGAAACTGCAGACGCTGGTGGATGTGGGGTTGGGCTACATCCACCTCGGCCAGCCCGCCACTACGCTTTCGGGCGGCGAAGCGCAGCGCATCAAACTGGCTCGCGAGCTCAGCAAGCGCCAGACCGGGCGAACGTTTTACATTCTCGACGAACCCACTACCGGCCTGCATTTCGATGACATCCGCAAGCTCCTGAACGTGCTCCAGAGGCTGGTAGACTTGGGGAATACGGTCGTGGTCATCGAACACCAGCTCGACGTGATCAAATCGGCGGACTGGATCATTGATCTCGGACCCGAGGGCGGCGAGGCAGGCGGCTACGTTGTGGCCACGGGCACACCCGAGCAGATCGTCCGTCACCGCAAGAGTTATACCGGTCAGGCCCTGGCGCGGGTGCTCGGCGACGGGCGGATGCATTCGCTCTCATGAGCTGCTACCAGCAGAAGCCGCTCGAATTTACCGGCCTCAGGACCGTCCCCTTGGGCGAGCGCGGCGGCAAAGTGCGTGTAGAGCACTTTGCGGGCGTCTACGAGAAAGGCGCAGGCCTGAAGGTCTGGGTGGACCGTCTGCCGCGAATCCTGGCGGCGGAGAACTTCCGCGTCCTGGTGCGAGTTCTGAGCGCGGCGCGAGCACAGGGCAAGCCCGTGATCTGGGGTCTCGGCGGCCATGTGATCAAGTGCGGCCTCGCCCCGGTGCTGATCGATCTCATGGCGCGCGGCTACGCGACGGCTTTCGCCATGAACGGCGCCGCCGCCATTCATGATTATGAGATCGCCCTCGCCGGCGCCACCAGCGAGGACGTCGAAGCCGCCCTGCCGGACGGCAGTTTCGGTACGGCCGAGGAGACCGGGCGGGAGATCAACGCGGCCGCCCGCGAGGCGGCCAAGGACGCCGTCGGACTGGGCGAAGCGCTGGGCCGCCGCCTAGCCACGCAGGCCCATCCGCGTTACGGCGAGTATAGCTTGCTGTTGCAGGCCTATCGGCAACGCACGCCGGTCACCGTCCACGTGGCCGTGGGCACCGATACGCCGCACACGCACCCCACGGCGGACGGGGCTGCGCTGGGCGCGGCCAGCTATGTTGACTTCCGGCTGTTCTGCCGTCTGGTGGCCCAGCTGGATCATGGCGGCGTCTACGTGAACGTCGGATCAGCCGTGATCCTGCCCGAAGTTTTTCTAAAAGCGGTCTCGGTGGTGCGCAATCTCGGCTACCGGCTTGAAGAGTTTACGACGGCGAACCTGGACTTTCTGTCGCATTATCGACCGCGCGTGAACGTGCTCGAGCGTCCCCATGCGCGCGCAGGCGGGCGCGGGATCGGGCTGATCGGCCATCACGAACTGCTGCTGCCGCTACTGGCGGCAGCGCTGATCGAGCAGGAGCCATGAGTGAGGAATTCCGCGGGCCTGCGGAGGCCCTGCCCGCCGCCGCGGCCGATCGCGAAGCCGGGGATGCCTTCTGGGGCGCTCTCGATGTGCTTTTCATGGCCGGCCTGGCGCTACCCGCCTTGCTGGCGGCCGGACTGATCGTGCTTGGCCTATCGTTCTTCGTGCCCGCTCTCCACATGTTGCGTGCAGGACAGGTGCTGGCCATGCAGTTCCTGTTCTGGGGGATGTGGTTCGCCGCCCTCTACGGTTTGCTCCGGCTCCGCTACCGCCGCGGGTTCTGGTCGTCGCTGGGCTGGCGGCGCCCGCCTGCGGGCTACGGTCAGGCTGCCTTGCTCGGAGCACTGACCGCGGGTGTGGTGATCGCAGGCGCCGTCATCCTGCGACCCCCCGATGTGCCGTTGCCCTTGCTGGAGCTGTTGAAGGACCCGCTTTCCCTGATGCTGGTGGGCTTCTTCGCCGTGACCCTGGGGCCGGTGTGTGAGGAACTGGCTTTCCGCGGGTTTTTGCTGCCATGGCTGGCTCGTCTTATCAAGCCGGCTCCGGCCGTCGTGTTAACGGGCGCCCTGTTCGCTGTCCTGCACGGCCCGGAGTACGCCTGGAGCTGGCGGCACGTGCTGCTGATCACCGTGGCGGGTGCGGCCTTCGGCGCGGTCAGGCTGCGCACGGGTTCGACCGCTGCGGCCGCGGTGATGCACGGCATGTATAACCTCGTTTTCTTCGCGGCCCTCGTGATGCAGACTGCGGGCCGGCTGCGCTGAAGGAGAACGGAACCGGATCAGTGGTTGTGACGGGCATATGATCGAAACCATCCGCTGGAGCGACGAAGGCGTGGTCATGATCGACCAGCGCAAGCTGCCGCGCGAAGAGACCTACGTCGTCTGCCGCAACTACCGCGAGGTCGCTGAGGCGATCCGGACGATGGTGATTCGCGGCGCGCCCGCGATCGGAGTGGCGGCTGCCATGGGGGTGGCGCTGGGCATGCTCGAGGCCGACTCCCGGGATCCCGACTCCGCTTTCGAGGAAGTCACACGCACGCTAGCCGCCACACGCCCTACCGCCGTGAACCTGTTTTGGGCGCTCGAGCGCATGCGGGAGGTCTATCGGCAGGTACGGGGGCAGCCGCTGGAACTGGTGCGGAAGCGACTGGTCGAGGAAGCCGAGCGCGTCAAGCAGGAGGACATTGAGACCAACCGCGCGATCGGTCGCAACGGCGCGCCGCTGGTTCCCGACGGCAAGATCGTGCTCACGCACTGCAATGCCGGTGCGCTGGCTACGGCCGGCTACGGCACGGCCCTCGGAGTCATCCGGGCGGCCATCGAGGCGGGCAAGCGCATCGAGGTTTTCGCCTGCGAGACGCGTCCTTTTCTGCAGGGCGCGCGGCTGACGGCCTGGGAGCTTCTACGCGAGAGCATCCCGACTACGCTCATCACCGACAACATGGCCGGCCATTTCCTCAGCTCTGGGCGCGTGGGTTGTGTGGTCGTGGGCGCGGACCGGATTGCGGCCAACGGTGACGTGGCGAACAAGATCGGAACGTACACGCTGGCGGTGCTCTCACACGAGAACGGCGTTCCGTTTTACGTAGCCGCGCCGATTTCGACGCTCGATCTCTCGCTGGCCTCCGGCGACGAGATTCCCATCGAGCAGCGTCCTGCCGAGGAGGTCACGCACGTATTCGGCGTTCGGGTGGCCCCCGAGGGCGTGCGCGTCGAAAATCCTGCTTTCGACGTGACGCCTCACCGCTACGTCACGGCCATCGTCACCGAGCGCGGCGTGGCGCGCGCGCCGTACGCTGAATCGCTTCGCCGCCTCGCGGGCGGTCTTTACGGGCGTGAAAAGCAATGAAGGATATTCCGTTCGAGAGCTTACTGGATTCGGGCGACCGCGGAATCTACGAAACTCGCACGCGGGCCCGCGGGCCCGAAGGCGCGCTTCCCCTGACTCCGGAGCGGCTGCTTCAGTGGCCGTCCGGGCACCTGTTTGGCTGGACCGAAGATGCCGGCATGGGCTGGACCCCCGCCGAACTCGGCCGACCGGAGGTGCTCATTCTGAGCACGCACGGCGGGCTGCGGGCTCCGGACGGAACGCCCCTGGCGCTCGGCTATCACAGCGGCCATTGGGAAGTGAACCTGCTGGTGGAAGAAGCGGCGCGTGAGTTGCGTGCCCGGGAAGCCATTCCCTTCGCGGCACACGTCACCGATCCGTGCGACGGGCGCACGCAGGGCACTACGGGCATGTTTGACAGTCTCGCCTACCGCAACGACGCCGCTACGGTGCTGGGCAGGTTGATCCGCTCGCTTCCGACTCGCTCCGCCGTGCTGGGCGTCGCTACCTGCGACAAGGGGCTGCCCGCGATGATGATGGCGCTGGCGGCGGCACGCGAACTGCCCGGAGCGATCGTACCCGGCGGAGTCACGCTGCCGCCCGAGGAAGGAGAGGATGCGGGCACGGTGCAGAGCGTCGGCGCGCGTTTCGCACATGGGCTGATATCGCTGGAGGAAGCGGCAGTGCTCGCCTGCCGTGCATGCGCTTCACCCGGCGGCGGGTGCCAGTTTCTGGGAACTGCGGCCACCTCGCAGGTCGTCGCGGAGGCGTTGGGATTGACTGTGCCGCACGCGGCCTTGGCGCCCTCCGGCGAGCCGGTGTGGCGGGAAATGGCCCGCCGCTCGGCGCGCGCGGTCCTGCGATTGATGCAGCGAGGCATCCGCCTGCGCGACATCCTCACGGAGGCCGCGGTGCGAAACGCCATCGCCGTGCACGCGGCGTTTGGCGGCTCGACGAACCTGGTGCTGCACGTTCCCGCCATCGCGCATGCAGCAGGGCTGGCGCGCCCGTCGCGTCGGGATTGGGCGGAAGCCAACCGCGCGGTGCCCCGGTTGGTGGACGTGCTGCCCAACGGTCCGCGCAATCATCCTACTGTTCGCGTCTTCCTAGCCGGCGGCGTGCCCGAGGTCATGCTGCATCTGCGCCGCGCCGGTTTGCTGGACACCAGCGTACTCACGGTGACAGGCGAACGGCTCGAAGCGGTGCTGGACTGGTGGGAGCGCTCCGAACGCCGCGAGCGCTTCCGCAGGCTCTTACGCGAGCGCGACGGCGTCGAGCCGGACGACGTGATCATGGACCCGAATGCCGCCGCGAAGAAGGGCATCACGTCGACTGTCGTCTTCCTGGAAGGCAATCTCGCGCCCGAGGGCGCCATCGTCAAGAGTACCGCCATCGATCCGAGCGTCGTCGGGCCGGACGGCGTCTACCGGCATCGCGGACCGGCGCGCGTCTTCACCAGCGAGGGCGCGGCGGTGAGAGCCGTCAAGAGCCGGGGCGACGACCGCATCCGGCCGGGCGATGTCGTCGTGGTGATGGGGCGCGGTCCGCTGGGAGCGGGCATGGAAGAAATCCTTCAGGTCACCGGCGCGTTGCGGCATCTCGAGTTCGGCAAGCACGTGGCTGTCGTTACTGATGCGCGCTTCAGCGGCTTTTCAACCGGCGCCTGCATCGGGCACGTAGCGCCGGAGGCGCTCGCCGGCGGTCCCCTCGGCAAGCTGCGCGATGGCGACTTGATCGAAATCGTGATCGACCGCAAACGCTTGGAGGGCTCGGTGCACATGGTCGGCGAGGGGGACCGGATCTACGGGCCGGAGGAAGGGGCGCGGGTGCTGGCTGCACGGAGTCCTCATCCCGGCCTGGCGCCCGATGACGAGTTGCCGCCCGACACACGCCTGTGGGCCGCCTTGCAGCAGATCAGCGGCGGCCCCTGGGGTGGGGCGGTCTATGACGTGGAAGCCATCCTCGCCGTCCTGGAAGCGGGACGGCGCGCCCTGGGCCGCTGAGCCGCCCTCACTCGAGCGGATAGCTCCGCACCAAAAGGAACGTGCGGCGCCACCGCGTCTTCACAAAGAAGTTGGCCAACAGATCTGCGATGTGCTCTAGGCTGAACGCGTTGGCGAGGTTTTCAGTGGGTGCGTCGTACGACCAGTAGATGATCAGAGGCTTGCCGATGATGTTCTCGCGCGGCACGAATCCCCAATAACGGCTGTCGAGCGAAGAGTCGCGGTTGTCGCCCAGCGCGAAGTAATGATTCGGCGGAACGACGACCTCGCCGTTGACGACGTGGTGGCGCAGCATCTCGAGCGCCGGCTCGTACACGCGTACGTTGGGTTCGCTGGGGAAATTGTCCCGGTAGGAATCAAAGTACTCGGTCTTGTGGAACTTGTACGGCTCTTGGACCCGCTTGCCATTGAGGATGAGCTGTTTGTTCTCGATGCGAATCCGATCGCCGGGAACGCCGATGCAGCGTTTGACGAAGGTTTGCCGCACGTCAATGGGATAGCGGAAGACGATGATGTCGCCGCGGCGGATCTCGCTGTAAGGGAGCAGGTGCCTGCTCAACGGTCCCGGCGGCGCGTACGCCAACTTGTCCACCAGCAAGTGGTCGCCGATGAGCAGGGTGTCTTCCATGGAGCCGGTGGGAATCACGAAGGCCTGCACCAGCGTCGTGGTGCCGAACAGCAGCAGGACAATAGTGACCGTCCACTCGGCGATGGCGCCGCGCGGGCGCTCGGACCGCTTTGGGGCTGCTGCCCGACGGCCTCCCGTAGTGATTCCGGCCTGCGTCGCCACGGTACTTTCCCCGCCTTCTCGCTTTATTGTACGAAAGCGGCGCAGCGCCGTGCCGTCGCGGGCCGCGGCGGCCGTCACGATGGAAGGCTAAGGTAGACTGGTGCCTTGATGAACGGGCTCATGATGCGTTGGCCCGAGGCGGACGCCCAGGCCGTGCCCCTGCTTAAAGAGGTGGGCGTCGGGCGGGTGTGGCTGTCTTGGGAGGCGCCTGGAGAGCGCCGCGCCTTCCTGGAGGCCTGTCACGCGGAGGGCGTGCGGGTGATCGCGGAGTTGAATGAGGTTAGCCCAGGTCGTCTAGAGGAGGCGCGCGCCGCGGGCTTCGACGGGGTTGCCGTCGCTTGGCTTGGCGACGAGAGCGGCTGGCGACGAATCGAAGCAGAACAGACAGACCTCGAAATGTTTGTCCTGCTCGACGGCGCCCGAATCGGCCTCCCAACCGCGAGGGCATGGCCTGTTCTGCGCGGCGGCCTGTGGCCTGGGGCGCGGCGGGCCGAACCTGGGCAAGCTTCGGCCACCCAGCGCCTCTGGCTCGACTCCAACGTTCATCTGATCGCCTGGTTGCGCGCCATGTTTCCCCACCGTCCCGCCCTGTTGGGGTATCGCCCGGACGAAGCCGCCGGCGTTGCGCCGGATCAGCGTGTGCCCTTTTGGACCACTGAACTGGCGCTGGTCGAAGCTTCAGTGGCAGGCGGCGGCGTGGTTGTGACGTTGCCCGAACCATTCCGAAAAGCGCTGTCGGCTGCTCAGGAGATGGCGCGGGAGGCCTGGGCGTCGCTGGTCCGCACCAGCCGCTTCCTGCGGGAACATGCCGCGGCTTTCCAGCCGCCCGTGGGCTATCGCGTCGCCGCGCTGGTGGGACCGCTGGAGGAGTGTCAGGAAGTCCTGAATCTGATGTACCGTTTCAACGTCACTCCGGCGGTGTGGTCCTCCGCAGCCCCGGGCCCATTGCACCAGTATCGAGTGCTCGTGGCGCTGGGGCTTGGCAACAGACCTCAGGCCTGCCGCGCGGTGCTGGATTTCGCCCGGTCGGGCGGAACGGTGCTGGCCGTACCGGCGAGCGAAAACGAAAGCCCTTGGTGGCGCGTCGCGGGGCTGCGGAAGATCAAAAGCGAGGACGGGCGCGACATTTATTCGCTGGGCCGCGGCACGCTCATCGCGTATCGGACGCCGGTCCTGGACCCGGGAGAGTTCGCCGAGGACGTATTGGACGCTCAAGGTTGGACCACCCGCGATCTGCGCATATGGGGAACGGACGCCGTCATCGGTTTGCTGCGACGGCAAGCCGGCGGGCAGGTCTCGGTGGAGCTGATCAACTACGGCGGTCGCGCCGGCGAGTTCCTGCTGCGGCTGGAAGGCAGGTTCGGAAAGGCTGACCTCCATCTGCCCGGCCAGGTTCCGCGTTCCCTCCGTGCGGCTGTGCGCGGCTCCGGAACCGAAATCGAAATGCCGCGGCTGCCGCGAGTAGCCAGGGTCGTGCTGGCGTGAGTGGTTTCACCCCTTGGGTTCGAGAATGAAGGTAGGAGTGTAACCCTCGACCGTCGAGAACCCGGTTCCCGTGGTGAGTCGGCAGGAGCAGCCTTGGACCTTGCCCAGAAAAGCGTGAGGATGCACTTCGATCTGCATCTCGCGCATTTCGACCTGGCCGTAGTAGAGGACCGGGAACTGGGCCCTCAGCGAGGGCACGCGCTCCTGCACGACGTAGGGAACGCGCAGCGCACGTCGGATGGCCCGCTCCCAAGTCGCTTGGTCCACCTCCCAGCCCAGCACGGCGTGCTCGTCTCCGGAATCGTCGTTGGGCTTCAAGATCAGTTTTTCGCGATTGGTGCGAATGAACTCCACCAGATCTACCGTCTGGTCCTGGTAGGTGGTCTTGCGCGCGCTGACCAGGCGGGTCCAGGGGATGTACTGACGGATGGCCTTCCGCTCCGCGGCCGGAAAATCCGCCGTGATCCGCTCGTCCGTCAGCAGGTCGAACAACGCTCGCTTGTGCGCCAGCTCCGAGCGGAAGCTGTTGACGACGCAGACCTTGCCCTCCCGATAGGCACGCACCAGCGGGTGAGTGAGATCGTAGCGCAAGAGGAACTCGTGGGCCTTGACCCGCCGGTACACCACATCGATTTCGAAGGCGCCGCGACGCAACACGCCCGCTCGGTATTCGAGCTGGTCGGGTGATACGATTTCCGCCTCGTAGCCCTGTGAGCGCAGGTACTCAGCCAGCAGCATGTATTCGCCTTGAGAGGCGGTCTGAAACGGCTGGCGGAACTCCAGGATCGCGATACGCGGCCTGCGCTGGCCGCCGAAATGCTTGTATGCGCTGAGGATGGCATCCAGCAGGTGTTTGCGGCTGGCCAGTTTCACAAGCGTGTAGCGCTTACGAAGCTCCTTGACCGGAGGCGATTCGAAGAACAGATCGGCCAGCACGTCGCCGTAAATCATTCCCGCGGGCGTGTCGGCGTCGTACTGCACGAATGCAAAGGACCCGTTGCTCAGGTGAGTGTCGAGCAGGGAGCTAACTGAAAGATAGGGATAACCGGGATCCACCGACGCCAGCATCTTTTCAGCGGGCAACAGCTCCATGCGGTCCAGCAGACCCGGGTCGCTAAGCGCCATCTGTTTGACGCGGTCAATGGCCGAAAGCAAACACTCGGCGGCCTTGACCAGACTCTCGTACTGGCGGCGGCTGAGGAAATGAGGTCGCAGGAAAGGGCAGACCAGCCGCCCGCTTTCCGTCAGGTGGGCGGCTTGCATCTGCTGGGCGAGCTGTTCAGCCCAAGCCAGATCTTGGTAGGGTTCACTCTCGATCAGCGTCTGATAGCGAGCGATGGCTTCCTCTATCTGGTTCATCGGCGCGGAAGGGCTCTGAGGCCCCTAGTTACCAGTATCGCATAGGCGCCCGGGGGCAGGAGCGGCGACCGCCGTCCCACCGAAAAAATATTCCCTTTAGTTTCAGTCGATTGGAAGGTATGCAGAGCGTCGCGGCCGCAAAGCCGCCTTCAGACGGCGATCACGCGGCTGGACTCGCGCGGAATCACCTCGAAGGGCACCACGACGCTTACCGGCTCCGGCCCAATCCCGCCCTCGATCGCCGCCAGCAGCAGCCCCGCCGCCTCCTCGCCGGCCTGCGCGGCGTTCATCTCGATGGTCGAGAGCGGAACGCGCAGCACGTCGGTGTAATGGAGGTTGCCCGCTCCGATGATCTCAAGATCATACGGGATCTCGAGCCCGGCTTCCAAAACCGCCTTGACCGCGCCCACCGCGATAGCGTCGTCGTAGCAGACGACCCCGTCGACGCGCGGACTGACGGTGAGCAGCCGCTTCATAGCCTCGTAGCCGGACCGGCTGCCGCCGAAGGCTTCGACCACGTAGCCCGGACAGACTTTCAGATTCGCGCGGGCCAGCGCTGCGGCGTATCCGTAAAATCGGCGCTGGCCGCTCGAGTGCGCCGGGCCGCGCAGGTGGGCTATGTGTCGGCATCCCCGACTGATCAAATGCTCGGTCGCGGCGGCGCCGATCGCTTCATCGTCCCAGCCTACGAACGCCGCCCGCACGTCCGGGAGGCGGCGCTCCAGAAGCACGAAGGGCAACCGCTGGCCGGCCAGGCGATCGAATATCGCCTTCGCACCCTCCGATTGACAGGAGGCGACGATCACGCCGTCCACGTGCCGGCATTCCAGTAACAGTTGCAGGGCCTGAAGCTCGGCGGCGGGGTCGGATTCGCTGTTGGCCGCCAGTAGGGTGTAGCCGGCAGCCCGGAGCCGGCGGGAGGCTCCTTGGGCTACCTGCGGATAATGCGATTCCGCCCATTCGGGCGCGATAAATCCCACCAGATGTGCGCGCTCGGGCACCGTCTTGATCCTCTTGGCCGATTGTAGCCGAGAATCGTGCGAGCCGGCGGGCAATACCAGCCGGGAGGGACTCAGCCGCCCGCCCGGATCCGACGAGCGGCCACGGTGGCTTCGCTGCGAGGGGCCTTCTTGGGCAGGGTGCGGAGGCGCCGGGCCTGATCGGTTACGCAGACCAGGAACATCGGCTGCCGGGCATTCTTGAGGATGTCGATGATGCGCTCATGCCGGTCTTCCAGGTAAATGGACTTGCCATCGGTGAGAAGATGCAGGTCCGAATCCCGGGTGAAGACGTCGCTTAACCTCCGGCCCATTTCCCGCTGCAAGTAACGCAGAACCCGGCGGATCTTCTGCAGCGAGAAGCCCTTGCGGCGCAACTCGGCAATGACGGTAATCTCGAGGACGTCCTGGGGACTGTAGACCCGCCTGTGTCCCACGTGGCGGGGCGAAACCACGTTGCGCTCGTCCCACCACTGGAGCTGGCGCAGGCTGATCCCTGCCAGCGCCGCCACCTGCTTGCTGCTGAATCCTTCTGCCGGCTCAACCGGACCAACCTTGCTCTTTTTTGTTTTGAACATGGCCGACCGCTTCCGTTTCCCTTAGCTGTGCCTCTCAGCGATTGTACCGGACGTCGCTGCCGCCTTCAATCCCTCTTTTGGGGGGAACTAGATCAGCCGCCCCCGACGAACTGCACGATTTCCACTTCCGCGCCCGCCTCCAGCACGGTCTCGCCCCAGGCCGGGCGGCGCACGATCTGGCGGTTGAGTTCGACCGCAACCCGCTCCGGATTCAGTCGGAGCCACTCGATCAGTCCTAGTACCGTCAAGCCGGCAGGGACCTCGCGGGCCTCGCCGTTGATCCGCACTGGGATGCTAGGCATGGGCTCGGGCGAAACGGGCCGCGGGCCCCTCGGGCTCCCGCGTTTGACACCCCGTTTCGCAGATCATTATATTCGAATTTCACTCTCATGCCGGGCTCGTACACCGAGCTGTACTTCCCTGTCCTGCTTCAGGGCCTGATCGCCGTGGCGGTGGCAGGGGGCATGCTTCTGGCTTCGGCCCTGTTAGGCAGGAAGATTCGCGACCGCGTCAAGGGTTCCCCCTACGAGTGCGGCGTCACGCCCGTGGGCAGCCCGCGCGAGCGTTTCAGCGTGAAGTTCTACCTGGTGGCCATGGTCTTCATCCTCTTTGACGTGGAGGCGGTCTTCCTCTATCCGTGGGCCGTGGTTTATCGCGAGCTGCGCCTTTTCGCGTTTCTGGAAATGGTTCTGTTTCTGGTTCTGATCCTCGCGGGCTTTTACTACTTTTACAAGAAAGGGGCGCTGGACTGGTCCTTGGAAGAGGCGTCGGACCGGATGCGCGATTGCTGAATGCTTTCGCGGGTGCTCGAACAAAATTCTCCAGCCGCTGAATTGGTTGCTTGGGATCCCGAGGCCGTACTGGACGGCAAGCTGGATCGCGGGGAAGTCACGCTTTTCATCGCGCCCGCCCGAATCGCCGCGGTCTGCGGGTTCCTCAAAGAAAGGGGTTTCACGCGCCTCAGCAGCATCACGGCGGTGGACTGGTACCCCGCCGAGCCGCGTTTCGAGGTCGTCTACCACCTGCACAATATGCGCGACAACCGCCGCTTGCGGCTGAAATGTCGACTGTCCGAGGGCGAGTCGATACCGTCGGTGACAGGCGTCTGGCGCGGCGCGGACTGGTACGAGCGCGAGGTTTGGGATCTCTTCGGGATCCGCTTCGAGAATCACCCGGACCTGCGGCGCATTCTGCTGCCGGAGGACTGGACCGATCACCCGCTGCGCAAGGACTACCCGGTGCACGGGCGCCGATATGATTACGTGCGGGAGGGTGGTGAATGAGCGATCAGGCTCCGATTCCCACGGAAGCGACGGCGCGCACACTGACGCTCAACATGGGTCCGCAGCATCCTTCCACGCACGGGGTGTTGCGCCTGGTGCTGGAACTGGACGGCGAGACTGTGGTGCGGGCCCGACCCGAAATCGGCTTCCTGCACACCGGAATCGAGAAGGAGTGCGAGCAGAAGCTGTACCACCAGGTGGTCACGCTGACCGACCGCGTCGACTACCTTGCGCCCCTTTCCAACAATCTCTGCTACTGCCTCGCGGTGGAAAAGCTGCTCGGGCTTGAGGTCCCGCCGCTGGCGCGCTGGATGCGCGTGATGCTCACCGAGCTGACCCGCCTGAACAGTCACCTGGTGTGGCTGGGCACGCACGCTCTCGACATCGGGGCGATGAGCGTGTTCCTTTACTGTTTCCGCGAGCGCGAGGAGATCCTGCGCATCTTCGAGATGTTCTCCGGCCAGCGCATGATGACCAGCTACTTCCGCATCGGTGGCCTGGCGGTAGAGCCGCCGCGGGGCTGGCAGCACGCGGTTCGCCGGTTTGTCGACACCTTCCCTTCGCGCATCGACGAGTATGAGGAGCTGCTCACGCGCAACCCCATTTGGCTGCGGCGGACCAAGGGCGTCGGGTACGTTTCCCTTGAGGACCTCATCGAGCTGGGCGTCACGGGGCCGATGCTGCGCGCGGCCGGGCTGGCCTGGGACATCCGCAAATCCGAACCCTACTCGGATTACGACCAGTTCGACTTCGAGATCCCCACGCGCACCGAAAGCGACGTCTACGCCCGATACCAGGTGCGGCTGGAGGAGATGCGGCAGAGCACGCGCATCGTGCGGCAGGCGCTGGAGGGCATGCCCTCGGGAAGGCATGTGGCGGACGCGCCGGGCATCGTGCTGCCTGACCGGGAGAAGATGAAGACCGAGATGGAGGCCCTCATCTATCACTTCAAGATCGTAACCGAGGGCTTCCGAGTGCCGCCGGGCGAGGTCTACCAGGCCGTGGAATCGCCGCGGGGCGAATTGGCCTATTACGTGGTTAGCGACGGCGGCGCAAAGCCGTGGCGCGTGTATATGCGCACGCCTAGTTTCGGCAACCTGCAAGCGCTGCCGGCCATGATCGAGGGCGGCCTGATCGCGGACGTCGTGGCTGCGCTGGGTAGCATGGACTTCGTGCTGGGAGACGTGGACCGGTGAAGTTTTCCGAGCAGACCGAAGCCAAACTGGCGCGCCTGGTGGAGAGTTACCCGCCGGACCACCGGCGCTCGGCGCTAGTGCCCATGCTGCTTTTCATCCAGGACGAGGTGGGCGCGGTCACGCCCCAGGTCGTGGAGGAGGTCTGTGCGCGATTGGGCATTAGCCCGCTCGAGGTGGAGGAGGTCGTCAGCTACTACTCCATGCTCCGCCGTGAGCCCGCCGGGCGCTACCACATTCAGATCTGCACCAACATCAGTTGTATGTTGGTGGGAGGAGCCGAACTCTTCGAGCACGCTTGCCGAAAGCTGGGCATCGGCAATCACGGGGTCACCGAAGACGGCATGTTCTCGCTCGAAGAGGTGGAATGCATCGGCGCGTGCTGTTGGGGGCCGGCCTTGCAAGTGAATTACGACTACCATCATCATGTGACTCCCGAAGCGTTCGACCGCCTCATCGAGCAGCTTCGCGGCAACGGGCTGAAGCAACGGGGGACGTAGGGCGATGCTGCATCCGGAGCCGCATCCCGCCGAAGTTGTACTGCTGACGCGCCGCTTCCGCCTGCGCGATTCCGCCTCCATCGACACGTATCTGGCCACCGAAGGCTACCAGGCCTTTCGCAAAGCGCTGGCCATGACGCCGGAAGAGATCATCGAAGAGGTCAAGAAGTCCAACCTGCGGGGCCGCGGCGGCGCAGGTTTTCCGACGGGATTGAAGTGGAGCTTCGTACCGCGCAATTCCCCCAAGCCCAAGTACATCGTGGCCAACGCCGACGAAGGCGAGCCGGGAACCTGCAAAGATCGCCTGCTCATGCAGTACGATCCGCATTCGCTGCTCGAGGGCATGCTGATCGCCGCCCGCGCGGTGGGTGCACGCGCCGGCTACATCTACATCCGCGGAGAGTACCGCTACCTGATCGAGATCCTGGATCGCGCCATCGAGGAAGCGCGCCGGCGCGGTTTCCTAGGACGCAACATCCTGGGCAGCGGCATGGACTTCGACGTCTACACGCACTCCGGTGCGGGCTCGTACGAATGCGGCGAGGAGACGGCCCTGCTGGAATCGCTCGAAGGCAAGCGCGGCGTGCCGCGCCTGCGCCCGCCTTTCCCGGCCACTTCCGGCGCCTTCGGCTGTCCGACGGTCCTCAACAACGTCGAAACGTTCTGTGCCGTTCCGCCCATCATCCTGAAGGGCGGCTTGGCCTTCGCCGAGCTCGGTACGCCCAAGAACGGCGGCACGCGTCTGTTCGCGATTTCCGGACACGTGAACCGGCCGGGCGTTTACGAGCTGCCCATGGGCTTCAATCTGCTGCGCATGATTCACGAGGTGGCGGGGGGAGTTCGCGGCGGTCGCAAGCTGAAGGCCGTGATTCCGGGCGGTTCCTCCTGTCCCGTTCTGCGCGCCGAGGAATGCGACGTGGCCATGGACTTCGACAGTTTGGCGCGCGCCGGCAGCATGCTGGGGTCGGGCGGAGTGATCGTCATGGATGAAACCACCTGCATGGTGAAGGCGGCGGCGCGCATCTTGCGCTTCTACGCGCACGAAAGCTGCGGCTTCTGTACCCCGTGCCGCGAAGGCACGCGCTGGCTGGCCACCGTGCTGACGCGCCTGGAGCGCGGCGAGGGGCAGCCAGGGGACATCGAGGTCGTCCGCAACGTGGCGCGCAACATGTTGGGACGTACCTTCTGCCCGCTGGGCGACGCGGCGGCCATGCCCGCGTCCTCCTTCGTCGAGAAATTCCGCGAAGAATTCGAAGCGCACCTGGAGGGTAAGCCTTGCCCGGCCGAGGAGGTCGCCATACATGCCTGAGCCCATCCGGCTGACGATCGACGGGCGCAGCGTCGAAGTCGAACCCGGCACCCTGGTCATCGAGGCGGCGCGGCGCGTCGGGATCAAGATCCCCAGCTTCTGCTACTACGAGGGGTTGTCGCTCGCCGGCGCCTGCCGCATGTGCCTGGTGGAAGTCGAGAAGATGCCCAAGCTGCAGACCGCGTGCACGCTGGCGGCGGCGCCCGGCATGGTAGTTCGCACCGACACGCCGCAGGTGGCCGAGGCGCGCCGCGCCATGGTAGAGTTCCTGCTCACGAACCACCCGCTCGATTGCCCGGTCTGCGATAAAGGCGGCGAGTGCGAGCTCCAGGACATGGCCTTCCGCTACGGCGCCGCCGAAAGCCGCTATCGCGAGGCCAAGCACCACGTGCCCGAGCAACAGTGGTCGCCCGTGGTCTACTACGATCGGCCGCGCTGCATCCTCTGTTACCGGTGCGTGCGCGTCTGCGATGAGGGCATGGGCGTAGGAGCTCTCGGCGTGGTCAACCGCGGCGGGCGCAGCGAGATCGCGCCCAATCGCGGCGATCATCTGGAGTGCGACGAGTGCGGGGCCTGCATCGACATCTGTCCGGTGGGGGCGCTGACCAGCGGCATGTACCGCTACCACACGCGGCCCTGGGAGATGGCGCACATCGGCACCATCTGCGCCTTTTGCGCGGACGGCTGCAAGACCACACTGGGCGTCTACCACAACCGCATCATTCGCGGCAACAATCGCGACCGCTCAGGTTTGAACGGAGAGTTCCTGTGCATCAAGGGCCGCTACGCGGCCGATTTTCCTCACCACGCCGAAAGGCTGTCCAGCCCGCTGGTGCGGCGCGACGGACGGTTGGTGCGAGCAACCTGGGCAGAGGCCCTGGCTTTGGTGGAGTCGCGTTTTCGGGAAGCGCTGGCCAGCGGCGCGCCCATCGGCATCATCGGCTCCAATCACACCACGAACGAAGAGAACTATTACCTGCAGAAGCTCGCCCGGCAGGGACTGAGGACGCCTCATCTTGACCATCCGCGGACCGGCGATCTGCCGGCTCTGATGGCTGCGGTGGCCGGCCGTGAAGCGGCGTTGGCTCGTATCGAGGACCTGTACGCGGCACGGGCCGTGCTGGTTGCGGGCGCCGATCTGGCCCAACAGCACCCGCTGCTCTCCTGGCAGATCCGTGCGAACTGGCGGCATCATCAGGCCCGAGTCTACGTGGTCAGCTGCGGTCCGGTGCGAGAGGACCGTTACGCCGCGCGCAGCGTTCGCGTCGCAGCGGGGAGGGAGCTGGAGGGCATCCTCGGGCTGGAGGAGTCTCTGCGGACCGAACCCGAGCTTGTCGTCGTTTTCGGCGAGGCGATCCAGGGCGAGCAGGTTGCCAGGCTGGTCGCCTTCGGCGACTCCCTCGGCATACCTGTGAAGTACGTCTGTCTGGTGGATTACGCCAACTCGCGCGGCGCTGCCGACATGGGGTTGCTGCCCGATCTGGGGCCGGGTTACCAGCCGCTCGAACGGTCCGGCATGGCGCTCGATGAAATGCTGGAGTGCGCAGACCTGGCTGTTCTGTGGATCGTGGGCGCGAACCCGCTCGCCGGCGGCGTCAGACCGCCCGCACGCTTTCTGGTGGTCCAGGACCTCTTCTTGACCGATACGGCGCGCCGGGCCGACGTCGTCCTGCCCGCCGCGTCCGCCTACGAAAAAGAAGGGACCGTCACGAACGTCTGCGGCGAGGTGCAGCGGTTGCGGGGTGCGGTGAGTGTGGCGGGGGCGAAGACCGACCTGGAAATCTTCACGCTGTTGGCCCGCCGCCTGGGCTTGGAGACCGGCCCAGTCACCTGGGAAAAGTTGCTGGACGAGATCAGCAGCTCGGTGCCGGGCTACCAGGTGTCGGCTGCGGCCCTGCGCGCTGGGGTCCCCCAACAGGTGCGCCCGCCGCGGCAAGCTTCTCCCTCGCGGCGCGGGAAGGTGCGTTCGGCGCGAGATACGCTTTTCACGTCCGGCACGCTGGGGCGCTACGCTGCCATCCTGAGCGCGGTACGGGAAGCGCCTGGTGAACTCTATCGCGGGTGACGGCCATGGACTTTTACCTGATTACCGCGGTCAAGGCGGCGGCGTTGATGGGCTTCCTGCTACTCACGCTGCTCTACCTGCAGTGGATCGAGCGCAAGGTGATCGCGCACGTACAGGTGCGCATCGGTCCTTCGCGCGTCGGGCCCCACGGGTTGTTACAGCCGGTGGCCGATTCGCTCAAACTGCTGCTCAAGGAAGACCTGATCCCGCCGCACGTAAATCGATTCCTTTATTTGGCGGCGCCCTTTCTGGCCGTTACGCTCGCGCTGCTCTCGTACGCGGTCATCCCGTTCGGACCCGAGATCGAGATCTTCGGCGTGCGCACGCGCCTGCAGCTCGCCGACCTGGACATCGCCGTTTTGTTTGTGCTGGCCGTGTCCTCGATGACGGTTTATGCGGTGGTGCTGGCCGGCTGGTCCTCGAACAGCAAGTATCCTTTGCTCGGCGCCCTGCGCAGCGCGGCTCAGATGATCAGCTACGAACTGCCGCTGGCGCTGGCCGTCGCCGCTCCGCTGCTGCTGGCCAACACCCTCAACCTGCGTGAGATCGTCGAGCGTCAGGACGGCTTTTACCTGGGCTTGCTGCCGCGCTGGAACGTCTTCCAGCTCCCGGCTCCGCAGATCCTCGGCCTGGTTGTCTTCGTCATCGCCATGTTCGCCGAGACCAACCGTGTGCCCTTCGATCTGCCCGAGGCAGAGAACGAACTCGTGGCGGGTTTCCACACCGAGTACAGCGCCATGAAGTTTGCCGCCTTTTTTATGGCCGAGTACGCCAACATGATCACGATCTCGGCCATGGCCACGCTGCTCTTCCTGGGCGGGTGGCTGCCGCCCTGGCCCGCTTGGCTCGGCTCGAACTGGGTCCCCATGATTCTGTTTGCCGGCGCCGGCGCCTTGGCGCTCTACCACGGGCTCAACGCCGAGCGCGCACGCGACCGCCGGACGCTGCCCATCGTGGCGGCAGGGTTCTTCGGCGCGTCGCTGGTCTTCGCCTTGCCCGCCCTGCACGCGTTGCTGATCCCGCCTTTCTGGTTTCTGGCCAAGGTCGGACTGTTGCTTTGGATCTTCATGTGGGTGCGCGGGACGCTGCCGCGCTTCCGCTACGACCAGCTCATGCGCTTTGCCTGGGGGACGCTGTTCCCGCTTGGGGTGGTGAACCTGCTGGCGACGGGATTGCTCGTGGCCCTGTTCGGAGAGGCTTGATCCGGGCGCAGCTTGGCCTCGTCGAGTCCGGGCCAGGGTCAACCGCCTGCAAGGCGATTCGCGGCTCGGCAGTTCGGTGAGCGCACCGGCTTGCCGCCATCCGGCTGCACCTCTTCCTCTTTTGGATTGGGCCTCGAGTCGTCTCCGGCGCAGACTCCGTCAATGCCCAGCCTTGCGACCGCCGGCGTACTCGACAGCCCCGCAATTTTCCGCGCGATAGGACGGCCCGTATCGGACGCCATTCGGGCCTCCGTCTGGTCTTGCGGGCGTTTTTGTCGACCGACCCCAGCAGACAGAGGTCGGGACGGGCGGATCGGGCCCCGGGTCTACGGCCCCTCGCTTGCCCGGCGGGCGTCCGCTAAATGCGATCCAACGCCAGGAACTCCTGGATGTGCGGATGATCCGAGTGCTCGAGCTCCCCGACCGGGCCGAAGAAGATCACCTTGCCGTCGTGCAGAACCACGACGCGGTCGGCCACCTTACGCATCAACTCCAGGTCGTGAGTCACGACGATCGAGGTCAGGTGGAGTTGCCGCTTCAGCCGCAGCATGAGGTTCGCCAGGTGGTCCGACATGATGGGATCGACCATGGTGGTGGGTTCGTCATAGAGGATGCATTCGGGTTGAGCAGCCAGGGCGCGGGCAATGGCCACCGCGCGCTTGTAACCGGTGGAGATGTCGGAGGGGTACATGTCCCGGTACTCGAGCAGGTCCACCATCTTAAGCAGGCCGTCCACGATCTCTTGTTTGTTGCTTTGGTCGTAGTCCTCGCGCAGCTCGAGCGAGAAGAGGATGTTCTCGCCGATGGTCAGCGAGTCGAACAGGGCGCCGGACTGGAAGACCATGGTGACCTTCTTGCGGATGCGGCGCAGCTCGGACTCCGGGTAGTCCGTAATGTCCTCGTAGGCCACGATGACGCGCCCCGCGTCGGGCTTGATGAAGCCCATGATGTGGCCCAGCGTGACCGATTTCCCTACGCCGCTACGGCCTATGATGGCCACGGTCTCTCCGGCATCGACGTGGAAGCTGACGTCGACCAAAACGGGCGTGTCGAACGTCTTATAGACGTGGCGAAATTCGATGTAATGAGGGTAGGACTCGTTCATCGCTGCGTGAGGGCAGCCCAGTCCGCGGGCGTATTGAGATTGCGAAACCAGCGCCCTTCGGCGAAAGGTTGCGCGGCCAAATCGAGCCCGCTCACCACCTCTTCGAGTTTCAGGCGGCCGGCCCGCAACGCATCCTCGAAAGCCCGGAGGCAACTGCGATGGTAGACGGCGCACAACGGCTGCCGGCGGCCTTCGGGAGAAACGGGAATGAGTCCTTGGCGACTCGCCCGCTCGGCCTCGCGGAGCAAATGCAGAAGGAACTCGGAGGTCAGTTCAGGCATGTCGCATGCCACCACCAGATTCCACTCGGCGGTGGTGGCGGCGAGGGCGGCATGGACTCCCGCGACGGGCCCGGCTCCGGGGAACACATCGGGAATGGCGGGGAAGGGAAGATCGCCATAGCGTTCGGGGGCGCCCACCAGGCACACACTCCCCGCCGCACGTTGCACCTGAATCGCGATGTGCCCGACCAGCGTCCCGTTGCGATACGGCAGCCTGGCCTTGTCCCGGCCCATGCGCCTGCTCGCGCCTCCGACCAGGACGAAGCCGGCGCGGCTCATGAGAAAATGATAGCACCCGGTGCGCGCGGTCGGTCAGCCGCCGCCGCTTTTGCGCTTGGCGGCGCGCGCCGGAGAGGATATAATCAGAGTAAAACAAACGCATGCGTTCTTGTTTGATCGCGACCGCCCTCTCTGTGGTGCTGGCGGCTTGGCTCGCCAGGGCGGAAGCCGAGCCCCGCGCACACAAGCTCACGCTTGTGGTGCGTGCGGATCCCCGCAGCGGGCGCTTGGTACGCGCCGCGGTCGTTCAGCCGCGGCCCGTGCGCTCGGTGCCTGTCGAGCCCCGGGTGATCGAGCCCGGCCGGCTCTCCTGGCTGCCGGATCTGGAAAACTTCATCGAGCAGATGGCCGCGCGCTACGAGCTCGACCCGCTGCTGGTGCGCGCCGTAATCGAAGTGGAGAGCGGTTACGACCCGGCGGCGATTTCCCCCAAGGGAGCCGTGGGGTTGATGCAACTGATGCCGCAGACCGCGCGCCGCGTGGGCGTGCGTGACGTCTTCAACCCCTGGGAAAACGTCGAGGGCGGCGTGCGTTACCTGAAGTACCTGCTGGAGTTGTTCGGCGGCGACAAGCGGCTGGCGCTGGCGGCCTACAACGCCGGCGAAGGCGCCGTACTCCGCTACGGCGGCGTTCCGCCATACCCGGAAACGACGGCGTACGTCTACCGAGTGGGAAGAAAACTGGGTGAAAAGCGGCGGTCGCTCGCCCGCGAGTCCGAGAGTGCGACTGTGAACCAGCCGAAGGTTGTCGAATACTTAGACTCCCAAGGTCGCTGGCACATCCGGACGCAGGGTGCGCCCTGAACTGGCCTGTGTGAGGAGAACCGGGGATGCGGCGGATGAAGCGGTTGGCCGGGCTGGGCCTTTTGCCCCTCCTTCTGTCCGCGCAACAGCAGATTAGAGCGGTGCGGTTCTGGTCGCTGGGCGGGGTGACGCGGATCGCAGTGGAAACCGACGGACCGGTGCAGTATCGCGCGGGTCGCCTGGCCGATCCTGACCGCATCTTTTTCGATCTGCCGGGAACACTGCCGGCGCGCGAGCATCGCCGTACCGTCCAGGTCATTCCGGTCGAGGACGGTGTGGTCAAACAGATCCGGGTGGCTCTGACGCGTCCCGGCGTAACGCGCGTGGTGCTCGATCTGGCGACATCCGCCGATTTCCGGGCTTCGCAGTTGGCCAATCCGGACCGGCTGATGATCGAGGTGCGTGCGGCCGTTGGGGCTACCGAGACGAGTGGTGGCAGGCCGGGTCTGGATGCGAGTGTGCCGGCTGCCGGCGCTACTGCGTCCCAGGCCGCTGAGGGGCTTGCCGCTGCCCCAGTCCCGCTCGAACCGCCCCTGCTTGCAGCGGGTCCCACGCCTTCCGTCCGGCCGCCTAAGGTGCAGGAGGCCGGCGGCCCTCCCGCTTCCCTGGCGGCCGCAGCCTCGCTCGAGCCGGTCACCCCTGCAGCTGCCGCCTCCAAACCGGCTGCCCCACCGACCGCGGCTCCACTGGCGCCCGCCGGGCCTCCTGCGATCGCAAGATCGGCGCAACGCGACAGCCGGGGCAATCGTTCCCTGATCCGCGCTCTCGGCCTGAAGGTCGGCAAGATCGTGCTCGATCCGGGTCACGGCGGTCATGATACCGGAACTATCGGACCGACCGGGTTGCAGGAGAAGGATCTTGTTTTGGATGTGGCGTTGCGGCTCGGCCAGTTGATCAGCGAGCGTCTGGGCGCTGAGGTGGTTTTTACCCGCACCGACGACACCTTCGTGCCGCTCGAGAGGCGAACCGAGATTGCCAACGAGGCCAAAGCCGATCTGTTCGTTTCGCTGCACGCCAACTCCTCGCGCCTACGCTCGGTGGCCGGCCCGGAGAGCTTCTACCTGAACTTCACCACCGATCCGAGTGCCCTGGAAGTCGCTGCGCGTGAGAACGCGCCCAGCACGCGTTCGATTCACGAATTGCAGGAGCTGGTCCGCAAGATTGCGCAGAAGGAAAAAGTCCAGGAGTCGCGCGAGCTCGCCGGGCACATCCAGAAGGCGTTGTACAGCAGCCTCCGCTCGGGCAAGAATCGGGGCGTGAAGAGAGCGCCTTTCCTGGTCCTGGTGGGCGCCGAGATGCCTTCCGTGCTGGTCGAAGTGGCTTTTCTGAGCAACCCGCGTGAGGAGCGCCTGTTGAAGCAGCCGGAGTACCGGCAGCGTCTGGCCGAAGCGCTTTATCGCGGCATTCTGCAGTACGCTACCGGCCTGAGCCATTTTCAGGTCGCCCGCGGCGCCTCTCCCTAAATCGCCGGCATCATTTCATCATTCTTGGTAAGCGCGGAGGGGCCGATGCAGGTGCTCGTCTTTCGGCACGTCGCTTTCGAGGATCTGGGCATGATCGCGCCCGCGCTCGAGTCCCGCGGACTCGGTTGGCGCTACGTGGATTGGTTTCAGGACGCGGAGGCCGAGGCTCCCTGGCGCGGGGCTGCAGGGCTCATCTTTATGGGCGGGCCCATGTCCGCCAACGACGACCTCGGGTACCTGCGCCGCGAGATGACGCTGATCGAGAAGGCATGGCGGGCGGGCAAGCCGGTGCTTGGCGTGTGCCTGGGCGCACAACTGATCGCGAAAGCCGCGGGAGCGCGGGTCTACCGGAACGCGGTCAAGGAAATTGGCTGGGCGCCGATTTTCTTCACCGACGCGGCGGGGCGCGATCCGCTGTTCGCCGGCCTCGGTAGGTCCGAGGTCGTCTTTCACTGGCACGGAGAAACGTTTGATCTTCCCGCGGGCGCCGAGTGGCTGGCGTGGACTCCGGCCTGTCGCAATCAAGCTTTCCGCCTGGACCCCTGGGTGTGGGGCTTGCAATTCCACCTCGAGGTTACCCCGGAGATGATTGCCGACTGGTGCGCCGCGGCGGAAAACCAGGCGGACGTGCGCGAACTGCCGGCGAGCCCCGATCCCTGGGAGCATGCGGAGCGTCTGGCCCGCCTGGCCGCACTGGTTTTCGGGCGTTGGGCCGATCTGGCCTGCCGATCGCTCACCGACTGAGTCGACCGCGGGAAGCGAGTACGCAGGTCCGAAAATATGGTAAAAGGGAGGGTGGGGGCAGGAGTCTGCCGAAGTGGCATTCATTGCGTTCATGGGCTTATTCCTCAAAGGGAAAGCAAGCAGACTTCCTGTGGAGGGGATAGCAGGTGATTTACTCACGAGCTTCCGAGTACGCAATCCGGGCCTTCATGCATCTGGCGCAGGTGCCGGATGGCCGGTATGTGATGGTCAAACAGATCGCAGAGCGGGAAAAGATTCCCGGCCACTTCCTGGCCAAAATCCTGCAACAGTTGGCGCGCAAGGGGCTGTTGCGATCGAGCAAGGGGCCCAACGGCGGTTTTGCCTTGCGCCAGCCCGCTTCGCAGATCGCGCTGGTCCACATCGTAGAGGCTCTTGACGGCCTGGCCGATTTCGAGAAATGCGTCAGCGGGCTGGCCGAGTGCACGGACGATGCGCCCTGCCCGATGCATGACGCCTGGAAGGATCTCCGTTCCCGTATCATGGAATATTTGGAGCGTACGACCATCGCCGACCTGGTCAAGGCCCTGGAAGAGAAACGCAAGACGCTCGAGAAGACGCGGCGCACGCGCACGATGGCCTTGACGCAGCACGGCTGAGACGGCCGGCCCCAGCCGGGAATGGGGCGGGCGCAGGAGGATGACGATGATCAGCAACTCGGTGCTGATCCCGATGGTGATCGAGCAGACCCCGCGCGGAGAGCGCGCCTACGATATTTATTCCCGCCTGCTCAAAGAAAACATTATCTTCCTAGGGACGCCGATCGACGACACGGTGGCCAACCTGGTCATTGCCCAGATGCTCTTCCTGGCGGCCGAGGATCCCCAGAAGGACATCAATCTCTACATCAATTCGCCGGGCGGCTCCATCACCGCGGGACTGGCCATTCTCGACACGATGCGTTTCGTGGAGCCCGACATCGTCACCATCTGCGTGGGCCAGGCGGCTTCCATGGCTGCCGTCCTGCTGGCCGCCGGGACCAAAGGAAAGCGCTACAGTCTCCCGCACGCGCGCATCCTCATTCATCAGCCCTCGGCGAGCGGGCTGGCCGGTCAGGCGGCCGATATCGACATTTACGCCAAGGAAATCCTGCGCATGCGCGAGATCATCAACCAGATTCTCGCCGAGTGTACGGGGCAGCCCGTGGAGAAAGTAGCCCGGGACGTGGACCGCGATTACATCATGAGCGCGGAACAGGCGCTCGAGTACGGCATGATCGACCGTGTGATCACGACGCGCGAGCTCTCACCCGCGGCCAAGGTCTGAACGTCCCGTTTCAGGAAACGCCCTCCCCAGGACGCAGGGAGCAGAAACGTCGGTAGGCCGTATCCCAGTCTGCCTGCGGCGCCGGCTCGAAGGTTTCCAGCGGGAAGGAGCGGCGAATGAGAGAGCGCGCTTCCCGCACATCGCGGAGGTGCCCCGCACCGATCGCCTGCACCACCACGTTGCCCGCGGCCGTCGCCTCGCTAGGTCCTGCGATCACCGGCCGGTTCGTGGCGTCGGCTACGAACTGATTGAGGACGCGGTTGCGCGAGCCCCCGCCCACGATGTGGATCCGCTCGATGCGCCGCCCGAGCAGCGACTCCAGGCTTTCCAGCACCTGTCGGTAGCGCAGGGCGAGGCTTTCCAGAATGGTGCGGCACATGGGGCCTGGCGGCTCCGGGGGCCGCTGCCCAGTGCGCTGACAGAAGTCAGCTATCTTCTCCGGCATGCGGCCCGGCTCCAGAAACGCATCCGGGTCGATGACGGCCGTGAAGGGAGGCGCCGCGGCGGCCAGTCGCGCAAGTTCCTCGTAGGTGTATTCCCGGCCTTCCAGCGCCCAGGCCCGCCGACATTCCTGCAGCAGCCACATGCCGGCGATGTTCTTGAGGAAACGGATGGTGCCTGCCGCGCCGATTTCGTTGGTGAAGTTCAACGCCAACGAGCGCTGGTTGATGATGGGCTCGGACAACTCCACGCCCATGAGCGACCATGTGCCCGAACTGATGTAACACCAGTCGTCGCCCTCGGCCGGCACCGCCGCCACCGCTGACGCCGTATCGTGGCAGCAGGTCGCGTAAACGGGCGTCTCGCCTGCACCGGTCTCCTCCGCCACGTGAGGCAACAGCGGCCCCAGAAGCGTACCCGGCATCACGATTTCGGGAAGGATCGTCGTGGGCAGGCCCAGCCGCTCCAGCAGTTCGTAGGCCCAGCGCTTCTTCACCGGGTTGTAGAATTGCGTCGTGCTCGCGTCGGTCAGCTCGCAGCGGGTGATGCCCGTCAGCCAGTAGTTGAACAGATCCGGCATCATCAAGAAGGTGCGCGCGACCTGGAGGGCGGGCGAGCCGGCCAGCTTCATGGCATGCAACTGGTAAAGCGTGTTCAGTTGCATGAACTGGATGCCGGTCTGCGCGAAAATCTCCTCGCGTGGAATGACGGCGAAGGTGCGCTCGAGCATGCCGTTGTTTCGCGCGTCGCGGTAGTGGCGCGGATTGTCGACCAACGCGCCGTCCTCGCCAAGCAGGGCGAAATCCACGCCCCAGGTATCCACGCCCACGCCGGCCAGTTTGAGTTTGCGGCCGCGGCAGGCCGCGGTCAGTCCCTGCAGGATTTCGTGGAACAGCCGCAGCGTGTCCCAGTAAAGACCGGTGGGCAGGCGGACGGGAATGTTTGGGAAGCGATGCAGCTCCTCCAGCGTTAGCGAATTTTCGCCCACCGTACCGAGCATGGCGCGGCCGCTCTCCGCGCCCAAGTCAAAAGCCAGGTAGTATCGCATGACGATCAGCGTTGTAGTATAACCGAGCGCGCGCCGGACTTCTCATCCCACGATGCCGGTCAGATCCAGCAGGTAGATCTGGCGACCGCCCCGGTGAGGCGAATCTACGGTGACGAGCCTTCCGTCAGGGCTGAATCGCGGATGTAGGTCGCAGCGCCACTCGCCCGTGTACTCGGGCGGGGAATGAAAGCTCGCCAACGGCACGCGGCGGCCGGTCTCGGTGTCGAAGAGGTACAGGTGTTGCATCCGCTGTCGGTCCGGGTAGGTGTCGTTCAGAATCCAGCGCTTGCCCGGCAGGTAGCTGCAATGGCCGTCGCCGGTCATTACTTCCGCACCGACCGGCTCCACCCGCTCGCTGCGGTCTTCAAAGAGGTAAAACCTTCCGCCGAGGGGTGGTCGCGTCGCCCACGCAAGAATATGGCGCGCATCGCGCCAGATGAAATGGGAGACGCCCCCAAAGCCGTCGACCAGATGTAAATTCTTGCCGTCCGGGTCCGCAGTGAACATACGTGTGAAGCGCCGTGAACCCGCTGCGCCCCCGGTCCAGCGGTGCAGGAAAATGAACCGCCTGCCGTCAGGCGAGATCAGCAGATGATTGAACCAGTGCTTGGCGCCCGTCCAGTCGAACCGCGGGTTGGGCGGCGGGCTCGGTGTGCGCACGATCTGAGCGATGGAAATGACGAGCCTGGTCCGACCCGTCTTTAAGTCCACGTGCCAGATGCCGGCGTCCTCGGGCGCGAGCACCTCTCGGTTGGGGTCGGGGATGCCGTTGTAACCGTAGCCCGGACGGGTGTCGGCCAGGCGCCGGAAATCCGTGGTTACCGCCCAGCGCGCGTCTGGGCTGACCGCATAGACCGGCGCGGGTAGCTTTCGTTTTCGCCCGCTGCGCACATCCAGAATGACCGCGATGTAACGATCTCCATCGCGATCGTTGTAAATGACCTCCCGATCCGAGCCCGGCAACCATTGCAGCATGGCGCCTTGCTGCCAGTTCCATGCCTTGGTCTCCGCCAGTGGAATCCAGCGGTCTCCCTCCCCCAGATCGATCATGCCGAGCCGGACGAGGTCTTCGGGCCGCGGCGACCGGTGCTCGAAGTCAACCTCCATGCCGAGAACGTAGCGACAGGCGGGGTCGAACTGCAGCTTGTCATAGTAGCCGAACCAATGAAAGCGCGGACCGCGCGTGATGGCGCGAACCGGCGCCTCTGCCGTCCTCCGCAGCGTGGCCAGCCCCGCGAGCCATTCGCGCCTGCTGAGCAAACCAGCCGAGCCCATGGGCCTTCCTTCCGGAAGCGCTTATTGTACAATCGCCATGCCATGGCCGAGATGACCCGTCGCGATCTGCTCGCAGCACCGTTTGTCCTTTCCTCCGCAGCCCGGTCGCGCCCCAACGTCGTGCTGTTCATGACCGACGATCACGGCGCTTGGGCTATGGGCTGCTACGGCTGCGCCGAGATGCATACGCCCAACCTCGACCGACTGGCCGCCTCGGGTGCACTGTTCACGCGCGCTTACGCTGCCACACCCGTCTGTTCGCCCAGCCGCATCACTTACATGACGGGCCTGATGCCGTCCCATCACGGTGTGCAGGACTATCTCTTGCCCCGGGATTCGTTCGGTCCGCAGTCCCGCCGCTTCCTCCAGGGTCTGCTCACCTTCACCGAGCTGCTGGCCAAGGCCGGATACACCCTGGGTATGTGCGGCAAATGGCACATGGGCAACGACGAGATTCCGCAGGCCGGATTCACTTACTGGGTGACTGTTCCCGGCGGTGGAGGAACTTATCGGGACCCGGTCTTCGTCGTTCAGGGGCAGTCGAAGAAGATCCGCGGTTTCAAGACGGACATAGTAACTGACTACGCCTTGGAGTTTCTCGACCGGCGCCGCGCGGGACCCTTCTTCCTGATGATCCCTTACTATGCTCCCCATACGCCCTACCACTACCAGCCGGAAATCTACCGTGCTCCTTACGCGACGTCACGTTTCTCGTGTTTCCCGCGGGATCCCGTGCACCCCTGGCAGCGACCGGAGCTCCGGCAGCATCACGGCAATGAGGAGTCCATGCGCAGTTACTGCGCCCTGGTTACGGCCGTGGACTACAACGTGGGGCGCGTCCTGCGCCGGTTGGAGGAGCTTGGCTTGAGGGAAGACACGGTGGTGATCTTCACCGCCGATCAGGGCTGGAACGCAGGCCACCACGGCCTGTGGGGGAAGGGCAATGGCAGCATCCCTTTCAACATGTACGAGGAGTCCGTCCGGGTGCCATTGATCTGGAGCCATCCCGGGCGGATTCCCGAAGGTCTGGTGATCCGGGAAATGGTGTCGAATTACGATTTCTTTCCCACCATCCTGGAGTATCTTGGCGTAGGCGCTCCGCCGGACCCGCGTCGCCTCGGCCGGAGCTACGCGTCGCTGCTAGCCGGGCACAAGCCTAAATGGAATAACCGGCTGTACTTCGAGTACGCCTACGTGCGGGCCGTGCGCACCGAGAATCTGAAGTACGTCGAGCGGACGCCGGAGTGGCCGAGCGAGCTCTACGATCTGGAAGCCGATCCCAGAGAATCGCGAAACGTAATTGCCGATGCGGCCTACCGTAAGATCCTCGACGAGCTTCGGCGGGAGCTGGCCGGAGTTTTCCAACGGATCGGCGCCCCGCCCCTCGCCGAGTGGCGCAGGACGACCAGCCAGAACCTCAACCTTTATCCGAGCCCGTGAGGGGGGACTCGCACGGAGTGTTATCTTAGCCAACATTGGAGGCGTTCAGGAGATGAGCGAAAGGATTTCACGCCGCGGATTCCTTGCTGCCGCGCCTGTCGCGGGAGGGGTGCGCGAACCGGTCGTCGTCGAGCCCTTCCCCGTCGAGCAAGGGAAAGTGCAGGCTGAGCCGCTGCGCATCGTGACGATGTACCGGTTCGAGCCGGAGGAGGTACGTCGGATCCAGGAGGCAGCCGGTGCCGTCAAGGTCGAGCTGATCATCGCCCGCACGCGCGAGGAGTTCCGGCAGCGCTTGCCCGAAGCCGAAGTAGTTTACGGCAGCCTGAGCGGGGCGGATCTGGACTATGCGCCCCGCCTGAAATGGTTGCAGGCGGGAGCCGCGGGCGTCGAGTGGATGGATGCCAAGCTCCGTGCCAGTCCCGTGGTGGTGACCAACTGCGCGCGGATCTTCGCCCCCGGGATCTCGGAGACGGCCATGGGCATGCTGCTTTGTTTGACGCGCGGGATCACGAAGTACTACTTCCCCCAGTTCCTGCGCCGCGAATGGAAGCCGGTGGGCAGTCCCAAATCCGACGATCACATCGAGCTGGCAGGCCGCACGATGGGAATCGTGGGCATGGGCGGGATCGGCATGGCCGTGGCGCGTCGCGCGTACTACGGCTTCGACATGCGGATCGTGGGGACCGACGCCAAGCCTATACCCAAGCCTGAATATGTCGCCGAGCTGCACGACCCCGGCTGGTTCGACGAAATGGTGCCGCAGGTGGACGTCCTGGTCGCTGCCGCACCGCACACTCCGCAAACCGAGCGCATGTTCAACGAGCGCGTCTTCCGCCGCATGAGGCCTACAGCTTACTTTCTGGCGCTCTCGCGCGGACAGCTCTTCGACGACATGGCCCTGGTGCGGGCTCTCAAAGAGGGCTGGATTGCGGGCGCAGGATTGGACGTCTTCCCCAAGGAGCCGCCTCCGCCCGACCACCCGATCTTCGATTGCCCGAATGTGGTGATGACCATGCATACCTCCGGTTGGAGTCGCGACCGGCAACGCCGCCTGATCGAGTTCTTCGCGGAGAACGTGCGCCGCTACGTGCACGGCCTTCCGCTGCTGAACGTGGTGGACAAGCAAAGGGGGTACTGAGTCGTGCGAAAACTAGCGTGGCTGCTGGCACTCCCGACTGTCGCGCCCGTGGCTGAGACCGCCGACGTGGTTTACTACAACGCGAAGGTCATTACAATGTGGCCGGGCCGCCCGCTGGCGCAGGCCATCGCCATTCGCGGAAACCGGTTTCTGGCGGTTGGCTCCAATGAGGAGGTCCTGAAGCATGCGGGGCATGCGACGCGCCGGGTGGACCTGGGCGGACGCTGCGTCGTTCCGGGCCTCATTGACAGCCACACTCATCCGGTGGGGGCCGCGCTGAGCGAGCAGGAGGGGCCCGTCCCGATCATGCACACCATCGCGGACATACAGGCCTATATTCGGCAACAGGCCGCGCGCCTGCCTCCCGATCGCATTATTGTTGTGCCCAAGGTTTACGCCACCCGATTACGGGAACGTCGCTATCCGACACGCTACGAACTCGACGAGGCCGCTCCCGGGCGGCTCGTGCTGGCCGACAACGGCTATGCTTCGGTGCTTAGCTCAGCGCTGCTCGCCAAGATGAACATCACTCGCGATACTCCGCAGCCGCCCGATGGAAAGATCATCAAGGACGCCGACGGCGAGCCGACCGGCCTGATACTCGGTGCGCCTGGCCTGTTGGGACCGTTACGTCGCGCCCGCCAGCCCACGCCCCGCGATCTGGTCTGGGCGATCGAGAGCATGCAGAAGAAATACAACGAAGCCGGCATCACCAGCACGATCGACCGTGGACAAGGACCGGAAGGATTCCGCGCCTACCAGGAGCTGCGGCAGGCGGGTCGCCTCACCGTGCGCACCTACGTTACGTTTCTCATCGGAGCCCAGGGCACGCCGCAGCAGGTGCGGCAAGAGATCATGCGCATTCCTTTCGTCACGGGCTTCGGCGACGAATGGCTGCGCGTGGGTTCGATCAAGACCATCGTAGATGGAGGGATCCTGATCGGCACCGCCTATCTGCGGGAGCCCTACGGCGAAAACACCTCGGTCTACGGCTACCATGATCCGGATTACCGCGGCGTCCTTTACGTGCCGAAAGAAAATCTGTTCGAGATGGCGCTGACGGCCAACCGCCTGGGGTGGCAGATGACCGCTCACACGGCGGGCGGCGGCGCCACCGATCTTCTGCTCGATGCCTACGAAGCGGCGGACCGCGAGCGGCCCATCCGCTCGCGGCGGTTCACCGTGAGCCACGGCAATTTCCCCAACGAGGAGGCTCGAGCGCGCGCACGCCGCATGGGAGTGCTGTTCGATTGTCAACCCGCCTGGCACCACTTCGACGGCCCCGTTCTGAAGGACGTCTTCGGTCCCGCGCGGATGCGACATTTCATTCCCCTGCGTTCGCTGCTCGACGAGGGGATCATCGTTGCGGGCGGCTCCGATCACATGATCCGCTTTGATGCCCGCAGCGCCGTCAACCCCTACCATCCGTTTTTCGGCATGTGGATGGCGATCACTCGCCGTACCGCAGACGGCTCGGTGCTGGGCCCCGAACAGCGCATCAGCCGGGAGGAAGCGCTACGATTGTGGACGTTGAATGCCGCCTATCTGACCTTCGAGGAGAACCTCAAGGGATCGATCGAGCCTGGGAAACTGGCTGACTTCGTCGTGATCTCCAAGGACTACCTGAGCTGCCCGGAAGAGGAGATCAAGGACATCGAGGCGCTTCTGACCGTCGTGGATGGCCGTGAAGTGTATCGCCGGCCCGGCTGGTGAAGGCCGCCCCGCACGAGGGCGGCCTCACATCGCGCAATTTCAGGCCGGCTGCGGCTGGCGTCTGCGGCCCTGCGCCGCCACGGCCTCCATGGCCTTGCGCACAGCCTCGGGATCCCCGAGATAGTAGCTGCGCAGCGGCCGCAGATCCTCGTCCAGCTCGTAGACCAGCGGGATGCCGGTGGGTATGTTCAGGTGGACGATTTCCTCGTCGGAGATGTTGTCCAGATACTTGACTAGCGCGCGCAGGCTGTTGCCGTGGGCCGCGATCAGTACGCGCTTGCCCGACTTGATGGCCGGCGCTATGGCTTCGTGCCAGTAAGGCAGGAAGCGCTCCACGGTGTTCTTGAGGCTCTCAGTCACCGGAATCAGGTGCTCGGGCAGATCGCGGTAGCGCGGATCGTGCCCGGGCCAGCGCGGATCGCTTTTCTCCAGCGGCGGCGGCGGGATGTCGTAACTCCGACGCCACAGCAGCACCTGCTGCTCGCCGAACTTCTCGGCCATCTCCGCCTTGTTCAGACCCTGCAGCGCGCCGTACATGCGCTCGTTCAGCCGCCAGGAAATCTGCACCGGGATCCACATCAGGTCCATCTCGTCCTGGACGATCCAGAGCGTGCGGATGGCGCGCTTGAGCACCGAGGTGAAGGCCAGATCGAACGTGAAGCCCTCGCGTTTGAGGATGCGCCCGGCTTCGCGCGCCTCCTCGATGCCGCGTTCGGACAGATCGACGTCGGTCCAGCCCGTGAAGCGGTTCTCCTTGTTCCAGACGCTTTCGCCGTGTCGTAGCAGGACTAACTTATGCATCGAACTCTCCCCCCTTTGTGCACTCGCGCCGGCCCGGCTCAGCGCCGGAAGGCTTTGCGCCCCGCAAAGACCGCACCGGAACCAAGGTCCTCTTCGATCCGCAGGAGCTGGTTGTATTTGGCGATGCGGTCGGTGCGGCTGGCCGAGCCGGTCTTGATCTGGCCCACGCCGGTGGCCACGGCCAGGTCGGCGATGAAGGCATCCTCGGTCTCGCCCGAACGATGCGAGATCACCGACGTATACCCGGCTGCCGAGGCCAATGCAATGGCTTCGAGGGTTTCGGTGACCGTGCCGATCTGGTTGAGCTTGATCAGAATCGAATTGGCGATACCCTGTTCGATGCCCCGCGACAGCCGGGCCACGTTGGTCACAAAGATGTCATCGCCGACTAACTGGATTCTGTCGCCCAGAGCCTGCGTCAGTAACTTCCAGCCTTCCCAATCATCCTCCGCCATTCCGTCCTCCAGCGAGATGATGGGATACTGGCGGACCCACTCGGACCAGAACTGAACCAGTTGCTCGGGCGCGCGCTCGCTCTTATCCGATTTCTTGAACACATACTTACGCTTCTCGGCGTCGTAAAACTCGCTGGCCGCCGGATCCAGAGCGATGGCGACATTCTCGCCGGCCTTATAACCCGCTTTGTTGATGGCTTCGAGGATGACTTCGAGCGCTTCCTCGTTGGACTTGAGGTTGGGGGCGAAGCCGCCCTCGTCGCCCACGGCCGTCGAGTAGCCGCGCTGCTTGAGCACCGCCTTCAGCGTGTGGAAGATCTCAGCGCCCATGCGCAAGGCGTCGGCAAAGCAGGAGGCGCCGAAAGGCGCGATCATGAATTCCTGCACGTCGACCGAGTTATCGGCATGGACGCCGCCGTTGAGGATGTTCATGAGCGGCACGGGCAGCACCCTGGCGCCCACGCCGCCGAGATAACGGTAGAGCGGAAGGCGGTGAGAGGCGGCTGCCGCACGAGCCGCCGCCATCGAGACGGCAAGAATGGCGTTGGCGCCGAGCCGGCCCTTGTTGGGAGTGCCGTCCAGCTCGATCAGCTTGCGGTCGAGTTCGATCTGGCGGTCAGCGTACATGCCGCACACGGCCTGGGCGATCTCGCCATTGATATGACTGACGGCTTTGCGAACGCCCCTACCCAGGTAGCGCGCCTTGTCCCCGTCGCGCAGCTCGAGGGCTTCGTGTTCGCCGGTCGAGGCGCCCGAGGGAACAGCGGCGCGACCGACGCTGCCGTCGGCCAGGCAAACCTCGGCCTCGACGGTGGGATTCCCGCGGGAATCCAGAATCTCACGTCCTATGACTCTTACGATCTGCATGAAATCGCGTTCTCCTTCTATGGAATCGAAACCTTCGCCAGGATGCGCCTGCCTTAGCCGGATTGGCGCACACTGCTGGTATGTGACGCCTGCTCATCGGTCACGACTACGATGCCGGAGTCGGTCACGAAGTAGCCCTTCGCCCGGTCCTGATCCAGATCGTAGCCGATCACGCTGTTTTCGGGAACTTTTACGTTAGGCGTTATGATGGCCCGGCGGATACGACTATAGCGACCGACTTCGCAGTTATGCATGAGGATGGAGCTCTCCACCTCGCAATAGCTGTTGATTCGTACCCCGGGCGATAGCACGCAACGGACGACGCGCCCGCCGGAAATGATGCAGCCGCCCGAGACGATGGAATCGATGGCTACGCCCATCCGCCGTCCCTCCTGCGCGAAGACAAACTTTGCCGGGGGACGCTGCAGGGGCCGCGTGCGCAGGGGCCACTCCTCGTCGTAAAGGTTGAACTCGGGCGTGACCGCCACTAGGTCCATGTTCGCTTCGTAGTAGGCGTCGATGGTCCCCACATCACGCCAGTAACGGGCGGCCTTCTTGTTCAGATCCACGAAATCGTAAGCGTACACCCGGTACTTATGAATCGCCTTGGGCAGCACGTCCCGGCCGAAATCGTGGGTCGAGTTCGGATCGGCTGCGTCCTCGGTGACGGCTTCCACCAACACCCGTGTGTTGAACACGTAGACCCCCATGGAGGCGCTGACCATCTCGGGGTTGAAGACGGAGCGGGCCGGATGACCATGCTGCGGCTTTTCCTCGAATCCGACGACGCGGTAATCGGGCGCGATTTCCACTACGCCGAAGCGGCTGGCTTCTTCCGGGGCCACCTGGATGGTGGCCAAAGTGATTTCTGCACCGTGGCGCTCGTGCCAGGCGATCATCTCGCGGTAATTCATCTTATAGATGTGATCGCCCGAAAGGACCAGCGTGTAGTCGGGGTCCTCCGCCAGGATGCTCTCGCAGTTCTGGAAGACCGCGTCCGCCGTGCCCAAGTACCAGTCCTCGTGGATGCGCTTCATGGGCGGGATGACTTCGATGTACTCGCCCAGCTCGGCCGAAAGGATGTTCCAGCCCTCGCGCACGTGCCGGGTCAGCTCGAGCGACTTGTACTGGGTGAGGATGAAGATCCGGCGGACGTCGGAGTTGATGCAGTTCGAGAGGGTGAAGTCAATGATGCGGTAGTGACCACCGAAAGGCACCGCCGGTTTGGCCGTGTGCCGGGTCAGTGGATACAGACGCTCACCCGCGCCCCCGGCCAGCAGGATCGCCAGCACGTTCTTCATGGGGCTTCTCTTTCCTTATAGCAGACCGTGTCGCGACCCTGCCGGGAGCGACGCTTAGGCTTGCGCGGACAGGCCGATGATCAGCAAGGCGCCGACGAGGACGACGATACCGGCGGTCAGCAGCCGCCGGGCGCGGGGCGGCGCCTGCTTCCACTCGCCCGTGACGAGGCCCCAGAAGTTAGCCACCAGCACCATGACGGTCATGAACACAGGCCAGCCCACGATGGGCCCGTAGTTGCCGAGCCACGCCGCACCGGAACCATAGAAATAGAAACCGAACAGCCATAGCACCCCCATGGCTACCGCCAGCAGCGAGTTGCGCAAGCCGGCGCTCGGCTCGCCTACAGCCCAGGTCCGGTTACGCCCTAGCAGGTAGAGGCAGTAACCGGCGTTGATCAGGAAGCCGGCCGAGACGGCTACCGCGAATACGGCGAAATTCGCCGCCGAAGGTCCGGCGCCCAGCCGTTGCGTCTCGGCCGCAATGGGTCCCCCGAAGGCAAAGCTGAAATTCATCATGGGCGACGCAATGCCGGAGGCTATGCAGATGGCCAACCCTTTAGCGAAGCTGCCTCGCTGCCTGCTTACCCCGACCGCCGTCGCTTCCTTCATCGCGCCCGCGCGCGAGCACAGCGCGACGCCCACGATCACCACCGCAAGCCCGGCGAACAGCAGCAGGCCCCGGCGCGTCGCAAGCTGGTCCGGATGTAGAACGGCCAGCGGCACGATGGAGCCCACGGCCGCAGTCAGCGAGATGATGATGGCGAAGGCCAGCGCGATGCCCACACGCGCGATGCCGAGCCCGAACAGCACGGAGCCCACGCCCCATCCGGCGCCGAACAGGGCCGTGCGAGCCAGCACGGCTTCTCCCACAGCCGGGTAGGCCCACAAGGCCTCCGGAATGGCCGCCGTGACCATCAGCCAGGGCAAGGCCGCCATGGCCGTGATCGAGTAGATGAGCCACATTTTTTCCCACGCCCAGCCCCGAATGAATTTCTGCGGGAGCGCGAAACTGCCCTGCATGGCCGCTCCCAGCGCTACAACCAGCAATCCTGCCCACGAAACATCCATGACCGTTCCTTTCAGCGCAACAATTCGTTCAGCTCCCGTACGGCCTTGGCGTCGAACTTGAGCTTGCGGTCGTAGGTCAGCAGGCCGTTGATCTCCTGCTCGACGTCGGTGATCTGCGTGTAGCAGATGCCCGCAAAGGGCAACTTCGCGATGGCTTCGTAGAGCGAGCGAAGGCGGGCCAGGGCCGATTCCACCGTTTTCTCGATGCCCGCGTAACCCCAGGCGTCTTTCGGAACCTCGTGTCCGGGCGGGACGTAGGCAATGCCCCCGAATTCGGAAAGGTAAAGCGGCGCGCCGTTGTATTGGAAACCCGGTATCAGGTAAGGCGTACCGTTGAAGGGCAGCTGGGCCCCAGGGCGGCTGAAATCCCGATTCCAGCGCGCGTAAAGCAGCTCGCCCGTGCGGGCATAATCGTGTACGGCAAACAGATCGGTCTGGTCCGTGTGCTGCCAGCCTTCGTTGTCGATCACCAGCCGCGTAGGATCCAGCGACTTCGTGAGCGCGTAAAGCGCCTTCAGATGCTGCTGCTGCCTGAACTCGCGCAGGTTGGGTACGCCCCAGCTTTCGTTGATAGGAGCCCAGATGACGATCGAGGGATGGTTGTAATCACGTTCTAGGACCTCCATCCATTCGCGCGTGAACCGGTCCACATAGCCAGCATGGTAGACGTACGCATTGGGCATTTCGCCCGAGACCAGGAAGCCCATGCGGTCCGCCCAGTAAAGAAAGCGTGCGTCTTCCACCTTCTGGTGTTTGCGCACTCCGTTGAAGCCCATTTCCTTGGCCACGCGGATGTCGTACTGGATGGCTTCATCGGAGGGCGGCGTCAGATTGCTTTGCGGCCAGTAACCCTGATCGAGCAGGAACTTCAGATAGAGCGGACGACCGTTGAGTACGAAACGTCCGTTCTCGACGCCGACGGAGCGGAAACCGAAGTAGGAGGATACGCGATCGAGTACCGCGCTTCCGCGGCGCAGCTCGAGGTTCACGTCGTAAAGGTTCGGTGAAGAGGGCGACCAAAGCCTGGGATTGGCCACTCCGGCAACGACCAAGACGGGTGAAGCGTCCGCGGGCGCCGTGGCGGAAGAGAGGGCCCTACCCTCGCGGAGGATGACGACGTGCAGCTCCGCGTCCGGCAACGGATTGGCTACGAACGCTTCCAAACGCACCACGCCGTCGTTTTCCGTGGTGATGCGAACCTTTTGGAGATGGGTCTCCCCGACCGCTTCCAGCCAGACCGTCTGCCAGATGCCGCTGGTGCGGCTGTAGAAGATGCCGCGCGATTTGAGTTCCCAATACTGTTTGCCGCGCGGAATCGACCGATCGGTAGGAGGATCCTCGACGCGCACAGTAACGATATTGGTCCCCGGCTTGAGGTGCTCGGTAACATCGAACCCGAAGGGCGCGCTGCCGCCTTCGTGAAATCCCGCATACCTCCCGTTGACCCACACCCATGCCCGGTAATCCACCGCCTGGAAACGCAGCCAGATGCGCTTGCCGCGCCATGTCTCGGGGATGGTGAACGTGCGGCGGTACCAGATCCAGGGGTGGAAGGAGGGGTCACCGATTCCGCTGGCCGGCGATTCGAAACAGAAGGGCACCGTAATGGTGCGGCTGAACTTCTTCCCGCCGCCCGCCCAGTTCTCTTTGAGGCCGACATTGCCGTCATCGAACTCGAACTCCCATGTCCCGTTCAGATTCAGCCACTGCTCGCGCTGGAACTGGGGTTGCGGATGCTCCGGCCGGGGGATGACCTGCGCGGCCGGAGACACGGCTGCCGCCACGATCAGCCAGATGCTTTTCATACCCGCATGAGCTTAACAAAACGCCAGCCTGCTGCGGCAAGGCTCAACGGAAGACCAGAGTGACGTTGACCGTGCGTTGTTCGTCGTCGGTTTCAAGCTCGACCGAGGCCTTGCGCAGGTTTTCCAGGACTCCCTCCTGGCGAATGCGCGCCAGAAAGTACTCGGGGTAATCGGCATTGAAGGGTTGGCCGGGTTTCAGGGTCCACAGGCGGCGGATGGCGGCTTCTGCGATCAAATCGAGGCCGCGGATCGCGAGCTTGCCGAAGAGGTACCTGGGACCTGCTTGGACCCGAAAGGCGACATCCACGGCGCGCTCATTGTCGCGGACGCGCGGCTCGCTCTCGACCCGCGCGCGCATGTAGCCTTCCCGACGCAAGCGCTGCTGGAGACGTTCGGCCGCCGCTCGCACGCGGGCTCCGTCGAAGAGATCGCCCGGTTTCAAATCGGCGACGCGCAGCATCTCATTTTCCTCCAGCGGTCCTCCCTCCGCGCGGACGGCCCCGAGCTTGTAAGTTTCGCCCTCCCGGACGTGCACCGTGACAACGACGCCCTTGATGCCCTCGGCCGGACGCACCTCGATCCGCTCGAAGTCGACACGCACGCGCCCCCGCGCCTCGTACAGCGGGCGGATGTTGGTTTCCAGCAACTGGCGGAACGTCTTCTCCGAGTAGGGGACGCCGACGGCCACCGCGTGGATGGCGCGCTGCAGCGTAGTAGCGGGAAGGATCTGATTCCCGGTGAACCGTACCTCCGCGATGACGGGGCGAGGTGTCGCAGGTCGGAAGACGACGGCCAGCGGCTCGGCGCCTTCGGCCGACAGCCCGCCGCGTACGCGTTCGGGCCGGCCCTTTCGTTCGAGCAGCTGCTCGATGGCCCGCGCGTAGCGGGCGAGCACATCTTCGGTAGCCGGGATGCGGTCCGAAAACAAGGGGTCGAGGGCGCGCAGGTGCGCCTTGATCTCTTCGTCGGGAACGGGAAGATCCTCGAAACGGACCGGGAAGAACGGGCCCGCTTCGACCACGTGGAAGCTGACGGCGTACGCATTGCCCCCCGGCGCCGGACCGAAGCGGAACTCGATGGTTTCGAAAGCTCCCGTAGCCGCCAGACGATCACGAGCAACTTCGAAATCCTTCGGGCCCGCGATCTGGCCGGAGCGCAGCCCGGCGACGGCAAGGATTTGTTCGACGCTGTAGTTCCGATTGCCCGTGATCTCGATCGTCCGGATGGGCCAGGCATCCTGTGAGCGTGACGGGGCGGACGCCGAAACGGACACGGATCGCTCGCTTTGACCGCAGACCAGCAGCCAAACGAGCGTCAGCAACCATCGGGCACGCATTCTAAAGCCAGTATCGCGCTCCTATCGGAGCGTGTGGGTTGCTAGAATGAGGAATCTGGTTCCCTCGAATTAGCCCGGCCGGGTCAAGCCGCGCGGGTATTCAAGGCTGGGAAGGAATCTCATGGGAAGAAACGTAGTGGTGCTTGGTGCGCAATGGGGCGACGAAGGCAAGGGTAAGGTGGTCGACCTTGTCGCGCGGCACTTCGATGTCGTGGTTCGTTACCAGGGGGGACACAACGCAGGCCACACGGTGCGCATTCAGGGTCGTCAGTTTATTTTGAAACTCGTTCCGAGCGGCATCCTGTGCGGCAAGCTCTCGGTGATCGGCAACGGCCTGGTGGTGGATCCGGGGGCGTTGCTCGAGGAGATCGATGCACTGGAAGCGGCCGGGGTTGAAGTCCGCGGACGCCTGTTCGTGAGCAACCGCGCCCACGTCATCTTCCCCTTCCACCGGACCTTGGAGCGAATGACGGAAGCCCGTCCCGGACGGCTGGCCATCGGCACGACCTCGCGCGGTATCGGACCTTGCTACGAGGACAAAGTCGCGCGTCGGGGCATCCGCATGGCGGACCTGCTCGATCGCGAAAACTTCCGGCAACTCTACGATGCCCTCGCCGAAGACAAGGAAGTGGTGCGGGCGGCCTTTCGCATTGGCGAGCCGGTCGACTTCGCCGCCATCCGTAAACAGTACGAGGAGTATGCCGAGCGGCTGCGTCCCATGGTCTGCGACACGGCGAAACTGCTGAACGATGCGTTGCGGGCGGGCCGGCGCATCCTGTTCGAAGGCGCTCAGGGGACCATGCTCGACGTCGACCACGGCACGTATCCGTTTGTGACCTCCTCGAGCGCAGTAGCCGGGGGCGCCCCGATCGGCACAGGGGTGCCCCCCACCGCAGTGCACGCGGTCGTTGGCGTCTCCAAGGCCTATCTGACGCGCGTGGGAGCGGGGCCCTTCCCCACCGAGGCGTTCGACGAACGCGGCGAAGCGCTGCGCCGCGTCGGCGTCGAGTTCGGGGCCGTCACCGGCAGGCCGCGCCGGTGCGGCTGGTTCGATATCCCCCTGCTGCGATACACAGCGATGATCAACGGCTTCGACAGCCTGGTCATGACCAAGCTCGACGTGCTGGATCAGTTCGACGAGATCCCGGTCTGCGTGGCCTACAGGCTGGGGGGGCGTGAGATCGACGAGATGCCCGCCACACACCGTGCTATGACCGCAGTCGAGCCCGTCTACGAGATGCTACCCGGGTGGCGCAGCCCGACCGCCGGTCTGACGCGCTACGAAGATCTTCCTCCTCGCGCCCGCGACTACCTGAACTTCCTCGAGGAACGCATCGGCGTTGAGATCGGCTGCATATCGACGGGGCCGGAGCGCGAGCAGACGATCTGGCGACCCGGGTGCAAGCTGCTCGAACTGCTGGAGCGCTGAAACACATCCGGCGCAGTGCTAGCATAGCTCCCCGGAGGGATCGTATGCTGCGCCGAGATTTCCTGAAACTCGCGTCGGGTAGCGTGCTTCATGCCGCCATCGCCCCGGCGTCCCGCCCCAACATCCTTTTCATCGCTGCTGACGACCTCGGCTACGGCGAACTGAGCATCCAGGGCTCACGCGACATCCCCACCCCGCACATCGATTCCATCGGGGCAGAGGGGATCCGCTTCACTAACGGCTACGTGTCCTGCCCGGTGTGCAGCCCCACGCGCGCCGGATGGCTGACGGGACGGTACCAGCAGCGGTTCGGTCACGAGTTCAACCCGGGCCCGGCCCAGCAGGCCAGCCCCGACTTCGGCCTGCCTCTGAGCGAGACCACTTTGGCCGATCGGCTCAAGGCGGCCGGCTACGCCACCGGTCTGGTCGGCAAGTGGCACCTCGGCTATCGCGAGCCCTTCCATCCACTACGACGCGGTTTTGACGAATTCTTCGGCTTCCTCGCCGGCGCCCACCCTTACTTGCCGAGGCGCGGCGCAGAACCCATTCTGCGCGGCAATTCTCCCGTACAGGAGAGCGAGTATCTGACCGACGCCTTCGCCCGCGAAGCGGTGGCTTTCATCGAGCGGCACAAACAAAGGCCTTTCTTTCTCTATCTCTCGTTCAACGCCGTGCATGCCCCGCTCGAAGCAACCGATAAGTATCTGGCCAGGTTCTCGCGTATCGCGGACCAGCGCCGGCGAACCTTCGCCGCGATGCTTTCGGCGTTGGATGATGCGGTGGGACGCGTGCTGGCCGCCATTCGGACGCACAAGCTCGACGAGAACACGCTGGTGATTTTCATCAGTGACAACGGCGGTCCTACGCGCAACACCACGTCGCGCAACGATCCCTTACGCGGCTACAAGGGCCAGGTGCTCGAGGGCGGAATTCGCGTGCCCTTCCTGATGCGGTGGAAGGGCCGCCTGCCCGAGGGCAGAACCTGGGATCAGCCCGTCATCGCACTGGACATTGTGCCCACCGCGCTGGCTGCGGCCGGGCTGCCACTGCCCGATTCGCTGGACGGCGTAAACCTCTTGCCCTATCTTACCGGCGAGCGGCGCGGCGCTCCTCACCCTGCACTTTACTGGCGCTTCGGAAACCAGGCCGCCATCCGCAAGGGTGACTGGAAAATGGTCCGCCTGGGCGACGGGGCTACGCACCTTTACAACCTCGCCGAAGATATCGGTGAGACGCGCGACCTGGCCGCCGCGCAGCCGGCCCGGCTGAAGGAACTCAGCGAAGACTGGGAGGCTTGGAATCGGCAATTAGTCGCGCCGCGTTGGCAGCCACGTGCGCGTCGGGCCAGGCGCAAGAAAGTCGTGCGCGATTCCTTTTCTGTTTCCGGGCTACCGGCCTAAGAAAGCTTCCAATCGGTCTATCTCGCGCTCGGCGGCATCCATGTGCCGCTGGGCGGTGGAGACGTCGCTCTTATGGAGCGCGGCCTCGGCCTGGTCCATGTAATGTTCCATGCGCTTCCAGGCCGCCGCGATATCCCCGCGCAGGCCGAGACCCATTTCCGCCTGGCGCCTCTGCAGGTTCTCGAGGCTTGAACGGACGGCCACGGCGCGCGAGGCCAGCATCGCCATACGGTCCTGCGCCTGTTGAAGCGCCTGAGCAGAAACCGCAGCTTCCCGGCGCTCGGCGGCAGGACGGCCCGCAGGTTCCTGCCGCTCCGATGGGCGCGTCGACGCGGGCTGCTCGTCGGGCGCGACGCCCCCTGCGGTCTCGGCGCGCGGCCTGGGAGGAACCGTCCGCGGGACCGACGGAGGCTGCCCGACCTCGCTCGGGCCGGATGGCGCTGCTTGCACAGGCGTCACCTGTTCGGCCTGCGCCGTTTTCTCCTGCCGGCTTGGCTCAGCCTGTGCTGCCGGCTCCCTCGGCTGGGCGGTGATCGGGGTGGCTTCCGGCACCGCCGGGCTTTGCGCGCCGATTCGCAACCATCGCGGTAACTGCGTAACGGCCAGAGCCAGCACGGCCAGGCCGATGACCGCGCCGAGCGCCATATAAAGGCCGCGGTGCGAGCGCGCGGATGGAGGGGGTGCAGGAGGCGGCGGGGCGGTCATGACTGGCGGGGGTGCGGCCGGCATCGCCGGGGCTGTGGACGGCGCCGCAGGCGGGCCGGGGGCAGCGGCAGCAGGCGGTGTGGGTGCAGACGGCGGCATCGCTGCCGTTCCTTGTGAGACAGACGACGGGGCCGCGGGCCCAAGGGCCGTGGCCGAAAACGGGACGGCAACCGGGCCCAGCGCCTGGGCGGCATGCTCCAAGGCGGTGCGGAAAGCTTTCGCCGACTGAAAGCGTTTGGCCGGGTCTTTCGCGATCGCGGTCATGATGATTTCGTTCAGCAGAGGGCTCAACAAAGGATTGACCTCGATGGGCGGCACGACCTGCCCTTCGATGTGCGCGGCCATAATGCCGAACTCGCTATCGCCCTTGAAGGGCCGCGTACCTGTGAGCACCTCATACAGCGCCACCCCGATGGAGTAAATGTCCGATCGGGCATCTAGGGACCCACCGGTTACCTGCTCGGGCGACATGTAATACAGAGATCCCATCGTGGTCCCCGTGCGCGTGAGTTGTCGATCGCCCGCCGCCTTCGCGATGCCGAAGTCCATCAGCTTGACCAAACCGTCTCGCGTGACCATGATGTTGGCCGGCTTGATGTCGCGGTGAATCACGCCCCGGGAGTGTGCGTAATCGAGAGCGTCGAGGGCCTGGCAGAAGTAGCGAATCGCTTCCGCGATAGGAATCGGCCCCTCGCGAAGGCGCTCGTCCAGACTGACGCCTTCGATGAATTCCATGACCATCACAAGCTGGTTGCCGCTACGGAAGGCTGTGTGAAGCGCGGCGATGTTCGGGTGGTCCAGGGTAGCCAGCACTTTGATTTCGCGCACGAAGCGATCAGCGAGCGCCGGGTCGTGTTCGAGGTTCGGCAGCAGTACCTTCATAGCTTCTACGCGCTCGGAGATCACGTTGCGCACTTTGTAGACCTGGCCCATGCCCCCGCTTCCGAGCACGCCGATGATTTCGTAGTCGCCTACTCTATCCCCGATCTGAAACGCCATGGCTTCTTCGATTATGCTCCCGCGAGGACCGGAAGTAAAGCCTTTAGCTGGGGTCGTCCCGGCGTTAAGCGCAGAGGCGCGCAGTTGGCCGAAGTCGGGGGTTAGCGCGGGCGTGACACGTCCGTTGGCCGCGCCCACCGGGCTGTGCGGTTCGACTGCCGCAACTTTTCCGGCCGATCGCGCTCCAGCCGGCCAGGTTGGAGTCGGCGCCGCGCGTTCGCGGCCCGTCCTTGCGGCTCGCGCCGGCCATCTGATAGGTTGAATTTCTTGCCTGTGGAATCGCCGGCTGCCTGCGAGGCGCCGGCTGAAAGCGGGGAGTGAACGAAGCGGCCGTGAGGATTGTCGTCCTTGCCAAACAAGTTCCGGACACTAAGAACGTGACCGGCGAGGTCATGAAGCCGGACGGCACGCTGAACCGCGCAGCTCTTGCCGCGATCTTCAATCCTGAGGACCTCAACGCCCTGGAGATGGCGCTGGATCTGAAGGACCGCTACGGCGGCGAGGTCATTGTGATGACGATGGGACCGCCGCGCGCGGCCGACATCCTGCGCGATGCGCTGTGCCGGGGCGCGGACCGCGTGATCCTGCTCAGCGATCGCCGCTTCGCGGGCGCCGACACACTGGCCACTTCCTACACGCTGGCCCAGGCGATCGCGACCCACCTCAGCCCCTTCGACCTCGTGGTGTGCGGCCGCCAGGCGATCGACGGCGACACCGCTCAGGTGCCTCCCCAGGTCGCCGAGAAACTTGGCATCCCCCAGGTGACCTACGTCATCGAGGCCATCGAGGTGAAAGATGGCAAGATGCGGCTGCGGCGCGATCTGGGTCGTCGCGAGGAGGTGGTGGAAGCCGAGTTGCCTCTGCTGATCACGGTGCCGCGCACGGCGAACCGTCCGCGCTGGCCGAACGCCAGGCGCCTGCTCAAGTACCGTCACGCGCGCTGCGGCTTCGAGCTGGAAGCCGAAGCGCGGCGTCGTCGCGCCGAAGTTCACGAGGTGCTGGCGGATCTGAAGGCGCGCGGCCTCTACATCGAGACCTGGGGCGCCGAGGAGATCCAGGCGGATTTGGCGCGCATCGGGCTGGGCGGCTCGCCGACCAAAGTGAAAAAGGTGGATAGCGTCGTGCTCAAGGGGCGTAGCCTGCGCTTCTTCACGCCCGACGACAAGGGCATCAAAGAACTGGTTGGGGAGCTGATCGAGGAAAGAACGTTCGGGTAGTCCGCGAGCGGGAGGTTATCGGGATCCATGACGCGACACGGTGAAGTCTGGACCTTCGCTGAGATCGAGGATGGCCAGATCGCCGGTGTTTCTCTGGAACTGCTGGGCAAGGGCAGAGAGTTGGCGCAAGCGCTGGGGGTGCCTCTGGCCGCAGTCCTGATCGGTCATCGCATTCGCAGCCTCGCCGACCGGTTGTTCGCTCACGGAGCCGACATCGTCTACGGCGCCGACCACGAATGCCTGGCCGAATACACCACGCTCCCCTATGCGAGGGTGCTCGTGAACCTCGTCCGCGAGCGCAAGCCGGACATCGTGCTCTACGGCGCCACGCCGCTCGGGCGGGATCTGGCGCCGCGGGTCGCCTCGGCCCTCAAAACCGGGCTCACCGCGGACTGCACCGACCTGCAGATCGGCTCCTACGAGTCCGGCGGTCGGGTCTATGAAAACAAACTGTTGCAAATCCGACCGGCTTGGGGAGGCAATATCATCGCGACGATTGTCAGCCCCGACCACTTGCCCGAGATGGCGACCGTGCGGGAAGGCGTCATGCGCGTGCCCGACCCGGTGGAGGGCCGTAATGGGACCTATATCGAGGTCCCGGTCAACCCCCAGCCGCAAGATTTCAAAGTGCGCATTCTCGAGAGTCGCACGCACCCGCGACGCGTGGATCTGCGCTCGGCCGCCATCATCGTGGCGGGCGGTTACGGGATGGGATCGAAGGAAAACTTCCGTCTCGTGCACGAACTCGCCGGCGTTCTCGGCGCGGCCGTGGGTGCTTCCCGGGCCGCCGTGGACGCCGGATTCATCCATGCCGATCACCAGATCGGTCAGACGGGCACCACCGTTCGCCCGAAACTTTACATCGCCTGCGGGATTTCGGGCGCCGTGCAGCACCGCGCCGGCATGGAGGAATCCGCCAAGATTCTGGCCATCAACATCGATCCTGAGGCGCCCATCTTCAGCGTGGCCCACTACGGCATCGTAGGCGACGTACGCGAGGTCATTCCTCGCTTGATCAAGGCCCTGCGGGGCAAGCTCTAGGAGGCTGGACCGTGGAGAACTATTTCACGGACAATCCCGACATCCGGTGGCACTTCGAGCACCTGGAGCTGGAGGAGATCGTCGAAGCCCTCGAGGAAGGGTACACTCAGGCCGGCCGCTACGACGACGCCCCCGCCTCGTACGAGGACGCCCGCGAGGGGTACCGTGCCGTGCTCGAGATGCTGGGCGCCATCGCCGCACAGGAGATCGCGCCGCTGGCGGCCGAGGTAGACCGTGAGGGCGCTCACTTCGAGGATGGCAAGGTTCGCTACGCCGCCGGCACCGAACGTGCCTTGAACGTGCTCAGACAGGCCGGCCTGATGGCTTTCACCCTGCCGCGCCGTTATGGAGGATTGAACTTCCCCGGCGTCCTCTACACCATGGCCACCGAGATGATCTCGCAGGCCGACGCCAGCCTAATGAATCTTTTCGGCCTGCAAGACATCGCGGAGACGATTTACGAATTCGGCGACGAGCCGCTGAAGCAGAAGTACCTGCCGCTGTTCGCGCGGGGCGAAGTCACGGGCGCGATGATTCTCACCGAGCCCGAGGCCGGCTCGGACCTGCAGTCGGTGCGGCTGAAAGCGGTCGAGCAACCCGACGGCACGTGGCGGCTGTACGGCGTCAAGCGTTTCATCACCAACGGCTGCGCGGAAGTGAGCCTGGTGCTGGCGCGCTCCGAGGAAGGAAGCGTGGACGGGCGGGGTCTGAGCATGTTCCTCGTGGAGCGCTGCCCCGAGCTGGTGGTGCGGCGGATCGAGAACAAGCTGGGCATTCATGGCTCGCCCACCTGTGAGCTGCAGTTCAACGGCGTGCCCGCGGTGCTGGTCGGGCAGCGGCGCATGGGTTTGATCCGTTACGTCATGTCGCTGATGAACGGGGCGCGCGTGGCCGTGGCGGCCCAGGCCGTGGGCATCGCCCAGGCGGCTTACGAGGAGGCCCGCAAGTACGCCCAGAAGCGCGTGCAGTTTCGCAAGCCGATTATCGAGTTTCCGCAGGTCTACGACATGCTGGCGCGGATGAAGTCCGAGATTCAGGCCGCCCGCGCCATCACTTATGAGGCCAGCCGCCTGATGGATCTGAGACGCGTCCTCGAACGCCGCCAGGAGAACTCCCGCGATCCCGCTTTGCGCGCCCGTCTCAAGGAGGTCTCGGCCTGGACCTCGGTGCTCACGCCCATGGCCAAGGCCTACGCTTCCGAAATGTCCGTGCGCGCCACTTACGACGCCATTCAGATTCACGGCGGTCCGGGCTACATGCGGGAGTTCCCGGTCGAGCGGCTTTGGCGCGATGCACGGATCACCACCATCTACGAAGGCACCACGCAGTTACAGGTCGTTGGTGCGCTGGGCGGCATCCTGAGCGGCGCGCTGAGTCAGTATTTGGCCTTAAAGGGCGAGCGCGACTACCGGCCCGAGCTCGCGCGGCTGGCTCTGCTGGCCCGCGAGGCGCGCGAAAAACTGGCCTCTTCCGTGGCTCACCTCAAAGCCGTCAACGATCGCGAGTACACCGACTACATGTCGCGCCGCCTGGTAGACATGGCTTGCGATTGTCTCGCCGTGCACCTGCTGCTCGATCAGGCCCAGCGGGATCCCGCGCGCGGGCTCGTCGCCGAGAAGTTCATCACCGACGCCATGCCGCGCATCCGCATGCAGGCCGAATATATCGTCGGCAACGAGCGGATCACCATCGACAAGCGCGCGGAGTTGGTCTGAAAAGAAGGGTTCAATTATCGGCATCGCTGACGGGACGGGCGCGCTCGGCGACTTCCTGAATCGCATCGAGCTTCTGCCGCACCTCTTCCGGTACGCGCTCCGGCGATAAGTAATTGACGATTTCGTGGTAATCGCTCTTGTTCATGAGATTGGGCAGGCCCCGACGCCTAAAATATTCCCGGAAGAGATCCTCAAGAAATTTGCCTGCAGGCACGTCCCACCACCAATGGTGGCTCCGGTCCGTCAACGCGATGGGCGGGATCAGATCGTGCAAACACTCCTGCATCACTTCACGTGCCGCCTGCCGCGTTCCCGGTAGGACATGGTAATTTCACCGCGCTCGGGAACGTACCTCGGTATGCCCAGCTCGACGAGGACAACGCCTGGATATGTTGGGCCAACTTCGCCCAGCGGCCTGACAGCCCGGGCTCGGCGACCAGGCGGTAACAGAGATTCCTGAGGACCTCGGCGGTTCGCCCCTCCCCGATGCGAACGTTGACGGCTCCGGGATCGAGTCTCACTTCCTGGCTTGCCGGGCCGGACATGGGCGGCAGGTAGGCGACCTTGATCTCGCCCGCCTCCCGAGGCACAGGCATGCGGTGAATCCCGTCCCGGAGCGGTCGGCAGTAGATCGATTCATCGTTGGCGTAATCGAACTCGAGGCCGCAGTTCCAGGCTGCGGAACCCGTCACTGCCTCGACCAGGATTTCGATCCGTACGTTCTGCGTTTTCAGCTTCCCGCCCGCCCTCTCCATCTCGCGCACATGGAGATCGCGCCACAGCAGGTTTGCACCGGGCGCCGGCACACTGACCAGATCGCGCCGGTTGATGGTGACGCCCGGTCGTTTCTCGGGAACTTCCTTCCCACGCTTCTCCAGCCACCGTTGCACGCCGACGTGCCAGAGCGTCAGGGCCTGAAGCGCGGTGCTCTTGCCGGAGTTATTCGGGCCGATGAAGACCACGGGGTGGTCCAGGCGTATGTCGATTTCGTTGAATCTCTTGAAGTTCCGGGCGAGCAGTCGGGTGAGTATGCGCTGCCGCCCTATCATAGCTCAGACTATCTTCACGCCCTCGGCCCGCCTGCCGGCGCCGGAAAAGGCCGCACCTCGGTGTAGAATTCTTGCATGCCTCGCTGGGTGTTTGCGGTGACGATCGCGTTTGCGGCGTTCGGGCAGGCGCCGCCGCTGGAGCAACTGAAGAAGGAGGCCGTCGAGGCCGTGGAAGCCCGTCGGGAGCTCACGCAGCAGATCGTGGATTCCATTTATAGTTTCGCGGAGCTGGGCTTTCAGGAGTTCGAAACATCGGCCTATCTGACTGCGCTGCTGGAGAAACACGGCTTCCAGGTGACGCGCGGCGTGGCCGGCATGCCGACGGCTTTCGTAGCCACGTGGGGCGCGGGCAAGCCTGTGATCGGTTTCATGGCGGACATCGATGGCCTGCCGGAAACCTCACAGAAGCCCGGTGTGCCGCGGCACGAACCGCTCGTGCCCAACGGACCCGGCCACGGGGAGGGTCACAACGCCCACATGGCGGTGAACGTGACCGCGGCCATCGTGGTCAAGGAACTGATGGAACGCTACAAGATCCCGGGTACGCTGCGTGTCTATCCCGGTGTCGCGGAAGAGCTGCTCGCCAGCCGCACCTACATGGTGCTGGCCGGTCTCTTCCGCGATGTGGACGCCATGCTCAGCTGCCACATCTCGAGCGAGTTTTCGACCGCCTGGGGGCCTGTGGGTTCCGGTTTGGTCTCGACCGAGTACACCTTCACCGGTCGGAGCGCCCACGCCGCCAGCGCACCCTGGGCGGGTCGGAGCGCCCTGGACGCCGTCGAGTTGATGAACATCGGCTGGAACTACCGACGCGAGCACCTTCGGCCTGAGCATCGCTCGCACTACGTGATCGTCGAAGGCGGCGACCAACCCAACGTCGTGCCGCCGCGGGCTCGCGTGTGGTACTTCTTCCGCGAATGGGATTACGAACGCATTCGCGAACTGCATCAGATCGGCACGACCATCGCCGCCGCGGCCGCCCAGATGACCGACACCACCATGAGCGAGCGCGTGCTGGCCGCTACCTGGCCGGGGCACTTCAATCGCCCGCTGGCCGAAGCCCTCTACGCGAACATCCGGCGAGTGGGCATGCCGCAGTGGTCCGAAGCGGACGAGAAGCTGGCCCGGGCGGCACAGGCCGCGCTCAAAGTCAAGGTGCAGGGATTGCGCAGGGACATCCCTGAGCTGCGTGCACCCTCGGGCGAGCGGGGCGGCGGCTCGGATGACATCGCTGAGGTCTCCTGGAACGTGCCCACCGTCGTGCTCCGTTTCCCCGGCAACATCCCCGGCATGATCGGGCATCACTGGTCGAGCGGGATCGCCATGGCCACGCCCATCGCGCACAAAGGCGCCACCGCGGGCGCCAAGGCACAGGCCCTCACCGCGCTCGACTTGCTGCTCGATCCCGACCTGCTGCGGCGCGCCAAGGAGTACTTCGCGGAGCAGACGCGCGACATCCAATGGAAGTCGCTCATCCCCGAAGGCACGCTGCCGCCCATCCATCTCAACCGTGAGAAGATGGAACGCTTTCGGCCTGAACTGAGGAAGTGGCGCTACGACCCCTCGCGCTTTAAGACTTACCTTGAGCAACTGGGCGTGCCTTACCCGCCGCCTGAGTCTTGAGGTTCGTCGCGACGGACCTCCAAGATGCCCGCGCTGGCGTCCACGATCACATAATCGCCGGTCCGGATCGTCTCGAAAGGATCGCGTTCGAGGTCCGTAACCATGGGGATGCGGTTGACGATGGCGCCCAACGCCGCCAGGCTGTCCACCTCCACGTTGACGAAGGCGGCGGGCGCTACGCCCTCGAGCGCGGCGAGGTTGAGCACCATGGGCGTTGCGGAGGAGCCGCGCGTGGATCGGATCACCAGCACGCGACCGGCCAGGGATTGACCTTCCAGCGGATGTCCCCTGCCGATGACGCGCCCACTTACCGGGTCCACTTCGCCCCAAAACGAGAGGGTGGCGTCGGCCACCAACGCGTAGCCTTCGGCTCTGCCTTTGACCACGCCGCGGGCGCGCAACACGAGCTTCTCAGGCATCGCCCGTCCACCTCCCTGTTACTGCGGCTCGCAGGCACGCCTCGGTGTCGGCGACGATTACCTCCGCGCCGGTCATTCCCCGCGCATAGTGCGCCTGCTTGAAGCCGTCGGTGACCAGACGCCGGCAGGGAATCCGCATGTTCGTCGGGCAAGTATCGCAGAGGATGCGACCGCCGGCGGCTTCGATGATGGCAGTCAGGCCCATGGCGTCCGCCGCGCAACGGGTCGCACGGGCCGCGTTGATCCACAACCGCACCCCGCCCGCCACCCGCCGGCCCTCCAGGCGCCGCGCGACGCGACTGATCTCGCGCAGCGAAGCGTGGGGGCAGCCGATGATCACGGCGTCCACCTCGTCGCCTGTCGCCGTCCGCAGGGAGTCGTAGGTAACGCGTAGATCGGCCTCTGTGAAGATCACGTTCTCACGCGGCGTACGACCGCCGAAGGCAGCTTCGAGCGTCGGCGCTTCGGGAGTGACCCCGACGATGTGGAACATGCTCACACCACCGGAGGTCGCCAGGGCTGCGCAGAGCTGCTTCGCTTCGTCCTGGGACGGCCTGCGCACGCCGTCGAAGACTGGAATGCCCAGGCCGGCGATCTTCCCCGTGAAGTAGCCGAGCGCGCCCCAGTCGGTGGGATGCCGCAGTTCCGCACGCACCTCGACGCGCAACGTGCCGCGCCGATTCTCATCGAGCAGGACGCCGAATTCCGGGACTACGCCCAGCAGCGATGCCGCGATCGCGCTCTCGTTGCCGTGTCGCACGGTGCGCGCGCCCAGAATCGAATTGGCGTAGACGACCGCCGAGGATTCGGTCCAGGCGCAGATCTCTCCTTTGATCGGTACGTTGCCCACGAGGTACGGTGCGCAGGTGAAAGTAGTCAGGTAGCCCGCGCGCACGGCCATGTCCGCGATCTCGCGCTGCACGCGCACCTGATCCGGGTTGTTCTCGGGGACCTGCAGGGAGTCCAGCGTGACGAACAGCGTGTGCACGGTCGCCACGCAGTGCGGGGCGACCGGATGGCGGCAGGCTTCGCGGAGGCCCTCGGCAAAGGTCTCCAACGTTCGGGCCGAGGCGCCCCGCGCAACTAGGTTCGGCACGCACAGCAGCACGTGGGTGTTGTCGCAGCGCACCAGCCGCCGTGCGCCCATGACCTCGCCCCATTCCACCAGCCAGCGCAGGCATTGCGCCAGATAGGGGCCGCGCGCGCCCTCCAGGATCGCCCGCTGTTCCGCCGTCAGCTCCACGGCCCTCTCCCTCACCTGGACGGATAACCCACCGATTGCGCCAACACGATCCGCCGCTCGGGTCTCAGCTTCATCTGCGCCGCCAGCTTCTCGCGATCGATGGAAGCCCGCACTACCGTGGCCAGGCCTTCGGAGGCGCAGAACAGGTAAACGTTTTGAGCGATGAAGCCCGTGTCCGCCCAAGAATAGACCGTTTTGGTTTGCTCGGGCCGGTTACCCATGCGGGCGTAATCAGCCACGTAGACGAGATTGACGGGCGCCTGCGCTACGAAAGCCTGAGTGCCCGTGGCGGCTCGCAGATCTTCGGCCAGCACGGGATTCAACCGGTGAGCCTTGGCGTCGAAAAGGTAGAGCCCCTCGGCCAGCGCGACGTAGATATCGATTTCCTGCAGGTTACTGGCCGAAGGCGCCGTGCGGCGGCCGTCGGGGCGGTTTACTCCGAAGGCGGCCCACAGCAGGTTGGAAAGCACTTGCGCAGGCAGCGGACGCGAGCTGAATTCGCGACTCGATTTGCGCTCCTTCAGCGCCTGCATCAGCGGCTTGCCGCCTTCAGTCTGCGGCGGCGGCAGCTCGATCGGCTTCAGGTCCTGCGCGAGCAACAGTACGGGGATCAGCGGCACAAGAACGGGTAAGGAATTCTGCATCAGAGCCTCCTTTGCGATTCTACGCTCAAAGCCCGGGCCACACTCAGCGCAACTTCATGGGCCTGCCGCCCGCCTCCTTGCTGCGCTGGGCCGCGTCCATGAAAGCGAACAGCTCCAGCGTCTCCTCGTTCGGCACCGGGGGCACGCGCGTCTGGAAAAACTTCACGATTTCGACCACCAGCGGCCGGTAGCCGGTCTTCATTTCCGGCGTGCTGCGCAGGGTTTTCTTGGGGCCGAACACGAGCGCGCCGTAATCGGAATAAGGCCGGACGGCCTTGACGGCGCCGATGCGGCCGTCCTTCCAACGGCCCACGATGATATCCGCATGCGCACCTGAGATCCGCGTCACCTCCTCACAGCCGGTGCCCATCAGCGCATAGAGCATTTCGATGGGATGGATGGCATACCAGGCCAATTCCAGGTAATGATGTTCCTCGAACGGTCCCGGGCCCCAGGTCATGACGCCGGTGGCGTCGGGCGTTTTCAGCGCCGTGACGATCTCGCTGTAACGAAGGCTCGAGGAGCTCCACCAGGGAACCCCGGCCTCGCGTGCGAGCCGCGCGATTTCGCGGGCGTCCTCGAGCGTGGCGGCCAGCGGTTTGTCGATGAACATGGGCTTGCGCGCGGCGATGATCTGACGTGCCTGCGCCAGGTGGGGCCGTCCGTCCACGCTTTCCAGCAGTACGCCGTCCACCTTTGCGCAGAGAGTAGGGATGTCGGGCACGATCTCGACGTTGAACTTGGTGCGCAGCTCCTCCGCGTATTTGTCCACGCGCTGCCAGCTTGCCGGTAAGTCCGGGCTGCCGCCTTTGTAGGCGGCGATCACGCGTGCGCCGGGCACGTAGTCGGGCGAGGAGGGATCGTTCAGCATGCGCGTGAAAGCGATCACATGGGAAGTGTCGGTCCCTACGATGCCCAAACGGATTTCGCCCGCCGCGACGACGCCGACCGGCAGGCAGACAGCGAACAGCAAAGTGACGATGCGTCTCATCGGAGGCATTGTACAGCGGGCCGCAAGCGGCGGAGCGGCCTGGCATGGCGGCTTGTGATTCAGAGCCGGAATGATTGTCATTCAACGTGTGGATCAGGTGCCCCGGCGGCGCTGCCGTTGCACGCGACTCGCTTGACACCGGTCCGTGACGCCCGCGGTGGTTCTCGGTGGGGGCGCGCTGACATCTTCTACTGGCGCACAGCCGGTGGCGCAGAAGTTCACTTCGTCATCGAGACCGGAGGTCGGCTTTTGCCCGTCGAGGTTAAGACCAACGAGCGACCGCGCCCAGCTGACGCGAAGGGGCCGTTGCAGTTCCTACAAGAATACCCGCAGAAATCCCGCGCGGGTTTGCTCCTTCACGCGGGGGACCGCATAGAATGACTGGCCAGTCGGATCCTGGCCGCCCCGTGGCGGATGATTTGTTGAGCGGCGGGTCGATAGGCGTCGCGTAACCCGGCCTGTCGACCGTGGCGCGAACTTAGGACTTAATCGCCGCACCGGCGAGACTTCGCTTTCTTGACCGGACGCTATCGTCCATCCTCGTGCGGGCTCCGGCGGAGACCGCCCCAACGGGCCCGCATGGAACTGATCCGCTGCATTTGGCCCGAGAAATTCCCATTCCGCGGAGCCCTTGTCGAAGCCCGGGGATGACTGCGGGCGGAATCGCCCGACCCGCTCCCGTTTGCCTCCCTGTGCGGTTCCGATTATCCTAGGGCAGGAGGAGAACCCGCATGATGGACCGCCGAGAGTTCCTGGCCGCCACGGCTGCGCTCGCTGCCGGCAGCGACGCGAGCGCGCAACTCGCCATCGAGGGCGGTGCGCCGGTGCGCGAAAAGCCCCTGCGCGCCGATTATTGGGGCCCGCAATATTACGACGACAAGGAAAGGGCGGAGCTTATGGAGGTTTTGGAGACCGGCCGCCCATTCCGCTGGTACGGACGCGGTACCCAGCCGCCCATGAAAGTCGCCACTTTCGAAAAAGAGTTCGCCGCACGCATGCAGACCCGCTACGCCCTGGCCGTCACCTCCGGCACTGCGGCCCTGCAATGCGCCTTGGCCGCCTTAGAGGTGGGTCCGGGAGACGAGGTCATCCTGCCGGCGTGGACCTGGCATTCCTGCTTCAATACGATCGTCCACGCCGGCGCCCTGCCCGTCTTCGCCGAAATTGACGAGTCCTTCAACATAGACCCCAACGATATCGAAAGCAAGATCACGCCCGCCACCAAAGTGATCATGGCCGTCCACCTGCAGGGCACGCCCGCCGATCTGGATCCCATCCTGCGTATCGCCCGCAAGCACAAGATCCGCGTGCTCGAAGATTGTGCGCAGGCTGTGGGCGCCGACTACAAAGGGAAGCCGGTGGGCTCGCACGGCGACATCGGCATCTACAGCCTTCAGTTGAACAAGACCATCACAGCGGGCGAAGGCGGCGCCGTGGTCACCAACGATCCGGTGCTTTTCGAGCGGGCCGCCCGCTTCCACGATTTGGGAGGGTTGCGCGAGCTCCACGAGCGCGTCGTCGGGAAGCCGCAATTGGGTTGGTTTTTCGGGACCAACTTCCGCATGAACGAGTTCTCGGGCGGAGTGCTGCTCGCGCAGTTGCGCAAGCTCGACACGATCGTCAGCGCCGTGCGCGCCAATGCCCGTCGCGTCTACGAGGGCTTGCGCGACCTGCCTGGCATCCGCTTCCGCAAGCAACCTGACCCGGCCGGCGAGTTAGGCGCGGCCGTGTTCATTGACCTCGGCACGCGAGAACGCTGCGACCGGTTCCTGCAGGCCATGAAGGCCGAGGGCGTGCCCGCCAGCCGGCCTAGTGGTTCGGTCATCCTGCCCACCCTGCCTCACGTGATGAAGAAGGTCACCGTGCACCCCAAGTGGCCGTCGTTCACCATGGGCCGCGGTCCCACGATCGAGTACGGCCCGCAGTGCTGCCCCCGGACGCTGGACATCCTGGGCCGCTTTGCCGGCGTCTCCATGGATCCGAAGTTTACCGAGCGCGACTGCGAGGATATCGTCAAGGCCGTCCGCAAGGTCTATCCGGCGGTGATGCGCGCGTGAGCGCAGTAAAGTGGATCGAACAGATCCGCCGGGACAACCGCAGCGGGGCGGCGGAGCTCGCCTCACGCGCGGCCAGCGAACTGGCTGTGTGGGCCGCCGGCCGAAGGCCGGAAGAGATCGTAGCCGCTGCGCGCGAACTCGTACGCGCGCAGCCCCGCATGGCGGCCATGCTCCACCTGGCGAGCGCTGTGCTGGCCCAGCCGAGCGAGGCCGCACACATCTGCGAGCGTTTCCTTGCGCAATTGGCGACTTCGGCCCGAGCCGCGGCCGAGCGCGGCGCCGCTCTCGTCCAAGCGCACGACGTCGTGGCGACCCACTCACGCAGCTCCACCGTCTTGGCGGCGCTCAGGCGAGCCGCGGCGGCGGGCAAACGCTTCACGGTGCTGCTGACCGAATCGCGCCCCATGATGGAGGGCGTCACGTTGGCGCGCGAGTTGGCCGCTGCGGGTATCCGGGTCCGCCTTTTCCCCGACGCTGCGGTCGGTGGGTTGGTTTCGGAAGCGCGCCTGCTGCTGGTCGGCGCCGACGCCGTCACTCGGCAGGGCGTCGTCAACAAGATCGGCACGTGGCCATTGGCGCTGGCCGCGCGGGAGCTTGCCCGCCCCTTTTATGCCCTGGCGACGAGCGAGAAGTTCGTGCCCCCCGATTACGAGCTGCCTCCCGAACCCTTACGCGATCCGGCCGAGATCCTGCCTGATGCGCCGCGTGCGATCGAGGTCGTCAACCGCTACTTCGAGACCACGCCGCTCGATCTCTTCCAAGGGCTCGTCACGGAGGATGGAGTCCTGAGCCCGGACGCCGTCCGCAATCAGTTGATACAGTTGCCGCTGCCGCCCGCGCTACGTGGGCTTTGAAAGGCGCATGACCCTCAGGCGCCCAGCACGCGCACCAGACGCATGAATTCTTCCTCGGTCGTGTCGTTGGGAACCGAGCATCCGGGCGCGAGGATGAACTTGGGGCCCGCGCCTTGCGCCGCCTCGAGCCATTGCCGTCGCAGCTCCTCTTCGCTGAGGCGCCGGAAGTTGCGTTCATCGAGTCCGCCCATCAACACGCCGGAGTAATTGCGCCGCATCTGATCGAAGCCGACGCCGGTGGCGTGAGTCGAATAATGAATGACGCGTGCAAGCCAGCCCTTCGAGAAAAGATCCAGATAGACTTTCTCGCCATGCAGATGCAGGATGTTCAGAGGGGCCTGCCGCACGGCTTCGAGCAGCGCCTTGTCGAAAGGCTCGCTGAACTTGCGGTACTCCTCCCGCGAGAGCACGGCGGCGTCGGCGTTGGCGATGGCGAGGAAGATGCCCGCGGCGCCTGCCTTCAGGGCCAGTCGTGCGTGATTGATCTGGGAACGGTTGATGGCTTCCAGCGCGTCGAGCAGTGCCTGCGGCTTCTCATGCATGAGCCGGCGGACTTCGGCCGGCGAGGAGAGCTTCTCAGCCTGGTTCCAGGAGTTGAAGATGGTTTCCACGAAGTAGTTGCGCCCGGCCAGTCCCTGCCGTATGAGCTGGAGCGCACGCACCTGTTGAGGAAAGGGATTCGCGTGCACGGGAACCTTCCACCATTCGCCCCTGGGACTGGGAAAGGGGTAGTCGGACATGACCTTGACCAGGTCGGTCCGATACTTGCGGTGGAAATCCAGGGTGGCGTGGGCATGGCGCTCGCCGGGCTCTTTCTCCAGGCCGAAATGATGCCAGAAGCTGAACGGGGGGCGGTCGAGATCGGCGCCCGCCAGCGCGCGATCCACGCGCTGGCGGCCGGTAAGCCGTGCCGGCGCGGCTGCGGCGGCGGAAATCAGGAACTGGCGTCGCGAGAGCATCAGGCTACGGCTCCTTCACGAATGCGCACGGGCGCGAAGGCCGGAGGCAGCACCTTGCCCGGGTTGAGCAGGCCCTGCGGGTCGAACAGGCGCTGAAGGCGGGCGAAGGCGGCCAGGGTGTCGGGACCGTACATCAAAGGCATCAGGTCGATCTTCTCCAGGCCCACGCCATGTTCGCCGGTGATGGTGCCACCCAGCTCGACGGCGTAGCGGATGATCTCGGCTGCGGCCGCCCGCGCGCGATCGAACTCGCCCCTCCGCCGGGCGTCGTAGAGGATGATGGGATGCAGGTTGCCGTCTCCGGCGTGAAAGATGTTGCTGATGACGAGCCCGTAACGCTCCGAGACTTCGTGAATGAAGCGCAGCGCGGCAGGCAGGCGGGTGCGCGGCACGACGCCGTCCTGCACGAGGTAGAAGGGACTGACGCGACCGATCGCGCCGAAGGCGTTCTTGCGTCCTTTCCAGAGCAGCTCGCGCTCGCCGGCCGAACGGGCCACGCGCACTTCCCGGCTGCGGCAGGCCCGGCAGACCTGTTCCACCTCGACGGCCTGCTCCTCGACCGCCTCCCGCAGACCCTCCAGCTCGATCAGCAGCACCGCCGCGGCGTCCTTGGGGTAGCCGGCATTCGTAGCCTCCTCGACCATGCGCAGCATGACGCCGTCCATCATCTCCAGCGCCACGGGCGTGATGGCGCGGGCCGTGATCTCGCTCACCGTGCGCGCCGCATCTTCGCTCGAATCATAAATGGCCAGAAGTGTTTTGACATGCTCGGGCAGGCGCATGAGCCGCAGCACGACTCTGGTGACCAGCGCCAGGGTGCCTTCCGAGCCGACCACCAGCGAGGTCAGGTCGTACCCGGGCCGATCGGGTTCCTTGCCGCCGAGCTGCACGACCGTGCCGTCAGCCAGCACGACCTCGAGGCCGAGGACGTGGTTGGTGGTTACGCCGTAAGCCAGCGTATGCGGGCCGCTGGCGTTCTCGGCCACGTTGCCCCCGATCGTGCAGGAGCGCTGGCTGGAGGGATCGGGAGCGAAGAAGTACCCACGCCCCTGCACTGCCAACGTCACGTCCAAGTTGGCGACACCGGGCTCCACCACCGCGCGTTCGTTCTCCAGGTCGAGTTCGAGGATTCGATTCATGCGCGTAAAGGCGACCACGAGGCCGCCGTTGGCCGGCACTGATCCCCCGCTCAGACCGGTCCCGGCACCACGTGCCGTCACCGGGACGCCGTAGCGAGCGGCGATCCGCACGACGGCGGCCACCTGCTCGGTCGAGCGCGGGAAGACGACCATCTCGGGCCGCCCCCTGTCCGGGCTGCCGTCGTATTCATAGAGCACCAGATCCTCGGGTGCGTCCAGGTAGCCGCCCGGCCCCAGCAACCGGGCCAATTCCCGCCGAGCCTCACGCGGAATCATGATTCCTCCAGCAGGCGCCGTATGCGTTCCATCATGGCGGCCTCGGTCCAGTCCGCCGGTCCGATGATTTTTTCGCGCACGCGTCCGCGACGATCGATCAGGTACGTCTCCGGGAACTTGAACGTGCCGTAACGTGAGCTGATCCGTGCTTCCGGGTCGCGCGCCGTCAGGAAGGAGACTCGGGCCCGCTCCAGGAACCGGCGGTAGGCATCGCTGTCGCGATCGACGCTGATGCCGAGGACGACAAGGCCGGAGGATGCGAACCGCTGCTGGAGCCTGTCGAGTGAGGGCATCTCTTCGATGCAGGGTGGGCACCAGGTGGCCCAGAAGTTCAGCACCAGCAATCGGCCGCCGAAATCCGAACGCGAGATCGTTCGCCCGTTGTCGGTGGTGACGCTGAAATCCGGCGCCCTGTCATTGACGCCCACCACCGGCGTGCGCAACGCCGAAACCACGCCGTAGGCAAGCAGGGCCATACAGCCTATGATTCCCACCTTCAGCGCCCTTTCCAGCTTCAACTCCGGATGTCCCTCCCGCGGGCGCAGCCCGCGCTCCTTGTCTTTCAGGCTAGCAGAGTGTTCAGGCGAAGCCCAACCGCAGGACGGTATGGGATCGCGGCGGCAGCACCAGCCGCATGACGCTCGCAGCGGCAGGCGCTTCCCAGGTCTGCGGGACCACGCGTTTAGGGTCCTCGAAGGTGTTTACGGCCTTCAGATCCTTGCCCGTCAGAGTCTCGCACCCGAGCACGCGAGCGGGTGCAGGGCGCCACTCCAACCGCACCTCCCGGCTCGCATCCAAATCTCGATTGAGAATGAAGACGGCAGCTTCGCGCCTGCTTTCGTCCCAGGTAGCCGCCACATCGAGATAGGGCGTGCTTCCGACGTTAGGCGTCTCGTAGGTTTCGCACTCCAGAAGAGGATCGAGCACGGCGCCGCGCGCATGCTTGAGAGCCCAGGCGTACGGATAATAAATGGTCTGCCGCAGCACGCCGGTCTCGTTGGTCATGAGCGGCGCGATCACATTGACGATCTGCGCGATGCAACCCACCCGAACGCGGGCCGCCTGCCTGAGCAGCGTGTTCAGGCAACCGCCGACCAGCAGCGCGTCCTCCAGGTTGTAGACCTCCTCGAGCAAACGCGGCGCGAACTGGCGCTTGCCGTCGCCGCTGCGGGCGCGATACCAGACGTTCCATTCGTCGAAGGAAAGCCACAGACGCTTGCGCGATTTGCGCAGGCCGCGCACGTAGTCGCACACGGCGACGACGTCGAGGATCTGTTGCTCCATGTCGAGATTCAGGGCGACGAAGCGACGGCTGTCGCCGCCGGTTTCGCCAGTGTTGTTGAAATACCGGTGCAGCGAGATACCGTCCACGACGTCGTAACATTCCTCGAGCACTTCGCGATCCCATACCAGGTAAGTGGGCATGGATGGGCTGCTGGAGCCGCAGGCGATCAGTTGCAGATTACGATCTACGGCGCGCATCTGGCGCGCGGCGTCCGCGGCCTTGCGTCCATACTCGCGCGCCGGCATGTGGCCGATCTGCCAGCGGCCGTCCATCTCGTTGCCTAGACACCAGTAGCGCACGTTATGCGGCTGCGCGTAGCCGTGCTCCCGGCGCAGCTCGCTCCAGCGCGTGCCTCTTTCGACATTGCAGTACTCGACGAGCGCGGCCGCCTGAGCAGGCGTTCCCCAGCCGAGGTTGACGGCCAGCAGAGGCTCGGTTCCCACCAACCGGCACCAGGTCAGAAACTCGTTGGTGCCGAACTGGTTGGTTTCGATCGAGTTCCAAGCCAGCTCGAGCACCGTGGGGCGCTTCTCCTTCGGTCCCACCCCGTCCAGCCAGTTGTAGCCGGAGACGAAGTTGCCTCCCGGGTAGCGCACGATGGGCACGGCCAGGTCGCGAAGCTCGCCCATGACGTCCTTGCGAAAGCCATTTTCGTCGGCCAGCTTCGAGCCTGGATCGTAGACCCCTCCGTAAACAGCGCGGCCCAAGTGTTCGAGGAAAGCCCCTAACAGGCGCCGGTCCATCACCGCCCGCCGGCGCTCCAGATCGAACACGGCGCGCGCCGGGGCTTTGGTCTGCGCCTTCCACGTCATTCCGAATCCCGAACGCAGCACAAGGGGACTGCCGGACCAGCCCAGCCCGGCCAGCAGCTTTCTCCTGGTCAGTTTCATCCGCCGCACCTCCCTGTCCGGCTGTAGTCTACAGTAGGCGTAGCGCCGGGCGCGGAAGGCACGGCACGTGGATCCCGGCGTGCGCGGTCGGCATCTTAACTGAATGGGGGTGGCTGTGCCGCCATTGCGCATAACGCGCCGGGCAGAATTCTCCGCTTCGCACTTCTGTCGGCGCGCGGAGTGGTCCGAGGAGCAGAATCGCGCCGTATACGGCGAGGCGGCCAATCCTTACGGTCACGGTCACAACTGGGTGGTCGAAGTGACGCTGGAGGGCGAGCCCGACCCCGTCACAGGAATGGTTTTCGATCTCAAAGCGCTCAAAGAGATCCTCCACAGCGAGCTCATCGAACCCATGGACCACCGGTTCCTGAATTACGAGGTTCCGCCCTTCGACCGGATCCCGCCCACGTTGGAGAACGTGGCGCTCGAAATCTGGCGTCGTCTCGAACCGCGCGTCAACGGCCTCGGCTGCCGCCTGCATGCCGTGCGCGTCTACGAAACCGAGGATTACTTTGCGGAATGCTACGGGCCGCGGACATGATCGTGACACGCCGCTATCGCTTCTCGGCCTCGCATCGAATGCACTCGGCCGGGTTGAGCGAGGAGGCCAACCGCGCCGTGTACGGCAAGTGCAACAACCCGTTCGGGCATGGTCACAACTACGTGCTCGAAGTCAGTGTGGGCGGATCGGTGGACGAGCGCACCGGGCGGGTGGTGGATCCGACATGCCTGGACGAGCTGGTGCGCCAGACCGTGTTGACGGCTTGGGATCATCGCAATCTCAACGTCGAGGCGGCCGAGTTTGCCGGCGAACCCGTCAGCTCGGAGAACCTGCTGCGGATCGCTTGGCGAAGGCTGGCTTCAGCCGTAGCGCGGGCTTTCCCGCATGGACCGCGGCTTGTCCGACTGCGTTTGGAAGAGACGCGACGCAACAGTTTTGAGATGATGGAAGGGGATTGGCGTTGAAGCAACACAGCAAGGGCCTCGTACAGGAACTGCCGCGGCGGCGCACGCCCGGGTCAGTAGCCGCCCTCATGGAGGAGGTGTTGCGAGAACTGGGCGAGGACCCGCAACGGGAGGGCCTGCGCCGAACGCCGGAGCGTGTGGAAAAGGCGCTGGCCTACCTGACCAGCGGCTACCGCATGAAACTCGAAGAGGTAATCAACGGCGCGCTGTTCACGGTCAAGTACGACGAGATGGTGATCGTGCGCGACATCGAGTTCTTCAGCCTCTGCGAGCACCACCTGCTGCCCTTCTTCGGCAAGATGCACGTAGCCTACATCCCTCGCGAGAAGGTGATCGGACTGAGCAAAATCCCGCGCATCGTGGACATGTTTGCGCGGCGTCTTCAGCTCCAGGAGCGGCTCACTCAGCAGGTAGCGCAGACGCTTCAGGACGTGCTCAATCCGCTGGGCGTGGGCGTGGTCTGCCAGGCGCGGCATTTCTGCATGATGATGCGGGGCGTCGAGAAGCAGCACTCCGGCGCCGTCACCAGCGCCATGTTGGGCGCCTTCCGCACGCGGCGGGCCACCCGCGAGGAATTCCTGTCGCTGGTTGGTCAGAGCCTCGAAGGGGCCTAACCGCCCCACTGGCGCGAGTTCTGCGACATCTGAGTCTCGGGATCTGTCCGAGCCTGGCAGACGCCTAACCGCCTAGTTGCCCGCTCCGCTACCGGATTTTCCCCCTGCCCCTCCCGGCTCGGCTGTATGGTGTGCGAGGTGGGTTCCCCCTACGCTTGGGGATAGGAGGGCAGGCAGATGGCTGACTTCTACCAGACAGGTGTCGTGGCGACGCTACACCGGCTGAATCCAAACGGTCTGGAGCGCCTTGAAAACGAATTGGAACGGTTCTCTGCCGAGCGCCCTATCGGCCTGGTGCTGCCGGCCCTGTACTCGGAGTTCGAGACTCCGGCGATGCAGCGCATCGCGGATGAGCTCAGGTCTGTGCGCTACCTGCGCCGCGTGGTGGTGGCGCTCGGCCGGGCCCCCGAGCGGGAACAGTACGAGCGGGCGTGTTCGTTCTTCGCCGACTTTCCGACGCCCGTCACCGTGCTGTGGATCGACAGCCCGCGGATTCAGAATCTCTTCCGGGTTCTCGATGAAAACGGGCTTTCGGCGGGCCCCGATGGCAAGGGGCGCTCCTGCTGGCTGGCGTACGGGTTCATTCTCGCAATGGGCGATTGCGACGTGATCGCCCTGCACGACTGCGACATCGTCAATTACGATCGTCGCATGCTAGCGCGCCTGTGCTATCCCGTTGCCAACCCGAACCTGGGCTTCGAGTTCTGCAAGGGCTACTACGCGCGCGTGACGGATCGGATGCACGGACGGGTCACGCGCCTGTTCGTCACTCCGCTCATTCGCGCCATGGAAGGCATGGCACCCGGCGCGCCTTTCCTGAAGTTCCTGGACAGCTTCCGCTATCCGCTCGCCGGCGAATTTGCCATGAAGGCTCATCTGGCCCGCATCAACCGCATCCCCGGCGATTGGGGCCTGGAGGTGGGCGTTCTGGCCGAAGTCTTCCGCAACTGCGCTCTCTCGCGCGTCTGCCAGGTGGATCTGGCCGACAACTACGAGCACAAGCACCAGGCGCTCTCGCCCGACGATCCCAACGCCGGCCTGCGCAAAATGACCGTGGATGTGGCCAAATCGCTCTTCCGCACCATGGCCGGCGAAGGCCTGGTCTTCACCCGGGATCATTTCCGCAGCCTGCAGGTGCGCTACGTCCGCCTGGCCGAAGACACCATCAACCGGTACTACGCCGATGCCCTGCTGAACGGCCTGCAGTTCGACCGTCACGCCGAAGAGCTGGCCGTGGCGACCTTTGCGCGCAGTCTCCGGCAGGCCGCCGAGGAGTATCTGGAAGATCCGTTGGGTCCGCCGCAGATCCCTAACTGGAGCCGCGTCCTTTCCGCCGTTCCCGACTTTTTCTCACACCTGCTCGAAGCGGTGGAGGCTGATGGCGGACTCGTCGCCGAGCGGGCAGGCGCTGTGGTTAGCGGTTGAGGGTCGAGGGTCGAGACGGTCGCATGCTGACCGAGGAAGCGCGTCGGGCGATTTCTGAAATCCGGAAAGCCGACATCGTGGTCGGCATCCCCAGTTACAACAATGCGCGCACTATCGGACACGTGGTGCGTGCAGCGCAGGCAGGACTGGCGAAGTACTTTCCGCAGCTCTCGGGCGTCATCATCAACTCCGACGGAGGCTCGAAGGATGGGACGCGCGAAGAAGTGCTGAAGGCTTCGATCGAGGATCCCCGTCTGCTGCTGCTCGCCACGCCTTTGCTGCCGGTGCATCGGCTCTCGCTGCCCTATCACGGCATTCCCGGCAAGGGCAGCGCCTTCCGCATGATCTTCGCCATGGCCCGCGAGCTGGGCGCGCGCGCCTGCGCCGTGGTGGACGCCGACCTGCGCTCGATCACGCCCGAGTGGATGGACCTGCTGCTGCGCCCCGTCCTCCACGCCGGCTACGATTTCGTCGCGCCGTATTACCACCGGCACAAGTACGACGGAACCATCACCAACAGCATCGTCTACCCGCTGACGCGCGCCCTTTACGGGCTGCGCGTGCGTCAGCCCATCGGCGGCGACTTCGGCATTTCCGCCCGTCTGCTCGCACGCTATCTGCAACGCGACGACTGGGAGACCGACGTCGCCCGCTACGGCATCGACATCTGGATGACCACGATTGCCATCGCCGAGGGCTACCAGGTCTGCCAGAGTTTCCTCGGCGCCAAACTTCACGACGCCAAGGATCCGGCGGCGGACCTGAGCGCCATGCTCCAGCAAGTGGTGGGCAGTGTCTTCACGCTCATGCGCGAGTACGAGCGCGTCTGGCGCGCCGTCAGGGGAAGCCGGCCGGTGGATCTGTTCGGCTTCCGCTTCGACGTGGGCCTGGATCCCATACCGGTGAACCTCGAGCGGATGCGCCGCGCCCTCCTGACCGGTTACCGCGAATTGCGCGAGATCTGGGCGATGGCGCTCGACGCCGAGACGCTTCGGGACCTGGCCACGCTCTGCCGCCGCGCTGAAGCCGAACCGCGCGATTGGCGTTTCCCGGACGATCTCTGGGTCCGCACCGTGCTGGAGTTCGCCTGCGCGCATCGCCGCCTGCCGGTGGAACGGGGTCACCTGTTGCGTTCGCTGACACCGCTTTATCTGGGACGGGTGGCCTCCTTCGTCCTGGAGACCGAGCACATGATTTCGGCGGAGGTGGAGGAGCGTATCGAACAACTCTGTTTGGCCTTCGAAGCCGCCAAGCCCTACCTTGTGGCGCGCTGGGATTCTGCGGTCGGAACACCCGTTCCGCACGCCCAGCCGGCGCCTGTGGAGGTGAGGAAATGATCGGGACGTTACGAGAGATTCTCGAGCAATCCTGGCAGCGACTGGCAGGCACAGCCACCACCTACGTGCCGCCGCTGGTGGCTGCGACCGTCATCGTGCTGGCCGCGTGGCTGATCGCCGCCGCGGTGCGGGGTCTCTTCCTGCGCCTGACCAGAATGGCAAGGCTGGACCGCTTCGTGGTGGAAAGCGGTCTCTCATCGCTGCTCGGCCGCACGCGTCCGCTCGAGACGGCGCCGCTGGTGGCAGGAGTCATCTATTGGCTGATCCTGCTCATCGGTCTGCTGACCGGATTGAGCGCCTTCAACACCGCGCTCACCAACAAGATGGTGGAGGCTGTGGTCTTCCTGCTGCCGAAGCTGTTTGCGGCGGGACTGATCCTGCTGGCCGGCGTCTGGCTGGGACAGTATCTGGGCCGCAGCGCGCTGATCTGGGCCGTCAACGAGGGCTTGCCGCATCCGCGTCGGCTCGCCGCGGGCGTGCGTGTCCTTGTCGTCTTCGTTTCGGTGGTGGTGGCGGCCGATCATCTGAACTTCGCGCGAACCGTCTTCCTGGCCGCATTCGTGCTGCTGGTGGGAGGCCTGGTGCTGGCGGGCAGCATCGCGTTGGGCCTCAGCGCGCACGGCGCCCTGCGGCATCTCCGCGAAACGGCTCGCACTCGCGAGGAAGAGAAATCGCTATGGGACCATCTCTGAGGCGCCGTGCCGCGCGATCGCGTCCAGCACGGCCTCGTTCCAGCCCGCGGGCCCTGGCTGCCTGGTGACGCGCGCACGGGGCAGCGCCGCCTGCATCCCGCTGGCGGCCGGACCGGCCACGATAACCGGCATATCCATCAGCCTCAGGAAATCCAGATCGTTCCAGGCATCACCCAGCCCCACCGTGCGGACTTCGCCGTGCGCCCGTCTGTAAGCGTCCGCGAGAATTCGTACCGCCGCTGCCTTATCGTTGTCGCCCATAACGTGATAGAAACGCCCCCCGCGAGTCCACCGCAAGCCGCGCTCTTGCAAGGCCTGCAGGAGGGCTTCGACCGCTCCTCCGCCCACGACCTCGAACGGCTCGTCGTATTCGCGCTCCTTCGCCCGGCGCGCCAGAGCGAGCGGCAGGCCCGTGCGGCGACGAACCTGCCCGAGCGTCATGCGGTGGAACGCCAGCACTCGGGTTCCGGTCTCTGCGGCGGCCTGCTCCAGTGCCGCCACCAGCTCCCGATACGGACGCCCGAGTTCGAGCACCTCGTAGCCCTCCCGTCGAAGCGCGCGCTCCAGAGGGAAAGGAAAGCTGCCCTCCGGGACGTAGACCGCGCCGCCGTTCTCGACAACGAAAGGGTGCGTATTGGCGAGGCGGCTGCGCCAGTACTCCATCTCGGCGCGAGTCTTGCTGCTCACCAGCACGAGCGGGATACGCAGACGCGCCAGGGCCGCCAGTGCCGGCGCCGCCGGACTGAAATCATAGCTTTGGGCGTCGAGCAGCGTGCCGTCGAGGTCCGAGAACACCACCAGCACAGCCCCAGCCTAACGCCTGTCGGAGCCCGGCGCCATCCCTCGGCGCGGGTAGGCCCGCGGGAAAATGGGTGTAGCTCGGGAGCCAAGGGATGAAAGGCCGCACCGGACCCGTCCTCGCCATCGGCTTCGGAACCCTGCTCGTTTTGATCACGCTCTCCGGCCTCGCCATGTTGCGCACGACGCGGCAGATCTATGCGCAGATCGGCTCGCTGTACGACGACTACCAGCGCAGCGCGAGCACGCTGAACGAGCTCCGCACGGAAGTCCACCTTTCCGGCGTGCTGGTGCGCGACTACCTGCTCGATCCCTCGCACCTGACGGCCGGCATGTACCGCGAACAGTTGCTGGAACTACGCAGCTCGATGAGCAGCGAGCTGGAGGCGCTGCGCGGCATGCTCGGGCCGGAAGATGCGCCCAAGCTCGAGCGGTTGCGCGAAGAGCTGGATCGTTACTGGGATTCGCTCGATCCGTTGTTCGACTGGACGCCCCGCGAGAAGCTGGCCTTCAGCTCGCTCTTTCTGCGGCAGCACGTGCTGCCGCGGCGAAACGCGGTGCTCGCGCTGGCCCGCGAGCTGCGGCAGCTCAACGAGGCCAACCTGAAGCGGCAGCGGGCCGAGATCGACCGCAAACAGGCCGAACTGCCCAAGCAGTTGGGCCGCATGCTGGCGGTCACGCTGCTGCTCGGACTGATCGTTTCGGCCGTGAGCATTCGCCGCATCCACGCCCTCGAACATCGCACCGAGCGCGAATGGCGCCGCGCCGAGCAGGCCGAGCAGGAGCTGCGTCGGCTCTCGCAGGAACTGGTGCGCGCCCAGGAAGAGGAACGTAAAGCCATCTCGCGCGAGCTGCACGACGAGGTGGGACAGATGCTCACCGCGCTCCGCATGGAAGTCCGCAATCTGGAGCAGTTGCGCGATGCGCCGGCAGAGCAGTTTCACGAACGGGTCGAAGAAGCGCGGCGCTTGTCCGAGACGGCCCTGCGCGCGGTGCGTGACCTGGCGATGGGCCTGCGCCCCTCGATGCTGGATGATTTGGGACTGGGGCCGGCGGTCGAATGGCAGGCGCGGGAGTTCTCGCGACGCTTCGGCGTGCCGGTCACCGTCGAGCTGGACGGCGCGCTGGAAAACCTGCCGGAGCGCCATCGCACCTGCGTCTACCGCGTCGTCCAGGAGGCTTTGACCAACTGCGCGCGGCATGCGCGGGCCCGAAGCATTCGCGTCACCATTCACGGGCGGGAGGAGTCCGTCATCGTGACCGTGCAGGATGACGGCATAGGATTCGATCCGGCCGAGGCTGCCGGCCGGGGATTGGGACTGCTGGGTATTCAAGAGCGCGTGCGGGAGCTTGGCGGGCGCGTGGACATCTTTTCGCAGCCGGGACGCGGCACGCTGCTGACGGCCGAAGTCCCGCTGCGTGCGGCCGGGGTCGGAGATGAACAAGATACGAATCCTGCTGGCTGACGATCACGCAGTCGTGCGCAAGGGACTGCGCTTCCTGCTCGAGCGCCAGCCCGAAATGGAGGTCGTGGGCGAAGCCTCTGACGGCAGGGAAGCCGTTCGGCTGGCGGCCGAACTCAAGCCGCATGTGGTCGTCATGGACATCGGCATGCCCCAATTGAACGGCATCGAGGCCGCCGCGCAGATCGTCAAGCAAAACCCCCAGGTCAACGTCATCATGCTGAGCGTGCACTCGGACGAGTCCTACCTGCTGCGCGCACTCTCGGCCGGCGCGAAGGGCTATCTGCTGAAAGACTCGGCCGAGGAGGACCTGGTGCGCGCCGTGCAGGTGGCCGCCCAGGGCAAGCCTTTCTTCAGCCCGGTGATCTCCGAGAAGCTGCTCGAAGACTACATGCGCTACCTGCAACAACGCGGCCTGAAGGATTCCTACGATCTGCTCACCGACCGGGAGAAGGAGGTCCTGCAACTGCTGGCGGAGGGCAAGAGCAACAAGGAGGTGGCCGCGCTGCTCAACCTGAGCCCCTACACCGTAGAGACGCACCGCACGCACATCATGCAGAAGCTCAACCTGCACAACACGGCCGAGATCGTGCTCTACGCGGTGCGCAAGGGGATCATTCGCTGAAAATCACCCGGCGCGCTCGCGCAGCCAACGATCCATGGCGCGCGCGGCCTCCCGGCCCTCGCGGATGGCCCAGACCACCAGCGACTGCCCGCGACGCATATCGCCCGCCGCGAAGACCCCTTCTAGGGAGGTCATGTAGCGCCCGTCGGTGCGCACGTTGCCCCGCTCATCGAGCTCCGGTTTCAGTTGCTCGAGCAGGCCTTCGCGGACGGGACCCGTGAAACCCATAGCGAGCAGGACGAGGTCGGCCTCCAATACGAACTCACTGCCCGCAATGGGAGCAAACGAAGGCGGCGGCCCCACACGCGTGGCGCGCAGGGCGCGTACGCGTCCGTGCTCGTCGCCGAGCAACTCCAACGTGGCCACGGACCAGAGCCGCTCGCCACCCTCCTCGTGGGAACTTTCGATGCGCAACTGCCGAGGCCACAGCGGCCAGGGCGTCTCGGGAGCGCGCTCGCGAGGCGGCTCGGGCATGATTTCAAGTTGGACGACCGAGGCCGCCTGCTGCCGGTGACATGTCCCCAAACAGTCCGCCCCGGTGTCTCCTCCGCCGATGATCACCACGCGCCTGCCTGTGGCGAGAATTTCCTCGCCCGGGTCGATCCAGTCGCCCGCATTGCGGCGGTTCTGCTGCGTGAGGAATTCCATGGCGAAATGCACGCCCTGCAAGTGGCGCCCGGGCACCTTCAGGTCGCGCGGCTGCCCAGCGCCGCCTGCCAGAAGGATGGCGTCGAACTCGCGGCGCAAGTCTTCGACTGGGACGTTCTCTCCCACGCAGGCGCGCGTGTGGAAGCGAACTCCTTCCGCCGCCAGCTGCTCGAGCCGCCTGTCGAGGATGTGCTTTTCGAGCTTGAAATCGGGGATGCCGTAGCGTAGCAGTCCGCCGATCCGATCGGCCTTCTCGAACACCTCCACTGTGTGGCCTGCGCGATTCAGCTGCTGGGCGGCGGCCAGGCCCGCGGGACCCGATCCCACCACCGCCACCCGCTTGCCCGTGCGCGCGGTAGGAGGCGTCGGTCGGACCCAACCCTCTCGCCACGCCTTTTCTGCAATGAACTTTTCGATCTGCTTGATGGTGACCGCGGGCTGGTTGATAGCGAGCACGCAGGAGGCTTCACAGGGAGCCGGACAGACGCGGCCGGTGATTTCGGGGAAGTTATTGGTCGAGTGCAACAGCCGCACGGCTTCGGGCCAGCGCCCGCGCCAGGCCATGTCGTTCCAGTCCGGGATGAGATTCTCCAGCGGACAAGCGCTATGGCAGAAAGGCACGCCGCAATCCATGCAGCGCGCGGCTTGCGGGCGCACGCGTTCCTCGGCAAAGGGCAGCTCGATCTCAAAAAAATCCCGCACCCGCTCCTCTACCGGCCGGCGCTCGGGGACCTCCCGCGCGTACTCCAGGAAGCCGGTAGGCTTACCCATGCAACACCTCCCGCGTCTCGACTGCCGTCGGTACGAAGATGGGCGGCTGCAAAACCGACCGCTCTCGGCCCAGCACGCGGCGATAGTCCTGCGGGAAGACCTTCACAAACAGCGGGAGCACCGAGGCCCAGTTCTCGAGAATCCAGGCGGCGCGCGGACTCCCCGTCAAGCGCAGGTGACGCTCGATCAGGCTGCGCACCAGCTCGATATCGGCCGGGTCCGCCAGAGGTTCCAGATCCACGTGCGTCCGATTGCACCGGTTGCGCACGAACTCGCCGGTCTCGTCCACTACGAAGGCTAGGCCGCCCGTCATGCCGGCCGCGAAATTGCGGCCGGTGCGGCCCAGCACGATGACCAGGCCGCGAGTCATGTATTCGCAGCCGTGATCCCCGGTTCCCTCCACCACCGCGGTCGCGCCCGAGTTGCGAACCGCGAAGCGCTCTCCTGCCACGCCCGAAAAGAAGGCCTCGCCGCCCGTGGCGCCGTAGAGCGCTACGTTTCCGATGATGATGTTTTCCTCGGGACGGAAGCGCGAGCCCGGCGGCGGCATCACGATCAGGCGTCCTCCCGAGAGGCCCTTGCCGATGTAGTCATTGGCTTCGCCGGCCAGCGTGAACGTGACCCCCGGAGCGAGGAACGCGCCGAAGCTCTGCCCGGCCGAGCCCCTGAAGTGAATCCGAATCGTGTCGTCCGGCAGGCCGCGCGAACCGTAGCGGCGGGCAATCTCGCCGCTCAACATCGCACCCACGGCGCGGTGCACGTTGCGGATCTGCATCTGCAGTTCTACCGGCTCGCCCCTTTCCAACGCAGGCCGGGCGCGTGTGAGGATCTCGTGATCCAGGGCCTGCTCGAGCCCGTGCTCTTGCGGCCTCAGGAAACGGCGACCGACACGCGAGGGAACGGGCGGATTGTAGAGGATTGCGGAGAGATCCACCGCACGGGCTTTCCAATGGTCTTCGACGCATCGCAGATCGAGCCGGTCCACGCGCCCGATCATCTCGTCCACGGTGCGGAAACCCAGCTGGGCCATCAGCTCGCGAACCTGCTCGGCCACGAAGAAGAAATAGCGGATGACGTGCTCGGGCTGACCCTGGAACCGACGGCGCAGCACTGGGTCCTGCGTAGCGATGCCGACCGGGCACGTATTCAGATGGCACTTGCGCATCATGATGCAGCCCATGGCCACCAGCGGGGCCGTAGCGAAGCCGAACTCCTCGGCGCCCAGCAGGGCGGCGATCACCACGTCGCGCCCGGTCTGAAGCTTGCCGTCCACCTGCAAGCGCACGCGGCTGCGCAGGTCGTTGAGCACCAGCACCTGCTGGGTTTCGGCCAGGCCCAGCTCCCAGGGCGTGCCCGAGTGCCGGATGGCGGTCAGAGGCGAGGCGCCGGTTCCGCCGTCATGGCCGCTGATCAGAATGACATCGGCGTGGGCCTTGGCGACGCCGGCCGCCACGATGCCCACACCCGATTCCGAGACCAGCTTCACCGAGATGCGCGCCCGCGGATTGACGTTCTTCAAATCGTAGATCAGTTGGGCCAGATCCTCGATGGAGTAAATGTCGTGATGCGGGGGCGGCGAGATCAACGGCACGCCGGGAATCGAATGGCGCACGCGCGCGATGATCTCGTCCACCTTGTGGCCGGGAAGCTGGCCGCCCTCGCCCGGCTTGGCGCCCTGCGCGATCTTGATCTGCAATTCGTCGGCATGCACCAGATAGCTCACAGTCACGCCGAAGCGTCCCGAGGCGACCTGCTTCACCGCGCTGCGTCGCTCGTCGAAAAACCGGTCTTCGTCTTCGCCGCCTTCGCCCGAGTTCGATTTGGCCCCGATGCGATTCATGGCGATGGCGAGCGTCTCGTGCGCTTCGCGCGATAGGGCGCCGAAGGACATGGCGCCCGTGACGAAGCGCTTCACGATTTCCGAGGCCGGCTCGATTTCCTCCAGCGGCAGCGGGTGCGGCGCACGTTTGAAATCGAGCAGACCGCGCAACGTGCACAGGCGACGGCTCTGGTCGTCGACGGCTTCGGCGAATTCGCGGAAGGTCCGGTAGCTGTCCTGTCGAACGGCATGCTGGAGCTTGCTGATGGTGAAAGGATTCAGCAGGTGATGCTCGCCGCCCGCGCGGTAGCGCAGTGCGCCGCCCAGCTCCAGTTCGGGCTCGTCCTCACGCACCTCGGCGAAGGCGTGGGCGTGCCGCATGGCCGCCTCGCGCGCCAAGACGTCCAGCCCCGCCCCTTCGATGCGCGAGGGCGTGCCCGTGAAATAACGGTCGATGAGCTCGCGACTGAGGCCGACGGCTTCGAAGATCTGAGCGCCGCGGTAACTTTGCAGAGTCGAGATCCCCATCTTGGAGAAGACCTTGAGCAATCCTTTGTTGACCGCCTTGATGTAATTGCGCAGTGCATCTTCGAAGCTCAGCCCCTCCGGCAACCAGCCGCGGCGGTGCAGGTCCTCCAGCGTCTCGATGGCCAGGTAGGGGTTCACCGCGCTGGCGCCGTAACCGATCAGCAGCGCGAAATGCATGACCTCCCGCGGCTCGCCCGATTCGACAATGAGCGCCACCTGCGTGCGCGTCTCTTCGCGCACCAGATGATGATGCACCGCGCTCAGCGCCAGCAGGCTGGGGATCGGGGCGTACTCTTCATCGAAGCCGCGGTCCGAGAGGATGAGCAGCGTGTAACCGTTCCGGATGGCGAGCGAGGCGCGGCGGCAAAGGCCCTCGAGCGCCCTTTCCAGCTCCTGCGCGCCGCCCCGTACGCGGAAGAGAGCAGGCAGCGTAGTGGCCAGAAAGTCTCCCCAGGAAACGCGCCGCAGCTTTTCCAAATCCCGGTTGGTAAGGATGGGATGATCCAGCTTGAGCGTGTGGCAGTGCTCGGGCGTCTCCTCGAGAATGTTCCGTTCCGTGCCGATGAAGCTGGTTAGCGACATGACCATTTCCTCCCGAATCGGATCGATGGGAGGATTGGTCACCTGGGCAAAGATCTGTTTGAAGTAGTTGAAAAGAAGCTGAGGCCGGTCGGAGAGACAGGCCAACGGCGTGTCCACCCCCATGGAGCCGACCGGCTCCTCGCCGGTGGCGGCCATCGGCGCCAGGATCATGCGCAACTCTTCGTCGGTGTAGCCAAAGCAGCGCTGACGGCGGCGGATGGAGGGGAAATCGGTGGGATGCCAGCGCGGCGGCTCCGGGAGCTTGTCCAGCGTGATCTGGTGACGACGCAGCCAGTCCGCGTAAGGCTGGCGCGAGGCCAGGCGATGCTTGATCTCTTCGTCGGGAACGATGCGGCCTTCGACCGTATCGACCAGGAACATGCGGCCGGGTTGTAGACGCCCCTTGGCGCGCACGTTCTCGGGCTCGACGGGCAGCACCCCCGTCTCCGAAGCCAGAATCACCTGGTCGTCGTGCGTCACCAGATAGCGGGCCGGCCGCAGGCCGTTGCGATCCAGGATGCCGCCGATCAGACGTCCGTCGGTGAAAGCGATCGCCGCCGGCCCGTCCCAGGGCTCCATCAGCGACGCGTGGTACTCATAAAACGCGCGTTTTTCCGCACTCATGGTGGGATCGCCCGCCCACGCCTCCGGGATCAGCATGGCCATCACGTGCGGCAGGCTGCGACCGGCCAGGTAAAGCAGCTCGACGACGTTGTCCAGAATCGCGGAATCACTGGCGCCCGGCGTACAGATGGGGAAAAACTTCTTGATGTCGTCTCCGAACAGGGGCGAAGCCAGCACGGATTGCCGCGCGTGCATCCAGGCCACGTTGCCGCGCAGGGTGTTGATCTCGCCGTTATGGCAGATGTAGCGGAAGGGGTGCGCGAGTTGCCAGGTGGGGAAGGTGTTCGTCGAGAAGCGCTGGTGCACCAGGCAGAGCGCGCTGGTTACTTCAGGATCGGACAGGTCCCTGTAAAAGCGAGCGATCTGGGGGGCCAACAGCAGTCCCTTGTAGACGATGGTGCGCGTGGAAAGCGAGCAGACGTAAAAGTGCCCTTTCTCGCGCAGATCGCTGGACGCGATCTCCCTTTCGGCCCGCTTTCGCACCACGTAGAGCTTGCGATCCAGGGCCGCCTGGTCCGTCCCGTTCCGGGGTGCAATGAAGACCTGTTCGATGTAAGGCCGCGAGGCGCGCGCGATGCGTCCAATCGCGGTGTCATCCACCGGGGTGTCGCGCCAGCCCAGCACTTGCAAGCCTTCCTCGCGGGCGATCCGCTCCAGAATGCCTTCGGCCAACAGCCGCTCGTGACGCTCCACAGGCAGGAAGACCATGCCCACGCCGTATTGGCCCGCGGGCGGCAGCGCGAAACCCAGCCGATCGCACTCCCGGGCGAAAAACGCGTGTGGGATCTGAATGAGCAACCCGGCCCCGTCGCCGGTCTCCGGATCGCAGCCGGCCGCGCCCCGGTGCGTGAGATTGATCAGGATCTGGATGCCCTGCTCGATGATCCGGTGCGAGGGGCGACCTTTGACGTCGACCACGAAACCGATGCCGCAGGAATCGCGCTCCGCTGCGGGGTCATAGAGCCCCTGCGGGTGAGGCAGGTGAATAAAGTCGTGTTCCTCGTCCATCCCTTACACCTGGAGTGGATTACTCCGAAGCATAGCATGGCAAGTAAAATTAGTCAACAAGATTTAGATGGTTGACAAAATAAGAAGGCCTTATTTTATACTAAGCACGTGGACACTGCTCACCTTCGCCTGTTCATCGACATTGCTCACACGCGCAGCCTCAGCCGCGCCGCCGCCAACCACGGCATCAGCCAGTCCGCGGCCACGCAGCATGTCCAGGAACTGGAAAGGCGATTTGGGACGAGCCTATTGGACCGATCGCGTCGTCCCATCCGCTTGACGGCCGCGGGCCAGCTCTACTACGAGTTCTGCCGCGACGTGCTCCGCCGCGAGCAGGAGTTTTCAGCTGCATTGCAGCAGCTCAAGGGCACCCTGGAGGGCGTGGTTCGTGTGGCCGCGATCTATTCAGTCGGTCTGTCGGAAATGGCCGGCATGCAGGAGGAGTTCGCTCGCCGTCACCCCGGCGCCAGGCTCGAAGTGGAATACCTGCGCCCGGAGAAAGTTTACGAGGCGGTGGCCGGCGGCCATGCCGATCTGGGACTTGTGAGCTACGCCGAGAGCACGCGGCAGATCCAGGCGCGCCCATGGCGGATGGAGCCGATGGTGGTGACAGTCGTCCCCGGGCATCCGCTTTCGGCGCGGTCGCTGTTGCAGCCGGCAGACCTAGGGGGAGCGGCCATGGTGGCCTTCGACCAGGATCTGCCCATCCGCCGTCACCTCGACCAGTTCTTACGCGAGCACGGCGTTACGGTCAACATTGTGATGCATTTCGACAACATACCCGCCGTCAAAGAGGCCGTGGCCGCCGGAGCAGGCCTGAGCATCCTGCCGTGGCCCATGGTGCGGGAAGAGGTGCGACAGGGTCGACTGGCGGCCATCCGCCTCGAGCCCGCACCCGTCCGGCCGCTGGGCATCATTCACCTGCGCAGGAAGAAGTTCAGCCCTGCGGCGCTCGCCTTCCTCCAGTTGCTGGAGACGCGACGCGAGGCGGCGTGAAAACATGCTTCAGGCCGGCGACGGCGCCGGCTCGTCGGCGCTGCCGCCGTAGATCGCGGGGACCCTCCCACCCATCGGCCTGAGGTAGCTCGAGAGTTGGCCGCGGTGGTGAGCCGTGTGCAACATCATCATCAGCAGGTACTGGACGGCAGGCTGCGTCACCACTCCAAAGAATTCGATGGGACGCGCCAGCTCCTCATCGCTCAAGCCTTTCAGGCGCTCCAACGCGGGTGGAACATTTTCGTCGTACCAAGCCAGCACGTCGCCCGCGGTGCGAATCTCGGCCGGCACGCCTTCCTCGCCGGCCTCGAACCGGCCGCGGGCAATGCTGTCCAGGAACCACCAGTCCGAGGAGGCTAGGTGCCACGCCAGATGGAGCGCGGTCATCGAGGCGGGATGGGGACGGTACCCCTCCTGACCGGACGGCACGGCCGCCAGTACCTTCCGTGTCGTAGCAATCTCCTGCTGGACGGCGGGCAGGAAAACGTTTAGCAGCCGTCGTGCTTCAGCAGCCTCCATGCGAAGTCCTCCTGGCACAAGTCTGCCTACATTATGCGCGCCGGCGCCGACCTCAGTCCAGGTATTTCTTCAGGTCGGGATTCAGCTGTCTCTGCACGTCCGGATCGTTCAGGTTTTCGCGCGTGATGAGGCGGGCGGGCAGGTTACGGATTTTTTCGGGCGTTCCTCCCTCGAGCTTCAGAACGGCGGCCTTTACGGCCTCGTACCCGATCCGGAAGGGGTCCTGCACAACCAAAGAGTCGATGAGGCCCGATTTCAAATCTTCGAGCAACGTCGGGCTCCAATCGAAACCCACCAGTCTGGTCCTGCTCTGGCGCGCCTTCAGCGCCTGCGCCGCGCCGACCGACCCGGTTTCGTTGGAGGCGAACATCCCGTCGGCGTCCGGGTGCGCCGTGAGCATGTTCTCGGCCACTGCCAGCGACTTGGCGAAGTCCGACATGCCGAACCGCTTGTCGGCGATGCGGATGCCCGGGTACTTTTCGCGCAGCACGTCTTCGAAGCCCTGCTCGCGGGCCAGCGTGGAAGCGGCTCCCGGCTGGCAGGCCAGCATCAGAACCTTTCCTTTTCCCCCAAGGATCTGGCCCATACGTTCGCCGGCCAGGCGTCCGGCCGCATAGTTGTCGGTGGCGATGCGAGCCACAAAGAGCTCCGTGTCGACACCCGTGTCGTAGATGATGACGGGTATGCCTTCGCGCATGGCGCGCTCGACGACGCCGACCATGGCTTTCTTGTCAATGGGCGCCACTGCGATGGCGTCGACGCGTCGGTTGATCATGGCCGTCATGATCTGAAGCTGACCGGCGTAGTCGGTCTCCGAGGTAGGGGCGTTCCAGAGAATGCGCACGCCGGATTCGCGACCCGCCGCCACCGCCCCGGCATGGATCGACTGCCAAAACAAATGCGAACGCCCCTGTGCGATGACGCCGATGACCCGTTCGCTCTTTTTCCGGCAGCCGCCGGCGACCAAACCGAGCGCAAGTCCGCCCAACCAGCTCCTGCGCGTCATGCACCCCAGTATGCCTCAGCGTAAGGGATCAATTCACGCTGCCGCGCCCAAGCGCGGAATGCGGCTGACCAGATCCTCGAGCTCCTGACGGCTCTCGACGCCGATGGTGAAGCAATCCACACAGTCCAGCGTCAGCGCATAGCGCAGGCATTCATCCAGGCGCGACCGCAGCCGCCCCACCCCGAGGATCTTCATGCCGATGACCCCCTTGCCCGCGCCTTTGGCTTTCCGGAGCACCGGAACCACCGATTCGGGCGGCCCGTCCATTGCCGCGCCCGCCGGATTGATGCGCGCCAGGATCACCTGCGTCCACGGATCGGCTGCGGCCGCAGCCAGCGCCGCCAGGCTGTGGCAGGAGACGCCGTGGGTGCGTACGATCCCGCGCTCGCGCGCCTCCGCGATGACGTCCATCACCGGCCGCATGCGTTCCGGCCAATCACCGGCGATCATGCAGTGCAGCAGCAGGATGTCGATGTAGTCGGTGTTGAGTTCGCGCCGGAAACGGTCGAGATCGGCGCGCATCTCTGCGGCCGTGGACGCTCGGGTCTTGGTGAGAATGGCGACTTTCTCCCGCGGGACGCGCCGCAGGGCGTGCCGAAGATGCGGATGCGTGCCGTATTGATCGGCCGAGTCCCAAAAGCGAACGCCCCGATCACAGGCGGCTTCCAGCAGATCGGCCAAGCCGCCCAGGCCCAGCTTGCGGGTCTGATTGGAACTGCCGCCTACGCCGTTGGTGCCGGTGCCCACGGCCAGCCTGGTGACCGGAACCTTGCGGGGTCCCAGCAGGATGAGGTCGGAAGCTTCCTTGCGAGCCGGGGCTGCACCCAACAAGGCAGCGCCCGCCGCGTTCAAGCCCAGTCCCAGAAATGTCCGTCTTTGCATGGCCCCTCTCGCTTCACCATAGCACGGCGACGGGTCAGGATAGAATGGGCGCCATGATGGTGAGGGATTGGCTCCTGGCCCTCATGTGGCTTCTCCTCGGGGTTGCTTCCATGACGGCGCAGAACCGCAGCCAAGCGCGCTCGATGGTGATCTCGCGCGGCGGCATCGTGGCTGCGAGTCAGACGTTGGCTTCGCAGGCCGGCGCGCAGGTGCTGGCGCGCGGCGGCTCGGCGGCGGATGCGGCGATCGCCGCCAACGCCGTGCTCGCGGTGGTCGAGCCGATGAGCTGCGGCATGGGTGGGGATCTCTTCGTGATTTATCGGGAGGCCGCGACCGGCAAGCTGTGGGGCCTCAACGCCAGCGGCTGGGCGCCGCGCGGCCTCACCATCGAGAGACTCAAGGAGCGCGGCCACAGCGCGATGCCGCAGTCCGGCATCCTTTCGGTCAGCGTCCCGGGCGCCGTCAAGGGCTGGGCGGAGTTGCACCGCCGCTTCGGCCGCCTGAGTTGGTCGGAGCTTTTCGCGCCGGCGATTTATTACGCCCGCCACGGCTTTCCCGTCACCGAAATCATCGCCCAGCATTGGAAAGATTCCGAGGCGAAGTTGGCTGCGGACCCGGAAGCCCGCCGCATCTTCCTGCCGGGAGGCGCACCGCCCCGCACGGGAGAGATCTTTCGCAATGAGGATCTGGCCCGAGCTTTCGAGCGGGTGGCGCGCGAGGGCCCTACCGCGTTCTATCGAGGCGCACTCGCACAAGCCATCCTGCGGACTTCGCAGCGATTGGGCGGCGTATTGGCCCCGGAGGATCTGAGCGAGTACGAACCGGAATGGGTCGAGCCGATCTCGACCACGTACCGGGGATGGACCGTTTATGAGCTGCCTCCCAACAGTCAAGGCATCGCGGCCCTCGAGATGCTGAACATCATGGAGCAGTTTCCTCTGCCCAAGCTGCCTTCGGGCAGCGCGCAAGCCTGGCACGTCAAGATCGAGGCTCAGAAGCTGGCCTACGAGGACCTGAGGCGCTACGTAGGCGATCCGCGCTTTGCGCGCGTTCCCCTCGCCGGGCTCCTTTCGAAACCGTACGCCGCTGAACGCGCGCGGCTGATCCGAGCCGACCGCGCGAACTGTGCGCCTTCGGCCGGCGCTCCGCCGCCCGGTGATACCGTGTATCTTGCGGTCGTGGACCGCCAGGGCAATATCGCTTCGCTCATTCAAAGCATCTACCTGCACTTCGGCTCGGGGGTCGTCGTCGAGGGCATGGGATTTCATCTGCACAATCGCGCAGCGCTGTTCGAGCTGGATCCTGCGCATCCCAACGCGTTGGCTCCTCGCAAGCGCCCCTTCCACACCATCATTCCGGGCTACATGGAGCAAGGGGCCCTCAAGGTGGGCTTCGGCATCATGGGCGGCTACAACCAGGCGCAGGCCCACGCTCAGTTCGTCTCCAACGTGGCGGATCACGGCATGAACATCCAGGCCGCGCTGGAAGCTCCGCGGTTCACGAAGCTGACTTTCGGCGGATGCGACCTCATGATGGAGGCCCGCGTAGCGGCCGACGTGCGATCGGAGCTGGCGCGCCTGGGGCATAGGATCCAATGGCTGGGCGACTACTCCGGCACAGTCGGAGGAGGCCAGGTTGTAATGCACGACGCGGCTACGCGGGTCAACTACGGCGCCTCTTCGCCCCGCAAGGACGGCGCAGCCATTCCCGAGCCGGAGCCGTATTTCGAAGCTGGGAGCCGATGATCTCGCAGCTTACGGCGGTAAACTTTTCCCAGTGGTCAACAGGCGGAGCTCGAGCTGAGCCGGCTCGACGCCTCTGCGAAGCGACGCTGTCGAGCGAATCCAGCGGTTTTTCGGAGCTCTTCCCTCCTGGAAAACTCCATGACGGAATCGGACCGCCCAGCCGACGCCTTTTTCGATCGGCGCTTCACGACTTGCGGGGATGCGTGCGTTGCAGTTGCGGGCCCGAGCCGGGCAAAGCCGTCGCGTTGTCTTGCGAACTTCCTGCCGATGGCATGAGACAGCGCTCCTCGTTGGAGCTCGGGACCGCTCTTCCAGCCCGGCCAGACCGGAAGATCTCATGTGAGAATCCGGGGAGTGCCGGGCGGCACGTGCGGCCAGCTTCGTTCCGAATCAAGTGAAATGCAACGATGGCGGGCGAACCTCTTCTGCGGGAACGGACCGCGGCCCGGGCGGGCGAGCCGCCGTTAGCTCCCGGCGATCGACCGCGGTTGCGGGAGGACGGCCGCGGGCACAGCCTGTTCGGTTGTCGAGTCCCGGTCCTTTCCGGTGCGGCGCCGGGAGGGGCTGTCCGAGAATACCTGAGCGCTTCATGAGCGGCGCCCGCCCCGTTCGATCGCTTCCAGCGTAGCGAGCAGCGTGGGCCCTGCCTCGGCCCGGCCGCCGAAGCGCAGGCGGTTGTAGTCGGCGGTAAACTCGCGCACACGCGCGGCAAGCTCGGAAGGCGGCAACACGTTAGCGAACTCGGTCGGCGTCAGCCACGGGGGCTTGCGAAAGCCCTGACGCTCGAGCGCGCGAAGCAAGCGCAGGTAAAGTAGCGTGGCCTCCTGCGCCCCGGCCGCGCCATGCTGAATCCGACGCAGGCGCCTACGCGTGCGCCACGCCGTGACGAGCCGCGGCCCCACCGCTGCCGTGGCCGCCGTGAGCGCCAGCAGGGTTACCAGGAGCGGCATGCTGCGCCGCCCGAGCCTCTCCGCCTTTTCGCGCAGGGCGGACCAGAAGGTGTCGGCGGCCTCCAGCCAGCGCGTTCCCAGGCTGCGACTCGAACGTTCCATGCGGGCGGCGAGAACGAGCTGCCGCGCAAGATCGTAGCTGAGCACCCACTCCTGCCAGAATGTCTCCGCGGCGTCGAGGTAGAAAGCCAGGCGCGAGAGCAGAGGGGTCGGGCGCGGTGCCGGAACCGGCGGGGTGGGGTCGAAGGCGGTCCAGCCCGTCGCTGGCAGATAGGCTTCGACCCAGGCATGGGCGTCGGAAGCACGGAGCACGTGCCAGCCGCTAACGGGGTTGTAAACGCCTCCCACGAACCCCGTGACCAAGCGTGACGGTATGCCAACGGCCCGCAACAGCACTGCCATCGCCGAGGCGAAGTACTCGCAGTGCCCTTCCCGCCCTTCGAACAGGAACCACGCCAGCGGATCGGGCGCGACTTGAGCGGGAGGTTTGCGACGGTAGCGATGGTTTTCGCTCAGATAGGCTTCGATGGCCAGCGCACAGGCGTGGGCGGAGGTGAATCCTTCCGCCAGTTGTTGCGCCAGCTGCGCGACGCGCGGATCGAGCCGTGGCAATTCGAGGCAGCACTCCAGCACCTCGGCCGGCACGGGTCGCGCCCGCAGGAGTCCAGGCTTCACCTCGTCAGGCAGGAAGCCGTGGACCCCGTAGCGCAGGATTCCTTCTCCGGCGCCGGCCGGCCGATAGCTTTCGTTCGGACCGCGGATGACCGCCGGGATATTGATCCAGACCAACTCAGGCACGCCTGCGAAGAAAAGCGTGTCGGCTGCGGCGCGATCCAGCATCACTTCGTAGCTCAGGCGCCTCCCGCCCTGTACCGGCGCGGCGGTAGCCAGCGTGAGCAGCCGATCGCGAACGGTCAGCGTGGTGGTGGGCGTCGCGGGATTGTACCAACGTTGACCATCGAAGCGGCTCAGGGCCGCGCCTCGCCACTTCAAGCCCGGCCCCGGATCCTGTCCGAGGATGCGCACGCGCAGGATAGGCCGGTGATCATCCACGACCGTGCCCAACTGGCCGAGTCGGACCTCTCCCCCGAAACCGGGAATGGCCACGCGGCTGGGTGATAAGCGGCGGAACGCCGCTTGCGCGGTGCGTGGCAGCACGAAAAACAGGCCTGCGGTCAACAGGAGGATGGCCGCGGTCAGCCATGCCGAGAATACCAAGAGCCTCCCCTCGAAACCAGGCGGCCGGTATATAGGTTGCGACGTGCTCCTGAACGACCGGCGGATCTCTGCGCTTGTAAGGGCCAGGACGCCGGAGAGCAGGAAAAGCATCAGGAATAGAAAGAAGTTCGCTTGCACGGAGACGGCCGCGGCCGCCAACAATTCAACGAACGCCAGCGTGACGAGAAAACCGTAATCGCGCGGAGTGCTCGCTACCAGCGCCAGCAGCGCCGCCAGCAACACCAAAGAGTGGATCGTGGCGGTCAGAAAGTCGCGCGAAAGAATGGACCAGTCGAGAGGATGCAGCAGAACGCAGCCAGCCGCAAGGATGGCAGCCCAACCGCGGCTCAGTTTGATGCGTAGCAGTCCGGCGGCTCCCAGAATTGCGCCCACGAGAGCTGCGCCGGCCACCCCGACCACCGGCGCTGCCAGCCGGCCCGATCCGATCACCGCAAGGTAGCCGCCGGCGGCCAGACCCAGCACCGCGAAGCGGAAAAGCCGGTCCGCCGCTTCCGCCGCCCCATGCCGACGCGTCGCCGTCCCCGATGCGGCTGCGCGTGCCTCCACACTTCCATTCTAGGAGCGGTCCCGGCCGGCGCCGGCTATGTTAAAACGAGTAAGTGCGACTCTCGCTCTTCAACGACCTTCCCGGAGCGCCTTCCCAGGAATACTTCGAACGTTTCCAGCGCGAGCGTGTGCTGGAGCGCCTGCGCGCCCTGGACGATCGTGTCAGACGCGAGGGCTTGCAGGGCTTGCACGCGGATGATGACCTGCTGATCCGCATCGGGATGGAGACTGACAACCAGGGCCGGGTCACCAAGAACGGCTACGGCGTATTCAACCTTAGCTGGCAGGTGCCTCAGCATCCGGAATGGCCCGAGATGATCGCGCGCGAGGTTGCCGATCTCCGTACCGGCATCAAGGTCGCGCACGGCGTCTACCCACGCTACCTCCTTTGGTGCGGTATGGGCGGCTCGGCCGAAGACAAGGCGATGTATCAGGCTGTGGGCCTGCTTCGCCGCGGCATTCGTTGCTACGTGATCGACTCCACGGATCCGGCCAAGCTCAAGTGGGCGTTCGAGGACATCCGCCGGCGCGACGGGCGGCCGCTTCCTGAAATCCTGCGCCGCTCGCTCATAGTGGGCATGGCCATGGGAATGACCTCCTACGAGCCCGTAGTCAATCTCGAGAAGCTGGCCGCGCTTTACGATCGCCACCGCCTGAAGAGCCAGGCCAATTTCCTCTACATGACTCTGCCCGGTTCGGTGCTCGATCAGTTCGCCGGACCGCGAGGTTACCGCCGCGTCGAACTACAGCCTGACGGCGGCAACACGACCGCGGGGCGCCACAGCGGACCCCTGACGCGGGGCAGCCTGTACCCGCTGGCTTTGGCAGGAGTGGACCTGAAAGCCTGGATGAACGGAGCCGTCCTCCGGGAATCGCAGATCTCCACCGCCTGGCACCTGGCTTCCTTCCTTCACGCCCAGGGCGAGGCCGGTCGCGACAAAGTCACGTTGCTTCTGCCGCGTCGTTGGAAGGGCGCCGGCGTCTGGACCAAACAGGACTTCGAAGAGAGTCTTGGCAAGAGCGAGCGACTGGGAATCAAGATCGTGATCGGCGAGCGCCCCAAGCTGGTCAATTACCGCTCACCGAAGGACCCGCGCCAGGACCGCGTCTTTCTCGCCGTTCAGGTCGGCGGCGAGCCCCACCCGGAGGCGGCCAAGATCACCCGATTGCGCCTGACCGGATATCCTTTGGCCGTGCTCACGGTGCCGGGCAGTTGCCTGCTATCCACCTACATGCAATTCATCCACTACACAGTCTTCGGCTTGGCTTACCTGCGCGAGATGAATTTCGTCACCCAGCCCAGCGTGGAGCTTTACAAGTCCGTCGCGGCCGAGATCCACAGCGAAGCCCGCCAGGCAGGCAGCATCCGGCAGACGCACGCCTGGAGGCAGATGACGGAGACCGCGCGACGGGCACGATTCGGGCGCCTCACGCTCTACTATCACCTGCTGCCGGAAGAAAACGAAGCCCGGGGGCTGCCCGCGCCCGAGCGGTACGCCTGCCTGCTGGAACACGAAGTGGCCGCCGGGCGCGTTCGGTACGGCGAGCTGACGTTCTTCGGCGATACGCGCTACTCGCCACGTGGGGCAGCAGCACTGCGAGTTCTGCAGAAGGCGGGCGAAGAGCTGTTCCGCTCGCGGCTGAAGATGCCGGTGGACGTCTACGAGGGCCCCGCCATGAATCACTCCTATCACGAGATGATCATCGGGCACGGCGGCTGTTTCTCTACCGTGTTGGCCTCGCTGCGCCAGGAGGAACTGCCCGCCGCCGGCTACACGGCCGACTACCATATGGCCCAGTTCCTGGCCACCCAGATCGCCCTGGCCCGCAAAGGGCGGCCGGTGGTGGCCATCCTGCTCGACGATCTCGAGGAGCAGAGCCTCGCCAGCCTGACTGAGTTCTTCCATCGCGCAGCGGCGTGGTGGCGGGAAGCGGCGCGGCGTGCCCTGGCCACCGGTATACTCTGACGCCGCTTGACGGGGAATCGCCATGGTGAGATACAAGCCCGCGCGAGCTGATCGTAAGAGAAAATCGCCCAGTGGATTGCGCGAGGCCATCCCCTGCCTGGTGCTTCTGATCAGCGGGATGGCCCTGTTCTTTCTCCTGCTGTACGCCGTCCTGCGGGGGTCGTGAATGCTTCGAGCGGATCAGCGTGCCGCCGACCAGTTACGTCCCGTGCGGCTCACTCCCGGTTATCTGCTGACGGCCGAGGGCTCCGTGTTGATCGAAGTCGGCAACACCCGCGTGCTATGCGCCGCCTCGCTGGACGAAACGGTGCCGCAGTTCCTGCGGGGCACGGGCAAGGGTTGGGTCACCGCGGAGTACTCCTTGTTGCCGCGGGCCACCGTCACGCGCACGCCCCGCGAGATCACGCGCGGCCGCCCCTCCGGCCGCACGCAGGAAATCCAGCGTCTCATCGGCCGCTCGTTGCGCGCGGTGACCGATCTGGAGGCCTTGGGCGAACGGACGATCATCCTGGACTGCGACGTGATCCAGGCCGACGGCGGAACGCGCGCGGCCGCGATTACGGGAGCCTTCATAGCTCTCGCTCAGGCCGTCGGACAGCTGGTGAGCTTCGGCGTGGTGAAGACCTGGCCCATCCGGGATTACGTCGCCGCGGTGAGCGTGGGGCTGCTCGAGGGCGAGCCTCTGCTGGATTTGACGTATGAGGAGGACTCCCGCGCCCAGGTGGACATGAACGTCGTCATGACCGGCTCCGGCCGCTTCGTCGAGATTCAGGCCACTGCCGAGCAGTCTCCGTTCGGCGAGGAGCAGTTTGACGCGCTGCTCGAGCTGGCGCGCCGCGGCATCCGTGAACTGATGGAGATCCAGCGAGCGCACGTCAAGCTGCCGTGATCCTTTACTGCGCCACCACCAATCCGGGCAAGCTGCGCGAGTTCCGGCTGGCGGCTGAGACCTACGGACGAGGAATCGTGCGCGTGGAGCCCTTGCCTGATCTCGATCGCGTGCCTCCCTGTGAGGAAACCGGTCGCACGTTCGAAGAGAACGCCGTCCAAAAGGCGCTTTACTACAGCCGCTACGCACCGGGCCCGCTTTTCGCCGAGGATTCCGGCCTGGAAGTGGACGCCCTCGGCGGCGCGCCGGGCGTTTTCTCGGCGCGCTTTGCCGGACCGGGGGCTACCGACGAGGCCAACAACCGCCTGCTGCTCGACAAACTGCGAGGCGTCCAAGACCGCAGGGGCCGTTATGTTTGCGTCGTGGCGGTCGCCGAACGCGGTCGCCTGCTGCGTACGTTCCGGGGCGTGGTCGAAGGCCGCATCCTCGAGGAGCCGCGCGGTAGCGGGGGCTTCGGCTACGACCCGCTGTTCTACTACGAACCCTTCGGCGCGACCCTGGCGGAAGTCAGCGCGGAGCAGAAGCTGAGCGTAAGTCACCGCGGACGAGCCCTGCGGCAGCTGATCCAATGGCTCTCCTGCGGAATGGACCACGACTGAGCGAACGCCTCAGAAATCCTCGGGCCGAATCCAGAAGCTTTCCTGCCACCGCCCTCCCGGCGGCACGACCTGCAAGTCCGGATACAGGCCCGCGTGCGCCAGGTTGAATGCGTTGGTGACGCCCGTCATCGGCTCGAAACAGATGAAGTCACGCCCTTTGGGCGCGAACACCACGCCCACGGTGAATTTCGGCCCGAACAGAACGGCAATCCTCTGTTTCTTCCCTTTCACGCCGAAAAGCGCCCTGCCCCAAGCGTCGCGCACCAGACCGGTGAAGACGTCGTCCAGGTGCGCGCCCGCCAGGGGGAGCGCCTCGGGCAGATCGGCCGGCCGGCGCTCGCCGGTCGGCAACAACTGCGCCGACAGCACGACCCGCTCGCGGGCCGGCACGTGCACGGTCCACTCATCGCGCGGCGCGTCGGGCACCCGGTAGTAAGTGTGGTAGCCGAGCGACAGCGGCATGGGCTCGCGGGCCAGATTCTCGATGCGCGTTTCGATCTCGAGCTCGCCCGCGCGCAACCGGTGCGTCATCCAGATCACATGGGCGAACGGGAACTGGGCCATGAGGTCCGGATAGCGGTAAAACTCCAATCGGCTGGTGGTTTCCGCGGCCTGCTCTCCCGCCTTGACCTCGAGCAGCTCCCAGGCCGGCGAGTACACCAGCAGCCCGTGGATGGGCCGCCCGTTTTGGTCCCGTCGAAAATTGCCCAGCTCCGGGTTGAGCAGGTACTTCTTTCCGTTCGCGAAAAAGCCGTCCTGATCCAACCGATTCGCCCAGGGCGCGAGGAACGGGTTGCCGCCCTGAGCGGGCTTCGCCTTCAGGCTGCCGGGGCCCGAGAACGGCGCCCACAGAATGTCTTGGCCTTTCACCGTCATGCGGTAGGCATTGTTGCCGAGCGACGGCGCGATGAAAACCTCGATGGCCCGGGACCGATCGGCCAATCGCACGACCTCCACGCCTTCGACCTGCAAGCGCTCGGCCGTGAAGGTCTGCGCGGCCGTCACGATACTCGCTGCAACGAAGAGCAGGAAGAGTTTCATGGCGGGCTGTCGAGGGGACGCAAATCCAGTTGGGTTTCCTGATAACAGCAGGCGCACAGGCCGGGCGTGTAACTGCGGATCGAGCATACGTCGCACCAGTAAGTCACAAGATACTCTTTTCCGTTTTCGATTACGAGCAGATTTTTCTGGTAAAAGGGCCCCGCTTGAAAGGCGCCGTCGGAGGGGCGGGATCCGCGGATTTCCATCCGACGTCCCGCCAGGCGCTTGTCGCGCAACACCTTCATCGTATCCTCATCCCCTTCGAGGCGGATCCTTTTGCCCTCCGCCGTGCGAAGCAGCGGCCGGCCTTCGGCATCCTGCTCGAGAATCCCCCGCAAGCGCTCCCTAGGTTCCGCCCGGAGCCCCGCAGGCAGCGCCCAGACCGCCTGCATGAATCGACGCCGGTTCATGCTCTCATTGTAGCGGCTCCGTCCGACCTGCCCCTTTCCATCGCTACAATGGAAACTCCATGAAACAGAGAAGACTGCGGGGCGGGTTGATCGGCTGCGGTTTTTTCGGTCGCATCCAGGCCGAGGCCTGGCGCCGCATCCCGGAGGTCGAAATCGTGGCGGCCTGCGACCGCGAGCTCGATCGCGCCCAGGCGTTGGCGCCCCGCGGCTACGCCTCTGCGGACGAAATGTTCCGGGCCGAGGCCCTGGATTTTGTCGACATCGCTACCGGTCCCGAAACTCATCTGGAGCTCGTACGAGCGGCAGCGGAGCGCAGGCTGCCCGTCATCTGCCAGAAGCCGATGGCTCGCAACTGGAGCGAAGCCGTAGCCATGGTGGAGGCGGCGGAAGCGGCAGGCGTGCGGCTGATCATTCACGAGAACTGGCGCTGGCAGCCGTGGTACCGCGAGGCAGCCGAACGCATCCGTCGGGGCGACATCGGTCATCCGGTGACCTACCTTTTCCGCACGCGCCGAAACGATGGCGGAGGGCCTGAACCTTATCCCGCGCAGCCCTATTTCCGGCGCATGCCGCGCCTGTTGATCTTCGAGACGCTGGTTCACACGCTCGATACGGCCCGTATGCTGTTCGGCGAGATCGAGGCTGTCTGCGCCTTTACCCGTCGCGTGAACCCTGTGATTGCCGGCGAGGACCATGCCGCACTGCTCGTGCGCCACGAGAGCGGACTGATGGGTGTTATCGACGGCCACCGTTTCCTGGATCTGGCGCCGGACTCGCCGCCCATGGGAGACGCCTTCTTCGAAGGCGGCGCGGGCATGATGCAGGTCTCCCCGGAGGGCCATCTCTTGGTAGACGGCCGCGTGGTCTGGGAAAACCGGATCAGCGAGGGCTACCGCGGCGACAGCGTGCGGGCCGCCCAGGAGCATTTTGTCCGCTGCCTGCGAGAGGGCGTACCGGCGGAAAGCGAGGGCAGGGAATACCTGAAAACGTTCGCGGCCGTCGAAGCGGCCTATCGGAGCGCCGCCGAGGGCCGCCTGGTGAAAGTGGCAGAGATCTGGGGATGCTGAGAGACTGTCTGCTGTGGGCGGCGGCTGCCTTGGCCTCGGCGCAGGACTTCACCGACTTGCGCATCGAGCGCATTGCCGCCGGCTTCCGATTCACCGAAGGACCGGTGTGGTCGCGTGAAGGCTATCTGCTCTTCAGCGACGTGCCTCAGGATCTGATCCTGCGCTGGACGCCGGGCAAGGGTGTGGCGCGGCTTCGCGAATCCTCCAACGGCGCCAACGGCAATGCGTTCGACGCTCAGGGACGGCTCTACACCTGCGAGAGCCGCACGCGCCGCGTCGTGCGCATGGACGCCAAAGGTCAGCTCGAGATCCTCGCTGAGCGTTTCGAAGGCAAGCGTTTGAACGCACCCAACGACATCGTCGTGCGTCGTGACGGTCACGTCTATTTCACCGACCCCGCCTTCGGCGCCCAGCAGGATACCCGGGAGCTGGACTTTTACGGGGTGTACCACATCTCGCCCAAGGGGGAGATGGAAGCCATCGCCCGTTGGCAGACGCGGCCCAACGGGATCGCGCTCTCACCCGACGGCAGACGCCTCTTCGTGGCCAATTCCGATGAGCGCCAGGTGCGCGTCTTCGATCTGGATCGTCAAGGACGGGCCTCCGGGGAGCGCGTGTTGATCGCAGGCATCGAGGGCGTGCCGGACGGCCTGAAAGTGGACGAGCGAGGCAATCTTTACGTCGCCGCGCGGGGCATCGCCGTCTACACGGCCCAGGGCAAGCTGCTGCACACCATCGAAATGCCCGAGACGCCGTCCAATTGCGCTTTCGGCGATCCCGACTTCGGGGCTCTGTACGTGACCGCCCGCAGTTCGGTCTACCGCCTGCGCCTGAACGTCAAAGGCGCAGTGCCATACTGAAGGGTGAATGGAGCGCCGATATCCCGAGCGCCCGCTGGTGGGCGTCGGGGCGATCATCATCCAGGATGGCCGCCTGCTACTCGTCCGGCGCGGCAGCCCGCCCCAACAGGGAGAATGGTCTCTGCCCGGCGGCCTCGTTGAAACGGGCGAGCGACTGGAAGAGGCGGTGCGGCGCGAGGTGCGCGAGGAGACCGGCCTCGAAGTCGAAGTGCTCAAGCTGGCCGGCGTTTTCGAGCGCATCGTGCGTGACGCGCAGGGGCGGCTCGAGTATCACTACATCTTGCTCGATTACCTGTGCCGCGTCTCGGGCGGCAGCCTGCGACACGGCACCGACGCGACCGCGGTCGCGTGGGTGACCCCCGACGAGCTGGCCGAATACCCGTTGACCTCGGGCACTCGGGAATTCCTCGAGCAGGCGCTCCGGGGCGAACTTTGATGCGCACGACGAGCGCGGAGCTGCTCGAATTCGAAGCCTTACGCGAGCTGCTGGGCCGTTACGTAGCCAGTCCCTTGGGGCGCGCCGAGCTCGAGCGGGCCGCGCCCACTTTGGACCGCGGCTGGGTCGAGAACCAGTTCGCCGAGGTTGCCGAAGCCATCGCCTACCTGGAGGCGGCCTCCCGGCCCCAACCCGCCGCGCGCGGCGCGGCCGTGCGCTTCCGCTTCGACGGTCTGCCCGATCCCGGCGAGGCGCTGGCCAGACTGCGGATCGAAGGAGCCGCTCTCGAACCGAAGCAAATCCAGGGCCTGGCGGAGTTGCTCGACCGGGCGGCGGACATCCGCGGCATCCTGCTGGCCGCCGCTCCCCGCTTCCCGAAACTGGCGGCGCGCGCCGCGGCCATGGGCGATTTCCGCGGTCTGCTGAAAGCTCTGGAGGGCAAGATCCTGCCGGACGGAACCGTCGCCGACGACGCCAGCCCCGAACTGGCGCGTCTGCGCCGCGACATCGAGCGGCAAAGGCGGCTCATCGAACAGTCGCTCGAACGTTTCGTGCGCGCCCATCGCGAGGACGGCCTGCTGCAGGAAGACTTCATCACCATCCGCAACGAGCGTTTCGTGGTGCCCATCGTCGCCGGCCGACAATGGCGCATCGAGGGCGTCGTGCACGGCGCCAGCGGCAGCGGCCATACCCTTTTCGTCGAACCGCTGGAGACGATCGAACTCAACAACGAACTCGTGCGCCTGGTCGAAGAAGAGGCGCGCGAGGTCCACCGCATCCTGCTCGAGCTTTCTGCACGCTTGCGCGAGCACCTGGAAGCCATCGCGGGCACGGCGCGCCTGCTGGGCGAACTGGAGTGGCTTTTCGCGCGGGCTGCCTTCGCGCGCGACTTCGGCGCCGTGACGCCGCGTTTCAGCCAGCCCGGCGCTCGGCGGCTGTATTTGCGCGATGCCCGACATCCTCTGCTCGAAGACGTCTTGCGGCGGCAGCGGCGCCGCACGGTCCCCTTCTCGCTGGAGCTCGACGGGGGCGCCCGGGTTCTGCTGCTCAGCGGTCCCAATAGCGGCGGCAAGACCGTCACGCTCAAAACCGTGGGCCTCCTCGCCCTGATGGCGCACGCGGCCATCCCCGTTACCTGCGCCGAAGCCGAGCTGCCTTTCTTCGATCAGGTGCTGGCCGATTTCGGCGACGCCCAATCCATACAGGAGTCGCTGTCCACGTTTTCGGCGCACATGGCGCGCATGCGGGCCATCGTCGAAGAAGCAACGCCCGATTCCCTCGTACTGCTCGATGAGCTGGGGAGGGCCACGGACCCCGACGAGGGCGGCGCCCTTGGCGTAGCGATCCTCGAGCACCTGCGGCAGGCCGGCGCCTTCACGCTGGCTTCCACGCACCTTGCCGCGCTCAAGGTGTACGGCGCCACCACGCCCGGCGTCGTCAATGCATCGATGGGCTTCGACGAGGCCACGTTGACGCCCAATTACCGGTTACGCATCGGCCTGCCCGGCAAGTCCGCAGGGCTCGACATCGCCGCGCGACTTGGGTTGCCCGCCGCGCTGCTCGCGCGGGCCCGAACGGCCCTCGGCGCGCGCGAGCAGGACATCGCGCGCTTCATCCGCGAATTGCACGAGCAGCGGGACGAGCTCGAACGCCAGCAGCGCCTCGTACGCGAGGAGCGGGAGAGACTGGCCGCGCGCGAGCGCTCGCTGGCGGCCGAATGGCAACGACGCGAGACGGCGAAGCTGGCCGAGCTCGAACGTCGCTTGCAGGAGGTTCTCGAGGGGTTCCAGCGACAGGCTGCGGAGCTGTTCGAAGAATTGCGGCGGAGCGGAGCTTCCGAGAAGAGGGCGCGCCAGCGCGTAGCCCGGCTCGAGGGCGAGCTGCGTGAGCAGATCCGCACCATCCCAGGGATGAGCCCGGTCCAACCGGCAGGCGCCCAGCCGCCCGCACTGCGCGAGGGCGCGCGTGTGCGGCTGCGCGACCTGCGCGAGCCCGCGCGCGTGCGGCGGCTGATCGGCGAGGACCGTCTGGAAGTCGAGGCAGGGCTGTTGCGCATGCAAGTCTCACGGGACGACGTGCTCGAGGTGCTGCCCGACGCCGCGCCGGCGGGCCGGCCGAACGAGGGGTTCCGCCTGGAAGCGGCGCCGCGCACCGCCGAGTCGCTGCGCGAAATCAACGTGATCGGGCAGCACGCCGAGGAGGCCGTGGCCGCGGTGGATAAGTTCCTCGACAGCGCCGTGTTGGCCTCGCTCGAGCGCGTGCGCATCGTCCACGGACACGGCATGGGCGTGCTCCGGCGCGCCATTGCCGAACTGTTATCGAACCATCCGCACGTCGCGCGATTTTATTCCGCTCCTCCCCAGGAGGGCGGGGCAGGAGCGACAATCGTCGAGCTGCGCACCTGACGATCGGACCCGCCGGCTCTGGGGAGCCGGGCGTAACCTGCTGGGTTTTCGCAGCGTGGACGATCTGCGTGAGCCGCTTGTCGAACTTGATATTCCCGATGTACAATGTCTATAAATCGGAGGGGAACCATGCAAGCCTACGCAAATCCACAAGTTCTCGTTTCGACGGACTGGGTCGCGGCCCGCCTGGGTGACCGCAACATCCGCATCGTCGAGGTGGACGTAGACACGGAAGCCTACGCTCAGGGACACGTACCGGGGGCCATCGCCTGGTCCTGGAAGACGCAGCTCTGCGATACCGTCCGCCGCGATATTCTCTCCCGGGAGCAATTCGAGGAGCTCATGAGCAGCTCCGGGGTGACCAACGAGACCACGCTGGTGCTTTACGGAGATAACAACAACTGGTTTGCCGCGTGGGCGTTTTGGCAGGCCAAGATTTACGGACATCCGCAGGTGCGCCTGATGGACGGCGGCCGCAAGAAGTGGCTGGCCGAGGGGCGGCCGTTATCCCATGAGGTTCCCACCTATCCCCGGACTCGCTATCAGGCTTCGGAGGCCGATCCCAGCCTGCGCGCTTTGCTTACGGACGTCCAGCGGGCCGTCGACTCAGGTTCGGCGGTTCTGGTGGACGTACGGAGCCCGGCAGAGTACGCCGGCGAGATTCTGGCGCCTCCGGGCTTGCCCGAAACTTGCCAGCGCGGCGGCCACATTCCGGGCGCCCTCAACATCCCCTGGGCTTTGGCCTGCAATGACGACGGGACCTTCAAGAGCGCCGCGGAGTTGCGCCAAATCTATCGTGCGCAGGGCGTCGACGGCAGCAAGCCCGTGATCGCCTACTGCCGCATTGGCGAGCGCTCAAGCCACACCTGGTTCGTCCTGAAGTACCTTTTGGGTTACCCTGAGGTCCGGAACTACGACGGATCCTGGACCGAATGGGGCAACCTCGTGGGCGTTCCCATCGAGCGCGGCTGAACGTGCTTTACCGGACGGCGATCGTCACCGCGTTGGATCTCTGCCCCGCGGCGGTGATCAGCACGGCCACCTCGCCCTTGCCCGCCAGCGTACGCGGCACGCGTACGTTGACCTGATCGAGCGCCGCGTACTGCGGCTGCGGCGCTGCGCCGACCACGTCGGCCTTCTGTCCGCCGATGGTGGCGGCTATCGCCGAACCTGCGCCGCGGATGCCCGTACCGAACAGAAGCAGGATCAAATCGTCACCCTCCGGACCGAGATCCAGCGGTACCGGCGCGCACCCCTGTGCGGTGCAGGAAAACACGCTCTCGACCGTCTGCACGCCGCCGCGGATGCGGACCGCCACGGCCGCAGCCACGCCTGCGCAGTAGGCGTTCGCCGAAAACAGCCCGGGCGCAACCGGAGCAATCTCGAACGGTATCGCAAGCTTCCGGCTTTCGTGCGTCGTGACGACCGCCGTGGCCGGGCCCGCGCGCAGCCCCGCGGGCACGATGAAGTCGACCTGCTCGGGACTGACCATGCTCAGCATCGCCACCGCTGAAGTTCCGCCGCTGTCGGCGATGCGAACCTCGACGCCGCTCAGCGTCGGCCGAGGACTGTCGGCCGTCTGAAGACGCGCCGCAAGGTCGAAGCCCGTCAGCGAGGCCCAGGATTCGGGTGCCACGACGCCGGCGACGAAACTGGCCCCGTTGCGCACCACGCCGTTCTCGATTGGGTCGGCGATCCCGTTGCGGTTGGCGTCCGGAAAGCGGGTCAGGAAGATCTGACGGAAATCGTTGCCGTTGAAGTCCTTGATCAGCTTGCCGGTCGGGTCGTAGGTAGGTACGCGGCGGTTGAAGGCCAACAGCGACCCGTCATGCGACCAGACCAGCGCCTCGGCCGCCCGCAGACCGGGCCCGTGAGGCGTCAACCAGTACGCGGCGCCGAACAGCGGCCCCGGCTTGACGCAAATGGCAGCCACCCCGTTGTCGCTCAGCACCGCGACGGAGTTGCCGGAGGGGTGCCAGCGCACGCCGCCTGCCGCGCCCGCGGGCAGGAACGAAGCCTGAATGGGTCGCCGGGCGGGATCCGGGTCTTGGTCGGATCCCTCGGCGTCGATGATGAACACCTGGCGCGAACCGTCCGGCGCGGTGGCGTAATATGCGATCCGCGTGCCGTCGTGCGATCCGCGTACGATGCCCGCTGCGGGCGTCCGCGTGAGGCGCCGGATGGTAATGCCGCGAGGCGGCTGCATGTACGTCGTCTTCGTGCCCGAGTCCGAGGTCGTGATGTCTACCGTCTCGGGTATGTCCGCCACGAACAGCGAGCTGGTTACGGTCTTGCCGTCGGCCTCCACTACCTGACCGATGAAGGCCCGCATTTGCCCGCGGCGGCCGACCCAAGAGTCATCCGCTGCCCGAATCAGGTCGCCCGCTTTGGCCTGAGCCTGGGGCACCACCGGAACCAGCAGGGCCGTCCAGTGCGAGCAGCCCTTCGGCGCACGAGGATGCGGCTCCATATATCCAACCGTCCGCCCGTAGCTCTGCAGCAGGAAGTCGTCGTAGGTGAACCCGATGCGATTGCCATCGAGGGTGTACTCGTGGCGATGCGTGCCGCCCCGATGGGCGCCCGGCGTGGTCACTTCCGAGCTGACGTCGCGGCAGTCGACGAAGCGGACGTCGCCTGCGCCGTCGCCCCGCACCACTGCGCCCCTGCGGTTGCGGATGTTGTAGAAGCCCAGCACGGGCGTTTCCTCCAGCAGGGGTCCGTGGATGAAGACGACCTCGTCGTCGATGTGGCTGAAGGAGGCCGCGCCGACGCCCGGCGCCATGTTCACCGGATCCAGCTTGTAGGCCGGAGCGTAAAGGATGTTCTCCAGACCGGTCGAGACGCTGACCTTCATGATGCTTGTGCAGTTGCCGATGCCGGCGCCGAGCGTTTCGCGGGTGTCTACCACCAGGAAACGATCGTCGCGTGAGAAGTTGTCGTTGTTGTCCAACGCGTGGTTGATGGGAGTGAAAGTTAACTGCCACTCCAGGTTCTGCTGGGCGAGGGCCACGGAAGGACCGCGACCCGGCTTGAGGATGAACGCGAGAGCGGCCGCAACCGCCGCGATCAGAAGCAACCGGATGCTGTTCATGGACTGATCCCTCACTGTCCGACTAGGCCGCGCTACGGACTCGAACGGCGGCCGGCTCAGAGTATACCACTGCATGCAAAACAACACAAGTCCCAAAACGCGTCCCGGCCCTTACCTTTCCGCGGCGGTGACGGCCGCCCCAACCAGTCGCCACGCTACGGGTCACCGATGCCCGATCAGCGGGCGCGGAGCCCGATCTCCGGGGAGGCTCCTGGCTGCCCAACCCCCGGCGACGGTGCGGCACAGCTGCTCGGACGGTCGCGGCTCACCTCGGCGCGAACAAGCCGGCCGCGCGTTCGGCGCCCCTCCCGCCGTCTTGAAGGAGGACATGCGCCACGCACCAGCTTCAGCGCTGCCGGGCCCGGCCCAACCAGTCCTGCCCGCGGACCCGCGGCAAGGAGCCGTGCCTGCCTCGCGTAGTGCGTCAGTGAGGTCGTAGCCGGCGATGCGTCTCCCCGTGGACGCCGAACGCCGCCACCCCGCTTGTCCGATCATGAGGCCGGCGGCGGGAGTCAGCTCTTACGGAAGTTGCCGACCTCTTTGGCCTCCCCGAGCGCCTGTGGCGGCGGGAGCGAACCGATGGATTCGAGAGGTGCTTCGTGCGGCTCAGGCGGTGCACGCAGCCATGGGTCCGTTTCAGCCGCGCAGCCGGCACCAGCCGGCCGGTCTGCGGGGCCCTTCGCAAGACTCACGGGGAGCGGGGAATCTGTGCGGTGCCGCTCTCGAAAGAGGTGCCGGCATGGTGGAAACGGGACTGGCGTTGACAAAACGATTTTAAAACGTTAAAATAGCGCTTATGAATCTAAGATCGACCTCACTGCTGCCGAACTACCGCCGAGGGTTACTGGCTCCGGTTTCCCTTTTCCTGCTCGCGGCCGCTGCCGCCGCTCAGATCGGGGGTGGCTCGCTGGTCGGCAATGTCACTGATCCGACGGGTGCGGCTGTCGCCGGCGCGCGCGTCACCGCAACCAACCTCGACACCGGAGTCAGCCGTCAAACCGCCACCAATGAGACCGGATACTACGAGTTCCCGCTTCTGCCGCCAGGCCGGTATCGTCTCACAGCTGAGCAGACCGGTTTCCGTCGTGCCGCAACGGCGGATTTCGTGATCAATACGGGAACCCGTCCCCGCATGGATCTAAGGCTGGAGTTGGGCGAGGTCACCGAAACCGTCGAGGTTGTTGCCGCGGCGCCGCTTGTCAACGCCACTACGACGGATTTAGGTGTAGCGATGCAGCCTTCCATGATCGAAGCGCTGCCGCTCAACGGCCGTAATTTCCAGCAGTTGGTGGGCTTGCAGGCGGGCGTTGTGGCCAATCCCAGTTCGAGTGCCGGCGGACGAGGCGGCATTGAATTCCACGGCGCCAGCGCCTTGGGCAACGCCTTGCTGCTGGACGGAGTCGACATGTCGCTGGGCGAGGTGAACGCAACCGGAAACGCAACCGGCGGCGGCCCGCTCATCAACACCGTCAGCGTCGAGGCCATCGCGGAGTTCAAGGCGACCGGCAACGCTATGGCCGCTGAGTTCGGCCGTTCGATCGGGGGCGTACTGAACGTCACCACCAAGAGCGGCGCCAATGAGCTCCACGGCACTCTGTTCCACTTCTTCCGCAACGATAAACTGGATGCCAACAGTTTCTTCTCCAACCGCTCCGGCCTTCCTAGGCCGCCCCTCCGCTGGAACCAGTTCGGCGGCAACCTGGGCGGGCCCATCCGGCGAAATCGCGCCTTTTTCTTCTTCAACTACGAAGGTGCTCAAGTTCGCCGCCCCACCCAGGTCACCGGCAACGTCGCCACTGCCGCCCTCATCGCACAATTGCCCCCAAACATCCGCGGGACGTTCGAGGAGTTTTCGCCCAAGACCTTCGAACCCACCGCCAATCCGCTGGTCGGCTTCCACCGCCGGAACGATCGCAACATCAACGACGAGCACACATACCTCGTCCGCAGCGATATCGATCTGTCGCATCACCGCCTGACCCTCCGTCACAGTTACAACAATCAGGACGTCAAGACCCCCACCCTGCCGCCCAGCATGCCCCGAGTGTTTCCCACCCGCTTCCACAACGCCGTACTGCAGGACAGCTGGACCATTGGTCCTTCGCTTTTCAACGAACTCCGCCTGGGCTTCAACCGCACCGATCTGGATCGGCGCGAGGAAGGACGCGATCGCGTTCCTGCCTGGATTACGGTTGCAGGCGTTAACGTGAATCTAAGCCAGCCGGGCTACCTCCACTTCATCCCGACCACATACACGCTGGCGGATAATCTCTCCCTCATCCGCGGCAGGCACACGGTCAAGACGGGCGCGGAGATTCGCATCACCATGAACAACCGCGATCAGGGCGGTCAGCCGACCCACATGTATAACAATCTAAACGACCTGATCGCCGACCGCCCGAACCGAATCCGGCTGCTTTTCGGCGGGGGCAAAGGCCTGAAGACCACCAATTACGGCTTCTATGTGCAGGACGACTGGCGTCTGTCGCCACACCTGCAGCTGAACCTGGGTGTGCGCTACGAGTACTCTCCGCCCTTACGCGGCGGCTTCAACGTCGCCAGTTCAGATCCCTTCGGCCCCTTCATCCGGTCCGCCCGTGACGACATGTTCGTTGCCGACCGCAATAACTGGGCTCCTCGGCTCGGTCTCATCTACGATCCGTTCGGCAATCAGAAGTTGGTCCTGCGAACCGGAGCAGCCGTCGGTTATTTGCCGCAGCAAGCGATCTTCATCATGGACATGGCATTCATTGATCCCCGACTGCCCTTCGTGGCCGATTTCACGCCGCAGGAATTGGCGCCCGCACCCACTGCCTACCCGTTTCCGCTTGCCTTCGTCCACCGGATTGCGTCCAATCCGGCTTTGCTGCCGCCCACCATCGTAGCGCCGCGGCAGATCATGGACTTCAACCGACGCGACAGCTACGGCGGACAGTGGAACTTCAGCCTCCAAAGTGCTGTCACGCGCACGCTTGCCGTACAGGTTAGTTACGTGGGGACACGCAATGTCAAGCTCAGTTCGCCGCGCAACGTGAACCTGTTTAACCCTGCGCTGGGACGGCGCCCGCGATCGGACATGGGAGACGTCAATTTCATGGAGAACGCCGCCAACATCTCATATCACGGCCTGCAGCTTTCAGCCAACCGCCGGTTCAGCCAGGGGATGACCTTCGATGCCTATTACACATTCGCCAAGGCGACTGCCTACTACGTTCCTGACGGCACCATTACCTTCACTCTCAGCCAGCTTCAGGATCCTTACAACATCGCGGGCTCGCGCGGCGTCAAGGACGGGGATCTCCGACACCGCTTCGTGAGCACTCTCTCCTACGAGATTCCCACGCTCTCGCTCCGCGGCAACAGGCGGCTGCGCACGTTGCTGGGCGGCTGGACGGTTCAGGCGATCGCCCAGTGGCGTTCCGGCCTCCCCGTCAACGTGACTGCCGGTACCCAGCTCGTGCAGAACGGGCGCGTGGACGGTCAACGCCCCGATTACGTTTGGGGCGTTAATCCCTACCTGCGTGATCCCAAGGCCCTGAGCTGGCTCAATCGCGCGGCCTTTGACAACAACCTGCCTCGTGCGCAGGGCCGCTTCGGCAATCTCGGCTACAACGTGATGCGGGGGCCCTCCGGCCTATCCTTCGATGGCGGGCTTTACAAGCGCATCCCGCTCGGCGAAAAGCATCGCCTGACATTCCGCTTCGAAATGTTTAACGCCCTCAATCACAAGATACTCGGTAGCCCCGTGGCGATCCTGACCAATCCCAATTTCGGGTTGATTCAGACCGCCAGCGGAGGACGCAACGTCCAGCTCGCACTCAAGTACCAGTTCTGAGCGTCGGCCATGAATCCGCGTTACCATGCGAGGTTCCCCGGATACGCCCGGGTCTGCTTCCTCCCAGGCCAGGAGGTCCTTTTCGCACGAACTGCTGAACCCCGTGCTGCGCCGAATCGCAGCCAGGTCGCGCGGGCACCATCAAGTGCCGGGCCTGAGGCTCGCGAAGCGCCCAGCTCGCTCGATTCCGGCCGCCGGCGAGGCCCGCGCACGGAGAGTTCCAACCCTGGGAGGCGCGACGACAGCGTCATTGACCGATGCTAGTCGGTTTGAAAACAATGGTGAGCGTGAAGTCCAAACGCGCAAAAAGGGCCGGCTCCGCTTCGCAGGTCCAGCGAGTCATGGAGGCCATCCGCCACGCCATCTTCGCCGGAGCCTTGCAGCCGGGAGACCCGTTGCAGGAGGTTCGACTCGCCCGCCAATACGGCGTGAGTCAGACCACGGTACGCGAGGCCCTGACGCGGCTGGAGAGCGCGGGTTTCGTGCGCCGCGTTCCCAACATGGGTACCTTGGTAACCCATCTCTCGCTGGATGAGCTGCGAGAGCACCTTCGGCTGCGGCTGCTGTTGGAGTCGCTGGCGGCGGGCGAGGCAGCTCGTCGCATGACGCCCGAAGCCCTGACCGAACTGAGTATCCGGTTGGACGCGATCGCCAGGGCGGTGGAGGCCAACGCGTATTTCGAGTCGGCAATCGCCGATCTCGACTTCCATCGGTGGATCTGGCAGTGCGCGGGCGATAGAACCCTGTTTCGCGTGCTCGACCAACTGACCGCTCCCCTGTTTGCCTTCATCAGCATACGGCGCAGTCGCGGCGGCGAGGATCTCAAGCGGGTCGTGCTCTCCCACCAACCTATCCTGGCCGCGCTCGAAAAACGCGATAGCGAAGAGGCCCGGCAGGCAATCCGGGCGCACATCGAGGATTCTTACCTGCACTTCGTCAGATTTGATTTTGACGCTCTGCCGCCGGTCTCGGCCGCGTTACACCTGGGCGCTGAGAAAACCCGGCCGCCCGCCTGAGCGGTCGACCGGCAACGTGGCTGACCGTTGCAGGACGCCGCACGCGGCCGCCGACCCGCGCGCGTCGAAGCTGGTATTCTCTTTCGGGTGCTGAACAAGATGCGGACCACATATCTGCGTCGGTTGTTGCTGCTGAGCTGCTCGTTCCTGTGGGCGAACGATGACGTGTTGCAGGTGGAGGTCTACCTCTCCGGGCAGGACGGCTACCACACCTATCGCATCCCCGCCATCGTGCAGACCAACAAGGGGACGCTGCTCGCATTTGCCGAAGGGCGCAAACATAGCGCGCGGGACTGGGGCGACATCGACGTGCTCGTCAAGCGCAGCCGCGACGGCGGGCGCACCTGGTCGCCGCAGATCAGGGTGGCGGACTTCGGCGAAGACACGGTCGGCAATCCCGCGCCGGTGGTGGACCGCCGCACGGGCACTATCTGGCTGCTTCTGACTCGAAATCCTGGTCAGGTGCAGGAGAAGAATATCCTTCCCGGCTTGAGCGGTCCGACGCGCACGGTCTGGCTCACTTACAGCAGGGATGACGGTCTGAGCTGGGCGCCGCCGGTCGAAATTACAACCGCCGTCAAGCGCCCCGAGTGGAGCTGGTACGCCACCGGGCCGGTCAATGGCATCCAGCTCCGCTCCGGCCGCCTTGTGGTTCCCTGCGACCACGTCGTCGCCGCCGATCTCTCGCAGCGCTATTCCCACGTCGTTTACAGTGACGACGGCGGCAGCAGCTGGCACTTGGGCGGCTCCGCCGGGCCTGACTGCAACGAATCCACCGTGGTCGAACTTTCCAACGGCACGCTCATGCTCAACATGCGCAGTTACGCGGGCAAGAACCGCAGAGCCGTCTCCCTGAGCCACGACGGCGGCTTGACCTGGTCGGCGCCGCAGCTCGACGCTACTCTCGTCGAACCTGTCTGCCAGGCCAGCCTCATCCGGGTGGGAAGGCACAAGCCTGCCTGGCTGCTGTTTTCCAACCCGGCATCCACGCGGCGGGTGAACATGACCGTGCGTCTGAGCCGAGACGAGGGCAGGAGCTGGAGCGCGTCGAAGACCATACACCCCGGCCCCTCGGCCTATTCCAACCTGGTCGAACTCAAGGGCAATGTGATCGGCCTTCTCTATGAGCGCGGCAACGACTCTCCCTACGAGCGAATCACTTTTGCGCGATTCCCACTCCGCCGGCTGCATCGGCCATGACGACCGCTCGCGCAGCGGATCCGGCTTCGAACGGAGGAATGCATGGAACGAAACTCTCTGAGCGGAATACTCCCTGCCGTCGTGTCTCCGTTGGACGATGACGGCAATTTTCGCGTCGATGCTTTCGAAAAACTTGTCGCGCGTCTTTACGCGGCGGGCGCCGACGGGCTGTACATCAACGGACAGACGGGCGAAGGCCTGCTCCTTACGATCGAGCAACGCAAGCTCATCGCCGAGACGGCCGTGGCGCTCACGCCCAAAGGCAAGCTCGCGATCGTTCACGTGGGCGCTCACCGGACCAAAGATGCCGTGGAGCTGGCGCGCCATGCCGCTCGCCTCGGCGCCCACGCCGTTTCCAGCCTTCCGCCTCTCGGCCCTTACTCGTTCGCAGAAATCCGTACTTACTACGAAACGATCGCCGCAGCGTCCGAGCTGCCTCTGCTCGTTTATTACTACCCCGCCGTTTCCCCCGGCGTTCGTACGCTCGAAGAGATCGAGGCGCTGCTGGAGATCCCCAACGTCGTCGGCTTGAAGTTCACCGATTTCGATCTCTACAAGCTCTCTGTTCTCAAGCGACGCCGCGGCTGCACGATCTTCAACGGTCATGACGAGGTTTTGGCGGCAGGCCTGCTCATGGGCGCCGACGGCGGCATCGGCTCGTTCTACAACCTGATCCCCGAGCTTTTCGTCGAGGTCTTCCGGCTTTCGCGTCAGGCTGCGTGGGATCAGGTGCGGCAGGTGCAGGCCCGGATCAACGAGCTGATCGAGATCGTGCTTGCCTTTCCGCTAGTGCCTGCCATCAAGACGATCCTCGGCTGGCAGGGCATCCCCTGCGGCAACGCGGTCTTGCCCCGGCGCGCGCTGACCGGCGACGAGTCGAATGGCCTGCGCGCCGCCCTGCAGAAGTCCTCCTTCGCCTACCTGGCGGGTGCCGCCCGATGAGCCGCGGCGTCTACGCCTGGCTGATTGTAGGCCTGCTCTGGGTTGTGGCCTGTCTCAACTATGTAGACCGGCAGGTGATCTTCGCCCTGTTCCCGCTGCTTGAGAAAGAACTCGACCTCGCCGGAGCCCAACTCGGCCTTTTGAGTACGGCGTTTCTCTGGGTCTATGCTTTCGCCAGTCCTTTCGGCGGCTACGTCGCCGACCGCTTCGGGAGGGCGCGCGTGGTGCTCGTCAGCCTGTTCGTGTGGAGTGGGGTGACGTGGGCCACCGGTCATGCGCGTAGCTATGGGGAGTTGGTTGCCGCGCGCGCACTGATGGGTTTCAGCGAAGCTTTCTATATCCCGGCTGCGCTGGCCCTCATCGCCGAACATCACAGCGAGCGGACGCGAGCCACCGCCACGGGCCTGCACCAGAGCGGTCTGTACGCGGGGATCGTTTTGGGCGGTTCGCTGGGAGGCTGGTTGGGGCAGCGACACGGCTGGCGTGCGCCCTTCACGATCCTGGGTGCGGTCGGCGTCGCATACGCGCTCCTGCTGACGGTCGGGCTGCGCCGAGCCTCGCACGGGACCGCTATGCGTTCGTCGCTCGAGCTGCGCGCTTCGTTGCGCAAGCTGTCGTCGCTCTCCGGCTACTGGCGCCTGACGGCGGCCTTCAGCGCCGTCGGCCTGGCCAATTGGCTGGTTTACACCTGGCTGCCGTCTTACCTGTACGAGCGATTTCACCTGACGCTGGCTTCGGCGGGATTCTCGGCGACCTTTTACATCCAGACGGCGAGCTTCGCGGGCATCCTAGTGGGCGGCATGGTGGGCGATTACTGGGCTCTGCGCCGACTCCGCGGAAGGGTCTGGGTACAGGCTGCCGGATTGGCGGGCGCAGCGCCTTGCCTGTTCCTGGTCGGCGCAGTGGAATCCTTTCCCCTGCTGATCGCGGCCTTGATCATCTACGGGCTGGGTCGTGGCATTTACGACAGCAATGCCATGCCCGTGCTTTGCCAGATCGCGCCTGATGAGCTGCGTTCGACCGGCTATGGCGTCTTCAACTTCGCGTCCTGCGTAGTCGGGGGCGTCGCGGCGGCACTTGCCGGCTTCCTCAAATCCTCCCTGGGTCTGGGCCTTGCGTTTCAGGCCGCGGCCCTCTTGCTGGTGGGGGCGGCCTGGGCGCTGCTTACCGTCCGGCCGACGCGCACGGGTGATTTGCCCGCGGTCCCTTGAGAACCTCAGGCGGGCTCCGTCATCGTTACCGGATCCCAGCGGCAGATGCGCTGCTCGAAGTAGCTCTTGTTGGCCAGCAGCGCAGGACCGGCGGCACGGAATCCAAACGTTCCGTCCTCGACCACCGGCTTGCGCTCCCGCACCGCGGTCCAGAAGACGCGATGGTGCTCGACGTGGGCGTCGTAGCCGGCCGGCGGCGCGAAGCGCGTCTCGCCCTGATCGCGCATCCGCTCGGGACTGGGCGGCAGCAGCGGATACTTCTTGCGGTATTCCGCCAGGATCCGTTCCTGCAAGGCGCGCGGAAAGGTTGAGATGGTGTAGCCCGGTTCGGTCTCGCGGGGTGGCTTGGTCAGCACGACGGCGGGGCCGGTCTGGATGATGCCCTCGCTGCCAACAAAGCGGAAACCGAACTGCTCCTCCGCCACGCTGGCCTTGAAATTGACGCGCAGCGCCACATTGAAGCCGGGATAATCGAGCAGCGCCAGCATGACGTCGGGCACGTCGCGCCCGTCCTTCCAGTAGCGCAAGCCGCCGGTGGCCAAAACCCGTGAAGGACCAAGCGCTCCGGTCACAACGTGCAGCCCGGAGAACAGGTGCACGAACAAATCGCCGCCGATTCCGGTGCCGTAGTCGCGGTAGTTGCGCCAGCGGAACAGGCGGATGGGCTCGAACGGCCGCTTGGGCGCATCGCCCAGAAAGCGGTCCCAGTCGATGTTTTCGGGCGAGGCATCCGGCGGAATCGTGTACTGCCAGGCGCCCAGCGCCGTGTTGCGGTCCAACCAGGCCTCGACCATGTTGAGCTCGCCGATTGCGCCCGAGCGCAGCAGATCGCGCGCCTTCTGATAAATGAGCGACGTGACGTACTGGCTGCCCACCTGCAGGATGCGCCCGCTTCGTTTCTCGGCTTCGATGACTGCGTGCCCCTGCTCCAGCTTCTGCACCATGGGTTTTTCGCAGTAGACGTCCTTGCCGGCCTCGAGCGCGTCGATCGTCTGGCGAGCATGCCAGTGATCGGGCGTGGCGATGATCACCGCGTCCACATCCGGGCGGGCCAGGATTTCGCGGTAGTCGCGAGTGGTGAAAAGATCCTTGCCCCACAGCTCGCGGGCGCGCTCCAGCCGCGCGTCATAGACGTCGGCCACGGCCACCAATCGCGTGCCGCCGACTGCCAGCGCCATCCGCGCGTCGCTCATGCCCATGCCGCCTGCGCCGATCAGCGCGAACTGGATGCGGTCGTTGGCGGAGAACTTCCGCGCCGGCTGCGCGGCCGCCGCCTGAATGGCAGCGCCGGATGATTGCAGAAAGCTGCGTCGCGTGAGATCCATGCTATTAACTTTAGCGCGACGTGCTCGTGACCGCCGGTTGCGGCTCCATCAGTTCGGTGCGGGTACCGTCCGGATCGAAAAGGTTCATCAGGCGTCGCCCGTTGCGTCCGACGCGGGGCCGGAATCGTTCCTCGTCGGACAGCCCCCGATCCCGCAGGATGCGGTAGGCGGCCTCGATGTCGGATACCTGAAGACAGATGTGCTGCATCGAGCCGAGTTGCCGCCGATCGGGCGGTCGGGAGGCGAGCATGTACTCGAGGTAGTCGCCACGCCCCGGCATTTCCATGTTCACCCAGCGTAGCTCGCCTTCCGTAGGCCCTCCCCGCCACGTCTCGCGGAAGCCCAGTACGGCGTGGTAGAAGCGATCGGCCTCCTCGAGACTCAACACCACCACGCCCGTATGCCACAATCGCTGCGAGATGCGGTTCGCGCCCAGGTTCTTTCCGCGCGTTCCGAACTGGCGGCCGCCCGGCACGTATTCGAGAAACTCGAGCTGCGTGCCGCCCGGGTCCTTGAGTGCGAAACCGGGATTGCCGTCGGGCCTGATCGTAATGGGCGGCGGAACGAGTCCGCGCCGGCGAAGCTCTCGATGAACACCCCTGAGGTCCTTGCACTGGATGGCGATGTGCGCCAATCGCTCGCTCTCCCCGGACGGCAGTCCGGGAAGCAGCTCGATGAATTGTTCGTCGTTCACCTTGAGGAAGACGCGCTCGAGTCTGCCGTCCTTGCCGGCAAGCGCGAAGGCCTCTTCGTAGCCAAGCAAGCCGGTGTAAAAGTTACGGGCCTGCCCGAGGTCGCTCACGCGGAAACCCACCGAGGCCAGGCCGCTCACCGGTAACTCCCCAGCCCCGCTCAGGTTCCAGGCAAAAAAGAACCAAATGAAGACTCTCATCGCCTCATTGTACCGACGCCGCCAGGGCCGCTGTAGTACCCTGGAAGCTACGCTGTGAAAGAGGCTCTCAAGGGCAGGCCGGCTCGGACGCCGCTGACGCGTGAAACCTGCGGTAGGCCGCGATTACGCAGCCCCGAGTGGATCCTTCTGGTTTACTTTACTTACGTCGCGGTCTTGGCGCAGATCCTTCCGGTGCGCCGCCCCGTGCCGCTCCTGGCGGTGGGCGTCAACCTGGCGGTCATCTTCGGGCTGCTCTTATTAGCTTGGGCGGAGTCGTTGCGGGGCAGCCTGCTATTTAGAGTCCTGCGCGACTGGTATCCGGCGCCGCTGATGCTATTGGCCTATCGCGAGATGGGTTGGTTTGCGCCCGCTCATCACACGCACCAGCTCGAGCGCACCTGGATCGTCTGGGATCGCAGGCTGCTTAACGATTGGGGGCTGCGCGATGCCATCGAATTTTTCTCTCCCGTGCTCCCGGCCTTGCTCGAGCTGGCCTACCTCTTGGTTTACTCTACGCCTCTGTTTTCCCTCTTCATGCTTTATTTCTATCGAAAGTGGGAGCGTGTGGAAGGCTTCCTCACGCTCTTTCTGCTGGCGATCCTGATTCCTTACGCCCTGTTTCCCTACTTCCCCTCGGAGCCGCCGCGTGCGGTCTTTCCCGGCGAGTTGTTTCCCTCTGCGGATACTTTCTTCCGACGTTTAAACTGGCGGCTTCTGGAAAGCCAAGGCATTCACACCAGCGTATTTCCCAGCGCTCACGTCGCGGGCGGCTTCGCCGCCGCCTTCGGCATGATGCGCCTGCTGCCCGAACATCCTTGGGTGGGGCGGACCCTGCTGGTGCTGGCCGTCATGATCGCCACGGCAGTGGTCTACGGACGCTATCACTACCTGGTGGACGCGATGGCTGGCTTGGCGGCGGCGTTGCTGGCGCTGTTTTTGTTCACGGCGCTCCAGCGTGGCCTGTTTAGCCGCGCTTGAGGTTACTTGGCGTCTGCGGCGCCCTTTTTCGTCGCCGAGTCGCTGCTGCTGGAAGAACCGCTCTTGGAGTCGCCGTCGTCGGCGGTCTTCGAGTCGCCCTTGCCGTCGGCCTTCCGGGCATAGTCGGTGACGTACCAACCGCTGCCCTTGAACTGAAAGGCAGGCGGCGACAGCAACCTTTCGACAGGGCCCCCGCAACCTTCATGCATGCTCAGGGGCTCGTCGGAAAATCTTTGCATGACTTCGAACATTTGACCGCAACTAAGACATTTGTATTCGTACAGAGGCATGCGATCCCTTTTCACCTCCTTCCCATGTTCCGAGAGCGCCGCAAGGTGGCTACCACAGCCGGCCGTTTTAGGGGTGCGCCTCCCCGGATTTGGCCGGCTGAGGACCTTGCCTGGGTGCAAGCTGCCACGCCGTCGGGGTAGCGGGCGGCTTGCCCTTCGTCAGAACCTCGATCGCCTTCTCGAGCAGGCGATCCTCGTCCGGTTTGGGCGCCCGCTCAGGTTCGGCAGGGGCCTCCACCTCCTCGCTCTCGGAGATCGGCTCGGATTCGAACACCTGTACGGTCGGCAGTACCCGTGTGTCCTGAATCGCCTTCCCGGCGGGCGAGTAATACTTCGCTACCGCCAGAATGATGGCGCCCCCATCCTCGAGATTCACCGCCCTGCGCACGGCGGCGTTGCCATAGGTCGGCTCACCCACGATCTCGGCGCGCTTGTTATCGAGCAAAGCCGCGGCCGCGACCTCGGCGCCGCCTGCGGTGCCGCGGTTGGTAATGACGACCACAGGCAATCGCCACACCGCCCGTTCGGGTTCGGCGCGAAACTCTTGCCGGCTGTAACGTTGGCCCTCGACGTAAGCAATCAACCCCTTTTCCAGAAACAAATTTGCCAGCGCCACACCCTCTTCGATGGATCCGGCGGCGCAATTGCGCAGATCCAGCACCAGGCGCTCGACGCCCTGCTTGAGTAACTCGCGCAGGGCAGCGGCTGCTTCGGCTGCCTTACCAGGCGCAAGACTGTTCACCTGCAGGTAACCAATCTGATCCGGCAACAGGCTGAACTTCAGCGGCGGAAACTTGATGACTTCGCGCGTCAGCGTCAGCTTACGGGGCTCCTGCTGCCGCAGCGACAAAACCGAAATCTCGATTGTGCTTCCCGGCTTCCCCCGCAAGAGCATCTCGGCGTAAGCCAGCGGCATGTCTCGCGTCGAGATTCCGCGGATGCTTTCCACCATGTCGCCGGTCATCAGCCCGGCTCGCGCCGCCGGAGAACCCGGCACCGTTCCTACCACGCCGAGATAGCCGTACTTCCAGGAAAGCAACAAACCGACATCGCCCTGGAGCGCGTCCCTGTTCCTCAGATACTCCTTGTACTGCTCAGCGTTAAGGTAGCTGGCGAACGGGTCGATCGCCTGTAACAATCCGTTAATTGCCCCCAGGGTGACGCTCTTCAGGTCCGGCTCTTCTACGTAATCGCTTTTGATGCGGTGGAGAACCTCGGTGAACACCCCGAGGTGACGGTAAGGAACGTCGGAGCCGGGCTTGTCAAGCACCGCCCCCACGAGCAAAAGGGCAGCCAGGCAGGTGGAAAAGGCAAGGGTGAAGGCTTTGACGCGGCGGTGCATAATAGGATGGCGCTCTTGACCCAGTATACCAGACGGTGACTGCCCGGCTTGCGTTGCATAGCGTCCGATGCCCGACCCACGGCTCCGCACGCCGGGCGCGCCTGAAATGCTGGGAAAGAGTGTATCTTTAGGAGTTCGCTATGCTTCGAGTGTTCGCCGTCCTGCTGCTGGCTGCGCCCGCCATCCGTGCGGGCGTTCTGCGCGTCGTTTTCGAGGGACCCGTCACCGAGCGGCGCTGGCCGCTGCAGGAGATCGATCCGACCCTACCGGTCGATTGGTCCCCGTTCGAATTCCTGGTGCTCGAAATGAGGGCTTCCTCGCCGCAACGCTTCGAGCTGCGCATTCATACCGCCGAGGGCGCGCGGACCCAGAGGCTGCATCCTTTCGCCGGGGTCTGGATCCGGGCTGCGATCCCCCTGCGGTACTACACGCGCATCGAGCGCGAGGGCCACGACCTGGCCTCCGTGCACAACAAGCCGCGGGGCACTTTCTGGATCAACGTCTCGGGCGCCGTCGGCCCGCTGGCCAAGGTCGAGGCGCTGGGTGTGGCCATGCAAAACCCCGTGGGCCGCCCCACGCTGGAGATCCGCTCCGTGCGGCTTGCCCGCGAGGACCCGGGCGATGCCGTACTGGAGCGCGGGCCTGTCGTCGACGAGTTCGGGCAATGGATTCCCGAGGACTGGCCGGGCAAGGCGCGCAGCCTTGCGGAGCTGCGCAAACAATGGGAGGCCGAAGAGGGCGCCCTCGGCCCCGGCGATTTCGGCTACTGTCCCTATGGCGGTTATCGCCACGCCAAGGCCAAGGCTACCGGTTTCTTCCGCGTCGAACAGGTCGACGGGCGCTGGTGGTTCGTCGACCCCGATGGGCACCTGTTCTTCTCGCTTGGCGTGGATGTAGTCACGCCTTACTCGGCCACCCGCGTAGAAGGGCGGGAAAGCTTTTTCGCTGCCTTGCCTCCCGACGATCTGCGGCCCGCCCCGCGAACCGGCGGCCGCGGCGCTGCTGCTTCGTTTTACACCTGGAACCTGCTGCGGCGCTTCGGGCCCGAGTGGCGGCAGCGCTGGATCGATCTGACACTCCGCCGCATGGAAGCCTGGGGGTTCAACACCATCGCGAACTGGTCCGATCCGGCTCTGGGCGCCGCGCGGCGCAAGCCGTACGTGATCACCTTGCGCGGCTGGGGCATCGAGAGCGCCCCGCTCGGCATGCCGGACGTCTACTCGCCCGAGTGGGCGGCCCAGGTGGAGAAGGCCGCCGCCCAACAGTGCGCACCGCACAAGGACGACCCCTACCTGCTGGGCTACTTCACCGCCAACGAGCCGCCTTGGCCCGGCCGCGAGTCTCTGCTGGTGGACATGATCCTGCAAGGCCCGCCCACCGCAACCCAGCGCGAGTTGAAAGCGTTCCTGGCCCAGGGTGATTCGGAGGAGCGCCGCCGCGTTTTCGTGCTTCGCGCCTTCGAGCGGATGCTGGAGACCATCAACTCCGCCGTCCGCAAACACGATCCCAACCACCTGAACCTCGGCATCCGTTTCGGCGGAAGGCCCGCGGACGAGGTGGTGCGCGCCGCGCGCGTTTTCGACGTTTACAGCCACAATATTTACGACTACGTGCCCGACGCCGCGTTGCTCGATCGCGTCTACAGCCTCACCGCAAGGCCGATCGTCATCGGCGAGTTTCATTTCGGAACGCCCGGCCGCGGCATGGCGGCAGGCCTGCGCCAGGCGAAAGATCAAACCGAGCGTGGCGTCGCGTACCGTTACTACGTCGAGAACGCGGCCGCACACCCGGCCATCGTGGGCGCCCACTGGTTCCAGTGGGTGGATCAGCCCGCGACCGGCCGCTTCGACGGAGAGAATTACAACATTGGGCTGGTGGACGTAACCGACCGGCCCTACAACGAGTTGATCGAAGCGGCCAAAGCCACGCACCGGCGCCTTTACGCCGTCCACGCAGGCAAAGAGCCGCCCTTCAACCGAAAGGCCGTGACTCACTAAGTTCCGCGGAGGGGACCCATGCTTCGACGCGCACTTGTCCTGCTGACGGTGATCCTTGCCTGCTTCCATTCCGTCCGCTCCCAGCCGCCTTCCTCGCCCGCGGTAAAAGTGTGGGCGGAAGACATCGTGCTGCCCACTTATCTTCTCGGTCCGCCCGAGCCGAATCCCATCTTTTTCTTCGGCCGCGCTTCCCAGGGCGCCGAAGGACGCGTTTATCCCTACCCGCTCTACGATCGACTGACTTACAACAAGGTACCCAAAACCTACCGCATCGTATATCTCGAGAACGAGTATGTCCGGCTCGGCATCATCCCGGAGCTGGGCGGCCGCCTGTTCGAAGGCATAGACAAGACCAACAACTATCACTTCATTTACCGACAGCACGTAATCAAGCCTGCGTTGATCGGCTTGATCGGCGCCTGGATCTCCGGCGGCATCGAGTGGAACATCCCGCACCACCACCGCGCCACCACCATGCTGCCCGTGCAGTATCGCATCGAAAGCAACCCGGACGGGGGCCGCACCGTCTGGGTGGGCGAACTGGAGATCCGCCATCGCATGCGATGGGCAGTGGGCTACACCTTGCACCCCGGCAAGGCGTACCTGGAGGCCAAAGTGCGCATAGTCAACAGGACGCCCGTGGTCCAAACCATGCTTTGCTGGGCCAACGTGGCCGTCCACGCCAATGAAAACTACCAGGTCATATTTCCTCCTCGGACCCAGTGGGGAACCCACCACCACAAGCGGGAGTTTATAAGCTGGCCGGTGGCGCGCGGCCGCTACGGAGGAGCCGATTTCTCCCAGGGCGTGGACGTGAGCTGGTACAAAAATCACGTCGCCTCCAACTCGATCTTCGCCTGGAACTATGAAGACGACTTCTTCGCCGGGTACGACCATGGTAAACAGGCCGGCATCATCAGCGTCGCTGATCACCACATCGTTCCCGGCAAGAAACTTTGGACCTGGGGCACCGGTCCGCGCGGCCGCATGTGGGACAAGATTCTCACCGATGAGGATGGACCTTACATCGAATTGATGGTCGGCGCTTACTCGGACAACCAGCCGGACTATAGCTGGCTGCAGCCTTTCGAAACCAAAGCTTTCTCCATGTATTGGTATCCGTTCCGCGACATTGGCGGAGTGAAGAACGCCAATCTCGAGGCAGCGGTGAACCTGGAGATATCCGGGCAGCGGGCTATGCTTGGCTTCTACGCCCCGGCCCCGCATCCCGCCGCCACGGTCACTTTGACCGCCGACGGCCGGACGCTGCTGCGCGAGACCCTCGACATCGGCCCCGACCGGCCCTACCGGCGCGAGATTGCGCTGCCGCCTGAGACCGACCCGCACAGCCTGCGAGCATCCCTGTCGGTCGGAGGGCGCGAGCTGATCGCGTACTCGCCCGTCCGCCCGGCGCCGGAGCCCATGCCCAAACCCGTAGAGCCGCCCCCGCCTCCGGAGCAAATCAAGACCACCGAAGAACTGTATCTGACCGGCCTCAGGATCGAGCAATTTCACCACCCCACTCTCGATCCCGATCCTTACTGGGAAGAAGCCCTTCGACGCGATCGCGGCGACGTGCGCGTCAATAAGGCGCTGGGGATCAACTACTTCAAGAAGGCCCGCTTTGCCGAGGCTGAACGCCTTTTCCGCAGGGCGCTCGAAAGACTTACCGACCGCTATACGACTCCCAAGGACGCTGAGGCCTTGTACTATCTGGGCCTTGCTCTGAAAGCGCAAGGGCGAGTGGAGGAAGCTTTCCGGCACTTCTATTCCGCCACGTGGAGCATGTTCTGGCGCGCGCCCGCGTACCTCTGTTTGGCGGAAATCGCCGCGTCCCGCGGGGAGTGGAAGGCCGCGCTGGATTACGTCGAGCGCTCGCTGGAAGCCAACATGCTCAACGTCCGCGGACTCGGCCTGAAGGCGGCTTTGCTTCGTCACCTGGGGCGTCCCAAGGAAGCCCTGAAGGTCGTGGCCTACGCCCTGGATCGGACCGATCCGCTGGACGTTCGCCTCATGGCGGAACGCTGGCTCGCCGACCGGGCCGCGCAGGCGCGCACGGAGCTCGTGGAGACCATGCGCCGCCATCCGGCTACTGCGCTCGAGACCGCCGCCGAGTATCTGAACGCAGGCTTGTGGCCGGACGGGGCCGCGGTGCTCGAAGAGCTAGTGGCAGGCGAGAAGAACGTCTCTCCCCTCGTTTATTACTACCTCGGTTACTTCGCAGAAAAACTCGGACAAACCGACAAGGCTGCGCGCTACCTGGCATTGGCGGAGCAGGGGCCGCCCGACTACGTCTTCCCGTTCCAGTACGAGATGATCGATGTGCTGGGCGCCGCCATCGAGCGTAATGCTCGCGACGCCCGTGCGCCTTACTATCTCGGTAACCTTCTGTACGACTGGCAGCCCGACCGCGCCGTCGCACTCTGGGAGAAATCCCTGGCGCTCGACGGGTCTTTCCCCGTCGTGCTGCGCAATCTGGGCATCGCTTACGCGCGACGGGGCGAGCTCCAGCGGGGCATCGCGCTGCTGGAGCGGGCGATCGCCCTTCCGCAGAAACACCCCCTGCATTTTGCCGAACTGGATTCGCTCTATCAGGCCGCAGGCGTCGCGCCGGAAAAACGGCTTGCCTTGCTCGAGCAGAACCACGACGTGGTGGCCGAGCGCGACGATGCGCTGGCGCGTGAGATCGGCCTGAAAGTGATCGTGGGCAAGTATGACGAGGCCATCGCCATCTTGGCGGCGCGCCGGTTTTCGGTCTGGGAAGGAGGTTCGCTCCACGTAGCTGACGACTGGACCGACGCCCATCTGCTCCGCGGCCAACGCTCGCTGGCGGCCGGGCGTCCGCAAGAAGCGCTTCGCGACTATCAGGCGGCTCTTTCCGTCCCCGAACATCTCCCTGCCGAAAGACGCGTCGGCGGCTCGCGCGAGGCCGAAGTTCTCTACTGGATCGGCGAGGCCCTGGCCGCGTTGGATCAGACCGCAGACGCCCGCGCACACTGGGAAAAGGCGGCAGCGGTTGGTATCCCTCGCCCAGACGCCCGAACCGCGTCCCTGGGCGCGGAAAGCTATTGGGGCGCGCGGGCCCTGGATCGGCTCGGCCGAAAGCAGGAAGCCCGCGCTATCTTCCAGGAGCTGGTACGGACCGGCGCTACGGCTCTTGCACAGGCCTCGGCCACGATCGACTTCTTTGCCTCCTTCGGCGAGCAGCAAACGCAGCGCAGCCGGCTGGCCACGGCGCACTACTTGAAGGGTCTGGGGCTCCTGGGTCTCGGGGAGGCCGAGCAGGCAGCCGCGGACTTCCGGCAGGCGCTCCGGTATCTGCCGGATCATCTGGGCGCTCGCACTGAGCTCGCGGGCTTGGGCCGCTGATCCTGGCGCCCCCCAAGTTGCGCCCGCAGGCCAAGCGTCAGACCGGCAAAACAGGCACCTGCTCGATCACGCGAATGCCGAAACCCTCCAGACCGGCGATGCGGCGCGGATGGTTCGTCAGCAGACGAATGGTGTGAAGGCCTAGATCGGAGAGGATCTGCGCGCCGATGCCGACTTCGTACTGAAGCAGCCGTTGCCCGTCCGCAGTTGCGTACTGCGCGAAGTCCCGCGAGTGCGTTTCCAAGCGCCCCACTTCGCCCTCGCTCGCTGTGATGCGAATGCCGGGACCCGTGTGGTGCAGGTACACCAGCACTCCGCAACCCTCCCGCGAGATGCGCTCGAGTGAGCTGCGGATGATCCGGTGGCAGTCGCACGAGGTGGCGGCGAATACGTCGCCGTAAAGGCAGCGCGAGTGCATACGCACCAGTACCCCCTCGCGCCCGCGCACTTGGCCGCATACCAGCGCCAGATGCGTCTCCGGATCGATCGAGGTGGCATAGACGATCGTGCGGAACTCGCCGAACTCGGTGGGCAGCAGGCCTTCGGCCACGCGCCGAATGAAGCGTTCGTGCTGAAGCCGGTAACGGATCAGGTCGGCCACCGAGACCAGCTTCAGGTTGTGTCGCGCGCAGAACTCTTCGAGTTGCGGCAGCCGCGCCATGGTTCCGTCGGGATTCATGATTTCGCAAATCACCCCGGCGGGAGTCAGGCCCGCCAGGCGCGCCAGGTCGACGGCGGCTTCGGTCTGTCCTGCCCGCACCAGCACGCCGCCCGGTCGCGCGCGCAGCGGGAAGACATGACCCGGACGCGCTAAATCCTGCGGGCGCGTTGCGGGGTCGATCGCCACCCGGATCGTGTGCGCCCGGTCGTGCGCCGAAATGCCCGTAGTCACGCCCTCGCGTGCATCGATGGATTCGCAGAACGCCGTGCCAAACCGCGACGTGTTGTGCGGAGCGATGAGCGGAAGCTGCAGCTCCTCGCAGCGCTCGGGCGTCAGCGCCAGACAGATCAGGCCGCGCCCGTAGGTCGCCATGAAGTTAATGATCTCGGGCGTGACTTTCTCGGCCGCGCACGTCAGGTCGCCTTCGTTCTCCCGATCCTCGTCGTCCACCACCACGAGCATGCGGCCCGCGCGCAGCTCCTCCAAAGCCTCGGGAATCGAAGCGAAGGGCATCTTCTTTATCAACTATTCTAAGGCGCTATTCCGGCGGCGCCCGGCTTTGCTATCATGCGGAAGCCATGAAAGACACACTGACCCGGCGGAGCTTCCTGGGCGCGGCCGCCGCCTCTTTGGCGCCCGCGCTGCGCGGCGCGCCGCGGCCCCCGAACCTGGTCGTCATCTTCTGCGACGACCTCGGCTACGGCGACCTCCATTGCTACGGCTCTTCCATCCGCACTCCCAATTTGGACCGCATGGCGGCCGAAGGCATGCGCTTCATGCAGCACATCTCGGCCAACCCGGTTTGTTCCCCATCGCGCGCCTCGCTGCTGACCGGCCGCTATCCCACCCGCGTGGGCGTGCCTCGAGTGCTCAACCCGAAGGACACCACAGGCTTGCCTAAGGACGAGCTCACCCTGGCGGAACTGCTCAAGCCCCTCGGCTACAAGACCATGTGCATCGGCAAGTGGCATCTCGGGCACCTGCCCGAGTATCTCCCTACCAGCCGCGGCTTCGACGAGTACTTCGGCATACCCTACAGCAACGACATGAAGCCCACGCCGCTCCTGCATAACACGCGCACGGTGGAAGAGCCCGCGCGACAGGACACGCTCACCCAACGGTACACCGAACACGCTCTGCGCTTCCTCCGCCAGTCCAAGGATTCCCCCTTCTTCCTTTACTTCGCTCACACCTTCCCCCACATCCCGCTTTACGCTTCCGAGCGCTTCCGTGGCCGCTCCCCGCTCGGACTGTACGGCGACGTCGTCGAGGAAATCGACTGGAGTGTCGGCGAGGTGCTGAATGCTCTCGGGCAACTGGGCCTTGAAGAGCGAACGCTGGTTTTGTTCTCAAGCGACAACGGTCCCTGGTACCAGGGAAGCCCCGGGCGCCTGCGGGGACGCAAGGGCAGCACGTGGGAGGGCGGCGTGCGCGTGCCCTTCCTGGCGCGCTGGCCGGGCCGTATCCCCCGCGCTCGTGTTTCCCAGGCGCTGACTTCCATGATGGATGTCGTGCCCACGTTCCTGAAGTTGGCGGGCGCCGCACCGCCCCCCAAGCCCCTCGACGGCATTGACATCTGGCCCCTACTTAGCGGTCAGCGGCAGGAGTTGGAGCGGGAGGCTCTTCTCTATTTCGACAATATCCACCTGCAATGCGCGCGCTGGGGTCGCTGGAAGCTGCACGTCGCCCGTTACAACACTTTTGCTTTCAGTCCAGCGCCGCCCGGCGGGCGCCAGAACTTCCCTGTGGATCCGCCGGAGCTTTACGATTTACTGAACGATCCCGACGAGAGCTACGACGTAGCGCCGGAGAACCCGAAAATCGTGGCCGAAATTCAAAGTCGGATCGAGCGTTTGATGGCCGGCTTTCCAGAGCCGATTCGCAAAGCTTACCACGAAACCAAGACCCGCGGCGGCGCGCCTTATACGCCCGGCGCTCTGCCCCGGCCCCAGGCTTGAAGGAGACGCGTATGTTCCATGCCATCTGGCTTGCCTTTCTGCTTCAGGCAGTCGAGCCCGGCTTTACGCCCCTGTTCGATGGCAAGAGCCTCAAGGGTTGGATCCTGGTCGGAGGCCGCGGCCTCGGTTACGTGGTGGAAAACGGTCTGCTGATCTGCCCGGCTGACGGCGGAGGCAATCTGTTCACGGAGAAGGAGTACGCGAACTTCATTCTGCGGTTCGAGTTCCGCATGGAGCCGGGCGGCAACAACGGCGTCGGCATCCGCGCGCCGCTTCAGGGGGATCCGGCTTACCAGGGCATGGAGATCCAGATTCTGGATGACCAGCATCCCAAGTACAAAGGCTGGCTCAAGCCCGAGCAGCATCACGGTTCGATCTACGGCGTTATCCCGGCGCGTACGGGGTTCCTGAAGCCTGCGGGCGAGTGGAACGAGGAGGAAATCATGGCCGACGGCCGGCGCATCCGCGTGACCCTCAACGGCGTCATCATCCTGGACGCGAACCTGGATATCGTGCGCGAGCCCGAGATCCTCAAACGCCATCCCGGCCTGTTGCGCACGTCAGGTCACATCGGCTTCCTGGGCCACGGCACGCGGGTCGAGTTCCGCAACATCCGCATCAAGGAGTTGCCCTGAGCCGGAATCCTACTCCTTGATTCCGGCCAGGTCGAGCAGGAAGGCGTATTCGAAAGCGATCTCGCGATAGCGCTCGTAGCGGCCGGACGCGCCGCCGTGGCCGGCGTCCATGCGCGTCTTGAGCAGCAGCCGGTTATTGTCCGTCTTGAGCGCCCGCAACTTGGCGACCCACTTGGCCGGCTCCCAATACTGCACCTGCGAGTCGTGCAGCGCGGTGGTGACCAACAGGTTTGGATAGGCCTTTCGCTTCACTTGATCGTACGGCGAATAGGAGAGCATGTAATCGTAATACGTCTTGTCGTTGGGGTTGCCCCACTCGTCGTACTCGTTCGTGGTCAGCGGAATGCTTTCATCGAGCATCGTCGTGACCACGTCCACGAACGGCACGCCCGCGATTACCCCGCGGAACAGGTCGGGGCGCATGTTGACCACGGCGCCCATCAGCAATCCTCCGGCGCTGGCGCCCTGCGCAAAAACGCGCTTGGGATCGGCGTACTTCTCACGGATCAAAAACTCAGCGCAAGCGATGAAATCGGTGAACGTATTCTTCTTCTTCAGTAACTTCCCGTCTTCGTACCACTGCCTACCGAGCTCCTGACCTCCCCGTACGTGCGCAATGGCGTACACGAAGCCGCGATCCAGCAGGCTGATGCGGAAGGGATTGAATGTGGCCTCCGTGCTGTTGCCGTACGAGCCGTAGCCGTAAAGCAGCAGCGGGTGGGAGCCGTTCTTGCGGAAACCCTTGCGGTACACCAGCGAGATAGGCACGCGCACGCCGTCGGGCGCCGTGGCGTAGACTCTCTCGGCCTGGTAGTTCGCCGGATCGAAGCCGCCCAGCACTTCCTCGCGCTTAAGCAAGGTGCGCTGCCGCGTCTCCATGTTGTAGTCGTAGACGGAGGCGGGCGTGGTCAGCGAGCTGTAAGTGAAGCGCAGCAGCGGCGTGTCGTACTCGTAGTTGTCCGTGGGCACGACCAGGTAAGCGGGCTCCTCGAAGTCGACGTAATGCTCAGCCTTCCCGGACCAGGGCCTCACGCGCAGGCGCGTCAGGCCGTCCTTGCGCTCGACTACGACCAGGTGATCTCGGAAGATCTCGAAGTCCTGCAACAAGACGTCGCTGCGATGCGGGATTACCTCCTGCCAGTGCTCGCGCGCCGTCTGATCGACACGCGTGCGCATCAGGCGAAAGTTACGGGCGTTCCAATTGGTCCGGATGTAGAAGTGGTCGCCGTAGTGCTCTACCTCGTACTCGTGGTTCCGCTCCCTGGGCAGGAACACGCGAAAGGCGCCGGCGGGGTTGTCGGCCTCCAGCAGACGGTACTCGGTACTGAGCGTCTGGGTGGAAGCGATCATCAGATACCGCTTGGACTTTGTCTTGGCCACGAAACAGCGGAAGGTCTCATCTTTCTCCTCGTAGACCAGCGTGTCCGCGGCGGGATCGGCGCCCAACACATGCCGGTAGATCTGATAGGAACGGAGCGTGACCGGATGCTGGCGCGCATAGAAGACCGTGCGGTTGTCATTGGCCCAAACGACGTTGCCGGTGACGTTCGCGATGCGGTCGGGCAACAGTTGCCCCGATTCGAGGTCCTTGAAATAGAGCGTATAGAAGCGCCGCCCCACCGTATCCACACCGTAAGCGATGAGTCTGTTGTTGGTGCTGACTGCGGGACGCGTCACCGAACAGAACTTATGCCCTGCCGCCACTTGATTCACGTCTACCAGGATCTCCTCGGGCGCATCGAGCGAACCCTTCTTGCGGCAGTAAAGCGGGTATTCCTTGCCTTCTTCGACGCGCGTGTAATAGTAGTAGCCGTCCCGGAAGTACGGGACCGACATGTCGGTCTGCTTGATCCGGGTCCTGAATTCCTGGAAGAGCTTTTCCTGCAGCGGCCTCGTGTGCGCCATGACCGCTTCGGTGTAACGGTTTTCCTCCTCAAGATACTTGAGGACTTCGGGATTATCGCGCTCCCTGAGCCAGTAGTAGTTATCCACCCGGACGTGCCCGTGCTTTTCCAGACGGGTCGGCTTGACCGGGGCGACGGGCGGCTTCGTTCCGACTTCTCCCTCCCATGCCATTACCAGCACTCCCGATGCCAAGAAAGCCAGCAAGCTTTGCATTGAGACGCCTCCAGGGACCTTGCGGGCGTCTGACGCGGCGGTCTTCAGCCCGAATCACGAGTGTAACCCGAAGCCGGCGCCTCTGGTGGGCTGCGCTCGGCTATGCTGGCACATAGTATGGCCATGCTGGATAACCGTTGCTTCGCAGTGATTATGGCAGGGGGGCGCGGGACCCGTTTTTGGCCGCGCAGCCGAAGGCGCCAGGCCAAGCAGGTGCTCCGGTTCTTCGGTGAGCGGTCCCTGATCCAGCAGACCGTGGACCGCTTGCGCCCGCTGCTCCCTGCCGAGCGCATCTGGGTCATCACCAACGAGGATCTGCGCCCGGAGATCGTTCGCCAGTTGCCCGAGGTGCCGCCCCGGCAGATTGTAGCCGAGCCGGCCCAGCGCAACACGGCGCCCTGCATCGGTTTGGCCGCCCGTATCCTGACGTCGCTCGAGCCCGACGCCGCGATGGGTGTTTTCCCGGCGGATCAACTTATCGCCTCGCCACGGCCCTTCCAGCGCTTGATACGGGCCGCCTTTCGCGCGGCGCAGCAGGATCGCCTGGTTGTGATCGGCGTCCGGCCGCGGTGGCCGGAAACCGGTTACGGCTACGTCGAGTTTCCCGAGGGTTTCGAACCGGACGTTCTGAAACCCGTGCCCATCGTTCGTTTCCGCGAAAAGCCGGATCTGGCCACCGCCCGCCGCTACCTGCGAGCAGGCCGCTTTTATTGGAACTCTGGCATCTTTTTCTGGCGGGCCCGCGTGTTCCTCGATGAGCTCGAGCAGCACCTGCCCGCCACCGCGCGCATTCTCTCCCGGCTACCCGCCTTCAGCGATCGCCGCTTCCCCCGCCGGCTGGGTGAGCTTTACCCCAGCTGCGAAAACATCTCCGTGGACTATGCCGTGCTCGAGAAAAGTCGCAACGTAGTGGGCTTCGCCAGCGACAAGATCGAATGGAACGATGTGGGGAGCTGGAACGCGGTGTACGAGTTGCTGCCCCATGACGGCCAGGGCAA
>CALJAM010000002.1 GCA_938027685.1 uncultured Bryobacteraceae bacterium
GCCTCCGGCTCATGGCTCCCCGCTGAGAATCAGGTGACCGAAGGCTTCCGGAGTGTGGAAGCTTCGCGTGCCGGTGGGCTGCCAGCAGATGAACTTGCGGTTGGGGGGCGGTCCCTGTGCACGGTACAGGTTGATCCGGAGTCGGTTGCCCTCCCGAGGCGGACGGCTGTCGATGGCAGCGAAGGGAATCTGCATCTCCGCGTACCAGATCTTCGCCGCATGATCGATGCGCGCCTTGACCCTGAAACCCGAGTTCCATAACCAGCCGCCTTCGGGTCTGGGATGATCGCGGTCAATATCGAGGTCCACCCATTCTCCCTGCGGGGAAACCTCGAATTCCTTGTACTGACGGATGTTTCGGAAATCCGACCCGATGAAGGCCTCGGCCACGTCGTATTCCCAAAGTTTATTGGTTTCGGTGGCAGTCGAGGGATTGGGCTTCAGGTAAAGCTCTTCGTACGGGCAGATGTAGAGGAGGTAGAGGTGCCGATCGGTCCAGCGGGAACGGATTTCCGTGCGGTGGTTGGGCACCGGCTTGCCGAACGGATCGCGCTCGGCAAAGACGCCGGCGATGCCTTTCCAGTGCGGGGCGTCGGGGTCGGCCGTGAGTTCGAAATCCTGCCGCGCATAGTAACTGTGGAAAATCGCGGGCGAGGTCTGACCGCCGGGCGGTCCCACGACCGGCCGGCCGGGCTCCAGTTTCACCTGCGCGGCCAGCGCAATGCTCAGGAACAGCAGCACAGCGAGCTTTTCCATGACCCTTCAATGATAGGTTGCGGCGCCCAACCCGCTCAACCAGGGTCGGCAAGCTTGCGGACTGGGCTGCCCGCCGTCGTCGCGGTGTATCATCAAGTTAGCCACGCGAGATGGTGAATCAGTGGGGCTTTGTGAAGTGCGATGTGGTGGTTAGCGACTTCATTCGGTGAGTCTTCGATCCGCCGGCCTAAGGAACCGTTGCGGGTGCTGGGTATTGATCTGGGTACGACCAACTCGACGGTGGCGGAAGTTGTCTGGTTGCCAAGCGAAGCGGAGCCCGGTCCGGTGCGTTGCCTGACTGTGGAGCAACCGACGAGTGCCGGCCGTTACATGCACGTGTTGGTTCCCTCCGTGGTGGCTATACGAGAGAACGGTGAGACATGGGTGGGGGAGGGCGCCAAGCGGCTGCGCTCGCTGCCCGAAGCGGGCATCGAGGAGTACCGGAGCTGGTTCGCCGAGACCAAGAACGACATGGGCATCCGGCGGACGTACCATCGGGCACCGGCCGGATTCCGCTCGGCGCGGGCGATCGCGCGGCACATTCTCCGATTTCTTTACGAGGCGGCGCTTGCCGAATCGGAGATCCCGCCGGCCCGGGTCGTGGTCACCGTCCCGGCCAGCTTTCAGCTTGCGCAGCGCCAAGATACGGTAGATGCAGCGCAAGGCGCATCCATCCAGCTCAGCGGGGGAGATCTGCTGGACGAGCCCGTGGCCGCCTTTCTGGCCTATTTAAACAAGCACAGAGCGCAGATTGAAGAACTCCTGCCGGCGCATTCCGGGACGAAGCGCATGCTGGTGTTCGACTTCGGCGGCGGCACCTGCGACGTGGCCATCTTCCGTCTGGGTCGCGATGAGCGGAACCGGTTAACCGTGGCGCCCCTCAGTGTCTCGCGCTACCACAGGCTGGGCGGCGGCGATATTGACCGGGCCATCATCCATGAGGTCCTGCTGCCGCAACTGCTCGAGCAGAACGGGCTTGTTCCGCAGGATCTGGATTACGAAGACAAGCGTCACGTCATTCAACCGGCTTTACAGGGAATCGCAGAGTCGCTCAAACAGAAGCTTTCGATCGAGGTCGCGCGTCTGAAAGCGCTGGGGCGCTGGCAGACGCTCGACAAGACCGCTCTGGTGGAGAGGCACCCGGGGCGAGTGTCGATCAAGGTGCGGCAACGCGAACTCTCGTTCCAGTCGCCGAGCCTGTCGCTGCCGCAGTTCGAAGCGGTTCTGGGCCCCTTCCTGGAACGGGATCTGTTGCTGCCGCGCGAGGATGACTACCGAGTGACCTGTTCAATCTTCGCCCCGATCGAAGACGCATTGAGTCGCGGCGGGCTCGGGCCCGAGGCCATTGACCTCTGCCTGCTGGCGGGCGGCAGCACTCTCATCCCGCAGGTGCGAGAGGCCATCGCCGACTATTTTCCGAATGCAAGGCTGCTCTTTTTCGAAGACAAAGAGGATGTACAGACGGCAATCGCGCAGGGTGCCGCTCTCCACGCGCTCAGTCTCGCCCTGACTGGCCGGGGCATATTCCAACCGATCGCCCACGATGCCATATACCTGGAGACACGGCAGGGAGCGCTGCCACTCATCGTAGCCGGGACGCCCTTGCCGTTCCCGGCAGGGGATGGTTACGCGCGAAAGGACGAATTGGTGGCGCCCGAGCAGATCGCCGCCGGCCAACAGGGGGCGATCCGGGTGCGGTTAATCGCAGGCGCGGAGCGTCGGGAGCTGTTCGAAAAGACCTGGGAGCTCAGGGGACCGATCCGGAAAGGGGAAAAACTGGTTCTGGAATACCGACTGGACGAAAACCAGGTGCTGTTTCTGAGGCTTTACCGGGAGGCCGCGGCCCAGGAAGGTGAGTTCACCGGACACGTGGAAAATCCCTTGAGCCACGTGGTCAACCCGTCGGCGACCCGGCGACGCATCCAGGAACTGGAAGAAATGCTGCGTACAAAAGAACTTTCTCGTGCGGAACAGCAGTGTTCGTTCGAGGAGCTGGGGGATCTGTACCGCGAGTTGGGCCAGTGCGAAAAAGCGCTGGCCTTTTACCGGCAAGCGTTAGTTCGTGCGGAGGCCCCACCTGCATCTCTGCTGAACCGCATGGCCTTCTGCGCCCGGGACCTGGGCGACCGCGAGCGGGCAGAGAAGCTTTTCGGGCAGGCAGCTCAAGTGGAGTCCTGGTCTGGGACGTTTTTCAACTGGGCGCTGGCGCGCCTCAGGTGGGGCGACGCTGCCGGCGCGCTGGGGCTGGTGGAGCGCGCCATCGCCCTGGAGGATGATCCGCCCTACCGGGTGTTGCAGGCTCGCCTGCTCTACCAGTTGGGGCAAGTGGAACGGGCTCGGCGAATCCTGGAGGAGGCGCTGCCTCGTTTTGCGCCCCCTGTAGTCTTGAATGAATTCGAGCTCTATTGGCTGGCTGAAGGCGCGCGCATGGCGGGAGACGGGGCGCTGCTGGCGCGGGCGGAGCAAATGCTTCGGCGCGCCAAGTCCGCTTCCACTCGGGCGGCTAGCGGCGTGCTCCCCGATTTGATGCGGCCCCCGCAAGGGTGAGGCGCGGACCATGGGATGGCTGGTGCCACGCGAGGAACTCACTGCCGACCAGTTGCGGGCGGTCGAATTGAGTGTCGACCGTCATCGCGTGATCATGGGAGCACCCGGCTCGGGCAAGACCCTGGTTTTGCTGCACCGGGCCCGCTACCTGCTGGATCGCTACGGCTGGCCGCCGGAGCGCTTTCACATTTTCGTGTTCACTAACGTCCTCCACCAGTACATTCGGTCCGGGCTGGAAGACCTGGATTTGCCGAAACAGTGCGCGAGTACTTTTGACGACTGGTGCGTACACTACTACGAGCGTTTCATCGGCCGGCGTTTGCCTTGGAACGCCGCTGAGAAGCAGCCCGACTACCGTTCCATTCGCGCCATCGTCCGGCAGCATGCCGCTGGCAAGCGCCTTTTCGAAGCGGTGATGGTGGATGAAGGACAGGATCTCCCGGTAGAAGACATCGCTTTTCTGGCCGGAGTCGCCAACCATGTGACGGTGGCGCTGGACCGCCGGCAGCAGATTTATGAGGAGGGCGCCGAGGAACCGGAGATTTTGGGCGCTCTCAACTTGCGTCGCGGCGATGTGGCCTTACTCGATGCTTTCCGGTGTACGGAATATATTGTCCGCATCGCCAGCGAGTTCCTCCCGGATCCACGCGAACGTGAGGCTCTCCTGCACCAGGCCCGCATCGGATCGAAAGATCGTGAAACGCCCCTGCTCTATCTGGCTGCCGACTTCGAGGACGAGAGGAACCGGGTGCTGGAAGCCGTTCGCGAGCGCCAATTAACGGACCGCTCGATTGCGCTGCTTTTCCCGCGCAAACGGCAGGTCGAAGGTTTTGCCCGATGGCTGCGTAGTGCCGGAATCGAGGTCGAGACGCGCAAGAGCGGCTTGGATTTCAACTCGCCCAGGCCGAAACTGCTGACCATCCACAGCGCCAAGGGCCTGACCTTTGATAGCGTCCTGCTGCCCAGACTGGTGGAACGCAGCTTTCCCGGGGTATTGCATGCGCGCCGGGAGAGACTGCTCTACGTGGCGATCACGCGCGCCACTCGATGGGTCTATCTGAGCGCCGTGGAGGATGCTGAAATACCCGAATTGACGCGACTGCGTGAGTTGGCCGGCGATGGCTCGGTCCCGCTGACCGTGGTGCGCGGCAGCCCGCGAGGGCATCGCAGTCGCGCCTCAGCACTTGCGCAGACCTGCCCAGCCGAGGACGGCCTGAGCATCCTTTGAGGTCGCCTTGCGTCCGCCGGACGCCCGCCACTGACCTAGCCTCGCACTATAATCGCAAGGTGCAACTGGCCCCGCCGGACTGGTTCGTCATCGCACTGTATTTTGTGCTGAGCCTCGGCATCGGGCTGTACTACAAGGCCCGCGCCGGACGCAGCACGCAGGAGTTCTTCCTCTCCGGCCGCAACGTGCCCTGGTGGCTGGCGGGAACTTCGATGGTGGCCACCACCTTTGCCGCCGACACTCCGCTGGCCGTAACGGGTCTGGTGGCCAAGGGCGGGATCGCGGGCAACTGGCTTTGGTGGAACTTTGTGGCCGGTGGGATGCTCACGGTCTTCTTTTACGCCCGCTTGTGGCGACGCGCGGGCGTGATGACCGACGTGGAGTTCGCCGAGATCCGCTACGCCGGGGCGCCGGCGGCCTTCCTGCGCGGCTTCCGGGCGTTGTATCTGGGCTTGCTGATTAACTCGATCGTGCTGGGCTGGGTCAATCTGGCGATGGTGAAGATTCTCGAGCACGTGCTGGGAGTCAGTAAGGTCCAGGCTATCGCCATCACGCTGGGCATGATCGGCGTGACCTCGCTGATCTCGACGCTGTCGGGGCTCTGGGGTGTCCTGGTGACCGATTTCGTGCAGTTCGCCATCGCCATGAGCATGGTCATCGTGCTGGCCGTTTTCGCCGTCGACGCGGTGGGCGGCCTGGACGGTCTGTTGGCCAAGCTGGAAGCGCTGGACCGCGTGCGCGCGGCGGCCGGTCAACCCGGTTCCGTGCTGAGCTTCATTCCCGCTCCCGACTCGGCATGGATGCCCATGTTGACCTTTCTCGTTTACATCTCGCTCAACTGGTGGGCGACGTGGTATCCGGGTTCGGAGCCGGGCGGCGGCGGATTTGTAGCCCAGCGCATGTTTTCGGCTCGGGACGAGAAACATTCTCTGCTGGCCACGCTGTGGTTTCAGGTGGCCCACTTCGCTTTGCGCCCCTGGCCCTGGATCCTGACTGCGCTGGTGGCGCTGGTGCTGTACCCCGGACTGGCCGATCCCGAGGCCGGATATCTGCGCGTCATGCTGGACTGCATGCCGGCCTCTCTGCGCGGCTTGATGGTGGCGGCTTTCGCGGCCGCCTACATGTCCACCATCGCCACGCAACTGAACTGGGGCGCCAGCTACCTGGTCAACGACTTCTACCGGCGTTTCGTACGCCGCGAGGCGGCGGAGCGTCACTACGTGCTGGCCTCGCGCCTGGCCACGGTCTTCCTGACGCTGGTCTCGGCCGTGGTCACCTTCTACATGACCTCGATCGCCGCCGCCTGGAAGCTGCTTATTGTGACGGGGGCGGGCACCGGCGGCGTGCTTCTGCTGCGTTGGTATTGGTGGCGCATCAACGCCTGGAGCGAGGTCTCCTCGATGGTGGCGGCCTTTATCGTTTCCGTGAGCCTGCAACTGGTGTGGGGCCTGGATAGCGACGATCCGCTGGGCTTTGCCTGGATCATGATCGTCACGATCGGCATCACCACGGCGGTCTGGTTGACGACGACGCTGCTCACCCGCCCCGAACCGACCCAGACGCTGGTCGCCTTCTACCGCCGTGTGCGGCCCTCAGGGCGCGGATGGGCTCCGATTGCGCAGCTTGCGCCGGACGTGGAGCCGGAGTGCGAGGGATGGCGCAATCTGGCCGACGCGGCCGCGGGGTGCGTCTTGATTTACGGCGCGCTGTTCGGCGTGGGCAAACTGTTGCTGAAACAGACTGCCGTAGGTTTGGTTTTTCTGCTGGCTGCGCTGGCCGCCGGCGCTTTCATTTACCGCGATCTCAGCAGAAGGGGCTGGCATGTGGTGGCGCATTAGTCTGGCGCTGGCGGCGTGTTTTGCGTGGGCCGGTCCGGTGGAGTTCGGTCTGGAGGAGTACCGGCGCGCTCTGGAGGAAAAGGGCCTCAGGCCCAACCTCTTTCGTATTCGGACCGAGTTGAGCGCGGATCCGCCGGAGTCCTATCGCATCGGGCCGGGAGTGGTTAGCGGCGGGGATCTGCGGGGGCTGATGTACGGGCTGCTCGAAGCGGCCGAGCAGATCCGGAGGCACGGACGGCTGACGGCTGTGCGGGGAAGCGCGGCGACCCCGATCCGGGGCATACGCTGGTTCCTGCACAACCGCGATCTCGAGCAGGGATGGTTTTACTCGAAACAGCACTGGCTGGATTTGTTCCAATTCTTGGCCCGCTGCCGCTTCAATCGCTTCAACCTGGTCTACGCCCACCAGACCGCCTACCAGGCGCCTCCCTACCCGTTCTGGCTCGCCCTGGATGAGTTCCCGGAGATACGCGTGCCGGGCCTGGCCGAGCTGGAGCGCCGGCGGCATCTGGAAATGTTGCGCTTCATCTCCGACGCGGCCGCCGAGCATGGCATCGAGTTCACTCTGGGCATCTGGCAGCACAATGTGCAGCCCAATCAGGTCCCGACCGTGGTGGGCCTGACGCCGCAAAACATCGGTCCTTACAGCTATGCGGCGCTGAAGCGTGTCCTTGCCGCCTGCCCCGCCATCCGCAGCGTCCAGATGCGCACGAACGTGGAGTCCGGGATTCCGCGCGAGGAGCAGGTTCCCTTTTACCGCGACTGGGTGTTCCGGGCGATCCGCGAGGCAGGCAGGCGAGTGACGCTGGACCTGCGCGCGTGGGCTTTGGCAAAGGGCATGATCGAGGCGGCGCAAAGCGCGGGGGTGCCGCTGCGGGTCTCGGCGAAGTACTGGGCCGAACATCTGGGCCGACCCTATCCCCCGGCGGAAACCTTTCCCGGCTACAGTTATCTCGATCTGCTGCGCAGACCGCGCGATTACGAGTTCTTCTGGGAAGTCTGGGCGCTTGGCTCCCACCGGCTTTTCCTTTGGGGAAACCCGGAGTATGTCCGCCGGGCGGCTGCCAGCTTCACCCTTTCAGGCGCGGCGGGCTTCGAGATCGACCCGCCGCTGGCGCAGAAAGGCTTCGGCAACCGGGCAGGCAGGTGGGGCATTTTCACCCCTGCCCACCAGGACAAGGTGTGGTGGCGTTGGGAGTTCCAACGTTACTGGTTCTTTTACCTGTTGTGGGGACGGCTGAGCTACGACCCCAAAACGCCGGAGCAGGTGTGGCAGCAGGAGTTTCGTCGCCGTTTTCAGGCCGCCGCGCCGCATGCATTCGAGGCCTACCGCGCCGCCAGCGAGGTGCTGAACGAGATCGTCGCCGTCCACCTGGCGGATCCCAACATGTACCTCTGGCCGGAAGTAAATCCGGGCGGCTTGATCGACGCCTATCTGGAGACGCGTCCGAGCGACTGGCGTTTCGTGGCCCGCATCCAGGAAGCGGTCGAGAACCGTTTAGAGGGTCTCACTTCCGCCAAGCAGACCCCGCAGGAGACGGCCGCGCGTTTGCGCGCCATCGCGTCCCGCATCGAGGAGGCCGTTGCCAAGGTTCGGGCCTCGCACGCAGGACGCGAATGGATCGCTTCGGAGCCCGATTTTCTGGCCCTCGCCCGCCTGGCCCGTTATCACGCGCACAAGCAGCTTGCCGCCTACGAGCTAGCCTGGCATTACCGCACCGGGGACGGAGCAGCTCTCAAGACGGCGCGGCGCGAGCTCGAGGGAGCGCTGAAGGAGTGGGAGGGACTGGTGACGCTGACCGACGGCCTCTATCCGGATGAGATGGTTTTCGGTCCCCAGGATTACGGGCACTGGAAGGACCGCCTCCCCTATGTGCGGCACGATCTGGAGACGGTGGCCGAGCGCGAACGCGTCTGGGAACAGTTCGGGCGATTCGATTTCGGATTCGATTTCGGCGGCGCGGCGGAGATCCCCCAGAACGTACCCCTGTATCGCCGCGATCCCTACCTGTGGCGACACACCGTCGCGCCGCGGTTCGAACTGGTGACTGCTGATACCGCTTTCTCGGTCGAACGCGGCTACGGCTGGCTGACGGCAGGCGACCGCAGGACTCACGCGCTGGCGCTAACCCCTTATGTCGAGCTACGCTCGGCCGTGAAAGATCCCCGGCGCCTGCCCAGGAATGTTCTGTACGGCGATTGGATCGAGGGACGCGGGCCGCAGACTTTCCGCGTGCGAACCGGGGAGGGTCGCTTCCGGGCGTTTGTCCTCGCGCCGGACGGGACTTGGCGGGAGAGCATCATGCAGGCGCAGGGCGGACACGTGGACCTGGTCTTCCCCGAGGGGACATGGCGGGTGAGTGGAGTTGTCTTGCGCCGGGATCCACCAGCTCCGGGATCCCCGCTGCCGGCCCCGCCACGCCTCGGACCCAGGCCGATGATAGCGCACGTGGCCCCCAAGCGGGCCCCGGCCGGTCACCCTCTCAAATTGGCCCTCGAAATCACTCCGGCCCCGCCCGAGCTGCTTACGCGGCTTTACTATCGCCCCCTCAATCAACTTTCTACCTTCAAGGTGCTCGAGGCGCGAGGCAGCCGGCCAGTCTTTACGATCCCGGGCGAGGAGATTACGTCCGACTGGGATCTCATGTATTACTTCGAGGTCCTGAGCCGCAACGGCGGCTATTTTTACCCCGATCCTGCGACCGCGATGCCGTACCTGGTCGTCAGCACCGAGGCGGCCGAACCCGGCGCCGGCAGCAACAAATAACCCGCGAGCGTTTTTCAAAAAATCTTGCGCAAAATCGCGTCGTCCGGGGCATACTAAGGAGCGGGAGGTGCCGAATGCCCGTTTCTCGCCTGATTCAACTCATTCGTCGTGCCAAACCGTTGACGGTCGAGGAAGGACTGAACATCCTGAAGCGCGATCATTACCGCTGCCAGTACTGCGGTCTGGATGGTTCGACCAGTTTCGAGAACTACCTGGTAATGACCGTGGATTTTGTAGTCCCACGGGCGAGGGGCGGCAAGAAGGAGTCCCGCAACTTGGTCACGGCCTGTCGGCCGTGCAACCTCATCAAGGGCCGGCGCGTGTTCAAGAACTTCGAGGAGGCCAAGGCCTACGTCCTCAAGCGCCGTGAGGAATTGCGTCAGGAATGGGAAAAACGCATGGCGCGGCTGAAGACTCACCCGGCGGGCGCCTGAGGTCGCGGTAAGCTCTTGCGGCCCTTGTCGCATCGGCCCCCCGAGCGGGGCTAAACTCTTGATTTACGCTATCGACGATGCTGACACGCAGGGACCTGTTTAGAGGTGCAGCAGCCCTGCCGGGCGGCTCGGCGCGCCGGCCCAACTTGCTGTGGATCATCGCGGACGACCACGCTGCTTATGTTTTGGGAGCAGACGGCAACCGGCAGGCGCGAACCCCCAACCTTGACCGTCTGGCCCGAGAGGGTGTGTGGTTCGCAAGGCATTACTGCAACGCTCCGGTCTGTACCCCCTCCCGTCAGTCCTTCCTGACGGGGCAGATGCCGCACGCCGCGGGGGTGACGGTGCTGCGCACGCCGCTTGCCGAGGACAAACCAACTTTGGCGAAACAACTGCGTGCCGCGGGCTACCATACGGCGGTCTTCGGCAAGATGCACTTCAACCGCCCTGCCCGCCCTGGCCTGCACGGGTTCGACCTGGTGATGACCGAGGACGCCGTGCGAAGGGCGTGGCAGAGCGAGGTCCGACCGAAGCCCTTGCCCGAGGGCGTCCGCACGCGCCCGCCTTGGCGGCCCTTCAAGGATCCTGCGAGGATCTGGCTGAACGCGGACAAGCTTCCCTATCCCGGTTACCACGAGGACATGCTCGGAACCTACATTGCGCGCCGGGCGGTCCAGTATTTGCAGGAACACCGGGATACGCCTTTCGCCCTGTGGGTAAGTTTCACCGAGCCGCACTCGCCCTTCGATTTTCCGCTCGAGGATTGCGACCTCTTCGACCCCAGGGAATTCAAGCCCCCGCGCGTGGGCCCGGAAGATGGCTGGCAGATCCCCCTTATCTTTCGCGACCTCACCGAGCGCGACAAGCAAGGGATCATTGCGGCCTACTACACCTCTGTGGCCTACCTGGACCGAAATGTCGGGCTGATTCTCGACAGCCTGCGTCGGTTGGGGTTGGACCGCCACACATTGGTGATTTACATGGGAGACAACGGATACTGCCTGGGGCATCACGGCAGGTTCGAGAAACATACCAGTTACGAACCGGCGATCCGTATCCCGCTGATCATGAGCTGGCCGGGACGGATCCGTCACGCGGTGGTGCGGGATCTGACGGAGGCAGTCGACGTGGCGCCGACGGTGCTCGACCTGCTGGAGGTGGAGCCCTTGCCGGTGCAGCACGGCAGGAGCCTGAGGCCGTACTTGGAAGGCGGCCGACCGGCGCGCCCCCGCGACCACATCTTCAGCGAGTACCTCGAAAACGAAGAGGCCTGCGTGCGGACCACCCGCTACAAACTGGTTTTCTGTTCCGGTCGCCGCGAGCGCCAGGACGGCTACAAGACGGACAACCCCACCCCGGGTCGCTGGTGGCGTCTTTACGATCTCGAGCGCGATCCGGGCGAATTCCAGGACGTCTCGCGACGTCGCCCGGAGGTGGTCGATGGCCTGCTGGCCCTGATGTTGGAACGCTTCCGTAAAACGCACCCGGAGGCCCCGAACGAGCCGCCGGGGCTTTCCGTGCCCGAGGCGATCGAGTTCTACCTGCGCCCGCGTGACGGCTGAGAACGGCCGCGCCGGCCTTCCGCCTTCGGGCAACTTGCACTATGCTGGAGTCCATGTCCGAGACCGTCTACCGTAATCGCCGTGCCTTCCGGCTGGACAACGGCATCCTGCGGGTGACCGTTCTGGTCGAGGGCGGGCACATCGCCGAGGTTTTCGATCACGCCGCCGGCGTCAATCCGCTTTGGACCCCGCCCTGGCCTTCCATTGAACCCTCCAGTTACGACCCGACATTGCACCCCGAGTACGGTCAGAACGCCGAGAGCCGCCTGCTGGCAGGCATCATGGGACACAATCTTTGCTTGGACATCTTTGGCCCGCCCACCGACGAAGAGGCGGCGGCGGGGCTGCCCGTGCACGGCGAGGCCTCGGTGGCGCCCTACAGGATCGAGGCGGAGGGGGAACAACTGCGGGCCAGCGCCGAGCTGCCGGAGGCCCGTTTGCGCGTGGAACGTACGCTGCGGTTGGCCGCAGGCAGCCGTGTGTTGGAGTTCACGGAGGCCGTGGAAAATGTTTCGGCCACGGACAGGCCGGTAGGCTGGACGCAACATGTGACGCTCGGCCCGCCGTTCCTGGCGAAGGGGCAGACCCAGTTTCGCGCCACCGCTACGCGGTCGAAGGTGTTCGAAGCGGATTTCAGCCAGGGCAAGGGGTACCTGGCGATCGGCGCGGAGTTCGACTGGCCCTGGGCGCCCCGCAAGGACGGCGGCACGGTCGACATGCGTGTTTTCACCGATGCGGCGGTTTCCGGCGAATTCACGACGCACCTCATGGATCCGGCGCGCGAACACGCTTGGTTCCTGGCCTGGTCGCCGTCGTTCCGGATCGCCTTCGGCTACGTGTGGCGCCGTGCGGACTTTCCGTGGCTGGGCATCTGGGAGGAGAACTACAGCCGGACCTCGGCGCCCTGGAACGGTAGGACCCTCACGCGCGGCATGGAATTCGGCGTCTCGCCTATGCCGGAGAACCGGCGCGCCATGATCGCCCGCGGAGGGATGTTCGGGGAGGCCGGATTCCGCTGGATTCCCGCGCGAAGCCGGGTTCAGGTGCGCTATGCGGCCTTCCTGGTGCCTGCCTCGCGGATTCCCGAAGAGGTCCGCTGGGACGGGGCAGGAGCCGTCGAGCTTGCTTAACGGCGGCGCTGCCGGTTGACGCTGCCGCGGCGCGGTGCCTACAATGAAGTGAATCACAAGGAGGACCCATGCTCCGCTCGATCGGCCTGCCCGAGCTGTTGATCATCCTGGGCGTCGCCGTGCTACTGTTCGGCGGCAAAAAGATTCCCGAGGTGGCGAAGGGCTTGGGCGAAGGCATCCGCAATTTCAAAATCGCCCTCAAGGGCGAGGACAAGCAGGAAGAGAAGAAGCAGGCCTGACCACGCGCAGTCCCTGACCTATTCAGGGGAAGCGAGCGGCCCGCTACAAAAGTAACCCCGCGCTCGAACGAGCGCGGGGTTCCATTTTTTAGGGGTGCGGTCGCTTACTTCTTCTTGGGCGGAACGATGGCGTCCCTGACCGCCTTGGCCACCCGGAACTTTACTACCTTCTTGGCCGGGATCTTGATCGTTTCGCCGGTGGCCGGGTTGCGCCCGAGGCGGGCCTTGCGCTCGGCGCGAACCAGCTTGCCGATGCCCGGCAGGACGAAGACGCCGTTCTTCTTGGTCTCGCGCACCGCAATCGCGGCCAATGTCTCCAGAAACTGTTTGGCCACCTTATTTGGTACTTCGCAGGTCGTGGCTATTTCTCGGACCAGTTGCGTTTGCGTCATCCGCTTGGCTTCAGCCATATACCTCCTTCACGATTCTCCCGATTGAAACGGCCCGGCCGTGCTTGCGGGACCGCGCGCCCGGGCCGGGTGCTCAAATCGCTTCAATGATAAGGAATATCGGCGCGGAAGTAAAGAGGAAAATGCAGGAAAAGCCCTTTTTTCGGGCTTCCGGAGCTACTTTGCGCGCGCGGACGCTAGGGAAGCTTGTTTGCGAGGCCTTCAGCGGGTGCGCGCCGCGGCCGTGGCGGTGCGACCCGCCGCTTCGGTAGCAGCGGGACTCTCGGGCGCGGAACGCACCAGTCCCAGCACTTTTCGCAGCTCAGCCTCGAGACGATCCGCGATCTCGGGGTTATCGCGCAGGAACTGGCGGGCGTTGTCCCGCCCCTGGCCGATGCGCTCGCCTTGGAAGCTGTACCAGGAACCGCTCTTTTCGATGAGGTTGTGCGCCACGCCCAGGTCGATCAGATCTCCTTCCCGCGAGATGCCCTGGCCGTAGAGAATGTCGAACTCGGCCTCCCGGAACGGCGCAGCCAGCTTGTTCTTGACCACCTTGACCTTGGTGCGGCTGCCCACGACCGTTTCGCCTTCCTTGATGGCCGCCACGCGGCGGATGTCGACGCGGACGCTGGCGTAAAATTTGAGCGCGCGGCCGCCGGTGGTGGTCTCGGGGTTGCCGAACATCACGCCGATCTTCTCGCGGATCTGGTTGATGAAGATCAGGCAGGTGTTCGACTTCGATACGATGCCCGTCAGCTTGCGCAGGGCTTGCGACATCAGGCGGGCCTGCACGCCGACGTAGGCCTCGCCCATTTCGCCGTCCAGTTCCGCCTTGGGAACGAGGGCGGCCACCGAATCGATCACCAGCACGTCAATCGAACCGGAGTTGATGAGGGCGCTGGTGATCTCGAGAGCCTGCTCGGCGTAGTCGGGTTGGGAGACCAGCAAGTTGTCCACGTCCACCCCGAGCTGACGGGCGTAAATCGGGTCTAGGGCGTGTTCGACGTCGATGAAGGCGGCCATCCCGCCCGCCTTCTGCGCATTGGCCACGACGTGGAGGGCGATGGTGGTCTTTCCGGACGCCTCGGGACCGAAGATCTCGCTGATGCGCCCGCGCGGGAAACCGCCGATGCCCAGTGCGGCGTCGAGCGAAATCGAACCGGAGGGGATGACGGAAACGGGGACAACCGCTTCCCGCGAGCCTAACCGTACGATGGATCCCTTGCCGAACTGCTTTTCGATTTGGCTCAGCGTGAGGGTAAGGGCGCGTGAACGTTCCTTCTCATCCATGGTCAGACTCCTCGCCGGCGGGATACCGCACCGGAAACGCTTTCACAGATTATATCGCTCCCGCCCGCGCCGTGCCGGTTACAGGCGAGGCGCGTAGTAACCCTTGCGTGCACGGACCACCAGGTCGCGCCTGCCCTTGACGCGGACATCCACCGGCTGGTAGCGCCCGTCGGTTCGCAGCGGCTCGGGCCTGTAAAAGATGTTGTACTGGTGCCGCAGCTCGTTGGCGATGTTCTCGAAAGACTGGGCGAGGTCCTCGACCTTGAAGGGGAACAGGGCCAGGCCGCCCGTCTCAGACGCCAAATAGCGCAGGACCTTGTCTCCGTCGGTGTCCAGCCGCGTGATGTTGGTCGAGATGGTATAAATGACGGCGTCGGCCTTCTGGGCCATCTCCAGCGCCTGCTCGCGCGTAACTCGGCTCTGGTTGTCCTCGCCGTCGCTGAGGACGACCACTGCACGGCGGAACTTGTGGCGCGGCTGCTCCTGCGCCAGCTTGTCGCGGCAGGCGAAGTAAATGGCATCATACAGGGAAGTGCCGCCGCCGGGTCGGAGCTCTCGGATGGCCGCCGCCAACTTCTCTAGGTCGTCGCTCAGATCCGCGACCAGTTCCACGTTGGTGTCGAAGCTGACCACCAACGCCTTGTCGTAGCGGGGGCGCATCACGCTGTTGAGGAACTCGATGGCGGCCTCCTGGATGAAGCGGAATCGTGGACGCACGCTGTTGCTGGTATCGAGCAAGAGTGCGATGCGCAAGGGCAGGTCGGTTTCGGCCGTGAACTCCAGGATCTTCTGCGGTCGCTTGTCCTCATAGACCTCGAAATCGTCCTTGGTGAGGTTCGTGATGAACCGCCCCTTGCGGTCGGTCACCGTGAAGAGGATGTTGACGCGGGTGACGTCGAGGACGATGCGCGTCCTCTCGTCGTCCAGCTGTACGGCCTGCTGACTGGACTGGGCGCCTCCGCTGCGGGCGCGGGGCTGCTGCCCGGCCGCCACGAGCGCTGCCAGTAATGCAACCCAGGCTGCTTGCCGCATCTCGGACACCCACCTTGATTATAGGGGCTGGCCCGCCAGGCGAACAATTGGCCGGGCCCCCGGGGGCCCAGCCGCCGGTGTACACTGAGCCATAACGTTGTCCAAAGGAGGTTTGCGCATGGGCGCGCGATTTTCCCGCAGAAGGTTGATCCAGGCCGCGGGGGCCGGCGCCGTGGTGCCTGCGCTCGCCGAAGCGATGCGCAGGCCATGGCCGATCGTCGAAGGTCCGGACACCCCGAAATTGTGCCTTGGCCTTTGGGACGGAGGCGACGCGAACAAACCTGAGGTCTCCATGCGGCGCATCAAGCAACTCGGGGTGGATTACGTGTTGAGCGGGGGGCCGCGCATTCCTTGGGAGGAACAGGAACTGCGGGCGCGGATGGAGCGCTGCCGGGCCGCCGGGCTTACGCTTTACAACCTCATGATCTCGGGCTTCCCCAACACCATTTACGGGCGGCCCGGGCGTGACGAGGAGATCGAAAAGGTCATCCAGTCCATTCGCGCCGCCGGCAGGGTTGGGCTGCCTGTCATCGAATACAACTTCTATGCGCACCGGGCCATGGAGGGCTACTACGAGCAGGAGGGGCGCGCCGGGAGCGGCTACACGGCCTTCGATTACGATCGCATGAAGGACCTGCCGCCTTTGCCGGAAGTTGGCGCCCACAGCGCGGAGGAGCTCTGGAAGAATCTCACTTACTTTCTGAAGGCGGTCGTGCCCGAGGCCGAAAAGGCCGGGGTTCGGCTCGCGCTACATCCCAACGACCCGCCCGTGCCGATCAGTAGGGGCTCGGCACAAATCATGGCCACGCTGGAGGGATGGAAGCGGCTGATCGAGATCGTGCCCAGCCCGGCCAACGGCATCACCTACGATTGCGGCGTGACGCGCGAGCTTGGCGAGGACCCCGTGGAGGTCTGCCGCTACTTCCTGTCGCGGAAGCGGATCAACCACGTGCACTTCCGCAACGTCCGCGTGGTGAAGCCTTACGAAAAGTACGCCGAAGTGTTTCCCGACGAGGGCCAGGTGGACATGTTCGCGGTCATGAAGGAGCTGGTAAAGGGCGGCTACACGGGCACGATCTATCCCGAGCACCCGCGCGGGCTGGATTACGATCGTGAACGCGGGCCGCTTCGCGGTTATCCGGGCGGCGGGGGCTACGCCGGCATCGCCTACAACGTGGCCTACGCACGCGCCATGTTGCAAGCCGCTTTGGCCTCCTGACGGGCTATTCTTCTTCGGAGGCGGCCTGCAGCGGCTCGATCAGGTCCGGATCCCGCGCCAGTCGCCTCAGAACCGCCACGATGGCTGCCGGCGTGAAACCGGCGCTGCGCAGGCGGCGGTAGACGGAGGCCACGCCTTTAGGCTCGGCGAGTACCTCTTCCAGGGGCGTTTTGCGGTACTTGCGACGCAGGAAGTCCTCGATCAGGCGACTCTCGTCGGTCCCCTGGTAGACGCGCGCGACTGCCCGTTCGGCGAGCTGCGGCGCCAAGCGGCGCCTGCGAAGCTCATGAACTACGCGGATCCGGCCGACCGCTTCGTTTTCCAGGCGTGCCGCGGCGTAGCTTTCGGCCAGTTTGCGGTCGTCCAGCAGTGCCATCTCGCGCAGGCGACGGATCACAGCGTCGACCTCTTCCTCGCCGGCAGCCCTCCGCCGGAGTTTCTCGCGCAGCTCGCCCAGGCTGTGCGCGCGGCGGCCGAGGGCGCGCAGGGCATACTCCAGCAGAGCCTGCCCCTGGAGAGGCTTGGGCTTTCTTTCCCCGGCCATGGCGCCCGGCTACGAATCTACCATGACAGGGAGCCTCGGCTTCTCTGCTAGCCTGATAACGTGCGCATCGGTATCACCTGTTATCCGACCTACGGCGGCAGCGGCATCGTCGCTACCGAACTGGGACAGGAGCTCGCTGCCCGCGGCCACGAGGTGCATTTCATCTGCTATGCATCGCCCATCCGGTTGGAGCCCGACTCCAGACGGGTCCATTACCATGAGGTGGAGGTTTCTACCTATCCTCTCTTCCAATATCCCCCGTACAGTCTGGCCTTGGCCTCGCGAATGGCAGAAGTCGCCGAGCACTACAAGCTGGATCTGCTGCACGTACACTACGCCATCCCCCATTCGATTTCTGCGCTGTTGGCACAGCAGATGCTGGAGCCGCGGAGGCTGCCCTTCATCACTACCCTGCACGGTACCGACATCACGCTGGTGGGCGCCGATCGCTCCTACTTCCGGATCACGAAGTTCGCCATCGAGCAGTCCGACGGCATCACCTCGATCAGCGAGTACCTGCGTCAGCGGACGGTGGAAGTCTTCGGAATTCGCCGGCCGATTCGCGTGATTACGAACTTTGTCAACTGCGAGCTGTATCAGCCCGATCCGGCCCGGCGGGCCCAGAGCGACCTCGCCCCGCGAGGCGAAAAGGTCCTCATGCACATCTCCAACTTCCGGCCAGTCAAGCGGGTGACTGACTGCATCCGCATTCTCCAACTCGTGCGGCGCCACGTGGCCGCTCATCTGGTGATGGTGGGGGACGGGCCGGAGTACGCGGCGGCGCAGAACCTGGCGTGCGAGCTGGCATTGGAGCGGCATGTGACCTTTTTGGGCAAGCAGAGCCGCGTGCACCAATTGTTGCCTCTGGCGCACGTGTTGCTGCTGCCTAGCGAGATGGAGTCCTTCGGTTTGGCGGCTCTGGAAGCGATGGCGTGCGGGGTGCCACCGGTGGCCACGCGCGTAGGGGGCTTGCCCGAACTGGTCACTCACGGTGTGGACGGCTTCCTCGAGCCCGTGGGAGATGTCGAGGCGCAGGCCGCCCGCGTCGTCCAGTTGCTCACCGACAGCGCGCTCTATGAGCGCATTTCGGCTGCCGCCCGCCGCAAGGCGGTGACCCGGTTCTGTTCGAGCACGGTCATTCCGGCGTACGAACAGTATTACCGGGAGGTGTGCGAGCAGACCGCGGCCATCCGGGCCTGACGGCAAGACCGCCTAGGGCGCCAGCCTGGCGGCTTGGCTTGCATACTCCAGCACCGCAGAGGGGAAGATCCCTAGCAGAAGGGTGGCCACTGCCGACGCCCACAGCGCCGCTTGCACAGGCGCCGTGGGCGGAGTCAGGTCGCTTGCGGCCTCCGCCGGTTCGCGCATGTACATCACCACCAGGATGCGCAGGTAATAGTAGGCGGCCACGGCGCTGTTAAGCAACCCGAGCACCGTCAGCCAGACCAGACCTGCCTCGAGCGCGGCTTTGAACACGTAGAATTTCCCGAAGAAACCGCCCGTCAGCGGCACGCCGATCAGGGAAAGCAGGAAGAGCGAAAGCAGGGCCGCCACCGCCGGCTGTTTCCATGCCAGTCCTGCGAGGTCGTCGACCTGCACGTAACGCTCGCCCTGGCGGGCGAAGTAGCTGACTACAGCGAAAGCCCCGACGTTCATGAAAACATAGGCGGCCAGGTAGAACATGGCGGCAGCCGTACCGATGGAGGAATGCGCGGCCACCGCGACCATCACGTAACCCGCGTGCGCAATCGAGGAGTAGGCGAGCAGCCGTTTGATATTGCTTTGCAGCAGCGCGGCGAAATTCCCGATGATCATGGTGGCCAGCGCCGAGATCCAGACGATGTCCTCCCAGTTGGCGCTCACCGGTTCGAAGGCGGTCATGAAAACGCGGAGCAGGCCCGCGAAGGCTGCCGCTTTGGGCCCCGCCGAGAGGAACGCCGCCACTGGCGCCGGGGCGCCCTGGTATACGTCGGGGGCCCAGATTTGGAAGGGCGCGGCCGAGACCTTGAACGCGAATCCCACGAACAGGAAGGCGGCGGCCGCGCCGACCAACGGGGTGGCCGCGACCGGCGGTCTGGCAAGCGCTGCACGGATCTCAACCAGCCACGTACTGCCCGCCGCGCCGTAGACCAAAGCCACCCCGTAGAGCAGGAATGCGCTGGCGAACGAGCCCAGCAGGAAGTATTTCACTGCCGCCTCGTTAGCCCGGCGGTCGGCACGCAGGTAACCCGCAAGCACGTAGCTGGCGATCGAGGAGGTCTCCAGGGCGATGAAGAGAATAATCAGCTCGGCCGCACTCGCCATCAGGCATTGACCTGCGACCGAGTAAAGCAGCAGCGCATAATACTCGCCCCTTTCGGCGGATTCGCGCCGCAGGTACGGGCCCGAGAAGAGCGCAACCAGCAGGCCGCCCGCAATCACAACCACGCGGAAGAAGCCGGCGAACTCGTCCGCCGAGACAAGGCCGCTGAATGCAAGGCCGGGTTGCCGGGAGGCCGCAACCGAGGCAATCAGGGCCGCCCAAAGGGCAGCGAGGCAGAGGCGTCCCAGTTCGCGACCGCGGCGCCCGCCGGTGATTCCTTCCAAAACCAGGACCAGCGTCCCTGCCAGCACCAGCAGAATTTCCGGCGACAACCGCAGGAACTCGGCGGCAGTTGGTACGAAGGAGGGCTTCACGGCTTGGCCTCCTCGCGCGGCATGCTCAGCTGCACCCGGACCTCGCCGCTGGTGCGCGCGCGCTCAAGGATCCAGGCGTTCGTCTGGCGGATGGCGGGCAGGAACGTCTCGCTCGCCGTGCCCAACCACACCATCAACGCCACCAGTGGCAGCATCGCCGCCCACTCGCGCCTTTTCAGGTCATAGACGTGCTCGCGCACGCTTTCAGGCGCGGGCCCGAAGAACACGCGCTGGTAGAGCCACAGCATGTAGCCGGCCGCCAGGATCACTCCGGTGGCGGCCAGTACAGCCCAGCGGAAATTGACTTGCGCAGTGCCCTGCAGCACCAGGTACTCGCCCACGAAGTTGTTCAGCGTCGGCAGCCCGGCGCTGGCCAGCGCCGTAATCATGAAGACTGCCGCGAGATTCGGCGCGGGCGTAGCCACGCCGCCGTAGTCGGCAATCTCCAGCGAGTGCTTGCGTTCGTACAGAAAGCCTACCAGCACGAAGAGCGCGCCGGTGGAGATGCCGTGGTTGATCATCTGGTAGACGGCGCCGTCGGCGCCCAACTGGCTGAAGGTGAAAATGCCCAGCACGACGAAGCCCAGGTGACTGACGGAGGTGTAGGCCACCAGTTTTTTCATGTTGGGCTGCACCAGGGCGACCAGCGCGCCATAGATGATGCCCGCGATGGCCAGCCCAACGATCCAGGGGGCGCATTCGCGCGAGGCTTGCGGGAACAGCGGCAGCAGGAAGCGCAGCAGCCCGTAGCAGCCCATCTTCAGCATGACGGAGGCCAGCATCACGGAGCCGGCCGTCGGGGCCTCCACGTGCGCATCCGGTAGCCAGGTGTGCAGCGGGAACAGGGGAACCTTGATGGCGAAAGCGATAAAGAAGCCCAGAAACAGCAGCAGCTCCTCACCGCGGCGGAAAGCAAGATTGCCCGCGGCCTGCAAGCGGAGCAGCTCGACGTAATCGAAGGTTCCCGCATACGTGTAAAGGTAAATGATTGCCGCCAGCATCAGCACCGAGCCGGCCATGGTGAAGAGGAAGAACTTCACCGCCGCGTAAATCCGGCGCTCGTGCCCCCAGACGCCGATCAGAAAGTACATGGGCACCAGGGAGACTTCCCAGAAGACGTAGAAGAGAATCAGGTCCAGCGCGACAAAGACCCCGATCAGCCCGAACTCGAGCAGCAGAAACAGGGCGTAAAACTCCTTCACCCTGCGGCTTATGTAATTCCAGGAAACCAGGATCCCGACCGGCGTCAGCAGCGTGGTCAGCAGCACGAGCCAAAGGCTGAGGCCGTCCAGCGCCACGTGGTAGCGGATCTCCGGCGAGCGGATCCACGGCTTGTCGGTCACGAAAGCGAACTCGCCGGCCCCGCGGTAGCCGACCGCCAACCCAAGCGAAAGGACGAAGGTAAGCAGAGCGAAGCCCAGAGCTACGCGGCGGATGGTCTGCTCGCGTTCCCGAGGCAGGAAAAGCAGCAGCAGAAAACCGGCCAGAGGTAGGATGAGGACGACGTCCAGCAGATTCATCGCCCACCTCCCGCCAGACCGATCGCCAGCAGAAGCGCCAGGGACCCTAACAGGACCCACGCCGCATAGCTGCGGAGGTCACCGGACTGAATGCGGCGCAGGACGTCGCCCGCGGCACGGGCCCGGGTGGCGATGCCGTTGACGGCGCCGTCGATCCAGGCCACGTCCACGGTGCGCCACAACATGTTTTCCGAACCTGTGATGACCGGCCGCAAGATCGCCGCCTGGTAGATCTCATCCACGAAGTATTTGTTGTAAACCAGCCGGTAAAGGGCGCCGAGGCGCGCGGCCACCCGATCGGCGAGACCGGGCCGTGCCACATAGAACAGCAAGGCCACGACGATGCCGGCCAGGCCTGCGGCCACCGAGATTGCGACCGGCAGGGTTTCGTGACGACCCTCCCCAGCCGGGAACATCGGCGCCAACCAGCGGGAAACCGGCGCGAAGCCGCCCGCCAGCGACAGCAGGGCTAACAGCACGAGAGGGACAGTCATCACGGGAGGGGACTCGTGGGCATAGCTCCAGCCGCGGGGCGCGCCGAAGAAGGCCAGGAAGATCGCGCGGAACACGTAGAAGGCGGTCAGGCCCGCGGTAAGCGTGCCGGCCCAGTACATCCAGGGTGCGTGATGATAGGCGGCCAAGAGGATCTCGTCCTTGCTGAAAAAACCGGCCGTAAGGGGCACCCCCGAGATCGAGAGCGCAGCAGCCAGCAGCGTCCAGAAGGTGATCGGCGTTTTCGCTCGCAGGCCGCCCATCCTGCGCAGATCCTGCTCGCCCAGCGCGTGAATGACGCTGCCCGCCCCCAGAAACAGCAGGGCTTTGAAGAAGGCGTGCGTCCACAGGTGGTAAATGGCCGCGCCGAACGCGCCGACGCCGGCGCCCAGGAACATGTAGCCGAGCTGCGAAATGGTCGAGTAAGCGAAGACCTTCTTGATGTCGAACTGCGTCAGGCCGATCGTGGCGGCGAAGAAGGCGGTGGCGAGCCCGATGAGGGCCACGGCCTCCATGGCTAGCGGCGCATGCAGGTAAACGACCGAGCAGCGAGCGACCATGTAGACGCCCGCGGTCACCATCGTCGCCGCGTGGATGAGGGCGGAGACCGGAGTGGGCCCCTCCATAGCATCGGGAAGCCACACGTACAGGGGAATCTGGGCCGATTTTCCCGTGGCCCCCACCAGCAGGAGCAAACCGATGGCGGTCAGCGTACCTACGCCCGCTTCGACGGGGAGCCTCGAGACGGCGTCGAAAACCTCGCCAAAATCGAGCGAGCGGAAATGGGTGTAGATGAGATAAATGCCCAGCGAAAAACCGAAATCGCCCACTCGATTCACGATGAAAGCTTTATTGGCCGCATTGGTGGCGCTTGATTTCAGAAACCAGAAACCGATCAGTAGGTAACTGCATAAGCCCACGCCTTCCCAGCCGACGAACAGCAGAAGGAAATTCGCCGCCAGCACGAGCGTGAGCATGAAAAACATGAACAGATTCAGGTAGGCGAAAAAGCGATAATATCCGCCCTCGTGCGCCATGTAGCCGATGGAATAAATATGGATGAGCAGGCCGACGCCCGTTACCACCAAGAGCATGACCGCGCTCAGCCGGTCCACAGCCAGGTCGAAGCCAATCCGCACGTCGCCGGCCTGGATCCAGGTGAAGTACCGCTCGAGGTGCGCCTCGTCCAGCGGCCAGAGCGCACCCAGCGTTTTCAGCGTCCACATGAAGCTGGCCAGCACCGCCCCGACGGCCACCGCGTTCACGAAGGCTTTTGAAGCGCGTCGTCCGAAGATCCCGTTCAGCAGGAAGCCCAGCAGGGGAAAGGCGGGGATCAACCAGAGCTGCATGGCGTCAATCCCGGAGCGCCTGCACCTCGTCGATTTCGACCGAGGCGCGGTTGCGGAAAACGGTGAGGATGATGGCGAGGCCCACCGCCGCCTCAGCGGCCGCCACTACCATGACGAAAAACGCCAACACCAGCCCGTCCACCTGGCGGAGATGATAGGCCAGCGCGACGAAGGTCAGGTTGACCGCGTTCAGCATCAGCTCGACGCACATGAACATGGTGATGATGTTGCGCCGCAGCAGGAAGCCCGCCGCTCCCAGCGTGAACAGCAGCGCGGCCAATATCAGGTACCAGGAAAGCGGAACGCCCGCGGCGGTCACCGTTTCACCTCCCTCCAGGCCAGCACGACCGCGCCGGCGATGGCAATGAGCACCAGAACCGAGGTCAACTCAAAGGCGAGCAGATAACGGGTGAACAGTGCGTAACCTGTCTCGGCTGCGCCTCCTTGCCGGAACTCGCCGAAGCGGACCGGTTCGGGATCGGGGAAGCCCGCGAAGATGACGTAAGCCAGCGCGAGGAAGAGAGCCGCCAGCAGGGGCACGCCCAGGGTGGAAGCCATCAGCGAGGTCCCGCCGGGACGCTCCCCTCCCGCGTTCAGCAACATGATCACCATCACGAACAGGACCATCACTGCGCCTGCGTACACGATGACCTGCACAGCGGCGATGAACTGGGCGCCCAACAGCAGGTACAGCATCGCCAGCGAACCCATGACGCCGATCAGGGAAAGCGCGCTGACGATGGGCTGCCGTCGGATGACCACGTTCAGACCGCAAAGCGCGGCGATGGAGGCGAAAATCAAAAAGAGCAGACCGTCCATCGGCCCTCCATGTTATCGTCCCGGAAGCCCGACTCCTCGCTCCGGGCGCATCAATCGCACTACTGTAGCGAAGCGGGCCGCCGGCCTACAAGGGCCGCCGCGCGCGCAAGGCGGGCGCTTCCGGCCGGAAAGCAAACGCTGCCCTAAATTCTTGACGCGGCGCACCCGATGAAACCACAATGGTGAATGGGGGCCGCACAACAGGCCGAACAGAAAATGACACAAGAGCCCGCCGATGAAGAAAGCCCCGCTGATTCCCCTGGTCGCGTTTTGCCTGTTCTTGGCTTTCCAACCGTTGGCCGCGCTGTCGAAAGGTGCCACGCGCACCGCGGCTAGCGCGAGCAAGGCCGGCTCCGTTCCCTCGAAGCCGCGGCCGGGCGCGGCGGCGGTCCCGAAGACGAACAGCGGCAAGGCGGCGAGAACCGGCCGGCCCACGTCCAAGGTCTCGGTGCGGGATAGGGCCGCTGGGGGCGAAAGCGCGAGCAGGAAGGCCGGGGCCGTTACCGGCGGCCGAGGCGCGGTGCGAACGGCGAAGGTTTCCCGCGTTGCGCCGCGCAGGGTGCGCAGCCCGTGGACCGTCCCGACGTTCGCTCCCTCCACCGTGGGTGACGTCGAGGATGGCGAGGATCCGGTTGTCCGCCGGGCTGCCATCGAAGCTCTCGGACCTTACAACGGAACCGTAGTGGCCGTGGATCCCAGCAGCGGGCGCATCTTGACCATGGTCAATCAGAAGCTGGCCTTGAGCGGCAGCTTCCAGCCCTGTTCGACCGTGAAGCTTTACGTGGCGCTGGCGGCCCTCAGTGAAGGGATCATTGCGCACGATTCCGTTCTGCGCCTGTCCTCGCGTGTCCGCATGGACCTGACCCAGGCGATGGCGCTTTCCAACAATCCCTTTTTTGGCATGCTGGGCGTCAAGCTCGGTTACCAGCGCTTTGCATACTACGCGCGCCTGTTCGGGCTGGGCGAACCCGCAGGGCTCAATCTGGAGGGCGAAAGCCCCGGCCGTTTCCCGGATGCTCCGCCGAAGAACGGCGGGATGTGGATGATGGCCAGCTTCGGCGAGGGAATTGCGCAGACGCCTTTACAACTGGCGGCGTTCCTCGCGGCGCTGGCGAACGGCGGGACTCTCTACTACCTGCAGTGGCCGCGCTCGCAAGAGGAGATCGATCAATTTGTGCCGCGCGTGAAGCGGCACCTTGACATCGCGCGCTGGATCCCTGCGCTCAAGCCCGGCCTTGTCGGCGCCGTGGAATTCGGCACGGCCCGGCGGGCCTTTTACGCGCCGGAGGCGCCCATCTGCGGCAAGACAGGCACGTGCACGGACGGCACCACGCATCTGGGCTGGTTCGGGTCCTTCAGCGACTTCGGCAACAGCCGACTGGTGGTCGTGGTGTTGATGACCGGCGGGCACGGTGTGAGCGGCCCGACGGCAGCCGAAATCGCCGGCAATCTGTATCGTCGCCTGTTCGAGCAGAACTACTTCGCGCGTCGGCGCCTTTTTTCACCCGCTTTGATGATCCCCCGTTGAGGACGGCCGTTGGGCATCGGGCCGGCGTGATGGCGGCGACCCTCGATTGGCCTCGGGATCGGTCGCAGAGGGGGCGGTTGCTGTCACGGAAGGCAGGCTGAAAAGGCGGTCGGCCAGGGCCCGCTTCAATTCCTCCAGTCCCTGTCCCGTCACGCTCGAAATGCAGTAGAGCGGCATTCCCCGGGCGGTGGCAGCCTGGCGCAGCGCTTCCACGCGCGCCGGATCCTGCGCCACGTCCATTTTGGTCGCCACGACCACCATCGGCTTGCGAGCCAGGTCCTCGCTGAACTCGGCCAGTTCGCGAAGCACGATTTCAAAGTCACGAGCCGGATCGCGCCCGCTGGCCTCGGATACGTCCACCAGATGCGCCAGCAGGCGTGTGCGTTCGATGTGGCGCAGGAACCGTATGCCAAGTCCCGCGCCGCGGTGGGCGCCCTCGATCAGCCCGGGGATGTCGGCGACCACGAAGCTGCGGTCGTCGTCCAAGCGTACAACGCCGAGGTGCGGTTCCAGCGTGGTGAAGGGGTAATCAGCGATCTTGGGTCGCGCCGCGGAGATGCGCGAAATCAGCGTGGACTTGCCGGCGTTGGGGAAGCCGACCAGCCCGACGTCGGCGAGCAACTTGAGCTCGAGTCGGAGCCGGCGGAACTCGCCCGGCTGCCCGGGTTCGGCGTAGGTGGGTGCCTGATGGGTCGAGCTGGCGAAACGTGCGTTGCCGCGCCCGCCGCGCCCCCCGCGCGCGACGACAAAGCGTTGGCCGTCCTCGGTCAGGTCGCACAGCAGCTCACCGGTTTCGGCGTCGTAGACCTGAGTGCCCACGGGCACGGGCAATTCTACGGATGCGCCGTCGCGGCCTGTGCGGTTGGAGCCCTCTCCGTGACGCCCCCTTTCCGCGCGGTGTTCGGGGTTGAAACGGTAGCGGAGCAACGTGTTTTCGTGCCGGCTGGCCACCAGAATGACGTCCCCGCCTCGGCCGCCGTCGCCGCCGCTGGGCCCTCCCCGCGGCACGTATTTCTCCCTGCGGAATGCGACGCAGCCGTTGCCGCCGTCGCCGGCCTTCACCTGGATGATGACTTCGTCGATGAACACCGCTGCGCCGGCGAGGTCTCGCGTCTGACTTGGTCAGTTATGCGGCTCAGGAGACGGGGAGCACGCTGACGTACTTGCCCAGCCGTCCGCGGTCGTGATACACAACGCGGCCGGGAATGCGTGCGTAGAGCGTGTCGTCTTTGCCGATGCCGACGTTCTCGCCCGGCTTGACCCTGGTGCCGCGCTGGCGCACGAGGATTGCGCCGCCGGGAACCATCTGTCCGCTGAAGACCTTGAACCCCAGCCGCTGCCCTTGGGAATCCCGTCCGTTGCGGGAAACGCCGCCGCCTTTCTTATGCGCCATGCTGTGCCTCCTCGACCTGGTTGGGTTCGCTTGGGGCGCCCTGATCAGGGGCCAGGATGTCGGTGACCTTAAGACGGGTCAGTTCCTGGCGGTGGCCGATCGTGCGCTTGTACTGCTTCTTGCGCTTGAATTTGAAAACTTTAATCTTTTCGCCCCGGAAGTGAGCCTCGATGACAGCGCGCACCCTGGCGCCTGCCAGTTCGCTTCCGGTGAGCAACACTCCGGGCCGGGGCGAAAGCGCCAACACGCGACCGATCTCCACTTGCGAGCCCTCTTCTCCAGGCAGTCTTTCTACTTCGACGATTTGGCCCGGCGCGACACGATACTGCTTGCCACCAGTCTCGATTACGGCGTACATAAGCTACGCGATCCTACTGGGAGTTCCAAACGGGCCGTGCGGCAGAAGGCCGAGGTGGGATCAGGCTCGCCCGCGGCCCTAAGGACCTACACCATGATAATACAACAGCCGCGCAGCGCGGGCGGCGGGCCCGTCACCTCCGTGGAAGGGCTTGCATCTTTGCGGGTGAGAGCAGGTCGCCGATGCCGCTTTACGAGTACCGCTGCCAAGAGTGCGGAACAATCTTTGAGCAGCTCCGGCGGGCTGACCAGGCCGACCGCGGCGTGACCTGTCCGCGCTGCGGCGCTGAGCAGGTGGAAAGGCTGGTTTCGCTGTTCAGCCAGTCCGCGCGAAGCTGCGGCGGAAGCGCCCGTCGAGGCTTTACCTGAGGCTAGGCGTTTGCGCGGCGGTCGGCCGTGCGGGACGGGCTTCAGGGTCAGTAGAGAGGGCGCGGCCCTTTGAGGGGGGAGCTCTTGCCCAAGGCATCCAGCAGCGGGCGGGCCCCGGCCGCCACCAGCGAGAGCTCCGAAGGCGCCTGGAAGAACTGGAACCCCTGCTCGATGAATTCCTTCAGCTGGGCCGGGTTACCCGCCGGCCGTCCCAGGGGTATCTTGTGCTTGCGCGCCGCCGCCACCACGCGGGCAACCGCCTCACGGTGGCGCGGATCGTCCTGCCTGCCCCGCAGCCCCAGCGAAAAAGAGAGGTCGGAGGTTCCGATGAAGATCACGTCAATGCCGGGCACCGCGGCGATTTCTTCGATTCTTTCAACCGCCTCCTTCTGCTCGATGATCACGACGACCATCGCATTTTGGTCGGCGAAGTCCTGGTAACCCCCGGGAGCCGGCCAGCGCAACCCCGCCAATCCCGGCCCGAAACCGCGCTTTCCCAAGGGCGGGTACTTACAGGCTTCCACGGCGCGGCGCGCCAGCTCGGGCGTCGAAGTGAACGGGAAGATCACGCCGAGCGCGCCGATATCCAGTGCGCGCTTCGCCGTCCACAGCTCGTTGACCGGAACCCGGATGAAGGGAACCGTCGGCGTGCCTCGCGTGGCCAGAATCATGGCCCGCGCTGTCTCGAGCGTGACGGCGCTGTGCTCCATCTCGATCCAGATGAAATCGAAGCCCAAATTTCCCGCCTGTGCAGCCACGTCCGGGCTCGGCGTCGTGATGGTGAGGCCCAGCACGGGCCTGCCTTCGCGCAACTGCCTGCGCACCGGGTTTTCCCACGCCTCCGGCGCCTGCGCCGTCAGGACGGCGGCGGTCATCGTCCACAACCACGTCTTTTGTCCGCGCATGATCTCCGTTAAGATAGCGCAAGGAGAAATGCCATGCTGATCGTGCACGTCCATGTCCACGTGAAGCCGGAGTTCGTCGAGGCGTTTCGCCAGGCCACCATCGAGAACGCGCGCGAGAGCGTCAAGGAACCCGGCGTGGCGCGATTCGACGTCATCCAGCAAACCGACGATCCGACGCGGTTCATTCTCGTCGAAGTCTACCGGACGCCGGAAGCGCCTGCGCAGCACAAGGAAACGGCCCACTATCAGCGTTGGCGCGATACCGTGGCCGAGATGATGGCGGAGCCGCGGACCAGCGTGAAGTACACGAACGTATTTCCTGCGGACGAGGGCTGGTAGGGGAAGGCCACGGCGATGCAGTTCGAGTTCGCCACCGCGGGGAGGATCGTTTTCGGCTCGGGAACGGTTCGCGAGGTCGCACCGGCCGCGCTTTCTTTCGGGAAGCGCGTACTGCTGGTGACGGGCTGCCCGGAAGCCGTCTTCGCGCCTTTGGAAGAGGAGCTTCGACGCGCGGGACTCGAGTCCCTTCGCTTGGAGGTCCGTAGCGAGCCGACGCTTGACCTGGTCCGGGAAGGTACGGCGAAGGCGCGCGAAGCCGGCTGTGAGGCGGTCATCGCAGTGGGCGGCGGCAGTGCGATCGATGCCGGCAAGGCGATCGCGGCGCTGGCTAGCAATGGCGGCGATCCACTGGACTACCTCGAGGTCATCGGTCAGGGACGCCCGCTGCGCCTGCCCTCGCTGCCTTGGATCGCGGTGCCCACGACGGCCGGAACGGGTGCGGAAGTGACGCGTAACGCCGTGCTGGCCTCGCCGGAGCACAAGGTGAAGGCCAGTTTGCGCAGCCCGCTCATGCTGGCGCGCCTGGCCGTGGTGGATCCCGATCTCACGCTGGAGCTTCCTCCCGACGTCACCTCCAGCACGGGACTGGACGCTTTGACGCAATTGATCGAGCCGTACGTGTCGATCCGGGCCAATGCGATGACCGACATGTTCTGTCGGGAGGGCATGCTGCGCGTGGCGCGCTCGTTGGAACGGGCGTGCCGCTATCCGCGTGACCGTGAGGCTCGCACCGACATGAGCTTCGCGAGCCTGCTCGGCGGGTTGGCCCTTGCCAACGCGGGCCTTGGCGCGGTTCACGGCTTCGCAGCGCCAATCGGCGGCATGTTCGATGCGCCTCACGGCGCCGTTTGCGCGGGACTGCTGCCGCAGGTCATGCGTGTCAACATTCGCGCCTTGCGCGCCCGCGCGCCGGATTCGCCCGTGCTCGAGCGGTACCGCGACGTGGCGCGGATCCTGACCGGCCGCGGCGAGGCCCAGCCGGAAGACGGGGTCGCCTGGGTGGCAGACCTGGTCGAGCGGCTGGGAATCCTGATGCTGCGTGCCTACGGCGTCAGGCGCGAGCACGTGCCTGTGCTGGTGGAAAAGGCCGCGCGGGCCTCCAGCATGAGGGGCAATCCCATAGCTCTTACGGCCGAAGAACTGACGGAGATTCTCGAGGCGGCCCTGTGAGCGGCCTGTTTTTCAGGGCCGTAGGCTGAAATCCCACACCTGGACGTTGCCCTTGCCCTGCGTGTACTGCACCACGGCATATTCGCCGGGCCGGAGAGGCTCGACCGGCCAGATCTTGTAAAGGTTGTCGTCGAGCTGCTGACGAAAGACCTCGACCTCCTGCTGTTCCTCGATGATTTCGTTGGTGACGGGGATGATGTTCCACTTCTGCACGATGCGCACGCGCTTCTGCGTCCAAAGGCGGACGATTCCGAAGCGCTCGGCGGCGCTCAGGCGGATGAAGAACTCGGGACGGTCGGTGGCTATGACCGTTTTGGATCGCTCGCCTTCCACTTCCACATTTGCCTTTCCCGCCACCACGGGGACCGGCGTGAGCACCTTCAGCAGCGAGCGGCCTTTACTGGTCGCCACCTTGCACTCGGCCTGCGGCACGGGCTGCACCTGGTCGTCGACGAGCCTGTAGACGCCGGGCTCCTGGGGGATGCTTGCCACGAGCCGCCTTTGCTCGCGCTCGACGCGTTCCTCGGCCTCGATGGCCTCAGCCTGCTTGCGCAACGCTTCTTCTCGCGCGGCCCGCTCGGCTTCCGTGCGTTGCAGGTCCACCAGGCGTAGAGGAATTTCCTCCCACTCGCTGCGTTCGACGCTGTAGTAGCGAACGCGATCGCCCTCGACGTGATACTCGCGCACGAGGTGATAGTTGCCGTCGCTCAGATACAGCCGGAAAGCGGGACGCGGCGCGAGGGTCAGGGCGAGCAACACTGCCAACAGGGCGCGCAGCATCTACCCTGATTCTACGCGCGGCAGGCGGTCTTCCGGGCGCTTCAACCGTCCCGCGGGTCGAGACCCGCGAGCCGGCGAGCCTCTTCGAGCGTTACGTCCTGATGGACGATGGCATGGAGGGCTTCCAACAACCTGCCCGCTTCCGCCGCGGGGCCGCCGGGCGGGCCCAGGATGATGCCCTGCGCAGGGCCCTGCATGATCTGCCAGGTGTGCGCGATGAGGGCCTCGGGTGCGGAGAACTCCAGCCGCGCTACCACCGGCTTGCCCGCTGCGCGGGTCCAGGCGGTCCATCCTGCCGGGTCCGGCAGCCACGGCGCGGCGATGAGATCGGCGCCATACTCTGCGCTGAGCTGCGCAGGCTCGCGCCAGTCCTCTCCGCGCACCTCGGCCATTAGCGGCATGCCCAGTCGACGTGCCTCCTCGGCGACGCGGCCGAATCGCTCGAGCGACTCCCGTGCGGCGTGGCTTAGGGTCAGCGACACCGCTTCCACGCCCATCTCCAGCGCCGCCTGCACGCTGAGCAAGGGCTGGACGGGCCACCTACCGGCATCAAGCCGGAGGATCACTGCCAGCGCCCCTAGGTCCTCGGCCGTAGCGTCGAGCAGTCCGGGACTCGCCACGGCTGCGTCCGCGCCGCTGCGCGCCATCAGTCTAACCCAACCCAGCGGATCCTCACGCAGCGGATGACAGTCCAGGATGAGGGCTCGGCCCTGTGCGAAAATCCTCCGCAGACGCAGCGTCTTGCCGAGGTTCATATCACAAGGCTCCCCCAGCCCATGTCAGTATGGTAACAGGACTATGCGCTACAGAACGTTAGGCAGAACAGGAATTCAGGTCAGTGAGATTGGTTACGGCGCCTGGGGTATCGGCGGCAGCATGTGGGTCGGCAGCGATGACCAGGAGTCGTTGGCTGCGCTGCGGCGGGCGCTGGAGCTTGGCTTGAACTTCATAGACACGGCGCTGGCTTACGGCAACGGACACAGCGAACGCCTGGTGGGTCAGGTCGTACGTGAGGCCTCGCAGACGGTCTATGTCGCCACCAAGGTGCCGCCCAAGAACCTTTTGTGGCCGGCGCGGCCGGGGATCGGCATCCGCGAGGTCTTCCCCTACGACTACGTCATCCGAAGCACGGAGCAGAGCCTGCGCAACCTCGGGTTGGATCATATCGATCTTCAGCAACTCCACGTCTGGAACCCCGAATGGATCCACGAGGAGGAATGGCGCCGTGCCTTCGAGGATCTGAAACGATCCGGCAAAGTACGTTTCGTTGGGGTTTCGATCAACGACCATCAGCCCGATTCGGCCCTGGAGCTGATCGAGACGGGTCTTATTGACACTGTCCAGGTGATCTACAACATCTTCGACCAGACGCCCGAGCGCCGCCTGTTTCCACTCTGCCTCGAGCGCAACATCGGCGTACTGGCCCGTGTTCCCTTCGACGAGGGCGCCTTGACCGGACAAATCACCGCGCAGAGCGAATTCGACCCCCGCGATTTCCGATCGCGCTACTTCCGCGGGGATCGCAAGCGCCAGGTGGAGGAACGCGTCGCAGCCCTGCGGCGGGATCTGGCGGGGGTCGAAGGAGATCTGCCGGAGATCGCCTTGCGCTTCTGCCTGTCGCACCCGGCGGTTTCCACCGTCATCCCCGGCATGCGCAAGGTCAAGCATGTCGAAGCCAATCTGGCGGTTTCCGACAAAGGGCCTCTGCCGGAGGCAGTCCTGGCCGTCCTGAGGAAGCATGCCTGGGAGAAGAATTTTTACGATTAGTCTGGCGCTGGCGTGCCTGTCGGCTGCGCAGCCCGACTACTTCCCGCTGCACCCGGCAAATCAGTGGATTTACCGGGTAAGCGGGGCGGGAGGCGATCGTCTGCTCGCTGTCGAAGTCGCACGCACCGCGGAGTTCGCCGGCCGCACTTACTCGCTGCTACGCGGTTTCGCCGCCGGGGAGGTCTGGGTGCGCATGGATGACGGCGGCAACCTTTGGGCTTACTTCCCGGATCGAAACCGCGAAGAACTCTGGTACGCGTTTCAAAAGCCGGAAGGGGAAGAGTACGGGACCTTTCTTCCGGGAGCGAACCGGCGCGCGGTGGTTACCTCGCGGAAGGCAACTTACAAAGGGCCGACGTGCGAGGCCGACCACGCACTGGAGATCAGTTACCCGTCCGCGGAGGGAGGCGGCATCGAGCGCGAGCTTTTCCTGCCCTACATCGGTCTGGTGCAGCGCAGCGAGCGGACGACAGGGGGAGCGCGAAGGACTTATGACCTGATCTACTCGCGCACAGGCGGGGTCACTGTGCTGTCGGCTCCCGAACTGAGTCTCACCCTCAGCTTGGACCGCGCTCTCTATTACGCCGATCTGATGCCTCCGGTGGATCCGGCCCGCGCCGTGCCTGTAATGACAGCCCGGCTCACGCTGCGCAATACCACGGGTCTGCCGGTGGAGCTCGTCTGGCCGAGCGGCCAGCGGTACGATTTCCAGGTCCGCAATGAGCGGGGGGAAATCGTGTGGCGCTGGTCGGAGGGGAAGGCCTTCATCATGGTCTATGGACGCGAGTCCTTCAGCGGAGAACGCAATTATACCGAGTTGATCCGCCTAGGTGATGCGAACGGCCAGCCATGGCGGCAGGGTCGGTATGTGCTCGAAGGATGGCTGGCTACGGAGCCGCGCACTTATGCAGCGAGCGCACCCTTCGAAATCCGGCACGTTCACTGAAGAGCGGGGCGCCTGCGGAGCGCCTTTCCACTTTGCCTCAACTGGCGGCGGATTTGGCCAGCTCGAGATTGCTCGAGGTTATGCCCCAGATGCCGCTGACGGCCGCGGCGTTGTGCAGGAACAGGGCGGCCGAGGTAAAAACGACGAAGGCGAGAAGCAGCGTATACTCGACGACATCCTGCCCAGCGGTTTCGGTCCAGAACCCCGCCAGTAACGGAACCATTGCGTTCTCTTCTCCGATAGCAACCGCTTTTTCATCATAGACCACCCTCGCCGCCGGAACAAGAAAAAATCACGGGAGTCCTGCTCGACAGCGGATATGTGCGTACCCTAACCCGGCTCCCGCTAACGTTAGTTACCGATGTAGCGGGCGTAGAGGCTGCGGGCGACTCCGGGGTCCCCCGTCCCTTTAATGATCGCCCGGCCGTCGGGGAAGACGGTCAGTTCGTAGGAGCCCGTGCGGAACCGTAGTGCGAACGGCGTAGCGCGCACTTCGCCCAGCGGGCCCAGCCGGCGGGCGAGCTCGGCGAGGTCGAGGGCGCCCCGTTCGTGAATCTGCACCGCGTTGCGCCCGCACAGGACAACCGGCGGCCGCTGTGGGGCTCTCAGATGGTGGAATTCCCGGAGCGCACAGGCCGGGCAATCAGGCTGGGGCCCGGGCTGCTCGACCTGGCGGATGCGCCCCTCCCAGAGGTCCAGCACAGTGATGCGCGGCTGAACCGCCGCTGGTCCTTCGCAGAGAATCTTCATGGCGTCGGACGCCTGGATGGCGGCGACGGCCGCGGTGACGGCGTTCAGGACGCCCGCCGTTTCGCAGGTGGGCTGGGAGCCGGCGGGCGGCTCGGGGTAGAGGCATTTCAGGCAGGCTGTGCGGCCAGGCACCACCGGCATCGTGACGCCGTAGGTCCCGAGCGCTGCCCCGTAGATCCAGGGCTTGCTGCGCTCGACGGCGTAATCGTTGATCAGGTAACGGGTCTGGAAGTTGTCGGTGCCGTCGAGGATGACGTCGGCAGCTTCCAGAAGCTCGGCGATGTTGGAAGGGTTCAGGTCAGTTACCAGGGGGCGCACCTCGATATGGGAGTTGATGCGCGCGAGCCGCCGGGACGCAGCCACGGCTTTCGGCAGGTCAATCTCCAGGTCATCCTCCTCGTAAAGCCATTGCCGCTGCAGGTTGCTGAGCTCGAGGAAGTCTCGGTCTATTAGGAGAAGACGACCGACGCCGGCCCGGGCCAGGGCCGAAGCCTGCAAACTCCCCAGCGCTCCGCAACCTACTATTGCGGCGGTAGCGGCACCCAGCCGTCGCTGGCCTTCTTCGCCGATGGCCGGCAGCACCAGTTGACGCGAATAACGCTCGCGTTCCTTGAGATCCATGCCCCTAGGTCATCTTAGCAGGCGGGAACGGGAAACCACCGGTTACGGCGTTTAACTGGTACAATCGAGCGAAGGAGGTTCCCGTGAGCACCTTCGAGACAGCGCCGCAACCTGAGGGATCGGGCGGTTCCCGTGTGATCATACCGTTGCTGTTCGGCGCCGTAATTGCCTTGGTAGGGGCCACCGTAGTTCTGTTCGTGCAACTGGACGGCGTTCGCACGGATGTAGCCAAGCTGCGGGAATCCATGCAGGTGGAGATCGCGAACTTGAAAGAAGCCACCAAACTCACGAGCGCCGCCAGTCGCCGGCACTTGGACGAGCTCCGTGAGGAACTAGAGGCCGCCCGCCGTCAGGCGGCCGTAGCGGTAGGACAAGCCCGCACGGAAGCGCTGGCGAAAGCCGAGCAACTTGCTCGCCAACTGGCCGAGGAACAGCGGCGGCAGCACCAGCAGGTGGCCAGCGAGCTCTCCGAAGTGCGGCAGGCCACCACCGCCGCCAGCGCCAAACTGGGTGAAGTCTCCAGCGAAGTTTCCTCCGTGAAGAGTGAGGTGGCCACCACGAAGTCCGAGCTCGAAAAGACGATTGCCGAGCTGAAACGCATGACCGGGGATATGGGCGTCATGAGCGGGCTCATCGCTACCAACGCCAAAGAGCTCGCCGCCCTCAAGGAGCTGGGCGACCGCAACTACTTCGAGTTCGATCTCAAGAAGACAAAGGCCCCCCAACGCGTGGGAGACATCTCGATCCTGCTGAAGCGGACGGATCCCAACCGCAACAAGTACACCATCGACGTGATCGCCGACGACAAGCGGGTGGAAAAGAAGGACCGCAACGTCAACGAGCCGGTCCAGTTCTACGTCTCGCGGGCCAAGCAGCCGTACGAGCTGGTAGTCAACGAGGTCCGCAAGGACCAAATCATAGGCTACCTGGCCACCCCCAAGGTGCAGGCCTCGCGTTAGGGTGGGGCGCGCCGGGCCTCATTCGAGCGGTAAAGCGCTGACCTGAAAACGGCCCTCGCGGGTAATTTCCACCTTGACTCTTTCGCCGAGCGACAGCTCGCCCTCCAAGGTCACGAGGTATGGGGAACGGATGACCTCGAAGATGCGCGGACCCGGGGGCCCGCCCGCCCGCTTCAGGTCGCGGACCGCGAACCAGGCGCCCCCGGTCTGTCGCGCCAGGTTCTCGAATAGGCTGCGCCCGGAACCTAGCACATAGACGGGATAAATGGAAACGTTGCGCCGCCTAGCCAAACGCAGCACGTCGCGTTCGCCCATGCGGCTCGAACCCTCCAGCCCTGCCGTCAGGAGGATGAGCACCCGCCGGAAACCCGATTCGTGGAAGCCGTCTTCGATTGCGGCGTAGAGTGCGTCCAGCACGTTGGGAACGTTCCCGTACTTTACCCGCAGCAGCGCACGCCGCAGCAGCTCTTTACTGGAGGTGAAGTCCTGGATCAGATCAGCGGAGGAAGCGAAGCTGGCGATGGCCATCTGATCCCGGCTCTGAAGCTGCTCGATCAGGCTCTCGGCGACAGGCTGAACCACGGCGCCGACGAGGGAGGCGTCGAGCAGCATCATGACGTCGAGCAGCCCCGCAGCGCGCTCGACGGCCTGGACTGCACGCAAGGTCCCATCGTCGTGGACGCGGAATTCCTGGGCTCGGAGGTCGCTGACCGGCCGGCCGGTGCGTTGGTCGAGCACGGTTACCAGGAGCCTTGTGGCGCTCCACGCGCTCGCGCAGGCCAGAAGAGCTAACACTGCCAGACGACGCATGCAGCTCTCACTCCGATCTTGCGCCTTCCTGCACGATGCGGACGCTCACACCGCGCTCCAGCCGGTTCAGTTGAGTCACGGCCACCAGTTCGCCGGGTTCGACGCCTTCGATGATCTCGACCTCCTGGCCGATGCGGTCGCCGACCTTCACTTCCCGTGGCTCGACCGAATCGCCCCGGATGGCATAAACCTTGTTTGAGCCGAGCACGTAAGCCACCGCGCGCGCCGGCACCACGTGGACCTGCTCGAACTTGTTGGTGCGAATGCGGGCCTTGGCGTAGGAGCCGGGTTTCAGTTCTCCGTTGGGGTTCTGGATCAGCGCCTCAACCAGGAAGGTGCGCTTGCTCTGATCGACGGTGGGCGAAATTCGCCACACCCGCCCTTCAAAGCGCCGGTCGGGAAAAGCTTCCACGTAAACCTCCGCTTGCTGGCCGACTTGCACCCACGGCGCCATACGCTCGGGCACCTCTGCGCGCAGCCGAATGGGGTTGATTTTGACGAGCGTGAACAGCGGCGTGTTGACGCGGACGTACTGGCCCATCGTCACCTGGCGCTCCTTGACGTAAGCCGCAAAAGGCGCCCGTACGGTGGCATCGCGCAGACGCTTGCGTTGCAGCTGAAGGCCGGCTTTGAACTGCTCGACCTGCTGAATGAGGTTTCGCGTCTGATTCAGCGTGGCATCGTAAGCCGCCTGCATGGCCTTGTAACGCGCCTGCGCCTGATCGAGCTCCTGCTGCGACCCGATCCCCTGATCCACGAGCTCCCGAACCCGCTTGTAGCGCTGTTCGGCGTCGAACAGCTCCGCTTGCGCCCGACGAACCTCCGGCGTCTCGCGGATGTCCCCCACGCGCTCCTCCTCGTGCTTGAGGCCGAGTCTTTCCAGGGCCTGCCGAAGCTGGGCTTCGGTCTGGGCCACCAGGTAACGCTGCTCCTCCTCGGAGATGCGGACCAGCACGTCACCCTCTTTGACCGCATCACCCAGATCGAAGCGGACTTCCTCCACCCGACCGTCCACCTCGGCGCTGACGATCACCTCGTCGTAAGGGTACAGCGTGCCCACCGCCTCGACCACGCGCTGAATCTGCCTCGTCGTGACGGGGGCCACCCGCACCGCGACCGGGCCCGTGTCTTGTTTGGTCCGCTCGGCGGAGCGGCGATTGCAGGCGGCAACGCTCAACAGCGCCGCCAAGGCAGCAAGCAGAGCATGCGCCTTCATGTAAGGGCCCTTCGCAAAGTAACAATCATCCGTCAGCTTTATCGTAATACGACACACGCTCACTGAGATTTCGGCGGATGCCACGCTCCTCCGGTTACAGAGGCCGCGAATTCGGACGGAGTCGACCTACGCTCAGGAATCGGTCGGCTCGATGAGTCGGTCGACATTCATCCGGTATATGGCGAGCTTGCCGTCGCGATCGCTCTGGAAATAAATGCGCCGGCTGTCCGGGGTGAAGGTCGGGCGCACTCGGGCCGGATCTCTGGCAGCGTGCTCGCACAGCGTCAACTCCCGGCGGTTGACGCGGAGCAGAATCAGCAGGTAAGGCGACGCCACGTTAGCACTGGCTCCGAGGAATACGGAGCCGTCGCTGTTGAGGCTCACGGCGGCGAACTGGCTGGTGGCGGCGACAAGCCGTTCCGCGCGGGAGGCCGGGTCGTACTCGCGGATCGCGCTGAGCCTGCTTTTCTCGGCCGGCTGGTGCAGGTACACAATCCGCCGTCCATCGCCCGACCAGAAGGCCTGCAGTACCCGTCCCGGCGGTGTGGGAACCCTCTCGCCCGGCTGGCCCAGGCCAGCTCTGATCCAAAGCTCGTCCTCGTGCAGGTAAAGAATCTGAGTCTCGCGGGAACCGACGGCCGGATCGCGCAGAGTCCCGGAGCGCTCGACCACGGTGGTCGCGTTGCCGTTGCTGGTGCGGATGAGGCGCAGCGCCCGCCGATCTGCGCGAACCTCCACCAGTGCGAGGCGCTTGCCGTCAGCCGAAAGGCTGAGGCCCCCCTCCCGTCGCCAACCCTCGGGCGTGCGATACAAAGCGCGCGCTTTCAGATTGCGCAGCGAGAGACGGTAGAGGACGCCGCCATCGAAGTAGCAGAGGTGCTCGTCATCGGCCAGCAGCGTGAATGCGTCAGGTTCGAGCGCGGCGGCCTCGGTCAACTGCTCGGATTCCGCGGTGCGTTCCTGCATCCGGTAAAGCTGGAACGAACCCGTGCGGTCGGAGGCGTACACGAAGAACCCGCTCTTGCGCGCGAAAGCTCGCGCCTGAGGCGGCGGAAGCATGCTGGTGTGGGTGGGCTGAGTGAGCCGCTCGACGAGAAACTCGGTGGCGGGATCCGCATACGCGTACCGCTCCGGCGGCCATGTCTTGCGCTTCTGGGCCGCGAGAGCGGGTAGCGGGATCAGGGACAGCAGCCATCGCCGGCGCGTCCACCCGCGGCCGCGCGGCCCGCGCGCGTTCATCACCCACGATCGTAGCATGAGCCCGCCGCCTGCTTCGGCCGCCGGGCGACGGCACGAGGCTAACGCAGCGAGATCGTCACGCCCGAGGACGCGCCCAACTGGTTGCGCAGCGTCACCGTCACCGACTGTATGGCGTCGGCCAGACTCGACACATTGCGCACGTCGCCTTGCAGTGTGAAAGGCACCGTGGCTGTGAACAGGCTGCCGTACTGTTGCGAGGCGGCGCTCTGGTACCAGGCCAGAAAGCTGGGCTCCGCGTTCAGAGTGAGCTTGGTGGTGGCCAGGTTCTCTCCCTCCACGGCGCGGAATTCGAAATCCATGTGCGTAATCGAGCGACTGGTAGCGTAGCCGCTTACCAGCAGCGTGATCGCATTGCCGGACTTGGAGGATAACGCCACGCTCAGCAAGCGGGGCGCGCCCTGCGGGACCGTAAGCGTCAGCGAAGGCGGCGTGGTCGGCGTCAGATTGATGCCTCCCTCGGTCGTGAATGAAGGCGTCAGCACGATGTTTCCGGCTACCGTTCCCGTTTGCAGGCGGATTTCGGTGGCGTTGCCCGCAAACAGCGCGCGCGTGGTGTTGGCCGGGATCGTGAAGGTGGCGGTCCGCCCACCCGTTGCGAACTGCACTGCCGGATCGGGACTGAAAACATCGGAATTGAACGTCAGCGTGAGCGTCCCGGTCAGGGTCAGCGGGTAGGGCGATTCCAGCGCCAAGCCGACCGCGACTTGTTCCATCGGCTGCCGGGGACCCGAGGGGGCGATGAAACGGTACGCCGGCAACGGATCGGGTGGTCCGCCGGAGCCCGAGAGCGTGAAGCTCTGCGTGTCGATCTTCAGCGTCGCCGTGGCCAATCCCACCGAAGTGGGAGCGAATTCGATCGTGAAGCGGAGGGCGGCGCCCGGCTGAATCGTAGCGGGCAAGGCGGGCACGCCCGCCAGCGAAAAGGGAATTCCCGTCGCACCCAGGGTGATGCTGTTGATGACGGCAGGCGCCGTGCCGGTGTTGGTTACGATGAACTCGACCTTACCGCTCCGGCCGACGGCGACCGGGGTGAAGACCACCGTGCCGCCGGGCTGTACGCTGTTGACTGCTGTGCCAACGGCGTACGAGTAAGCCAACGTCGCCCCCAGGCCGGTGCCAGTAACATCGAAGCTATCCGCACCCACGCGCAGCCGGCCGGATGCGCGGCCCGGCTGTGTAGGGCTGAAAGCGATGGTGAAGGAGGCCGAGGCGCCGGGCGCCAAGGTCAGCGGAAGGAACGGCAGATCGGTCAACGTGAAGCCCGCACCCTGAATGCTGATCACATTGATCGTCCCGTCCGCATTGCCCGTGTTGCGCACCCGGACGGTGACGGTGCTTTTCTCGCCCACGAGAGCGTCGGGCAGGGCGATGACCTGGCCCGGCGCGATCGCCGTGGCTGCTGTGGGAAGGAGGATTTCGTACGCATAGACGGCGCCCGACCCGGTGCCTTCCAATCGGAAGCTGACGAGACGATTTACGAGCTCGATCTCCAGGACGCCCTGGCTCGCTGCCAATTGCTTGGGCGTGAACTGGACCGAAAAACGCAATTCCTTGCCCGCTTCGACCGTTACCGGAGGCAGGGGCAGACCGACAAGCTGGAAAGCATCGCCCCCGCCGCGGATGTTATTCACCAATCCGGCGCCGCTGCCGCGGTTGCTGATGATGAATGACGCCGTGGCCGTGGTATTGAGAGCTGTGGCCGGAAAAGTCACTGTGCCGCCTGCTGCGAGGGGCGTCGTGTTGCCGCCTGGCGGGACGTAACTAAAGACGAACTCGGGCGCCGTGCCCGCGAGGTTGATCGTCACACTCGTCGTCGTGCGCCCCTCGGTGTAGTTCACGGCGATGCGGCCGGAGGCTTTCTGCCCGGAGGTCGGCAGGTAGCGAATGGAGAGGGTGATGCTCTGATTGCGCATCAACGACAGGGGCAGCTCAGGCAGGCCGGTCACGGAAAAGTCCGTGTGTCCGGTGAGCTCCAGCGCGTTGATCGTGGCGGAACCTGCGGTCCCGACGTAGGTCAAGGTCACCGAGGCTGAAGCGGGGAGTCCGATGGCCTCCGCGGGTAGCGTGATCGTGCCGCCGTCGGAGATCGTAAAACGATTCGTGCCTTGCTGGACCAGCAGGGTAAAGGGCGCCGTCTGTGCGATGACCGCGGGAACGCCCGTCAGCAGGACAGGGAAAAGTGCCATTACCGCTCGCGTCATCGGCTTACTCCCCTTTACCTACCGGCACGAACCACACGCCCGGATCGGGCTCTGTCTTCAGCACGTAAAGCGGTTCCCCGCCCCCGGTGCTCGGGCGCAGGAGCCAAAGCTCGGCCCCGGAGAGGCGGGCCAGCGTGACAGGTTCGAAATCGAGGGCGAGTTCTGCGATACGAGCGCGGCCTGCCGGATCATACACGAAGACGGCGCGTTCGGAGCGATCAGCGACGAAGAGCCGCGCGCCATCGCGCGAAATGGCCACGCCCACCGGATCGGACACCAGCGCTATCGCCTCCGGTCTGGGTTGTGCGGCATAATCGTCCACCTGCCAGACTTCGGCGCCCGCGGCGACGTACAGTTTGCCGCCCGCCAGCGTGAGCGCGGCGGCCCGCACGCCGGCAAGCAACACCGCACGGCTCTCGCCGGCAATGAGGCAAACCCCCTCGCGCGTCCCCGCGATGATGCGGCCCTCGCGATCGATCGCGAGCGCGCCAGCCTCGCCGATCTCGAAAACCTCACCGGCTGCTGTCGCCGCATCGCCGATTCGGATCAGTTGGGCGCGGCCCGAAGTCGCGCTGTAAATCAAAGCCAGCGATCCGTCTTCCGACCAGACGGCGGTATCGGGGAGGATCTGCAGGTTCTCCACGGCGCTCCAGGAAGGCGCGAGCCGGGCCAGACCGTCCACGCGGTAGAGCTCGCCGTCCCTCAAGACCAACGCCGTGAATCCCCCGGGCGCGATGCTCGCCCATGAAAGCCCTGCAATCAGGGGATCTCCCAGGTAGGCGGCGCCGGGCAACCCCACGATGGGGCGAAGTGCACCCGAAGCCTTATCGAAAGCGAAACCGCTGATAGGACCCTCGATCTGCAGGGTTTGCGCCGCCATCGCGCCGGCGGTCAGCCACCAGAGCAACATCTTTGCTGTATTCATGAGCGTCACCTCCGTCAGCGTGGAGTGCCCACGGTGATGGGACCGGGGGTAATCGTGATCGGCCTGGACGTGGTGGCGGAAGCCGTTCCGTTGCCGCGCGTGGCCGCGACGGCGCCGATGACGGCGCCCGCGGCGCCCACGCCCACCAGAATCTTCCACCAACCAGAGCGAGCGCTCGAGATGCCGGGGCCTCCCCCTCCACCCCGGTACACGTTGGTCTGCGAGATCACGGCGCTACCGGTCCTGTTGCCCAGCGTGGCCGTCACTTTGATGTTGAAGCGACCGGCCTGGTCATTGGGCGCGTACCCGCTAGCGGCCGCGCGGCCCTTCTCGTCAGTGCGCACGGTCTGCGTGCGCATCCATCCGTGGAAGACGCCGCCAGGCCCGGCGGGAGGTAGCTGGAAGATCACCTCGGCCCCGGCTACCGGCTTATCGTTCTCGTCGCGCACTTCCACCACGGGCGCGGTAGCTGAACGCGTGCGGATGTTGTTCACGGCCCCTTCGCCCTCAACTACCACGATCTTGAGAACCCCGGGCGGCTCGGCGGGTTGGGCTTGCGCGGCGGGAGCCTGGGCCGCGGGTGTGCCAGGTGAGGGTCTTTCGGGGGTCGGCAAAGTCGAGGGAGCTTGCGTCCCCTGCGGCGGTTGTGCGATCTGGGGACGCGGACCGGTGGGCTGCTGAGCCGGCAACGGCCATGCCAGCAACCCGGCAAGAACGACGCTGAGCACGGTTCTGGGTTCCAAAGCTGGGCCTCCTGGGACGCTTACCGGTGGAAGATCGTCTCCCGACCAGTCTGACAGGATAACGTATCCGCGCCGGCGCCGCCTCCGGGCCCGAGGGCCCCGGTTTGCGAACGCTGCGCTCAAGCAGTTAAGACGCGGCAGATGCGGCCGCGTGTTACTCGCTTTGGGGGGCCAACACCGACTCAGACGAGCCGGACCGACGGCGGCGGGCCGTACTCAATGCGAACTTCGCGCCCGCCGTTCAGGATGGACAATCGCCCCGCTTCGATCACCAGCTCGTTGTAGCGGCTATTGGCGGGAGTGGCCATCACGCCTGCCTTATCGATCTGCTCGAGGAGTTCGCGACGGCGACGAAGAGCCTCGAGCGGCGGCATGTCCGCGGTTTCCTGCTCGATGCGGATGGCGCTGCGGAGGATGTACTCGACCGAGCGGTAGCCGTAACCCACGGGGACCAGTCCCGGGCCGCCGAGGTCCACGTACTGAAAGTAGTCCGGACTGGGTTCGGCGTAAATGGTCGAGCCGGGACCGCCCGGACGCTCCGTATAACAGTAACGGATGCCACGGTACTGATCATCGTGGGCCAGCCAGGCGCCGCGGTCCGCCCCTGCGCAATACATCGTCAGCCCCTGGGTGTTCGTGCCCGGGCCCTCGTCAGGGAAGCCGAGCGCGTTCTGCACGTTCAGGCAGGCCCCGTTGGACCAAATCACGCGTGCGTCCGTCCACAGGAAGCCCTCGTTGCCGTTGGGGTAACGGTCCCGGATGCCGTAGACACTGACCGCCACAGGCAGCAGCCCGGTGATGAAATGGACCAGGTCCACGTAATGGCAGCCGATGTAGGTGAAGGCGTCGGAGTTCTCCGTCGTGCACCAGTTCTGGAAGTTCGAATGGCGGTAATACCATTTCTCCAGCAGCCACGCCGTGCCCAGCCGGAATTCGCCGAAGAGGCCCTGACGATAACGGCGGCGCGCGATCAGTGCGCGGTCGTCGAAGCGCTTGTGGTACTCGATGCCCACCAGGAGGCCTCGCTCCCGCGCCTCGCGCTCGATCTCTTCAGCCTCCCTTGCCGTGAGAACGAGCGGCTTGACGGTCAGCACGTGCTGGTCGGCGCGCAAGGCTTCCAGGATCACCGCGTGGTGGAGGTGGTCCGGCACCGCCACCACAACGATGTTGCGCGGCGGCATCCGGCGGATCAGCTCGCGGTAGAGCTCAGGCTGCGGTGCATCCAGGTCGCCGGAGGGATCGGGGTAGGCGCGGAAGGTGGAGCCCGGGAAGGCGCGCCGCAGCGTCTCGGATTCCATCAGCTCCTTCAGCGGGCGAGCCGTCAACGCGCAGATGGAGACCTCCCCGAGCCATCCCTGCCGCTGCATATGCCAGATGGAGGGCAGCAGTTGATCGTGCGTGATCATGCCGCCGCCGACAATGAGCACTTGCGGAGGAGTCATCGCACCACAGCCTCCTGCGCGGCAAGGGCCTCGGCAAAGGCCTCCGCGAATCCGGCCACGCTATCCTCCAGTGCCTCCTCGCTAAGCACGAGCGGCGGGGCGACCTTGATCGTCGAGCCCAGGTAGCCGACAGGGCTGAACATCAGAACGCCTTTTTCCATCGAGCGCCGCACAACCTCCCAGGCGAGGTCGCCGTCGGGCTCGCGGCTGCCGGGCCGCACACAGATGACCCCCGCCACCATGCCTTTGCCCAGCACCGCTCCGATCTGCGGGAAACGGGAGGCCAGCGCATTGAGCTTCTCGTGCAACAATGCGCCGACGCGGCGCGAATGCTCGACGAGCCCGTCCCGCAGGATGGTCTCGATCGAAGCCAGGGCGGCAGCGCAACAGACGGGGTTGCCGGTATGCGTGGAGGTCATGGTGCCGGGCGCGAACTGGTCCATGACATCCGGGCGTCCGGCCACTGCCGAAATCGGCAGCGAGCTCGAGATGCCTTTACCGAAGCAGGCTATGTCGGGAACAATGCCGTAGTGCTCGAAACCCCACAGGGTTCCCGTGCGTCCGAATCCTGCCTGGACCTCGTCGCAGATGAGCAAGGCCTTATGGCCCGTGCACCACTGGCGCAACGCCTGCATGTACTCGACCGGTGCGAAACCTGCGGTTCCGCCCTGGTAGGTCTCCAGCAGCACGGCGCAGACGTTCTGCGGTTCGACGCCCAAGTCATATAGAGCGCGTTCAAAGCTCTCGAACGAGGTGTCCTCGGTCCAGAAGCCGTCCGGAAAAGGCACCTGCACGAAGCCGGGATCCAGGTTGATGATCCATTCCTTCAGGGCGGGGATGCCGCCTGCCTGCTGTGCGCCCAGCGTCCGGCCATGAAATGCCTTTTCGTAAGAAACGATGACGTGCTTGCTGCGCCCGCCCTGCTTGACGCCCCAGGCGCGGGCCAGCTTGATGGCGCATTCGATGGTCTCCGACCCGGTGGTCAGCAGGAATACTTTTTTCAACGGCTCCGGCAGCAGGGAAGCCAGCCGCTCGACGAGCCGCGCGCGGATCTCGCTCGGGAAGCAATAGTTGGTGAGCAACCGTGAGGCAGCCTGGTTTTGGATGGCGTCGATGACCTCCTGGCGGCCGTGCCCTGCGTTGGTGATGAGCACTCCGCTCGACCAGTCCACCCAGCAATTGCCCCAGGCGTCGAACACTTGGAAGCCCTCGGCCCGATGCCAGATCACAGGCGGCTGGCCCCGCATGGCGAGCGGCTCATACTGAGCCAGACGACGAAGGATGGGCAGGGACTCGGGCACAGGGAGATCCGTCACAATGCGGCGGAAACGTGTTTCGATGCGCGGCACGCGCCGCGGCTCGAGCGGATATTCTCGCCCCATACCCGGCCATTGTAACGCGCCGCGTCCGCCCGCCCCTGGCGCGCACTCCCCCAGGGTCAGACTTTCTCCGGCACCACGTACGGCTTGCGGTATTCGCGCGTCAGCATGCGGTTGGCCTCGTCGTCCCCGACAAACTTCACCGTCTTGGGGTCGAAGCGCAAGCCGCGCTTGAGGCGGTAGCTGATGTTGGCCAGATGGCAGAGGGAGGCCGAGATGACGCCGATTTCGACGTCGGCGGTCAGGTCCCGGTAGTTGCGGCTGCGCACGGCCTTGAAGAAGTTCTCGATGTGCGGGATGGTGTCGCCGCGGTCGGCCTTTTCCTCCATCGCCAGCTCCCGCTTCTCGCCCTTGTAGACCTGGAAGCCGGCGCCGTCGATAGCCATGTATCCTTCGCTGCCGAGGAAGAGGTTGCCGATGGTGTTCTCGCCGCGAGGCTGCAAGCCGTCCTCGCCGCCGGTGATCAGGCCGCGGACTTCGAAGACGATCTCACAGTCGCCGTAGTCGAACGTGGCGAGTTGGGTGTTGGGCGTCTCCTGGTCGTCGTCGTAGACGTACTTTCCGCCGGTCGAGACCACGTAGGTCGGCCAGGTGATGTCGCCCAGCCCCCAGCGCGCGATGTCCATCTCGTGCACGCCCTGGTTGCCGATATCGCCGTTGCCGGTGTCCCAGAACCAGTGCCAGTTGTAGCGGAAGCGGTTCTCGTTGAACGGGCGCATGGGCGCAGGCCCGAGGAACAGATCCCAGTCGACTCCGGGAGGCACCGGGCCGTCGGGCTTTTTTCCGATTGAGCGGCGCCGCTTGAAGCAGAGCCCCTTGGAGAGGTAGACCTTGCCGATCACCCCCTCCCGGAGCAGTTGCATAGCGCGAATCTTGTGCGGGGCGCTGCGGCCCTGAGAACCCACCTGGACCATGCGGTTGTACTTGCGCGCCGCCTCGATCATCTTCAGGCCCTCCCAGACGTTGTGGCAGGCCGGTTTCTCGACATACACGTCCTTGCCTGCCTGGCAGGCCCAGATGGTTTGCAGCGCATGCCAGTGGTTGGGCGTGGCGATGGAGACGGCGTGGATCTGCTTGTCCTCGAGCATCTTGCGCATGTCGGTGTACACGGCAGGCTTGATCCCGGTTTTCTTTTCCACCATCGCCACGGCGCGCTCCTGCGCCGCTTGATCTACATCACATACGGCGACGACCTGGGCCGAGGGGATCGCCATGTAATAACTTAGGTGGGCCCGTCCGCGTCCGCCAAGGCCCACGATGGCGACATGAATGCGGTCGTTGGCGCCCAGGATGCGACGCGCGCCGATCGACAACGCCGCCGCTCCCGCGCCGTAGATGAACTCTCGCCGGTTGCCTTCGCTCATCTCGATGCTTGACCTCCTCGCAGAACGTGGGTTGGTGATCGGGTATATTGTAGGCGCCCGCCTCAACGGGCCGGCCGACCGGGCCCGCGACCTCGTTGCGCCTCGCGACCCGACCGAGCCTGCGCGCCCGTTATCATGCTAGCGCAGGAAGAAGCGGGCGCAAAGCCGCTTCATCCGTCTGGCGTAACCACTCGGGCGCGGGTTACGCCATGCTTCGAATTCCACGTCAGTAGGCCGCCGGAGAGCGCGCGCCCGCAGGCCATGCTGACGCAGAATCCGGACCGCGGAATGGGAGCGCCGGCCCACGGCGCAGTTCACCCGGATTTCCCCGTTCGCCGGCAGCTCTGCCGGAGGTGAACGCAGCTCAGCCAGGGCGATGTTGATAACGCCCGGCGGATCGTCCTGAGCGAATTCGTCCCGGTCGCGAACGTCGAGCAGGAGCGCGTGGGTGCTCCGGAGTTCGTCCCACGGGGCCGGTTCGAGGTCGCCGGCAGCACGTTCGCCGCCACCATGCCTGCCAGGTTCACCGGATCACTGGCCGAGCCGTACTGCGGCGCGTAGCCAGCTCGGCTTCCTACCGGTCAAACACGGTGGCGCGTTGGGCCATGCCATGGCGATCACGTCCGCGCGTTTGTCCATAATTGCCGGCCACGACCCAGGCGTTAAGGACGCGTTTGCTCATAATCGCTGCGGGGGCAAAGATGGCAGCCTAGCCGAGTACGGCCCCATGGTTGGGCTGCGCGGCCGGTCTGTTACAATCGACAGCGGGACCCGATGCGAGCTGGCGTCATCTTCGGGTTCGTGCTTGCTTGGGTCTGGCCGCTCGTCGCCCTGCCAAGGGCGTTCGCCGCCGCAAATCCCCAGCGACCGCGTCAGGAGTGGCCTCTGCCCGTGGCCGAACCCAAGAAGAAGGAGCCCGAAGAACCCACGCAGGTTTTGGAACTACCCAAGGAGCCGCCTCCCAGCGTCGTGGCCGAAAGCCAGCGCTTGAGCTTTCACGTGACGCCGCTTAGCTCGCAGGGCCTGCTCTCGCAGCAGGTGCGCCAAGCCCTGCGCGCTCTGTTCGCGCAGGTGCGCGGAGCGCAGGTGATCAAGCTGCGCGCTTTCGTGGCGGGGACCGGCGATCTCAGGCGCGTTCAGGCAGTGGTGAGCGAGACCTTCACCGAGCGCCGGCTGCCGCTGCCCGCGCTGAGCGTAGTGCAGGTGGGTGCGTTGCCGCTGGCCGGCGCGCAGGTGGTGCTGGAGGCCGTCGCCCAGGAGCGCAAGACGGTGAATCCGTACGGGTTGGCCTTCATTTCCGGCCAGGCCGCCGGCGCATCGGATCCGCTGGCTTCAGCCGGTCCGTTGCTGGAGCAGTCGCTGGGTGCGCTGCGCACTGCAGTGCACGCCGCGGGGTCGGACGAGGAAAACGTTTTGCGTGTGACTTGTTTTATCTCCTCCTTCGACGACTGGAGCCACCTGCGTCAGCAAGTGGCGCGGGCATTCCCCCGGGCGGCCCTGAACCTGCTGCAGCCCCGGCGCGCCCCCACCCGCGCCCTGGTCGAGTGCGAGGCGGTGGCCCGTCTGAAAGCCTCGCCCGCCTCACCCTTCCAGTTGCTCAATCCCCCGCAGTTGCCGCGCGCGGAATACTACTCGCAGATCGCGCTGGTGGGTCCTGCACGCCTCGTTTTCACCGGCGCGCAGCTCGGCTTTCGCTCGACGGAGGAGGATGCCCGCCTGGCCTTCCAGCGGCTCGCCCGAACGCTGAAGGAGGTCGGGGCGTCCTTCCAGCAGGTCGCCGTCTCGCACCTTTATCCGCTCTCCGCCGCCACGGGTGAATTGTTACAGCGCGTACGGGCGGAGTTCTATGACCGACAGACGCCGCCTGCCTCCACCATGCTCGCGTTCGAGGGCCTACCTTCTTTGGATGCCTCTTTCGGGGTAGAGGTGGTGGCGGTGCTGCCTCCGACCGGCCACGGCTCCGCAAGGCCAGCCAGCCCCAGTTCGGCTCCCTGAAAGACCCGGCCTCCGCCGAGCCTGCTCAAACCCGACGCGAACAAACGACCTTCCGTGCCAAAATCGTGAGTCCGGGAGGTTGCCGCGAGCATGCGGATCGCGTCGTACCTTGCCGCCGTTCTAGGGGCGACCGCTTGCGCCACGGTCAGTGCGGCGGATTTTCCATTCCGCGATCCCTCGCTGTCGTTCGAACAGCGCGTCGAGGATCTGCTGAAGCGCCTCACGCTCGAGGAGAAGATCACTCAGTTGATGAACGACGCGCCGGCCATCGAGAGGCTCGGCATCCCCGCCTACAATTGGTGGAACGAGTGCCTGCACGGCGTGGGGCGGGCGGGAGTCGCGACGGTCTTTCCGCAAGCCATCGGGCTGGCCGCCGCCTGGGACGTCGAATTGATGGAGCGCGTGGCGGCGGCCATTGCCGACGAGGCTCGCGCCAAGCACCACGAGTTCGTGCGCCGAGGCAAGCGGAACATTTACCAGGGCCTGACCTTCTGGACGCCCAACATCAATCTGTTCCGTGATCCGCGCTGGGGCCGGGGGATGGAAACCTACGGGGAGGATCCCCACCTGACGGCACGCCTGGCGGTGGCTTTCATCCGGGGTCTTCAGGGCAACCACCCCCGCTATCTGAAGACTGTGGCCACGGCGAAGCATTTCGCCGTGCACAGCGGTCCGGAGCCGCTGCGACACAGCTTCGACGCGCGCGTGAGCATGGCCGACCTTTACGAGTCCTACCTGCCGCACTTCGAGAGCGCGGTGCGAGAGGCGGGTGCTGCATCGGTCATGTGCGCCTACAACCGGGTGAACGGCGAGCCCGCGTGCGCCAGCACGCTGTTGCTCGACCAGATCCTGCGCGGGCAATGGGGATTCCAGGGCTATGTCGTCTCCGACTGCGGGGCCGTACGCGACATCTACACCGCCCACCGCACGCTCCCTACGGCCGAAGCGGGCAGCGCCGAGGCTCTGCGCCGCGGCACGGACTTGAACTGCGGGACCGAGTACATGAACCTGCTCGCCGCCGTCCGCCAGGGATTGGCGAGCGAGGCCGATGTGGACCGCGCCCTGCGCCGGCTTCTGATGGCGCGCTTTCGGCTGGGCATGTTCGACCCTCCGGAGATGGTTCCCTTCGCGCAGATCCCTTACAGCGTCAACGACAGCCCGGAGCATCGGCGTCTGGCCCTCGAAGCCGCCCGCAAGAGCATCGTGCTGCTCAAGAACGAGCGGGGCGCGCTGCCGCTTTCGAAGTCGGTGCGGAAGATCGCCGTCGTGGGTCCCAACGCCGACGACGTTACGGCGTTGCTGGGCAACTACCACGGCGACCCTGCCGAACCCATCACGCCGTTAGCCGGCATTCGCCGCAAGCTTCAGGGGACGGCAGCGGAGGTTATTTACGCGCGGGGTGCTTCCCTGGCCGAAGGCCTGCCCCATTTCGAGGTCGTGCCCTCGCAATGCTTGCTGCCGCCGGAAGAGGCGGGGCGGGGCCACGGCCTGCTGGGCGAATACTTCCCGAGCGCCAGCTTCGACGGGCGTTCCAGGCGGCCACGCGAGCTGACCCACCCCTCCACCGGTCGTCCGGCGGTGGAATCGCCCAAGCCCGTGTCGCCGCTGTTCCGGCGTGTGGACGCGCAGGTGGATTTCCGCTGGCGCGACGGCGCTCCGCGCGCCGATTTGAACGACGACGATTTCGGCGTGCGCTGGACGGGCTACCTGGTTCCAGCCGTCTCGGGGCGTTACAGCCTGGGAGCGATCGGCATGAATGCGTACACGCTCTTTCTGGACGACAAGCCGATCGTGCGCGCCAATCATGTGCATGAGCGTGCCTACGTCTGGTCGGATGTCGAGCTGGAAGCGGGGCGGCGCTACCGGCTCCGCCTGGACTACCACCACTACGTGAACGAGGCGGACATTCAACTGGTGTGGGCGCCGCCGCGCCCCGATCCGCTGCCCGAGGCTGTTAAGGCCGCCCGCCAGGCTGATGTCGTCATCGCCGTGCTCGGGCTTTCGCCTCGCCTCGAGGGAGAAGAAATGCGCGTGCCCGTGCCCGGTTTCAAGGGTGGCGACCGCGAGAGCCTGGACTTGCCCGCGACCCAGCAAAGGCTGCTCGAAGCCGTGTGCGCGACGGGCAAACCGGTGGTGTTGGTGCTGATGAACGGCAGCGCCCTGGCCGTAAACTGGGCGCGCCGGAACGTGCCCGCCATCCTCGAAGCGTGGTACCCGGGGCAGGCCGGCGGCGACGCCATCGCCGACGTGCTTTTCGGCGATTACAACCCGGCGGGGCGATTGCCGGTGACCTTCTATCAATCGGCGGAGCAGTTGCCGCCTTTCACCGATTACTCGATGCGGGGCCGGACCTATCGATACTTTGCGGGGGAGCCATTGTTTCCTTTCGGCTTCGGCCTCAGCTACACGAAGTTCTCCTACGGCAGGTTGCGAGCGCCGCGGCAAGTGCGGCCCGGCGAACCGATCATGGTCGAAGTTGAGGTCCGTAACGCGGGCGATCGGGCGGGTGAAGAGGTCGTGCAGGCCTATGTCACCGCGCTCGACCGCGCGGGCTCCAAGCCCATCCGCACGCTGGCCGGCTTCGCGCGCATCGCACTGGCGGCGGGTGAACGTCGCAGTGTGACGTTGCGGCTGGATGAGAGGGCATTTTGCGCGCCCGGGCCGGACGGGCGGCTGCGTTGGTCTCCCGGGCACTATCGACTTTGGGTCGGCGGCAAGCAGCCGGGCTTCCGCGGCGCGCTGGATGCTTCCACCACCGAAGTGGTCTCGGCGCGGCTGCGTGCGCTCGCACGCGCGGGGGAGGGCGAGCGGCCAACTGGCCGCCCGTCTGCCCATTGAGCTAAGTTTCGTAAAGGAGTCTTTACGTATGCCTCAAACGGTCGTTACCTTTGGAGAAATCATGTTGCGCTTGGCGCCGCCGGGTTTCGAGCGTTTCCTGCAATCGCCCATGTTCGTGGCCACCTTCGGCGGAGGGGAAGCCAACGTGGCGGTGGCGTTGGCGGGCTTTGGCATCCCCGCCCGCTACGTGACGGTGCTGCCGCCCAAACATCCCATCGCCGATGCGGCAGTGAGCCAGTTGCGCGGCCTCGGCGTCGACACCTCGCACATCGTCCGCGCACCGGGCCGCATGGGCGTCTATTACGTCGAGGCCGGCGCCAACCAGCGGCCTTCCAAGGTCGTCTACGATCGCGACTACAGCGCCATCGCGCTGGCTCGGCCCGGCGTGGTCAACTGGGAGGAAGCGTTCGCGGGCGCAGGCTGGTTCCACGTCACCGGCATCACGCCGGCCCTCAGTCAGGGAGCCGCGGACCTAGCTCTCGAAGCGGTGCAGAAGGCGCGCGAGCGCGGCCTGACGGTCTCCTGCGATCTCAACTTCCGCAAGAACCTATGGAGATACGGCAAGTCCGCGCCCGAGGTCATGCGGGAAATCTTCCGCCATGTGGACGTCGGCATCGCGAACGAGGAGGACGTGCAGATGGCGTTGGGGATCGCTGCCGATGTGGATGTGGAGTCGGGCCGCCTGGATGTCTCCCAGTATCGCGGTCTGACGGAGCGCGTGATGAGCGAATTCGGCAACCTGAAGCTGATGGCCATCACGCTGCGCGAATCCTTCAGCGCGTCGCACAACGGATGGTCGGCCTGCCTGAACGACGGGCGCGAGTTCCTCACCAGCCGGCGGTACGACATCACGCATATCGTGGACCGGGTGGGCGCGGGCGATTGCTTTGCCGCAGGGTTGATCTACGGCCTGTTGACGCTGCCCACGCACAAGGAGGCGCTGGAGTTCGCCGTAGCGGCCTCGTGCCTGAAGCACTCGCTGCCGGGCGATTTCTGCCGGTTCAGCGTCGACGAGGTGCAGGCGCTGGTGAAAGGCGCCGGTTCGGGGCGCGTGCAGCGCTGAATCAGGGTCCGGGACCGTTGGCGGCGGCTGCACGCAGCAGGCGCGCCAGCGGAGCGGCCAGCGCGCGGGAGGCGGATCGAAGCTCGCCTACTCGCATCAGACGGCACAGCAGGTAATAGGACGCGGCGCCCAGCGGCACACCCACGCCGAGCTGGATCAGGGAAGCCGCACGCCCGGCGCTCAGCCTTGCCTCCAGCAGCGCGCAACAGTCGGCCACGACCAAGCCCATGAGGGCGGAGGCTGCGGCAATCCGCACAAGGCTCGAGGCCAGCCTCCCGCCGTGAAGGCCGCCCAGCTTGCGACGCATCTTCCAGAACAGCGCGATGACGGAGAACAACATGACGATCGAGGTCGCCAGGGCGAGACCCGTGTGCCCCATGCCCACCCGGCGGGTCATGGTCCATGCAGCGCAGTAATTCACCAGGATCGAAGAGAGGCTGACCAGCATGGGCGTGCGTGCGTCCCCCAGGGCATAGAAGCCCGGTGTCAGCACCTTTACGGCGGCGTAACCGGCCAGTCCCACCGCGTAGGCGGTCAGCGCGTGGGCCGTCTGGAGGGTGTCGTAGGCCTCGAACTTTCCGCCCTCGTAGATGGCCCCGATCAGCGGTCGACCCAGCACGGCGAGCCCAACCGAAGAAGGCAGCGTCAACAGGAAGACGAGACCCAGCGACCGTGAGAGCGTATCGCGGAATTGCTCAAGATCCCCCGACGCCGCGCTGCGCGAAATGGCGGGCAGCGTGGCCGATGCAATCGCAACCCCAAAGAGTCCGAGCGGCAGTTGCATGAAGCGGAAGGCGTAACTGAGCCAACTCACCGGCCCGTCAGGACCGCGCAGGGGATCGGTGATCGTGGAGGCGAAGTTGGTGTTCACCATCACGTTGATCTGCACGGCTGCACTGCCGATGATGGCGGGCGCCATCAGGCGAATGATCTGCCGCAGTCCCGGATGCGACCAGTCCAACTGGGGGCGATAGCGGAAGCCGCGTCGCCAAAGGCTGGGCAACTGCCCGCCCAGTTGCAGCACGCCGCCGAGCAGCACGCCGTAAGCCATGCCTTCGATCGGCTCCAAGCCGACGTAGGGTCCGACACCGAAGCCTATCAGCAGGCCGAAGCCGAGCGAGCCCAGATTGAAAAAGGTGGAGGCGGACGCAGGCAGTGCGAACTGGCGGCAGGCGTTCAGGATGCCCATGGCTTGGGCGGCCAGGGCTACCAGCAGCAGGAAGGGAAACATCACCCGCGTCATGCCGACGGCCAGGTCGAACTTGGCTTTTTCTTGCGCCCAGCCGGGCGCCAGCAGCCAGACCAGAGCGGGGCTGAAGACGATGCCCAGCACGCACAGCGCACCGACGATCACGATTAAGGCCGTGGCCACCAGGTTCGCCAGCTCCCGGGCCGCCGCCTGCCCCTTGCGCGCCAGATACTCCGTAAAGGTGGGAACGAAGGCCGACGAAAGGGCGCCTTCGGCAAACAGATCTCGCGTCAGATTCGGTATGCGGAAGGCCAGCAGAAAGGCGTCGTAGGCCATGCCCGCGCCGAAGAGCCGGGCCATGACGATCTCGCGCAGAAGCCCCGTCAGCCGGCTGCCCAGGACGGCCAGCGAGACGACGCCCGCTGAACGGACAACCTCATGGTGCGTCGCGCTCTCGGTCTCCTCGGCCATCTACGCCGCTCGGCAACCAGGCCGGCGTTCCCGAAGCGATCCCTTCGTGCGCCGGCGTCCCGCTACGGGCTGGGGCAAGGGCAGCTGACCATTATAGTGCGAAGGGCAGGGAATTCCGGTCCGGCTTGATGACGGCGATGTAGCCGAGATTCCGATAAAGCTGGCGATAATCCAAACCGAAACCGATTACGAAGCGATCCGGGATCTCGAAGCAGCGGAAGGCCACGGGCACTTGGACGATCCGGCGCGGCGTGCGATCCAACAGCGTGCAGACGGCCAGTGAGTTGGGCCCCCGGGCGGCCAGCGTTTGCAGCAGGTAGCGGGCAGTGAAGCCGGTATCGACGATGTCCTCCACCAGCAGGACGTCCTCGCCCTCGATGCTTTCGTCCAGATCCTTCGCGATGCGCACCACGCCCGGCGCCGAGGGTCGGGTGGAGAAGCTCGAGATGGAGAGGAAGTCGATCTTCACAGGGATGCGGATGGCGCGGGCCAGTGCGGTGAGGAAAAACACGGCGCCTTTGAGCACTCCCACCAGTTTGAGGTTACCGTCGCGGTAGCGCTCGGAAATCTCCTCGGCGACCTCGCGGATGCGTTTCTCGATCTGTTCCTCGGTGAAGAGGATACGCTCGATTTCGGGGACTGGAGGTCCGTTCATCGGCTTTCGGGTACGACGGGCTCAGAGGCGGGCGGACGCGAGGAACGGCCCACGGGTTCCGCCGGCCGGCCCAAACCGTACTTGAAAATCAGATTCTCGAAGTCTTTTTGATAAAACACCTGGATATTGATGTCCGGATAAATCTGCCTCAGTAACTTGATTTTCCGGTTTTTCTTGGTTACGAGGGATTGTTTCATCGTGGTCAGCTCGACGTAAAGGTCGAACTGAGGCAGGTAAAAATCGGGCGTAAAGGACTCGATGACGTTGCCGTGCCTGTCCCATTGCAAGGGGAAAGTACGCGGCTCGTACTCCCACGCCACCCGGTAGAAATCCAGCAGGTTGGCGAAGATCTCCTCGCTCGGATGGGAAAAGCGGCGGGGCTTGAAGGAGAGTTTGCCCGCCGGAGTTATGCCGTACCGCGAGAGTTTCAGGCGTACCTGGAACTGGAGGTGGGCTTCCGCCGCCGCGGACATAAGACCCTGCTCGGCCAGGGCGGCGGCGGTGGCTGCGCCGGCTACGATCTCGGCCGCCTGCTCCGGTTCGAGGCGTTCCGTGTTGAGGACCAGGTCGAAGTTCTCGGCACGCTGGGAGGAGCGGCCGAAGCGGCGCCGCCGCCGCAACCGGGCCTCGGTTTCCAGGCGGCGCAGGAGCTCCCGGGCGGCCGCGCGCTCCAGTTGCCGTTCGATCATGAGGATGCCTACGCGACGCGCCTCAGGCGCCACCACCTGCACGCGCAGGAGGCCGGGAAACTCTGCGAACAACAGCTCCGCGCCTTCGGCGCAAACGACCAGATGGTGCGCGGTGGCGAGGCGCGCCAGCACGGAAGTCATCAACTCAGGCCAGGCCTTCTCCGGCAACGCGGACGGCGGTCCGAACTCCTCTTCAATGAGCGACGCCAGACGAAGCTCGCTGATCAGCTCGAACCCCAGACGCTGCGCGCTCAGCCGCGCCGTCTCCTCGTGTCGCGATCCAGGCGCACCCGTTACGGTGATGAGAGCCATGGCCCGGGGACTGATCCCCAGTCAAGCACCATGATAGCCCAGGCGCTTGCGGTAGGCATGCGGGCTCGTTCATCATTACAGGTATGCAATTCACACGTCGGTCCCTTCTGGCGCAGCTGGCTACGCCCTTGCTGGCCGCAGCGGGGCGCGAGTTGCGTTGCGACGTAGCCATTATCGGCGGCGGAACCGGAGGCTGTGCAGCGGCGCTGGCGGCCCTGCGCAACGGCCTGAAAGTCGTCATGACCGAGGAGACGGACTGGGTCGGCGGGCAGCTCACGGCGCAGGCGGTGCCTCCGGACGAGCACCCCTGGATCGAGTCCTTCGGCTGCACGCGCGCCTACCGCGCCTACCGGAACGCCGTGCGGGATTACTACCGCGCGCATTATCCCCTGACGGCCGAAGCCCGCGCGCGCTGGAACCTGAATCCGGGTGACGGCAGCGTCTCCCGCCTCACGCACGAACCCAGAGTCTCGCTGGCGGTATTGGAGGCCATGCTGGCGCCCTACGTGAGCGGCGGACGCCTAATGGTGCTGCTTCGGCACGTGCCCGTGGCGGCCGATGTGGAAGGCGATCGGGTGCGCGCGGTGCGTGTGCGCAGCTTGGAAGACGGCCGCGAGCGCACGCTGCACGCGCCTTACTTTCTGGACGCCACCGAACAGGGCGACTTGCTGCCGCTCACCAAGACCGAGTACGTGACCGGCTTCGAGTCGCGCCGTCAAACGGGCGAGCCGCACGCTCCGGAGGAGGCTCAACCGGCGAACATCCAGGCGTGTACCGTGTGCTTCGCCATGGATTACCTACCGGGCGAAGATCACACCATCGACAAACCCGAAGAGTATGATTTTTGGCGCAACTACGTCCCCCAACTGCGACCGCCGTGGCCCGGCAAGCTGCTTAGCTGGGACATGACGCACCCCATCACTCTGAAGCCCCGTCTGGTGACCTTCGATCCGCTGGCCGAGAAGCAAACGGCCCCGGCGATGAACCTATGGATCTACCGCCGCATCGCGCACAAGCGCAACTTCGAGCCGGGCACGTACGCGAGCGACATCACGCTGGTGAACTGGCCGCAGAACGACTACTGGCTGGGCAACCTGCACGAGGTCAGTCCGGAGGAGGCCGCGCGCAACCTCAAGCGGGCCAAGCAGCTCAGCCTCTCGTTGCTCTACTGGCTCCAGACCGAAGCGCCGCGGCCCGATGGCGGCCAGGGTTGGCGGGGCCTGCGCCTGCGGGCCGACATTGTGGGTACCGCGGACGGGCTCGCCAAGTATCCTTACATTCGCGAATCCCGCCGCATCCTCGCCGAGTTCACCGTGGTCGAGCAACACGTGGGCACGGATGCGCGCGCACAACTGACAGGCAAGAAGCCGGAAGAACTCACGGCTGAGTTCTTCCCTGACTCGGTGGGCGTCGGCAGCTACCGCATCGATCTGCATCCCAGCACGGGCGGCGACAATTACATCGACATCAGCTCGCTCCCCTTCCAGATCCCCCTGGGCGCGCTCATCCCCCGCCGGGTCGAGAACCTGCTGGCGGCGGCGAAGAATCTCGGCGTCACGCACATCACCAACGGCTGCTATCGGCTTCATCCGGTCGAGTGGAATATCGGTGAGGCAGCAGGCATGACGGTGGCGCACGCGCTGGCCACCGGACATCCACCGCGCAAGATCCGCAACGACAGGAAACTGCTCGCCGACTTCCAGGCCAAACTGCAGAACCAGGGCATCGAGATCGCCTGGCCGCGGCTGACGCCGCGCTGAGTGCGTCCACATCGGAGCGCGGAGGCGCGCCAATATCGCGCCTCCTCAGTACTAGAACTCCTAATACGAGCGTCGAAGTTGACGTCTCGCGTGACAAAGTGATCATCTGTGAGTAGAACATCGGAGTTGCCTTTTCAGCCATGTCCAACCCGCATCGCGCACTGGTCCTTTGTCTGCTTTCGAGTCTGGCGGCGCGCGCGTCGCTGATCGTGCTGTCCAACAACAGCCCCGCCGGCGATGCCTTCACTAACCCATCCGGAACGAATCAAGGTCTGGCTGTGGGAAGTTCCGGCTGGTATTACAACAACGTGCGTTATGGCGGCACAGTCGGCATAAGTGCGAACTTGCCCTGGGCCACCACGGGTTCGGTGTACTTCTTCAGTCCCGGCGGGGCAGCCAAGGCGGATATCGAGTACCTTGCGGATGCGGTCTCCGTGGGCGGAAATTACTTGGCCGCCGGCAGCTTGGGGAGGTTTGCGGATCTGCAGAGCCTTTCTTACCGCTGGTACCGCGACGGAGGCAGCACGGTCGGCGCTCACCTGCATCCGGTGATCCGAATCCTGCTGGACGCCGACGGGAACCTGGGTACTTTCGGTGACCGCGGCGGCCTGGTCTTCGAGCGCGTGTACCTGGGCCTTAGTCCAGCACCTGTCAACCAGTGGGTGAGCGAGACGGTTAGCGGTTCGACCTATCTGTGGAACTTCGGCCTTGGTCTAGGCTTCGCCGCCAACATTAACGACACCCCCTACGCGTACGACGCCACGCTGGCTGAATGGCAGGCTTACTTGCCGAACGCGGTAATCCTCGGGTTCAGTGCGGGCGTGGGTAGCGGTTGGAACGGCGTTTTCTCCGGCGCGGTGGACGATGTCTCTTGGGTGATTGCGGGCGCCGAAACGAGAACCAACTTCGAAGTGAGCGCGGTGCCGGAACCGGCCACAGCGGTCATGGTGGGGGCGGGGCTGGCCCTGCTGCTGAGGCGGCGGCTGAGGCGAGCCTGAGGCCCGCATCCGCCGCGAATCGCTGCCCCCGTACGGACCAAAGCCACTCGTTGATTCCCCCCCGGCCCGCTGTATACTAAGGGACGCCGTTGCGGAGGGAAGATCATGAATACCAAGTTGGCCGCGGCCGCACTGTCCCTTTACGCGTTCCTGCTTCCCGTCGCCTGGGGCCAGGAGACGCGGGGCATGATCTACGGGCGCGTCATGGATCCGCAGGGTGCGGTGGTGCCGGGCGCGCGCGTCGTTGTGACCAACGTCGAGACCAACACTTCCGTCGAGGTTCAGACCAACGCCAGCGGGTATTACGAGGCCAACCTGCTCATTCACGGCAACTACCAGGTGAGCTTCGAGGCCGCAGGGTTCCGCCGGCTCGTGCGCCGGGGAATCGTACTGCCCATGAGCAGCCGCGTGGAAGTCAGCGCAACCCTGGAGCTGGGCCCGGTGGCCGAGTCCGTCACGGTCGAAGCCGCCGCCCCCCTCATCGACGCCGTTTCGGCATCCTCCGGGCGTGTGCTGGACAACCGCACCCAGCAGTCCTTGCCTACGTCCTTCAACAACGTGACCATTCTGGCGCGCTTTACGCCCGGCGTGCAGACCACCGGGGAGGTGCGCATTCTGGACGCCAACGACCAGGGTTCCTCCTCGGACTACCGCATTGCGGGTAGCGTAGGCGGCAACGAGTGGGCCATCGACAATGCGCCGAACATGGGCGTGGCGCGCCAGGTGGGCTTTCTGCCCCACACCGACGTCGTGGCCGAGATGAAAATCGAAACCGCCGGATTCGAAGCCTCCGTCGGGCATACCAGCGGGGCCGTCGTCTCGCTCGTTTCCAAGGCGGGGACCAACGAGTATCACGGCAGCGCCAGTTTCCAGCACATTCAGAACCGCTGGAACGCGGCCAATTTCTTCACCGCGCAGCTCTGGCATCGCCGGATCGCGGAAGCTGAGGCCCAGGGCGACGTGGCGCGGGCCGAGCAACTGCGCAAGACTCCCAAGCAGCCCGGAGGCCTCAAGAATTACTGGGCGGGCACTCTGGGCGGTCCCGTGTGGATCCCCAAAGTCTTCAACGGCAAGGATCGTCTTTTCTTCTTTTTTAGTTACTACGGCAAGCGCTGGTCGGAGACCACCTCCTCGCAGTACCTGAATCATACCTTCCCCACGCTGGCCGATCGCGAGGGCAATTTCGCGCCCCATCTGCTTGTGGATGCCGTGCGCTACCAGATCCACGATCCGCTGAGCGTGCGACCCGACCCGGCCCGGCCCACCCATTACATCCGCGATCCCATCCCGGGCAACATCCTGCCGAAATCGCGGATCAACAATCCTGCCTATTCCTTCTACTCGAAAATCATTCCGTTGCCGAATAACAATCCGAGCGATCCGCGACGCGAGCCGCTAAACAACTGGTTGGCGGTGGCGATGCCCTGGACGGCCGACTATATCGCCCTGACCAATCGCATCGACTATCACCAATCCGCCAGACATCGCTTTTACGGACGCTGGCTCTGGGATAATTACGACTTCGACCGCGGCGATTACACCTTCGAGACCATGCCCGGCCTGATGAACAGCCGGGCCATTCGCGACAACCTGAACTGGATCGGCGACTGGGTCTGGACACCCGGCCCCAGCACGTTGCTGGATGTGTCGCTTTCCATGCACCGCTACCGCGTCAGCGGCAGCATCCCTACCGGAGTCAGACGTTTCAAGCCGTCCGACCTGGGGCTGCCCGCCTACCTGGACCAAAAAGCCGGCGCCTGGGCCATGATCCCCACGATGGCGGCCGCGGGTTATAGTTGCGCGATCGGCGGATGCTTCGGCTGGGCGGCGCCCGACATCCAGCACTACCGGCAGAGTTCGCTCAAGGCGGATCTCTCCTACGTCTGGGATCGGCACACGGTGCGCGCGGGAACGGACGTGCGCCTGCACTCACGCGCCGGCGGAGGGCTGGGTTATACCTCGGGCTATTTCTCGTTCGATAACTACTTCACCAGGCGCTACGACGACACCCTAATCCCCGCGGGCTCGATCGCCCATTCCTGGGCGGCCTTCATGATGGGCATACCCACCGGCATGAGTATCGCGACAAACGACACGTACTATATGTCCTCGCCTTATGCCGGTTGGTACGTGCAGGACACCTGGCGCATCACGCCCAAGCTGACGGTGACGTACGGCCTGCGTGTCGAATACGAGATCGGGCCGCGCGAGCGCTTCGACCGAATGCTGCTGCGCTTCGATCCCACGCTGAAACTGCCCATTTCCGACGCCGCCCAGGCGGCCTACGCTGCGCGCCCGCTCGCCGAGCGCCCGGCTTCGGATTTTGTCGTGCGAGGCGGGGCCATTTACGCCGGCAGGATGGGCGGCAGGAACTGGTGGGAGAGCGAACTGATGTGGCTGCCGCGCGTAGGCGTGGCCTGGCAGTTCGCACCGAAGACCGTGCTGCGCGCGGGCTACGGCCTGTTCTTCGATACGCTCAACGCCATGCTGAACGCGCCCAACCAGACCAACTTCAGCCGCAGCACTTCGACCGTGCTGACCACCGACTTCGGCTACAACTGGCTGGTAGGCGATCCCCGCAGGGGCATTTCTCCCCTTTCAGATCCCTTCCCCGTGCGAAGCGACGGGACGCGCTTCGACGTACCGCTACGCGATGCCTTGGGCGAAATGTCCGTCGCCGGACGGAGCTTCGCGTGGTACCCGGGCCAACTGCGCCATGCGCGCCAGCATCGCTGGCGAATCGGCGTACAGCGGCAGCTTGGGCAGACGATCGTGGTCGAGGCTGCGTACGCGGGTTCCTACTCGGACCGCAATTACCTAGGGCGGCCGCTCAACCCGCTGCCGGAGCGCTACTGGGCCGGCGGCTTAATTCGTAACAACGCCATCGCCAGCGATCTTAGTCAGAACCTGCCCAATCCTTTCCAGTTGACCTACTTCTCCGCCTTGCGGAACACGCATCCGCTGATTTACCAGGACCTGAGCACGCTGAGCTTTTTCCGGTCCTCCACCATCGCCAAAGCGCAACTGCTGCGACCCTTCCCGCACATGGGAACTTTGACCATGAACGGCAACGACGGGGAGGTGCGGACCGACGAACTGCAACTCAGCTTCGAGCGCCGCTTCGCGCAAGGCTTTAACGTCTACGTGGCTTACACGCGCAATCGCAACCGCGAGGCGGATTACTTCCACAACGAGTTCGATCCCTGGCCTACCTGGCGCGACAGTAACGACAGTCGCCCGCACCGGTTGGTCTGGACGGCGGTAATCGAGCTGCCTTTCGGCAAGGGCAAGCCGCTCGCCCGCTCCGGGCCGGCGGCCGCGATCCTGGGCGGCTTTCAGGTGAGCCTCACCTACGAATTCCAGTCCGGCGCGCTGCTCGATTTTGGCAACCTGTTTTTTTACGGAGATCCGAAGGACATCCCGCTCAAGGGCCGAAAAACTTTCAGCCGCTGGTTCAACACCGATAACTTCGAGCGGAATGCCTCACGGGCGCCTGCCGCTTATCATCGGCGTGTCTTCCCGACGCGGGTCCCGGACGTACGCGCAGATTGGACGAACCACTGGAACGGCAACATTCAGCGCGAATTCCGCTTGCTGGAGCGTTTCGGCCTCCAGTTCCGCATGGACGTACTGAACTTGCTGAACCGCACGCAGATGGCCGCGCCGGTAACGAACCCGTTGGCGACCAACTTCGCCGAGTGCACCCAGCAGGCCTGGACGACGAAGCGGTTCCTGCAATTCCAGCTCCGGTTGGCCTTCTGAAAGGAGTGTGCGCCCCGCCTCGCACCGGGCCTCACGTGAGCCTGCGCTTGCGGAGCTCGTCGACGGCCACCGCAAGAATGATCACGGCGCCGATGATGGCCTGCTGTAGGTAGGGTGAGATGCCCAGCAGGTCGCTGCCGTTGGCCAGCAGCCCCATGATGAACGCGCCCACCAGCGTGCCCGGCACGCTGCCCTCGCCGCCGCGCAGGCTGCCGCCGCCGATGACGACCGCCGCGATCACCTGCAATTCATAGCCCTGGCCGGCGGTAGGCTGGCCGGTCATCAGGCGCGAGGCTTCGATCATGCCGGCCAGGCCGCAGAGCACGCCGCCGTAGGCGTAGACGGCCGTGGTGTGGAAGGCCACGGGAATCCCGGTGTACCATGCGGCCTCCGGATTGCTGCCGATGGCGAACACGTAGCGGCCCATACGCGTGTGCTCCAGGATCACGTGCGTAAGGGCGGCGCAGACGACGAGAATCCACAAAACAAAGGGCACGCCCAACAGGTTCCCTTCGCCGATGAAAGCGAACTCCTTCGGGATTCTATGGACGGGCAGGCCGTTGGAGATGATCAGAGTTATGCCGCGCGCAATGCCCAGCGTGCCCAGCGTCACGATGAAGGGATTGATCCTCAACTGCGTGATGAGCAGGCCGTTGGCGAGTCCCCATCCGCAACCGCAGACCAGCGCCAGGGCGATGCTTGCCGGTATGGACCAACCGGCCTCCAGCGCCATCGTACCCAACAGGCCGCTGAAGGCCATCACCGCTCCGACGGAAAGGTCGATCCCGCCGGCAATGATGATCAACGTCATGCCCAGCGCCATGACGTTGATGACCGCGGTCTGTCGCACGACGCTCGCCAAGTTCGTGTAGGTGAGAAAGTACGGGGAGGCCAACGAGAGGGCGATGAACAGCACCGCAAGCGTAGTGAGGGGAAGAAGGCGTTGCATCATGCCGGGTTCTTTTCCTGTTGAGCGTCGGCTCGGCCCGTCGCCGCCTGCTGCGTATCTAGGGTCGCATACCGCATGATTTCCTCCTGCGCCGCGCCGCGGGGCAGCTCGGCCGTGATCCGTCCCTGGCGCATGACGAGGATGCGGTCCGCCACCTGCACGATTTCGGGCAGTTCGGAGCTGACCATGAGCACCGCCGCGCCTTCCCGCGCGAGCTCATCCATCAGATGGAAGACTTCGGCTTTAGCGCCCACGTCAATGCCGCGCGTCGGTTCGTCGAACAGGAACACGCGGGCGCGGGCCAGCAGCCATTTGGCGATGACCACCTTTTGCTGCGTGCCGCCGCTGAGCTGGCCGGCGGGTTGCCACAGCGAAGCAGCCCGGATGCGGAGCCGCCTGATGAATTCCTCGCAGAGTCGCCGTTCCCGTTCGGCGAGCAGGAAACCAAAACGGCTGACCTGCGGAAGCGAGGCCAGCGTGAGATTCCAGGCCAGCGGCAGACGAATGGCCAGGCCGCTGCGATGGCGGTCCTCGGGGATCAGGGCCAGTCCCACGCGCAGCGCGTCGCGGGGATGGCGGATGCGCACCTCGCGTCCCGCCAGCCAGACGCGGCCCGAATCCGCGGCGTCGAGCCCGAAGAGGGTGCGCAGAAGCTCGGTCCGTCCGGCGCCCACCAGTCCGGCCAGTCCAACGATTTCCCCCGCGCGCACGGAAAAGCTGATCGAATCCAGCACGGGCCGCCGCGTAAGCCCTTCCACGCGCAGCAACTCCTCGCCCGGAGCCTGCGGCGTGCGCTGGTAGATGGCGGTGATCTCGCGGCCAACCATGTGGCGGATGATCTCTTCGGTGGATACCTCGGCCACGCGTCCGCTGTAGACCGTATCGCCGTCCCGCAATACGGTGATGCGATCGCCGATGGCGCGCAGCTCTTCCAGCCGGTGCGTGATGTACAGCACGGCCATGCCGCGTTCCCGCAATTGGCGGACGATGCGGAACACTTCCTGCGTCTCCGCCTCGGAAAGGGCGGAGGTGGGTTCGTCGAAGATCAGCAAGCTCGATCCGTGCTGAAGGGCGCGACAGATTTCGACCATTTGGCGACCGGCCGGATTGAGCCGCTCGACCCGCCATTCCGGCCGCAACGGGAAGCGATGTTCCTCGATCAAGCGAGCGGCCGCCTCGCACAGCCGCCGTCGCTCGACCCACCCGAACGGCCGTCTCGGTTCCCTGCCAAGAAAAATGTTCTCCGCGACCGAAAGATGGGGCGCTAGCAGCGATTCCTGGTGCACCATGGCGATGCCCTGGGCCGCGGCGTCGGAAGGACGCTCGAATCGGACGGGGCTTCCTTGCCAGAGGAGCCGGCCGCCGTCAGGGGACACCATGCCCGCGATGATCCGGGCCATGGTGGATTTGCCTGCTCCGTTTTCGCCCACCAGTGCGTGCACCTCGCCCGCTTCTACGGCCAGATTGCCGTCGCGCAGGGCCTGAATCCCTCCGAAACGCTTGCGTATCCCGCGCAGTTCGAGCAGCACGGCAACCCTTCAGTGTACGTGAAGGATTGCCTTGCGCACGGCGTGCGGGCGTTAGCAGGTCAGCCGGAGGTCGAACGGCAAAGCCCTCGCCCCGTTGCCCGAGTGCTGCGCGTCGATCAGGGGGCGTGGCGTTGGCGTCTTCGCAAAAGCACGGATCTCGAACACGGGCGGCGCCGGCAGCCACGCTAGCGGCCGGGGGTTCAGCCATCGATGGGCTAGGGACGGCGCCCAGCCGATTTTTCTTCAGGTGCGGTAGCTGCCGTTGATGCGAACGTAGTCTTCGGTGAGATCGCAGGTCCAGAAGCGCGCGCGGCCTTGCCCGCGCCCACGGAGGTGGAATCGGATGACGACTTCCTTTTCGTCGAGCTTCTGCTTGAGCTCGGGCTCGGAGAACGGCTCGGCCACGCCGTTGCGGCACACGCAGACGCCCTGCAGGTAAATCTCGACCTTTGTAGGGTCGAACTCCACTCCTGCGTTGCCCGCGGCCGAGAGGATGCGACCCCAGTTGGGATCGGAGCCCGCAATCGCGGTTTTCACCAGAGGGGAGCTGGCGATGGCCCGCGCCAATCGCGCCGCCTGGTCGTCGTCGCGCGCGCCGCTGACATAGATGCTGATCAGCTTTCGCGCTCCTTCGCCGTCGCGTGCGATCTTTTCAGCCAGATCCTCGAGCACCCACGCCAGCACTTCGCCGAAGACGAGCTGTTCCTTGGGATCCGGACGCACGCCTGAAGCTCCGTTGGCCAGCAGGAGGATAGTGTCGTTGGTTGAAGTGTCGCCATCCACGGTGAGACGGTGATAGCTGCGCTCCACGGCCGGCAACAGGAGCGTGCGCAGGCGGGTAGGGGGGATGGCGGCGTCGGTCATCACGAAGGCCAGCGTCGTCGCCAGGTTGGGATGGATCATGCCCGAGCCCTTGGTCATGCCCGCGATATGAACCGTCCCTTCCAGCAAAGGAACCTCGCCGAAAGCCATCTTGGGCACGGTATCGGTAGTCATGATGGCGCGCGCCGCCTCCGCGAAGCCGTCTTCGGAGAGCCGCTGGCAGAGCCGGGGAAGCGCCCGCAGGATCGGTTCGGCATCGAGCTCGACACCGATAACGCCGGTGGAGGCGGGCAATACCTGCTCGACGGGCGCATCCAGCATGCGCGCGGCGGCGCGGCAGCAGGCCAGCGCAACCTTCTCTCCCGTGCGGGTGGCGCAGTTGGCGTTGCCTGCGTTGACAAGAACCGCCCGCACCAATCCGCCCGAGGCACGCAGATGCCGCTTGGCCACTTTCACCGGCGCGGCCTGGACGTTATTGCGGGTGAAAACTGCTGCCGCAGAAGCCGGGCGATCGGAGACGATCAGTGCGAGGTCGTCCTTGTTTTCTTTACGAATTCCCGCGTAAGTGGCGGCGTAACGATACCCGAGCGGCGTTTTCACAGGGTCTGTTCTCCAAATCTCTCATTTTGCTTCAACCGAAAGCCGCGAAGAAACTCGGCGGCGGACATACGCTTGCGGCCCTCCAACTGAAGCTCGAGAATTTCAAGAGCGGTTCCCTGGCCGCAGCAGGCGAGCAGGCGTTCGCCTGCGGATACCAGCGTAGCCGGAGGCCCCGGGGATGCGGCTGTGATCGGGCGCGCCCGCCAGAGGTGAAGCAGCTTGCCGCGCAACCACGTGTACGCCCCCGGCCACGGGACGAAGGCCCGCACCCGCCGGGCGATTTCTGCCGCGGTGCGGTTCCAGTCGATGCGTCCGTCTTCCTTGCGCAGCATGGGCGCAAGCGTGGCCTGCGCGTGGTCCTGCGGACGCGGCTGGATGGCGCCGGCTTCGAGGCCGGCGAGGGTTTCCAGCAGCAACTCCGCGCCCATTTCCGCCAGGCGCGACCGCAGCTCGATGGCAGTCTCCTCGGGTCCGATCTCTGTCTCGCGTTGCAGTAGGATGTCGCCCGTGTCCAGACCCTCGTCGATGCGTATCGTGGTTACCCCGGTGCGGGTTTCGCCGTTGGCGATGGCCCATTCGATCGGGGCGGCGCCACGGTAGCGGGGCAGCAAGGAGGCGTGCACGTTGACGATGCCGTGTTTAGGAATCTGGAAAACCGCGGGCGGAATGATCTTACCGTAGCCCACCACCACGCCCGCATCCGGCTCGAGCGCGCGTATGCACTCGATGAACTCCGCGTCACGGATGCGCTCCGGCTGCATCACGGCAAGGCCCAGCTCGTGCGCGCGCTGCTTGACGGGTGACGGAGTGGGTTGCAGCCCGCGCCCCGCGGGTCGATCAGGCTGCGTGATCACCGCCGCCACGTGGTGACCCGCACGCACGACCGCCTCCAGGCTGGGGACGGCAAATTCCGGGCTGCCGAAGAATACCAGGCGCATGAATCCTCTGCGACTACCACTCGCCCGCCTTCATGAGTTTGCGGATTTTCCGTCGGATCAGGTCCCGCTTAAGCGCACTCAGGTGGCTGAGGAACAGCCGTCCGTTCAGGTGATCGGTTTCGTGCTGGAAGGCCCGCGCCAGCAGGTCTTCGCCGGTCATCTCGAAGTAGTTGCCGCGCAGATCCTGCGCCCGTACGGTAACGCGTTTGCCGCGGCGGACCGGCTCGTGAAAGCCGGGCACGCTCAGGCAGCCTTCCTCGGCGGTTTGCACGCCTTCGACAGCTACGATCTCGGGATTGATCAGAACGATGCGCCGGTCCGGATCCTCGCCGCCCGAAGGATCGATCACGGCAATGCGCCGGGAGATGCCGATCTGCGGCGCCGCCAAGCCGACGCCATGCGCGGCATACATGGACTCGAACATGTCCTCGATGAGCCGGCGTAGCTCGGGCGTGTCGAATTCCTCCACCGGTTGGGCCGGTTGTTCCAGCACCGGATCGCCGTACTTGACGATGCGATAGATCATCGCCGTTTCCCGCTCAGTATCGGCGCAACTGCTCCCGGTAGCCCTCGTAATTCCGGCGCGTTTCCCCGAGCGAGTCACCGCCGAATTTTTCCAGAAACGCGTCCGCCAGCACCAGCGCCACCATGGCCTCGGCCACCACGCCTGCCGCCGGCACGACACAGACATCGCTGCGTTCGTAAGCGGCGGCTGCGGGCTCGCGCGTAGCCAGGTCGACCGATTCCAGCGGGCGGCGCAACGTGGAGATGGGTTTGAGATAGCCCCGGATGACAATGTCCTCGCCGTTGCTCATGCCGCCTTCGATGCCGCCGGCGCGGTTGGAGTCGCGGAAAAAACGCCGCTTTTCGGCGTCGTAGCGGATGGGATCCTGCACGCGCGACCCAAAGGAGGCGGCAGCTTCTATCGCCTCGCCGATTTCCACGCCCTTGACGGCCTGAACGGAAATGACCGCCTGGGCGAGGCGCCCGTCCAGACGACGATCCCAACTGGCGCACGATCCCAGGCCGGGAGGCACGCCGTGAGCGACAACCTCGAAGACGCCGCCCACCGTATCGCCTGTGCGGTAGGCTTCGTCGACGACCTCTTTCATCCGCCGTTCCACGTCGGGATCCACGCAACCCAAGAAGATCTCTTCACGTCGGCTCAACTCGACCAACTCCTCCCAACGCGCCCGGCGCTCCAGGCGGACTCCGCCGATCGCTACGACGTGGCTCAGCACGCCTATGCCGAACTGCTCGAGGAGAGCCTTGGCCAGGGCCCCCGCGGCCACCCGTGCGGCGGTCTCGCGCGCACTGGCACGCTCCAAGACGTAACGGACCTCGGGGAAGTTGTATTTCAGCGCGCCGGCCAGATCGGCGTGGCCGGGCCGCGGTCGCGTCACCGGACGCCGAGCTGCCTCGTCACCCTCGGTGCGTTCGACCGGCAAGGCCTCCGCCCAATTGGGCCAGTCCCGATTGCGGATCAGTATGGCCACGGGAGCACCGATGGTTTGCGAGTGCCGCACGCCCGCTACGATCTCCGCGTGGTCCTTTTCGATCTTCATTCGGCCGCCGCGTCCGTAGCCCTGCTGTCGGCGCCACAGTTCGCGGTCGACGGCCTCGATCGAGACGGGCACGCCGGCGGGAAGGCCGCTGAGGACCGCAATCAGGCATTCGCCGTGGGATTCGCCTGCGGTCTCCAGTCGTAACATGCGGAATTTCCATCCTATCGGAGCGCGCTGCGAGCGGGCAAGCGATACTCAGGCGCAGGCAAAACGTCATCGCACCGCAACGTGCAACTGCTAAGCTGGGCATTGAGGACCGACTCGAGACGAGGGCGGTTCTTCGCGAAAGGAGGTTGCTCCCATGAGCAGATTGCCGGTACTGCTGACGGCGATCGGCTGTTTGTTCGCCTGCGCGGCCTGGGGTCAATCCGACGCCAACAAAGGCCAGATCGTGGGAACGGTTTATGACCCCAAGCAGGCGGTGGTGCCCAAAGCGGCGATCAAGATCCGAAATCTGGACACAGGGCTCACGCGGGAACTGGTCAGCAATGAAGTAGGTCAGTACCGGGCGGTCCTGCTCGATCCGGGCCGCTACGAGGTGACAGCGGAGGCGCCGGGATTCGCGCCTACGACCGTTTCAGGCCTGGTGGTCAACGTCGGATCGACGGTGAGCGCGGACATCCGCCTGCAGGTGGCGTCCACGACCACGTTAGTCGAGGTTGGTGAGGCGCTGGTGAGCGTCGCGCCGGCCGCATCGGCAGTCGTAGACCGCCGCGCGCTTCAGGACTTGCCGATCAACGGTCGGCGTTTCCAGGACCTCGCCCTCGTGACGCCTACCGTGCAGGTGGATCCGCAGCGCGGGCAGATCTCGATCGCCGGCCAGCGCGGCATTTACTCCAACGTGATGGTGGACGGCGCCGATTACAATCAGCCCTTTTTCGGCGGCATCCGGGGCGGCGAACGCTCGAACCTGATCTTCACGGTGCCGCAAAGCGCGATCCAGGAATTTCAGGTCGTAGCCACCGGCTACGCCGCCGAGTACGGGCGCTCGACGGGCGGCGTGGTGAACGCGATCACCCGCTCGGGCTCGAACGAGTTCCATGGCGAGGCTTTTTACCAGTTGCGCCACAAGGAGCTGGGCTGGAAGACGCCCTTCAACCGCCAGTCGCTGGAAACGCAGCACCAGTTCGGCGGGGCGGCGGGGGGTCCTATTCGCAGAGACCGGCTTTTTTTCTTCGGGGCCGTCGAGCGGCAGCAGACACGCAATCCGCGCTTGGTTTTCTTCCCGCAGCTGCGTCGCGTGACGCCGTCGCCGGCGACCAGCGAGGCCTACACGCATTATTTGGGTCTGGAGACCCCGTTCACGCAAACCAACGACGGCACGGCTTTGACGGCGCGCACCGACCAGCAGTTCCCCGGCGGCTCGCGGCTGACCTTCCGATACAACTTCTCCGACGCCACGGCGCTCAATGCCACGACGACAGGAACGCGCATTGAACCCACGATTGACCGCGCGCTTTCCAACAACGGCACCGAGAAAGACCGCACCCACACCGGGAGCACGCAGTTCACCTGGGTCCTCGGTCCCTCACTGGTGAACGACACTCGCTTCGCGGCCTCGTACGAGATCAGGCCTCGGCTGACGAACTCGCGTACGCCTCAGGTCTCGAGCGTGATCGGGCGTTTCGGGGGCGTGGACTTCTTGCCCACCGTGCAGGACGACATGCGGATCCAGATCACCAACGGCCTCTCGTTCATGCGCGGCAGCCACACGCTCAAAATCGGCCTCGACTACAACCGCCTGGGGACGTTCCAGACTTTCGGCTTCAACCAGTTCGGCGCTTTTGCCATCAGCGGCACGGATCCCAATGTGCACCTTGACATTCTCTCGCTCGGCGGCGCCGTAGCGAACCGCTTCGACGACCGCTCGGTGACTTACCGCCGCCAGATCGGCAATCTGCTGGCCGAGTACAGCGTGCACCAGGCCGCGCTCTACGCGCAGGACAGTTGGCGGGTCTCCTCAGCGCTGACGCTTGACTACGGCCTGCGCTGGGAGGGCCAATGGAACCCCACGCCGGAAGCCAACAACGCGAACCTCGTGAACCTGGTCAAGGGCTTCCGCTTCCCGATCGGTTCCTTCGACCCCACCATCATTCCGGACGCGCCCAACCAGTTCATGCCGCGCTTCGGCTTCGCCTGGACTCCCACGACTTCGCGGCGGACCGTGGTCCGCGGACATACGGGCATCTTCTACGCGGCCACGCCCATGCTGCTGTTTGCGGGACCGATGAACAACTACCGTTGGCCGCCGGGCGACGTCTCCATACAATTACCCCGCTCGGGCTCCACGGTCTATCGTGACCTGCTGGCCGCCGGCGTGGACTTGAACCGTTACAGCTTGGACAAGCTGCCCGTGCTCGATGTCGAGGTCGTGCAGAGGGCGGCGGCGGGCGGCGGCGCGGCGCCGGATCCGTTGCGCGGCGCCAATCTGCTGGCGATGGCCTCGGACTTTCGCAATCCGCGCTCGTGGCAGGCCGGTCTGGGCGCCGACAGGGAAGTGGCGCGCAATCTCGTGGCCGGCATCCAGCTGCACTACGTCAACACGGTACACCTGCAACGCAATCGCGATTTCAACCTTCCCGAGCCGGTGATTCGACCGACGGACAAGTCGCTGCGACCGTTCTTCGGTCTCCGCTCCGGCCGGAGCAGGCCCATCCCGACGCTTGGCAGCCTGTGGGTGCGTGAATCCGGATCCCGCTCGATGTATCGCGGACTTACGCTCTCCACCCAATACCGCAGCCGACGGCTGCAGTTCGGCGCTTTCTACACTGCGTCGGAGACGTTCTCCTACGACGACAACGAGCGGGACGCCACGGGCGTACGTTACGAGAATTCGTTCAACCTGGCGCCCGAGTACGGCTATTCGGATCTCGACATGCGTCACCAGTTCACCGGCTACGCCGTTGCCTCACTCTTCTGGGGCATCGATCTGGCCGCGACTTTCCGCGCTAACAGCGGTCGCCCCATCGATCCGCGCACGGGCGCCGATAGTAACGAGGACCTCGGCGGCCCCGATCGTGCCTACAAAGCTCCGGGAGTGCCTTATCAGCGCAACAGCTTCCGCAACCGCGGTTACCGCACGGTGGACTTCCGCTTCCTGAAGAATTTTCCCGTCCGCGAGCGTTTGCGGGTGCAGTTTTCCTGCGAAATGTTCAACATGTTCAACTTCGATAACGTCGTTTACGCGGGCACCAATCTGAACTACGGCGTCGGGATTGATCCGGCCACCGGGAACCCGGTCCCGCCCCCGCCCACATTCATGCGGCTGCGCCTTCCCGACGGCAGTTACGACCCTGTGAACATCCAGCTCGGCAACCCGTTCCAAGCGCAGTTCGGATTGCGCTTCATATTCTGAAGCTCGCGGATCTGTTGTTGCGGCAAGCCGCGTGAGGGCGAGCGACTGCCTACTCCCGCCGGGTCGCGTCGTGCGAAAATACCGGGATAACACCCGACAGTGGCTAAGCGGTCCGAGCGGGAGGCTGTTCTGGATTCCTTGAGCGAGGGAGTGGTGTTGCTCGACGCCATGGGCCGCGTCGAAGCCGCCAACCCGGCTGCCCGGCGGATCCTGGGGGATGGACTGATTGCAGCGCACCCTCGGGAGTGGGCCTCCTGTTGCGGGCTGTTTGCACGCGACGGCCGCGTTCCCGCCGCAAGTTCTGATCTGCCGCCGGAGGCCGTGCTGGCGGGCGCTTCCGCCTGCGAGCAGGAGTTCGTGGTGCGGCGCGCCGATCTGTCCGGCGAGCTGCACATCCGCATACGGGCGCTTCCCCGGGAGGGCGGCGGCGTCCTCTGCCTAGTGCAGGATCTCACCGAGTTCCGTGAAAAGGAAAGGGAACTCTCGCGCTCGCTCGAGCAGGCTCAGGAAACTCTGCGCAAGTTCATCCGCGGGGTCGAGCAGAGCCCGGCTTGCGTGGTGATCACCGACGTCGAGGGCCGGATCGAGTACGTCAATCCCAAGTTCACCGAGCTCACCGGTTACACCCCGGAGGAAGTCTACGGGAAGAACCCGCGGATCCTGAAATCGGGGTACACTCCGCCGGAAGAGTACAGGCGGCTGTGGGAGACCATTCTGGCCGGCCGACAATGGAGCGGCGAGTTCGTCAATCGCAAGAAGAACGGCGAGCTGTACTGGGAATTTGCCCGAATCTCGCCGCTGCAGGGACCGGACGGCGCCATCACGCACTTCATCGCCATCAAGGAAGACATTACCGAGCGCAAGCGTTTCGAACGGGAGATCGGGCAGGCCAACGACCGGTTGCGCGCCGTGATCGAAACGTCTCCCCTGGCGATTTGCACACTGGATGAGGAGGGACGTGTCACGAGTTGGAACGGCGCGGCCGAGCGCATTTTCGGGTGGCAGGCTGGCGAGGTGTTGGGTCGGCTCCTGCCGGTGGTTCCCGAAGAGTTCAGTCTTGCTTTCTGGACCCGATTCGAAGAGGCGCGGTGCGGCCGGGCTTTCGGCAGCCTGCAGGGCTCTGGCCGACGCAAGGACGGCCGGCGCCTGGAGGTCGAGGTCTGGGGCGCACCTTTGGCCTGCGGGCACTCGGTGAAAAGCGTCGTGCTCCTTTTCGCCGACGTCACCGAGCGCAAGTGGCTCGAGGAACAGCTTCGGCAGGCTCAGAAAATGGAGGCCCTGGGCCGGCTGGCGGGCGGCGTGGCGCACGATTTCAACAACCTCCTGACGATCATCAGCGGCTACGCCGAACTGTTGCTCACGCAGGTGAACGAGTCTGTCCGCGAAGATGTGCGAGCGATTCTCGAGGGCGCCGAAAGGGCTACGGCCCTGACCAAGCAATTGCTGGCTCTAAGCCGGCGTCAAGCCAGCCAGCCGCGGCTCGTCGATCTGAACGAAATCATCCGCGGCATGGAGAAGATCATCCGGCGGGCGCTCGGCGAGCACGTAATCCTCGAAGTGTCGCTGCGCTCCTCGCTGTGGCCCGTCAAAGCCGACCCCGGACAGATCGAACAAATTCTTCTGAACCTCGCTGTGAACGCCCGGGACGCGATGCCGCGAGGCGGCCGCCTGGTGATCGCCACGGCCAACTGCACTCGCACCGAGGCCGCCGCAGTACGCCTGCCGCCGGGCCAGTACGTTCGGCTGACGGTCAGGGACAACGGCGAGGGTCTCGATCCGGAAACGCGCCGACACGTTTTCGAGCCGTTCTTCAGCACGAAGCCGGCCGACAAGGGCACCGGCCTGGGGCTCGCTATCGTCTACGGCATCGTCAAGCAGAGCGGCGGCGAAGTATTCGTGGACAGCCGTCCCGGCGAAGGCTCGGTTTTCACCATCTACCTGCCGCGGGCCAGCGGGATTCCGGAGTCGCGCGTGACGGCGGCGCCCGAGCCACCTAGGCCGGCGCGCGGAGAAACGATCCTGCTGGTCGAAGACGAAGATGCCGTGCGGCGCCTGGTGCGGAACATGCTCACACGTCACGGCTATGTAGTGCTCGATGCGCCGGGCGGAGACCAGGCCATCCGACTTTTCGAACGGCACCCAGACCGGGTGGATCTGCTGCTCACCGACGTCGTCATGCCGGGCATGAGCGGCCGCGAGCTCGCCGCGAGGCTGCGCGCGATCCGCCCCGAGCTCAAGGTCGTCTACATGTCGGGCTATACCGGCGACGTGCTGGGCGATCGCAGCGCCCTCGAGCCCGGGACCACGCTCATCCCAAAGCCGTTCTCCCCTCGGACGCTGCTACGGCACCTGCGCGAAGTCCTGGCCGGCCCGCCTCGCGTCGGCTGAAGCCTTCCCGGGAAACAATTCAAAAACTGCGGAGGCTTTCGATCTGTCCGATCCAGGCCTCGACGAGACGTTCCGGATTCGCGCACCTCGGCGTCGCCGTCAGCCACACGGAGACCGCGCCGCCGAATGTCGGCAGCCGGGCCTTCAGGAAGAGCCGCCGGCACTCGCGGTACGACTCCCACGTCGGGAGCCGCCATGGATAGACGAGGCAGGCGATCACATGCTCTACGCGCGCCGGACCGGCATAGGACGGCAGCTGAACCAGGTCCTGACGGTGTTCCTCACGCAAAGCGTAGTGCCATTCCTCGCGCTCCCGTCACTCGAACTCCTCCCAATGCCGCTTGTAGTTGGCGTCCACGATCAGTGAACCCCACTTCCACTCCAGCCAATGGTCTGGGATCAGCGCGGCTTGCGTTCCCCAGCCCGGCGGGTCCCGCTCCGGCGGCTCCACTGTCTCGCGCAATCTTCCTGTCCTGAGGATGGCGCCCGTGCGACGCGTCAGGCGCTGAAGAATTGTCTCCACCCAGGCCTCGAAGAACTGATCCATGGGAAGGAACCAGGGCACTCCTTCCAGATCGCTCAGCCCAGCCAACCCGCGCTCTTCCGCGGTCCATTCGATGGCCTGGATTCCCTCCTGCGGCGCCGTCGTTTTCATGGGCCGCCGCAACCAGGCATCCAACAACAGCGGCGGAGGTAGCAGGGTAGCGACGTCGCGGACCGCCAAAAGTAGGCGTCCCGCCCATTCGACCATCCGGTGGATGAGGGCGCCGCACTCCTGCTGGGTTTCCAGTGACCGGATCTCGAGTTCGAGGCAGTAAGCGGACGGCGGCGCGAAGCTCGCCGTCGTCGCCCAGTTCAGGAAAAGCGCCGAGCACCCGGAGAAAGCCCGCTCCCGTCAGGCGCTGCCGTACGTAGAGCTTCCAGCGCACCTTGCCGCGCGGCGCCGGGAGAACCTCTTCGACCATCTCGAACCGCCGTTCCAGCGCCTTTAAGAGCGCTTCCAGGCGGGCCAAAACCTTGACAGCCAACACCCAGCCCGACACTTTGCGCGCGGCGCGCTTCGGCAGAGGGAGAGCGAGCGGTTGGGGAGCTACCTTCCAGCCGGTCTCCGCCAGCGCGGCTCCGATGCCGGGTCACTCGAATCGCGGCTGAATCACCCGGCCGAGATCGTGCCGCACGCTCAGCGGCGACAGCAGCGGGATGGCGCTGGCGCGGGCGCCGGTCACCAGTCGCAGGACGAACTCCGCACCCTCGAACTCAATCTCGCCCTGCGTCTTGAGCACAGTGAAATGCAAGGGGTTCTGCTCGAGGAACTGGCGCGCCAGCCGCGTCGCGATTGCAACGGCCTCACGGCCCCTCCGTCCTCCGAAAATTTGAACGACCGGCCGCCGGAGGACGCGGTAATCCGCGGCTTCCGGACAGAGCTCGGGCCGTGCGTTGCTACGAGTGTGCTCACTGAAACTTTTTAGCCACTGCGAGTAAGCGCGGGTCTGCTCGCCGAATCCGCTCACGTAACCCTGCGCAAGATACTCCTCGAGCAACGGCGCCAGTCGCAGGCGCAGAGTCTCTGCCGCACGATCATCGTTTTGCACCATGAAATAGGCATGCCCCGGCAGAAGGCAGAATGCTTCGCCGGAAGCGTACTCCACGGAGTTATCGAGCAGCCCGCGGTACGCTTCCAGGGCCATTGCGGCTCCGGACCGCTCAACCACATCCGGATGCTTCCACGGGTTGATGAAACGGAGGCGCCGGCGGATGGCGATGTCCACGAGCGCGATGCTGCGGTCGGCGCTGTGGGTGGTGCCCAGGATGTGAAGGTTGCGCGGGAGTCGGAAACGCCTTCCGAAAGGATCACCGAAATCATAGGGCAGTTCGATCTGGCGCTCGTATTCAGGCTCCGTTTCCAGCAGGGAGATCGCGTCTCCCGGCACCTTCGCGAGGTCGGGGCGATTGATCTCGTCGATGTGCAGCAGATAGGGCCTATTCGGGTGGGCGAGCGCGTCCGCAGCCGCCTCCATGAGAAATCCGCGAGCCGGTGCGAAGCGGAAACCCAAATGATCTGCGGTCGCCACCGGGGCCAGCCCCCGATGAAGTTCTCGTAGGAGGTGTCGGGGTGGAACTGAATCGAGCGGCCGAAGCCTTCATACGCGCCTTTCAGCAGCATCCGCGCCATGCGGGTCTTGCCGGTCCCCGGCGGCCCCTGGAGAATTACGTAGCGGTAGAGTCGAAGGATCTCGAGAACCTGGTCCTCTTCCACAACCGGAAGCAGCCGGCTTTGCCGGCCCTCGCGAATTTCGTCCGCGTCCTTCTGCGCCGCCCTAAGCAGCTCCGCGCCGCGCTCTTTGATGTAAAGGTCGAGGAAGGCCGCGGCGGCTTTCGAAGTGAGGCTTTGCTCGTCGGGCTCGGGCACGTAGAAACCGTAAATGACCTTGCCGTACTTTTCCAAGACCGGTTTGTGTTGCGGGAACTGCCTTCTCACCTTGGCCGGGACGTCAAGATCGATGCGGGTGGGATCCTGCTTGGCCCAGGCAGAAAAGCGGCATGATTCGCTCCGCAGCCAGGCGCAGACCGCCTGAACCTTACGCGCGTGACCGGGTCGGCCGAGGATGGCTTCATCCGGCGCAAGCCGGTTGGTGCCCGCGACCAAACCGAAGAGGGCGGGGCTTTGCTCCACGGGGAAGACCGCCAAGGACAGGCCGCCGTACGGGCCCGAGGAGGGATTGGATTTGTGGATCCAAGCCGCGAAAGGCACGCCGTCCGCGGGCTCGGGGGCGCGAGGCGTGATCTCCCGCTCCGCCTGCTCCTTGTTGTAACGCCGGCCTTCGGCCCCGAGGATCGCCCTGAAGGCTCGCTGGGCCCGTTCATGCCGGTTGGCAACTCCCGGCGCGTGGATCAAGTTCACGAGCGGTTGCAGGCCATGCCCGCTCGCATCATTTGCTGATCGGCCCGCGTTCGGCTTTCCCGTGAGCCATTCCCTGCATTGCAGGGTGTGCCTGCTCAAGGCTTTGGTTGATTGGCCTCGCCCGGCAGCCGCGCGTCGGGCCAGTCATCGGAGCGGAAGGGCGAGGCGGGCAGGCCTTCGGCGTTGAAGAGCGTGGCTTCAGGGAAATTCGCCCAGGCGTAGCGCACAGCCACGGGCTCTTTCACTTCATCGCTCCATACCAAGACCGTGTCGCCCTCAATCGCCGCCTGTGCGGGATGGAAAACGCGGTCGGCCCCCGCGACCAAGAATTCCTTGAGCGCGCCCCGCGCCCGCAGGCCGCCGCCTACGTGATCGAACCAAACGCGCAGCCGACTGCCTTCGCGCGTCAGCTGCCGAAAGATCGGGCCCGAGTGAACGATCTTTTCGCCATAGACGAGGGCGCGTGCGGCCAGCGCCAACCTCAGCCCCACGTCCTGCTTGTTCTTGGGATGAATGTCGTGGGCTTCGCCGATGTCAATGGTCACCGCCATGCCCGTGTTGCGTAGCTCGAGGGTATTCAACTGTGCTTCCTGCACCACGGACCAGTAACCCTCGGGCGACGCATTCGCGTAGCTGGCCAGTTGCACGAACAGGAACGGGAAGTCGCCTTGGCCCCAGGCCTGCCGCCAGTCCCGAATCATGGCTTCGAACAGCGTGCGATAGAGACGGGCTAGCGCATTGGCATTGCTCTCGCCCTGATACCAGATCGCGCCGCGGATGGCGTAGGGCGTGAGCGGGTGGATCATGGCGTTGAACAGGCCGGCCGGCGTGTGCGGATGGCCGGGACCCATAGGTTGACCCGGACGCGGCGGGGGCTCACGTCCCTCTCTTTTGGCTTCCGCCGCACGCTGTTCCCACTGTCTGAGAGCTTCCTGATAACGTTGCTTCGCCCGGGGCCAATTCACCAGCACCCGATTCCATTCGATCAGGTAGGTTTGCAGCGTCGGCTCGGAAATGAGCGTGGCGCGGCTGGTCCAGGCCTGCGCCGGGGTGCCTCCCCAGGCGGATTGGATCATGCCCACAGGAATCCCCAGCTTCTCGTGCAAATGGCGTGCGAAAAAGTAAGCGACGGCCGAAAAGCTTCTCACGCTTTCGGGACTACAGGGCTGCCACGAACCCTCCACGTCCTCCAGAGGTTCCTCGGACGTCTTCAGCGCCACCTTGAAGAGGCGGATGCGCGGGTAGTTCGCGGCTGCAATCTCCTTCTCCGCGTCACGCGAGCGCTCGACAGGCCACGCCATGTTGGACTGGCCGGAAGCCACCCAGACCTCGCCGACCAATACATCGCGCACCGTCACCGTATTCCTTCCGGAAATGACCAGCTCATGAGGGCCGCCCGCGGGCATGGGGCGCAGCCAGGCTTCCCAGCGGCCCGCAGCATCGGCCGCCGTGGACACTGTCTGGCCGGCGAATCGCACGGTGATGCTCTCCCCCGCGTCGGCCCATCCGTAAATGCGCACGGGATGCTCCCGCTGGAGGAGCATGTGATCGCTGATCAGCGCGGGCAGCCGCACGTCGGCGGACGAAAAGACCGCGCTCACGAACAATACCCCGAGCAAGCGCCGCGAATGCGTCATGTTGGACTCTCCTGCCGAGCCGCCTATTCTACAACCTCGCTCTGCACGGCGGCCGCACGCGTGGCGGCGAGCAATCGGTTGAAACGTCCTTCAAGAATCGCCCGGCGGATCTCCCGCATGCGCGCGAAGTAAAAGTGCAGGTTGTGCAGCGTGGCGAGCGTCGCGAAGAGGATTTCGCCGGCTTGGAAGAGATGGCGCAGATAGGCTCGTGAGAAGTTGCGGCAGGTGTAACAGCCGCAGTTTTCATCCGGCGGCGCGGGATCGTCCTGGTAGCGCGCCTGCTTGATGACAAGCCGACCGCCGCTGGTGAACAGGCAGCCGTTGCGCGCGTTGCGGGTGGGCAGTACGCAATCCATCATGTCCACGCCGCGAGCCACGTACTCGGCCAGTTCCTCCGGCAGGCCCACGCCCATCACGTACCGCGGTCGCCCGCGCGGCAGCAGGGGCAAGGTGACCTCGATCATTTCCAGGCTGAGCGCGCGCGGCTCGCCTACGCTCAGCCCGCCGACGGCGTAACCCTCGGCTTCCAGCTCCAGCAACTCGAGGGCACACTGGCGGCGCAGGTCGGCGTACATGGAACCCTGCACGATAGGGAACAGCGAGCCCACACTTTCTCCCTTATCGAGCTTTTCGCGGTAACGCGCGAAAGCGGCACGCGCCCAACGGACGGTGCGCGCCACCGACTGCCGTGCGGTTTCGTGGCCGGCAGGGTAAGGCAGGCACTCATCGAGCACCATCATGATGTCGCTGCCCAGCGCCGTCTGCACCTCCAACGTGGATTCGGGCGTGAACAGGTGGGCTTCTCCGTCCAGATGCGAACGGAACCACACGCCTTCGTCGGTGACCTGGCGCAAAGCCGCGAGGCTGAAAACCTGGAAGCCGCCGGAGTCCGTGAGGATCGCCCGCGGCCAGCTCATGAAGCGGTGCAGGCCTCCGAGCCGACGGATGACTTCGTGGCCGGGCCGCAGGAACAGATGGTAGGTGTTCGCCAGCAGGATCCGCGCATCGAGCTGCTCGATCAGGTCTCGTGGCGTGATGCCCTTCACCGTGGCCTGCGTGCCGACGGGCATGAAGACCGGGGTCTCCACCACGCCGTGCGGGGTGCGCAGCAGGCCCGCGCGGGCGCCTGTTTCCGGGCATTCCGCGACGATCTCGAATTCAACGCGCGCCAAGCGACCATTGTAAAATCGGGCGCATGCGCGCCGTCCTTCTAGCCGTCTGCGCCGCTGCTCTTTCCGCGCGGGCGCAAAGCGTCAATGCCGAGCGCCTGAAGGCCGACGTGGCTTTTCTGGCCTCCGAACCCCTGGCCGGCCGGCAGGCGCTGGAGCGCGGCTCCGAGGTAGCCGCGCATTTCGTCGCGGCCGAATTCCGCAAGGCCGGCCTGAAGCCCCCGGTAAACGGCTCCTTTTTCCAACCTTTCGAGCTCATCGAGTACCGCATGGATGGCGATGCCACCCGCTTGATTGTCCGAATCGGCTCCGAGCGTCGTACGCTCGTGCACGGCCGTGACTTCGGCGGCTCGTTTCCGGCCCGGTATTCGATCAGCGCGCCCGCTGTTTTCGCGGGCTACGGCATCACCGCCCCGGAGTACGGCTATGACGATTACGCGGACCTGGATGTCCGCGGCAAGATCGTTGTCGCCCTCGAATACGAGCCGCGGGCGCACGATCCCGGCTCGCCTTTCAACGGGACTGGCAATACCGTTCACGCCAGCCCGCGTCGGAAGCTGATGAACGCTCAGCAACGCGGCGCCGCCGCGCTCCTGCTGATCCCAGCGCCCGACCGCAAGCGCCCGTTCCGGCCTGGCAGAGGCGCGCGCATCCAGGCCCTGGCCGAGAGCGAACTGCGCATCCCGCTTTTCACCCTTACCGCGGAGGCTGCCGCAGCCCTGTTCGCCCATTGCGGGCGGACGCCTGCGGAAGTGCAGCAGGAACTGGACCGCACGCTTAAGCCCGTGCGCCTGCCGCTCCGCGCGGAGATCGAGGTACGCGCCGCACCCACCGATGTACGCCGTGGCCTCACCTACAACGTAGCCGGTTTTCTCGAAGGCGCCGATCCCGCTTTGAAGGCGGAAACCGTAATCTTCTGCGCGCACTACGACCACTTGGGCCAGCGGGACGGCAAGATCCTGCCGGGTGCGGACGACAACGCTTCAGGCGTGGCCGGTCTGCTCGAGCTGGCGCGCATGTTCGGCGCAGGACCGCCTGTACGCCGCTCGCTGCTGTTTCTGGCCTTCGGCGCCGAGGAGGCCGGCCTGCTCGGCTCCTACTATTACACGGCGCATCCTCTACGCCCGCTCGCGACCACACGCGCCGTGCTCAACCTGGACATGATCGGCCGCGACGAGCAGCCCAGCGAGCAGACCGACGGGCTGGTCGAGATCGGGTCCGATCACTCGAACGAGACGAGCTTGGTGGGTATTCATGCCAGCCCGGATCTGGCGGCGCTCATCCGGCGCGAGAACGCCGTCGTGGGACTGAGCCTCAGCGAGAAGTGGGATCGTGACGGCGTTCTCAATGTTCTCTGGCGGTGCGACCACTTCCCGTTCCTGCTGCGCGGCATCCCCGCCGTTTGGTTCTTCAACGGTTTCACTCCCGACTACCACACGCCGAATGACACGCCCGAGAAGCTCAACTACGCGAAGATGGAGAAAATCGTGCGCCTAGCCTACCGCGCAGGCCGTGCCCTGGCCGATCAGCCCGAGTGGCCGCGCTTCGGACCGCGGGTTCGCTAGGTGTGGGTCGGCAGCTTCCTCAGTGGCCTTTGGGGCCCGGATGAGCGGGTTTTCGCTCCAGCCTCACGCGGGTGGCCACCAGGACGCCGTCAGCACGCATATAACCTTCGATCTCCACGTCATCGCCGGGCTTTAGAGCGGACAGCCCGGGGAGGCCTACGAACTGTGTCTCCGCCGTCACGACGATATCGAGCGGAAAACCACGCAGCCGCAGGAAATTGGCCCCGACGAAAGCGACTTCGCCTTTGAGGCGGAGTTCTGTGGTCGTCGCGGTGGTTGCCGGCTCGGGAAAGCGCCAACCACTCACGAACTGCCCGATCCCCTCGCGTGCAAGAAGGAACACTCCCGAGAACTGGGTCCCCGGCAGCCTGAATGGCAACCGTTCGCGAGCGTCGCCGTTACCATCGGTCCCGATCGACCCGAGCGACTGGCAGGCTCCGGCCGGCGGACAGAAAAACACCGTGTACTCTTTCAAAGGCTCTGCGCCCTCGAGCCTAACTTCGACCTCGCGCTTACGGCGCACCTCGACGCTGCCCCAGGCGAGGCGGTCCTTCGCAGTCGGGTTGTAAAGGGCGCCCAACTGTTGCGGACCTCCCTCCGCGACTCGCACCAGGGCGGCTTCGAAAAGCTTCTCGCCCCGGCCCGGTTCGTCAACGTCCGCCTGAAGCCGGGCGCCGATCGGCACGATTGCCAACACACAAACGGCTAGGTTCCACCAGCGCATGCTCAACCTCCCAGGACGCGGGCCACTCCCTGCCATGCAACCGAAGGGCCGTCGCCGGGCCCGTGCCGTCAGCGCGTTAGCGCACCGTGTGGAAAGAACTTCCGGCAAGAGTTGCCGCTTCCGGGCAAAACTTACACGCTGCCTTCATCGGAGGGCGCGGCGGTAAAACTCGGCCACCCGATCCCAGTCGATCACATTCTGAAAAGCTTTCACGTATTCGGCCCGGCGATTCTGGTACTTGAGGTAGTACGCGTGCTCCCAGACGTCGATGCCGAGAATGGGCGTGCGGCCTTCCGAAAGCGGAGTATCTTGATTCGGCGTCGGCTCGACCCGCAGCTGCCTGTTCCGATCCACCGTGAGCCAGGCCCAGCCGCTGCCGAAGACGCCCATGGCCGCGCTGACAAATTGCTCCTGGAAGCGCGCGAAGCTGCCGAAGGCCTTTTCAATGGCTTTGGCCAACTCCCCGCGCGGCTCGCCGCCGCCCTTGGGCGACATGATCTGCCAGAAGAGCATGTGATTGGCATGGCCGCCGCCGTTGTTGCGGATGGCGGTCCTCACGTCGGTCGGGAGTGCGTTCAGGTCCGCAAGCAGCTCCTCCACGCTTTTGCGGGCCAGATCCGGATGCTTGGCCACCGCGGCGTTAAGGTTGCGCACGTAAGCCGCGTGGTGGCCGGTGTGATGGATCTGCATGGTCCTGGCGTCGATGTGCGGCTCCAGCGCGTCGTAGGGATAGGGCAACGGCGGCAGGCTAAAGGGTTCCCCCTGTTCGGCGGCTGAGGCGGCCGGAACTACGCCGGAAAGGACAGAGATACCGAAGGTACGGAAAAGATCTCGTCGCGTGGGCATGGTCGTATCAGTCAATTAGATTCAGCCGGGAGCTTCCAGGTCACCCGAAAGCAGGCGGGTTTTCGAAAGCCGACTTTGGTAGACTCGGCTTCGTGAAGCCGCCCACCCTATCGTTCTGGTTGCTGGGCTGGGCGCTATGGGCCCAAGCGCCGGCCGAGCTCGACTTCCTTGCTAACCACACCGATTACCGCCGGATCCGCAACATGCTTCCTGAGTGGCTCAAACAAAGGGCCGCCGAGCGCCTGGAAGAGCGCCGTCGTGAAGTTGCGCGCTTGGAGGCGAGCCGCCTGGAAACCTGGCGCAGGAAAGTGCGCGAGGCCATCCTTCAGGGCATCGGTGGATTGCCTGAGCGAACTCCGTTGAACGCGCGGGTCACCGGGGTGATCGAGCGCGAGGACCACCGCATCGAGAAGATCGTCTTCGAAAGCCAACCAGGCTTCTACGTTACCGCTAATCTTTATTTGCCCAAGCGTGGTTCGCCTCCTTATCCGGCCGTGCTTTACCCGCTGGGCCACGAGCCGGGCGCGAAGGCTTATCCGGTATGGCAACGCATGCTGGTAACTCTGGCGCGCAACGGCTATGTCGCCTTGACGTGGGACACTCTGGGGCAGGGCGAGCGCATCCAGCTCTTCGACGAAGATTTCGGCGGGTCCAAGTTAGTGCAGTCCACGCTCGAGCACACCATGCAGGGCATCCAGTGCCTGCTAGTCGGCGACAGCCTGGCGCGCTACACGATTTGGGACGGCATCCGGGCCCTCGATTACCTGCTTTCGCGTCCCGAGGTCGATCCCAAGCGCGTGGCAGTGACGGGAAACTCCGGCGGCGGCACCCATACGGCCTATCTTGCGGCGCTGGACGATCGCTTGCAGGTGGCTGCGCCGTCCTGCTACCTGACCTCCTGGGCCCGTCTGCTCGAGACGATCGGGCCTCAGGACGCAGAACAGTGCTTCCCAGGCTGGTTGGCGGCGGGTCTGGATCATGCTGATTTCGTCTTGGCCTTCGCTCCCAAGCCGTATCTGATTCTCTCCGCGATTCGCGACTTTTTCTCGATTGCGGGCGCCCGCGCCACCTACACCGAGGCGCGCGCCGTCTACGAACGGCTCGGCGCCGGCGATCGCATCGGCATGACGGAGGCTGATGACGGTCACGGTTACTCCGCGCCCCGGCGGCAGGCCGCCTACCGCTGGTTCGAGCGTTGGCTGAAAGGCACCGAACGTGAGATTCCGGAGACGGAGATAGCGATCGCGCGCGAGGACGAGCTCTGGGTAACCAACACTGGCCAGGTGGCCACTTCCCTCGGCGGCGAGACCGTCTTCACGCTGAACAGCAAACGGGCCCAAGGACTACGCCGGCCGGCCCCGCCCGTGTCCCGCCATACCCTTGTCGAGTTGCTGGCGTTGAGCCGAGTGACGGGGCCGCCTGCGGTGAAACCGCTCGGAGTCATCGAGCGCCCCGGCTACCGTATCGAAAAGCTGATCTACGAAAGCGAGCCGGGCATTGAGATTCCGGCCGTGCTGGCGGCGCCTGAGGGATCTGCGGGCCGCAGACCGGCCGTCGTCCTGGTTCACGGGGGCGGCAAGTCGGCGGCCCGCTCGGAAATGGAAGCGTTCGTGGCCGCGGGAATGGTCGTATTCGCCATCGACGCCCGTGGCTGGGGCGAAACCAGGCCGGCTGCCGCCACCAAGGGCGCAGAGTGGTCGCGCTACTTCGGAGACTATGATTCGGCTATGACTTCCCTGCTTTTGAACCGGCCGCTGGTGGGTCAGCGCGTCACCGACATCCTCCGCGGTCTCGACCTGCTGGTCGCACGCCCGGAAGTGGATCCCCAGCGCATCTGCGGCGTCGGTCTGTATGCGGGAGGCGTGCCCTTGCTCCACGCAGCCGTGCTGGACGATCGCATCCGCAAAGTAGCTTTGGAGCGTAGCCTGGCTGCTTACCAGTGTGTCGTGCGGTCCCGCATTCATCGGGGCATGTTCGAAAGCGTCATCTTCGGGGTGCTGAAGGCTTACGATCTTCCCGATCTGGCCCTTACCTTGGCCCCGCGCAAGCTTTGGCTGATCGACGCAGCCAATCAGCTCGGGGAGCCGATGGGCCTCAATGAAGTTCGCTCCCTTTACGCGCCGGCTTTGAGAGCGGGCAACACGCGGATTCTGCGACGGCAGCCGGAACAGCCGGCCGCTGTCGCCTATGGCGACTTTCTCGGGACATGGTGATGAAGAACAGGATCTTTCCGCGAATTGTCGTGGCCCTGCTGGCCGTCTGGCTGCCCGCATTGCGGGCGCAGGAAGCGCTGGAGGTCGTGGGCGGCCTTAGGGGCATGGTGGACCGTTACCTCACGGGCCTCGCCAAGCAGTGCTGGGAGCGGCGCGCGGAGGCGATCGCGCGCATCAGCACGCAAGAGCAGGTGGCGGAGCGGCAGGCCTACGTCCGCAGCAAGGTGCTGGAGGCCTTGGGAGGCTTTCCCGAAAAAACTCCCCTCAACGCTCGCATCACCGGCACGCTCGAGCGCGACGGCTATCGCATCGAGAAGCTCATTTACGAGAGCCTGCCGCGTTTCTACGTGACGGCGAACGTCTATGTGCCCACGCGGGGTACGCCTCCTTTTCCTGCCGTCCTGGGCACTGCCGGCCATAGCGCTTCCGGGAAGGCCTACTCGAACTATCAGCGCGTCTGGATCTCGCTGGCCCGGCGCGGAGTGCTGGTGCTGGCCTATGATCCGCCCGGCCAGGGCGAACGGCAGGAATACCTGGATGACGTAACGGGCAGGCCGCGCTTCGGTCCCACCGGTCAGCACATGATGGCCGGCGTACAGTGTTTCCTCACAGGCACCAACTTCGCTCGCTACGAACTGTGGGATGGCATCCGCGCCGTGGATTATCTTCTTAGCCGATCTGACGTGGATCCTCAACGCATCGGCGTCATCGGAAACTCGGGCGGCGGTACGCAGACTGCCTACCTCCAGGTCGTCGAACCCCGGCTGGCGCTGGCTGCACCCTCCTGCTACATCACTGCGTGGGAGAAACTCTGGTTCGAGCCGGGGCCCCAGGACGCCGAACAGAACTTCGCCGGCTTCCTCGCCGACGGCCTCGATTTTGCCGACTTCCTGATTGCCTTCGCGCCCAAGCCGCTCAAAGTGCTCACCGCCATCCGCGATTACTTCCCCATCGACGGCGCCCGCGCCGCCTACCGCGAGGCGCGCCGCATTTACGAGATCCTCGGTGCGGCCGAGCGTGTGGACTTTTTCGAGTACGATGACGGGCACGGATGGTCCAAACCGCGCCGCGAGGCGACCTACCGCTGGGTCCAGCAGTGGCTGAACCGGAAGGTGGAGGAAGGCGTGGAAGAGGAGTTCCCCACCGAACCGGAGGAAAATCTCCACTGCACGCCTACCGGGCAAGTGCTGACGTCGCTGAAGGGTGAAACCGTGTACTCGCTCAACCGCGCCTTCGCGGAAAAGATCTATCCTGAGCGAGCCGCGACCAAAGTGCGCGACCCCGCGTCGTTGCGGAGCATGGTGCGAGCGGTGCTCGGTATCGGGGAACCGCGCCAGAACATTGCCGCTGCGCGTTACGGCGAGGTGGGGCGCGACGGGTACCGCATCGAGAAAATCGCTCTGGAAACCGAGCCGGGCATCACCGTGCCTGCGCTGGTATTCGTGCCGGCGGCCGCCAAAAGACCGCTGCGCGCCATCCTCTACGTGAATTCCGCGGGGAAGGCGGCCGACGCCGCGCGCGGCGGAGATCTCGAGGCGCTGGCGCAGGCCGGCTTCCTCGCGATGGCGCCGGACTTGCGGGGCTGGGGCGAGAGCGGCCCCCCTCCCGGTAAATGGGAGTACTCCGGCGTGTGGCGGACGGTGATGCGGGCCATGCTGGTGGGCAGGAGCCTGCTGGGCATGCAGGTGTTCGACCTGCTCGGCTGCCTCCGCTATCTGAGTTCGCGCGCGGACGTGGATCAGGCGCAGATCGGCGTGCTCGGGAAAGGCAACGGCGGAATCGTCGCTCTGATCGCCGCCGCCCTGGAGCCGCGCATCGCACGCGTGGCGCTGGAGGGAAGCGTCCTTTCCTACATGGACATCGTGCGCGCGCCTCTGCACGAGAACCTCATCGACCTGCTGGTTGCCGGCGTGCTCAGGCATTTCGATCTGCCCGATTTAGCCGCAGCCGTAGCGCCGCGTCCGCTATGGTTGGTTGCGCCGCGCACGCCTTGGGGCGCTGCGGCCCCGCTCGACCGTGCGGCTGCCGAATACGGCGCCCTCGGCCGCAGCTTGCGAGTCCTGGCGCGGCCCGAAGGCTGGTCCTTCCTGAAGGTTTACGCCGACTGGCTGAAGTGAGCGCGACAGCCTCTTCGCGGCGTGTCTGCTTGGCTTGGGCGGCCGCGGCGACCGCTTTTGCACTCGCCGGCCAATTTCTGACGGTACGGTTCAACTACCACGGAAACTGGACCGGCCTGTTCTGCACGGGTTCGCGCCTTCCCGTTCCGCCGGCTCTGAGCCACGAGCGGATCCACGTCTTTGCGGATTCGTCCGGCTACGACGGCCAGTTCTATCATTACATCGCGCACGATCCGTTCTTCAACCGTGGCTTTGCCTCTTACATCGACGCGCCGCGCCTGCGCTATCGCAGGATCTTGGTTCCTTTCCTCGCCTGGCTCTTGAGCGGCGGTGGCGGCGCCTGGCTGCACGCGGCCTATGTTGGCGTCAACCTCGCTTTCGTCTTTCTCGGGTCGTATTGGCTCGCCTGCTGCCTGGCGCACCGCGGACTGCATCCAGCCTGGGGGCTGAGTTTCCTGGCCATTCCGGGCGTCATCATTTCGCTCGATAGGCTGGTCTTGGACGGGCCGCTGACGGCGCTCGCGGCAGGGTTCGTCTGGTACGCCGGGCTCGGCAAGCGCGGTCCTTTGCTTGCCGTGCTGACGGCGGCGCCGCTTGTGCGCGAGACCGGCTTGCTGCTGACCGCCGCAGCCACATTGCCTGCCGCCTGGGCGCGCCGGTGGCGGCAGGCGCTGCTTTACGCAATTACGGCTTGTCCGGCGCTGGCCTGGTATGCCTGGGTTCACTCGCGGACCGTCGGTTCGCCGCCCATCCCACAGCCGCTGACTCTTCCGCTGGCGGGCCTGTTCGAACGAATTTTCCAGTCCCCGGACTACCCGTTTCCTACGCCGGTCTCGGTTCTGGCCGCGACGCTGGACTGGATCGCCATCGCCGGCGTTCTGCTGACCTTGGCGTTGGCGGTGGGGGCGCTCCTGCGTCGCCATGATCCGCCGGCTGCCGTACTGGCTTCTTACGCGCTTCTGATCGCAGCGCTGCGCGTTCATTTCTGGATCGACGCCTATTCTCACACGCGCCTGATCTCGCCCCTGCTCGTGTTGCTGCTGGCGGGCGAAGCGGCGATCGATCGCCGCGGTCCTTGGCTCGCGTTGTGCTTAATGCTGCCGCGCGTCGGCTTGCAGCTTGGCTCGCAGGCGCTGGGTGTGCTGCGCGGGCTCGTCGGCTGACCTACGATGGTAGTTCGCGCGCATGCACAACTGGCCTCTGATCTACGCGGCGGTGGCGCTGACCACGTTGGCGTCGCTGCTGCTCGAGCTTGCGCTCACGCGGATCTTTTCCGTCGTTTTCTACTACCATTTCGCTTTTCTGGCTATCTCGATCGCGCTGTTCGGACTGGGTGCCGGCGGGGTGTTCACGTACGCAAGAAAGGCAGCCGGCGGTCTCACCCGACTGGCGCCCTCGGCCGCCTGGGCATCACTCACCACGGTGGCTGCGCTCGTCTGGCTGCTGACGCGGCGCGACCCCGGCCCTTGGGATCTCGCCGGTGTTTACTTTCTAAGCGCCCTGCCCTTCTTTTTCGCCGGCGCCGTGATCTCGGCAGCCATCGGCGAGACGATCGTGCGTGTCGGCCGCGTCTACTTCTTTGATCTGGCCGGAGCTGCCGCGGGATGCCTGCTGCTGGTGCCGCTGCTCGACGTGGCCGGGGGACCGAACACGGTGCTGGCGGCCGCCCTGGCGTTCGCGGTGGCCGCTTTTCTCTGGAGCCTGTTCTCCACGAAGGGTCGCACACGCCGGCTTACCGCTGCGCTCGCCGCTTGCGTCCTCGTATTGCTGGCCGTGAACTGGCGCTGCAACCTGCTCGACATCCGACATGCGAAGGGGCGCGACCTGGCGCGGCAGCGGGAGCGGTTCGTCAAATGGAACAGCTTCTCGCGCGTGGCGCTGGCGGGCGAGCCCGGCTCGGGGATGATTTACATTGACGCCGACGCCTCCACCGGCATTCCGTGGTTCGATTTCGAGCGGATGACGGAGGCCGAGCGTCGCGAAGCGCTGAAGCTGGGCCCGAGCCTGCCTTTCCTGCTGCGGCCCGGGGCCAAGGCCCTCATCCTAGGCGCGGGCGGAGGGTGGGACGTGGCGCGCGCGCTTGCGTCGGGGAGTCGCGACGTCACGGCCGTCGAAATCAATCCCATCATCGCCGACACCATCATGCGCCGGCGCTACCCGCATTACAGCAACCGCCTATATTTCAGGCCCGAGGTGCGAGTCGTCATCGAGGATGCCCGCACGTTCGTGCGGCGCACTCGCGAACGCTACCAGGTCATCCAGGCGACGCTGGTGGATACCTGGGCTGCCACCGCTGCCGGCGCATACGCGCTATCTGAGAACAACCTGTACACCGTGGAGGCGTTCCGCGAGTATCTCGAGCATCTGACCGAGGACGGCGTGCTGGCCTTCACGCGCTGGGGCCTCGAGCCTCCGCGCGAGTCGCTGCGCGTCGTGTCGCTGGCCGTGACGGCGCTCGAGGCCTTGGGCGAGCGCGAGCCGGCTCGGCATGTGGCCGTTTTCCGCGAAGGCAAGCCGGAGGACCTTGAGCGTTGGGGAGTCCTCGATCACATCTTGGTGGCGCGCCGGCCGTTGAGCGAGCCCGATCTCAAATGGCTCCGAGAATGCGCGCGCGAGCGCGGGCTGTGGCCGGCGTATCTGCCGGGCGAGCGGATTCCGGGCGCTTTCACAGCGATGCTCGAGGCTTCTGAGCGGAGATCCTTCCTGCGCGAATATCCCTTCGACGTTTCCCCCGTGACCGACAACCGGCCGTTCTTCTTTTACACGGTGCAGCCACGCGACCTCTGGAACTACCTCAATCGGATCGGGCGGAGCAGCGCCGATTACCAGGTGAACCGCGCGGTGCCTTTGCTTTTCACGCTGTTAGGCGTAAGCCTGCTGGCTACCGTTTCGATCTTGGTGCTGCCGCCCCTATTGGCGAGAGATCGCGTCCCGCGCGAGGCGGGCATCCGTGCGTTTCTGGCGTACTTTGTGGCGATCGGCATAGGCTACATCCTGGTTCAGGTGGCGCTGGTGCAAAGGTTCATCCTGCTGCTCGGCCATCCCGCCAGTGCGCTGAGCGTCATCATTTTTTCGATGCTGTTAGCCAGCGGACTGGGCAGCTACTTCAGCTCGCGGCTTGTCGGCCGTGAGGCGGCCCGGCTCGGTTGGATCTTCGCCGGCATCGTGGTCCTGATCGGTGCGCTGGGGCTGCTGGTCGGCCCGCTGTGTTCGGCGGCGGTTGCCTGGCCCTGGACCGCGAAGGTCGCCGTGACGGCAGCGGCCGTGGCGGCTCCCGCATTCCTGATGGGAACGCCCTTCCCCACCGGCTTGGCCCAGCTTGAGCGTAGGCACCGGCGCGCCGTGCGGTGGGCCTGGGCGCTGAACGCGGCCGCCAGCGTTCTGGGCAGCGTGCTGGCCGTCGCGCTGGCGCTGTACCTCGGGCTGCGCGAGACGTTGCTGGCGGGCGGGGTGATGTACGCGGGCGCCTGGGCGGCTACGCGGGCCTGGCGAGTCGAAAGGCCCGTCGCCCATCCGGTTTTGAGCGGCGCCGCGCGGGCGGGATAGGCGTGCTTACTGCCACGCCTTGGGTTGGGGCAGGCAGACCGGCCAGGGGGCGAAACCGAGCGTCTTGTCTTTGCGCTCGTACCAGATGGAAACTTCCTCGCCGGCGGGGAACTCGAGTCGGTGAATCACGCCGCCGCCGCAATCGCAGCCGCGCTCGCCCAGCAGGTGCGCGACGATGGTGCCCAGGGTGTAAAGGACACCGGGACCGCACGTCCTGGGGTTGATGTTGACCAGCCGGGCTGCCCTCACGTTGCCGTGCGGACTTTGGGGCCCCCAGTCCTCCATGAATTTCTGGAAGGGGTAGTCACGACACGGAGTCGCTTCCGTGCAACCCCACATGCGGTAGGCTGCTTGGTAGTCCTGCCGCTCGAGAGCCGCGAGGAACTCGCGCAGTTGGCGGCGCGCGGGATAGGTCCTCAGAGCCAGGTAAAGCGCTCCGGCGATCACCGCCACAATTACCAGCGCCAGGACCAGGCGCTTGACCATCCGCTCGCGCCGCTCCTCTTCTACTCCGTAGCCGCTGAGGAAGTCGGACATGGTCGCCTCCCGAGCGGGCGTCTCACTTGGCGGGGTAGGCCTTGTCGTATGCGACGATGACCTCGTTGGTCAGATCCAGGGCCGGCTTGAAGTAAAGCGTGTTGCCCACGTCAATGATCACATCGAGACCTTTCTCTTCCGCCAGCTTGTTGATGATCTCCCGCATGCGCTGTCCGGCTTTGGTCAGAATTTCGTTGCGCTCCTCGTCCACGTCCGATTGGAGATCCTCGCTCAGGCGCTGGAATTCCCGCTGCTTCCGCTGGGCCTGAAACGTCATCTCCGATTCGGCCTGCGGCGTCAGCTTGCCGGCCAGCGACTGAAGTTTCTCCTGAAGATCCTCGATTTCCTTGCGCAGCTTCTCCAGTTCGGCTTGCCGCGGCTTGTATTTGGCCTCGAGGGCGGCGGAAGCCTTTTTGATCTCCGCCGTTTCCAGCAGCGCACGCTGAAAGTTGACCACGGCGACCTTTGTCTGGCCGAGCCCAAGCGGCGGCGCCAGGCAGATAAGCGCAGCGATGAGAGAACGGGACATGAATGCACTCCTAGATCCGGGCACTCACAAGCCTAACACACGAAGCGGTAGGCACCAGCCGGCTCATTCGAGCACGGCTAGGATTTCGTCCTCACGCAGGATCAGATACTCCTCGCCGTCTATTTTGACATCCGCGCCGGCATACTTGCCGAACAGGACGCGGTCCCCCACCTTGACGTCAAGGGGCACCCGCTCCCCATTCTCCAGCAGCTTGCCGTTGCCGACGCCGATCACCTCGCCCTGCTGTGGCTTCTCCTTGGCCGTGTCCGGGATGATGATCCCGCCCACCTTCTGTTCCTCTTCCTCCAGGCGACGCACCAGAACGCGATCGTGCAGCGGACGGATCTTCATTGTTCCTCCTGAGGTTTCTTTTTTCTTACCTTTTCTTTCTTAACCCATGCCGCGGCCGGGCGGCAAGCGCGCCCCTGTTCATAACAAGCTACGCAGCTCTCGCCAGGGTCTCCCCTGGGCCTCGGCTACCGCGGGATGCGTAAGGTGTCCTTGATAGGTGTTGACGCCCTGGGCAATAGCGGGGTGGTCGACGCAGGCCTGCTCGAGTCCCTTGTTGGCGAGCTCGAGCAGGTAAGGGAAGGTAGCGTTGGTCAGGGCGAACGTAGAAGTATGCGGCACGGCCGCCGGCATGTTCGATACACAGTAGTGGAGCACGCCGTCCACGGAGTACACGGGATCGGTGTGCGTGGTGGGTCGCGAAGTCTCCAAGCAACCGCCCTGGTCAATGGAGACGTCCACCACCACGGCGCCCCGTTTCATCCCGGCCACCATGTCGCGACGCACCAGCTTGGGCGCTGCGGCCCCGGGGATCAGCACGGCGCCGATCACCAGGTCGGCCGTCCGCAGCGCCTCCCGGATCGTCCACACGTTGGAAGCCAGCGTGACCACCTGGCTGGCGAAGATGTCATCGAGCTGACGCAGCCGATTCAGGTTCTTGTCGATGATGGTGACACGGGCGCCCATGCCAAAAGCGATGCGCGCGGCGTTGGTGCCCACGACTCCCCCACCCAGTACGACGACCTCGGCAGGCGCCACGCCGGGTACGCCGCCCAGCAAAACACCCCTGCCGCCGTTGGGCGCCTCCAAGTACACCGCCCCGATCTGCGCCGCCAAACGCCCCGCCACCTCGCTCATCGGCGTCAGCAGCGGCAGAGAACCGTCGGGTTCCCGGATCGTCTCGTAAGCGACCGCGTTGACACGCCGCTCCAGCAGGCGCTCCGTCAGCTCCGGCAGCGGCGCAAGGTGCAAGTAAGTGAACAGGATCAGACCGGGGCGCAGGAATCCGTACTCGGATGGTTGCGGCTCCTTGACTTTCACCACTAGATCGGCACGTTGCCAAACCTCGGCCGCGGCCGCCACCATCTCCGCGCCCGCCTGCTCGTACTGTTCGTCTGGGATCGAACTGCCTTCGCCCGCAGAACGCTCGACCAGCACCCTGTGGCCGGCCTCCCGCAGGGCAATGACCCCGGCGGGCACCAGGCCCACGCGCGTCTCGTGATCCTTGATCTCCCTTGGAACCCCAATGATCACTTACGGTTTCTCCCCTGTGCTTTGGCCGTCCGACAGCGCGGACGGGGCGCCGGCGGTATGTGAGGCGCGGTTGGGACCCAGCCCCAGCGCGATCAGCGTCAGGGCGTTGATTTTGCCCGTGGCGTCCAGGTTGTGATCCTGCTGGAAACGTTTGAGAGCCTCCACGGATTCCGGTCCCCAGCTCCCCGTCGCGGGGCCCGCGAGGTAGCCTCGCTCGATTAAGGCTCGCTGGATTTCGGCGTACCGTTCGGGAGTCGGCTCTTGCTGCAACCGCGCCCTGTTCGCCTGCGCTTTGGACTTAGTCGCACTGCGCGCGGTCCTGCGGCCTGTCGCGGAGTTTGCGCCGTCCCTACCTGCGGGGGACTTATTAGCAGTGGTCGCAGGGCGACTGCTCCTCGGCTTGGCTGCCGCCTGCTTCGCCCGGCTGCCGGAACGGTTTGCGGCGGAAGGGTTGACCGCCGCCTGCCACCCGGCAAGTCCGACCGCTGTTATCAGGCACCAAACCGACATGAGCGCGGCCTGCCGCATAACGCCTCCCTCCAGCAGAAAACCGGAATTATGCTACCACGTCGCGGATCCGCGGCAACGGCTCAGTTCGGGTTTTGGGGCAGCGTGCCGGCGGCGAAGAAGGGTTGCCACTCCGGCTGCTGCCCGCGCTGCGCCGTCGGTGAAGCGCGCATGACGCGGAAGGCCACCGCGTCACCCGGCTTCAGTCCGCTTTGGATCCGCAGCACGTCGTCCACCGAGTTGACCGGCTGGCGGTTGATCGAGGTGATGATATCGCGCGCCAGAAGTCCGATGTCTTCCGCGAACGAGCCGGGCTCCACTTCGGTGATGAGAACGCCCCGCCCCTGGTAGCCCAGCCGTTCGCGATCGCTGTCGGTGAGGTTCTTAATGCTCATCCCGAAGCGGGCCTGCGTACCCGTTTCGATACCAGGCGCCTCGGGGCGCAGGCGCCTGCCGGCCAGATGCGGGAAGACTTCCGTCCGCTCGGCAATCTTCACCTTAAAATCGATCTTCTTGCCGTCGCGCAACACCGTGACGGTGGCTTCGCTGCCCACAGGCGTGTTGGCCACGCGATTGACCAGGTCGTCGCCGTCCCGCACGGGCTGCCCGTTATAGGCAATGATGATGTCCTCGGCCTTGATGCCCGCCTTGTCCGCGGGTCCGCCGGGCGCCACGCGTTCGACAAAGACGCCTTGGGAAGCGCCGTAAGCCTTCAGAAGGTCTTCTCGGCCCTGCCGGAACTCTATGCCGATGGAGCCGCGCGAGACCTTGCCCGTCTTTATGATCTGATTGTAAACGCTGACCGCCAGATTGATCGGCAAGGCGAAGCCCACGCCAGCGTAACTGCCGGTATCGGTGGCGATGGCGGTGTTGATCCCGATCACCTCCCCGCGCGCGTTCACCAGGGGACCGCCGCTGTTGCCGGGATTGATTGCGGCGTCCGTCTGGAGGAATCGCTGCAACTGGTGCGTCTCATCGCCTACCTGACGGCCTTTCGCACTGATGATTCCGGCCGTCACCGTGGCCTCCAGACCGAAGGGCGAGCCGATGGCGATCACCCATTCGCCGACCTGAGTGGCGTCGGAGTTGCCGATCTTCGCCGGCACCAGCGGACGCCCGACGCCCTCGACCTTGATCACGGCCAGATCCGTCTCCGGGTCGGAACCGATCAGCTTGGCGTCGTACTGCTTGGGATCGCTGTGGAATTTGACCTGAATGCGGCTGGCGTTTTCGACCACGTGCAGGTTGGTGATGATGTAGCCGTTCTTGTCCACGACCACGCCGGATCCGTTACCCTGTCGGCGGAAGGGCATCCTCGGCAAGTCCTCGAACGGGCTGCCGAAAAAGCGCCGGAACCAGTCCCATCCCCGCTGATCTTCATCGTCGAAGGGCGAAGGCTGTCGCTGCCGTTGCCGCTGACCCTGCTGGCCTCTAGGCGGCGTTCCGTAAGTCGAAGTGATGTTCACCACCGAAGGCGACAACTGCCTGGCCAACTGCGCGAAAGCCGTCGAGAGCTCGACCGGATCGGGGACATGCAAAGGCGTGGCGTCGGCCGCGATGGCTGACTGCGGGGCACCGGCCCGTGCATGGCCCGTGATCAACGTACCGATCAAGATACCCAGCGACAGGGTGAATAACAGGAGGGTCACCGACAGAAGCCTGTGCTGGCGCATTCGGGTGAGGAAGTCCATGGGCTGATCGCTCCGGAGGTAGCTGTCCATCATTATAAGCCACGCGTGTGGTCCCGGCGGGTGACCGGACGCGGGATCTTCAACGACTTGAGTTCGACCGCCAGGATGCCGGACAGGATGAGGCCCGCACCGACGGTCTGCCGAAGGCTCAGACGCTCCCCGGTGACCGCGTAGGAAGTCAGCCAGGCGAAAACCGGTTCGAGGGCGAACATCAGCGCCGTATGGGTCGGGGTGGTGCGCTGCTGTGCCCACGTCTGCACGGAGAAGGCCAGTGCGGTGGCCAGCAGCCCCGTCACCAGCAGCGCCGAAACCACGCGCGGGGTGAGCCGGAGGTACCAGGATTCGGCCCACCAGAAGGTGAGCGCGCAGAGGATGGTAGCCGTGGCGATCTGCACCAGCGTCAGCGCCTGGTAGTTGACCCTCGGCGCCCAGTGCCCGACCGCCAGGATGTGCAGAGCAAAGCCCCCGGCGCAGCCCACGGTCAGCAGATCGCCCGGGTTTATGCTTCCGAACCCGTCCTCCAGAGTGAGGAGGCCCATGCCGAGCGTAGCTGCCGTGATACCCGCGGCCTCCGTCGGCCCCGGAAGGCGGCGCCGAAACGCCGAGGCCAGTGCCGGCACCATCACGATCGAAAGACCCGTAAGAAAGGCCGATTTCGACGGTGTCGTGTACCGCAAACCGAGGGTCTGAAGCCAATAGCCGGTGAAAAGACACAGGCCCGCTACCAAGCCCCCCACAGCGAGCGGCCGCCTGTCCTGAAACCGTCCTGCCAAGGGCCGTGCAGTCAGCGCTAGGGCCACCGTGGCAAGGCTGAATCGGAGGCACAGGAACAGCAACGTGGAGGCGTCATGAAGGGCCTCCTTGACCACGACGAATGTGGCGCCCCAGACGAACGCGATGCCGGCCAGGGCGAGGTCGGCGCGCCAACTGGCGCCTTCGGCGGCCCTCACGGCGCTCCCGCGCCTCCCCGCATGAGCAGGCACAAAAGTAGCAGGATCCTTTTCAATCCCAGATCGCGACCCTCTGGGTGATACCACTCCGTATCGCTGTGCGCACCGCCGCCCTGGCCGCCCGCACCGATGGCGATGGCGGGGAGGCCGAGCGAAAGGGGAACGTTGGCGTCCGTGGAAGCCGAATCCAGACGTGAGCGGATGCCCAGGTGCGCATCGACGGCCTGGATGCAGGCCAGCAGCGGCGAATCGACGGGTAGTCGCCCGCCGGGCCGAAAGCCGATTTCGCGCAACTTGCCCGCTAGCCTGCCGCCGGAGGCCCGCCGGTTCTCCATTTGTAAGGCCTCCTCGACCGCGGCGCTGAGGGACTGGATCCAGGGTTCGAGATCTTCCTCACGTTCACAGCGCAGATCTACTTTCGCTCGCGCCGACCTGGGAATGGCGTTGATGCTTGTGCCTCCCTCGATCCAGCCGAAATTGAACGAGCACCGAGAGCCGTTGAGAGTCTCGTTGAGCTGCCGGTCGGTGAAGAGCGTGATCGCGCGGCTGAGAGCGTGGACCGGGTTCGCCGTACCCGCGTCGCTCCAACTGTGCCCGCCAGGGCCGGAGTAGCAGATTTCGAATCGGCGGCTGGCGATGCCTTGGCAGGTAATGTGATCGATGGCAGGCCCGTCCAGGACTACGAAGGCCCGCCATCGCGAGGCCAGGGGGGACGCCGTGCAGAGGTACCGCATGCCGCTGAGGTTGCCCTCCCCCTCCTCCCCCACGTTGGCGATCAAGGCAAAGTCGGCCGGCAGATCCGGTCCCGGCGGGCTGTAGTGCAGCGCGGCCGCGATCGCTAACAGGGCGGCCAGCCCGGCTCCGTTGTCCGCCACCCCGGGGCCGCGCAGCCGGCCGTCGGGCTCAATCGTGATCTCGCTCCTACTGCGCGGCGCCAGCACGGTATCCAGATGCGCGGTTACAGCGACCAGCGGTCCCGAGCGCGCCCGCGGGAACGCAATGACGTTGCCCGCCCGGTCCACCTGCACCTCGCAGCCGAGCTTGCGGAACTGCGCCGCCATCCACTCGGCGCGCCGTTGCTCGAAGAAGGTGGGGGCGGGAATGCGGCAAACCTCCAGGTGTTGCTCCTGGATCCACTGCTTCTCGCGCGTAAACCACTGGAGGCACTCGCGGACCGCGGGGGATTCCGTCAACTCGGCCAGCAGGCTTTTCCATCGACTGGGCCGCCCAGCGGACATCTGAAAGCCAGTGTAACAGCGCGCTGCCCGGCCTGAAAAAGATCGAAACCTCTAGCTTTGCCGCTTGCCGGCGCCTACAATGTAATTGCGAGGTGCTCCGTGTTCCGCCCGCTCAGGGGATTCAAGGCCCGTTATCACTATCTCGAGTTGGTGGTCTCCTGCGACTTCGACCACTGCAACGTGCTGGTTCTCGGACCCGGTCTCATCATTCAGGGTGCGCGACAATTCGACGAAGCCAAGGCCCGGTCGCACGCCGAGGCCTTGGCCCGCAGTTACATCCATGAGGAGAGAAAGGAAGACTTGCCCGCGATCGAAACGGTCGAGTGGCAGCCGCTGAGCACGGGAGAATGGTTAAACTGGCGGCCGTGAGCGGCTCGAACCGACACCGGGAATCGAGCCGCGGGGTCGCTCTGCTAACATGGCTGCGCGATAGGCAGGCGTCATGAATATGTCAGCGCTCCGACTCGCACGCGCTCACCGCAAGGTCGCCGCCCTCCTCTTGTTGCTCTGCCTTCACCCGCTCTTCCTCTCTTGCTCACGGCAGATTTCCAGATCGTCTCGCGTCTTTGCAATGGGCGACAGAGTGGAAGTCGGCCCGCTGGTTTACATCGTGCAGGACGCCGAATGGCGCGACTTCCTCGGCGAGGGGCCCCAAACCCGTACGCCGGTTCACCGCTTCCTGCTGGTACGGCTCACCGTCACCAATAGCGGCATCCGCGAGGCCGACGTCCCCCCGCTTTCGCTCGTGACTTCCGACGGGCGTTCCTACGCTGAGTTGAACCAGGGTGACGGCGTCCCGGACTGGCTCGGCTATCTTCGGACCTTGCGACCGGCCGCCACCGAGCATGGACGCGTGGTCTTCGATGCGCCCGCCGGCGCTTACCGGTTGCGCGTCGCGGCGACCGGAGAAAACGACGAGGAGACATTCGCTTTGATTGACCTCCCTTACCAGGTGAAGCCGGCGCTACAACTGCCCTTGACCCACCCGGGGGTGCCGTCGCCATGAACTTTTCGATGCTCGCGCCGTGCCTGCCGGCTGCCCTCTGCTCAGCCCTCGCCTCCGTCGCTGCCCCGCCGTTGATCATCACCGCCCTGACCCTTCACCAGTACGACGGCGGCCCACCCCTCGGACCAGGATTCCGCTTCGCGCGAGGCGAAAGCGTCTTCGTCCGGTATCGCATCCAGGGTTTCACTCGCAGCAAGGATCAACGCGTGCACCTAGAGTGTGTGCTGGATGCACTGGACGAGCGCGGCGTGAAGCTCGTCCCTACCCAGCGACAGACCATCGAGACGGAGCTGACCCCGCAGGATAAAGACTGGGCGCCGCTCGTGAGGCACGAATTCGTCATCCCGCCATTGCTGGATCCGGGCGCCTACCGCATCGTGATCGCGGTCGAGGACAAACTTTCTGGGGCAAGGGCGCAGGCGGAGGCCTCTTTTCTGGTTCGCGGCCCGGTGGTCGAACCCAGCCAGACTCTGGTGGCCCGCAATTTCCGCTTCCTGAAGGGCGAGGACGGGCCCGTGGTCGAAGGCGCCCCCATTTTTCACCGCGGCGAAACGCTCTGGGCTCGCTTCGAGATCACAGGCTACAAGATCGGCGACAACAACCGCATCGAGGTAGAGTACGGTCTTGGCGTGCTCGGAGCCACGGGCAAGGAGATTTACTCGGAGCCGGTCGCGGCCGCCGAGCGCAGCAATCCTTTCTACCCTCACCGCTACCTGCCCGGCGTTCTGAGTCTCGACCTGAAAAACGCCCAGCCCGGCGATTACACGCTGCTGTTGAGGATCCGGGACCTGGTGGGCGATCAGCAGTATGAAGAGCGCTTCCCCTTTCAGGTGCGCTAGCACTTACCTGCCAAGCCGAGCTTCGGCCCAGCTCGGCGGCGAGTCCTGACGCCGGACGCCCTCCGTCACCGCGAAGCTCCGGTGCGGCCGCGCGCCGTCAGCGGCGGTTTCGATCCGCGCAGCATCGTCGCACGGGGCAGGAATCCGGGAAGCGCAGAACTGCGCACTCAAACGCTCGCGGGCGCACCGGCCAGAATGCGGCTCACCAGTTCGACATTCTCGCGGATCTCGTCCTTGAAGCGCGGAAACATGCCCACGATGATCGCATCCTGCGGCTTGATGTTGGTGAGAACGAAGCGGAACGCGGCCTCCAGTTGCTCCGGATTGTTGATGTTGCGACCGGCGCCAAGCACTTTGAAGGCGAAGCAGGTCTTGCGCGTCTTGCGCACCACGGCGCACATGCGTTCGGGATCGCGCTCCATATAAATCTCGCCCACCGGTGCCTCGCCCAGCTCGCGCCTGGCTTCCTCCCGCGTCCGCGTCACACGATACATGCAGGTCATGTAGTAGTCCACATCCCAGCCGCGCTCTTCGATGTATTCGATCACGGCGGGATTGTGCGTGGAGACGCCCGCAGGGACGCCCGCGTCATGGACGGCCTTGGTGAAGTCGCGGACGACGTCCATCTGGCCGGCGCGGAAGCGCTCGTCGGTGCGGTTGCCGTGATGGGCGATGCCGATGGGATTCAGGCGGGCCACCTCCGGCAGCAGCTTCCAGTTCTTCATGAGCTCGAAATCGGCCAGCAGCAGCCAGTGCATTCGACCGCCTTCGGCCCGATAGCGCTTCAGGTCCTCGATGGTGGGATCGTTGTAGTGCACCTGCCAGGTGTTGATTCCGCACTGCTCCGCGCGATGGAGGATTTCCATGCGCCGGTCCTGCGTCATCCACTCCCGCATCATCTGGTCGAGGATGCGGTTGAAGTGGGAGTAGCCGTAGAGCGGGTTGGATCCGATGATCAGGCGCGTGATCTCGACCTGGCCGAACTTGACCTTCGGCAGAGCCGGCGCCGTCGGGGACGTCGCTGTCGCAAGCGACCCGGCCGCGCCCAGAAATTGCCGGCGCGTGGCGAGACGGCTGTCGTTCATAGCGAGGCAATTATAACATCGCCCTTCCCGGCTCACCGGGCCCGATCGCTCGATGCGGTTTCACGGCACCCGCGGTCGGCCTTCTTGGCGATCCTGGCGCCCTTTCACTGCGATGAGCGAGACTTGCTCGAGCATGGGCCACCGTCCCTCGGCGTCGGGCCTGCGCTCGACGGGCGGCAGGGGCTGCACGGTCGTGCGCGCGGGGAAAGCGCCGGGCGTGAAGTACTGTGCGTAGACACGGTTCATGCGGTCGAAATCAGCGATGTCGTCCAGGTAAACGTTCGTCGCCACGACATGCGAGAAATCCAGGCCTGCCTCTTCCAGCCCGTCGAGCAGGTTGCGCATGGTTTGCCGAAGCTGGTGTTCCACCGTGGCCGCGTAGATCCCGCTGCGCGGGCCGGGAATGAAGCCGGATTTCGCCGAACAGTAAAGCGTGTCGGCGGCGAACACGCAGGGGCTGGCCGTAGCGCTCGGCGCCATATTCTTGGGACGAATGGCGCGCCGTAGAGCCAGATCGCGCACCGCCACGCCGGTGAACTCGATGCCCGCGCCTTCCGGCAGCGTGGCCACCCGAATCGTGGCGCGTGCAGGCGTGTTGCCGAACTCGAAGCGCCGCGCGTAAAGCCGGTTCATCGTTTCCATCGGCACCGCGTCGGTCAAATACGGATTCACAAAGACCAGATGCCGGAAGTCGAGACCTGCGGCCGCCAGCACTTTGGCCATTTGCTCGAGCGCCGCCCCCACCTGCTCGCCTGCGTCTACGGGCACGCGCCCGCCTGCGCCTTCGCGGCCGAACACTCCGGAAACGTACACGCGATCGCCCGCTTCGACCGCCGCAGCGCAGAAGGGCGGCGCCGCCACGCCCGGAACGGAGACGCTCCTGCGGCGCGAGAGGTCGCCAATGGCCACCGCATTGATCTCGATAGGAGTCCCGCCGGGCATCCGCGCGACGCCCACTACCGCGCACGCGGGCGGTTCGTGGGCGAAGTACTCGCGCCAGATCCCGGCCAGTTCGTCGTAGCGGCTTATCTCTTCCAGGTAGATTTGCGCGTAGACCACGTGTCGGAGCGTTAGGCCGGCTGCCTCCACCACCGCGCGCACGTTCTCGAGCGTTTGGCGGAGCCGGGAGCGGAAGCTCTCCGCCATGCTCCCGTCCGGTGCGCGGGCGCCCTGCCCCGAAACGTAGAGCCAATCTTCCGCAAGGACGCCGGGGCTGTAAGGGCCGATCGGCTCGACGCCTTGCGGGAAGATGCTTCGGCGCTCGGCGGCCGTAACCGGAATCAGCCCAGCAAGCAGAAACAAAGCAGCTCGCATAGCTGGAAGCTTACTCGATTACGAGCGCTTCGTACTCGCTCAGGTGCGGCACAGTCGCACGCAGGCGGCCGGCCCCGAAGCGGAACCTGAGCGCCTGCCCGCTCACCAGTGCCCGCACGCTCCGCACCGGAGCCTCGCGATCGAGTTCCACGATCACGTTGCTCAAGGGCACGATCCGCTGGATCGGCCGCGTCATTTCGCCCGTAAAATTCACGAGATGGAGAATCCATCGACGGCCTCCTTCCTGCGAGCGCAGCACGACCTCGACCGAGCCCGGCGCGTTCTCCAGACGCACGGGCGAAGGGGCTAGTTGCCGAACAACGCTCGCGACAAGTTCCAGGTGCTCGGCGATATGCAGATTCTGGATGCTGTTGCCTAGATCGCCGGCGACGTAGACGACGCGCCCGCGTCCGGCGGCGTGCCAAACAAGAGCCGGATCCTCGGAGGCCTCGGGGATCCCGTCGTAGGGGCCTGCCATGGTCCTGGTGAAGTACAGAACGGCCCTGCCGCCGGCGGGCCGCACGCGCAGGTGATACGTCGTGGCCGGGAAGAGCCTGCGCCGCAGGTGGGACAGCAGCTCGGGAGCGCCCTGAGCGGGTTGGATGAAGTCCCATCGCTTCGGTCCCACGATCCTGCCGGCATCATGGACGCCGAAAACGTCCGCCAGCGCGAAGTCCGGGCGCCGCACGCCGGTCTCGTCGTAAAGCGAGGTTTCGAAAGTAGCCAGCAGATGGCCCCCCGCCTCGACGTAGCGGCGCAACCGCTCCGCCGTGCCCGAACTCATGCAGGCAACGTTGGGCAGTACGATGAGCGCGTAGCGGTCCGGCCTTGCGCTTTCGAGCGAAGCATCGTCTATGACGTCGAACGGCGTATGCGACCGCGCCAGGGCTTCCGCCAACCCGTTGAATTCGCCCTCCAGATTGCCCACCTCGCTGCGGGCCGGCACGCGGTCGACGTCGATCAGTTGCGCCTCGGCGCCCGTGTAGAAGCTCGCCGTCACGTCGGACCACACCAGCGCCACGCGCGCCTCGGACCGCGTGTTCAGGTAATAGCGGCCATGGCGCTCTACGAGGCGGTTCATGGCTTTGATCGCCTCGATCTCGGGCAAATCCGCTTCGAAGCGGGAAAAGGCCAGCCAGACGTTCGCGCCGTTCGCGATCGAGTCCGCGTAGAGCAGTTTGAGTTCGGGCGCCGGGAGTATCGAGAAGGTCCAGGGCTTGTGGGCTGCCGCGGCGAAGATCACGCGGGGCTTGTCCGGCGCCTGGGTTTCGAGCAAACGTGCCGTGAGGCCCGGCTTCCATAGGGATGTGCGCGTGAGATCGCCGTAGATGAAACCTCCTTCGCTGCCCAGCAGGTCCTGTTCGGGAACCAGCACGCGGTTGAAACGGCCCGTGGCCCAGTTGCCGCCGCGTACGCCTCCGTTCATGTAGAAGGCGATTTGCGGGTTGGCGGCCTTGATCACCAGCCTGGCCTCGTGCAGGAAATCGGCCAGACTGCGGGCCTGGAACTCGAGCAGCGTAGCGAAGCCGCGCCCGCGCCGCTCGCGCTTGGATGGCATTTCGCCGCCGTACAGCCGCCGATACTTCTCCCGGCAGTGTCGGCAATAGCAGGTCTCGGCGTAAAAGACCGGGCCGTCGAAAAAGATGCCGTCAATCGGGTAGGCGCACAGGTCGCGCAGCAGCTGGAAGACCCATTCGCGCCAAGGGCTGTTCACGCACAGGGAAGTGCCCGTCTGGTAGATGCCCTCCAGAGGTTTGCCTGCCTCGGTGATCTGTACCCAATCCGGGTGGCGCGCGGCGAATTCCCGGTTGAACCAGTGCACGTTGAAGTAGATCATCACGCGCAGGCCGCGCTTTCGGGCTTCGGGGAGATATCTCTTCATGTAGTCTTCGTTCTGCCGCGCGGCGAGACGCGTCGTGAAATAAAATCCCTCATCGTCAAGGCCCCTGCGATGATGCATGACGCCCAGATGCTCGCTGTTGAATCCCCATTCGATCTTCAGGGCCGCGGCGCGGGCGGGATCCGTCGCGTTGAGCGGTTCGAAGTCGGTGAGAAGGTGAACGATGCGCAGCGGTTCGCGTGTCCACCAGGGCGGAGGTTGACAGGGTAACGGCAGGCAGGCTGCCAGGCCGGCCAGGATCAACACTGGGCGATACATCGCGCATTCTCCCTTGCGGCGCAGTCGAATGCCTATTGTGGCCGAAGTTGCGGCTTGCCGGCCAGCAGAAAGAACAGGCGCCAGTAGGCGTCCCAGCCGGTCTGGCGTTGCAGGAGGCGAATTTCGTTCTCGCTTTCGGCGAGCAGCGCGGTCAGCCGGGCGGGATCGGCGGGCTCGGCGACAGCCCTCAAAGATTGAAACATTTTCAAGCCTTCCTGTTTGCCCTTCAGCCACGCTCGAAAAACGCCGCGACGGAGGGCGAGCAGGCCCCAAAGCGCCTGCGCCGCCAGCACCGCGCGACCGAAGCGCCGCTTCCAGTCCGGCGGATAGTGCTTCGCCACCAGCAGGAGCTGATTGCGCGCCATCAGCCGCACGCTGGTCGGGCTCCAGCGGCCCAGGGTCGCGCTGCCCGCATGGCAGCCCCGCGCCTGGGGGACGTAAACGCCCTCGAGTCCGCGCAGGGCGCAGCGCAGGCAGAACTCCGCGTCTTCCATGTACGACTCGAAGCGCTCCTCCAGCGGTCCGGCGATTTCGAACAACTCGCGGCGAAACAGGGTGGCGGCGAAGCCGCTGAAACGGATCCTCCGCGGGCGATCCCAAAGGGGACCGTCCGCGCGGCCTGCACCGGCACGCCAGGCCGTCGCACCGCGGCAGACGAGATCGAAGGTTCCGTCCAGCCGATTGGGTTCCCCCAGGCGAAAGAGCTTGCCGCAGGCGAACCAGGCGCGTTGCGCCGCAGCCGCTTCGACGAGCCGCTCCAGCCAATCCCGCTCCGGCTCCACGTCATTGTTGAGCAGCGCGACCCATTCCCCGTAACACGCCCGCAAGCCCGCGTTCACCGCGGCGGCGAAGCCCCGATGGCGCGCCAGACGGACCACCTCCGCGCCCAGCCGGGCGGCTGCTTCCGCGCTGCCGTCCGCGGAGCCGTCATCGGCGACCACCACCTGCGCGGGAGCGAGCGTCTGCTCCCGCAAGCGGACCAGCAGCGATTCCAGACGGGCCCGTCCGTTCCAGTTCGGGATCAGGACGCTGACCCGTCGCATCTCTAGCCGGCGCGCCGCGCGAGTTTCTTCGTCCTGCTGAAACGCTTCTTGAAAAGGAAAAGAAGATTGTGCAACCCGTCGCGCCAGGGATTCAGCTTCTTCTCGCCCAGCCGTGAAGAGTACATGATGGAGATCTCGCCGAAGCGGATCCTGCGGTTCTTCAGCGCTTCGATCTTGATCTCCTCGGAGAAGGCCATCCCGTCGGCTTCCAGCGTCATCTCGTCGAGAATCGAGCGACGGAAGACCCACATGCCCGACTGCGAGTCGCGCACCCAACGCAGGAACAGCAGCGACATGGCCAACGAGAGTGCCAGGTTGCCGATCTTGTGCTTGAGGCTCATGGCCTTGGGATTGCGCACGGGAAAGCGGGAAGCGTTCAGGAAGTCCACTTCCAGGTGCAGGAAGGCCTCCAGCAGGTAGGAGATCGCGTCCACCGGATAGCTGTGGTCTCCGTCCAGCGTGACAATCAGATCCCCGGTGGCGTGCGCGAAGCCCTTGCGGTAGGCTCTGCCGTAGCCGCGCACGTCTTCGCGGATCACTTCGGCGCCGAGGCTGCGCGCGATTTCCGAAGTGCGGTCGGTCGAGCCGTTATCCACCACGATGACCTGATCCACGAAGGAGGGCATGCGGCGCAGCACCTGTTCGATGCCCTGTTCCTCGTTCAAGCAAGGAATCACGACCGTGATGCGATGACCTTTGTACACGGCTCGAGCGCGCGCCTTGGAAGCTATCATAGTGAATGTCATGAAGCGCTGGTTATGGTGGTTCGCTCTGCCGCTGGCGGCTGCGCAGGCGCCTGAGCTGGGCCGCGTTCAGGCCGTCTACCTGCTGCGTATGGGACACGGCCTGGATCAGTATCTGGCTGCTCATCTGACCCGGTTGGGAGTTTTTCAGGTCGTAGCCGACCCGGCGAAGGCCGACGCCGTCTTCACGGACCACCTGGGCGAGGCCTTCGAGCAGCGACTCGACAAACTTTTCCCGGCCGGCGAGCAGGCGTCCCAGGAAAGCACGCCGGCTGAGGGACAGTCGCAGGCAAGTTTCCGTGAAGAGGCGCCGCGCATCTCGAGCTGGGGACGGGGCCGCGGCACGATTTTCCTGGTGGACGCCCGCACCCGCACGGTCCTGTGGTCCGCCTACGAACCGCCGCGCGATTCCTCGGCGCCGCAGGTCCAGCGCGCGGCCAGACGCATTGCCGAGAGACTCAAGCGCGAACTGGGGCGCAAGTGAGTCGAGTCTGCGCGCCCCGCTTGGCTTGCAGCGCTTCGCGGTAGCAGGCCGCCAGGCGCTCGGTGATCACGGCGCTGTCCCAGTTCTCGACGACCTCGCGCCGCGCGCGCTCGACCATGGCCCGGGCGCCGGCCGGATCGCTCAGGATTTCGACCACGCGGCGGGCGAAGCTGTCGGGATCGTCGGCCAGCGCGCAGAACTCGCCGTCCTCGCGCGCCAGTCCCTCGGCGCCCAGTCGCGTGGAGACCACCGGAATGCCGCTGGCGAACGCTTCCAGCAGCTTGACGCGCACGCCGGATCCGCTGAGGATGGGACAAACGAACACGGCGTAACGGCTCAGCGGCTCACGCACGTCCTCCACGCGTCCCCGCAACTCGATGGCTTCCAGCGGCCCGCTCAGCCCATAGCGTGGCGGCGGATCCGAGCCGACAACGATCAGTCGCGCTGAAGGCCTCTGCGCCAGCACGCGGGGCAGCACCTCCCGCACGAACCACTGCAAAGCCGCTTGGTTGGGCAAATGCCGGAAGCTGCCGAGGAAGAGCATCGTGTCCGGCTCTCGACCGTCAGGCCGGAAGGGATAGAGCCGGGTGTCAATACCGGCGCGCTGACCATCGTCCACGCGATCGGCCAGCGCGGGCAAGAACGACAACAGGTACTCACGGTTCTCGCGGCTGCACACCTGCACCCGGTCCAGCTTGGGCAGCGTGCGCAGCTCGTACCGCAGCGCCCGGAGGTACTCGAAAGCCGCCTGCGCCTTCCACATCAGGCCGCGACTCTCCCTGAGCGCACGGCCCAGCGACTGGAAATAGATGTCGTGTTCGAACAGCACGCAGAGCAGGTTGCGATAGCGGCCGTGATACTGCGCCAGCGGAGTGTACTCGAGCTGGATGACGTCAATGCGCTTCTGGCGGATCTGCCGATGAATGAGCCAGGCCAGATCCGCGTTAGCGAACTCGCGCACGGCGTGAGGCACGAGTGAAGCGGCGGCCGAACGCCCGTGGGGACGGACGAGGAATTCCATGCTCGCGCAGTAGGGTCGCAACTCCTCATGCGCGGCGCGCTCCTCCTCCTTGTCGAGCAAAGCGATGAGGTGAACCTCGGCGTAGCGCGCCAACTCCTTGAGGGTGTGGAGCATGAAAACGCCGCCGCCGTGCACGGGCGGGCATATGGGGTAGGGAGAGACGAACAGCACGCGCAGCCGGTCCTCCTTCCCGGCCGACTCGAAGCGATCGCGATAGTAGCCGCCCAGCGGGCGCCGGAAGGCCTCCTCGTCCGGAATCGCGGCCGCCGATCGCGCGCGCCATCTCGCGACGACAGCTTGCGGCAGCCGTATCATGGCACGCCAGAGCGCTCCCAGGCTGGACCTCTCGGGTGAATCGCCCACGAAAGCGCTTACGGTGCCCTCGGCCAGCGCGTAGAAGAAGTGCTCAGCCAGCCGGCGCCAGTCGTGGATGTTTTTCCAGGCAAACAGCAGGCGATTGCGCTTGAGCACGCGCTCGATCTCAGCCGGCCGGAAGCACCTTCCGATCGTACCGCGATGCTCGTGCCAAACCAGGCTGCGCGGTTCATAGAGCACTTTCCATCCCCGCTTCCACGCGCGGTAGCCCAGATCCGCGTCCTCCAGATAGAAGGGCGCGTAGAGCTCATCGAAGCCGCCCAGCTCGAGGAATTTTTCGCGGTCAAAGGCGCACGAGCCGCCGCCGCCGTAAAAGCAGGGGAAAAGATCACGCACGGCTTCGTCGATGCGATGTCGCACGCGCAGCGAGCCGTTCTCCCACCAGCCCTCGGTCAGGCCCGTCTCCTCGCGGCGTCGGGTTGGATCGCTGAAGAAGATCTGGCAGGAGACCGCGAAGACCTGCGCGTCCCGGAAGCCCTCGAGCAAGGGTGCGAGGAAATCCTTGGCCACGCGCATGTCGTTGTTGAGCAGCACGACCACCGCGTTACGAGCCGCGCGCACTCCGGCGTTGGCGCCACCGGCGAAGCCCAGGTTGCGACCCGGCTCGATCACGCGCACGCCGGGAAATCGCCGGCGGAGGAATTCGGCCGTGCCGTCGCTCGAGCCGTTGTCGACCACCAGGATCTCGTTCTCGGGATTGCCTGCGAGAGCCTCCACGACGGACGGAAGGTTGCGCTCCAGAAGCTCGCGACCGTTCCAGGAGGGGATGACCACGCTGGCCGCGCGCGCGGAAGGGCGGGAATCTACGCGATCCCGTGGCAGCCGCCGTCCGGCGATGAGCCACAGCAGGTCGGTCGCCGCCAACGCCAGCGCGATCGCCGTCGCAGCCGCCAGCGCGGCCGCTGCCAATGGCAAAGCCAGCAGGATACGCAGCAACACTCGCATCGGCCTTCCTCAACCGACCTCAGGACCCAAGCCTAGCCGCCTGCCTAGGCGGTGCCACCGCGAAGCGCGAACGGCCGACAGCAAGCGCTCCAGCTCCCGCACCTGCGCGTCGAGACGTTGGGCCCACTCGGTCCGTTCCACGACCGCGGCCTCGGCGCGGTCCAGCAGGCGAACGCATTCGGCCAGCTCCGAGGAGCGCTGCTCGAGCTCGGCGCGAGCCGCCGTCAGCTCGGCGGTAAGCTGCTCTTCCAGGCGACGCACCCAGACGGCGCGCTCCTCCAATTCCCGCTCCAACTCGGCGATCTTGGCCTCGTAGCCGGCCACCACGCGCCGCGCCGATTCCTGCTGTTCGGCTAATTCCTGCTGGAGCGCAGCGATGCGTGCGCGAGCGGCTGCGAGTTCCTCGTCCAAAGATCGCGCCCAAAGATTGCTCCGCTCGAGTTCGGCCGTCTGCGAATGATACATTTCTAGAAGTTTTTGTTTTTCCTGGAACGCCGCCTCCAGCCAGGCGTCCTTCTGCGCCACTTCCTCGCGCAGCGCCGCGATGTGCCGCTCACGTTCCCGCAGCAGATTGGCCGTGCGGGGCGTCCACAGCAGACCGGCCGGACGCGGACCCTCCTTGAACCGACAAGCGGCCAGAAGAAAGTGCGCCTCGTCGGGATCGGGCGGGCCGCCTTCTACTGCCCCATCCACGCCCGCGTCCGCTTCGAGCGGCACAATCGCCAGGGCGGCCGCGTGATTTTCGACGTACAACGATACCACGGGAAAGTAACGGCCCAGCTCCTCGCGGAATTCACGCCAGTCGAACTCGCGGAAGTGATAAGGGTTCGGCCCCGAGGCTCCCCGCGCCTCGCTGTAGTAGAGCCGGTTCGGCGTCGAGATCAGACAGATCCCTTCGGGCGCGAGCACGCGGCGCAATTCGGCCAGCATCGCCTGCCCGTCTATCAGGTGTTCGATGACTTCGAAGCAGACAACCAGGTCGAAGCTTGCTTCGGGAAAGGGCAGAGCGGTAACCGAGCCTTGTACGAAGGCCAGGTTGGGACGCTCGTAGTGCGCCTGCGCGTACTCGACCGCCTCGCGCGCGATGTCCACGCCGCTGACCCACCGGGCATGCTCGGCCAGAATGGCCGCGCCGTAGCCTGCACCGCATCCCGCATCCAGAACGCGCTTCCCCGCGGCCGGCCGTGCGGCGAACAGATAGCGCGCCACGTGTTCGTTCCACAGGTCCGGCTCGATCCGGCCGGGTATGGCGCGTTCCCCCGTGAATTCAGCCAACGCGCGACTCCGCCTGAGGCGCCGTCTGAAGCCGGGCGTTTACTTCCACCCGGCAGGGCAGATGGATGTACCCGTAAATCTGACCTTCGCTGTGGCCCATCTGAAGGGCGATGGCATTGTCGATCCAGTCGCACATGCGGTAGTGAAGCAGCGTGCCGTCGGCGATGGCCGGCGAAAACGAAAAGGAGGCCGGATAGAGCTCGGGGAGCTCGAGGTGGAAGTCCACGGTGTAGATGTCTCCCGGCATCATCGGCGGCAGCTCGACTCCCTCGCGCGCCGTGTTGGTGCCGGAGAAGTCAATGCCCAAATGGTTGCGCAACATGAAGCCGACGATCGGCATGGGCACTTCCTCGCGGGCGCGCACGCTGATGCGCACGACGATGTGAGAGTTCGGTTCCAGCAGTTGCAGGGGTCTTCCGTATTCGTCGAGCACGGCGATGCCCAGCACCTCCGCCCGACCGTCGCCGTAACGGTGGTCGATGTTCGGGATGCGGTCCACAATCTCGGGGGGAAGGACCCGCCCGGCGGCCGCATCGCGTGCCGGCCGCTTCTTCAGTTGCAGGTAGGCGGAGTCCTTCTCCACCATCGCGGCCAGATATTTGGCGACGACCGCGTCGGCCAGCCCCAGCTCGCGAATGCGCCCTCCGTCCAGCCACAGGGCACGGTCGCCTACCGCCTTTACGTCGCCCATCGAGTGCGAGACGAACAGGATCGTGATCCCCCGCGAGCGCAGCTCGTGCACCTTCCGCATGCAGCGCTGTCGGAAGTAAATGTCTCCCACCGCCAGAGCCTCGTCCACCAGCAAGATTTCCGGATCCACGTGGATGGCAACCGCGAAGGCGAGCCGAACGATCATGCCGCTCGAATACGTCTTCACTGGCTGATTGATGAAATCGCCGATTTCGGCGAACTCCTCGATTTCGCGGTACTTTTGCTCGATCTGGCGCGTAGTGAAGCCGAGGATGGCGCCGTTGAGGAAGATGTTGTCGCGGCCGGTAAACTCGGGGTTGAAGCCCGAGCCCAGCTCGAGCAGCGCCGAGACGCGGCCATTGACTTTGATTTCTCCCTCGGTGGGCTGCAGGATACCGGCCACCAGTTGCAGCAGGGTGCTTTTGCCGGAGCCGTTTTCGCCGATGATACAGAACGTCTCACCCCGGCGGACTTCGAAGCTCAGGTCGCGCAAGGCCCAGAAATCGCGGTGAAAGCGCTTCCGGCTGAACGTGAGCAGTTCTTTCAATCGGTCGAGTGGGGAATCGTAGATCGGGTAGCTTTTGGAGACTCCGCGAAACTCGATCGCGACCACGGTCCAATGCTCGGCCGAATGCGCCTCTGGCGCTCTCTCTACCAGAATCTAACAGAACGGGTACGCTTGGCGGGGCTGAAAGGAAGGCTGAGACGGCTGGGCGGCTGCCGCCGGGCGGGTGGAAGTGACTTGCCTGCCACTCGTACTAGCTGTCGCTCCTGCGTGCGGTGCAATGTTCCGCGGCGCGCGGGACTCCTTGGTCCTCGCTGGCGTCTCAGGTATCAGCTAGTCACCCGCCGTGACGACAGCCGCCCACGCCTGTGGACGTTCGATATCATCCACCTCCTGACGTAATTCCAGGGCGATTACTCGCCCCGGCTGCCCCGACCCCGCTGGGCCGGGGAAAGCGCCCTGCGCGGGCTGCTTTCACACCCAATATGCACCGCTTGCCCTGACATGTCAAGAGCTTTCATAACGCCCCGGGGCTTTTGTTGCTGGGACTACGGGCTTCGCCTCAGGACAGGCGGCTCGGAGCCCGCCCTGCCCCTAGGCCCTTCCCCTCGCCTAGGGCTTGACGCGCTCTGCCGCGCTTGGTAAGCTGGGCCGGGGTTCATCCCATTTCGGGGTTAGGGTCATGCCGGCAAGCATCAACCGCAAGATCTCGGTCCTGGTCATCTTGGGGTGCCTGGCCGCTGCGTCGGGCCTCGCTCAGGAGTTTCGCGCCACGCTTTCCGGCCGAGTTTTCGATAGCACAGGCGCCGCGGTCCCGAACGCAAGAGTCCAGGCGGTCAACGTCGCCACCAATGAAACGACGACGGCCACCACGGACCTCTCCGGTTCTTACACCCTTCCGTTCCTCCGGCCGGGGACGTACCGGCTGATGGTGACCGCTTCCGGCTTCAAAACTTTCACGCGCGAAAACATCGTGCTGCAAGTCGGCCAAATCGCGGGCGTGGACGTCACGCTCGAAATCGGCGAGGTGGCCGAACGGATCGAAGTGACGGCCGAGGCTGCGCTGCTGGAGACGCAAACGGCCAGCCGCAGCGGCATCGTTAATACTACGCAAGTTACCGAGCTTCCGCTCAACACGCGCAACCCATTCATGCTGGGCGCCATGATGTCGGGCGTGATCTGGCGGGGCAGCGCTATCTGGATGCGGCCGTTCGACAATGGCGCCATCGCCGAGTGGGTGGTCAACGGCGGCCGCCAGCGCCGCAACGAGTTCCTCTTGGACGGCGCACCTAACAACGCCCAAATGGGCGGCAACAACATCGCGTACGTGCCGATCGTGGACGCAGTGCAGGAGTTCAACATCCAGACCAACACCTACGACTCGCAGTACGGCCATAGCGGGGGCGGGATCTTCAACGTGGTGCTCAAGAGCGGCACCAGCGATTTACACTTCACGGCCTGGGAATTCATGCGCCGCCAGAGTTGGGACGCAAACACGTTCCAGAACAACGCCATCGGCGCCAAGCGTCCCGACCACAAACTCGACCAGTACGGGTTCCAGTTCGACGGGCCGGCCCACATTCCGGGCCTGCTCAAGAGGAACGGCCGCGTGCGTCTGTTCTACCTGGGCAGCCTCGAACTCTACCACGAGCTGTGGCCGCAGTTTTTGCGCAACTCCTATCCCGAACCGGAGATGCGCAACGGCGACTTCAGCAAGCTGGTCCACGCCGACGGCTCGCCCATCATCATCTACAACCCGTTCACCACGCGCTTCGACGCCGCCCAGAATCCGATCCGCGATCCGTTCCCGGGCAATATCATCCCCGCCAGCATGATCAACCCGGTGGCCCGGAATGTAACCAAATACATGCCGCTGCCCAACGCCAAGACGCCCAACGTACGTTACTCGACGCAGAATCTGATCCACGAGAAATACGCAGCCGAAGACAACTTTTACAATCTCATCCTCAAGTTCGACTGGAACTTCGGCGATCGTCACCGGGCCTTCGTGCGGCACGCCTCGAACGATCGGACCGAAGACCGCTGCACCAACGGCATCTGCGAGGGTCCGGGGATGGCCGGGCAGCAGCCCTTCCAGCGCATCAATGACGCTTACGTGGCGGACTGGGTCGGTACGATCACGCCTACACTCATCCTCAATACGCGCCTCTCGCACAATCGCTTCATCGAGAAAGGCTTCGGACGAGGCAACGTGGGCTTCGACCTGACGAGCCTGGGCCTGCCCGCCTCCCTGATCAACCAGTTGCCGCAGCCCCGATACTTCGGACTCTGGCAATTCGACGGCTACAGTTCGATGGGTCGTTACCAGAGCATCAACATCACGAACACCTATAACTTGCAGGGGAACGCCACCAAGATCTGGCGCACTCACACCGTAAAGGTCGGGGTCGATCTGCGGCGCGTGCACTATATCCTGCAAAACAGCGGCAACATACTGCAGTTCGCGGGCAACACGCAGTGGACGCGCCGGCTATGGAACCAGGCGGAGCCCAACTCGGGCGACGGTTACGCGACCTTCCTGCTCGGCGTCGTGAGCGGCTCGTCCAACTACCCGCTATATCCTTTCTTTCGTCAGTGGTACCTGGCTCCGTACGTTCAGGACGATTGGAAGGTCACGCGGCGCCTCACGGTGAACCTCGGCCTGCGCTGGGACTACAACGGGCCGCCCGACGAGAAGTACAACCGGCTGAACCGCGGCTTCGATCCCAAAGTGCGCAACCCCGTGGTCGACCAGATCCCGCCGGAGATGCTCGCGCTGTACCCGCAGTTGCGCGACCTGAGGGGCGGGCTGCTGTTCGCCGGCGTGGGCGGGCAGCCGCGCGCGGCGGGCAACCGTGACCTGAACAACTGGCAGCCCCGCATCGGAGCGGCTTATCAGATCAGCTCGAAGCTCGTCATGCGCGGCGGCCTCGGTATCTATTACTCCAACCCTAACAACGATTACCTGCAGACCGTGGGCTTTTCCACCAGCACGCCGATCGTGACCAGTCTGGACGGAGGACGAACGCCGATTCCCAACATCCTGAGTAACCCTTATCCGAGCGGCATCAGCGTCCCCACCGGAGCATCGCTCGGACCACTTACCTTCGTCGGTCGCAGTACGAACTGGTTCAATCCCGCCTTCCGAATCCCTTCCGTGCGACAGTTCTCCTTCGGTTTCCAGTACCAGGTGACTCGCACGGCCACGATGGACATTTCCTATGTCGGCAGCCGCACGGTGGACGAGAACGACTCCAAAGCCTATAACATCCCCACGTTGGAGTTTCGCCGGCAGTGCAATCTGCTGGAAGGCGGCAACCCGGCGTACTGCGAAGCAGCCTTACCCAACCCGTTCCGCAACGTGCCTGCGTTCGCAGGCACCGGCTTTTATACCGCGACGACGCTGTCGCGCTACCAGCTCAACCGCCCCTTCCCGCAGTTCAGCGGCGACATGACGGAGCTGGGGCGCAACGACCAGCGGATCTGGCACAACGGGCTTCAGGTCAGCTACAACCAGCGGGCCGGCCGCAACGTCACCCTGCTGGTCAATTACACGCTCTCGAAGACCGTCGAGCGAACGGGCTGGCTCGACGCGTTTGCCGGGGTGATGCAGCAGGGCCCGATCACCTACGACCGGCTGCACATGTTCAAGGCGACGGCGGTTTACGAGCTGCCTTTCGGCAAGGGCCGCCGGTGGGGCGCCGGGACGACAGGCCTGTTCCAGAAGCTGATCAGCGGTTGGGAGCTGACCGCCTTCCTCAACACCACGTCCGGGGAACCGATGAATCTTCCGGGGAATGTGATCATTCTCAAGGACCCTCGGGTGAAGCCCGATTGGAGCCAGGAGCGGGTCCGCTTCTGGAGCCCTTGCGTGCTGCGGCAATACAACGACGGCAGCATCCGGCCCCAGCCGTTCAGCCTCGCGGCCGGCTGCGGCGCCGATTTCGCCAACTACCACTGGCTGATGACGGCCAGCTACGCGCCACGCTTTACGCCCTATCGGGCCTCGTGGCTCCGGTCCCATGCGTGGTTCGGCATGGACGCGTCGCTGAACAAGACCACCAGAATCGGCGAGCGCGCGCGCTTCCAGGTTGGCATCGAGGCCTTCAATGCGCTAAACCACACGAACTTTACTTGGGAACGCGGAACCACCGATCCGAACAGCCCCAACTTCGGTCTGATCTACCTGAGCCAGTCCTCGCTGACTAACAACGGGTATCCGCGGCAGGTGCAACTTCGGTTGAAGTTCTACTGGTAGTCGCTAAGGGGCTGCAGTCGCGGTTTTCAGCGCTGCCGCCCTCCTCCGAGCAACTGGCTCACGGTCACGAGCGCAAAGCCTCGCTCGCGCAGGGCGGGAAGGAGGCGCCGTAACGCCTCGGTCGTGTTGCTCGCGTCGGGGGCGACTTGCAGTTCACGCCCGTCGTGCAGGCAGAAGATGGCGCCGTTGCGCGCGGCGCGAAGGAGGCGGGCCACGATGCGATCGGCGGGAAGCTCCCAGTCCCGGGCCAACGCGGTCCACATGACGCCCGTCAGCCCCAAATGCTGCTGAGCCTCGCGCAAACCGAACCAGCGCACTCCGTAGGGCGGGCGGAACCAGCGCGGCGGTGTGCCGGCGATGGCTGTGAGAGCCCGCTGCGCGGCGGCAAGCTCATCGTAGATGAAGCGGGCGCTCCGCAGCCACAGGCGCGCGTGCGAGTAGCCGTGATTGCCGATCTCGTGGCCGGCCTGTGCTGCGGCCTTGAGGATTGAGGGATGCCGTTCGGCGTTGAGGCCGCAGGCGAAAAAAGTGGCCTTGGCCCCGTGACGCTCGAGCGTCTCGAGAATCGCCAGAGTGGCCGGAGTGGGTCCGTCGTCGAAAGTCAGAGCGATCGCTGCACGGTCCCGCGGGCCACGGTAAACAGAAGGCGCCAGCAGGCTCGACGACCGTCCCCGGACCGCGTAGACCATGCCTGCCGCAGCTGCAGCCAAAGCGCCGCCGAGCGCGATCCACATGGAGATCTGTCGCTTCCTGTCAGCCTCGTCCGATCCACTTGATGCTGTGATCCGAGCTCACGTACAGCGTCTCGGGCGGCGAATCCAGGCGGAACCACGTCCAGGGTCCCGGCTGCCACGGATAGCGCTGGACGACGTCTTCATTGACGACCACACCGAGGCCGGGTTCGCGTGGGACAACCAGTTCTCCCCGGCAGATTTCGAGCGGCCCGCGCAGGATTTCGTCGGCCAACGGAAACGGGTACATGCCCGGCTTGCCGCCGTGAGAGTAACACGGGTATTCGAGCCACTCTACCACCGTCTCCGGCCAGCAGATGCCCAGATGCGCGGCGGCAATGAGCTCGAGAGCGGTTCCCCAACTGTGGAAGGCAAACCTCAAGCCCTCTTTAGCCATCTCGGCCAACAGCTTGCGGCCGCTGGCGTAGCCCCCCTGGCAGCAGATGTCCATCTGCACGTAGTCTACGCAGCGGCCGCGAATCAGATCGAGGAAGCTTTCGTCACTGGGCTCGTGCTCGCCGGAGGCTATCGGGACATAAGCCTGTTCTCTTAGGCGACGGTAGGCTTGGTGGTCCTCCGGCGGCCAGGGTTCCTCGAGCCATGCGATGCGATACTCGGCCATCGCACGGGCCAGGCCTTCGACCGTTTCCCAGCCGTAGCTGCGATCGCCCATGCGCCACCAGGCGTGTGCGTCCACCATCAAGCCGACGTCCGGTCCCACCGCCTCACGCATCAGACGCACGGCCTCCAGATCCCCCTCAGGTCCCAGCGCCGGTCGCATCTTGTACGCGGGAAAGCCCAGTGCGGCAATGGCGGCCGCTTCGCGCGCGTAGCCTTCCGCAGGCTGGTACATGCCTGCACTCCCGTAAAGGCGGATGCGATCGCGGACCCTGCCGCCGATCAACTCCGAAACGGGCGCCCGCTCCGCTTTGCCCAGGGCATCGTAAAGCGCGATTTCAACGGCGCAATAGGGCTTGACGGACTCCGGATGCGCGCGGCCAGGTCCTTCGAGGAATAGGGTCCGCAAGGCGTCAGGGTCCTCCAGCGACCGGCCTTCCAGGAACGGCGCTACGACCGCCTCGATCGCGCGCTGCGCGGCCTCGCTGGCGGGTCCCGGACCGTGGCCGATGATGCCTGCGTCCGTTTCAACGCGGACCAGCATGGCATCGCGCTTGACAATGGTGCGCTCGCCGCCCCAGAAGGGCATCCGTAACGGCTGCGGCAATGGGCAGCTCATCAGATAGGACCGAACTCCTCGAATCCGCATGACTGAGTCCAGCTTTCCCCGCCGGACCGGCTTCTGTCAACTCCGCGGCAGGCAGGGGTATGAGAAAGCCGGGCGCCAGGTGGGGGCGCCCGGCGGAGGAGCGCTCGCGGGGCGCCCGGAGGAGGCGGCCCCGCGGCTGTGGAGGAGACTATTCAGCTCAGCAGGCCCCCGTGGCCCAAACAGGCAACTTCCCAGCCCGAAACCCTGTATCTGGCCAACAACGGGGGCAGTAACAAGTCTACCACATTGGGCTTCGCCGAGCGGTAGCAACCCGGCGCGGAGACGATCGGGATCTCGTCCTTGTAAGCCAGCAGCAGCAGGCTGCCCGGTTCGACCGGGGCCAAGAACTTCTCCAAGTGACACCCAATATGCGTCATGGCCCGACCTACCGCATCTGCGGGACCCGCGGGTGCGGTGGTCGAAGCCACCAGAACCACCGTGGGCCGCGCCCGGAGCAGGTGCTGCAGGGCTCTTACCAAAGCGGCATCTTCTTCGATCGCGGCCAGCGAGAAATGCGGCGCCACGCCAAAGCGCTCGAGCTTCTGTTTGACGATATTCTCGAACAGTTGCCGCGCACGTTCTCCCTGCAAGGGATCGCTGTAAAGCAGCGCTACCGAAGGTTCCCGGATCGGCCGCGCCTGCAACAGCGGACCCCGCTCGCGAAGAACGGCGCGCACGGCCTCCAGTTCCTGCTCCGCCACTGCAAAAGGGGCACTCTTGACCGTGGCAATGCGCTGCCCTGCCCGCGCGAAACTGAAGTTCGCCACTGTGGCAATGACCACGGAAAAGGTGCAGTTGATTTGCCGCAGCAGGTCGTCATCGAGCAGCACACAACAGTCTTCAACCGCGATCAGGTTGGCCCTCCCGCCCGGCGCCAGACGGATCTCCACCGCCCCACAGGCCATCTCCGACGCCACCGTCAACACGGCTTCGTCTTCAGCAACTTCGCCCTCTTCCAGCTCGGTCACCCAGATCTTGTCCAACCCTTCAGTGGCCAAAAGCTGGACATCTTCTTCGTTGATCACATGGCCTTTCGCCAGCAGCTTCTTGCCGCATGCGCGAAAAATCGTGCAGGAGAGAATCCTCCCCGTCGCCTCTCTTATATCAACGGTCTGCGCTCTCATTTTCGACCTCGTGTCGCGATAAAGCGCACCGCCGCTATGAACTGTAACAAATTAGACTCCGTATTGAAAGGAATTTCTCCGAGTTAGGCGGCGATTTTTTGCGGGGAATTCCTTTGCCGCATTTGTGGTGAGAAGGTAGATAAATGAAATTTTAGTAAGCGCAGGCCTAGGTTTTCCTCGGCGCAGGCGTTAGAGATCCTACCCGGGCCCCAGCGATTTCATCACGGCGATTTCGTCGCACGCCTGGAATTTGGGACACCGCAGACAATCCTTCCAAGCCTTCAGCGGCAGCTCGGCGCGGTCCACTTCGCGATAGCCCAACTTGGTGAAAAAGTCCGGAATGTACGTAAAGGCAAAGACGGCTTCCAGCCCCAGGCTGCGGGCCTCCTGTTCGAGCGCGCCGACGAGGGCCTTGCCCAGGCCCCTGCCCTGAGCTGACGGTTCGACCGACAGGGACCGGATCTCGGCGTTAGTCGGCGAGTAAATGTGCAGAGCGGCGCAGGCTATGACGCGCCCGTTTTCGCGCACCACCGTGAAATCCCTGAGATTTTCCGCCAGTTCGAGTTCCGTTCGGGGCAGCATGATGCCCTGCGCAGCGTAGGAGTTGATCAGGCGCAGCAACTCCGGGATGTCGGCGCTCACGGCCTTGGCGAGCTTCAGGGCGCCGGCCGGCGCGGCAAGGTCCGCCGCTCGAACCTGGGTCTTCAAGCGCCGTTCTCCCGGAGAATCAGACGCGTGCCCACCTGATCGCCGGCGAGCACTCGTGCAATGGCGCCCGGCTCGGCGCCGGGCGCGATGAACACGCTGCCCACCCCTGCCCGGAGGGCGCCGGTGGCTGCCTCGAGCTTGGCTTGCATGCCTCCGGTGGCCGTCCCTTGGGCGATGAGCTGCCGCGCTGCGGCGGTGGTGAGTTCAGGCAACGGGCGTCCGTCAGCTCCCAGTACGCCCCCCACGTCGGTGAGGAAGATGAGAAATTCGGCCCGGAACGCTGCCGCGAGCGCGGCCGCCATCTGGTCGGCGTTGACGTTGTAAATGCTGCCGCGACGGTCGCCGGCCACGCAAGCGACGACCGGGAGGAAACGACGCTCGACGAGCAGTTCCAGCAGCTCAGGGTTCGCGCGTATAGGGCGACCCACGGCGCCCAAGTCCTCATCCATAAGCTCGGCTTCCAGCAGGCAGTCGTCCACGCCGCTCAGGCCCACGGCGCGGGCGCCCGCTGCGACCAGGGTGGCGACCAGCTCGCGGTTGACGCTGCCGGCGACGACCTTCACCACCGCGTCCAGCACTTCGGGGGTGGTTACACGCAAGCCGCCCACGAAACGGCCGGCCACGTTGCGTTCGGCGAGGAAGCGGCTCATTTGTTTGCCGCCGCCGTGCACGACGACGAGCCCGACTCCCTGTCGCACGGCTTCGGCCAATTCCCGCGCGAGCCGTGCGCGCGAATCGGCCGACTCCAGCAGCGAACCGCCCAGCTTGATCAACGCCCTCACAGCAAGGCCTCCGTCTCAGGGAATCCGAGCATCAGGTTCATGTTCTGCACGGCCTGACCGGCGGCGCCCTTCACCAGGTTGTCAATCGCGGCCACGACCACGCCGCGGCCGGTGCCTGCATCAAAGACCACGCCCAGATCGCAGAAGTTGGTGTGCCGGACGGCGTGCAGGTCGGGGGTTTGGCCCGGTTCGTAAAGCCGGATGAAGGGCTCCTGTGCGTATCGCTGCTCGTAAAGCTTGAGCAGCATTTCGGGCCCGCTGACCTCCAGCCCGCGGAAGTAAATGGTCTCCAGGATGCCGCGGTCCAGCGGGACCAGTTGCGCGGTGAAGCTCAGTTCGCCTTCCTCCAGCTCGCAGTTGAGTAGGATTTCCGGGACATGCCGGTGCTCGAGGATGGAGTACGCGCTGAGATTCTCGGTCACCTCGCAAAAGCTGGTACGCAGTGTGGGCTTGCGCCCGGCTCCGCTCACGCCCGACTTGGCGTCGCAAACGATGCCCGCATAGCGATCCACCACGCCCGCCTCGATCAGCGGCCGGATTGCCAGGCTGGCCGCGGTGGGATAGCAGCCGGGATTGGCCACGAGGCGGGCCTGCCGAATGCGGTCGCGATAAAACTCGGGCAGGCCGTACACAGCCTCCGCCAGCAGTTGCGCCTGCGTATGCTCGCTGCGGTACCAGCGCCGGTAGGTTTCGGGCAGGCGAAGCCGGAAGGCCCCGCTCAGGTCGATCACGCGTGCGCCGGCTTCCAGCAGCGACGGCGCCAGCTCCAGCGAGACCTCCGGAGGAGTCGCCAGGAAAACCAGAGCCAACCTGTGCTCGCGCACCGCCTCCGCGCTCAGCGGCAGGTGCGGGGGCCGGCTCTCTCCGCGGATGCGCGGGGGCTCGTCGGACTCGCTGCGATGCTCGAGCAGCCAGACCTCGACATGACGATGGCGCTTGAGGATGCGCAGCAACTCCGCGCCGCTGTAGCCGCGGAAACCGACAATGCCTACCCGCCGTTTCATCTCGTGGTCCCGTCGCAGACTAAATATTCAGGTGATTGTATAAACATAACACAACGGGCGCGGAGCGCGCGAGCCGCCTCAAGACTCGGCGAGCGACTTCTCGGCCAATTCACCGAGGATGGGAAGCGAGGTCGTCTCCTCCCGGGCCGTTCGGATCATCATGTAGATCCACAGGGCCACCAGCGCCAGTCCGAGCCACTTGTCCGGGCGCATGTGCATTCCGGGCAGCATCCGGAAAAGGGGCCTCAACACCCACTCCACGATCAGGTAGGCGACGAAAAGGTACAGCCCCTGGAAGGCGTGGAAGCGCGCAGTCCGTTCGTGCCGGAAGCGCTCGCTGGCCAGGACGGCGACGGCCGCGATCCAGCCCACGAACGGGACGTAGCAGAGCACGGACGCCGTTCGGGGACTCAACGCGGGCGAGGGCCGCGCGGGCGGGGCCGGTTGTCGGGTCCCGCAGCGGCGGCAGTACAGGTCTGTCTCCGCCACCTGGTTCCCGCAATGGCAACAGTAAGGCATGGCGCGGCCTTCCACTGCCCAGCTACGAGAAACCGCAACCGCAGGTTCCCGTTTCCCGTCGGTTTTCTATGATACGATCAGCGCGATGCGCGGTGCGGTCCTTTGTTTCCTTCTGTGCGCGGCGCAGGCTGCGGCGGCGCCGCAGGAGCTGGCTGTTTACTTCGTGGACGTCGAAGGCGGCCAGGCCACCTTGATCGTCACGCCACGCGGGGAATCGTTGCTGGTGGATGCGGGTTGGCCGGGCTTCGAAGCACGCGATGCCCGCCGCATCCAGGCGGCCGCCCGTCACGCAGGGCTTCGCCGCATCGATTACCTGCTGATGACCCACTACCATCTGGACCACGTGGGCGGCATCGAGCCGCTGCTCGATTACGTGCCCGTGCGCTTTTTCGTGGATCACGGGGAGAATACCGAGACTGACAAACGGGCGATCGAGCTGTCGGAGTCCTACCGACGCGCGCTGACTCGCGGTCGGCGCCTCACGGTAAAGCCCGGAGATCGGATCCCCTTGCGCGACGTCGAGGTCCTGGTGGTGTCCGCGCGCGGCGAGCTCGTCGCGCGGCCGCTGCCCGGTGCGGGTGCAAGCAACCCCCACTGCGAGGGCGTCAGCCGCCGGGATGACGACCTCACCGAGAACGCGCGTTCCGTGGGGTTCCTGCTTCGGTACGGCAAGTTTCGCTTCCTCAACCTGGCGGACCTCACCTGGAACAAAGAACTGGATCTGGTCTGCCCGGTGAACCGCATCGGGACGGCGGACGTGTATCTAGTGAATCATCACGGCCTGAATCTGTCCAACGCACCGCCGCTGGTGCGGGCCATCCAGCCCCGCGTGGCCATCATGAGCAACGGCGCGAAGAAGGGCGGCTCGCCCGAGGTGCTCCGCCTGTTGCGCAGCCTGCCCGGGCTGGAAGACCTCTGGCAGCTTCACCTCTCCTTAAACGCTCCGCGCGAGGATAACGCGCCCGAGGACCGCATCGCCAATCCGGACGCTAGCTGCCAGGGGCACTGGATCCTGCTGAAGGCCCGGGCTGACGGCTCTTTCGCGGTGACCAACGGTCGCACGGGCCAGACCAAACGTTACCCGGCCCGTTAAGGCTCAGCGCGCCGTCGCAAGGTACTCGCCGGTGGAGGCGTCGACGAAGATCGAGTAACCGCTGGTCGCGATCGAGCGGCCCCAGATTACCCGCCAGGCGGGGTTGGGGAAGCGGCGGGTCTTTTCGAGCAGATACATCATGGGCATGTCGGGATGCTTCTTGGCATAATCGGCGCCCTTCTTCATGGCGAGCTCGTGAGCGGCGGTTGCGTCCACCTTGAAGGCGGCGACGGGGAACGGCTCGGCCTGGCCACGCGGTCCTGCCCAGCTCTCTTCCAGGCCCGCGAAAACGCCCTTATGGAGGTTGCCCTCGGCCTCGATCACGGAGTAGGTGATCCGCCGCGCACGGCTCAGGCGCGGTGAAACGAAGACCGCTTCCCAGGCACCGCATTTGCCCGCTTTACAGGGAACCTTTTCCAGATCGATGCTGGCGAGGCGAAGCGGTGTGGCGTCCGGCGCCCAACTCCGCGCGTACACGTACATCTGATGGAAAGCCCACTGAGCGGAGACCGGTTCGGGCGGCTTCTCAGGCTCTTTGGCTTTCTCGGCGGTGCGCGGCGCTTGTCCACAGCCAGCCGTCAGCAGGAGGCAGCAAAGCGGGATCAACCAGCGATGACTTTTTCCCATGGCCGGACCCTTTCGCAACGGACTATTCTATCCGAGTCCCTGTGCGGCGCACGCTCCCGCCCGACGGCGCTCTTTTTCAAGGGATCACGCGGTATCGCCTCAGAATCTCCCTCACGGGCTCAATAGGCAGGGCTTCGACTGTTCGCCCTCGTGAGCTGACGGTGATCGCCTTGAACAGCGAGTTGTAGACGGCCTCCTCCGTCGCCTCGATCACCGCCAGAAAGAGCGGGGACATGGCGTCGTTGGGCAGTACGCGCGCCCCCGTGGCAGCGCCGGCTCGGATGCGCAACTCAGGCGCCGTCGTGAAGGCGATGGCATAGTCGCCGCTCGAATTGGATCCCGCCGCACCGGTCCGCGCCAACCCCAGCATGGAACGCGCCGCCATGCGACGAAGGTTGCGCGCATCTACGGGAGCATCGGTGGCGATGACGACGATCACCGACCCGTCCGCCCCGGCGGTGCTGGTTCGCAACTCCCGCCCCACGGGCGCGCCGCAGATCCGCAGATCGCCGCCGAAATTGCTCTGCACCAGCACGCCGACGGTCCATCCGCCCTGTGCTGCCGGCAGGCGCCGCGAAGCCGTGCCGATGCCGCCCTTGAAGCCGAAGGCGATCGTTCCCGCGCCGGCCCCAACCGCGCCCTCTTCCACCGGGCCTCCGCGGGCGTTGCGGAGCGCCTGGAGCACCTCTTCGCGTCCCAACGGGCGGCTGCGGATGTCGTTGAGAACGCCGTCGTTGGTCTCCGCCACCACCGGATTGATCGACCGCACGTCTTCGTTGCCGGGCAGCGAGAGCATGTAATCGACCAAGGCGTCGGCGACGCGCCAGACGTTCAGCGTGGAGGTCAGCAGGATTGGCGTCTCGATCTCGCCCAGCTCGTTCACCTGCGTAGCGCCGATCAGCTTGCCGAATCCGTTGCCCACGAAAACGGCGCCCGGCACCTTTTCGCGGTACAGGTTGCCCGCGTGCGGCAACACGGCGGTGACGCCGGTACGGACGTCGTCGCCCCGGACGAGGGTGGCATGCCCGACGGCCACGCCGGCAACGTCTGTGATGGCGTTGAGAGGACCCACGGGCAGACTGCCCACCGCGATGCCGAGATCGCGTGCGCGAGGGCGAGACTCGGCGGCCATCATGGCACCCGCAAGCGCCACCACCAGTGGACCTGCGCGCACGAGCTCATCTCCGGCGGCCGCCGGGCGTGCCGGGCGAGAGGGTAGGCTGGGCCTGTTTCCCAGGCTGGGTTGCGCCCGGCGCCTGGACCGCCCCTCCTGCTGCAAGGCCGAGCTGCCTCATGCGCAGCGGATCCTTGCGAAAGTCGTAGATGAATTCCCACTCGTTGTACTTGGTCCGCTCGTTGTACACCATGATGGCTTCGGCCTCGAGCGTGCTGGCCACGCCCGCGATGCCTCCGCCCAGGATCTGCCCGGCCGGCGTCGCCGCCTGCTGCTGTTGTTGCGGCTGGACGGCGGCCAGACCACCCGGCCTGGGTCTCGTGAGCAGGTCGCGAATCAGTTGGAGGGCGGGATTCTGGGCGGGCTCGGCGGGAAGCGGTTGCAGGCCAGGTTGAGGAAACGGCGAATAACCCGGCCTGGGCGTCCCGACGCCCGGCTGCGCCGGAAACGCAGGTTCCGGCGCGGGCGTCGGCTGCTGGGGCGGCCCGCCGGTCGTGATCGTGATGGCCCCGATCGAAGGTGACCCGGGCTGGCCATAAGGGGCGGGCAGGCCCGGAACGTTCTGCGTGGGGTAGGGCGGTGTAGGCTGCGGACCGGTTTGGGCGGCGCCGGGCTGCGCAGGAAGCACGAAGATTTGTCCTGGGACGCCCTCCTGGACCGGCGCGGTCGGGACTGGTACGAAACCGACGGCGGGCGGCGACCCCGGTGCCGTCGCCTGGCTTGGCGGACCCGGCGGCTGTTGCCCCGGCCCTGGGGGATAGACGGGACTCACGTGGCCGGGCGGAACCGGTTGCACTCCCACCGGCAAACCGCCGGGCTGCGGATACGGATACGGCTGGCCCGCCGCCGGCGGCTGAGGTTCCGCGGCGTCAGGCTGCTCGGCGCCTCCCACCAGCGCCACGCTGGTGCCCATGGACCCGCCCGGCAGGGGAATGCCGCCGGGCATTTCGCTCGGCCGGCGGCGCACGATGGGTTGCGTGACCTGGCCGGCCTCCCCCGTCGCACCCGCGCTTTCCTCGGTCTTCTGTTCGGCGCCCTGACCCGGCTTGCTCAGCACCGAATCGAGCAGCACTCCGCCCGGCCCGATGTGAATGAGGCGCCAGTTGTCTTGGCCCGTCATGGGATCCTTGTAACGGCGACGGAGGAATCGGATGTTATTGGTGTTTTCCAGGTCGCTCAACTGTGCGGGGTAACGATTGAACTTGCGCACGTAAAGCTGGATGGCCCGGCGATACTGCTCGCCGCGCTCGATCAGAAGCTGCTCCTTCTCCCTCTGCCGCTCGAAGGCCACGCGCGGCAGCTCGCGGTAGAAAAGGAAAGCCGCGGCGGCCGCCAAGGCGAACACGAAGAGCATGGCGAATCCGGACTCACGGGATCTGGCCGCGCGGCGACTCATGAAGGTTCCTCAAGGGTGAGCGTTTGTTGGTGATTGTGCTCGACGTCCTCCACTACCGCCGAGTTTACCCCGATGCGCACCACCTTGTATCGTTTCTGGATGATCTCTCCCTCGCCTGCCACGATGATCTCGTCCCCGTTGAGGAAAAAGGCGCGTTTTTCCGCCCCTCGCGGCGGGCCGGCGTAGCCGTAGAACTTCAGCGGGATGGGCGGCGGTGGCGGCTTGAGAGACTCCGCGGGCTTCGGGTTCTCGGCGGGCTGGGGCTCCGGTTTGGGCACGATTTTCGGCTCCGGCTCCTTGGGCGCGGGTGGCGGGCCGAACTGGAAGAGGTTCCGCGCACCGCCGGCCAGCGTGACTGATTGAAGACGGGCCAGCAGGTCCAGGCGGAGCGTGGGATCGATCGTCGAAGGATCCGGCCGGCCCTCCCGCGAGTCCGCCTTGAGCGAAGGCCGGAACTCTCTCACCACGGGCTTGGATGCCGGCGAAGGCGCAGGCGTCTGCACGCGCTCGATCACGGACCTTCGAGCGGGACCGGCCTCGGGAAGACGCCGCGGCGCGGCAGTCGGTCCGTCGCTGCGGAGGAAGTTCGTGTAGGAAACGTAGCCCAGCACCGCCAGCAGCACGAGCAAGATCGCGACCTTGCGTGGTTCAGCGCCGAGCTTCATGAGCCTGATGCCTCCGCCCGCGCCTGCAGACTTTCCCCGACGTCCTCCCGCACGAATGCGTTCAGTTTCATCGTCACGTTGAGCAGCGGCCCGGAGGCTTGCGGGGCGGCTTGCAGATCGCTGAGGATGATCAGCCGGCCCGAGCGATCGATCAGGTTCAGGAACTTGATCAGATCGGCGTAGCTGCCTTCGAAGCCGGCATGGATAGTCATCATGCTGAGGCCGCGGCTGCCTTCGATGGGTTCGAACAGGTAGGATCCCTCTTTCGCCTTCATGCCCGCCTTGCGCGCCAGCGCATCGAGCTCCCGTAACACGGTCGAGGAGACAGTGCGGCGCTCGAGGAAGTATTCGGCCACGAAACGTTCGGCCTGCTCCCGTGCGACCTGGACCTTCGCCGCGACGGCTCGCAGCCGGTCGACGGCCTGGCGGCGCGATGCGACTTCCCCGCGTAGGGCAGCCAGTCGGCGCTCCAGATCCTGCGCCGATCCGCTCCAGGGCTGGAAGACCGCCAGGGCGGTAGCGAGATCGGCGGCGAGCAGCGCCCCCAAGACCAGGCGCGCCCAGAAACGCACGTCCGCACGCCTGACGCGTGCCGGCGCGCGCAGCCGTGAGACAAGTCGGCCGAGCTTTCCGGATCCCCTAGAGTTCCTGTTCATAGCGCACGCTAATGCGGTAACGCAGCAGCGGTTCGGACTGCGAAGGCGGAATGCGGTTGTGGACGTACGTCTGCCCGAAGCGCGGCGAATTCTCCAAGCGGGCCAACAACGCGACGACGGGTTCGCTCGACTCGGCGCCCACGACCATGTCCAGCAGCACTTCGTTGTGCGCACCGAGCTGCGGCCGGATCGAGATCAGGCGCACGTCGTGCGGCATCACCTGCTCGAGGTCTTCGAACAACCGGGTCCAACTGATCCCCCTACGGTGAAGAAGGCTGTTATAGAAGATGCTGTGCTCGAGCACCTCCGCGTTTTCGGCTTGCCGCAGAATGGCTTCCAGGCGCGCCTGCTCGGCGGCCAGAGTCCGCGCTTCCTGTTCGAGGCGCGCTACCGCCTCGCGGGTAGCCCTGAGTCTGGCGCGCTCTTCCACGCCCATGTACAGCACGGCGCCGAGGACCGCGAGCAGCAGGGCGGCAAGCGCTGCTGTCGCCGCCACGACCGGACGGCGCGGTCGGAAGGGCTCGCTGGCCAGGTTGATGGCGATCCTCATGCGGCTTTGAGTTCCTCCACCGTTTCCAACCAGCCCAGCAGGCCCGCGTTGAAGGAGCGGACTTCGCCGAAACGAGAGCGCAACGGCTCGCATGGGATGCCGACCTCCCGTTCGAGCTCGCCGCAGACGGTCTCCGTCAACGCCTCGAACCCGCTGAGCAGGATCTTGCCGGGCCGCGCACCCAGCTCGTCCTCGGCGTAGGCCAGGGTAGGGAAGAGCGGTCCCAGAATCTCCTCGCGCGAGAGCTCGCCGAGTTCGATCCAGCGCAGCAGCCGCAGTCGGCCCGCTTCGGTAACCGAGATGGTCAGAAAGCGCCCGCTGAGTTTCATGAGCACCGCCGATCCGGGCTCGCCCACCAGTTCCAGCGCAGCCAGAGTGGAGGTGGTCACCAGCCCGGGCGCAAGCCCGCAAGCGCGGAAGGGCGCTTCGTAGCGGGATACGATTTCCAGCGGGGCCGCGGCCACCACCACCTCCACGCGCCTGCCGTCGGCCGGCTGCACCGCGTAGCTCAATGCGGCCGAGTCTAGATCGAAGGGCAGTCCCTTGCGAACACGGAAGCGCACCAGCGCCAGTTGCTCGGCGATGGATGACGGGAACGAATCGAAGTCCAGCACCACCACGCGGACGCTTGCGTCAGGCAGGATCAGGACGGCGTCGTTGCGCCGTCGCGTCTCGCGCGGACCGACCAGCGCGCGGATCTGCGCCGCCAGCTCGTCGGCATCGAGCACGTTGTCGCGCAAGGGCGAGGGCGCAAGGACGCCGGAACGCAGGGGCTGGAACGTGACGCGCGGCGGCCGCCCGCGGCGCGCCATGGCGATGCCTTCCCCGGAAAGTTCGAAGGCCAGCGCGGGGGGAGGGTCACGGAGCCAGCGCCGCAGACGCTCGATCATACGCCGGGGATCTCCTCGATAAAGGTCACCTTGTTGATCTCGCGCAGGGTGGTGATCCCTTTGCGCACTTTCTCCAGACCCGACTCGCGGAGGAAGATCATGCCCTCCTCGCGCGCCGCCCGCTTGATCTCGGCCGTCGGCCGGCGGTCCAGGATCATCTGCCGGATGCGGTCGCTGAGATCCAGCAGCTCGGTGATCGCGGTGCGACCGCGGAAGCCGGTGCCGCCGCACTCGAAGCAGCCCTCGCCCTCGTAGAACGGCACGTCGCGCCAGCGCGCCGGATCCAGTCCGCTTTCGATCAGGTAACTGTCCGGGTACCGCACCGGCTTCTTGCAATGCTCGCAGATGACGCGGACCAGCCGCTGCGCCAGGATGCAGTTCAACGCGGAGACGAAGTTGTACGGCTCCACGCCCATGTTGAGGAAGCGGCCGATCACGTCGAATACATTGTTGGCGTGGACGGTGGTGAAGACCAGGTGCCCGGTCAGAGCGGCGTTGATGGCGATCTGCGCCGTCTCCTGATCGCGGATCTCGCCCACCATGATCTTGTCCGGATCGTGCCGCAGGATGGAGCGCAGCCCGCGCGCGAAAGTCAGGCCTTTCTTTTCATTGACCGGGATCTGCGTGATGCCCTTGATCTGGTACTCCACCGGATCCTCGATGGTGATGATCTTGTCTTCGTCGTTCTTGATCTCCATGAGAGCGGCGTAGAGCGTGGTGGTTTTGCCGGAACCGGTGGGCCCGGTCACCAGCACCATGCCGTAGGGCTCCTTGATGTAGCGGCGGAACTTGGCCAGATCGTGGTCGGAAAAACCCACCACGTCGAGGTTCAGGCGGGCAAACTTCTCGCTGAGCGACTCCTTGTCGAGCACGCGCAGTACGGCGTCCTCCCCGTGGATGGTCGGCATGATCGAGACGCGAAAGTCGATCAGGCGGTTCTTGTAGCGCACCCGGAAACGACCGTCCTGGGGAATGCGCCGCTCGGCGATGTCCAGCTCGCTCATGACCTTGATGCGTGAAATGATCGTGGAGTGCCATTCCTTGGCGATGGGCGGCATGGCGTACTGGAGCACGCCGTCGATGCGGTACTTGATGGCGACTTCGTTGTCGCGCGTCTCGATGTGGATGTCGCTGGCGCGCCGCTCGAGCGCGTTGAAGATCGTGGTGTCGACCAGGCGGATCACCGGGGCGATGTCGCTTTCGGCCGAGGTCAGCCGCTCGATGGAAAGCGTCTCGTCCTGACCCTCCTCTTCGGCCACCACGTCGAGAGTGAAGCCCTCGGTGACCTCCTCCAGCACGCGCTGCGACTGTTCGGTCTTCTTAAGAAGCTCCGAGATCTGGCTGAGTGTGGCCACCTTCACGCGCAGCTTCTTCTGCAGCAGCAGCGAGAGCTCGTCGATCAGATTGAGATTGCGCGGATCCGCCAGCGCGATCTCCAGCCAGCCGTTCGCGGCGCGCAGGGGCACGAAGTTGTAGCGGAACATCAGATCCACGGGGATCGACCGGAACAGCTCGTGGTCGATGTGCACCAGCCTCAGGTCCACGAATTCGCAGCGGTAACGCGCCGCCAGAGCCTGGGCCTGGGCCATCTCCTCGGCCGGATCCGGTGGTTTCACGCGTTCGCTCGCCATGGCGCCTCCTTTCAGCGCAGGGTGTCCGCCAGCGAGAAGATCGGCAGATAGAGCGCCACCAGCACGAAGGCCACGAAGACGCCCATGCCGATCATGATCGCCGGCTCGATCAACGAAAGCGCCGCCGTCAGGCGCGTGCTCACGTCGTCCTCGTAGAACTCGGCCACGCTGGAGAGCATCGAAGGCAAGGCTCCGGTGGACTCGCCCACCTCGATCATGTCCGTCGCCAGCTCGGGGAACAGCCCGGTCGAGCGCAGGGCCCCGGAAAGAGGCTGCCCTTCCCGCACCAGCTTCTGAGCGTGCGCGAGCGCCTTGCGCAGCAGGCCGGAGCCGAGCGATTCCCCTGCCGTCTCCAGCGCCTGCACCAGCGGGATGCCGCCCACCAGCAAGGTGCTCAGGATCCGCGCCAGTTGCGCCACTTGGTACTTGATCCAGATCTCGCCTGCCAAGGGGAGTTTCAGCTTGAGCCGGTCCAGCGTCTCCTGTGAGGACTCGCGCATCGCCCAAAGGCGAAAAGCCGCCAGCGCAGCGACCAGGACGAGGAAGCCGGCCACCACGTAGGCGCGTGCGGTAGTGCCCACCGCGATCAGGATCTGCGTGATCCGCGGCAGCTCAGCCTGCATGCTTTCGTAAAGCTGCGCGAAGTTGGGGACCACGTAGGTGACCAGGAAGACAATCAGGCAGCAGACCAGAAAGACGAGGAACGAAGGGTAAATGAGCGAGACCAGCAGCTTCTTCCGCACCGCCAGCGCCAGCTTCTGATAGCTGATGTAGCGGTCGAGCACTTCCGTCAGGCTGCCGCTCTTCTCACCGGCAAGGATCGAGCTGATGTAGATGGGCGGGAACACGCCCTGTCGGCGGAAAGCTTCCGAAAGCAGCGCGCCGTTGCGCACCTCGTCGCGGACGGCTTGGATCCAGCGGGCCAGCCTGGGGTCGGTTGCGCGGCCCGAGAGCAGATCCAGCGCCTTCAGGATGGGCAGGCCCGCGCGGATCAGCGTCACGAACTGCTGGTTGAAGATCAGGAACTTTTCCAGGTTGATCCGCTTCGGCCGGCGCCAGCCGCGCGCCAGCGATTCGACGCTCGCCCGCGGTCGGATCCAGTACACCAGGTAGCCTTGCCCGGTCAGGCGTTCGCGTAGCTCCTGCGCAGAAGCGGCCTCGGCCACCTGCTGGTGGATCTGCCCGCGGCTGTCGGCGTACTTGAGCAGGAATTCAGCCATGCACCTACCGCCTCATAGGTTCGACTCGATCACCCGCACGCCTGGCGGCGGGCGGAACTGGAAAAGCGCTTCCTCCAACGGGGGGTTCAGGCGCTCGTTCTCGAACCGGAATTCCATCACGGAGCGGTCCTGCCCCTCGATCCTGACCTGTCGAATCCGGTGCTGGCGATCCACGCAAAACTCGACGCGACTGTAAACAAGACGGTCGGAGCGCGGCTCGGCCACGACCCAGGCCTCCTCGCCCTCCTTGCGCCAGACGAAGCGCTTGAAGTCGCGCTGGAAGTCCAGCCTGCCCAGCAGGAAGGCCAATGGCGCGCGCAGGTCCTCGGTCTCTTTCAGCCGGGTGCGTTCGACTTCGCCAGAAGCGGGCGTATACAGCCACGCGTAGCGCCCGTCGGTCACGAAGAGCTTGCCCGCGGGTTCGGAGTACTCCCAACGCATCTTGCCCGGCTTGCGCAACCAGAGCTTGCCCCGCTCGGGCCTCCAGGCGCGACCCTGCCCGCGATAGCTCTGTTCGAAACTGACCTCGAGCGTGCGGGCGCGGTTGTATCGTTCCTCGACGCCGCGCAGCACGGCCGACAGCTCCGCCGCCGGGGCTCCGGCGCCCAGGGCCAAGAGACACACCCACCCGCGCCAAGGGCTCACATAAGGGTTGACGGATTCGGCGGCTGGAACGTGCAAGCCCGGCTTAGCGCCGCCAGGCGCCCTTCTTGTAAGGGAATGTGGTCCAGTCCTGGGCGGCGCGCCCGTTCAGATCCCATTCCACGCGTCCCGCACGGATGGTCATCTCGGCGACCAGCAACTGCGATCCGTTCATGCGTGCGCCGGCGGCATCCACGAAGCCGAAGTTGCCGCGGTCGAGCCGCAGGACCGTCACGTCGGCCTCGGCGCCCGCCTCCAGCCGTCCCAGCTCAGGCCTGCGGATAGCGCGCGCAGGATTGACCGTGGTCATCCGAACGACGTCTTCGAGCGGCACGCCCAGGTTCAGCACCTTGGACATCACGTTGCAGAGATCCTTCATGCCTGCGTTCATGCTGCCGGTGTGCAGATCCGTCGAGATGACGTCGGGGTAGAACTTCTCGCGAAAGGCGGGCACGGCGACGTACCAGAAGAAGCTGCCGGCGCCGTGACCCAGATCGAAAACGATGCCGCGGCGCCGACCTGCCTGCATGGCCGGATTCAGCTTGCCGTCGGGCAGCAGCTCCTCGCGGTGACCCGAATAGGCGTGCGTGTAGATGTCACCCGGTCTCAGCTTTTCGGTGAGCAGAGCGGCCAGGTTGCGCACCTCGTCGAGGTAGCCGAAGTCCACCATGACGGGAATATCGGCTAACCGTCCGGCCTGGACCGCGCGCTCGATCGAAAGCCAACCCGGCCCTTTGTAATGCGCCGTCTTGATGCCCACGATCAGGTCGCGATGTTCCTTGGCCACGCGGGCGGCAGCCTCGGCATCGAGCAGGCTTGGATCATCCTCGCCCTCCGGTCCCATGCCGCCGGCCGCGATGTTCAGGAAGGCCAACACGCGGGTACGCGCGCGTTCGATCACCCGCTGTCGGAAGTCGGCAAAGTTGCGCCAACCCGCGCTGCCGGCATCCACCACGGTTGTGACCCCGCTGCGGAAGCTGAAACCGTCCGGGTAAACGCTCTGGTCGCCGGCGATGACGCCCTTTACGCCGGTGCCTGCATAAACATGCACGTGCATGTCGATCAGGCCCGGGACGACATACAGGCCGGAGACGTCGGCCACGCGGCGCGCCTCAGCCGGCGGGATGCCGGCCGCCACGCGCGCGATCTTTCCGCCGGCGATCGCCACGTCCATCGGCGCGCTGAGGTTGTTCTTCGGGTCGATGACGTGGCCGCCCCGCAAAAGCAGGTCGTAAATCGGTTCGGCGGCCGGTGCGCACGCAGCCGCCAGCAGCCATATACAAAGTAGCCCTTGCCCGCGCCGCATGTTGACGATCATAGCGCAGGGTCCGCTCGCCGGCGCCCCAAGGTCGTGCGCGGGCTCGGGGACGCAGCCCGACTCGCCCGATATAATCAAAGGGTGCGCTGGGCGGGCCTGGTTCTCATTGCATTGGCGCTGCTGGCGGCAGCTTGCGGCGGCAGCGCGAACACTCCCGAAGCCGTGCGCCGCGCGATCCTCGATCACCTGGCTTCTCGTCCGGATCTGGACCTGAAGGGCATCCAGGTGGACGTGGCCTCGGTCTCTTTCCGGGCGGATGAAGCCGATGCGTTGGTCACTTTCCGTCCGCGTAGCGGCGAGGGTGACGCCTTCCAGATGCGGTACACGCTGGAGCGTAAGGCCGGCCGTTGGGTGGTGAAAAGCAAGGCGCAGGCCGGAGGGATGCCGCACGGGGCGGGCGGCGGCCTGCCGCCGGGCCACCCGGACCTGGGAGGATCCTCCGCGAAACAGGGGGCGACGACGAAATAGGGGTATGCGGCGTGTCGTGGTAATCGGAGGCGGGCCCGCAGGAGCCTACGCTGCCGAGCGTCTCGCGCAGGCGGGCCTGCGGACGGTCCTTCTGGACGACCGCCTCGCCTGGGAGAAACCCTGCGGCGGCGGTCTGACTTACAAGGCTTACAAGCGCTATCCCTTCCTGCTCGAGAACCAGATGCCGAAAAAGCTGGTCACCGAGACCAGGCTGGCGGCTCCGGGTGCCGGTTGGGCGCGTTTGACGCTCAAGAGCCCGCTACTTGTTTACTCGCGCTACGACCTGAACCGCATGCTGCTCGAGCGGGCGGTGCGCGCGGGAGCCGAGCTCGAGCAGGCCCGCGTGCTCGAAGCCCGACCCGCCGACGGCGGCTGGCGCCTGCTTACTCGCCGGGGCGTCATCGAAGCGGATTTCCTCATCCTGGCGACGGGGGCCCGCAACAACCTGCGTAACCTCGGCACCGAGTACAGCCCCGAGGACATGATGCTGGCTCTGGGCTATTACCTGCCCGAGGAGCAGCAACACATCGACGTGCAGTTTGTGCCGTTCCTGGAGGGCTACATTTGGATTTTCCCCCGCTGCGGCCACCTTTCGGCGGGCATCTGCGGGAAGCGACAGCCGGCTGCGGCCCTGCGCGCCAAGCTGGAGTCCTATCTGGAAAGGCGCGGGCTGGATTGGCGCCACGGCCAGTTTTACGCGCACCTGCTGCCTTCGCTCGAGCCGGGCGCCTGGATGCGGAACCGGGTCGCTGGGCCCGGTTGGCTGGCGGTTGGCGATGCCGGCGGCCTCGTCGACCCAGTGACCGGCGAAGGCCTTTATTACGCCATACGCTCGGCGGATCTGGCCGCGCAGGTGGTGCTTTCAGACGCCCATCCCCCGGATGAAAAACCGCGCGCCTACCGCAATCTTCTGCTCAGGGATTTCGTTTATGATCTGGCTTTCGGCGCCGGGCTGGCCAAGCGACTCTTTCTGGGCAAGTTCCTGTTCGGCACGGTGCCGCAGCGCATGGTGCAGTTCATGCGCCGGAGTCCGCGCTTCTACGCGCTGATGCAGGATCTGTTTGCGGGCACACAGTCCTACCAGGACCTCAAGGAGCGCCTGCTCAAGAACCTCCACGGGACCCTGTTCGAGATGGTGATGAACTTCTTCTTCAGCCGCGTGCTGCCGCGCGAGAGCCCGGTATGAAACAGCAGCGATCAGCCGCTTTGTTCGAACGCGCCGCTCGTGTGATTCCCGGAGGGGTGAACTCGCCCGTGCGCGCCTTTCGTGCGGTGGGCGGCACGCCGCCGTTCATCGCGCGAGGCGAGGGCGCGCGCATTTGGGACGCGGACGGCAATTGCTACTTGGACTATGTCGGATCTTGGGGCCCTCTGCTGCTCGGCCACGCCCATCCCGACGTGGTCGCAGCGATCGAGGACGCCGCCCGCGGCGGCACTAGTTTCGGTCTGCCCACCGAGCGCGAGGTCGAGCTGGCCGAGCTGATTTGCGGGGCGATGCCCTCGATCGAGATGGTCCGGCTGGTCAACTCCGGCACCGAGGCCACGATGAGCGCGCTGCGGCTGGCGCGCGCCTTCACCCGCCGCGAGCTGGTGGTCAAGTTTGAGGGCTGCTACCACGGCCACGTGGATTCGCTGCTGGTGAAGGCAGGCTCCGGCGTAGCGACGCTGGGCATCCCCGACACCACGGGCGTGCCTGCGGCTTTCGCCGAGACCACGATCGCTCTGCCCTACAATTCGGTCGCCGCCGTCGAGCAGGCTTTCGCCCGCTACGGCGACCGCATTGCGGCCGTGATCGTCGAGCCGGTGGCAGGCAACATGGGCTGCGTGCCGCCGGCGCCCGGTTTTCTCGAAGCGCTGCGCGATCTCACCATGCGGCACGGCGCACTGCTCGTCTTCGACGAGGTCATGACCGGCTTCCGGCTGGCCCTGGGTGGGGCGCAGCAGGTTTACGGCATCCGACCCGATCTGACCACGTTGGGCAAGGTCATCGGCGGCGGTCTGCCGATCGGCGCCTACGGAGGCCGCGCCGACATCATGCGAATGGTGGCCCCCTCGGGGCCCGTTTACCAGGCAGGGACCCTGAGTGGCAATCCGGTGGCTGTGTCAGCGGGACTGGCGACTCTCAAGCGCTTGAAGCAGCATCCGGAAATCTACACGCAACTGGAGCAGCGTACGGCGCGCCTGGCCGCGGCAGCCTCGGGCCGGATCACGGTCAACCGCGCCGGCTCCATGATCACCTTCTTCTTCACCAGCGGACCGGTGACCGATTACGAGTCCGCCCGGCGTTGCGACACCGCGCGCTTCGCCCGCTTCCACCGCTGGCTGCTCGAGCGCGGCATCTGTCTGCCTCCCTCGCAATTCGAAGCGGCCTTCGTTTCGGCTGCCCACGGCGACGAGGAGATTGCGCAGACGGTCGAAGCCATCCGCGAGTTTTTTGCCGGCGAGCCTACGGCCTGACCATCAACGGTCACCGCCTGCGCGGCTTCCGGGTAAGGTTTTCGAACAGGAACAAGCCGCTTTTGCCCGGTGTCACCACGTCGAGATCTCCGTCGCGGTCCAGATCGGCGATGCAGATCTGCATCCCGCCTCCGGCGCGTCCTCCATAATCGATGATGTGGCGGATGTACTCGACGCGTTTGCCGTCGGGCGCCGGCCTCCACCGGTACCAGTAAACGCCGAGCGGCTCGCGCTCGCCCGGATCCTTTCCGTTGTGGGCCATGTACCGTTTGCCGGTGACGAAATCCAGGCGGCCGTCGCCATCCAAGTCGGCCAAGCTTACGGCGTGGGCCTGCGACCAGCTTTCGTCGATGGTGTGCCGGAGCCAGCGTCCGTCGCCGGTGCGCTCCATCCAGAAGATGCCGTAATCATGAGCAAGCGAGGTGAGCAGATCCTGGTGGCCGTCGCCGTTGACGTCCAGCACGTAGATAAAGCCGGTGGCGCCCAGGTCGAATTCAGGGTGGAACGCCCAGGGACCGGAGCGTGGATCGGGCGGCGCTTCCAGCCATCCTTTCGGGGTCACGATGTCATTGCGCCCGTCCCCGTTCACGTCGCCGACGCCGATGCCGTGTCCGTAGCTGCTCGGGCTGACCACGTGTTTAAGGAAGGCGCCGCCTCGCAGCTCGTACCAAGCCGTCGGGGCCTTCTGGCCCCCGAACTGCGGCAGCAGCTCCTGCGCCCTGCCATCGTTGTCCAGGTCCACGAGGAAGCAGAACTCGACCGGGAACCCGCTATCGATGGCGTGATCCTTCCAGGCGCCCCCGCCGCGGCCGGGATTTTCCCACCAGGCGATGCGGCGGGTGAACCAGGAGCAACTGACCACGTCCGGACGCCCGTCGCCATTGACGTCCAGAATCAGGTCGCTGAAGTTGTCCACGTAATTGTTGGTGAAAAGGATTTCCCGGAAGCGGTGAGCCTGCCAGCGGGGCGCCTCGTACCAGAATTCGCCGGAGACGATATCGGGCCGGCCGTCGCGGTTGATGTCGGCGACGGCGCAGGTCTCCGCGGCGCCCGCGTCCAGCATGTGCTTGGCGAAGGGAATCTCGGGGGGACGGCTGCGGGGCGCCGGAGAGCTCAGTAGAAGCGGGACCAACAGCCAGCGCAGTTCCATGCTGCCGATTCTACTCCCGTCGTGGAAACCGGGAGCGGCCTTCGGGCATATGTGAAAATAGGGATTACGGGGGAGTGAAGTGAACAACGTCAAGACCGTCTTGCTGCTCGGGCTGCTGAGCGGTTTGCTGTTGGTGGGCGGCGAGGCCCTGGCCGGCCGTGACGGCTTGTACATGGGCCTCATGCTGGCCATCGTGATGAATTTCGTCAGCTACTTTTTCTCCGACCGCATCGCTTTGGCGATGTACTCGGCGCAGCCGGTGACGGAGACGGAGAATCCGGCGGTTTATCGCCGCCTGGCGCCGCTGGTGATGGGCCTGTGTCAGCGCATGGGGCTTCCCATGCCGAAGCTATGGGTGATTCCCGAGCCCTCGCCCAACGCCTTCGCCACCGGTCGCAACCCGAAGCACGCCTCCGTGGCGGTGACCGCGGGCCTGCTGGAGCTCATGGACGATCGCGAGCTCGAAGGTGTGCTGGCTCACGAGCTAGGGCACATTCGTAACCGCGACATCCTGATCAGCACCATCGCCGCCACGCTCGCGGCGGCCATCACCTTCATCGCCCGCATGGCCTTCTGGTTCGGCGGCGCACGCGACCGGGAGGAGCACTCCGGCAACGCGATAGCCGGGCTCCTGATGCTGATTCTGGCGCCGATCGCGGCGTTGCTGATCCAGATGGCGATATCCCGCACGCGCGAATACGCCGCCGACGCCACGGCTGCGCAGGCGGCAGGCCAGCCCTTCGGCCTGATGTCGGCGTTGAAGAAGCTGGACGCTTATGCGCGGCGGATCCCGATGGATGCTTCCCCCGCGACCGCGCACATGTTCATCGTGATGCCCTTAGGCGGCGGGGGGCTGCTGAAACTGTTCTCCACGCATCCGCCCATTGAGGAGCGCGTGCGGCGGCTGGCTGCGATGGCGGTTCCGCGTCCCATTTGAACCTCGCGATGAAAAGGGTCCGCGTCTCGCGCAAGGGAGCGGACCGCGTGCGCAGCGGGCATCCTTGGATCTTCGCTTCCGACATCGAGGATCCCGCTGACGCCGAGGGCGGCGAGGCCGTTCAAGTAGTAGACCCGCGCGGTCAGAATCTGGGCGTCGCGCACTATTCAGCCGCCTCGCAGATCGCGCTGCGCATGCTCTCGCGCGAGGCCCGCCAGCCCGACCGTGAATTCTTCCGCCGCCGTCTGGCCGGCGCCATCGAGCACCGTCGCCAGGTCGTGCGCGACAGCGACGCGTATCGGTTGGTGTTTTCCGAGGGAGACTTCCTGCCGGCCCTGATCGTCGATCGCTACGGCGATTGCCTGGTGCTCCAGACGCTGAATCAGGGCATGGAGCGCGCCAAGTGGCTAATCACCGAGCTGCTCGTCGAGCTGCTCGCCCCGCGCGGCATCCTCGAACGCAACGATGCCCAGGTGAGGCAAAAGGAGCAGCTCCCGCTCACCGTAGGCGTGCTGGCCGGCGAGGTCCCCGAGCGCGTCTGGTACACCATGCACGGGCTGCGTTTCCAGGCTGACCTGAGGCGCGGGCAGAAGACGGGTGCCTATCTCGATCAGCGCGAGAACTACCTGGCGGTGGAAGCGTACGCGCGCGGCAAGGCGCTGGATTGCTTTACGGCCACGGGCGGCTTTGCGCTGCACCTGGCGAGGCGCTGCGAGTCGGTCGAGGCGGTCGACACCTCGGACTTAGCGCTCGAGCTGGCCGAGGCCGCGCGAAAGGAAAACGGCCTGAACAACGTGCACTTCCGCAAGGCGGACGTCTTCGACCTGCTGTCGAGCTACGTGCTTGGGGGGCGGCGATTCTCGGTGATTGTGCTCGATCCGCCTGCCTTCGCCCGCTCGCGGTCGGATCTGGCAGGAGCCGCGCGGGGTTATAAGGACATCAATTATCGGGCTTTCAGGTTACTGGAACCGGGAGGGATCCTGGTGACCTGTTCGTGCTCACAGCACGTGAGCGAAGCCATGCTGCTGGAGATCATCGCTGAGGCCGCGCTGGACGCGGGCCGCACCGTGCGGGTGCTCGAGCGCCGCACGCAGTCGCGCGACCATCCCATCCTGCTTACCGTCCCAGAGACGCATTACTTGAAGTGCCTGATCCTGGAGGCACTCTAGGCCGTCGTATCAGCCGTCGCCAGCCGATCGATCTTGGCGGCGAGGATAAAGTCACTTTCGGAGAGTCCGTCGATCTTGTGAGTCCAGATGCGGACCTCCACGCGGCCCCAACTTAGCAGGAGATCGGGATGGTGTCCCTCCTCTTCGGCCAGCTCCCCGACGCGGTTGACAAAATCGAGCGCCGCGCGGAAGTCGGGGAAGACGAAGACCCGCTCCAGGTGATGTTCGTCGACAACGCGCCAGCCTGGGATCTCTGCTGCGTAGGGCGCGATTTGTTCCCCCTTGAGCGGCGGCACTCCGCCCTGGCAAGGCACGCACTTACGATCTACGAGCGCCATATCTGCTTGTTTGGATGCACGAAGCCGCGGCCGGATGCGGAGCGGGGAGTGCACGCTCCCCGGAACCGAGCGGCAAACGATCCCGCCTCAGTTCCCGGGCGGCTCCTCAGGATCCAGGTACTTCTTCAACCAGGCGAAGAGTTCCTGGAACAGGAAGCGGTTGTTCTCGCCCTTCAGGATCCAGTGATTCTCGTCCGGAAAGACGACCAGCTTCGTAGGAACGCGGAGGCGCTGCAAAAGCTTGTAGATCTCAAGGCCCTGTGAGATGGGTACGCGAAAGTCCAGCTCGCCGTGCGAGATGAACATGGGCGTGCGGAAGTTGCGCGCGTAGCGGAACGGGTTCTGATCCTGCCAGGCCGGTCCGCCTTCCCAAACCGGTGCGCCGAAGCGTCGTTCCCAGAAGTAGCCCCCGTCGGTCGTGCCCCACATGGATTCGTTGTTGGTAAGCCCGGCGTGATTGAACAGGGTGCGGTAGCGCGTCGTGGTGGCCTGCATCCAGTTGGCCAGGTAGCCTCCGTAGCTGGCGCCGCCGGCCGCCTGCCTGCGGCCGTCGATGAAGGGGAAGCGCCGGATGGCTTCGTCGGCGGCCTCGTTGATCTCGATCGCGGGCCCGCGCAGCGCATCCCGATTGATCGTTTCGGCAAACTCCTCTCCGAAGCCGCTCGAGCCGGAATAGTTCGTCATCAGAACCACGTAGCCCGGCGAGGCCAGGTAATGAAAGTTCCAGCGCAGGAAGAACTGGTCCTTCCACATGTTGTGCGGACCGCCGTGCATGAACACCACTAAGGGGTACTTCTTGTTTTCATCGAAAGCGGGCGGCAGCACGATCATGTTGTGGATCCGGCGGCCGGTCGAAGCTTTGAACCAGAAGTGGCGGGGCGGCTGCCAGTCAATCCGCGCTGCACGCTCGGTTGTGAAAGACGTCAGCAAGTGATGCGTGCCGGCGGCAGGATCGACGCGGACGACCTCCGACGGCTGGATCATGCTGGTGAAGTTGGCGATCAGCACCGGCGGCGATGCTTTTTCCGCGATCACGAGATTCTGGTAGCAGCCCGCCGTCACTTCGAAGGCCACCCGGGTCTCGCCCCCCGCGGCGGGCACCAGGAAGATCTTGTCGTGGCCGGCGTCTTCGGCCGTCAGGTAAACCGTGCGACCGTCCGGCGTAAAAGCGTAGCTGTCCACGGATCGATCGAACGCCGGACTGAGCAGACGCGGCTGGCCGGACGGCGGCCAGGGAAGCATGGCCAATCGGCGCAGGCTGTACAGCCGCCTGGGATCCCGCCGGGTGTGCAGCATGTACAGGGCGCGGCCGTCGGGTGAAAAAGCCGGTTGCGAGTAACTGTCGCGTCCCGAAGTGAGGGCCTCGGGCTCGCCCCCGGTGGCCGGGATCCGGTAAACGTGCAGGCTCGAGAAATCGTAAGCCTCCACGTTGCGGTTGCGTGTGGCCACGAAGACGATGCTCTCGCCGTCCGGCGCCCACACGGCCTGCAGATTCTCGTCCCCGCTCATGCCGCCCGTGCTGCCGCCGAAACCCGGTTCTTCAGCCAGTTTGGTGCCGGCGAGCAGGTCGCGGGCTCGCGCGCCCGGCTCCGGCGTCTGAACGAAGAGGTGAGGACGGCGATCGTCCAGCCAGCGGTCCCAGCGCCGGATGGGGAAGCTTTCGTAAACCCGCGCGGTGTATTTGCGCTGCTTGCGTTCTTCGAGGATCCTCTTGTTGGCTTCGTCATCGGCCGCGCCCGGAAAGACCATGCTTTGAAACAGCAGAGCCTTGCCATCCGGGCGCCATTGAGGGCTGAACGCGCCGGTCGCAAGCGATGTGACGCGGATGGCCTCACCGCCCTCCAGCGAAAGAACGTAGATTTGCGGCGCTTCGTCGCCCTCGCGCCGCGCGACGAACGCGATGCGTTTGGAATCGGGCGACCAGGCCACGTCGCTTTCCGGTCCGCGCGTGTGGGTGAGCCGACGCGGCGTCGCGCTACCGTCGGCCGGAACGATCCAGAGGTCGGAAGCCTGCTTGCTTTCATCGTAGGAGGGCTCCAACACGGAGACGACGACCCACCTGCCGTCGGGACTGACGGCGGGCGCGCCCACGCGCGGCATGAGCCAAACGTCCTCATGGGTAATGGGCTGCTTGCCTGCCCACAACAGGCCCGCCATTAGAAAGAGGGCGGCCGAGGTCCTTCCTGTCATGGCAGGGAGTATAGCAGAGGCGCGCCGGACCCCCGGAGCGCGGCTAGAATAAAGGAAGGGGAACGGGTCGCTCAGGGAGGGCCGTATGATGCAGATCCCGCCCGATCATCCGTTGTGCCGGCTCTTCCGCGAACTGGTGGTCCGACGCTTCTACGGCGACGCTCAGGTGCGCGATCCGAACGTCGCGCGCTACGTCTCGGATCTGCTCGTCGAGTTCGCCCACGTCCGCAACCTATACAAGATCCGCGATGCGCGCGGCCGGCGGCTCGAGGACGTGGGGCTGATGCTCATCGAATCCAATCCCCTGTTGGAAGGGCGGTCCTTCGATCGCGAGCGCGAGGTGCGCAAGCACATCGGCGACTACACGCTCTTCTTCACAGGCCTGTTCCCCGAATATGTGGCCTCGCTGCCGCGCCGCAGCGGGCGCGTGGATGCCTTCATCGATTATGTGAAGGCGGGCAAGGAGTCCTACCACATCGTCTCCTGCTTCGACCAGTTCGAGTATCGCGACGAGGCGCCGCTGTTCCGCCGGCTCTCGGAAAACTTCGAGCTGTGTGTGTTCGGCCTGAATCTGGTTAAACAGGACCTGGAGCGAATGCGGCAGGAGCAGTATCGGCGCTGGCAGAGCGCGCTGGGAGGCGCCGGATCTCCCCCGCCTCTGCTGTGATACATTTCCCTGCATGCGGCGCATTGTCGTCACCCTTGTTGTGTTCGCGCACGCGGCTGCGAGCCAGATCTTCACCTTCAGCCGCGAGCAAATGATCCGGTACACCGAAAAGAACCCTTACGAACGCTTTCCCGACGGGCGCCCCAAGGTTCCCGACCGCTTGCTCGAACGCTTCAAGGAGTTGACTTCCGAGGAAGTCTGGGCGGCGCTGCCGCGACCGGACTATGCCAACCAGTTCGAAGACGGCTGGCAGATCCTGCATCCGGGCAAGAAGCTGGTCGGGCGTGCGGTGACTGCCCAGTTCATGCCCTACCGCGCTGACGTGGCCCAGGTGGCCGAGGCCGAAGGCAAGGCTCGCTTGGGCGGGCGCAGTCCCAACCAGCGCGTCATCGACCAGCTCCAAGCCGGCGACGTGATCGTGGTCGATCTATTCGGCAAGATCGAGGACGGGACCTTCGTAGGCGACAATCTGGCCACCTACATCCAGACGGTCACTGGTACGGGCATCGTCGTGGATGGCGGCATCCGTGATCTGGAGGGCATCTTCCCTCTCGGCATGCCGGTATACTACCGTGGCGCCCACCCCACTGCGATCCGGAACGTCATGTTGACCGGTTTTAACATCCCGGTCCGCATCGGCAAGGCGGTCGTGATGCCGGGTGATGTGGTCTTTGCCGATCGCGAGGGCGTGTGGTTCATTCCGCCCCATTTGGTCGAGAAAGTCTTGGAAACGGCCGAACGCAGTCGCATCCATGACGAGTGGACGCAGCAGAAGCTGCGCACCGGCAAGTACAAGTCGAGCGAGATTTACTCGACGCCCGTGGATCCTGAGCTCAAGCGAGAGTATGAGGAGTATCTGAACAGGCGCCTCGAGGAGAGGAGGCAGCGCAGGCCATGAATCGGTCTTCGCTGGCTGCCGAGATGTTGGCCGAGTTGCTGGGGACGGGCATCCTGGTGGCTTTCGGCTGCGGCGCCTGCGCCATGGTCGTGCTGTTCAAGACGGGTGTTCCCGGCGAGGTGGTGCACGGAGGCTGGACCAACATCACGATCGGCTGGGCGCTCGGTGTGACCATGGGAGTCTGGGTGGCTGGCAGAGTCAGCGGCGCACATTTGAATCCAGCCGTAACCTTGGCGCTCGTCCTGTTCCGGGGATTCCCGCGGAGAAAGATGCTACCGTACTGGGCGGCACAGACTGCGGGCGCCTTCCTGGCAGCGGCGGTAGTGTTCCTGAACTACCGACCCGCGTTCGCAAAGGCCGACCCGCTGTTGGAGCACACCGCGGGAATCTTCACGACCTTTCCCGCCTTCCCGGGATCGCCCTCGGCGGGCTTCGTCGATCAGCTGCTGGGCACTGCGCTCCTGCTACTGCTGGTCTTTGCCGTGACGGATGAGCGCAACCAGCCGCCGGGCGCCAACCTGGCGCCGCTCGTCATCGGCCTGATCGTCCTCGGGATCGGATGCTCGTTCGGCTCCCTGCACGGCTACGCGATCAACCCCGCGCGCGACTTCGGTCCGCGCCTGCTCACCGTTCTGGTCGGCTTCCGAAACAACGGGCTGACGGACGGGAGCGGGGTCTGGTGGGTCCCGGTGGCCGGACCCCTGCTCGGGGCCGTGCTGGGCGCGTGGATTTACGAAGCGGCTGTCGGGCGCCGGCTACCGGCTCCGACGGTGGCCCGCGGAGGGGCGGAAGAGCGCGTAACGAACCGGGTGCGGGACTAAGGCTTTCAGCTATAATAGAGGATTCTGTAACTCCCGCCCCGGGGTGGCGGCCGTGTTCCTTAACGTACAGGATCTCTTGCTCCGCGATCTGCCGATCGCAGAGGTTTTCCCCCCCGGCGCGGTAGACTATTTCGACGCCCACCTGCGGCAGGTCAGCGATCTGGTGGTGCGGGGCACCGCGGTGCTTCGCCAGGCCACCATGGAAATTCTGGTCAAGGGACACCTGACCGTCCAGATGGAAGCGGACTGCGATCGCTGCCTGGAGGCGGCCAGTTTCCCCCTGTCGCTGGATTTCGACCTCGTCTACCGGCCGCTGCCGGCGGCCATGCCGGAGGAAGTCGTTCTTTCGCCGGAAGAGACGGAAATTGCTTTCTACCGAGGTCTCGGCGTCGAGCTGGCGGATGTTGTGCGCGAGCAGGTCCTGCTCGCCTTGCCGATGCGCCGGATCTGCCGCCCCGACTGTCGCGGCATTTGCCCGGTCTGCGGACAGAACCGCAATCTGGTAAACTGCGGTTGCCGGCAGGAGTGGGTGGACGATCGCTGGGCGGCGCTACGAAACTTCGTCCGCTGACGCTATCACGGTTCGATCAACTTTTTGCAAAGGACGGTTGAGTTATGGCGAATCCGAAACGGAGACATTCGCAGGCTCGCACGGGCAAGCGTCGAGCGCACGACGCGTTGCGCCCGGCCAACTTAGCTGAATGTCCCAACTGCCACGAGCCGAAGCTCCCGCACCGGGTGTGCCCACACTGCGGTCAATACAAGGGCAGGGAAGTCATCGAGGTGACGTCGGAATAATCCGTAGCGGGTCATGATCAGGATCGCGGTGGACGCGATGGGGGGCGATCACGCCCCCAAGGCTGAGGTCGAGGGCGCCATCCGGGCCGCGAAGACCCTGGGCGTCGAGGTGCTGCTGGTGGGACCCGAAGAGCTGCTCTCACGGGAGCTGGCTGCGCAGGATGGCGCTCGCTCGCTGCCCATCCGCATAGTGCACGCCAGCGAGCGCGTGACCATGGAGGACAGCGTTGCGCGCGCCGTCCGGGCCAAGCGGGACAGCTCGATCCGCGTCGCCTCGCGCCTGGTGCGCGACGGGCACGCGCAAGGGCTTGTGTCGGCGGGCAACACCGGCGCCGTCATGGCCACCGCCAAGATGGTGCAGGGTGTGGTCCGCGGCGTGGACCGTCCCGCGCTGGCCTCGGCATTTCCCACGCTGACGGGTACGCCCGCGGTCATGATTGACGTCGGCGCGAACGTGGACTGCAACCCGCGCATGCTCGCGCAGTTCGCTTTGATGGGCGACATTTATTCGCGGGTGGTCTTTCACATCGAGCGCCCGCGCGTGGGACTGCTTTCCATCGGCGAGGAAGAGCACAAGGGCAACGAGCTCACGCGCAACGCGGCGCCTCTTCTGCGCAGCCTTCCGTTGAACTTCATCGGCAACGTGGAGGGCCGGGACCTTTACACCGGGGCGGCCGACGTCGTCGTCTGCGACGGCTTCATCGGCAACGTGGCGCTCAAGGTGAGCGAGGGCATGGCCGACGTCATCATGCACCTGCTGGAGGTCTCGCTGAAGGCCACGCTGAAGCGCAAGGTCGGCTACGTGCTTTCGCGCAACGCCTACCGCGACTTCCGCAAGCGCGTGGATTATTCCGAGTACGGCGGCGCGCCGCTGCTGGGCGTGCGCGGCGTGGTGATCATCTGCCACGGGCGTTCCAACGGGTACGCCATTTACAATGCCATCCGCGTGGCCGCCGAACTGGCGCAGGCCGGCATCGACCGCAGGCTGGAGAACGAGCTACGCGCCATGCCCGATACGCTGTTACCGGTGGCCAAGTGAAGGCATCCACTAGATTGTGAGGCGCGCCCCGACAATGGTTTGGCTGTCGGTTCTTCTGGCTGTATCTCTGCCTTCGCAGCCGCTCGATCCCATCCACTGGTCCTTGACGCTGGAACCCGCCGGCGCTCCGCCCGGCGCCCGCGTGCTCGGCAAGCTTGTGGCGCGCATGGATCCGGGCTGGCACCTCTACTCCATGACCACGCCCCGCCCGCCGATTGCCACCACGGTCGAAATCGAACCCAACCCGGCGATCGCGGCCGTGCGGATCTACCAGCCTGAACCGGAACGAAAGCCCGATCCCAATTTCGGCACCGAAACCGAGACCTTCGCGGGCGAAGTCACGCTGTTGATCGAACTCGAGCTGGCCCGCGATGCGGCGGCCGGAACCGTGGCGCTGACGGCGCGGCCGCGTTATCAGGCGTGCGATGATCGCCAATGCCTGCCGCCGCGCCGTGCCGCGGTTACGGCACGCCTGTCGGTGGATCCCTCCGCCCCAGCTCCCACTGTGTCAATCCCGCCCGGCTATCGTCTGGTCGTCGGAGTGCCCCGGGAAGCCGCTGCCGCTGAAGCATTGCCCGCTGGGGAGCCGTCGGCTTCGCGGCAGGGGATCCCGCTGTTCCTGCTCGTGGCCTTCGGCTTCGGTCTGGCGGCCGTCCTGACGCCGTGCGTGTTTCCGATGGTCCCGATCACGGTTTCTTTCTTCCTCAACAAACCGGCAGCCACCCGCGCACGCGCGGTCTTCGAGGCCGCGGTGTTCTCCGTCGGGATCATCGCGCTGTTCACGACGCTCGGCCTTGCGGTGACCGCGATGCTGGGTCCCTTCGGCATGGTGCAACTCGGCTCGAATCCCTGGGTGAACGCCTTCGTGGCAGCAGTTTTCATCGTGTTTGCGCTGAGCCTGCTGGGGGCATTCGAAATCCGTGTTCCTTCGAGCGTGCTCACGCGCCTGGACCAGGCTTCCCGCGGTGGCGGTATGGCGGGAACGCTGCTGATGGGGCTTACTTTTTCGCTGACTGCGTTCGCGTGCGTGGGCCCGTTCGTGGGGACCCTGCTGGCGGCTTCGCTGGCGGAGGGCGGCTGGAAACCTGCCCTCGGCATGCTCGGCTTCGCCGCGGGGCTGGCACTTCCCTTCTTTCTGCTGGCGCTGTTCCCTTCTTATCTGGCGCGCATGCCGCGCGCGGGCGGTTGGATGGAGCGCGTCAAGGTCGTGCTGGGGTTCCTCATTCTGGCGGCCGCGTTCAAGTATCTGAGTGCGGTGGACAAGGTTCTGGGCTGGGATCTGCTCACGCGCGAGCGTTTTCTGGCCGTGTGGATCGTGCTGTTCGGGTTGGCCGGCCTCTACCTGCTGGGACTGCTGCGTCTGCCCGGCATTGGCACAGAGGAACCGTTGGGTCTGATCCGCTTGCTCGCAGGCGCTGCGTTTCTGGTGTTTGCGGTGAGTCTCATCCCGGGCATGTTCGGCGCGCGGCTGGGTGAACTCGATGCCTACGTGCCGCCGCCGTCCGAGCACGCCGTCGCCGGTTCCTCTGCGTCGCGCGGTGTGCGCTGGATGAAGAACCAGTACCAGGAGGCGCTCGAGTTGGCCCGGCGCGAAGGCAAGCCGCTGCTGGTGAGCTTCACCGGATACGCCTGCACGAATTGCCAGTGGATGAAAGCAAACATGTTCACGCGCCCTGAGGTGGCCGCCGAGCTGGAGCGCTTCGTGTTGCTCGAGCTTTACACGGACGGCCGCGACGCGGCCTCCGAAGAGAACCAGCGCATGCAGGAGACCCGTTTCCGCACGGTGGCGATCCCCTATTACGCCATCCTTTCCCCGCAGGAAGAGGTCGTCGCCACATTCGCGGGACTCACGCGCGATCCCGATGAGTTTCTGAGGTTCCTTCGCGCCGGCGGGAGCTGAAAGTGCGACCGCAGGCCGGCAGGGATTACCATGAGAGCAGACTCATGTGTGGCTCGGATCCTCGGCGGGTGCGTGTTCTGGTGGTCGACGACGATGACGAGGCGCGGCTCGCGTTGCGCCGGATGCTCGAAGCGGCCGGCTACGAGGTGCGGGAGGCCGCGAACGGGCGCATCGCCATGAGCGTCTGCCGGAGCGACCCGCCCGATGTCGTGATCACCGACATCTTCATGCCCGAGCAGGAGGGCATCGAGACGATTCAGTCCTTGCGGCGCGAATTCCCCGGCATCAAGCTGATCGCGATTTCCGGCCAACCGTCGGCTTCCGTCTATCTGAGGATGGCGAAGCTGCTCGGCGCCCAGGCCTCTTTGCAGAAGCCGGTGGACATGGACACTTTAGTGGCCACGGTGCGGTCGGTGCTGGAAGGCCCGGAGCCGGCGTGAAACAGCGACCCGTCTGAGCCTGCCGAATCCATAATCGCTGAGGAGGATCGTGTGGAAGGGGGACTGGTGCAGTTGGGAGGTGGGCCCGCTCCTGCTTCGCGCGGGGCCCGGAAGGATCCGGTTTGCGGGATGTCCGTGGATCCCGAACACGCCTCGGCGCGGTGGGAATACGAAGGCGAGACTTACTACTTCTGCTGTCCTCACTGTCTGGCGAAGTTCCGGGCCGCGCCCGAACGGTATGTAGGGTCCGCCGAAAAGCCCGTATCAGCAGGAAGAGGTGCGGTGTATAGCTGCCCGATGCATCCCGAGGTGCGGCGGATCGCTCCAGGCACCTGTCCGGAATGTGGCATGGCGCTCGAAGCCGAAGCGGGCACCGCCGAACCGGCGGATCCCGACCGGATGGTGCTTCGCTTCTGGGTCAGCGCCGTACTGACCCTGCCGGTGGCCATCTTCGCGATGTGGGAGATGCTCGCGGCCGGGCGCGGCGTGGCGCCTCATCTGCCGGCTTTCCTGCAACTGGGCCTATCCGCACCCGTTGTCCTCTGGGGAGGCCTGCCGTTCTTCAAGCGAGGCTGGAACCGGTCGGCGCTGCGGCGGCCGAACATGTTCACGCTCATCGCCACCGGCGTAGCTGCGGCCTGGTTGGCCAGCGTGGCGGCGACCGTGGCGCCGGCCCGCTTTCCCGAATCGTTCCGCATGCCCGACGGTCGCCCGGCCGTGTACTTCGAAGCCGCTGCGGCGATCGTGACACTGGTGTTGCTGGGGCAGGTGCTCGAGCAGCGCGCGCGGCGACGTACGGGAGAAGCGTTGCGCGCGCTGTTGGCGCTCGCGCCCAACACGGCCACGCTCGTGGAGGAGGGCGGCACCGAGCGCCCCATCGCGCTCGAAAATGTCCGCGCAGGCATGCGGCTGCGGGTAAGACCCGGCGAGCGCGTCCCCGTGGACGGCGTCGTAATCGAGGGCACGAGCTTTGTGGACGAATCGATGATTACCGGCGAGCCGTGGCCTGTGGAGAAAGCGCCCGGCACGCGGGTCACAGCCGGTACCTTGAACGGTGCGGGCAGCTTCCTGATGCGCGCCGAACGCGTGGGCTCCGAGACGCTGCTGGCGCGGATCGCAGCCGTCGTAGCTCAGGCTCAGCGAAGCCGGCCCCCGATCCAGCGGCTGGCGGATCGCGCGGCCGCGTTCTTTGTTCCCGCGGTCGCCGCAGTCGCCGTCCTTACGTTTCTCGCGTGGTTACGCTTCGGACCGGAGCCGCGCATGACGCACGCGTTGCTGAACGCCGTGGCCGTTCTGATCATCGCTTGTCCCTGCGCCCTCGGACTCGCCACGCCCGTGGCGGTCATGGTGGGTACAGGCCGAGGTGCGCGCGAAGGCATCCTGGTGCGCGACGCCACCGTGTGGGAAATTCTCGAGCGCGTCGATACGCTGGTGGTGGACAAGACCGGCACGCTGACCGAAGGCAAACCGACGCTGGTGGGGCTTGAGCCGGTGGGGACGCTCGCCCGCAGCGACATCCTGCGCCTTGCGGCGAGCCTCGAACGTTCCAGCGAGCACCCTCTGGCGGCCGCGCTGGTCGCAGCGGCCCGGGCCGAGGGGATCGAGCCCCTCCGTACGGCGGCTTTCACAGCCAAGCCGGGCCGAGGCGTGATGGGCTTTGTCGGCGGGCAGCGTGTGGCCATCGGCAATAGCAGGCTCATGGAGGAAGCCGGGGTGCCGATCGCGCATCTCCGCGAGCGCGAGCAGGCTCTGGCTGCTCCGGGACGCAGTGTGATGTACTTGGCAGTCGACGGGCGCGTGGAGGCGTTGCTGGCCTTCGGGGATCCGGTGAAACCATCCAGTCGTGAAGCCGTGGCGCAGTTGCGGCGCTCGGGCATCCGCATCGTGATGATCACCGGAGACAACGCTGCGACCGCCCGGGCCGTGGCATCCGAACTAGGGATTCACGAGTTCCAAGCGGAGGCGTTACCGGAAGACAAGCTCGAAGCAGTGCGCCGCCTCCAGGCAGAGGGACGCCGAGTGGCCGTGGCGGGCGACGGGATCAACGATGCTCCTGCGCTCGCTCAAGCCGATGTGGGCATCGCTATGGGCACGGGAACCGACGTGGCGATGGAGACCGCACCCGTCACGCTTGTTAAAGGGGACCTGAGAGGAATCGTGCGGGCTCTGCGTCTGGGCCGCGCCGCCATGCGCATCATTCGCCAGAATCTGTTTCTGGCGTTCTTTTACAACGTCCTGGCGGTTCCGGCAGCGGCCGGCGTCTTCTACCCCTTCTTCGGCCTTTTGCTCAGCCCTGTGATCGCGGCCGCGGCGATGACTTTCAGCTCGGTTTCGGTGATCACCAATGCGCTCCGGCTGAACCGCGTGCGATTGTGAGCGAGCTGCCTCTCAGGGGAGCCTGCCCAGCGGCCACCGCCTGCCCGGCATCGGGATCGAACGACGTTCCTGCTTCTGGACGGGACCGCCGCCGGAGGTTGCGCGTATCGGTCGCCACGCGGTCTGACTAAAATCCAGCTCCTCTTCGCTGAAGACGAGAGGACGGTCCAGCACCATCTCGATGGTCGACCCCTTGGCGAGCACCGCCTCGGGCCCGCGTGTGAGAAGCACGCCCATCACGCCTGCGGCCGCGCCCGCCGCGGCACCGATGCCCGCGCCCATACCCGTACGTCCCGCCGCGTGGCCCGCGATGACGCCGACGGAAGCCCCGGCAGCGGCGGCCTCCCCCACGGTCCGGGCGTCGCCGCCTTTGTTGCCCTCGCTGATGACCTTGCCCTCGGTCCGGTCCAGTTCCTCGTTGCCCCGCCCGTCTAATCCTCCGATGCGTGCGCGGAATTCGCGCGTGACGCCGTTGGGTAGCGTCAGCGAGTCGAACCGCAGGAACAACTCGCCCCGACCCTTCACCCGTCCGGGCCGCTTCACCTGCGTGATGGTCCCCGCGACATAGCTGCCCGGAGGGATCACCACGCGGCCGTTCACCAGGATCGGGAAAACGGTTTCCAGATAGACCCGGTCCCCTTCGGCCGAGTGCTTCGTGCTCACGCTGTTGATGAGGCTCAGGGGTACGCGCGTGCCCGGTTCGAGGACGTATTTACCGGGCTCGTTCTGCTCCGCGCTGCGCCATCCCTTCGGTGGCGGATTCTCAACCGCCTGTTCTTGAGCCAGTATCGCCAGCCCAGCGAGCGCCGCCAACCACACCGCCTTGTGGCCCATCGTCGGCTCCTTTTGTGATTGTAGCCTCCCTTTGCTTTAAACGCGTTCGCACGGGGCCGAGTTGCGTAGATGGCAGCGTTACTCCGGCTTTCGCACAGGCAATCTCAGACCCGAGGGACTGATCGCCTCGCCCACGGCAATGCGGATTTCCGGTCGGCCCTCTAAGTCGGCGGGCAAGCGCAGATTGATTTGGTACAAGCCTCCAAACTGCGGCGCCACGCCCACGTACTGAATTCGTTCCGCCCCAAGCGGCGCTTCGTCCAGTAGGACTTGGAACCGGCGCCAGTTGACGATGGGGAAGGCTTGGCCCGGCAGGTAGGGCCACGCCACGGGAGGCTCGGTTCGCCCCAATCCGGTCGCCCACAGGGTGATCCATTCGTCCGCGCGCGCGGGTTCGTCCTTGCTGATCACAATCCACCTTTTCTGGTCTCCCTCGGTGCGCACTGCGGTCGCGACGGGGGTTTCCGCATCGAGCAAAAACAGCGCGGGAGCCGTTTCTTCCAGGCGGATGCGGACTTCCGGCCCCCTAATGCCGTGCCGCGCGACGATAAGGCTGACTTCGGTGGGAAACTTCGCCCCGAGGTTGTAGGGAACCAGGAAGTTGATCTGTTGGGGCGAAACGTAATAGAGTTGCGCTGCCTGGCCCCCGACCAACACTCGCACCCCGTCGAGCTCGGTGGGAAGCTGATTCAGGCGAACGTCACCACCCGTCAAGGCCCGGGTGGAGAAGGAGAGCTCCGAGCCGTAAAGCGACGCGATCGTGTAAGGGGCGAGCGGCCCCGGTACGTTGCTTGCCGCGTTTACGATGCCGGCCCCGGAGTAGGATGGCGCTCCCCGGATCCCGCTGCCCTCGGCCCAGACCAAGGACCCGAAGGCTACTGCCGCCGGCCACCACCGAGCGGCGCCCACGGACCTCGCCTTGATTGTATCGCTTTCCTCGCGCCTTGCCTAGCCCGTGGTAAACCCGGTCCTTGACCCTTGACAAGCGATCCGGGGGTGTTAACAATTGGCGCCGTGGGAGGCGATCATGAGGAGCCTGCATCGGTTGGCAGTCGAGCACTCCTTGCTCCTGATTGCCGTGTCCGGCTTGTCCTACGCGCAACTGCTCAGCATAGCCTTGCCCGAGCGTACGCGGCTGCTCGAAGACCAACGACTGGACCTTGTCATCGAGGCCCGCAACGTGACCGGTGGCGCCTTGAGCGTCAGCGCCAACGGAGTTGACCTGACCCGATTGTTCTCTGGACCGCGTGCGGTCGACCTAGACTGCGACGCCACCCCGGATGCGGTCTGGCGCGCCGACCTGGTCAGCTTCAAGACGCCCGGATGGGTCCGTCTGGAGGCCACGCTGGCCACGGCGCGCGGTACCCTTCGCGACGTGCGCGACATCCTCGTGCAGCCCTTCCCGCGGCTGGCAGCCTCGCGCAACGTGATCCTTTACATCGGCGACGGGATGACCGAGGCGTGGCGAGACGCGGGACGCATCGTGAGCCGCAGCGTCGAGACGGCTCCTGGTGTGCCCGGCTTGCGTCAGGGTTTCTATGACCGGCTGCTGGAGATGGATCGCATGCCGGTGGCCGGCGCCGTCATGCACCACAGCCTGGATCGGCTGATCCCCGACTCGGCTCCTACCGCCACTGCCCTGGCCACCGGCAACAAGACCTTCGACGGCGGCCTAAGCGTTTTCCCGGACGGCACCGACTGTGCGTTCGGCGCCGCCGCCACCGCCGAAACGCTGCCTTACGCCTTGGACAATCCGCGCATTGAAACCCTTGCCGAATACCTGAAGCGGCGTTTCGGCTACCGCATCGGCATCGTGACCACGGCTTCCGTGGCCGACGCCACTCCGGCCGCGTTCGCAGCGCACACCGGTGACCGCGACACCGCTTTTGAAATCGTCCGACAGTACCTGGAGAATCCTTTTCTCGACGGCCAGCCGGCCCCCGACGTGCTCATGGGCGGAGGCGGCGAAAGCTTCGAGCCCGCGGTGCGCGCCGACAAGCGCGACATGTGGGCCGAGTTCGCCGCCAGGGGCTACAAGATCGTCAAGACCGCAACCGAGCTACGAGGCGTGCGGGCCGGCGACCGGCGCGTGTTGGGCATTTTCAAGACTGCGCAGACCACCGTCCACGCCAGCGGCGTGCGGCCCGCTTCCACGGCTCACATGAACGTGGCCTACGACAAGTTGCGCCTGCTGCGCCCGGGCAGCGAGCCTCTGCCTTCGTTCGGGGGGTGGGAGGATCAGCCGTTCCTCGATCTCATGACGCAGAAGGCCATCGAGGTGCTCGCCGGGCCGGACGGCAAACAGCCTTTCTTCCTGATGGTCGAGGCGGCCTCGATTGACAAGCAATCCCACTCCAATCACTTCGCCGGGGCCGCTTGGGACGTAATCGAATTTGACAAGGCCGTCGGTGTGGGACGCTCGTGGGCCGCCGCGCGCACGCCCCGCGATACGCTGCTGGTGGCTACGGCGGACCACGGGCAGCCGGTGGTCATTATCGGCGTGGCCGAAATTCCCGACTCCGACTATTTCGATCGCACCAGCAATCTTCGCATGAGCGTCACTTCGCCCATCGGCACGCACAGCACCACCATTTACAAGGACGTAGGGGCCAATGTGCGCGCCATGATCCCGTACGGCTCGATGGGCGGCGGGCGCACCGGACCGCCGGGCGAGATCTACGTGAATCCTTACGCCGGCTTCGGTTTTCCCAACTACGTTGACGCCGACGGCGATGGGTACCCGGAGAACCGGGACACCTACGGCAAAGGGCTCGTGCGGCTGGCTGTGGGTTTCCGCACGGGCAACCATACCTACGAGACCCTACCGCTTTCGGCCGAGGGTCCCGGCGCCTTACTGTTCACCGGCTACTTCGACCAGACTGAGGTGCCTCTGAAAATCGCTGCGGCCTTGGCGACCGATACTTCCGATCTGGATGCGGCGGTGGACAAGCTGATCTACACGGGCTGGTTCCCGCGGACGCCGGGCAAATGAGCACTGGGACCCCGGCGCGAGGCGGCCTCAATCGTCGGGAACTGCGAATTTGTCGCCCGTGTCGGCAATCCACTGCTTCAGCCGATCGATGAGCTTGCGCCGCTCCGCCCGAAAACGGTTATTGTGCGCCAGGTTCACCTGTTCATAAGGATCCTCATTCAGGTTGAACATCAGCCAGCTCGTGTTCTCGAAGCAGACGTATTTCCAGCCGTCACTCGTGACCACCCCGCGGTACGGTTTGTTGATGGAGTCGTTGTGTCCGGTGGGAATCACGCATTGTAAATAGGCGGAATCGGGCAGGCTGGGCTGAGCGCTTTTTTCGCGTCGGAGGCGCAGGCCGGAGTAGTCCCGGCCCTCCATCCATGCGGGCGGCTTGATGCCGCATAGCCCCAGCGTGGTGGGTGCGATGTCGGGAGCGTTCAGTAGCACGGGCAAGCGCCCGGTCATGTAGCCTTCATAGGACGGCTGGCCGCCACTGATGAAGAAGGGTATGCGGATGGATTCCTCGTAGGGATTGGTCTTGCGGAACAGGCCGTGTGAGCCGAGCATGTCGCCGTGATCGGAAAAGAACAGGATATGGGTGTCGAAGTAGAGGCCCTCCTCCTGCAGGGTGCGGATGACGCGCCCCAGGTTGAAGTCGAGGTTCTCCACCATCGCCGTGTAGCCGGCCAGCTCCCGCGCGGCGCGATCGCGCACCCAACCCACATCGGGCACGTTGGAACGGAAGCGGATGGAGGCAGGCGTGTGACGCCGCAGGTATTCCGGCGGCGCGACGTAGGGATCGTGCGGAGGCTGCACGGAGCAGACGGCGAAGAAGGGCTTGCCTTTACCCGCACGCTGCGCTGCCGCCTGGTCTTTGATGAATCGGATGAGCAGGTCGGTGAGGGCGTCGGTTTCGTAGCCGGGCAGGCGGTAGTGGAATGCGTCTTTGCCCTCGCCGCCGTGAACCCAGCAGTCGTACTGGGAATTGTTGTTTTCATAGCCCACCCAGGTGTCGAACCCACCGCGCCGACGCGGATCGGTAATGAAGTGCGCCGCTCGCCCGTTGCGTTCCTTCCAGCCGGCCAGATGCCACTTGCCGAAATAGGCCGTGTGGTAGCCTGCTTCGCGGAACGGTTGCGCGATGGTCGGCTGACCTTCCGGCAGCGGGTATTCATGGCCGGGCACGCAATGGTGCGGGTAACGTCCGGTCAGTAGCGACCCGCGGAAGGGACAGCATAGGGGGAAGCCGGAGACGGCCTGTGTGAACTGCACACCCATGGAGGCGAGGTTGTCGATGTTGGGTGTGCTGACGTTCGGATCACCGGAAATGCCCAGCGTTTGCGCCCGGTGTTGATCGCCGAAAAACCAGATCACGTTGGGGCGGCGCGCCACGGCAGGGTTGCGCGGCTGGGTCTGAGCGCCGGGCTGCGGCCCGGCGGCGAGGGGCAACTGCAAAAAAAGCCGACGCTTCATGCTGCTTTCCTCCTTGCCCGTGAACAACCGTGTCCAAGATAGTCTTGGTTGGCGGCCTGCTGCAAGCCGGCCCTGCGCTCATGCACAAGTCTGGGGCTCCAACCGCGCTGACTTTCGGCCTAGATGAGTCCGTGGAGAGGCTGCTCCGCTAGGACCGGATGGCGGGCCTCCCAACGCCAATGACATGAGGTCGACGTGCTCTGAGTTATCCTGTGCTGCGTGCGTATCCCGATCTACCAGGTTGACGCCTTCACGAACCGGTTGTTCGCGGGCAATCCGGCGGCAGTGTGCGTGCTCGAACGCTGGCTGCCCGACGAGCTGCTGGCGGCCGTCGCGGCTGAGAACAATCTCTCGGAAACGGCTTTTCTGGTTGGGGGCGGAGGACAGTACCGACTGCGGTGGTTCACGCCCGCCGTGGAGGTCGACCTCTGCGGCCACGCCACGCTCGCAGCCGCCTACGTGGTTTTCCGCTGCATCGAGCCGGGCCTGGACGCGGTTCGCTTCCAGACGCGCGCGGGCGAGCTTACGGTGCGCCGCAGGAACGATTGGCTGGAGATGGACTTCCCTTCGCGGCCTGCCGCTCCCGCCGAACCGCCGCCGGGTCTGATCGAGGCCTTGGGCCGTGCGCCGCGCGAGCTATGGAAGGCCCGAGACTACATGGCCGTTTACAATTCCGAAGACGACGTTCGCGGGCTGGCGCCCGACATGTCGGCCCTGAGCCGCGTGGACATGTTCGCCGTCATCGTCACGGCGCCGGGACGCGAAGCGGACTTCGTCTCGCGTTTCTTCGCCCCTGCGGTCGGGGTGCCGGAAGATCCCGTGACGGGATCCGCTCACTGCACGCTCGCTCCCTACTGGGCCTCGCGGCTGGGTAAGAGCGTTCTACGCGCACGCCAGCTTTCGCGAAGGGGCGGCGAGATCCTGTGCGAGCTGCGAGGCGATCGCGTGGCTTTGTCGGGGCAAGCCGTGTTGTACCTGGAAGGGTTTCTTTCCGTGTAGTCGCGCATCGGCGGAAGGCGCGGTCAGGCAGCTTTCCGGGTGGCCGGCTCAGGCCTCTGCTTGAAGCAATCGAGTCGCCGGCCTCCCTACGGCTCCGTCTCCCAGACCCTCAACCCGAAGCGGCTCAGAAAAATGGGAATGTGGCGATAACGGCGGTCCTCCTGCTCGATTTCGCGGATCATGGCGCGTTTGGCCGCGCGGTCTGGACCGCTGAGAATCGTCACGGAACCGCCTGTACCCCCTGCGCCGTTAACCTTCCAGCCGAGTGCCCCGTGGGCACGTGCGATTTCGATGATGCGGCGGTGATGCGGCCCCACGAGCGCCGGATGCAGATTTTCCTGCGCCTGCGTATTCTCGATCATGGCGCGACCCAGAGCCGCAAAGTCCCCGGCGTACAGCGCATCGCGCGACTTCTCGGCCGTCAGCCGCAGAGGTTTCAGCTGCGGCGCCTCCGGCCCCGCGTTTTCCAGGCTGCGGATCACCATCTGGTGCACCTCCGAGGAGGAGTGCGTCTCCCCGACGTAGATCAGCGAGAGTCGGCCTTCCAATTCCCACCAAATCGGATCCGGCACCCGGATCGGGCTGACGGCCGCGTGCGGGTAACGAAACATCTCGATGTAGTTGATGCCGCCGTAGGCGGATGCGATCTGATCCTGGATGCCGCACTGCTGCTTGAGCAGCTCGGTCTCGATCCTCTGTGCGGCCAGCGCGACCTCATGGGCCGTCAAGCGACCGGGCGTCAGACGGTCGAGCGCCCCGATCAACGCGACGCTCACCGCAGCGGAGGTGCCCGTCGAGCAGCCGCCGGGCGCTTCGCTGTAAATGGAGACTTCAATGGCGAGCTTCTCCGGCACGCCCATGTACTCGATGGCTGCCTCCAGCAGCGGGTGCTTGTCGTAGACGCCGCGCGGAGGTTCGATGGAATAGCGCTGCCCGTAGTTTTCGGCATGGATCGTGATGCGGGCCGCCTCGCCCCGATGCCGGCGCACGCAAAGCTGAACTTCCGCGTAAGGGTAGACGGCGATGTTGAACACCTTGCCGTGTCCGGCGAACCAGGTGTCCGTCCAGCCGCCGTTATCACAGATGCGAATGGGCGCGGCGGCATTGATAATGCGAAGCGGTCGGTCTGGCGCCTTCACTGGAACTTGTACGTGCCGGGCTGGGGCAGCGGCGGCGCCTCCATCTTGACCTCGTAGCCGAACTCCTTGGGCATCAGATCCTGCTGGGAGTTCATGATCATCTCCCAGGTGATCTCCTGCCCCGAGTAGGCCGACTCGCGCGCCATGATGCAGGTCATCGTGCTTTCCGCCACCGCCATGCCGTGGTTGATGTAGGGACCCTCCCCCAGAATGCTCCTGACCATGTCGATGTGTTCCTGCACCTGGCCGTTGATCCCCTTAGTGCCCATGTCGCGGCCGTTCGACCGACCCTTCGTTCCGACGATCAGATCGTCTACGTTGCGGTAACAACCTTGCGGGTACTGCCGGCAGTGACTGGCGTAATGCACGCCGTTGGGATAGACGAAGTCCGAGAACATGTGATCGTAAATGTTCCCGTAAAGCTCTTCGCGCGGACGCCAGGCTGCGCCGCCCGAGGCTACCACGCGCACCGGGTGCGTTCCCATGACCCAGTTGATGAAGTCGATGTTGTGGAAGTGTTGCTCGACGATCTGATCTCCGCACAGCCACAGGAACGAGTACCAGTTGCGGTGCTGCCATTCCATGTCGCCCCACTTGGGGTCGCGCGCCTTGGCGTGCATCACCGGACCGCTCAGGTAATTCGAATAGAGCGCCACGATTTCGCCGATCGCGCCGTCCTGGATCTTTTGCACGGTCTCGATGTACTCGCGCGTGGATCGCCGCTGCGCGCCGGACATCACGGTCAATTTCTTTTCCTCGGCCTTGCGCGCGGCGGCCATGAAGCGTCGGCAGCCGACCGGATCGGTGGCCACCGGTTTCTCAGTAAAAACGTGCTTGCCCGCTTCGACGGCCGCTTCGAAATGGATGGGTCGCCAGCCCGGCGGCGTGCAGAGCATGACGATGTCCACGTCCGTGGCGATCAGCTTCTTGTAAGCGTCGAAGCCGATGAAGCGGTACTCGGGATCGACCTTGACGCGATCGGCGATCTGCGGGTTGCTCTTCAGCTTGGCCAGGTTCTTTTCGAGATGGTCCTCGAAGATGTCCGCCATGGCCACGACTTCGACGTTAGGGCATCCCGTCAGGATGTCGCGCACGGCGCCTGTGCCGCGGCCGCCCACGCCGATCAAGCCGGCGCGCAGCTTCGCCTGACCCCAGCCGCGCACCAGCTCGGGACGCACGATCGTAAAAGTTGCGGCGCCGGCGCCGAGGAAGGACCTTCGGGTTTGTGTTCCTGACACGGTGTCTTCTCCTCAGATGAACTTGTACTGGCCCGGCACCGGCAGCGGCGGCACCTCCACCTTGGCGTCGTACTCGAAGGTCTTCGGGTAGAGATCGAGCTGGGAGTTCATGATCATGTCCCAAGTGATCTCCTGGCCCGAGTAAGCGGCCTCGCGGCCCATGATGCAGGTCATGGTGCTTTCCGCCACCGCCATCGCCTCGTTGATGTAAGGCCCGTTGCCCAGGATGCTGTTCACCATGTCGATATGCTCCTGAACGTACGGGTCGATGCCCTTGCTGCCCATGTCGCGGCAGTTGGTGCGTCCTTTGGTGCCCACCAGCAATTCGCTCACGTTGCGGTAGATGTGCGGCAGGTTGGGATACTGCCGGCAATGGCTGGTCAAATGCACCCCGTTCGGGTAGACAAAGTCAGCGAACACGTGATCGTAGATATTGCCGTAAAGCTCCTCGCGCGGCCGCCAGGCCACGCCGCCCGAGGCCACCACGCGCACGGGGTGCGTCCCCATGAACCAGTTGCACACGTCGATGTTATGCAGGTGCTGCTCCACGATCTGGTCTCCGCACAGCCACACGTAGGAGTACCAATTGCGGTTTTGATACTCCATGTCTCCCCACTTGGGGTTGCGTTTGCCTTTCTCGTATGGCCAGTTCGGGCCCTGGAACTGGAGCACCGGCGTTCCGATCCAGTACGCGTAGCAGGCCACGATTTCTCCGATGGCGCCGTCCCGCACCTTTTGCCAGGTCTCGACGTATTCGCGCTGCGAGCGGCGTTGCGCTCCCGACTTCACGGTCAACTTCAGTTCCTCGGATTTCTTGGCCGCCGCCATGAAGCGTCGGCAGCCGACCGGATCGGTGGCGAAAGGCTTTTCCGCGAAGACGTGCTTCTTGGCGTTCACCGCCGCTTCGAAGTGCTCAGGCCGATAGCCGGGAGGGGTGCACAGCAGCACGATGTCGATGTCGGATGCGAGGACCTTTTTGTAGCCGTCGAAGCCGATGAAGCGATGCTCGGGGTCCACCTTGACGCGATCGGCGATCGTGGCGTTGCGCGGCGCTTCCTTGAGCTGGCGGTAGGATTTCTCCAGCCGGTCTTCGAAGATGTCGCACATCGCCACCAGCTCTACGTTGGGGCAGCCGTTGAGGATGTTCTCGACGGCCTGCGTGCCGCGGCCGCCGCAGCCCACTAAGCCGGCGCGCAACCGCGCCGGCCCCACGCCGCGAACCTGCTCGGGCTTGACGATCAAGAAGCTCGATGCCGCCGCAGTCTTGCCGGCGGAGGATTTCAAGAAGGATCTGCGCGTTACCGGTTCGGAACTCATAGCACGATTACCTCGGGTGCCTATTGTATCCCAAGGTCGCGGCAGGGGCGCACACCTCAGCCGCGCGGCGCTGTTTGCGTCTGCCGCAGGGGCACGAACCGGCAGTAGGTCACCACGCGCTGGCTCAGACGTCCCTCGCGTTTCCAAATGAGGCGCAGTTCCTGATCCCACCCTCCCCCCACCGGGATCACCATGCGCCCGGGGTCCGCCAGTTGTTCCAGCAGCGCCCAGGGAGGCTCCGGCGCCGCTGCCGCCACCGAAATGGCGTCGTAAGGCGCCTCCTCGGGATAGCCGCGCGAGCCGTCCGCGCAAATCACGCGCACGTTGTGAGCCCGCCCCGCCGCCTCCAGGTTCTGCTGCGCTCGTGCGGCCAGTTCCGGAATGACCTCGAGCGCAATCACCTCCCGCGCCAGCGCCCCCAGCACCGCCGCGTGGTAGCCCGAGCCCGCACCCACTTCCAGGACCTTCTCGTCCCCGCGCAGCTCCAGGCTCTGCGTCATCAGGGCCACCATGTACGGCTGTGAAATCGTCTGCCCGTAGCCGATCGCGACCGGCTCGTCATCGTAAGCGCGATGGCGCTGGTCTTCGGGGACGAAGAGCTCGCGCGGGATCTCCCCCATCGCCGCCAACACACGTGGGTCGCGGATGCCGCGAGCACGCAGTTGATGTTCGACCATCCGCCTGCGCAATTCAGCAAAATCGATCACCGGCACTCTCCAGCATAGTCCCGCCGGTGACCCGAAGGACGGCTCTCGCCATCGCCCGGCAGGCAAAGACAAGCCCACGGCCGTCGCGTGACTCCTGCAACCGCCCCGGCCGCGTTCAATATTGACCGGCGCCGGCTGCGCTGATTTGTGTTATTCTGAAGACAGAGTTTTGAACGTCTCCGCCTGCCGCCCGTAAATCCCTCACCGAGCGATTTGCCCGCTGCGTGGGGAGCGTTTGATCCTCAGCAAGTTCAATTTCGAGGAAACAGCAACACCATGAAAGAAAAAGGTACCGTGAAGTGGTTTAACGCAGCCAAAGGCTTCGGGTTCATCCAGCGGGATTCCGGCGAGGACGTCTTCGTCCACTATTCCGCGATCCAGATGGGCGGTTACCGCAGCCTGGAAGAGGGGGCGCGAGTGGAATTTTCGGTCCGCAGAGGCCCCAAGGGATTGCAGGCTGAAGACGTCAAGGTGCTCTCGTAGTTCAGCCGCCTGAACGGGCCGCGGTCCGCAGGGAACAAAAGCGGGTCTTCTACGTATTCATCCCCAGGGAGGCTTCCCATGCGCGTCCGCGGCCTGTTGGTTCCCGCTTTCCTGATCCTCCTGGCCGGCACGACCGGTTGCGACCTCGACGGGGTCCTGGACGCGGCGGCGACTTTCCGGGAGGAATTCTCTCGCAGCTATCCCCTGAAGCCGGGCGCGCATCTGGCGCTCGAAACCTACAACGGGTCGGTCCGGATTCTGGGATGGGAAAAGCACGAGATCCGCATCAGCGGTGTCAAGTACGCTCGCAGCAAGGTCGAGCTCGAAGAGCTGAAAATCGAAATCGAGGCCGGCGAGCAGTCGGTGCGCATCCGGGCCGTGCCCGCTCGCAATCGCGCTCGAGCTTCCGGCGTCCGCTTCTTCATCCGCGTCCCACACCGCGTAAGGCTCGATCCGATCGTGAGCAGTAACGGCCCGCTGCGGATCGAGGAAGTCAGGGGCTCGGCGCGCCTGGAAACCTCCAACGCGTCCGTCACTCTCCGGCAGCTGGAGGGATCCGTCGAAGCCCAAACTTCCAACGGCGCCATCAACGGCAGTGACCTCACCGGCGATTTCCGTCTGCGCACTTCGAATGGCGGCGTTCGCCTGGAGCGCCTAAAGGGAACGTTCGACGTGCGGACGTCGAACTCCCCGATCACGGCACGCATTGCGGAGCCCGCCGCCGACCGTCCCATCCGGTTGACCACTTCCAACGGCAGCGTCGAACTGACGCTCGATCATTACAACGCCAATCCCGTCGCCGTGGCCACCAGCAACGGCGCCATCACGCTGCGCCTGCCCGCATCGACGGGGGCCAGGATCGAGGCCAGCGTTTCCAACGCCTCGGTGCACACGGACTTCGAGCTTCTCGGCCGCCTCGAGACCAAGAACCGCCTGGAAGGAATCATCGGTGCGGGCGGACCGCTCATCCGGCTGACCACTTCCAACGGGACCATCCGGGTGCTGCGCTCCTGAAGCGGGGCGTGCCCGACCGGACGCGCGGCGTCGGTCCCTAGCGGCCCCGCCATTCGGGTCGGCGCTTTTCGAGAAACGCCGCGATTCCCTCCTGTGCGTCTTCGGTGAGCGTGTTCAACGCCATGAGCTCGGCCGTGTAATCATAGGCTTCCGCCTCATCGAGCTCCAGTTGTCGGTAGAAGGCCTGCTTGCCGAGAGCCAGGACCAGCGGGCTGGCCTCGACGATGCGAGCGGCCAACCCGAGCGTCTCCGCCCGCAGCGCTCCCGCCGGCGCCACGCGATTGACGAGCCCCCAGGCGAGGGCCGTGTGGGCGTCGATCATTTCGCCCGTCACGAGCATCTCGAAGGCCCGACGCGGTGCGATCTTGCGCGTCAGCGCCACCATCGGCGTTGAACAGAAGAGCCCGATTTTTACGCCTGGCGTGGCGAAGCGGGCGTCCTCGGAAGCCACCGCGAGATCGCACGCCGCCACCAACTGACATCCCGCCGCCGTGGCCACGCCCTGCACTTCGGCGATCACCGGCTGCGGCGTCTGCCGCAAGGCCTGCATCAGGCGGACGCATTCCCGAAAAATCCGGCGGCACTGGTGCAAGTCCGCGTTGCGCAGCTCGTTGAGATCATGGCCGGAACAGAAAACAGGGCCGGCGGCGGCCAGGATCACGGCTCGCACGCCGTTGTCACCCGCAGCGCGCTCGAGCGCCGCAGTCAGCTCCCGCATCAGTTCGAGCGAGAGTGCGTTGCGCCGCTCGGGTCGGTTCAGTGTCAGGACGGCGATCGCCGCCTCCACCTCATAGAGCAGATTCGCGTATTCCATGGGATGCCCTGCCGAATGCCTCCAGCATAACCGCGCGGGAGGGCGTGGTAGGATAGCGCGGCGTGCCAGACGTCACCCGATCACGATACTTTCCGCCGTGGGGACAGGGCGAGCTGCCGGAAGCCCCGGTTTTCGATTGGCGGAAGTGTACGCTACTGATCGGTCCGGGGCTGATGATGGCGGGCGCGAACATCGGCGGCGGCGAGTGGCTTTTCGGTCCCGTGGTCACCGCGCAGTACGGCGGACGGATCATGTGGCTGGCCACGGTCTCCATCCTGCTCCAAGCTTTCTACAACCTGGCGGTCATGCGGTACGCGCTTTACTGCGGCGAGCCCATATTCGTGGGCTTTTTCCGCACCGCGCCGGGACCGCTCTTTTGGACCGTGTTCTACTTTCTGGCCGATGTGGGGTCGTTCTGGCCCTATCTAGCCTCCAACGCAGCCATACCGCTGGCCACGGTCGTGCTGGGACGGTTGCCCTCGGCCGCCGATGACGCACTGACGCGCGGTCTCAGCTACGCCGTCTTCCTGGCCTGTTTCGTGCCGCTCATCTTCGGGGGAAAGATTTACAACGCGCTGGAAAAGCTCATGGTGGCGAAGCTCGTGTTGGTGCTGAGCTATCTCGGCCTAGTCGCCCTGCTGCTCGTGAGCGCGGAAACGTGGCTCGAAATTCTTTGGGGCCTGTTCCGCTTCGGCGCGCTGCCGGAAGGTGAGTTCGATTGGGCGGTCCTGGCTGCGTTCGCAGCAGTGGCCGGAGCGGGCGGCCTCACCAACAGCAACTTTTCCAACTACGCGCGCGATAAGGGATGGGCGATGGGCGCGCTCGTGGGCGCCATCCCCAGCGCGGTGGGAGGTCGCACCGTGCAGCTTTCGCACACCGGTCGGGTGTTCGAGCCCTCGGGCGACGCGCTGAGGCGGTGGCGCGGCTGGCTGCGCCACATCCGTCGCGATCAACTTGCGCTCTGGATCCCCGGTTGCGTGGCGGGCATGGCCCTGCCGGCCCTGTTTTCGCTCGAATTCATCCGGGGAGCCAGCGTGGAGGGTCACGCCGCCGCGGCCATGACGGCCGAAGCCGTCGCGGCCCGTCACGGCCGCATTTTCTGGTACCTGACGCTGCTCTGCGGATTTCTGGTGATGGCTCCCACGCAGGTCAGTCAGATCGACGGCCTCTGCCGTCGCTGGACGGACGTCATCTGGACCGGCGTACGCCGGCTGCACAGCTTGCCGGGCAACCAGGCCAAGTGGGTTTATTACGGAATCCTCGTCTTGTACTGTTTCTGGGGCCTGGCCGCCTTGCGGCTGACGCCCAACCCGCTGGTGCTGGCCGTCGCCAGCGGCGTGCTGATGAACTTTGGCCTGGCTTTCTCAGCGCTCCACACGCTTTACGTCAACCTGAAGCTGCTGCCGGCCCCGCTCCGTCCGGGCTGGGGCCTCCGCTGCGGGCTGGCGGCCTGCGCCGTGTTCTACTTCGCCATCTCGGCCGTCGCCTTCCGCCAGCAATGGCCGCGCGTGGCGGCCTGGCTGGGGTTGTAAGTTCCGGCTTAGCGCAACTCCTTCCAAGCCGGTAATGAGTAGTTGGCGCGGTAGTTCGATTCGTTGTGATGCGGGTTTCGGACGGGTGCGTAGATCCGCTTGTCGTTAAATGGCCGGTCCTGGGTGTAAATCCAGACGCGGTGGCTGTCCCACACCACGATCTCGTCGCGGGGATCGCCGGTGAGATCGAGGACGTTGAAAGCCAGGTCCGGATGGCCGTCGTCCGGGAACATGACGACCCGCCGCAGGTGGCCGTCGATCATGCCGCCCTCGCGCGGATTGGGCGAGAGCATGGCGTATTCGACGCCGTCGCCGCGCCAGTTCACCGGCAGGATCGGGCTACCCGTATGGATGGGTTCGCCCTGAGCCACGATGTTACCTTCGTAGTCGAACAGCGTGACGATGCCTGGATTGCGCCAGAAGTTGATGGTCATCAACTGCAGACCGGGTACGTCCGCACGGTACTTCGCGATGCTGGGACTCTGGGCGTGACCGATGCGCACATGCCGCAAGATCCGGCCCTTCAGGTCCAACATCAGGAATCCCTCGTCGCTGGCGAACCAGTACAGCCGCGGCGGAGCCTTAGGATCCGGCCCGAAATTGCCTGCAATGACGCCGTCGGCGTGATCGTTAAGTTCGTCGTGGCTCCATAGCAGACGCCCGTCGGGCGAGTACATGGCGTATCCGATGAAAAGCTCTTCCCGCCCGTCGCCGTCCACGTCCAGCGTGAAGGGAAAGTGCCCGGTGTTGGTCCGGCCTTGCCAGAGCAGCTTCAGATCGCTATCGTAGACCCAAAAGTTGCGGTAGCGATCCTTCACCAGGATCTCCCGCTGCGCGCCGCGGCCTGAAAAATCCGCAAAGTAAATGCTGTCCCCCACTTCGAGCTCGTACGGCCGGACTTTGTTGTCTCGCGGCGCTTCCGGCATCCAGGCCCACTTCTTCACCTTGCCGGTGGCGCCTTCCAGGATCTGGATCCTGAAGTCCCTGACCATGACGACCTCGTTGCGCCCGTCCCCGTCCACGTCGTGGATCTGGAAAGGGTTGTCGTGCGCAAGCACGTCGTTGTACGGCTCGGGACGCCCGATCTGCCAGAGCACCTTTCCCTCGAGGTTCACCGCCGTCAGGCAACTGATATGGGCGAAAGAGTTGTCCTGCACTTTCCGGATGTTTTGCGCGATGAGCATTTCCGGGCGGCCGTCGCCGTCCAAGTCGCCGAAACGGGCGTTGCGGCCGGCGCCGAAGCCGGGCGTTTCGAAGCGCTTCCAGAGCTTCGGCTGGGGATTGAGCGCCCGCAGGCGCGCAAGCTCTTCTTCGCGCCGGCGAATGCGCTCCTCGATGGCCCGCCGGGTTTCCTCGGTTGCCGTCACCACCACGTCGGTGAATCGCGCCGGGATGTTGGCCGTAATGCCGATGCGCCCGGCGGGGATCTCGTTATCGGCGGCTTCGATCAGAAGCTTCCCGTCCACATATGCGCGGATCCGGGCTCCCTGGTTCTCGACCTTCAGCGTGTAGTAGCGCAGCGTGTCGTAACGAAAAGGCGCCTGACCCAACTCGCGCCACTCGGCGATGCGGAACTGCTTTTCGAGCGGCAGCCGCAGCCGCAGCACCGCGCGATCGCCGCCGGTGAGGCCGAAAAGGTAGTAATGGCGGTTCGTTCGGTACCGAAACACGATGCCCGCCATCTCCTGGAGCGACAGCGGCCGCACTTTGACTTCCAGCGTGTAGTCGAACCAGTCCGGGTCTCCGGTGACCAGCGTGGGATTCATGATGCGGCGCCAGGCGTTGATTTCGTGCTGCTCGACGTAGGTCTTGCCGTCTTCGTCTCCGCCCGCCCACGAATCGGTGTGGCAGATGGCGTTCTCCCAGGGATCGAGGGGTACGCCCCTGTGCGGCAGATAGTGGTATTCCTGAACGGCGTTGGTCAGTTGCTTGATCGGTTCGGAAAGCACGCGCGGCGGCAGGCGCCGGAAATCGTCCCGGAACAGCTCCGCCGCATGAAGGGCAGGGACCGTGATTAGCGCGACAACAAGGGGGATCATGTTTACGTTGTAGCCGAGACCGCGAGCAGCGCGCGAGCCTCTGCTTCACGCGGGTTGGCCCTGAACAGCGAGCGGGCGGGACGCGGGACTCAGCGGTGTAATCCTCGTGCCCGCAACATGGGGAGCAAGAGATCGAGGCGGTCGGTCTGGATGTAATCCGGACCTGCGTCTATCATGCGCCCCAGACCGAACTCGGTCTCGTTAGGACCCATGGCGTTGAGGAAAACCTTGCGCCCGGCCAAGTGCGCCTCCACGATCAGCCGTTCCGTGAACTGCGGCCAGTCCACATTCACGATGGGCGGGTCGAGTTCGCGGATCAGGATCGGCAGACCCACCAGTCCCAACGGCACGGTGGGCCGGATGAGGAAGCGCGGCGACACGGCCAGGGTGCGTCGCAACAGGTCCCAGTCGCCGCAGTAAAGCGTCAGCTTGCCCAACAAGCCGTGCCGTGCGACGGCCTCCACCAGCTTCTCCGGAGTGCCGGCCTTGAAGTCGATGTCGGGTAGCGCTCCGCCTTTGATCGTTTCCAGCGCCTCGTCGAGCGTGGGGACGCGCTCGCCCTTGAACTGCGGGCCGAACCATGAGCCGGCGTCGAGCTTCCTGATCTCTTCCAGCGTCATTTGCGATACGCGGCCCCGCCCGTCGGTCGTGCGATCCACCGTGTCGTCGTGCATGACGACCAGATGCCCGTCGCGTGTCTGGCGCACGTCGAACTCGATCAGATCCGCTCCGAGCTCGATGGCCTTGCGGAAGGCAGCGAGCGTGTTTTCGGGGGCGTGCCGGGAGGCGCCGCGGTGGGCCACCACCATCACCCCGGGCCACTCATAGATCGGCGCGCCGTTCTTGCGGACGCGCAACGTCCGCGCGACCCTGGCGTCCACCACGGCTTCGTAGCCGTCCTGGTTCACCCGGCCTTCGATGACGTAGACAGGGACTTCCCGTTCCGCGTGTAGGCGGATGCATGTGACGGTGAGGTTCTTGACGTGAGCTTCCGCCAGGTGAATGGCCTCGACGGGACTGATAAGCGTCGGTTGAGCCCAGAGAGCGGGCAGAAACGCGGCAAAGATGCGGAGGGTCAGCGCCATGACCATAAGTTTCTCCCGAGTGGGACCGCTCGCGGGGCGGGCCGGTTGGCGCGGCCGCTCCGTGCTACTACAATCGCGGGTATGAACGTGCTTGCGTTGGTGTTGTTGGCCCAGGCAGCCGCCCCGCAGCCGGAGTTCGATCTGCTGCTGAAAGGCGGTCACGTCATCGACCCCCGGAATCGGCTCAACGAGCGCCGCGACGTGGCCATCAGGAACGGGCGCATCGCGGCCGTCGAACGGGAAATCGCCGCTACGCGCGCGCTGAAGGCCGTGGATGTCACCGGTTTCTACGTCACGCCCGGCCTGGTGGACATTCACGTCCATGTCTACGCGGGGACCGGAATGCGTAACGCCTACTCGGGCGATCTCAGTGTCTACCCCGATGGGCACACCTTCCGCAGCGGCGTGACCACCGTCGTGGACGCAGGCAGCTCGGGATGGCGCAATTTTCCCGATTTCAAGGACCGCGTGATCGACCGCTCCCGCACGCGCGTGTTGGCCATGCTCAACATCGTGGGACGCGGAATGGGGGGCGGCAAGATCGAACAGGATACCGCCGACATGGATCCCAAGGCGACGGCGGAAACGGCTCGCCGTTTCAAAGAAATCATCGTCGGCATCAAGACCGCTCACTACGCGGCGCCCGACTGGACCGCGGTGGATCGCGCCCTGGAGGCGGGCCGCCTAGCCGGCCTGCCCATCATGGTGGACTTCGGCAGTTTTCTCCCCGAACGGCCCTTCCAGCAACTGGTCCTGGAAAAACTGCGGCCCGGCGATATTTACACGCACACCTATCTGGCCAGGGTGCCCATGCTTGACGAAGAAGGCCAGGTGCTGCCTTATCTTTTTGGCGCCCGCAAGCGCGGCGTCATCTTCGACCTCGGCCACGGCGCCGGCAGCTTCGTCTTCCGCCAGGCGGCGCCCGCCGTCCGCCAGGGTTTCACGCCGGACACCATCTCGACCGACCTGCACGTCAGCAGCATGAACGCGGGCATGAAAGACATGCTCAACGTGATGTCGAAGATGCTGAACCTCGGCATGTCGCTCGAGGACGTGATCCTGTGTTCCACCTGGCGGCCCGCGCAGGTCATCCGCCGCGAGGAACTGGGGCATCTTACTCCCGGCGCGGCCGCCGACGTCGCCGTCCTCAATCTGCGTTACGGCAGTTTCGGCTTCGTGGACGTCTACGGTGCGCGCCTTCGAGGAGACCGCAAGCTGGAAGCCGAGCTCACGCTGCGCGATGGACGCGTGGTCTGGGACCTCAATGGGCTCACCCGCTCGGACTGGAACCGGCTGCCGCGCGACTACGGTCCCCAAGGGGACCCGCGCTGGGATGCCACCATTGGGGCGGGCGCGCCGCAGCGCAAGTGAGCCTAGCGCTCGGGCACACTCGTGCGTGAGCCCTTGCAGTCGTGTGGGGTTTCAGTCGTTCAGGCTTCGCCTTCCTGCACGATCTCCAACAACTCGATGTCGAAGGTCAGATCCTTGCCGGCGAGGGGATGGTTCGCGTCCAGCGTGATCGAGGTTTCCGTGACCGCCGTGACAAGCACCGGCGTCACGCGCCCGTCGGGATGCTGAAGCTGGAGCCGGTCTCCAACCTGGGGGTCCAGATCCGGAGGCACCCGGCGGCGATCCACCTCGATGACTAGGAAGTCGGCGTGCGGACCGTAGGCCTCCTCGGCCGGGATCCTTTGGGTCTTGGTTTCGCCGGGGGTCATGCCGATGACGGCATTTTCGAAACCCGGGATGAGCTGGCCATCACCGATCGTGAATTCCAGCGGTCCGCTGCGTAGCGAGGAATCGAACACCGTGCCGTCGTCCAGTCTCCCGGTGTAATTAACTCTGACAGTGTCGCCTAACTTTGCTTGAGCCATGTTCGTCTGATGCCCAGGATTGGAGGTCGGATCCAAGGCGGGGCACCTTGAGTATAACATCCCGGCGTGGCCGCGGTCGTGGCCCTGAGCCGGAATTGACCCGCCGGGCCGGTCTCCGATACACTTTGAAATGCTGCCCGTCGAGGGTCGACCCGCGGGGCGCTACAAGCGCAGTCGGGCATGTCAAGCAACCGAGATGGAGGTTTCGGAGTGCCGGAAGGGCGTAGCTACGTTTTTACCTCGGAGTCGGTGACCGAGGGTCATCCTGACAAGATGGCGGATCAGATCTCGGACGCCGTGCTCGATGCGGTGATGGCCGAGGATCCCAACGGTCGCGTGGCCTGCGAGGTTTTGGTGACCACAGGAATTTGCGTGGTGGCCGGTGAAATCACCACCAAGGCCCCCGTGGACATCCCAAGGATCGCACGCGAAACAATTCGAGACATCGGCTATACGGACGCCTCGTTCGGCTTCGACTGGCAGACCTGCGGCATCATCAACGTGGTGCAACGGCAATCGGCTGATATCGCCCTTGGTGTAGACACCGGGGGCGCCGGCGACCAGGGCCTGATGTTCGGCTACGCCTGTGACGAGACGCCTGAGCTGATGCCGCTGCCCATCATGATGGCGCACAAGCTGGTCCGCCGGCTTAGCGAAGTGCGCCGTTCCGGCCTAATCGACTTCCTGCGGCCTGACGGCAAGAGCCAAGTTTCCGTCGAGTACCTCAACGGCGCGCCGGTCCGCATCACCGCGGTCGTCGTTTCGGCCCAGCACAGCGATCGCGTGCCGATCGAGGAAGTGCGGGAACAGATTCGCCGTCATGTCATCGACGCAGTCATACCTCCCGAAATGGTGGATGAGAGGACCACTTACCATATCAACCCCACCGGCCGGTTCGTCATCGGCGGCCCGCACGGCGATACCGGTTTGACCGGGCGGAAGATCATCGTCGATACCTACGGCGGCATGGGCCGGCACGGGGGCGGCTGCTTCTCGGGCAAGGACCCGACCAAGGTGGACCGCTCCGCCTGCTACATGGCGCGCTACATCGCCAAGAACCTTGTCGCCGCGGGCTTGGCGCGACGCTGTGAGGTGCAACTGGCCTACGCCATCGGCGTGGCCGAACCGGTCTCGGTTTCCGTGAACACCTTCGGGACCGGCGCCATTGCGGACGAGCGCATTGTCGAACTGATACGGCAACTGTTCCCCTTGACGCCGCGGGGCATGATCGAGCATCTGAAATTGCGCCGCCCGATCTACCGGCGCACCGCTGCCTTCGGGCACTTCGGGCGCACCGAGGACACCTTCACCTGGGAAGCCACGGACAAGGCTGCCGCCTTGCGCGACGCCGCGGGCTTGCGCGCGGCTACCGTCGGCTGAGATCGGGCGACACGGGCGGGAAGCGAGGAATTATGTCCAGCAGGCCACAGAGTTCGGTTCCCTGTGACGTAAAGGATCTCTCTCTAGCCGAGGCCGGCAAGAAGCGGATCGAATGGGCTTTCCAGTCCATGCCGGTCCTGCAGCAGATCCGCAAGCAGTTCATCAAGGGGCAGCCGCTGGCCGGCATCCGCATTGCCGCCTGCCTGCACGTGACCACCGAAACTGCGAACCTGATGATTGCGCTGCGGGACGGCGGGGCGCAGCCCGTGCTGTGCGCGTCCAACCCCCTGTCGACGCAGGATGACGTGGCGGCCGCGCTCGTGCGCGACTACAACATTCCCGTCTTTGCCATCAAGGGCGAGTCGAACGACACTTACTACGCACACATCCTGGCTGCGCTCGAACACCGCCCCCAGATCACTATGGACGACGGCTGCGACCTGGTTACCACGCTGCACACCCGGCGACAGGATCTGCTGGACGGCGTGCTGGGCGGGACCGAGGAAACCACCACCGGCGTAATCCGCCTGCGCGCCATGGCGCGGGAAGGGGTGCTGCGCTATCCCGTCATCGCCGTCAACGACGCCATGACGAAGCACCTCTTCGACAACCGCTACGGCACCGGCCAGAGCACGGTGGACGGCATCATCCGCGCCACCAACATCCTGCTGGCGGGACTGAACTTCGTCGTGGCCGGCTACGGCTGGTGCGGCCGGGGCGTCGCCATGCGCGCAAGGGGCATGGGCGCCAACGTCATCATCTGCGAGGTGGATCCCATCAAGGCTCTGGAAGCCCTGATGGACGGCTACCGCGTGATGTCCATGGCCGAGGCGGCCGAGATTGGCGACGTTTTCGTGACGCTCACCGGCAATAAGAACGTCATCACGCGCGACCACTTCGAGCGCATGAAGAACGGCGCCATCCTCGCCAACTCCGGTCACTTCAACGTCGAGATCGACTTGGAGGCGCTCGAGCGCATGGCCTCCAGCCGGCGCCAGGTGCGCGAGTTCGTCGAAGAGTACGCCATGCGCGACGGCCGGCGCCTTTACGTGCTGGGGGAGGGAAGGCTCATCAATCTGGCCGCTGCCGAAGGGCACCCGGCTTCAGTCATGGATATGAGCTTCGCCAACCAGGCCTTGGCCGTGGAATATCTCGTCGAGAATCACGCGGGCCTGGAAAAGCGCGTTTATCCGGTGCCGGAGGAGCTCGACCGTCGCGTCGCGCGCATGAAGCTGGAATCGATGGGCGTCAAGATCGACCGGCTGACGCCCGAGCAGGAGCGGTACCTGGCTACTTGGTCCGAGGGGACCTGATGCCGACCGCCGCCGCCAACCCCCGGGGTGAAACAGTGGCTGAGCCCTCGCAAATTCGCCGGACGCTGGAAATCGCGGTGCCCGCCGCCGAGGTGAGCGAGGCTACCGAGCGCGCCGTCGCCAGCCTCCAGAAAAAAGTCCACCTGCGCGGTTTCCGGCCTGGCAAGGCGCCCGCCAGCCTCCTCCACCGTCTCTATGCGGACGAAATACGGCGCGAAGTTCTCAACGAGCTGGTGCCCAAGTACCTCTTCAAACGGGCCGAAGAGGAGGGGCTGGTCATCGTGGGAACGCCCGAGATCCGCAACGTCCACTTTCAGCCCGGCGATCCCCTGCGCTTTACCGCCGAATTCGAAATTCAGCCCGAAATCGAGCTTGGCGAATACAAGGGCATCGCCATCCCCTACCAGGAGCCGGAGGTCAGCGACGAAGACGTAGCGGAGCGGCTGGAACAACTGCGGCGCGAGAGGGCCGAGCTGGTCACGGTCGAGCCCCGGCCGCTCGTCGAAGGCGACTTCGCCCTGTTGGCGATCGAAAGCGTCGCCGGCGTCGATCCGCCCATACGGCAGGAGGACCTTTCGTTGGAAATCGGCGGCGAAGACACCTTGCCCGCATTCACCGAGAATCTCCTCGGCCTTTCGCCCGGCGAGGAGAAGGAATTCGACGTGCGCTATCCCGACGACTACGGCCGGCCCCGCCTGGCAGGCAAGACCGTGCGTTTTCGCGTGCGCGTCAAGGCCGTGCGACGAAAGGAACTGCCCGAGCTGAACGACGAGTTTGCGAAGGATCTGGGTGACTACATGAATCTGGAGGAGCTGCGCGAGGCCGTGCGCCGGTCCATCCTCATGGAGCGGCAGGCTGAAGCGCGTCGCCAGGCTGAGGAGCGTCTGGTGGACAGGCTGGTCGAGATGCACGATTTCCCTGTCCCCGACGCTTACGTGGAGCGGCAACTGGAGCTGGAGGCCGAGCGCTCCATCCAGGCGCTGGAATCCCAGGGCCTGGATCCGGGCAGGGTCAACTGGGAGCAATTCAAGCAGTCGCGGCGCGACCGCGCTGTTCGCGATGTGAAGGCTTCACTCATACTGGAGAAAATCGCCGACCGCGAAGGCATCTATGCGACCCAGGACGAGGTGGAGCGCGAAGTGCAACGCATCGCCCGCCAGGAACGACAGCCCGTCGCCGCCGTGCGCATGAGGCTCGAGAAGGAGGACGGTCTGAGGCGTATCGCGCACCGCATCCGGACCCAGAAGACCCTCGACTTTCTTTTCGAGCACGCCACTAAGACGCCCGGCGAGTGAAACGGCGGCTGCAGAGTGCCGCCGGCAGTCTTGCTGTAGAATAAACGAAAGCGGTGCAGCTCGAGCTGCTCGCAAGCACAGGTGTTCCTAAACTTTTCGTCCCGCAGGCATAACGCGAGACCGAGGACCCCCACGTGCAGGAGGAGTGGGATGCAAAGATTCCTTGCGACAGCGCTGGTGATCCTTAGTGCAGCCACCCTGCTCGTCGCTCAGACCCAGCAGCCTACGCCGCGGGAAGCGGAACCGGCCCGGCCGGCCGAGCCCGCTCCGGCCACGCTGGCCGAGGCCCCGCCCGCCGCCGTGGATCCCCGCACTTACATCATCGGGCCCGAGGACATCCTGCTGATCCGCGTCTGGCGAGAGCCGGAACATTCCGGACTGGTCACGGTTAGGCCTGACGGTAAAATCACCCTGCCGCTTATCGGCGACATACAGGCCGCCGGCCTTACCCCCGACAAACTCGACGCCGAGGTCACGGCGGCCCTTTCCAAGTACATCAACAACCCGGACGTCATCGTCTCCGTGCAGGCGGTGCGCAGCAAGCGCTACTACGTCACCGGGGAAGTCAACCGACCTGGAGCCTACCCGCTCGTCACCCCCGTCACCGTGCTGGAGGCGCTCACCCTGGCCGGCGGCTTCCGCGATTTCGCCAACAAGAAGAACATTACCATCCTGCGCGGCAACCAGCGCTTCAAGTTCAACTACAACGAGGTAATCAAGGGCAAAAAGCTTTCGCAGAATATCGTCCTTCAGCACGGCGATTACATCATCGTCCCGTGAAGTTCCCATGGGCTCAATCACTCGCGATCCGATAAGAAATCCAGCGATGCAGCCGCCTGCGGAAACCGTCTCCATGCCCCGGCGCCCGTTGGATGTCGAGGATTATCTCGATATCGTCAGACGGAACAAGAGCTGGCTGGCCGGGCCGTCCTTCGCCGGTCTGGTGATCGCGGTGGTCGTCGCCTTCCTCTGGCCGGATACGTACGTCTCCGAGGCCACCGTCCAGGTCACGCCGCCTCAGGTGCCCCAGCACCTGGTTCCTTCCAACATCAACGTCGAGATCTCGCAGCGCGTCAGCGCCATGGCCTCCAACATCCTGAGCCGGCCCGTGCTCACCAACATCATTCAGACCTACAATCTGTACCCGCGCGAGCGGGCGCGCCTGCCCATGGAGGACATCATTGAGCGCATGCGCGGCCGGGACATTCGCATCTCTCCGGTCACGCGCCTTTCCACGGCATCGCGCGAACGCGCCTCGGTCTTCCGCATCTCCTTCGCCTACGAGAATCGCTTCCTGGCGCAAAAGGTGGCGGCCGACCTGGCCGGACGTTTCATCGAGGAGAACATCCGCGCCCGCTCCAGCCAGTCCGTGCAAACCACCGAGTTCCTCAAGGACCAGCTCCAGCAGGCCAAGCAGGAACTGGACGCCTGGGAGAACAAGCTGGCTGAATTTCGGGTGCGCAATAGCGGTCGCCTTCCAGACCAGCTCGATCGCAACCTGAACGCCATCCGCGCCTTCGAGACCCAGCTCGCCGGCATCAACGACGCCATCAACCGTCTCGCGCAGGAGAAGCTGCTGCTGGAGTCGCAGATCCGCATCGCTCGGGATCAAATGGCGGCCATCACGACCTCGCGTGAGGTGACCGAAGCGCCTGTGCGGCGGGAGCGGCTGGTCGAGGTCGAACGCCAGATCGTCGCGCTGGAAACGGCGCTGGCCGGTCTGCGCGAGCGTTACCGCGAAAGCCATCCCGACGTGCAGCGTCTCGAGCGTCAGCTGGCGGGGCTCCGCAAGCAGAGGGAATCGCTGTTGAGCGAAGAGACGGCGCTCCGCGCTGAAGAGTCGCGGTTGCGCATGCTCAGCCCCGATCAGTTGAAGGCTCTACGCACCGCCGAGGCTGCCATTGCGCGCCTGCAGAGCCAGATCGAAGCCAAGAATCTGGAAATGGAAGCCAAGATCAAGGAGCAGCAGAATTTCCAGCGGCTCATCAAACAATACCAGAGCTATATCGAGACCAGTCCTCTGGTCGAGCGCGAATACGCCGAGCTGACGCGCAACCGCGATCTGGCGCGGGCGCGTTACGAGGACCTCAGCAAGCGCGCCTCGGTTTCCGAGATGGCAACGGATCTGGTGGCGCGCGGCCAAGGGGACAAGCTGGAATTGCTCGAACCGGCTTCGCTGCCCGAAAGGCCGGCGAAGCCCAACCGGTTGCTCATTATCGCCGCAGGGTTCGGCGCGGGGCTGGTATTGGGCGTCTTCGCCATCGGCGCGCGCGAGATGAAAGACACGTCGCTCAAAACGCTCAAGGACGTTCGCGCCTATACCAAACTGGCGATCCTGGGCACGATCCCTCTGCTGGAGCACGACCTGGTGGTGCGGCGCAAACGGCGCCTGGCGTGGCTTGCCTGGTCGGCTGCCTCGCTGCTGGGCATCGCCGCCATGGCGGGATCGGTCTTGTATTACTACAGTACGCGCACGTAGAAGCAAAACAGAGACGACGAGGAGATCTCATGAGCCGAGTTCACGACGCACTGCGGCGGGCCGAGCAGATGATGAGCGCCGCGAGCGAGGCCGCCGGGGCCGCCGCCCAGCTGCCGCAGGCCGGGCCCGAGTCCGAATTGGCGCCTGCGGCCGGCTTTATCGAGCGGCTCGACGAAGTGCCGTTCCGGCCTGCGCCCGAGGCCCTCTTGATCGATCTTGCTCGTCCTCACGATCCTCCGAGCGAAGAGTTCCGCAGCCTGCGCACAAGACTCAACCACCTGCAAAATCTCCAACCGCTCCACTCCGTCGTCGTTACCAGTCCCTCGCCCGCCGAAGGCAAGTCCTTCGTGGCCGCCAATCTCGCCATCGCGCAGGGGCAACTAAGCGGCAATTACACTCTGCTGGCGGACTTCGACCTGCGGCGTCCGGTGATCCACAGCCTCTTTCAGATTCCGCGCGCCCCGGGAATCACCGACTACCTGCTGGGCAACGCCCCGCTCGAAGCCGTCATCAAGCGTGTGGCGGGCATGAACCTCTGTCTGATGCCGGCCGGCTCCCTGGTCAAGAACCCGCTGGAACTGATCAACCTGCGGCAGGTGAGAGTGCTGCTGCGGGAGTTCCCGCGGATCTTCAATTGGGTCATCCTGGACAGCCCGCCGCTGCTGTTCTCGGCCGACGCCAATTTGCTCGGCACCATGGCCGACGGCACCATTCTCGTGGTTCGCATCGGGCAGACCACGATCGATACCGTGGTGCGAGCCATGCAGTCGTTGTGCGAGAACAACGTCATCGGCGTGGTGGTCAACGGAGCCCGAGCCGGCGAACTCTACAGCAAGTACACCTATTACTATTCCAGCTACGGCTACCGCGAACGCGAGGAAGAAGCGACGGAGGTCGCAACCGCGGAAGGCGCCGCCGACAGCGCGGGGCAGGGCGCTGCAAGCCCCGGCGCCTGAGAGGCGCCGCTCAGCGCTTGACGATCGGCCGCAGCGGCCTCACGTAGATGGAACGGAACGCCACCGGCCCGTGATCGCCTTGCAGCATGATGGGGTTCTCCGGCGCTTCGGCGATCGGCATGTGCGCGCGCGTCGGGCCGTCCACTTCCACGTTGACCTGCACGGGAAGCCCGTTGTGCAGCACGCGGATGAAACGCGCGTTCTCGATCTTGCGCCCCGAGGCGTCGAAACGCGGGGCACGGAACCAGATATGAAACGACTGCCACTCGCCCGGCCGCCGGCTCGCGTTGCGCAAAGGCGGCGAGCCGCCCACTCCTTTACCGTCGATCCACCGATGATAAATCGCGCCGCAATCGGACGTTCTTAGCGGTTCCGGTGAGCCCCAACTGTCGAAGATCTGCACCTCGTAAAGGCCGTGCAGATACACGCCCGAGTTCGAGCCCTTGGCCAGCATGAATTCGAGGTAAAGCTCGATGTCACCGAACTTCTCCTCGGTCACCAGGTTCACGGTCCGCCCGTTCGGACCGTTGAGCAACCGGTCTCCCGGAATGGGCACCGCGAACAGGCGCGTCGGCGCCAGGTAGGGTTCCCAGCGCACCCCGCGCGTAGTCGTCCATTCGTTGGGCAGCTTGTCGTCCTGAGGGCGCCAGCCCGTCAGGTCGCGGCCGTTGAACAGAGACCGCCAACCTTCCTCCAGCAGGAAGGGCGGATCGCCGTGATGCTCGCCGTCGTTCAACTCGAGGAGTTTCTGGGCGGTCAGTGAGCAGCATGCAAGCAGAAGGACAAGAGCGACGCGGGACAGCTTGCGCATAGCTTTATTCTGAGCCAAGGGGAGCCTCCTTGGTAAGGCCGGGCCGCTTCTCAGACCACCGTCTCGCGCGGCGCGTGGATTTCCTGCAGGCTCCAGACCCGGATGGGATCGCGCCGGCGCGAAGCCACGGCCTCGGCCACAGCCTTCGCCGCGCTCATCGTCGTGATGCAGGGCACCCGGTACGCGAGCGCCGTGCGGCGAATCGCCTTCTCGTCGGAAAACGAACGGGCGCCCGCCGGCGTGTAAATGACCAGCTGCACGGCTTGCGCCTTGATTAAATCCACGCCGTTGGGACGGCCCTCGTTAACCTTGAAGACGGTGCGGCACTCCAGCCCGGCGGCGCGAAGCGCGGCAGCGGTCCCCCGTGTGGCCACCAGGGCGAAATCGAACCGGGCGAGCGCCCGCGCCACCTCGACGGCAGCCGGCTTGTCGCGGTCGTTGACGCTGATGAACACGGCGCCCCGGTCCGGTAGCGGGACCCCGGCGCTGAGCTGAGCCTTGGCGAAGGCCTCTCCGAAGTTCTCGCCCACGCCCATCACCTCGCCGGTCGAACGCATCTCGGGTCCCAGCGCGGGATCCACGCCCGGGAACTTGTTGAAGGGAAAAACAGGGGACTTCACGAAGAACTGCGGAACGGGCAGCACGCCCGAGCTCTGCCCGCCGGTCAAGTGCGCGAAATCCTTGAGCCTGCCGCCCAGCATCAGGCCCACGGCGATCTTGGCCAGCGGCACGCCGGTCGCCTTGCTGACGTAGGGCACCGTGCGCGAAGCCCTCGGGTTCACTTCGAGCACGTAGACCGTTCCGTTCTTGATCGCGTACTGCACGTTCATCAGCCCCACCACGCGCAGGGCGCGCGCCAGCCGCACCGTGTACTCCTCGATGGCGGCAAGCTGCTCGCGCCCTATCGAAATGGCCGGCAGCACGCACGAGGAATCCCCCGAGTGAATGCCGGCCTCCTCGATGTGCTCCATGATGCCCGCGATCAGAACGTCCTCGGAGTCCGACAACGCGTCCACGTCCACTTCCAGGGCGTCTTCCAAGAACCGGTCGATCAGCACGGGCCGCTCTTGGCTGAAGACGACCGCCTCCTGCATGTAGCGCCGGACCGTCTCCTCGTCGTAGGCGATGACCATCGCGCGCCCGCCCAGCACGTAGCTGGGACGCACCAGCACCGGAAAACCGATCCGCCGCGCGATCTCGCAGGCTTCGGCCACGCTGGTAGCCGAGCCGTGGGCGGGTGCGGGAATGCCCAGCTCGTTCAGGAGCGCGCCAAAGAGCTTGCGGTCCTCCGCCAGGTCGATGGACTCGGGATCGGTTCCGATGATCCGCACACCGGCTCGCTTCAGCGGCAGCGCCAGCGTCAGCGGCGTCTGCCCCCCGAACTGCACGATCACGCCTTCCGGCCGCTCCGTCTCGTAAATGTTCAGCACCTCCTCCAGCGTCAGAGGCTCGAAGTACAGGCGGTCGCTCGTGTCGTAGTCGGTCGAGACCGTCTCCGGGTTGCAGTTGACCATGATGGACTCGATGCCGAACCCGCGCAGCGCGAAGGAGGCGTGGCAGCAGCAATAGTCGAATTCGATGCCCTGTCCGATACGGTTCGGCCCGGCGCCCAGGATCATGATCTTGCGACGCTGGCCGGGGTCGGCTTCGCACTCGCTTTCGTAGCTCGAGTACAGGTAGGGTGTGAAGCTTTCGAACTCGGCGGCGCATGTGTCCACGCGGTTGAAGACCGCGCGGATGCCCATCTCGAGCCGTCGGCGACGGACGGCGAGCTCGTCGGTCTTCCAGATGCGAGCCAGCGTGCGGTCGCTCAGGCCCTCCCGTTTGGCCTGTCGCATCCGCTCCGGGCTGACCGTCTCCAGCGTATCCTTCTCCAGCTCGGCTTCGAGCTCCACGGCCTGCCGCACCTGTTCCAGAAACCATGGGTCGATGGCCGTCAGCTCGCGCACCTGTTCGACCGTGTAACCCTTGCGGAAGGCGAATCGCAGGTAATTCAACCGGTCGGGATTGGGCGTGATCAGTTTCTGAGGAATCAGGTTCTCGTCGTAAGTTTCCGCGGCAGGTGAGCGGCCTGTTTCCAGGCTTCGCATCGCTTTGGCCAGAGCCTGCTTGAAGGTGCGCCCGATGGCCATCACCTCCCCGACCGACTTCATCTGCGTGCCTAGCACCGGTTCGGCGCCGGGAAACTTTTCGAACTGCCAGCGCGGAATCTTCACCACCACATAGTCGATGGTGGGCTCGAAGCAGGCCGGCGTCTTACGCGTGATGTCGTTTGGGATCTCATCCAGCCGGTAACCCACCGCCAGCTTCGCCGCGATCTTGGCGATGGGGAACCCCGTGGCCTTGGAGGCGAGCGCCGAGCTGCGCGAAACGCGCGGATTCATCTCGATGATGACCATGCGGCCCGTGCGCGGGTTGATGGCGAATTGTACGTTGGACCCCCCGGTGTCCACCCCGATCTCGCGCAGACAGGCCAGCGCGGCGTCGCGCATCATCTGGTATTCGCGGTCGGTCAGCGTCTGGGCCGGCGCCACCGTGATCGAGTCACCCGTGTGTACGCCCATCGGGTCGAAGTTCTCGATCGAGCAGACTACGATCGCGTTGTCGGCCAGGTCGCGCATCACCTCGAGCTCGAACTCCTTCCAGCCGAGAACGCTTTCCTCGATCAGCACCTCGTGCACGGGCGAGGCGGCCAACCCGCGCTCGAGCAGCTCGACCAGCTCTTCGCGGTTGTACGCGATGCCGCCCCCGGTGCCGCCCAGCGTGAAACTGGGCCGGAGAATCACGGGATAGCCGATGCGGCCGGCGAATTCCAGCCCGTCCGCCACGTTGTTCACCAACTGCGACTGCGGCACTTCGAGGCCGATCTTGCGCATGGCGTCTTTGAACAGGAGCCGGTCCTCGGCCTTCTTGATGGCCTCCAGCTTCGCCCCGATCAGCTCGACGCCGTAACGCTCGAGTACCCCCGCTTCGGCCAGCTCGACGGCCAGATTCAGGCCGGTCTGGCCGCCCACGGTGGTCAACAGTGCGTCCGGCCGCTCGCGCTCGATGATCTTCTCCACGAAAGGCAGCGTGAGCGGCTCGACGTAGGTGCGATCCGCCAGCTCGGGATCCGTCATGATCGTGGCCGGATTCGAGTTCACCAGCACCACCTCGTAGCCCTCCGCCTTCAGGGCCTTGCAGGCCTGGGTGCCCGAGTAATCGAACTCGCAAGCCTGGCCGATCACGATCGGGCCGGATCCGATGATCAGGATGCGGTGGATGTCGTTGCGACGGGGCATGCGGGCTTCATACCTCCCGCGGGTGAGCGGCGTATTCGCGCATCAGCCGCACGAATTCGTCGAACAGGTAGAGCGAGTCGTGGGGACCGGGCGCCGCCTCCGGATGGTATTGCACACAGAAGACCGGCTCGCGGCGGTGACGGAACCCCTCCAGCGTGCCGTCGTTCAGATTGAAGTGCGTCAGCTCGATGTCGGCCGCGGGCAGCGAGTCCGGATCCACGGCGAAGCCATGGTTGTGCGAGGTGATCTCTACGCGGTTCGTGAGGCGGTTGATGACCGGATGATTCGCCCCGCGATGGCCGAATTTCAGCTTGTACGTTCTGCCGCCGAAGGCCAGCCCCAGAAGCTGGTGGCCGAGGCAGATGCCGAAGATCGGTTTGCGCCCGATCAGACGGCGGATGTTGGCTACCTGGCGTTCGAGCGGTTCGGGATCGCCGGGGCCGTTCGAGAGGAATATGCCGTCCGGCTGCAGCGCCAGTGCGTCCTCGGCCGGCGTGAGCGAGGGCACAACCGTCACGCGACATCCCGCGTGAACCAGCCTGCGCAGGATGTTGCGCTTGATGCCGTAATCATATGCCACGACATGGAAGCGAGGCTCCGCCTGCCGCCCTACCCGTTCGGAGGGCGAGCAGGGCAGCACGCCGCGGTCCCAGGTGTAGATCGCGTCAGTCGAAACGCCCGTGGCCAGATCTAGGCCCGCCATCGGCGGAATGCTGCGCGCTTTCTCGACCAGCTCCTTGGGATCCGCCTCGATGCCCGACAGCACGCCTCGCATCACGCCATGGATGCGCAGGCGCCGCACCAGCGCTCGCGTGTCCACGCCCGTGATGACCGGAATCCCGTGGCGACACAGGAACTGCCGCGCGTCCTCTTCCGCCCGCCAATTACTGGCCAGCGTCGAGAATTCGCGCACCACCAATCCTTCGATGTAGGGGCGGCCCGCTTCGCTGTCCTCGGCGTTGGCGCCGTAGTTGCCGATGTGCGGATAGGTCAACACCATGATCTGCCCGGCGTACGAGGGATCGGTGAAGATCTCCTGATAGCCGGTGATCGCAGTGTTGAACACCACCTCGCCCGATCGCTGGACGGGCGCACCAATGCTCGTGCCCTCGAAGACCGTTCCGTCCTCCAGGGCGAGGATCGCTTTGTTCAAGTCGGGGATCCCTCCCGCGGAGTGGGCTGTACCTACCATTTGAGCATTGACGGTCCGCCTGCTTCAACCGCGTAGTATACTCGCCTGTGCCATGACGCGCCGCGACCTGCTTCGCTCCGCTTGGCTCATACCCTGGCTCGCGCCTGCGCATGATGGCGCTGTCCGGACCAACTTCGTTTTCATACTTGCCGACGACCTGGGCTGGAGCGACATTACGCCGTACGGAGCCGACCTGCACGAGACCCCGAACCTCGAACGGCTCGCACGCGAAGGCGTGCGCTTCACCCGGGCTTACGCCGCCTCCCCCGTGTGCTCTCCTACTCGCGCCTCGATTCAGACCGGCAAGTACCCCGCGCGCCTGCGGATGACCATCTGGCGGGAGGCCGCGCTGCGCGGACCGGAGCGGCGCAAGGTTACCACTCCGGCGGTCGCCGCTGACCTCCCCCACCCGGAGGTCACCATCGCCGAGGTCCTGCGCGAGGCGGGTTACTTCACGATCCACATCGGCAAATGGCACCTTGGCGGCGCCGAGCATTACCCCGAGACGCAGGGCTACGACGTCAACATCGGCGGCAGTCTCTGGGGCGCCCCGCCCACGTATTTCTGGCCGTGGCGCGGTCCCTTCGGGCAAGAAAAGGAGTTCCGCTACGTCCCCGGCCTCCACTTGGGCAAGGCCGGGGAGTACCTCACCGACCGCCTCACGGACGAAGCCCTCAAGATGCTCGACGCGGCCGCGGGCCGCCCGTTTTTCCTGCATCTCTGCTACCACACGGTCCATACGCCAATCCAGGGCAAGCCCGAGCTGGTCGAGCGCTACCGTCAACGCATCGCCCCCGGCATGCGCCACCGCAATCCGGCTTACGCCGCCATGGTGCGGAGCCTCGACGAGAACGTCGGCCGCGTGCTTCGCTACCTGGAGGAACGCGGCCTTGCGCGCAACACCGTCGTCATCTTTACCTCCGATAACGGCGGCTACGTCAACATGTGGGGCGGCCTACAGGTCACCGACAACCATCCCCTGCGTTCCGGCAAAGGTTCACTTTACGAGGGAGGCATCCGCGTCCCTTTGATCGTGCGCGCACCCGACTGCGCCGCGGGCACGAGCTCGGCGGAGCCCGTGTGCTCGATCGATTTTTACCCCACCCTACTCGAGCTGGCCGGCCTTACAGGCGACCCCGGACACAACGCACAGATGGACGGCATCAGTTTCGCGCGTCTGCTCCGCAATCCCGAGCAGCGGCTGAGTCGGGATGAACTCTTTTTCCATTACCCGCACTATTACGCCACCACGACCCCGGTCAGCGCCATCCTGCGCCGCGAGGGAGAGCGGGAGTGGAAACTGCTCGAGTATTTGGAAGACGGAAAAGTCGAGCTTTACGATCTCGCCACCGACCCGGGTGAGACACGCGACCTCGCGGGCGAGTTCTCGCAGGTCGTGGAGCGTCTGCGCGCCCGGCTTCACGCCTGGTGGAAGCAGGTGGCGGCGCCGCTGCCCACGCCGCATCCCGCATCGGCACAGTCCGCTAACTGAAGCTACGGGTGCGGGAAGAGCATCTGCTGGGCGAAGATCTCTTCAAAGTCCGGTTCCGCGGCCAGCGAGATGTGGCGGATGCGGCCACGGAGCTGATCGAAGCTCCCGCCCTCGCCTTCCAGCATGAACAGCGCCATCTTGGCGCCCAGCAGCGCCGTGTTGCCCGCGGGCACGACTCGCTCGTCTTCGAAATCGAGCAATCCGATGCGCCGCGCGCTGGTCCGGTTGACGTAGTTGCCGAAAGCGCCCGCAAGGTAAATGCGGCGCACGTCGCTCAGCTCCGCACCCAGCTTTCGCAAGACGATCCGTATCCCCGCGGCGATCGCGGCCTTGGCCAGCTGCAGCTCGCGAACGTCCCGCTGGGTGAGCGCCACGGGCGGGCAGAGCTCCCAAACGCCGCCCTCGACTCTCAGGCGCCCCCTTTCATTCAGGAGGCCCAGATCGAGCGCCACAGCAGCCGCGTCCACCAGGCCGCTGCCGCAAATGCCGCGCGGCGTCCCGTCACCTATTACGCGACATTCCGGCCGGCCGTCGTGCAGAATCACCTCCGAGATGGCTCCGGTCGCCGCCCGCATCCCCCAGCGGATGCGCCCTCCCTCGAAGGCCGGACCGGCGGCCGCAGAGGCGCAGAGCGCTCCCTCCCGCGAGCCGAAAACGATTTCGCCGTTGGTCCCTAGGTCAATGAGGCCCGCGAGTTGATCGCCCTCGAGCAGTCGCGTGGCCAGCACCCCTGCCAGCACGTCGCTGCCCACGAAGCCTCCGACGCAGGGCAGAAAAAAGACCGGCGCGTCAGCCGGCAGGTTCCAGCCGAGCTCGCGGGAGCGAAACATTTGCAATCCGTCTTGTTCCGGTCGGAAGGGAACGTGCGACAGCGGCTCCACGTCCAGTCCCGCAAACAGGTGGTGCATGACGGTGTTACCCACGAGTACCGCCGCGGTCAGGGGACGGTCAAGGCCCGCAGCCAGCTCCTCTGCCATCCGCCCGATCTCGGCGCGGATCATATCGCGCAGACGCTGCAGCCCCTCCGCCGACAGCGCATATTGGATTCGGCTCATGACGTCGGCGCCGAAAGCCGCCTGCGGGTTCAGGGCGCTGCGCACGCCCAGCACGCGGCCGCTCTCGCGATCGACGAGTTGCGCCACCAGCGTGGTCGTCCCCACATCCACCGCTAGGCCGACGCCCTTCGCGGGCCGAAAGGCGAAAGGCGTGTCATCCGCCAGAATGGGCGTCTCCCACTGTCCGATCTCCAAGGTGAGGTCCGCTTCCGCGCGGGCGTGGCAGGCCAGTCGCCAACCGGCTTTGATTTCTGCGGAGGAGAAAGCGCGCCGATCCGCTTCGGTGACGGCAAGTGAGCCTTCGAGCACGCGCACGCGGCAGCGCCTGCACAAACCGCGCCCGCCGCAGGGAAACTCAACGCCCCATCGAAACAGCGTTTCCCTGAGCCCGCTACCGCGCTCGACGCTCAGGGCTTGGCCCAGTGGTTCCAAGCGGACAGTGACGGCGTTGTTCACGGACGTGCCGGCCGGCCGCTCATTCGGTGAAGAAATTTCCCATGCGGCGGAATTTTTCGAAGCGCTGCTGGACGAGCTCCTCGGGACTCAGCGGCGTCAGCTCGTCCAGCGCTTTCCGCAGCGTTTCCCGAACCATGGCGGCGGCTGCGTCCCAATCGGTATGAGCGCCCTCGCCTGGCTCGGGGATGATACCGTCGATCAGCCCCAGCCGATAGAGATCCTGAGCCGTAAGCTTGAGTGCCGCCGCCGCACGTTCGGCCAACTTGGCGTCGCGATAAATGATGGCCGCGCAACTCTCCGGGGAGATGACGCTGTAGATGGCGTTCTCGAGCATGTAGACACGATTGCCCACACCCAGAGCCAGCGCTCCCCCGCTGCCTCCCTCGCCGATGCAGATCACGATGACGGGCGAACGCAGCCGCGCCATCTCACGCAGGTTGGAGGCGATGGCTTCTGCCTGGCCGCGTTCCTCGGCGTCAATGCCCGGGTAAGCGCCCGGGGTGTCCAGCAAGGTGAGGATGGGTCGGCCGAACTTCGCCGCCAGCTGCATCACACGCAGCGCCTTGCGGTAGCCTTCCGGCTTGGGCATGCCGAAGTTGCGGTAGAGCTTCTGTTTGGTGTCGCGCCCCTTCTGCTGTGCGGCGATCATGATCGGCCGGCCCTCGAAGAAGGCCATCCCGCAGACGATCGCCGGATCGTCACCGAAACGCCGATCCCCGTGAATCTCGTGGAAATCGGTGAACAACCGCTGAACGTAGTCCAGCGAATGGGGTCGCTTGGGATGCCGCGCCAGTTGTACTCTCTGCCAGGCGATATTGGTTTCGCCCGGAGCAGGCGGCTGTAGGGCTGTGTCGCTCATCGGCCTCTCACAGCGATCGGCGTCCTCAACCGGCAAGAATTTCCAGCGAGTCGGGGCCGCATAGGCGCTCGACCTCGTCGCGGAACTCCCGGTCCGGCCGGACTTTCTGCGTAATATCCAAGATTAGCGAAAAATCGCGGGGCCGTTCCAAGCGCAGGCGCACTTCCGTAGGACCGGGCTTGCGCTGGAACAGTCGGGCAAGCGCGACCGCCGTGTCGTCTGCTGCAACGCCCAGCGGCACGCGAATGGCGATCAGCGTGGGGAGCGCGGGGCTCGCCACCGTGAGCGGAATCATCTCTTGGACTGACACCTTGGGCGCCGCGCCCTCCTCGGGCAGCGCCGTACCGCGTACCAGCACGGCCTCGCCCTCTTTGAGCTCGCCGGCCAGCTTCTCGTAGGAGGGCCCGAAGATAACCAGCTCGACGGCCCCATAAAGATCCTCGAGTTGCGCCGAAGCCCACGGGCGGCCTTCGCGAGAGCGACGCCGCTGCACATTGCTGAGCAGGCCACACAAGGCCACCGGCGCGCCCCGGTCCAAACCCTCCAGGGTTTCACTGGTGTGCGTAGCCAGCTCCCGGATCTTGTCGGCGTACTGCTCGAGCGGATGGCCGGTCACGTAGAGCCCCAGTACCTCGCGCTCGAATGCCAGTCTCTCGGCCGGCTCCCACTCAGGCACAGAGGGGAGCGGGCGATCCGCCAGCTCCTGGTCTTGCCAGCCTGCAAACAGCCCCGCCTGCCCGTTGACCCGGTCCCGCCAGGCGCGTTGGCCCGCCTCGATCGCACTGTCCAGCGCCGCCAGCAATTGCGCGCGATGCCCTCCCAATGAATCCATCGCACCCGCCTTGATGAGATTCTCGAGCACGCGCCGGTTCAGCGCGCTCAGATCCACACGCTCGCAGAAGTGGTAAAGCGAGCGGAAGCGCCCTACTTCCTGCCGGGCGGCGAGAATCGCTTCGGCGGAGCTCTGACCAAGGTTCTTGATCGCCCCCAGACCGAAGCGGATGGCCTCCCCGTCCGGCGTGAAGCTCCATTGGCTCGTGTTGACGTCAGGCGGGAGCACCCGGATCCCCATCTCGCGGCATTCGTTGATGTAGCGCACCAGCTTGGCGCTGTTGCCTGCTTCCGAGGTCAGCAGCGCGGCCATGAAGTAAACCGGATAGTGAGCCTTCAGATAGGCCGTCACGTATGCCAGGTAGGCGTAGGCCGCCGAATGCGACTTGTTGAAACCGTAACCCGCGAACTGTTCCATCAGATCGAACAGGCGCTCCACCTTGCGGCGCGGGTGGCCGAGGGCGGTCGCGCCGCGGATGAATCGTTCGCGCTGCGCGGCCATTTCCTCCGGTTTCTTCTTGCCCATGGCCCGCCGCAGGATGTCTGCTTCGCCCAGACTGTAGCCGGCCAGCTTGTGGGCGATCTGCATGACCTGTTCCTGGTAAACGATGACGCCGTAAGTCTCCTCCAGGATCTCCTTGAGCTCGGGCAGCTCGTAGACCACCGGGCGGCGCCCGTGCTTGCGCTCGATGAATTCGTCGATCATGCCCCCCTGGATGGGTCCGGGCCGATAGAGCGCGTTTAGTGCGATCAGGTCTTCCAGACGGCTCGGCTGTGCCCGCCGCAGCAGATCTCGCATGCCGGCCGATTCGAACTGGAAGACACCGCTGGTCAGCCCCCGGCAGAAGATCTCGAACGTCTTGGGATCATCCAGGGGCAGATCCTCCAGCGCCAGCTGCTCGCCGCAATGCGTCTCGATCAGCCGCAGGGCGTCGTGGATCAGGCTCAGCGTCGCCAGCCCCAGGAAATCCATCTTGAGCAACCCGAGCTGCTCGAGGCCGTGCAGGTCGAACTGCGTAACGATTTCGTCCTTGCCCGTGCGGTACAGCGGGACCAGCTCCTTCAGGGGAACCGGCGAGATCACGACTCCGGCGGCGTGCACCGAGGCGTTGCGCGCCATGCCTTCCAAACGCCGCGCCACTTCGATCACCTCGGCCACGCGTGCATCCTTGCGGGCGGTCTCGGCCAGCATGGGCTCGAGCCGTAATGCTTCGTCCAGCGTAATGTTGAGCACATTGGGTACGAGCTTGGTGATGCGGTCCACCTCCGCGTAACTCATGTCCAGCGCCCGACCTACGTCCTTGATCCCCGCGCGCGCTCCCAGCGTGCCGAAGGTGATGATCTGAGCGACGTGGTCGCGGCCGTACTTCTCGGTCACGTACTGGATGACTTCGCCGCGACGGAAGGCGCAGAAGTCGATGTCGATGTCCGGCAGGCTGATGCGCTCCGGGTTCAGGAAGCGCTCGAAAAGCAAGCCGTACTGAAGCGGATCGATGTCGGTAATGCCCAGCGCGAAGGCGACCAGACTGCCGGCCGCCGAGCCGCGTCCCGGACCCACTGGGATGCCCTGCTGACGGGCGAAGCGGATGAAGTCCCAGACGATCAGGAAGTAGCTGGAGAACTTCATCTGCTGGATGATGCGGATCTCGCGCTCCAGCCGCTCTTCGTACTCGGCCAGATCGTGCTTCAGGCGACCGGCGGCGCGGAGCGCCTCCAGCCGCGGGCGCCGCTTCTCGAAGCCTTGCCGCACGGCCCACTCGAAGTAGGTGTCCGTGGTGTGGCCCTCGGGCACGTCGAACCTGGGGAAGGGGTCCGGGATGCGGTCCAGCCTTACCTGGCAGCGCTGTGCGATCTCCCAAGTGCGGTCCAGCGCGTCTTCCAACCCGCTAAAGAGCTGCATCATTTCGGCCCGGCTCTTCAGGTAGAAGTCGGGCGTAGGCCAGCGCAGCCGCGACGGATCGCTCATCGTTTTGCCGGTCTGGATGCAGAGCAGCACCTCGTGTGCACGGGCGTCCTCGCGGCGCAAGTAGTGCGTGTCATTGGTGACGACGAGGGGGATTCCGGTCTCTTCGGAAAGCCTCACCAGGCCGGGCACGACCATGCGATCTTGCGGAAGGCCGTGATCCTGAAGCTCCAGGAAAAAATTCTCCTTGCCGAAGATGTCCTGCCACGTATAAGCCAAGCGCCGGGCCTCTTCGTAGCGGTCCGCCGCCAGGGCCTCGCTGACATCGCCCTTCAGGCACCCGGACAGGGCGATCAGACCTTTGGCGTGACGCGCCAGCAGATCGCGGTCCACACGCGGCTTGTAGTAAAAGCCTTCCAGGTACCCGGTGGTGACGAGCTGAATCAGGTTTCGGTAGCCCTCCTGCGTTTCGCTGAGCAGGACCAGGTGGTAATACTTCTCCGTGCGGGTGCGGTAACCCTGCGCCGCTACGTAGACTTCGCAACCGATCACCGGATGCACCCCGCGGGCGCGCGCCGCGTTGTAGAAACGCACGGCGCCGAACAGGTTGCCGTGATCCGTCATGGCGATGGCCGGCATGCCCTGTTCGGCGACCGCCTGCATCAGTTGTTCGATTTCACAGGCGCCGTCCAGCAGCGAATAATCCGTGTGGCAGTGCAGGTGGACGAAGGGGGCTTCGGCCATTCTGGTTTTCAGTATAGGATGCGGGACCAAAACAAAAGGGGCGGAGCGTCGGCCGCCCCGCCCCCCGTAACTTCAGCTCTGCGGCGTGCTCAGAAGTCCACGCGCAGGTTGAACTGAATCACGCGGCTCAGGCCGCGCTGCGTGTTGACCATACCGAAGTCCGCGCGGGTCGGATCGGTCACCGGCCCCGCGAAGTTGGTGTGGTTGGTGGCGTTCAGCAACTCGACGTCGAAGCTCGAGCGCAACCGTTCGGTGATCCGGAACACGCGCTTGATCTTGACGTCCCAGTTGCGGATGCCATCCTCGCGCAGGACATCCAGACGAGTGGGGAACACACGCACGTGGAACGAGCCGGGCTGCATGGCCGTGCGACCCTCGAAGCCGACGAAGCCCTGAGGCACCGGGCCCGCGCCGGTATAGCGGATCGAGCCGTCGAACCACCGATGGATGTCTTTCTTGTGGACCTCCTCATGCTTGAACAAATCGGCGATCTTCGAGATGTCGCCGTAGAAGAAGCGGTTGCCCCAGCTCGTGGGCGGACCCATCTGAAACTGATAGACCCAGCTAAGTTGCCAGCCGCCGATGAGGTGCTGGATGGGGTTCTGGGTCACCCACTTGCGCCCCTTGCCGAAAGGCAGCTCCCAGATGGCGCTCCAGACCGTGCGGTGCGGCCGGATGGCGTCCTGAGGACGGAAGGAGGGTCTCGCGTCGAACTCGTTGGCGTAGAAGTCCGACTCGCTGCCCTTGGCCCAGGTGTACATCACCGCGGTCTGGAAACCGCGGGAGAATCGCCGCTCCAGGCGCAATTGGATGTCGTGGTAGATGTTGAGGCCGCGCGCATCCCCGTACTTGACGCCCGGTCGCAGACCGCTCAAACCGTTCATGTTCGGGTACGCGCGCAGCAACTGGTGCTTGCGGATCGTGGTGCCGGTGAAGAAACCGAGCGTACGGAGGTAGTTGTAGACCGTGGGATCCGAGCTGGCCAGCGGGCCCAGGTTGTTAATGTGGAACGGATTGGGCAGGCTGCGGTTCAGGTCGTCGTCAATGGCCTGATTGCGCACCAGCCCGTAGGCCCAATACTGCGCCGGCAGGTAACTTATGCTCTGCGAGACCGGAATGCGTGAGTAAGCGCCGCTGTAGGCCGCCTCGAACACCATGTCCGACGTGATCTCCCGCTGGAACCCGAAGCGGCCGCGCTGCTGCCAGGCGGGGCGATACTCGCGCGGCACAAAGCTCCAGCCGCGGCCCTGTCGGACGATGGGCCCGAGAGTGTTCCCGTACGGCACATTGAACCGGGTTCCGTCGGCGCGCACCGGGAACGGGTCCAACATGGGGTTCCGATTGGCCGCCAGATTGCTCACGGGTCCCACGCCGCAGCAGAAGGTCAGACCGCGATCCGTGGTGACCACCGTCGATGTCGGCTGGCTGTAGCCGTCCTGGCTGGGCCGGTCGTTGTTCGAGTTGAAAACGTCGTAATACCAGCCGTAACCGATGCGCATGACGGTTTTCTGGGTAATCTGGTACACCAGGCCGAGACGCGGCATAAACAGGTGATTGCCGTCGGTGTAAGTCTTGTACTTCTGACCCAGGTAGTACGTGCCGCCGCGCACCTTAAACTGGCCGGCAGGCAACTCGGGCAGCGGGTTCTTCGCATACGCTGCTTCAACCAGATCGGCAAACGGCGGCTTGTAGTCGAAGTCGAAACCGCCGGCGATGCCGCGATTGAACCGCTCGGTAATGCCGCCCTGGCGCTCGTAGCGCAGGCCGAGCTGAAGCTGAAGCTTGCGCGTCACTCGCCAGTCATCCTGCAGGTAAATGCCGCGATAGCGAGTGCTCCAGATGGCGGTGTCGTTGGTGTCGATCGAGATGCCCGAAGGCAGCCCCATCATGAACGCCGCCCAGCCCAAGCCCAGGTCGGACGCCGTCGTGGTGTTGTCTGCCTGCCGGACGTAAAGCTGATTGAAGCTGAACGTGCCGGAAGAATAACCCGGGCCCGCCGTCGTCGTCCAGTAGCGCCGCTCCTGCCAGCCGTAGCGCAGCGAGTGAGAACCCAGCACGCTGGTCAACTGCACCCGCGCCTCGCCGGTCGTGCCGCGGATGGTAATGGCCGGATAGCTGGCGCCCACCGTCTCCACGCCGGCGATGGACATTTGCGGCAGTGTGTGCCACTTGTCCGCCTTGGCGTCCAGATAAGAAGGCAGGCCGACGTCGGTCGGCTTGTAAGCTGTCTGAATGGGCCGCTCGGCGCCCTCGTTGAACCGGGTCCAGCTCAAACCCAGGTCCATCACCGTAGTGTTCGAAAGCGTCCAGATGTAACTGCCGCCGCCGCCCTTATTGATGCGGACGAGTCCGTTGGTATGGAGCCCGCGCTTGGTTTCGTATGTCCAGTCGTACTCGTCCGCCAGCCGGTGGTTCCAATACCAACGAGCGTAGAGCCGCTGCCGCTCGTTGACGTTGTAATCCCAGCGGTTGACGATCGAATTGAAGCGTTCGTCCTTGGGCATGTTCACGGCGTAGTAATTGTTGATGCCCTCGGGCGACGCCAGGCCGGGCACGTCATTGGGTTTTGGATAAAGCGGCTCGTAGAACTTATAAACGGGATTCAGGATCGGTACCCCTTTGTTGCCGGGGAAGGGTGTGCGGACCACACGGCCGCCGACCTCGCGCGCCGAGCGGGGATCGTAAACGGTGTACTTGACCGCGTCGATAGCCAGCAGATCCGAGAAATCGCCCTGCCGCCAGGTCAGCTTGGGTACGGTGCGGTTGATCGCGCCCGTCGTCTCCGCCTTTTTCTGGTAGATGCCGTTGTACTGGAAGTAGAAAAAGAACTTGTCACGACCGTTGTAAACTTTGGGAATCCGGAACGGCCCGCCCAGATCGAAGCCGAAGTTGTTCGAGCGCCCAGGCGCTTGCTTCGGATCGCTCGGCTTCTTCTTTCCCTCGCGAACATCCCGTTCCCAAAGCAGCCGCGTGAAGTGCGGCGTCGCGTTCCAACGCTGTTGCCAATGCTGATCGAAAAGCGAGCCGTGGTAAGTGTTGGTGCCCGCCTTGGTCATGACGTTCACCACGGCGCCTGAGGTGTAACCGTAGGAGGCGTCGATGGCCAGCGTCTCGAGCTTGAACTCCTCCACGGCTTCCGAGGAGGGCACAAAACCCACGCGACGCCCGGTCCCCGTGACCGGCATGCCGTCGATCGAATACTCGTTGGAGCCTACGCCGCCCATGGTGTTGAAAGACGAGGTGCCCGCGTTATCGAACGGGCGGCGATACTCGGGCTGTCCGGTCCAGTGCATGCCTGGCGCCAGAGTGGCCATGGCGAACGGGTTCATGTCCGAGAAGGGAAGCTCTTGGATTTGCCTGCTGTCGATGACCCGGCCGCCCGAAGCCGTCGTGGTGTCCAGCAGCGGAGCTGCCGCCACCACTTCCACGGTCTCCGCAATCTGGCCCACCTGCAGCTGCAGGGTCAAGTTGACGCGCCCGGCCACTTGCAGCACCACACCGCTCTGCAGCGTCCGCTTGAAGCCGGGAGCCTCCGCCGCTACGGAGTAATTGCCGGGATTCAGCAGGCTTACTTCGAAGTAACCGGTCTCGTTCGTCACCGTGCGGCTGGTGACGTTGGTCTCGGTGTTGGTAACTATGACAGTGGCGTTGGGCACTACCGCGCCCTGCGGGTCTACGACGCGCCCGGAGATCGTGCCGCGCGGGTCCTGCGCAAGGCAAAGGCCGACGACGAGCAACAATGCCGCGACGCTCAGGAGAATTCGTTTTGACATTCGCTTTTCTCCCTGAAGGATTGTCAGGGCTCAACCCCTGGGATCGGCGTCTGTGGAGGCCGCCCCCTGCGGCGTCCCAGACCCAATCCTAGGCTTAGTATATGCACGTGAATACTAGCTGTCAAGGAAAGCCCTCAGCCGATCCGGCGAAACGATCGGCCGCCGGCGATCCGCGACCCCTCTGCCGCACGCGCGCCGCCATCCTGCAACCGGCTCACGCCGCCCCGATCTTCGCCAGCGGCAGCGAAAGCAGGGCCGCCACCTTTTCGATCTCGCCCATCCTGTGCCCGACACCCAACGCACAATGGTGCGTCGGGCCTTCCTGACACCACCGGTTGACAAACTCAGCGGGCGGCAGGCGGAAACGGAGCCGCGAGTTGGTGTTGCCGATGCGCAGGATGGGCCCCGGCAGCGATTCGCCCTCCGCCGCGATCAACTTGAAGCGCCCTTCTCGAGTCTGCGTGAGACCCAGAATGGTAACCGGTCCCGTCTTGACATTGAACTCCACCGAGACGCCGTACCCGCGCTTGCCGTGGTAAAGGCCCAGCCCGCGGAGCACGGGGCGGCGGTCGCTGATCGCGATGTGCCCCGGACCGTCGTGCCCCATCAGCACGAAGTTCTCGCGGAAGTCCATTGCATAGAACTCCGTGTAAGAACCACCCGCGCCGAGCCGGTCCATCAGCAGCATCGCGATGCAGTTCTTCAGATCGCCTTCGCCGCTGGCCGGGACGCCGCGGGCCGTCAGGAGTGAATTGCCGAGGATCATGCCCGCGCCCAGCCTTTCGTATAGATTGCCATCCAGCCCGCGGTAGTAATAGGCCAGCCCGTCAAGATCGAACTCCTCGACCAGCCGGTCGAGCCCTACCGCCACGCGCGCCGCCCAACCCAGATCTTCTTGGTCCACCCCCTCGACGATGTCGAATATGCGCGCCGTCTCCTCCAGCTTCTGCCGGATTTCCGCTTCGGAAACCTGCTCGACCAAGCGCGCCAGGTCGCACATCTCGAGCACCTCCACATGCGCGCCGAGCAGGCCGTGAACCATGGTGAAGTCCGAGTACATGTCGAGCATGCCCGGATACGTGTGCCCGAGGAACCCCAGCCTCGCTCTTCGCAGGGCTCCGGCGGCCGCCGCCGCGCGGCACCACTGTTCGATCTCACGCCAGGCCCGCTCGTCTTCGTAGAGCATGCCCGAGACTACGTGGAAATCGATTCCCGAGCGCGCGAAGGCATTGGAGATTTCCGGCACACAGCAGGCCGAGCAATTCGCCAGCCATTCGCCCGTGTCGGTCCGCTCGTAGTCGAGCGCCGCCACAGGTTGGAGGTTGAGCACCACCACCGGCACGCGGGCGCGCTGCACCACAGGGAGCACCTGCGACGAGGTCGCATACGTCGCCGTGTGGCAGACCAGCAGATCGACGCCCGCCCGCGCAAATAACTCTCCTGCCTCACGCGCTGCAGGCGCGGTATCGATCAACCCCGCCCGCACGAGCTCTGCGCCAAAACCTGCCAGGCGTTTCTCCACCGCCTCAAGGTATCCTTCCAAACGCTCTTTCAGACCGGGGAACTGCGGCCAGTAAGCCGCCAGGCCGACGGCGAAAACGCCGATGCGCGGCCGCGTTTCACGCCTTCCTGCCATCCCTCGCCTTCCTCCTTGCTTTGGCGTATCGAAAAGCTCAAGTCTACCAACCTGCCGATCGCGATCGGTCGCGTCCTGCTGCTCGTCCGTGCCTTGGCGAGCGGCCGGCAGCCTGTTTGCCTGCTCTGTTAGGCTTGATTCCGAGTGGGTGTGCGATGTCGTCCGTCGCTCCAATGACCGCGGCTGCCGCTCTCACTGCGGCGACGGAATGGGCCGAAGCGTTTCGGCTGCGGCCGGCCAAAGGCGCCGTCGTCTCGGAAATCAGCGAGGCGACGGCGGCCGCTCCCGTGCCGCCGGCCGAACGCGTGAACTTTCACATCGGCAATCCGGTGGAGGATCCCCGGCTCGTCGAGCTGTACGCGCGCATCGCGTTGGGGCTCGAGCCGCGGTACGGCTCCGCGGGAAACGATCTGGCCGGAGTGTTGCTTCACGAGCTGAATTGGTTGGAAGAGGACCGTTCGGCTCTGGAGTTCCTGATCACCGCCATCCGGCGCAGTGGGCCGTATCTGCCACGAGGCGGTTTCCCGCGCAGCAGGCCGGACGAACTGGTACGCCGTTTCACGGAATGGCTTAACGGGCAAAGCGAGCCGCTCTCGTACGATCTGGGCGAAACGAGCGGCCGTCGCGAAGTCATCCTTGCTACCGGCGGCGTCGCCGAGGTCCTGCGCGTTTTCTTCCACGGCCTCTCGCGCTATCTGGAACGCCTTCCGGCGCGCATCTTTGTTTATGGTCTGCCGTTGCCCGCCCATCTGCGCCGTTTCCCGGGCCTCGCCTTCCAGGATCTGCCGGAGCGGGAATCCATCGCGTTCGGCATCCTGGAACAAGCGCTGCTCGAGGCCCCGGGCGTGCCCGCTTTCCTGCTGCTGGGCCGCGTGCCCTCGGAAGAGTCCCGCCGCGCTCTAAGACGCCTGAGCCGCGATCACCCGCTTTTCGTGATCGAGGCCAACGACGCTCCCAATCATGCCTCGCTGGCGCGCGAAGCGCGCATGATGAATCGCACGCTGCGGCTGCTGACGCCGGCCATTTTCGCCCCCGAGCTTGCGCCGCTTTCCGTGGTCTTCGTCGCGGGCTATCACGAGTTCGTCAGTCTTATCGAGCGCATGCACTTCGAGCTCAAGGGCACCCCGTCGGCCGCCGAGGTCGAGTTCCTGAGTTACTTGCTGCGGCGGCCGGCTTCTCCCCGTCTGCCTGCCGGCAACGGATCGGAGGCGCTCTACGTAGAGAAGGACGTTCGATTGGCCGGGGTTCAGCAGGTCGTGCTCCGCGTCCTGGCGGCCGCGGAAGACCGGCTCGCCAAAGCGGTCGGAGAGCGCGCCGCGACTTGGGAACAGCGGCTGGCGGAGAGGACAGCGCGCAGTGGCGAGCGACTGGCGCGACTGCTGAGCCTCCCCCTGACCTTAGCCGCACCCCGCGATCCGTTCGAAGGACTTGGCTTCCGCGAAATCCTACGCGTGCTGCCCGAACGCTCCGCCGATCTGGTCGACGCCTTCCGCGCCGCTTTCCTGCGGCACCACCCGGAATATCAGCCTGAAGCCGCCATCGTGGTCAGCGGCTCAGCGCGCACTGCGCTCAGCCTGCTGGGTTTCCATTGCGGCATACGCGAAGCCGTGGTCGCCGACCTGAGCTGGACCTACGAGCACTGCTTCCCACAAGTGACCAGCGTGCCGCTGGCCGGCGACTTCGAGCTCGATGCGGACGGCATCCTCGCCGCCGTGGACGAGCGGCTGCGGAGGCATCCTTCTTGGCGCGAGCAAGGCGCCGTCGTGCTCAACAATCCGCACAACGCCACCGGGCAGGTTTTCTCGGAGGCCGCCCTGCGCCGACTGCTGGTGGGGCTGCTGGAGCGCGACGTGCTGGTCATCGACGATCTCTCCTACGAAAACGTCGCGCCATCGCAGGAACTCGCCGGCCCCCCTACGCTGCGCCGGATTGCCGACGATTTGCTCCGCCTCGGCCATGTCTCCCGCGAACAGGCCGGCCGCGTCGTCACCGTGCATTCGCTGTCGAAAACCGATTGCTTGGCGGGCGCGCGGCTGTGCGTAGTGGAAATCCGCGATCCTGCGCTCAGGCAGCGATTCGCGGAAGTCAACGCAGCGGTGACGCACAACCTGGGCGCCCTGTTGCTCGGCTATCTTTTTTACCGCGCCGGCGCGCAGTCCATCCACAACTACTGGCGCATGCGCAACGTGATTCTCGACGAGCGGATGTCGGCGTTGGAACAGGCCGCGCGCAATCTTCCCGCCGAACGGAATCCGTTCGGCATCGCGGTGGTGCGCCCGCGCGGCGGCATGTATCCCCGCCTGGTCGTGGAGCGCCTGCCGGCGGGAATCTCGCTGGATTGGATCGCTTCCCGCTTGGCCAGGCAGGGTGTCGGCCTCGTTCCGTTGTCCACCTTCGCCCGCACCGAACAGGGCATCGAAGTGGGACGCAAGTCGTTCCGGCTCACGCTCGGGGGCGCCGACGATGCCGAGCGCCTCCTGGTCAAGACGCGGCGCGTTCTGATCGACCTGAACCGCATCATCGCCGAAGAGCAGGCGCACTACAGCCGCCGCACGCTGGAGTTGCGTCCGCCCCTTGCCACGACCCGCTTAGATCGGGCCGCTCTCTGGCAGGCGTGGCGCGAGTTCGAACATCGTCTAACCCGCGCTTTCGCCGCCCTACTCGAGGCTGAGGCGCGACGTCTAGGAGTGCCTGCGCGGGAGAATGGCGACGGCCTGCGCGCCGATGAATTTTTCCAGGATCGGCTGGAGTGCTTCCGCACGCGCTTTCGCGATCGCCTGGAACTCCTCGAACTGCGCCTTTGGCTGGCCGCCGAGCGGGAAGGCGCGGCGCTCGAGGAACTGCTCGAAAGGGAACTGCAACCGGACCGACTGGAGCGCCGGCAAGCCTGCTTTCGCCAGCGTATCTCCGACCGTACTGTGCATCCCACCCAGATGTACTCGCTCCAGGCCGAGCTCCAGTGGGAAAAGGCCATCGCGTCCGTGTTGGAAGGCGGCGACTGGCCCTCCCGCGTAGGACCCCTGGCCCGCGAGCTCGCACGTGAATACCTGGGTTTGAACGTCGCCATCCCCTCCCGCGCCGAAGGGGACGAGCTGCTGCTCGATCTTGCCGCCCGCATTGCGGTCGAGGACCTGCTGCGCTTCCGCGCCGGCATCGAGGAGCGAACCTTTCTTTCCTACTGGGGCGACTGGGATGGCAGCAATCGCCCCTCCGGCCAGGGCCACCACCTTGTCGCCACTGTCCTCATGGCCAATGTGGAGCACATGGGCCGGCTCTTAGAAACGCTGTTGCGCGAAGTCCCGGACCTGAGGGTCGATGCCGCCTTGGTTTCCGAAGTCCGCCGCCTCCCCGAAACGGGCCGCCGCTTCCGTGCCCTCTTCGACGAGATCAACCAGTTGACTCACCAGCTCGAGCGTCGCTACCGCGGGCTACTGCCCTGGCAGTTGCAGCCCGGCGCCTTGCGCAAACTGGGTATGCGGCTTCACCTGGCGCGCGATCCCGTCGTCGTGCTTTGGGAGCACAACGACCGGCTGGAACGGCGCATGCTCGAGCTCCGCCGCCGTCGCCGCCGCATGCTCGAGCAGTATTTCCGCCTCAACGCCGCGCTGCGCCATTGCCTACGCAACAACCTCGCGGCGGTCCGGCGGCTCCGTCACCAACCGCAAACCGCGCTCGTGGCCGCATCCTATCGCGACCTGCTCAGCCGTTTCGTGATCACTCCCCGCATTCACCAGAACATGATCACTTCGGCGGATCCTTTCGCCGTGGACACCACCGCGCACAATCTGACCGAGATCAACGAGATCGCCGGTCGCTTCGGCAACCCCGGCATGGTGCTGGCGGTGCAGGTCAGCATGGCGACGGAGCCCGAGGCTCTGATTGCGCTGGATCGCAAGCTGCGCGCCCGCCGAGAGGAGGCCCTGAGGGCAGGCGCGGAGCAGATCCCTTCCATCTGGCTCGTGCCGCTGTTCGAACGACAGGAGACGGTGCGGGGCATCCCCGCCTACCTGGACAAGCTTTGGGAATACGCCGTGCAGAGCCGGCGGCTGAATCAGACGCCGGAACAAAGGCTGGCGGAAATGGTTTGCGAAATTTTTATCGCGGGCTCCGATCTCAGCCAGGAAGTCGGACAGACTGCCGCCCTGCTCGCTTTCCGCGAAGCCAAGTGCGCCATCACGCTCTGGCTGGCGCAACGGGGACTGGTAGGCGAGGTCCGTGTCAAGATGGGGGCCGGCGAGCCCATGCAACGGCAGGGCTGCTACTACGCGCCCATCTCCGGCCAACCGGCCTTCCTGCCCGGCCCGGACAGCGACCTGCGGCTCAGCCAGAGCGTAGGCGCTTCCGCCAAGCGCAGCGCGCAATACGCCGTCACGCCGCTGCTCGGCATCTTTGCCGCCTGCGATTTGACGACCTTTCAGAGCAACCTTTCCGAACGGCTGCGCCACCTGCCCGCCGAGGAGCTGGCGCAGGTCCTTCATCACGTCAGGGAGACGCAACAGTTTCACCTCAACGAGCTGCGACGGGCGGCCGAGCCGCTCACTGAGACGCGCCTGCACTTCGCGCAGCGGGGCCGGCGCGAGCTGGAACGCCTCACGCTCGGGCCGCGCGATGAGTTACTGGACGAGTTCGCGCGCCTGAGCACGGAGAATTTCCGGCACATCCTCTACGGGCGCGAGGATGATGTGGTCGGCATTTACGCCGTCTCTTACTTTGTCGCCCGGACCCTGCCTCAGTTGCGCGACCGGCCGCAGGTGCGGCCGGCCGGTGGTCCCGCAGCCGCGGCAGGCCAAAGAATTCTCGAACGCATCGCGGCGACCGTCCCCTTCTGCCGCTACGGCAGCTCGCTCCGCGCCATCGCCCACAACCAGGCGCAAACCTTCGTCCTCGGAGTCAATCAACTGACCACGGGATTGTTCCGCTCGTTAGACTGGTTCGCTCGCAGCCATGCCGGCGAGGACGGCGCCGAGATGCTGCTTGCCGACCGGATCCTGCCCCACCTGCCGGTCTACGAGATTCTGCAGAGTCTCCGGCTTTATCAGGATCTCGAACTCGAATGGTTGTGGCGTCTGGAGCGGGCCTTCCCGGCCGGAAATTCCGCCTTCGCCGTCCTGCGCGAGGACGTAGACGCCATCCGACCCGCCGTGGCTTTGTTCCAGAAGGAACTGGTTCGCCGCCATGGCTTGCCCGCGGCAGAGTTCTTCGAGGGCGATCGTTTCATTGTGCGCTTGCTCCCCGCTCTGCGTCCTGACCTCGCCGTCCTGCTCCAGCCGGATCTCTTCAATACGCAACTCGAGCCGCTGCTGGCGGAAATCGGCCCCACGCCTCCCGACCCCTGGATCCGCGAGGTCGAGCGTCTGCTGGCCGTCCCTGCCAGAATTCGTGTCCTGCGCGCCAAGGCGTGGGAGCTGCTGTTCGACCCCATCTTCGAGCGAGTCTCGCGCTTCGTGGAGCTGGCCACCGCCCTCCATTCCGTCGCGCGACGGCACGCGGCAAACGAGACCCTTTCTTCCCCACCGCCCTCGTTGCGCCAGGCCATGCGTTACCTGCGCAGCTCGCAGGAGGATTCCTTGCAGCAGTTCCTGCTGGCCGCCTTCGAATACCTCTCCGCCCCTCTCGGCGCCGTCGAGCTGCCCACCAATTTGGTGCGGGCTATGAAAAAGGATGTCGAGCGGCTCGTGCGCATCGAGGAGCAACCTCTGCCCGCGCGTCAGCAGGATCTACTGCGCTTCTACCTGCTGGAAATCGCCCGCCTGGCGGGAGAGAACGGCTGAGCAGCCTAGCGACCGCCGGGCGGGCTACGCTAGCATCGTTTCGATGCGCAAGGTTTTGGGCCATTTGGTGTGGGCCGCCGTCTCCGTCACGGCGGCTTTCGCTTTGGGCGGCATCGCCCTGAACCGCGGCGAGCCCGTCAACTCCGTCTGGCTGGTAGTCGCCGCGGTTTGCACCTATCTGGTGGGCTTCCGCTTCTATGCGCGTTTCATCGGCGCGCGCGTGATGGGTTTGAACAACGACCGCGCCACGCCCGCCGAGCGGCTGCGCAACGGTCATGATTACGAGCCCACCAACAAGTGGATCCTCTTCGGCCATCATTTCGCCGCCATCGCCGGTCCCGGCCCGCTGGTCGGTCCCGTGCTCGCCGCCCAGTTCGGCTACCTGCCGGGCACGCTCTGGATCATCATCGGCGCCGTGCTGGGCGGCTGCGTGCAGGACTTCATGATCCTGTTCGCCTCCATGCGGCGCGACGGCAAGTCGCTCGGCCAGATCGCGCGTGAAGAGATCGGGCGGGTGGGCGGCGCGACCGCTCTGGTGACCGTGCTGCTGATCATCATCATCCTGTTGGCGGTAATCGCCCTGGTGGTGGTCAACGCACTCAAGGGCAGTCCGTGGGGGACCTTTACCATTGCCTGCACCATGCCCATCGCCGTGTTCATGGGTCTCTACCTGCGCTACTGGCGTCCGGGCAGGGTCCTCGAGATCTCTCTCATCGGCTTCGTCCTGGTGGTGTTGGCCATCATGGGCGGCGAGTGGGTGGCCAAATCCCCCGTATTGGCGCCCCTGTTCACGCTCTCCGGTCCGGCGCTCGCCATCGCCGTCATCATCTACGGCTTTTTTGCCAGCGCGCTGCCGGTCTGGCTGTTGCTGGCTCCGCGCGATTACCTCAGCACCTTCGTCAAGCTGGGCGTGGTCGTCCTGCTTGCCATCGGCATCCTTCTGGTGCGCCCGCAATTGCAACTGCCGCCTTTGACGCGCTTTGCCGACGGCACCGGACCTATCTTCGCCGGCAACATCTTCCCCTTCTGCTTCATCACCATCGCCTGCGGCGCCATCTCGGGCTTTCATTCGTTGATCGCATCCGGCACCACGCCCAAGATGATCGCGCGCGAATGGCACGCCTGGCCGGTGGGCTACGGCGCCATGGCCCTGGAAAGCTTCGTGGCCGTCATGGCCATGATCGCCGCCTGCGCCCTTTCGCCCGGTGTGTACTTCGCCGTGAACTCGCCGGCCGGCGTGGTCGGCGAGACGCCCGAAGCGGCCACCGCCACCATCACGGGTTGGGGCTTCCCCGTCACGCCCGCGGAAATGGACGAGCTCGCACGCGAAGTGGGTGAACAAACGCTGTTTTTCCGCACCGGCGGCGCACCCTCGCTGGCGCTCGGGATGGCGCACATCTTCGCCAGCTCGGTAGGACGCAGCCTGCTCGGCTTCTGGTACCACTTCGCCATCATGTTCGAAGCTCTCTTCATCCTCACTATTGTGGATGCCGGCACGCGAGTCGGCCGCTTCATGATGCAGGACCTGCTCGGACACATCTGGAAGCCGCTCGGCCGCACGAGCTGGATGCCCAGCGTCATCCTCACCAGCGCCGGCATCGTGCTGGCCTGGGGCTATTTTCTCTACCAGGGCGTGCTCGACCCGTTGGGCGGCATCAACTCGCTCTGGCCGCTTTTCGGTATCGCCAACCAGTTGCTGGCTGCGGTCGCCCTGTGCGTGGCTACTACCATCCTGGTCAAGATGCACGGCCTCCGTTACATGTGGATCACCTGCACGCCGCTCGCCTGGCTCCTCACCGCTACCTTCTCCGCGGCTTACCAGAAGATCTTTTCGCCCGAGCCCCGCATCGGTTTCCTGGCGCAGGCCGCGACGCTCGAAGAAGCGATCCGTGCCGGTACGGCAGTGGACGTCGCAGAGGCGCAAAGACTCATCTTCAATGCCCGGCTGGACGCGGTGGTCTGCGGCATCTTCCTGGTCCTGGTGCTGCTCATCCTCACCGATTCCCTCCGCGTCTGGTACGGGGTCTTGAGCGGCAAGAAGGAGGCGCGCCTGCAAGAGGCCCCCTTTGTCATGACGCAGCTCAGACCGGAGGAGATATGAGCCGCCTTCGCCGATGGGCCCACCTGCTGCTCGCACTGCTGCGGGAGCTGGCCGACGAAAACGCCTACCGTCGGCACCTGGCTATCCATAACGAGCAACCGTCGCCGGAAGCCTGGCGCAGATTCTGCGACGAGCGGCTGGGCGCCCGCTTCGTCCGTCCGAAGTGTTGCTGAAGATGCTCGCTCCGCTGCTCGCACTGCTCTGGGTTCAGCAACCGCCGGCCGCGCGCCTTGTAGAAGTCCGCGAACTCCTGCATGGCGTCGAAATCCGGGATCCGTACCGGTGGCTGGAAGATTCCACCGCCCCGGAGGCGCGTGCCTGGATCGAGGCGCAGGACCGTCATGCGCGCGCCGTGCTCGACGCTCTTCCGGGTCTGCACGAAATCGAACGTCGCCTGGCGGCGTTAATGCGGGCCGATGCCGCGCAGATGCCCGTCGAGCGCGGGGGACGCTACTTTTTCCTTCGCCGCCGCGCGGATCAGGAGCAGCACGTTCTGGTGATGCGCCGCGGCGTTCGCGGTTCGGACGAGATTTTGATCGACCCGCATCCATGGAGTCCGGACCACACCGTCTCGCTCCGCCTGCTCGACGTGGCCTCGGACGGGACCTGGCTGGCCTACGGAGTCCGTCGCGGAGGCGAGGATGAAGTCGAGGTCCGCTTTTTCGACGTCGAAGCCAGGCGCGACCTGCCCGTCACCCTGCCACGCGCCCGCTATCACTCGGTCGCCTTGCTGCCCGCCCGCGAGGGCTTTTACTACAGCCGCTACACGCCTCAGGGTCCGCGCGTTTACGGGCGCCTGCCTGCCTCCGCCGAGGCTTCGGATCGCGAAATCTTCGGCCAGGGCTACGGTCCGGAGACCGCCGTCACCGTGCGCCTCACCGAGGATGGTGAGCGCCTGTTACTCCACGTTCTTCACGGCTCCGCCGGCGACCGCACGGACGTCTTCTTTCTCGTTCGCGCCTCGGGCGCCGTGCAGACGATCGCGCGCGACATCCCCGCCGCATTTTTCGTGGAACCGGCGGGCAAAGGTTTCTTCGTTCGGACCAACTGGAAGGCCCCCAATTGGCGGGTGATGGCCGGAGAATGGGAGAAGCCTGCTCCCGAGAGCTGGCGCGAGGTGATTCCCGAGGGACCCGCGGTGATCGAGCAAATGATTGCGGCCGGCGGCCGCATCATCACCAGCACACTCGAGAACGTCCGCTCCCAGCTGGCGATGTTCGATTCTCGGGGGCGCCTTGTGCGACGCATCCGCCTGCCGGCCATGGGCGCGGTCTCGGAATTGGTCGGACGGTGGGGAAGCGACGAGGTCTTCTACAGCTTCGCCTCGTTCCACCTCGCGCCCAGCATCCACCGCCACGAAGTCCGGACGGGTCGGCAGGATGTCTGGTTCCGGCGCAACGTGCCCGTCGCCAGTCGTGATTTCGAGCTCCGGCAGGTCTGGTACGCCTCCCGGGACGGTACGCGCGTGCCCATGTTTCTCCTGCATCGCCGCGGTCTGATCCGCGACGGGCGCCGACCGACGCTGCTGACGGGATACGGCGGCTTCAACATCAGCATGACGCCTGCGTTCTCGGAGCTGGCCGTCGCCTGGGTCGAGCGTGGCGGGGTGTTCGCCCTGCCCAACCTGCGCGGCGGCGCCGAGTTCGGCGAGGCCTGGCACCGCGCGGGCATGCTCGAACGCAAGCAGAATGTTTTCGACGATTTCCTGGCTGCCGCCCAGTGGCTGATCGAGAACCGCTACACGGAGCCGGGACGACTGGCCATTTACGGGACCTCCAACGGCGGCCTCCTGGTGGGCGCAGCGATGACCCAGCGGCCCGAGCTGTTCGCTGCTGTCGTCTGTCGCTACCCGCTGCTAGACATGCTGCGCTACCACCGCTTCCTGGTCGCGCGGTACTGGATTCCCGAGTACGGCTCGGCGGACGATCCCGCACAGTTCCGTTACCTTTACGCTTACTCGCCCTATCACCGCGTGCGCGACGGCGTCAAATACCCCGCCGTGCTGTTGGTGACAGGAGAGGCCGATACCCGGGTGGCGCCGCTGCACGCGCGCAAGATGGCCGCCCGACTCCAGGCCGCCAGCGCCTCGGGCAAGCCCGTCCTGCTGCTGGACGAAGCCCGCGCCGGCCACTCCGCGGGCTTGCCCGTTTCACGGCGTGCGCGGGATCTAGCCCGCGAGCTCGCTTTCATGCTCTGGCAGACGGGCGCCCTGGCCGGCGCGCAACCCTGACGGCGCCCCGTCGCGCGCGAAAATAAGAGGTATGGGTCTAGGGCGCTTTCTTATCGTCGTGGGCGCTGTGCTCATGCTGATCGGTGCTCTGATCAGCATCCTGCCGCGCCTGCCCATCCCGATTGGCAAGCTGCCCGGCGACTTCGTCTTCCGCGGCAAGAACTGGGTCTTCTACTTCCCGCTGGGCACCTCGATCCTGCTCAGCGTCGTGCTGACGCTTCTGTTCTGGCTGCTGGCGCGCCGCTGACGCAGCTCAGCCTAAGCCACCTGTTCGAATGCCTCGCGAAACCGGGCCATGTCTGCAGCGGTGCCGATCGAGACCCGCAGCATATCGTGAAGCGGCGGGAACGGGCGCCCCACGGCAACCCCGCGCTCCCACAAAGCTTCGATGAGTGCGCGCACGTCGCGGCGGACCCGGATCATGACAAAATTGGCACTCGGCTCGATGTAATCAAAGCCACGTTCGCGGAGCCATGCGCATAGCTCCGCGCGAAGCCGTGCCAGCCGTGCACGACGTTCCGGGATCAGGCGCGGCGCCTCCTCCAACGCGGCCAGTGCGGCCTGTGCGCTCACATACGAGATCACACCGCTACGAAAAGGCCGCATGCGGCGGATCAGATCGGGGCGCGCACACGCGAAGCCGACGCGCAAACCTGCCATTCCATAAATTTTCGAAAACGTGCGCGTGACGACCACCGGCGCGCCCGCCCGCACGTACCTGAGCGCGCTGAGCTGTTCGGCCCCTTCGACGTAGTCCAGGTAGGCTTCGTCCACCAGCAGAACGGTTCCCGGGGGAAGGCGCTCGACGAGCCGCTTCAGCCGCTCGTCCGGCAGCAGGGCGGATGTGGGATTGTTCGGATTGCACAGGTAGACCAGGCTGCCTTCGGCCTGGGCGGCCTCCCTGACCAGGCGCTCGACGTCCGCCAGATAACCGTCCGTCAGGGGCGCCTGAACGACGCGCCGCCCCAGAGCCGAAGCCAGATCCGCCGGCAGCTCGAACGAGGGACTTGGCGTAATCAAGGGCCGGGCGGGTGAGGTGAAGGCATGCACGGCTGCGCACAGCACCTCGCTCGAACCCGCGCCCACCAATACTTGTTCAGGACTGAGCCCCACGCTGCGCGCCACCGCCGCATAGATCTCGGGGAACTCCGGGTAGTGATACCGCCAGCACTCGGGCATGGCGCGCCGCATCGCCTCCCGTGCGCGCTCGCAGGGGCCGTCCGGGTTCTCGTTGGCATTCAGCCACACCATGCCCGCGGGCGCGCGTCGCTCCAGCAAAGAGCGTTGCGCGAGCAGCCGCTCGCCCCCGGCGACCAGTGCGCCGGCCAGCCATGCAAGGTTTCCCGAGATCTCCCGCCTGGTCACAAGACCTCTTCGGACCAGTTCTCCAGCACGGATTTGATCTTTTGCATGAACTGATCGGCCAGAGCGCCGTCGATCAGGCGGTGGTCGAAGGTCAGCGACAGCAGGCAGACGCTGCGGATGGCGATCTTGTCGTCGTCCACCACCACGGGTGCTTTTTCCACCACGCCCACGCCCAGGATGGCCACTTGCGGCTGGTTGATGATGGGCGTGCCCGTCAGGCTGCCGTAACTGCCGAAGTTGGTGATCGAGAACGTGCCCCCGTGCACCTCGTCCGGCTTGAGCTGCCGAGAGCGTGCGCGCGCGGCCAGATCGGCAATCGCACGTTGCAGCCCGATCACGCTCTTTTCGTCGGCATTGCGGATCACGGGGACGATCAGACCGTTGTCCAGCGCCACCGCGATGCCGATGTTGATCTCGTTGTGATAGACGATGTTGGTCCCGTCGATGGAGGCGTTCAGCAGGGGGTAGGCGCGCAGGGCTTGCGCCGCGGCGCGCGTGATGAAGGGAAGGTAGGTAAGCGAAAATCCGTAGCGCTGCTGAACCTCCGCCTTGTAGCGCTCCCGCATGCGCGCCACACGCGTCATGTCCACGCGGTGAATCGTCGTCACGTGCGCCGAGGTGCGCTTGCTCAGGACCATGTGCTCGGCGATCCTCTGGCGCATGATGCTCATGGGTTCTACGCGCACCTTCGGCGCCTCGGCCCGCGCGACGGGCGTGACCTCCGCGGCGGGCGGTGGCGCCGCAACGGCTGGAGGCGGCGCGGCGGCGGGTGGGGCAGCAGCGGCCTCGGCTCTGGTTGACGGCGGGGGAGGGGCCTCGGCTGCCGGTGGCGGGGGCGGCGCCGCCGCCTCGCGCGCTCTCGCCGCCAGATACGCTTCCACGTCCTGCTTGGTGATGCGGCCGCCGGCGCCGGTGCCCTTGATCAGGCGCGGGTCCAGATTGTGCTCGCGCAGCATTTTGCGCACCAGCGGCGACAGCGGCCCCACAGCTTCCGCCGCTGCTTGAAGATCTTCCACCGCGGCGGCTGCAGGAGCGGCCGCCGCCGCTTCGGGCGCCGCCGGAACCGCGGGCGTCGGTGGTGCCGCCGGTTGCTCGGCGGGAGGGGCCGCCGCGGCCTCCTCCACAGCCGCACTGGGTGCACGCGCAGCGCCGGTTTCGTCGATCCGCGCTACCACCGTATTGATGGGCACGGTCTGGCCCTCTGGCACCAGGATCTCGGCCAGCGTGCCCGCCGCCGGCGACGGGATCTCGGTATCCACCTTGTCGGTCGAGATCTCGAACAGTGCCTCGTCGCGCTCCACCCGATCGCCCGGCTTCTTGAGCCACCGGGTTACGGTTCCTTCGACGATGCTTTCGCCCATCTGAGGCATTACGACGTCGATCATTTCACCTGCTCCGCCGGGATTACCGGTCCTATCATCTCGCATTCGAAAACACGGCTGAAGGCTGCGACCAGCGCCGCGTGCACCTCGCGCAACTCCGCCCGCGCCCCCAGCTCCCACATCGAGGTCACCGGCGCCGCCAGGCCGCAGGGCACGATGTAACGGAAATAATTGAGGTCGGTCGAAACGTTGAAAGCGAATCCGTGCGAAGTGACCCAGCGGCTCACGTGTACGCCGATGGCCGCGATCTTGCGTCCGTCGATCCACACGCCCGTTCGGCCCTCCACGCGCTCGCCCCGCAGGCCGAATTGCGCCAGCGCCTCGATGATCACCTGCTCCAGAGCGCGCACGTAGGCGACGACGTCCCGGCGCCATTCGCGCAGATCGAGAATCGGGTAACCCACGACCTGCCCGGGACCGTGATAGGTGATGTCGCCTCCGCGGTCGGTGTGAAAGAACTCGATCCCGGCGCGCTCGAGCACCTCGGGCGCGGCCAGCAGGTTCTGGAGCCTCCCGTTACGCCCGAGGGTGATCACATGCGGGTGCTCGAGCAACAGCAACTGGTCCGGGATCGCCCCTTGCTTGCGCTTCTCCACCAGTTCGCGCTGAAGCCGGAGCGCATCACCGTAGCGGACGCGCCCCAGCTCTCGCCATTCGCAGACGCGCATCACGCTCTCAGGCGTTGATCGCCAGCCCGTACACCGCGTTGAAAGCTTCCCCCAAAGTCTCGTAGAGCGTCGGGTGGGCGTGGATGGTGTTCATCATCGTCTCCACGGTGGCCTCGGCCGCCATGGCAGCCACCGCCTCGCCGATCAGTTCGTAGGCCTTCGGCCCGATGATGTGCACGCCCAGAATCTCCCCGTAACGCTCCTCGCTGATCACCTTCACGAACCCGTCGTGACGACGCAGGATCGTGGCCATGCTGTTCGGGCGGAAACCGAACTTGCCTATGCGCACCTTGTAGCCCTGTGCGCGCGCCTGTTCCTCGGTCAGGCCCACGCTGGCCACGCCCGGCTCAGTATACACGCAACTGGGAATCCGGCGCGGATTGACCGGGTCGGTCGGCCTGCCCGCGATGTCGGCCACGGCCACCAGCCCCTGCCGCGCAGCGACGTGCGCCAGTTGCGGCGTGCCCAGCACCACGTCGCCGATGGCGTACACGCCCGGCTCGGCCGTTCGCTGCCGCTCGTCGACCGGGATCAAACCGCGCTCCAGCCGAATCCGCGTGTTCTCGAGTCCGATGCCCTCGGTGTTGGGACGCCGCCCGACGCCGATCAAAACCTTCTCGGCTTCGAAGGTCTCAGGCTGTCCGCCGGCCAGCAGCGCCGTAACCCGAACGCCTGTCTCGGTGGGCTCCACGCGCTCCACGCGCGCGCCCGTCTCCACCCGGATGCCCGATTTTCTGAACACCCGCTCCAGCTCACGGGAAACCTCCGCATCTTCGAGCGGGATGATGCGCGGCAGCATCTCCAGCAGCGTGACGCGGGTGCCGAAGCGGTGGAACATGGAGGCGAACTCCACTCCCACCGCGCCCGCGCCCACGATCACCAGCGACTCGGGAAGCCGGCCCAGATCCAGAATCTCGATATTGGTGAGAACCCGCTCCGGATCCGGCGTAAGACCCGGCAGCAGGCGCGCCTCCGATCCCGTGGCGATAATCACGGCGCGCCCTTCGAGCGTCTGCACGCCGTCGCCATGGCGAACCTCCACCCGACCGCCGCCCTTCAGCACGCCCTCGCCGCGGATCACATCCACCCGATTCTTCTTCATCAGGAACTCGACGCCGCGCGAGTGTTGCGCGACGATTTCGTTCTTCCGCTCGATCAAACGCGCGAAATCGAGCCGCAGGTTTTCGGCGTGGATTCCGTCGGCGGCCGCTTCTTGCAGGGCCTGCCAGAGCTCAGCGGCGTGCAACAAGGCCTTCGTGGGCACGCACCCCACCAACAAGCAGGTGCCTCCCAGCCGCGCTTGCTTCTCCACGAGAGCCGTCTTCAATCCGTACTGCCCGGCGCGCACCGCCGCCGTGTAGCCTCCGGGCCCGGCGCCCAGAATGATCACGTCGTAATTCATGCGTTTCCTATTTCGGCAAACTCTGCCTATGCTACTTCCAATCCGCTACGAATATGTTGAATTCGTACCGGCTTTTTGCCCCGTAATCCGACGCAAAAACGAGCCGCTTGCCGTCGGGAGAAAATTCCGGAAAAGAGACAAAGCCGCCAAAATGGGTGAGCCGTTCAAGCCCACTGCCGTCCAGATTCATCATGTAGAGCTCGAAATTCCGACTGTCGCAGTCGTGGTGGTTGGATGCGAAAACGATCTTCTTACCGTCCGGTGTGAACGTGGGCGCGAAGCTGGCGCAGCCGAAATTCGTCAGCTGTCGAGCGTTGCGGCCGTCTCCGTCGGCGAGGAAGATCTCCACGCGCGAGGGTGCGATCAGATTGCGCGCCAGCAACTGCTTGTACTGGTTCAAGGCCGATTCCTCCTGCGGGTAATGGGCGCGCCAGACGAGCCTACTCCCGTCGCGCGAGAACACGGCGCCCCCGTCGTAACCTAGGCGGTTGGTAATCTGACGTTTGCCGGAGCCGTCACTATTCATCACCCACAAATCGAGATCTCCCGAAGCCAGCGAAGTGTAGACGATTCGTCCGGTCTTGAAGCACACCGTGGCCTCCGCGTCGTAGCCCGGCGTGTCGGTGAGTTTCTTGAGGATGCGGCCCTCGTCGGTGGCCAGATAAATGTCATAGCTGGGGTACACGGCCCAGACGTACACCTTGCTCTGGCTGCGATCGGGCGGCGGGGGACACTCCGGTCCCGCTTCGTGGGTCGAGGAGTACAGGATGTGTTTGCCGTCCGGCAGAAAATATCCGCAGGTCGTGCGGCCCTGGCCCGTCGAAACCAGGCGAACCTCAGAGCCGTCCGCATTCATCAGGAAAATCTGGTCGCATCGATAGGGCTCGCGCGTGGATTGGAAGATCAGACGACGGCCGTCCGGCGACCAATAAGCCTCAGCGTTCTGGCCGCCGAAAGTGAGCTGCCGCAGATTGGTCAACCGGTCGGACAACTGGCACGTCGCCCGCACCGCGACCAGCAGCACCAGCACCCCAGCATGACGGATTTGGCCCCGCATAAACCACCATTGTATATTGGCGATCGGAAGCGGCACTGTGACAAGGCTCGTGGGGTTGCTGGCCGCGTCGGCCGCGCTGTGGCAACTAGGGGCGGCGGGCGTACGTCTGAGCGGACGCGTCGTGGATGAGAACAACGCACCCGTATCCGGCGCCCGCGTGACCGTCAGACCTGCGAGCCAGCCGCAAGCGGCTCGCCGCGCAATCAGCGACGCGACCGGCGCTTTCTGGCTCGAACTGGAGCAACCCGGTGAGTACCTGATCAGCGCAGAGCGCGAGGGCTTCTTCCGACTGACGGAGCACGCAGTCCGTTTCGAACGCCCGCAAGAGGAGCTCACGCTCGTTCTCAACCACCAGCAGGAGATCTTCGAGCGCGTCACGATCTCGTACTCGCCGCCCGCGGTGGATCCCGAGCGTGCGACGCCTCAACAACGGATCACCGGCACCGAGATCCAGGCCATTCCCTATCCCACGAGCGGCAATTTGCGCAACGTCATGCGCGCGCTGCCCGGCGTCGTGCAGGACAACCGCGGCGGCGTGCACCTGAGCGGCGCCCCCGAAGAGCAGACTTACTACACGCTGGACGGTTTCCAGGTCAATGACCCTCTGAGCGGCCGGTTCGAGACCAGATTGAGCGTGGACAGCGTGCGGTCCTTGGAAGTTTCCACCGGCGCACTCAGCGCCGAATACGGCAAGGGCGCGGCCGGCGCGCTGGCCATCAAGACCGCTGCCGGCGACGACCGCTTCCGCTATTCGGCCACCAACTTCATTCCCGGCGTCGAGAACCGCAAGGGCCTCATCATAGGCGGATGGTCGCCTCGCATCGGAGTTTCAGGCCCCATAGCCAAGGGACGCGCGTGGTTCTCGGAAAGCATCGACCTGCATTACATCAAGCATGTCGTCGAGGACTTGCCCAAAGGCGAGGATCGCACCTCGAGCTGGCGCGGCTCCAGCCTTCTTCGCAACCAGTTCAACCTGACCCCCTCCAACCAGCTTTTCACCGGCCTGCTCATCCACACCTGGACTGCCCCCCGTACGGGCCTCACCGCGCTGGATCCCTGGGAGACGACCGTAGATCGCCGCACCCGCCAGTGGCTCCTTCACGCAAAGGACCAGATGTATCTGGGTCGGGGAGCCCTACTCGAACTGGGCGGGGCCGCCACGCGCACTTTTGGTCGCGAAGTGCCGCAGGGGCAGGAAATCCTCCATATATTGCCGGAAGGTCGGCGCGGCAATTACTTCGCCGACGCGGTGCGCCGCGCGGGCCGGGACCAATACCTGGCCAATCTCTTCCTGCCTTCGCTCATGCGGGGCGGCGAACATCAACTCAAGCTTGGCGTCGACCTGAATCGCGTCTGGTACTGGCAGGACGTCCGTCGCACCGGCTACCAGCATTACCGCCCCGACTACACCCTGATGCGGGCCGTCCGCTTCGGCGGCAGCGGCCGACTCAACCGCTCCAACTTCGAAGCCGCGACCTGGCTGCAGGATTCCTGGCGCGCGCGACGCAATCTCCTCATCGAGGCCGGCTTGCGCCACGACTGGGACCGCCTGCTCGACCGGCACAACCTGGCGCCCCGTCTCGGCCTGGCTTGGTCGCCCCCTCGTTTCGAGTCCGCCAAACTGGCTGCGGGCTTCGGCATTGTCTACGAAACCGCCGGCCTCCGCCTCTTTTCCCGTCCCCTGGATCAGTATTCGCTCACCACTTACTTCGCACGCGACGGCTCGGTTACTCGCGGACCCGCCATATCCCTCTTCGACATTCCCGAAATTCGTTTCGCCAGGCCGCGTTATTACAATTGGAATCTCTTCTGGGAGCAAATAGTGAGAGCAGGTTTCTATGTCCGCGCAGGCTGGATTTCACGTCGCGGACGCCGGGGACTTACTTACGAGAATGCGCTCGAGCCCGGTGAAGAGGCCCCGGCTTCTTTACAGGAGGCTTTCGGCTGGCACACCTTCGATGCCATTTATCGGCTGGCCAACCTTCGCCGCGACCTTTATGACGCCTTCGAGCTCGTTCTCCGCCACGGCTTCGGGCAGCAATACGAATGGATGATTGCTTACACGCGCTCTCGCGCCTTATCCAATGCGGTCGTAGACCTCAGCATTGACGATCCCATCATTATCTCGCGCAACGTCGGCCGCATGCCTTGGGACACGCCGAACCGGATCGTGAGCTGGGGCTACCTGCCGCTGTTCCGACGTAACTGGGCTCTCGCCTATCTGATGGAGGCGCGCGACGGCTACCCCTTCTCCATCCAGGACGACGAGGGCCGGTTGCTCGGTCAGATCAACGAGCGCCGCTTCCCCTTCTTCTTCGAGCTGAACCTGCACGTCGAAAGAAGGTTCTTGATGAAGGGCCACCGCTGGGCGCTGCGCGCCGGCTTCAACAACATCACCAACCATCGCAATTACGATACGGTCAACAACAATGCCGGCTCGCCGAACTTTCTGCGATTCTACGGCGGGCAGGGTAGAAGCATGAACTTCCGCATCCGCTGGCTGGGGAGGAACTGAAGTGAAGATCCGCGTGGGCCTTCTCGCCTTGGGTTGTGCGTGGACGGCTTCGGCCGCTCGGCCGATCGCCTTCCGCAGTCACCTGATTGCCGGTGATCTGAAAGGCGGCTACCAGGTATTGGCCGCCGATCTGAACCGTGACCGTCGCCCCGATCTCGTGGCGCTTTGCAGCGCAGGCCGCGAGCTGCTTTGGTTCGAAAATCCCGGCTGGCAGCGTCACGTGATTGCGCGCGATCTGCGCGGCCTGATCAACGCCGCCGTCGCCGACCTCGAAGGCGACGGCGTGCCCGAGATCGCCGTCGCTTGGGAGTTTTCCATGCGGCCGCGGGAGAGCGCCGGCCTGGTGGGGCTGTTGCGCGCCGGCGCCGACCCGAAGCAATCGTGGTCGCTGCGCGAGATCGACCGCCTGCCCAGTTCCCACCGGCTCCGCTTTGTCGCTGTCGAAGGCAAGCTCCCGGGCGTCCTGGTCAATGCACCCCTTGCGGGCCGCCTGGCTGAAACTCCGGATTACATGGCTCCCGTCCCGCTGGTGCTCTACCGGCCCGGCGATTGGAAGCGCGAGACCATCAGCGAGGAATTGCAGGGCGTGCTGCACGGCCTGGCTGTGACGGACTGGAATGGGGACGGTCGCCAGGAGATCCTCACCGCGAGCTTTCGCGGCCTGGACCTCTTCGAGCCGACGCCGCAGGGATGGCGACGCACTCACCTGGCCGATGGCAACACCGACCCCTGGCCGCGCTGCGGCGCCAGCGAAGTGGCCGTGGGACGCCTCGGCCGGCAGCGGTTTCTCGCCGCCGTCGAGCCCTGGCATGGTCACCTGTTGACGGTCTACCTCCCGCAGGGTGACGCTTGGCGTCGTCTCGTGGTGGATGATTCCTTAGCCGAGGGTCACGCGTTGGAGACCGCCGATTTCGATGGCGACGGGCTGGACGAAATCGCGGCTGGCTACCGCGCTCGGGGCGGCGGCCTGCGGTTATATCGCGCCCAAGACCGCTCGGGTGAGCGCTGGCAGGCCCAGCCGCTCGAGTCGGGCGCCATGGCAACCTCGAGCTGCGCCGTGGCCGACTTGAACGGGGACCGGCGGCTCGATCTGGCCTGCATCGGCGGATCCGAGCTGCGGTGGTTCGAGAACGTGACCGCCGGCGGTCGGGTCCGCGTCCGATCAGGGATCCCAAGAGCTCCGGCGCAAAGCGCCTCGTCTCAGGCTTCGCGCGACCTGAACCAGACGCCCCGTTGAAGCTTTGCAAAGCGGCTTCCCCTCCTCGCCTTTGGGCCTTGACGGCGCCGAATCCGCCATCAAGACCGTGGCCCCGCGAGAGTCCTCGCTGCACCCCGCCGCACACGCGCACTCCTTGACGCAAGGGGCATATCCGGACAGTTTTCTGCCCACCCGGCCGCGCCCACGGACCCATTCCGCGTGGTCGGCGGCGCGCGCCTGAGCCGCCCGACCTCGTCGCTCCCTTTCCCGTAAACGAAAGGCGCTTGCCCGACCTGCGTGAGCAGCCCGGTCCGCCGCAGGCATCGCCTGCCGGACCCTCAGGCGGCTTCGGTCAAACACGCCACCAACCAGTGCTCCGGTTCGGCCCCCGGCCTGAGAGACTCGGCTCCCAGCCCCAGTTGCTTCAGTGCACGCTGCACGCGCCGCGGCGATGGCAGATCTTCTTCTTCCGCCTGGTCGCTCCAGGCTTCGGCGACGTGCAGCAAGGCCGCCATCGGAGAGCGACTCGCCTCGGGTCGATGATGATGCTCGACTGCCTCTACCATGTGAGCGGGGAAGCTCCAGGAACGAAGAATTTCAGCGCTTGCCACGCCGTGATCGAAGCCGCACAGCATCAGCTCGACGAAAACCGCATCGGCTCCCTTCTCCCGCAATCGCGCGTATCGTTCCCCTTCCGCTCCGCCCAGCCGGTGCAGAGCCAGCCGCCCTACATCGTGGACGAGGCCGGCCAGGAATGCTTCCTGTGCGTTGGCCGCTCCCGAGAGCACGGCCAGCCGCTCCGCCTTCACCGCTGCCTCCACCGCGTGACGCCACAGCCGCCCCAGGGCCCGACAGGCGAACAGCGGTCGAAACACTTGCGCCAGCACCACGCGGCGAGCGCCTTCCAGGCCGATGTAGGTCAGAGCCTGCGTAATCGTGGAAATGCGCCGCGACGGATTGTACAGGCTCGAATTGGCCGCCTCGATGACGGCGCCCGCCAGCACCTGATCCGAGCTGACGAGGCTTTCCATCCGCTCCAGGCTGGTCTCCTCCTCCGGCGAGATCATCAACGCGCGCAGCGCCACGGCCGGAAAGACCGGCAGCCGGTGCACCGTGGCTAGCACGTCCTCCATGCGGATGGAAACCAAAGCGCCCAGATATGCGGTGACGTTGGGATCGTACACGCCCCTTTGCGCCAGCCAGTTCATCTCATCGATGATCTGCTCGAGTGCGGCGGGCTGGAAAGGGAGGAACTCCACCCGCTCCGCGAATGCTTCCGCCACGCGCAGGATCGCCGCAGGCCGCCCGCCGGCAGGATGCTCGGGATGGCGGAAGCTGTGCAGGACGGCGTGCGCTCGCGGAGAGAGATCGGGACCGGCGGCCTCGCCTGCGCCGGGTGCAAGCTCCGCATGGTGGCGCAGAGCCGCTTCCTCCAGCGCGATCAGCTCAGCGGACGAAAGGCGTAAGCGACGCCCGAGTTCGCAGGCTAGCGCCGCCACACGGCGGCAGTGCCCGCCCCAGGGCCGCTCGGCCGCACCGACCCCGGCCTGAGCCTGCACTTCCACGCCCTTCTTATCGGCCGCGGCTCGTAAAGCTTGAGCGGGGCCGCCCGCCCCTCAATCCCCGAGCACGTAGATCGTCATTCCGGAGAGCAACTTGGGATAAAAATCGGTGGATTTTTGAGGCATGACCCCGCCCGAGAACGCCACCCGCGCCACGTCCTCGATGGCTACCGGCTCCAGCAGGAACGCTACCTGGGCCTCGCCCCGCTCGACCGCCCCCACCGCCGCCTCCAGCCCGCGCACGTAACGAATGTACTTTTCCTCCCGCACGGCGGACTCCGTGATTCCCAACAGGCCCTCCAGAATATCTTGGTGCAGGATCTCCAGCGCCAGCCGCTCGCCGCGCTCCGCCTCGAGCAGAAAGATTGGCGCCAGACCCGCCGCTTTCACTCCGATCCTCGCCTTCTCCCACGCCCGTTCGGACCATACCGCGCGCAAGCGGTCCGCCGACCCCATCTCCCTGACCCGGAAGCCTTCTCGCAACCGCTGCAGCAGCCGTTCGGCGTCGAAGCCCTCCAGCCCCCCCACCAGGCGGTGCGTGGCCAAGATCTTCAGCCCCGGCGAGTACAGGTTGACGAACGTCATCAGGGCCTTGTCCGCCCCCGGCAGATCCGGATGCCGGCGCAGGAAAGCCAGCGCGGTTTCGTAGCGGTGGTGCCCGTCGGCGATGAGCAACCTCTTCTCCCTCATCAACTCCTGGATGGCGGCGATGCGTTCGGGCGCCGCTACCCGCCACAGCCGGTGCACCACGCCGTACTCATCCTGCACCTCGGCCAGCGCAGGCTGCGCGAACGTCTGCTCCAGCTCTGCCTCCACGCGACCCTCGGGATCGGGATAGAGCATGAAAATGGGGCCGCAGACGGCGCGCGTATGCTCCAGCAATTCCATGCGATCCTGTTTCGGCGCGGCGAGCGTCTGTTCGTGCCGGAACACGACGCCTGCCTCGTAATCCTCCAGGGCGCCCAGGCCGATGAAGCCCCTCCGCACGAAGCGTCCGCCGCCCTCGGGCAGATCGAATTCCTGCGAACAGGCGAACAGCGCCGGTTCCGGCTCGCGCACCAGCACGCCGCGCTCGATCCACTCGCGCAGGTGCGCCGCCGCCCTCGTATAAACGTTGTTGCCCTCATCGTCGCCCGCAAAGCGCGGCCCGAGCTCAATGCGCACGAGGTTGTATGGACTCAGCTCCAGATAGCGCGCCTGCATCTCGGGCGTGATCTTGTCGTAAGGCTGCGTCAGGAGGTCTTCCAACCGCCCGGCCTCGGGACTGTATCGGTAGGGTCGGAACGGAAAAATGCGCGCCATAGGGAACCCCTCAGGATAACAGCGCCGCGCTTGTGCCCGCGCCTGCTCAGCGCGACAGGAAGGGCCAGCGGGGAACGATCCGATAACCGTAACGCGTTACCGCCAGCAACACCGCTCCGCCCCCGGCCAACAGCAACAGGCCCGCAGCGTAGGCCACCTTGCGCCAGGGGAATCGACGGCCTTCGCGGTGCAGCACCAGCAGGTAGCTGGCGAACACCCCCACGAAGTACAGCAGCACCATCGGCACCGAGAACAGCATCAGGTTGAAAACGTCGGGCGTGGGAGTGATCAGAGCCGCGATGATGACGATGATCAGGATGGCGTAGCGGCTGTTGCGCAGCAGGAAGCGGGGGCTGACGATGCGCAGCAGCGTCAAAAAGAAGATCAGAACGGGCAGCTCGAACACCAGACCCACGCCCAGGATCACGTTTACGAATAGGTCGAAATACTCGGTGACCGAGACGATGGGCTGGATGCGGATGTCCCGGCCGATACCCAGCAGGAAGACCAGGCCGAAACGGAAAGCCACAAAGTAGGCGAACAGCCCGCCCAAAATGAACAGACCTGCGGAGCAGATGATGAACGGGCCGGCCCAGCGGCGCTCGCGACGGTACAACCCCGGCGCGATGAACGCCCACGCCTGGTAAAGCACCCACGGCGAGGCCAGAAAAATCGCCGTCAGCATGGGCAGCTTCACCCAGACGATCGAGAACACCTCCATCGGCTTGATCTGCGCCAGCCGCGGGTCCGGAATGCCGATCTGGCGCAGCGCGTCGGCCGCCGGCTCGCTGATGATCAGCCAGAGCTGATTGGCGAAGATCAGACTGAACAGGAAGGCCACCCCGATCCCAGCCAGCGCCTTGATGATCCGCGCCCGCAGCTCCTCCAGGTGCTCGAGGAAGGACATACGGAGCATCTGCTCCTCCTCTTCTTCCTCGGGCGTCTTGGGTCGTTGTGGAGGCGCGGGTGGCGCTCCGCCGCCCGATTCTGCGGGCACGGGAGGTGCGGCCTCTGCGGCCGGCGCCCCGGCTTCGTAGTCGTAGTTACCGTCCTCGCGATACGGTCCTAACCCCTGCGCGGAAATATCAGGCGGCTCCGCCTGGGTTTCCGGCGGGCTCTCGCCCTCGGGCGGTCGCGCAGGCACATCCGCCTCGTTCTCGGCCGAGGCTTCCGCCTCCCTGGGGTCCTTCTCAAACTCCATGCCTGTAGCGGACGGATTTCAGAACGAACTCGCTGGTCTCAAGCGTTGCTGGCCGGTTGGTCGCTGGCGGGTCGCAAGGGGACCGCGTCCTCGAGTCCACTCTCGGCTGCCGGCCGCTCGGGCCCTGCCGCCAGCTCGAGCGGTTCCCCGCCGATCTGGCCGCCTTCGGACTGGGCGCCCTCGGGTGCGGAAACGCCGTCGGTGGATGCTTGCACGGACGACTCTGCGGAGGCCGTCTCGTATTCGCTCGTTCCTCCGTAATCCGTGCTGCCGTACGAGTCACTGCCGCTGTCGTAATAGGTGGAGTCGTAGTTGTAGTCGTAGCTGGAGTAGTCGTAGCTGCGCGTGATCTCCTGCAACGACTGGTTTTCCTGCTCCAGACTGCGCATCTCACGGTCGAAGGTTGCCTTGAGCTCGCTCGAGGCGCGGCGAAACTCGGTGATCGCCTTGCCGATATTGCGGCCCAGCTCCGGCAACTTCTTCGGACCGAAAATGAGCAGGGCGAGCAGGAATATGAACAGCGTCTCCTGCCAGCCCAAGGGACCCATCCGATGACCTCCTTCGGCGGAACGGGGCCTCTGTTTCGCTCCCGTTCCAGCCGGGACAACTTCATGATAGCGAGCGTATCGAGGCGGGTCAACCACGCCGCTGGCCCCTCACCCCTGCGCCTCCCTCTCTTCAGGCGGTTTCCACAACTCGAAGGCCGTCCGCGTCACCGGTGGGAACGGCAGTTTCACCCGCTGCCCCGTGCGGGCCGAAGCGTAGGCGGCCAGCAGGATCTCCAGCACGGCACGACCGTCCTCGCCCGTCTCGCGGGGTGTGCGATCATCCGCCACGCAGGCCACAAAGTGCTCGAATTCCTGCGGGAAGCCGTAATTCCAAATCTCATCGAACATCGTGAACGACCAGCCCCGCGTTTCGCCTGCCTTCTCCACTGCGTAGCCGTAACCGCGCCGACTGTAAGTGAGAATCGAGCTGCCTCGCAACAGATCCGCATACGCCACGCCTTCCGAGCCGTACACTTCTGCGCGATCGTCCATCCCGCCCGGCTTCGACCAGCTCTCCTCCGCCAGCCCCGTCGCGCCGCCCTCGAAGTTGACGATGATCACAGCGTTGTCGTCGCCTTGAGTCCTCTCGCCGTGCACGTACGTTCCTAACTGCGCGTAGACGTCGATCGCCGCGGGTTTGCCCAATATCCAGCGGAAGAACTCGAGGGCGTGACAGCCCATGTCAAAGGCCACGCCCCCGCCCGAACGCCTCACGTCCCAGAACCAGGGCGAGTGCGGCCCGTCGTGCTTCTCGCTTTGCTTGACCAGGTAGACGCGCCCCAGCGCCCCTTCTTCCACCAGCTCCTTGAGGCGCACGTACTTGGGCGCAAAGCACAGCTCTTCGGCGTACATCAGCTTCACGCCCGCCTCCCGGCAGGCCGCGATCATGCGATCCGCCTCGTCCAGATTGAGCGCCAGCGGCTTTTCCACCACCACGTGCTTGCCTGCGGCCGCTGCATCCACCGTGGCCTGGCAGTGCAGATCGTTGGGCAGGCCCAGCACCACCATGTCCAGGTCCCTGCGCTCGAGCATCTCGCGGTAGTCCGCGTACCAGGACGCGACCCCTTGCTCGGCCGCCAGCCGCCGGGCGCCGCGTGGGGATGCGACGGCCACGACCTCCGCAGAGGGCACGCGTCGCAACGCCTCCAGGTGAATCCGGCTCACGAAACCCGATCCGATCAAGCCGACCCGCACTTTCTCCATGCCATCCTCCCGTCTTCTGGCTGTCCGCTGCGTCGCGCGCAGGCCCGCCTGGCCCCGCGCACCACGGCAGCGACCCAAAGACCCGCGGCCAGCGCGCTTAATGCGAGACCGTACCGGAAGATGCCGGGCTCGAATCGCATGCGCACGCGGTGCCTGCCCGCGGGCAGGAACAGGCCGCGGAAGGCGACGTTCGTCACATGCAGCGGCGTCGGTCTGCCGTCCACCCACGCGCGCCAACCCGGATACCACGTCTCCGAACTGACGAGGAACGCTTCCCCGTCCGCCTCTGTCTCCAGCAGCACTTCCCGATCTTCGTACCTGACCACACGCACGCAGCCAAATCGTCTCGCCGCCAGCTCTCGCTTCCCGGCGCTTTCCACCACCGCTTCCCGCGCGGGATCGAAGCCGCCCGAGCCCAGCCGCGCCAGCGCCTCCCTCTCGTCGCGGGCCCGCGCCACGCGACCCACCAGGAAAAACCGCGGCAGCACGCGCAGGTTCTCGTAGACCTGGTGACCGGGCAAATCGGCCACACGCCTCCATACGGGATGCTCCACCGCAGGCTCCTGCGTCGGAGCGTACGTCACCAGGTAACGAACGTTCAGCAGCGCGGGCAACGGCGAATCCAGATTCGCCAACTCCCAGTACCGCAACCACGGTCGGCCTTCGCCGAACAGTTTCCGCACCGCAAGGATCCGCGCCGGCGCCAAAGGGTCGTTGCCGCTGGCCGTGGGGATACCGGTCATGGGCGCGCTATTGGCCCATCGCATCGAGTCCCGGTAGGCCTCCACGCGGGCCGGCGGTACGCTTTGGTTGACCAGTTCCCGCAGTTTCTCGAGAGTTTCCGCGCTTCCTTCGAATTGCTGCGCGGTTGCCGCCGGTTCGTCGGCCACCCGCACCGTGTTCATGATGCGACCTGAACCGGCCCACACCAGATCCGCCGCGGTCACCGCCGTCAACGCGACAGGCAGCCACCGCAGCCGGATCGGACTCAACCGTTCGGCGCCTAACGCCGCCAGCGCCGCCAGACCCAGAAGGAACGCCGGCATCGCAAATTCGGCGTAGAGCGGTGACTTCAACCATGTGGGCAGAGCCAGGAAAACGGCGCGCGCCACGGGCGTACTCTCGCCCAGCATCCACAGCCCTAACGCCACGGTGACGATCACGAGCGGCGCACGGTAGCGCGAGCGGGCCGCCGCGGCGCCCGTCAACGCGCAAGCCAGGCCTGCCCAGCCGCAGTAGAGGTAAAGAAAGGTCGGGTTCCATTCCAGCCGATACTTGCTCAGGTCGAAGATATGGTTGTGATGCGGCGCCACCAACGAAAGCAGTCCCACCCAAGGTACCCCGCCGCCCGTACCCGCGTACTCGCCGCGCGCGTACGCGGTCGAAAGCCGCGCCGCTTCCATGGCAGGCAACAGCTGCACCCCCGCCAGACAGGCAGCCCACAGCCCGGCCGCAACCGTCCAGACCGTCAGCCGCAGCGGAGCGCGCCGCCACAGCGCTAAGACACACGCGAGCAGAAACGCGGAAACATATACGACGATCGTGACCGCAGGGAAACCGGCCAGAACAGCCATGGCGAGCGCTGCGGCCAATATTGCCATCCGACGGAGCCGTAAATTCTTGCTCAAGTCGATCACGCCGGCCCAGGCCAGCGGCAGCCACGCTGCGCCGCAGATCGCCCCCACATGCTGAGTCTGCGACGCAAAATAGCCCCCGAGCTCGAAGACCGTGCCGCCGAAAGTCGCTGCCGCGCGACTGGCCCCGAGGCGGCGGCAGAACCGGTACGCGAACAGACCCGCCAGGAACACGTGCAGGACCACGTGCCACTCCAGAAATTCGAGCAGGTGCCTCCCCCCTGCCAGGTTGCTCGCTGCGATCGTCAACCACGCCGGTGGATAGGCGAATTGCGTCTGGATGTTGGCGTAGAACGGCACGCCGCAGTAAGTGTAAGGGTCCCACAGAGGCAGCCTTCCTTCGCGGAGCGAGCGCGCCATGAATTCCGCCAACGGCAGGTGATAATCGCGGAAATCCCAGGGGATCGTCCATTCCCGCGAAAACAGCACGCGGTGATGAAATACCAGGACCCCCGCCAACAGCGCCAGACCGGGCAGCAGACGCCGGAAGGCACTCAGCGAACCACGATACTGCCCAGCGGGTACCATCCCTCGTTGTCTCGCCCCTCGATGGCTATCTTGACTTTCGGCTGCCGGATGCGCGGATCGACCAACCCGATCGCGAGCTGGTATTCTCCCGCCGGCATTTCCGCAGGCAGGAACACCGCGTCGTCGTAAACGATATCGCCGGGCAGCCACTCCCGGATGTCGGCGTCGGTTTCCAGCACCTCGGTATGGCGGTCGTTCTTCAGGCGCAAGGCCAACGGAAAGCGACGATAACAGGGGGCCACACCCTTGTTCTCCCACCAGCTCGTGAATTCAAGTTTTCCGTGCCGTCGCACCTGCGCCGAATAGGTGAACTTGCGCAAGACGAACCGGTATCCCATCTTTTTGAGCCACCGCTCGACCTGCGGCCGCCACTCCTCGGGCACCGGCGATGACTTGGCGTTGAAGGATGAAATGTGCCACTTCAGCGATTGATCGATGATGTAGTCGATATCCCAGCCCTGATTTTTCCAGTGCTGCATGACCCAGCACGCTTCGAAGGTCACCGGCGCCCGTTTCCACGCCTCCTGCATGCCGAATTTCACCAGGGCCTGCGGGTAGTAATCGAACATATGGTTCCAGGTCGGGCTGAACCCTCCCATGTCCCCCAGGCAATCCGCCCGCCAACCGACCGCACGCCGCGAAATGCCGTAGCCGTTGGTCTTCTCGTCCGTAAGAAGCATGACCAGCGGCGTCTTGTGAAAGGCCTCGAGGTATGCATCCACCAGGGCCTCTCGCGTCTTCTGGCTGAGCAGAGCCGAACCCGCGCCTTCCCCCCAGGCGCCCACGATCGCCATGTCCACGCTCTCCAGATCCGGATGCCCGTCGTAACGTCTGCCCAGGGCGCGGATCATGCGCCCAAAATACAACGCATAGCGCGGATCCTCCGGATCCGTACGCCATTTCTTTTCAGGAAGGCGCTTGTTGCTCTCGTCGCCGACCATCGCCCGATACCAGTCCGGTACGTCGTTGTCATCACGCGTCCCGTAAGGCGCGATGCGCAGCATGAGGGTCTGCCCCCGCCGGTGCGCGGTCAGCAGCGCCTTGTCCAACATCTCCCAGTTGTAACGACCTTCCTCAGGCTCGACAAAGCGCCAGTAAACGCGAAAGTAGGCGATGGAAGTCGCCGGATAGTTCTTGTTCTCCAGACTACCCTTGAACTCTTGGTAGACGATGGGATATCCTTCGGTCCAACTTAGCCCGGGGTTCAGCTCGTCGCCGTTGAAACGCTGGAAAGTCATGAAGCCGATGCCGGGGTTGACAAGGACCTCGTCGCTCTCCTTGGGCCGCACGGTGACGATCTTCTGCCCCGCTAGAGGAGTTAGAAGGGATGCGACGAGCAGAAGCGTACTCGGCGTTTGCAGTCTCATGACGGCGTCTATTCTACCGGGTCCGCCCGCGGAAGAGCCGATGCGCCAGAGCTCCCGTCACCAGCACGAGCAGGCCGAAAAGAATGAAAGGAGCGCCCGAGGTGGCGAACACGTAGACCCATCCTGCGAAGGCAACCAAGGCCGGGAGCGGATAGAGCGGCATCCGGTACGGCAGCTTAAAGTCGCGTCGGCGCGTGCGCAGCCAAACGAGCGCGAAGATCTGCCCGATGAACTGGACCAGAATGCGCGCCGCCAACAGGGCCTTCAACACCGTCTCCAGCTCCAGCATGGCCGCCGCGATCGAAAGACCGCCGATCACCAGCAGCGAGACGTGCGGGAACTTGCCCGTGGGGTGCAGCCGCGCAAAAACCGCGAAAAAGTTGCCGTCCCGCGCCGCCGCGTACGGGATCCGGCTGTAACCGAGCGTCAGTGCGAAGACCGAGGCGAACGCGCACCACAGAATCAGCGCGGTGATCGCGGCGCCCGCCCATTCCCCGTACAGCCGCCGCATGCACTCGGCCACCACGAAGCGCGATGCCGCCGCTTCGCGCCACGGAACCACCGCGATGACGGCCAGCGTCATCAGTGTGTAGATCACCGCCACCGCCAGTACCGAGTACAGAATGGCCCGCGGGATCACACGCACCGGATCCCGTACCTCGCCCCCCACGTAGCAGATGTCGTAGTAACCCAGGAAACAATACATGGCGATCAGGGTGGCGTTGCCGAGCCCCATCAGGAAACCCAGATTGAAAGCGAAAGCACCCGGCGGGAAATCGAAAACCCTGCCCGCGTCAAAGTTCAGCAGGCCGCTGGCAATGATCCAGCTCACCGTGAGCAGCATCCCCGCCCAGAGCACCACCGTGAGGCGGCCCACCGCCGTGATCCCGCGATAAAGCAGGATCACCACTAGGATGCCGAGCGCCGCCGAGACCAGCCGCACGTGCGAGGGTCCCATCCCTGGGAAAAAGTACGCCAGATACTGCCCGAACCCGATGAATCCCGAGGCGATCTCCAGCGGCCCGCTCCAGATGAACTGCCAGATGAAAAGAAACGGCAGCAGCCTGGCGAGACTCGTGGCGCGAAACGCCTCGCGCAAGTACAGGTAGGTGCCGCCGGCGCCCGGCATGGCGGCCGCCAGCTCGCTCCACACAAGTCCGTCGGCCAGCGCCAGCACGGTGCCCAGCACCCAACCCAGCACCGACTGCGGACCGCCCATCGTAGCCAGCATCAGCGGGATCCGTGATGAACGGGCCGATCCCCACCATGTTGCTCATGTTCAGCGCGGTGGCCTGCACCAGCCCGAAGCCGCGCACCAGATCGCCTTCCCCCGGCCTCTGCTCGCCTGCCATAGCCTGGTTCAGGCTACCACGTCCCAGGCGGCAAAAAGAGGTGCACGGTGAAGTCTTGGCTTGTCTTGTTGACTCTGTCGTCCCTGCTGGCCGGCGAGCGGCTCACCCTGGCAGAGAACTGGTTCATGCAATCCTCGCGCAAGGTACGCCGGCCCGGCTCGGTTCTCTCGCAACCGGGCTATGCGCCTTCCGAATGGTACCCGGTTCGTGTGCCCACCACGGTCCTGGCCGCACTCGTCGCCAACAACGTCTATCCCGACCCCTACTATGGCCTGAATCTCAAGAGGATTCCCGGTTTCAAGGAGGGCCGCTGGCTCGTGATGCCGGAGGATAGTCCCTTCCGCCCTTCGTGGTGGTTTCGAACCGAATTCCAACTACCGGATTCCTGGCGAGGCAAGTACCTTCGTCTTCACCTGGACGGCATCAACTACCAGGCCAACGTTTGGCTCAACGGACGCAAGATCGCCGACGCAGAGCATGTGATCGGCATGTTCCGCCGCTTCGAATTTCCCTTGGGCGAAAACGTACGCTTCGGAGCCCCCAACGCTCTGGCCATCGAAGTCATACCGCCCGGATTGTTACCCAATCGTACTTACGGGACGAAACAGATTCAGGCTACTACTGGTTGGGACGACCATAATCCCCAGCCGCCCGACATGAACCTGGGCCTGTGGCGCGACGTCTACGTTACAGCCGGCGGACCAGTCATTCTCCGTCATCCTTATGTAGCCTCTAAATTGGAGTTGCCCTCGCTGGCCTCCGCCGAGCTGACGATCTCGGTCGAGGTTACGAACCTGAGCGCCCGCGAGCTGACCGCCCAGGTCCGCGGTGAGATTGAGCAGATCCGTTTCGCTCAATCCCTCCGACTGGCGCCCGCGGAGACGCCCTGGTACGCTTTAGCCCCGACCGCTTTCCGCAGCTCCGCATGCGCCGCCCCAGGGTCTGGTGGCCCCATCCTCTCGGACCGCAGGAGCTCTATCTGTTGCGGCTTTCCGCGTGGACCGGCGGTGGGCTCTCCGACAGCGCCGAGGTGCGCTTCGGGATCCGCGACGCCAAAACCTACTTGAACGAGGAAGGCTGGCGGCAATACACCATTAACGGGCGCAAGGTTCTAATCCGCGGCGCCGCTTGGATGACTTGCGACATGCTGTTGCGGCTGGATCGTCGTCGCTACGAGGCCCTGGTCCGCTACGCGCGGGAGGCCAATCTCAACATGCTGCGCTCGGAAGGCTTCTCGATCCGCGAAACCGACGAGTTCTACGATCTCTGCGACCAGTACGGCGTCATGGTCACCCAGCAGTTGTTCGGACGCAGCATTCCCGACGAGGGGCTGGCAATCGCCTGCGTGAAAGACACCATTCTGCGCATCCGCAATCATCCGAGCCTCGTACATTTCCTCGGACACGACGAAACGTTCCCCACTCCGTCGCTGGACAAGGCCTATCGAGAAATCATCGCCGAGTACACGCCCGAGCGCACCTACCAGCCGCATTCCGGCGCCTTTGACGTCAAGGACCGTTTCCAGACCGGCGGTACGCGCACGGGAACCCGCCAGCTTTGGACCTACGCCACGCCCTCGCATTACTACCGCAACAAGGAATCGGGCGCTTGGGGATTCGCCCAGTCGGGCGGCATCGGCGCAGTCGTCGCTCGTATGCCTTCCATGCGCCGGATGTTGCCGGAACGTGACCTCTGGCCTCCTTGGACGGAGGCCTGGTCTTTTCACACCGTCATCCAGGGCGGCCGATATTTCGACGCCTTCCTGAAGGCGATGGAGGCCCGCTACGGAAAACCTGCCGGCATCGAGGACTTCGTCATGAAAGCGCAGGCCATGAACTACGAGAGCGCGCGCGGCATGTACGAGGCTTACGCCCGGAACAAGTACTCTGCCACCGGCATCACGGCCTGGAAATTCAATACCGCTTGGCCTGCCTCGCCTACTTGGCAATTCATTGACTGGTATCTCATGGCCGGAGGCGCTTACTACGGCGCCAAGAAAGCCTGCGAGCCGCTGCATGTGCAGTATTCCTACGATGACCACTCGATATGGGTGGTCAACAGCTATTACCGGGAGTTCCGTGACCTGCAAGTCGAGGCGCAAGTATTCGATCTTGCCCTGCGGAATCGCGCCGCCTTCAAAGCCGTGGTGAACGTCGGCCCCGACGGCAAAACGCGCGCCTTTTTCGTCCGATGGCCGCCCGATATTTCCCGCACCTTCTTTCTCCGCCTGAAACTCACGGACTCCTCGGGCCGCCTCCTCTCCGATAACTTCTACTGGCTTTCCACCCTGCCGGAGATCCCGGCCGGCCAGGGTTCGCGCGGCGGCGTCTTCTACCTCGATACGAAATCCCATCCCGATTACACTGCACTGGCCGCTTTGCCGCCCGCGCAACTTAAGGTGCGTGCCGATTTTCGCCCGGAGGAGGCAGAAATCGCGGGTTGGGTTACGGTAGAGAATCCCGGCGACCGTCTGGCTTTTCTGGTCGAGCTGTCGGTGCTGGCAGGCGACGATGGCGAAGAGATCGCTCCCTGCTACTGGGAGGACAACTTCTTCAGCCTTTTGCCCGGCGAGAGCCGCCGGCTCAGCGTGCGTTTTCCGGCTGCTGAACTGCGCGGCGCGCGACCTGTGGTGAGCTTCGCCGCCTGGCCCGAGATCGGGAGGCGCACGAACGCCCGGCGCTCAGAACAGTAACTTCAGACCGAGCTGGATCGTCCGCGGCCATTGCGTCTCGGCCGTGACCATGCCAAAAGCCGTGCTCGACGGCGTCGTGTTGGGCGCCGCGAACTGCGTGTGGTTGAACGCATTGATGAATTCCGCCCGGAACTGCAACTGCATCCCCTCGCTGAGCGCCGTGTTCTTGATCACCGACAGGTCCCAGTTGTTCATCCCGTCCCCCCGGATCCCCGAAAAGCGCGTAGGGAAAGTGCGGATGTTGGATGCCAGTTGCTTCCGCGGATCCCGCTCGAAGCCGGCATCCACGTTGAACCAGCGATCCACCGTGCGCTGATTCTTGGGCAGCGGGATGTCTTTGAGGTTGCCGAAAAAGATGGCGTTTCCGAAGCCTAGCGCAGGCCCGCTCTGGCCTTGGTAAATGCCCTGCGCCTGCCAGCCGCTGATCAGCCTGCTGAGCGCCGGGTGAACGTTGGACCCCCACCGCTTGTTACGTCCGAAGGGTAGCTCCCACAGCCCCGTCACTGCGATCCGGTGCGTGCGGTCCTGGTCCGAGATCACACGCTCGGGAACCGGATCGGTCTCGTTCAGGTACCCGATCGCCTCCATAAACTTCGACCAGGTCCACGACAGCGTGAAAGTATAATCCTGCGCGAAGCGTTTCTCGAAACGCGCTTGCATGGAGTGATACCACGAGTATCCCTGGTTGCAGGCTGCAGTTACGGACGTAAAGTGCGGATAGGGACGCAGAAGCTGGGAACGCGCCACGTTGATCCCCGCCAGGGAAGTCTTGGGCAGCAGGGGATAGAACGGATTGCGCACCTGCGCCGCCAGGTAATCGATGGTGGCTTGGTCACGTACCGGCAACGTGCTCAAGTACCGGCGCGGGATAGGATCGTATTGACGACTGATGCGGATTTTCGTGCCCCGATTTCCCACATAGGCCACTTCGATCACCGACTGCATGGGCAGTTCGCGCTGGATGCCGAACTGCCAGCGCTGCATGTAAGGCGCGATCAGGTTTTCCTCGAAGTAGCTGATCCCCTGGCCCAGGAAGGTAGCCAGTCCCAGACCCGCGCCGACCGGCCGGTCCAGGCCCATCGGGAACGGATTGGTCAGATTGGCGATGAAGGTCTGACCGTTGTCCAGCGACGCGACGAAATCCGTATTTCGGCTGAAGCCCGCCTGATTGACGTGCTGGCGCGTGATGCCGAGCGGATCGAAGAAGATGCCATAGCCCGTACGGATCACAGTCTTCCGCGTCCACGCGTATACCAGGCCGACTCTCGGCATCAGGTTATTCCGGTCGGTCCGCCAGAGCGTGCGCGGCAAGCCTCCTACGCCGGCAAAGGTCAGACCGCCGCGAACCCGGAACTGATCGGGCGGGATCTCGGGGATGGAATAGCGGGCGTAATTCGCCCTGGCCTCGGCTTCGATCGGGCTGGGAGAAACCGGGTCGAACCCCCGTACCGTCCGGTTGAACCTTTCCGTGAGCGGCTCCTCCAGCTCGTACCGCAGCCCGAGACTGAGGGTCAGATTGGCCGTGAGTTTCCAGTCATCCTGGAAGTAAAGCGACCAGGTCTTGGATTGCTCGGCGTACGAGTCGTTGATGGGGAAGTAGCCGCCGTCGGGCAGGCCGTACAGGAAGCTGGCAAGGCTCTGGCCCATCGGCGCCCCCGGCGAGGTGTCCAGCGGGCCGCGCGTCCATGTCGTCCCGAAGTTGAATGCTCCCGAGGATTGTCCGAAATTGAACGCATTCTCCCGGTAAACGCGGAAGCCGGCGCCCATGCGCATCGTATGAGCCCGAACCATGCGGGTGAAGTTCGCCGCCAGATCATGAATGTCGTTGTGACGGAAATTGTACGTCCCGTCGGCCAACACCGCGTACTGACTGACATTGATGTAGGGCAGCTTCAGGCCCCGCGGGTCTACCTGCCGGATCTGCTCTATGAAGTTTGCGGAAAATCCGAGGCCCGCCAAATCCCATCCCATCTGCAACGGTTTCGTGCCTTCGATGAAGCGCGTGTAGCTGTAACGGGTGTTCAGCAGGAACTGTGGATTGAACAAATGGACGTCATCGAAAGCTAGGCCGCGGTTCTTGCGGTAGAAGTTATTGCCCTGTCCGTCCTTAAAACGCCGATTGTATTCCTGCAGCCGATGGTTGAGATTGCCTCGCACAAAGAAGCGGTGCTTCTCGCCCAGGTTGTGGTCGATACGAAAAACATGATTGAAGTATTTGTCCCACTCCGGGCCGGGCGTGGTCCAGTTATTGCGACCGTCTGCGGTCCCCTGTTGATTGGGGGGATCCCAAAGGTCTGCGATCTTGCGCGCTACCGGATTGATGCGTGCCGGGGGAATCACGTTGCCCGGCAGAGGATCGCGCCGGTAGCGACCGCCGGCCTCCGGCCGTGTGGTGAAGGGGTCGTAAATCTGGTACTGGGGACCCAGTGCAAGCAGCTGGGAGAAATCGCCCCTCTTCTGGGCTTCCGTCGGTACGGCCGTCGTGTAGGTGCCGCGCGGATCCGAACCGTGAATCCCTTCGTAGCCGTACATCCAGAAGGTGCGGTTGCGGCCGTCGAACAGTCGCGGCAAGTACACGGGACCGCTGGCCGATCCGCCCCATCGGTTCTGCCGGATCACCGCCTTTGGGAGCCCCGCCCGGTTAGAGAAGAACTTATTCGCGTTGAGTTTGGGGTTTTGCAGGAAGTGATAAAGCTGCCCGTGTAAGGCGTTGGTTCCCGCTTTCAGGCTCACGTTGATCGCCGCCCCCGGGGTGAAACCGTAACTGGCATCGAAGGTGGCAGTCTGGATCTTGAACTCTTCCACGACTCCCGGCGGCGGTACATAGGCCACGGCCGTGCGCTGGATGTTCGGCGCACCGTCCAGCATGAACTCGTTCGAACCCGTCCGAGTCCCGTTGACCGCGATCGAAGAGGGCGACCCTACGTCAAAGGGGCGCGTCCATCCCCCCGTGGTCAGGTTCAACACGCCCGGCGCAAGGCTGGAGAGCATGATCGGGTTACCGTCCTTGAGCGGCAATTCGAGAATCCGACGGTGATCCACCACCTGTCCGATCGAGGCGGTCGAGGCGTCCACTAGCGGTGCGTCGCTGACCACTCGGACCGTTTCCGTCGTGGGTCCGATCTCCAGCCTCACATTGAGGGTCACCTTTTCGTTCACTTGCACCGTGATGCCTTCTTGCACGAACCGCTTGAAGCCCGGCGCCTCGACGGTCACCGTGTACGTACCGGGTATGAGAAACGGAAGCACGTAGTCTCCGGATTGATTCGTGGTCGCTGTCGTGCGCACGTTGGTGGCCACGTTCACCGCGTTGACGCTCACGCCCACCACCACTGCGCCCGAAGGGTCGACCACGCGGCCCAGGATCTGCCCGCGCGTTTCCTGCGCACGAGCCGTCCCCGCGAGCAACAGGGCCAGGGATGATAATACAAGCGTCCTCCGCTGCATGCTCGCCTCCGGCCTTGCATTCTAGCAGGGGCGCACCGGAGGATCAAGAGTTTGTTGTCTTTTTTCAAACGCGGCTATTTTCGATCGGAGAAAGGACCGCCATGAGACCGTTACGCGTGCTGATCGCATCGATGCCCTCCGCACTCGTCCTGCTTGCCCAGGCCGAGCCGCGCGAGTTGGCGCGTCTGCTCGAACCCGCACTGCACTCGCCCGATGCCGTAGCAATTGAATTGCGACGGTATCTGATCGTGCGCGCGCCCCGTTTACCGGAGAGCGGGCCGGACTGGCCGGATGCGGCCCGCCGTCTGCGCGAGCGCATCCTGCGCGAAGTCGTCTTCCACGGTTGGCCGCCGGAATGGATCGAGGCGCGCACGACCTTCGAGGATCTCGGTCCGCTGCCGGCCGGCGATGGCTACCGCATGCGTAAGCTGCGCTACCGGATCGTCCCGGGCTTCTACGCCACCGCCATCCTTTACGAACCCGATCCGCTGCACGGCCGCGTGCCCGCCGTCCTCAACGTCAACGGCCACGTCGGCGCGCCCGGCAAGGCCGTCGAATACAAACAGAAGCGCTGCATCCATCTGGCGCGCCACGGCCTGCTGGCTCTCAACCTGGAATGGATCGGCATGGGGGAACTCTCCGGCAAGGAGAACTCGCACTGGTTCGGTGCGCACCTCGATCTGGCCGGCGCCAACGCCCTCGGCCTTTTCTACCTCGCCATGCGGCGCGGACTCGATTATCTCTGGGATCACCCCGCCGTGGACCGCGCGCGCATCGCCATGACCGGGCTTTCCGGCGGCGGCTGGCAGACCATCGTCCTTTCCGCCCTGGATGAACGCGTCGCCCTCGCTGCTCCCGTGGCCGGCTACGCTTCCATCGTCTCCCGCATCGAGAGGCCCGCGGACATCGGCGACATAGAACAAAATGCCACCGATTTGTTGACTTTGGCCGACTACCCCTTGCTGACCGCCATGCGCGCCCCGCGGCCCACGCTGCTCATCTACAACGCCGAGGACGACTGCTGCTTCCGTGCCCCGCTCGTTAAGCCTTACGTCTTCGACTCCGTCCGCCCCTTTTTCGCGGGCGCACCCCACGCCTTCGCCTGGCACGAGAACACCGATCCCTCCACTCACAACTACCAGGCGGATAACCGCAGCCGGTTCTATCGCTTCCTCAACCAACATTTCCGCCTCTCGCTCCCGGAGAGCGACGCCGGCGTCGAGCACGAAATTCGCAGCTTCGACGAACTCGCCGTCGGACTGCCTCCGGACAACCTAACCATCCTCGGCCTGGCGCGCAGACTGGCGGAAGGGCTGCGCCGCTCCTCACGCCCGCCGGCGGTCGCGCGCGCCGAACTGACCCGTCTGTTGCGTTTCCGCGGAACCGCCGTTACGCATGCTTGGGCGCTCACCAACACGAAGAACAAAGGAGTGGAAAGCATCGGTTATCGCTTCGCTTTCGATCAGGGCTTAAGCGCAACCGGCCTTTGGGCGAAGGCGATCGCCGCGCCCGCCGACGCTCCCGCGACCATCGTGCTGCACGACGGCGGCAAGAAAGCCGTCGGCGCCGAAGTCGCCGATCGCATCAACCGCGGCGAGCGCGTGCTGGCCGCCGATCTCGTGTTCTTCGGCGACGCGGCCCCTGAAAATCCGCCCGCCTACGCCTGGACCCAACTGATCGCCACGCTGGGCGAGCGACCGTTGGGTTTACAGGCGGCGCAGTTGATCGCGCTGGCGGACTGGCTGAGCGCCGGCCGTCCCGTGCGGCTGGAAGCGACCGGCATGCGCACTCAGGTCATCGCGCTGGCCGCAGCCGCGCTCGAACCAGCGCGTTTCCGACAGGTCGTAGTTCGGCAGGGAATCCGCTCGCTGGGCCATCTGCTCGAGGCGCCCGTCGAATACCGCACTGCGCCCGAGCTTTTCTGCCTCGATCTCTACCGGGAGTTCGACCTCGAATCGCTCGAATCGCTCAGTCGGGCCTCACGCTGAACACAACCGTCCTGACGCCGGCAAGTGAACTGGAAGCCGACAAGTCCACAAGGGCGGGCCGAGGCCGGCCTGAATGCACAACCCTCGGACAGGACGAGCTGATTCCGCGCCGCCACGATCACAATCGTTCCGCTGACGGGATAGCCCGCGATTTGCCGGAAAATCGTTTTGGAGTTTCTCAGACGTGCTGTTGCACAAGACCGCGCAGGCCGGGAAGAATTCTCGAAACCGGCCGGCGGCTTGACGCCGGTCGCAAAAGGGGCGAAGATTGGAGTGCGAGGTGTCGCCATGCATGTGCGCGCCGTGCTCTGCGGGTTGGCAGGGACGCTGGGGCTGGTATTCTCGCAGCTCCTTGCGCAGGAACTGATTTCAGCCAAGTCCGGCCTGGTCCACTATATCGAGGGCCGTGTCCTGCTCGATGGCGACACGGTCCGGCTCAAACCCGGCGAATTCCCCCGCCTCCCTGCCGGCGGCACGCTGGCCACACAACGCGGCCGCGCCGAAGTCCTGCTCGCCCCGGGGGTCTTCCTGCGCGTGGCTGAACACAGCGCGCTGCGTCTGCTCTCAGACGACGTCACGGACACGCGTCTTGAGCTCGTGAGCGGCTCCATCCTCGTCGAGTGCGCGGATACGGTCAAGGGCAATCGGCTCGCCATCACGTTCGGCCAGGTCGCCATTACGATCCGCTCGGACGGCCTCTATCGGCTCCACTCCGAGCCGCCCGAGCTTCGCGTCTACGATGGCGAGGCGACGGTGGAATCCGGCGGGCAGGTTTTCAAGGCAAAGAAGGGCCGCGCCGTAGCCCTCGACGGTTCGCTGCTCGCGCGCAAGTTCGACGTCAAGACGGGTGACCCCTTCCTGCGCTGGAGTAGGCGGCGCGCCGAAACGTTGGCTCTGGCCAACCTTTCTTCCGCGAAGGCGCTTCAGGAGTCGCGCGTCCGGATGCGCACCGGCGGGTGGATCTGGAATCCCTACTTCGACCTGTTCACTTACGTGCCCCATCGTGGCGTCTGGGCCAGTCCGTTCGGCTGGCTCTTTTACAGTCCGCGCGATGTGCAGGCGGCTTACGATCCTCCGCGTCGCTCCGTATGGTCCTGGGATCCCACCCCGCGTCACGACGCCAGGTTGGGCTACGGCACCATCAGCCCGACGCCCGCAGGCGCCTCCGGAACCGTGGCCGCCTCGGGTCCCCCTACCGCAGCCTCCTCAGGCTCGACTGCGCCCATCCCCCGCGAGAGCGGCAGCGCCGGCGGCAGGCCGCGCTGAGGACTCACTTCAGCGTCCGCTCGAAGAAGTCCAGCATGAGGGCGTTCAGGTGGCGGCGATTCTGCGCCCCATGTCCCTTCGAGGGATACAGCATCATGGAAAAACGTTTTCCTGCGCGCTGCAACGCCGCCGCCATCTGAATCGTGTTCTGCACCAGCACGTTGTCGTCCTCGAGGTTGTGGACCAACAGGAGCTCGCCCCGCAACGCCTCCGCCTTGTGGACGGGCGAGCTCCGTCGGTATCCCTCGGCGTTCTCCGCGGGCAGGCCCATGTACCGCTCGGTGTAAATCGTGTCGTAGTTACGCCAGTCGGTTACCGGAGCGCCGGCCACGCCCGCGCGAAACAGCTCCGGGGCATTCAGCATCGAGTACAGCGTCATGAACCCGCCGTAACTCCAGCCGTAAATGCCGACCCGTTCCGGATCCACGAAGCCGAGCCCGATCAGGTAGCGCAGGCCTTCCTTCTGGTCCTCTAGCTCACGCGCACCCAGATTCCGGTAGATCGCCGCCTCCCAAAGATGGCCGCGCCCAGCCGAACCGCGATTGTCCAGTTGCCAGACCACGAAGCCGCGGTGCGCCAGCACCTGATCGAAGCTCAGTCCGGACCAGGCATTGCGCACCGCCTGCGCATGCGGGCCGCCGTAAATCGCAACTATGGCGGGATACCGGCGCGCCCTATCGAAACCGGCGGGCTTGATCAGTCGCGCATAAAGTAGCGCACCGTCCGCGGTCCTCACCTGCACGAACTCGACGGGCAGGATCTCGTACTCAGCCTGGATCCTCGTGTCCGGAGGCCGCAGAACTCCGATTTCGTTTCCATCCGCCCTGCGCAGCACCGTTGAAGGCGGCTGCTCGAGGCTCGAGTGGATATCGAGGAAGTAGTCGGCGCCGGGGCTCATGCTGACGGCGTGCGTTCCCGCCGCGGCGGTGATGCGCTGCGGCGACCCTCCCTCGAGACTTATCCGGTAAAGCTGACGTTCCAGCGGGCCGGCTTCGGTCGAAAGATAATAAGCATAACCCGACTTTTCGTCCACCCCGACAAGCTCTGTAACTTCCCAGGGCCCGCGGGTAAGTTGAGCCAGAAGTTTACCTTCGAGCGAGTAACGATAGAGATGCCCGTAGCCGTCCCGCTCGCTCCACCAGAGAAATTCCTTGCCGCCTTTGAGCCAACGAAAGTTATCCCGCACGTTGATCCAGTAAGGATCCTGCTCCTCGAGGATCACGCGGACCCGGCCGCCGGCTTCCGCCAGCAGCAATTCCTGCCGGTTCTGTACTCGGTTCAGCCTCTGCACCGCGATGCCGCTCCCATCGGGCGTCCAATTAAAGCGCGCCAGGAGCCTGTCGCGCGTATCACCGAGATCCAGCCATTGAGTCGGCCCGCCGGTGGCAGCCACCAATCCCAGGCGCACGTCGGCGTTGGGCTCGCCGGCCTTGGGATAACGCTGGGGTTCGTGACGCGCCGGCAGCGGCAGCAGATCCACCTGCGGGTAGAACGGCTGCCGGCTCACGTCGAATTGCAGGTAAGCGATCCGCTGTGAATCCGGCGACCACCAGTGCGCCGTGCCCAGCCCCAGCTCTTCCGGATACACCCAGTCCAACTCCGCGTTGCGCACGGCCTCCGAGCCGTCATGCGTCAGCCGCGTGACCCTGCCCGAACCGACCTCCAGAACCCAGAGGTCGTGCCCGCGCCGGAAGCTCACCCGGCGCCCGTCCGGGGAGAGCTTCGGATCGCGTTCATCCTCGACCGTGCTCGTCAGCGCCGTCCATCCGCCGGCCCCCAAGCGGAACACGAACAGGTCCCCGCCTGCCCGGATCAGCAGCTCCCGCCCGGAGGGAAACCATTGCACGTTCTGCTCCCGTACGCCGCGGTTCTCCCACGGGAAACTCTCCGGTGGCTGCGGCTTGACCGCTGCCGCGGCCAGCGCCGAAAGCGAGACCAGCTCGCGCTTGCTCCGAGTCGCGATGTCGTAAAGCCGGAGTTTACCTTCCTCGGTGTAAACGAAGCGCTGTCCGTCCGGCGCCCACACCGCCGAGATCGGAGCCGGCGGTCGCGCGCTCGCCAGAGCCTCCAGTGTTACCGGTTTCTTCTGCGCCGACGCGACCGCAGGCAGCAACACGATCCAAGTGAGCACTCGCAGCATAACTCCCCCGATTATAGGGGGCTTCGCTGCGCGGCCTCGCCGAGAGCGGAAGGCCGGTCGCGCCCACTGCGTGCGGCGAATGGGCCCACGACCGGCCTGCAACACGGAGCGCGGCTCCTTTAGCGGCCTGACGCCTTCTCGTACAGCTTGGTGGCTATCTCGAAGATCTCCTCCGGCGCGTACTCGGGAGAGAAAGAACTGGCGATGCCGGCCAGTCGCGTGAGATCGCCGCCTTGCGGCGGGCCGTCCACCACTCGCAACGGCTGCCCATCCTGCGGGTGCGTGCCTTCCCAGATCAGAGCGATCTGCCTGTAATCCTCGGGGCTGAACCGGTAAAGATCCCGGTGCACGCCCCGCTCCTCGAACTTGCGGGCTTCGGCGAAATGCGCGTTGGGGATGTTGGGAATGGGCAGCATCTTTTTCATCTCCACTCCCGTTAACTGCTCGAGCGCCTTGGCGTAGGCCAGCGCGTGCACGCCGCCGCGCACGAACAGGTACCCCAGCATCTCGCGCGCCGCCGGGTTGTCGGTCATTTCGTAAACACGCAGCTTCTGCAGGCGCGCCCCGTTCTCCAGGAAGAAGTTGTGCAGCAGATCGAGGATCAGGTTGCCCGACGAGAACACGTAGTCGCCCCGCCAGGGCTGGCCCAGCGAATTGCCCACCAGCGTCGCCTGACCGGTCACGATGAAATGATGCGGGTTGATCCCCGGCGGCAGTCCCTTCCAGGGCGATTGCGCGGGATCCTCGGAGTTGTCGAAATCCTTGCGCGGACCGTTGAGCAGCATGTTGACGCTGGCCGAGACCAGCTCGATGTGGCCCAGCTCCTCGGTGGCGATGTTGGCGATGAGCTCGTAGTACGGCCGCAGCTTCTCGCGGTTGCGGAAGTTGAACGACTGGTACATGTAGTTCATCAGGGTCGACATTTCCCCGAAACGCCCGCCCAGAAGCTCCTGCACGGCCGCGGCAGCCCGCGGGTCCGCCTCCGGCGCCGCGGGCAGCTCCACCTGCAGGCGATCGATGCGCAGAAACATAATTCGCTACCTCCTGATTCGACTTCGGACGGCCTGTCGCGGGCCCGTCCCACTTCAGGTTAAGGGTAGGCCGCGCTTTCGAGGAAGCCAATGGCTACGATAACTGCTATAGGCTGATTCTATGGATCTCCGCCAGCTCCGCTACTTTCTGGCCGTGGCCCGCGCCCGCAGCTTCAGCCGCGCCGCCGAACAGGAAGGCGTCTCCCAGCCCACTCTCTCCGAGCAGATCCGCAAGCTGGAGCACAGCCTCGGCGTCCCGCTGTTCGAGCGCCTCGCCCGCGGGGTCCGGCTCACGCCGCCGGGGGAGCGTCTTCTTGCGCACGCCCAGGTCGTGCTTGGCGAGGTGGCGGCCGCGCGTCGCACCATCGAGGCGCTCCGCACCCGGATCGCCGGCCGGCTGGCGGTCGGGGCGATCCCTACCGTCCTGCCTTACCTGCTGGCGCCCCGCGTGGAGGAATTCCGCCGCCGCTACCCCGAAGTGGAGTTGCGGCTGATCGAGGACATCACCGCGCGACTGATTGCCGGACTGCGTACCGGCGATCTCGACCTGGCGATCGTCAGTCTTCCCCTGCGCGAGCCCGGCCTCATTTGCGCCGAGCTGCTGCGGGAGCCCCTTCTCGCGGCGCTGCCTGCCGGACACCCTCTGGCTGCGGAGCGCGAGCTCGACCCGCGCGCCCTACGCCGCGAGCGCTGGCTGTTGCTCCGGGACGGCCACTGCTTCCGCAAGGAGGTCTTAGCGCTCTGCCGCCGCTCTTTCCGCGATCCCGCCTCCCTGTTCGAAACCGATCAGTTCGCCAGCATCATCGCCCTGGTGGCGGCCGGCTTCGGCGTGAGCATCCTTCCGGCCATGGCCGCGGCGCAAGCGCGCGGTTGTTGCCTTGTGCCGGTGCGCGGCGCCCAACGCCGCATCGGTTACGCACGCCTGGACCGCGCCTTCATCCCTCCCGCTCAGCAAGCCTTCACGGCGTGGCTGAAAACGCTGGCGCGCCCGGGCGCTGCGCCCCCCTAGACGATCTCCTCCCGCTCCGGGTCCCAGCGCACGCGCCGCTGTTGCCGATAGGCCTCGACCGACATACAGATGGTCGCCGCCTCCTCGAATGCGCGATCCACGCCGCAGCGCGGCTCCTGCCGCGTGCGCACGCACTCGAAGAAATTCTCCATATGGCTGGAAACCTCCAGCTCACCCTTTTTGAAGGAATACTCGGGCGGCACGGGCATATCGAGCGGGGAAATGCCCGCCTTTTCGGCCAGTTTCCGCGCCTCGGCCAGCCTCTCCTTGAACTCCGGCTTCCACTCCGCCGCGTAGGTGCGGCAGAACAGGGGCGATACCTCCAACGTCTTTTCCCGGCCCAGATACTGCGCCACCTCGCCCACGTGCCGGTTATGGAAGCAGCAGTTGAACGTGATCGCCAGCTCGCGCTTGGGATAATCGAAAAGCACGTGCCACATGTCGGGCACGTCGCGCCCGTCGTGCCAGAAATAAAGATTGCCCTGCGTGACGCAGCTCTCCGGAATGCCCATGCCGATGACCATGTTCACCGAGTCCCAGAGATGGCTCATCAGGTCCCCCGCGATCCCGGTCGAGTACTCCCACCAGCAGCGCCACTTAAAGAACCGCTCCACGTCGAAGGGCCGCTTGGTGGCGTTGGCGATGAAGCGCTCCCAGTCGATGGTGTCCGGCCCTGCGTCCTTGGGCGGCTGCTGGATGTTGTAGGCCGTGTAGAACTGCCACTCCGGCCAGGGGTTGGTGCGATCGATGTAAGTCCGCACCAGCGGAACCTTCCCCAGCGCGCCCGACTGGTAGATCTGCCGCGCGCGGTGGAACGTCGGCAGGCTGTTGTACTGGTGGCCGAGCTGCATCACGACTTTGTTTTCCTTCACCGCCTTGCGCATTCGCTTAGCGTCTTCCAGCTTCGTGCACCAGCCTTTTTCCACGTAGATGTCCTTCTTCGCCTCGGCCGCCGCGATCACCTGCGGCGCGTGCCAGAAATCGGGCGTGGCGATGATCACTACGTCCACCTCGCGATCGGCAACGGCTTCCTCCCACGCCTTGGTCAGCTTGACCTTCTGGTTCTTGGTGAACTCCTTGGCACGCCGCAAGTTTCCGTCGTACAGGTCGCAGATCACGCGAATCTCCGTGTTCGGGATCGCCTGCGCCTCGCGCAGCAGTTGGAACCCTCGGGTGCCCACGCCGATCACGGCTACGCCCAACACCTCGTTGGCTCCCCGTTGGGCCAGGACGGCCGGCGCGGCCGCTACGCCCGTGGCCGTCCGCAAGAAATCCCTCCGCGCCATGTTTCCCTTTTCCATTTCGCCTCCTTCGAAAGAGAAGATGATACTACGCCCGCCGCTCGCCTTCCCGCTTCGCGCGTGCCCCGCTGCTAAGCTGGTGAGGATGCAAATTACGTTCTGGGGCGCCGTGCGTACCGTCACCGGCTCCATGCACGAACTGCGCATCAACGGCCGGCGCTACCTGCTCGAATGCGGCCTCTACCAGGGCCGACGGAAGGAAGCCTTCGAACGCAACACGCAGTTCCCCTTCCCGCCCGAGTCCGTCGCCGCCGTCCTGCTCTCGCATGCGCACATCGACCACAGCGGCAACCTGCCCACGCTCGTGCGCCGCGGCTTCTCTGCGCCCATCCACGCCACACACGCCACCGCCGATCTGTGCGATCCCATGCTGCGCGATTCGGCTCACCTCCACGAGAAGGATGCCGAGTACCTCAACAAGCGCTTCCAGCGCCGCCGCGCCCTCAACGTCGAGCCCCCGGGCCAACGCGTCGAACCCCTGTACACCGTGGCGGACGCCGAAGCCGTGCTCCCCCTGTTCCGTCCCGCCCCCATGCGCACCCCCGTGTCGCTGGATGACGATCTGAGCTGGGAAGCCTACGACGCCGGTCATATCCTCGGCTCCGCCGCCCTGCTGCTCGTCGCCGGGAAAGCCCGCAAGCGCATCCGCCTGCTTTTCTCCGGCGATGTGGGCCGCAGGAACCTCCCCATCACCCGCGATCCCGAACCTCCCCCTCCCGCCGACTATCTCATCCTCGAGAGCACCTACGGCGCGCGCTTGCACAAGCCCGCCGAGGTGGTCGCCGACAAGCTCGCCAACGTCATCAACCGCACCTGTGCGCGAGGGGGCAAGATCATCGTCCCCGCCTTCGCCGTCGGCCGCGCCCAGCAGCTCATCCTTCTGCTGCACGAGCTGGCCGACGCGGGCCGTATCCCTTCGATACCCATCTTTCTCGACAGCCCCTTGGCCGTCGAGATCACCCAGGTCTTCCGCCGCCACGCCGAGCTCTACGACGATGAGACCCATCGTTATCTCGATCGCGGCCAGGACCCCTTCCAGTTTCCACGGCTCAAGCTGATCCGCGACGTGGCCGAGTCGAAAGCCCTCAATGACCTCCGCGGCCCCTTCGTCGTCATCTCGGCCTCCGGCATGTGCGAAGCCGGGCGCATCCTGCATCACCTCAAGAACAACATCGAAGATCCGCGCAACACCATCCTCATCACCGGATTTCAGGCCGCCAATACCCTCGGCCGCAAGCTGGTGGACAAGCTTCCCGAAGTGCCCATCTTCGGCGAGCCCATGCGCCTGCGTGCAGAGGTCGAGACTCTGAACGAGTTGAGCGGCCACGCCGACCAGCAGGAGTTGCTCGCCTGGATGAAACCTGCGGTTCGCAGCCTCAAGGGCATCTTCCTGGTACACGGCGAACCCGCACAGGCCGAGGCTCTCGCTCGCGCCATCCGCGAGCGTTACGGCCTGGAGGCCGTCATCCCCGATCGAGGCCAAAGCTTCCAGCTCGATTGAGGCGCCACCTCGCAGCCTGGGTTCCAGTACAATTGCCCTTTCGGAGACTGCCAACATGGTTCCAAGAGCCTTTGCATTTTTATTGGCGGCGGCAGCCCTGCTGCCGGCGCAGCCCCAGCCGCCTACCGGCCTCCGCACCGAGTACCTGATCAATCCCGAAGCCGTGGATACCCCCAGGCCCCGTTTTTCCTGGGTCCTCGAACACACCGCACGCGGACAACGTCAGACCGCCTGGCAGGTCCTGGTCTCAACCCGCCCCGAAGTCAACGTGGGCGACGTCTGGGACAGCGGACGCGTCGAAGGCTCTCAGAATACCCACGTGACTTACAACGGCAAGCCGCTGGAGAGCGGCCGTACTTACTACTGGAAAGTCCGGTGGTGGGACGCAGCCGGTCAGGCCAGCCCTTACAGCCGTGCGGCGCGCTTCACCATGGGCCTGCTCAACCCATCGGACTGGAAGGGCCGCTGGATCGGGGGCGCCAACCAGCTCCGCAAGGAGTTCACGCTGCCCGCTCGGCCCGTTCGCGCCCACGCGTTCATTTCCGGTTTGGGCTACTACGAGCTCCGTATCAATGGGCAAAAAGTGGGTGACCACGTGCTCGATCCCGGCTGGACCACTTACGACAAACGGGTGCTCTACACCGGCTACGACGTCACCGGCCTGCTCAAACAAGGACCCAACGCGGTTGGCATCATCCTCGGCCAGGGCTGGTACGGATCCCGCGCAGCCCTCCTTCAGTTGAATGTCGAGATGGAAGGCGGCCGTCAGGCGGAGATCGTCACGGACGCCTCTTGGAAAGTCCGCCAGGGACCGATCGTCTCCGACAGCGTCTACGACGGCGAAACCTACGATGCCCGCCTGGAGTCTCCCGGCTGGGATCGCCCCGGTTTCGTCGACGTCGGCTGGCAACCGGCCACGCTCGTCGATCCTCCCAAAGGCGTTCTCTCCGCCCAAATGATGCCGCCCATCCGCGTCACCGATACCCTCGTTCCGCTGAAAATGTGGAATCCGCGGCCCGGCGTGTACGTCTTTGACATGGGTCAGAATTTCGCCGGCTGGTGCCGGCTCCGCGTGCGCGGCCCGCGCGGCACGGCGGTCCGCCTGCGGCATGCCGAGCTTGTCTATGAGGACGGCATGATCAACGTCGAAAACATCCGCCGCGCCCGCGCCACCGACGTCTACATCCTGCGCGGCGACGGCGACGAGGAAGTTTGGGAACCGCGCTTTACGTATCACGGCTTCCGTTACGTCGAGGTCACCGGTTATCCGGGCACGCCCCGCTTGGACAGCATCCGCGGCCGCGTCGTGCACACCGACGTCCGCCCCCACGGAAATTTCGTCGCCTCCAAGCAGATCCTCAACCGCATCCAGCACCTCATTCTCTGGGGCATTCGCAGCAACCTCCACAGCATTCCCACCGACTGCAACCAGCGCGACGAGCGTATGGGTTGGATGGGTGACGCTCACCTGTACGCCGAGCCTACATTGTGGAACTACGACTCAGCCGCCTTCTACGCCAACTTCCTACGCAACATTCGCGATATCCAGGGACCCGACGGCAGCGTCACCGACACCGTGCCCCACCGCTTCGGTCGTCGCCCTGCGGATCCCGCCTGGGGCGCCGCTTACCCACTGATCACCTGGTATCTGTATCTGTATCAGGGGGACCGCCGCATCCTCGAGGAGCACTACGAGGGCGTCAAAGCTTGGACCGACTTCCAGCGCTCGCAGGCCAAAGAGGGGATCCTCAGTTACAGCTATTACGGGGATTGGGTGTCGATCGAGCGGACTCCGGGCGACTTAGTCTCGACTTTCTATTACTACTACAGCGCGCACCTGACCGCGCGCATGGCCGAAATTCTCGGCCGCAAGGCCGACGCCGAAGTCTACCATAAGCTGGCCGAGCAAATCCGCGACGCCTTCAACACGAAGTTCCTCAATCCCGACGGGACCTACGCCAACGCTACCCAGACCGCACTCGCACTGCCGCTTTATCTCGACATGGCTCCCAAAGAACGCCGCGGTGCCGCGGCTTCCCGGTTGCGCGACGACATCATTTATCGCAACAACACCCACCTGACCACCGGCATTATCGGGACCAAATACGTCATGGAGCTGCTTACGCGGCAGGGTCAGACTCACCTGGCCTACGACCTCGCTACCCAAACCACTTACCCGAGCTGGGGCTACATGGTCGAAAACGGCGCTACGACGCTCTGGGAGCTCTGGCAGAATAAGACCGGACCCGGCATGAATTCGCACAATCACCCCATGTTCGGCAGCGTCGGCGCCTGGTTCTACAAAGCGCTGGCCGGTATCGACCTCGATCCCGAAAAGCCCGGCTTCGAGCGCATCCGCATCGCGCCGGGAGCTGTGCGCGATCTTGAGTGGGCTTCCGGCGATACCATGACCCTGCGGGGTCAGGTTCTGTCGCGTTGGAATCGGACGCCCGAGAGCTTCCGTCTGGAACTCGTCATCCCGGTGGGCAGCACAGCCGAGGTGCACCTGCCGAAGCTCAACAATTGGCGGGATATTGAAGTCACCGAATCGGGTCGGACGATATGGAAAGCCGAACAGCTCGTGCCCGGTGTCGAGGGCATCACGGCCGGAAAGCAAACGCGCGATGAGATTATCCTCGAGGTCGGCTCCGGCCGCTACCTGTTCGAGATCAAAGGCCAATAAGTCCCCTCGCGGTTGGTCTCTCTGAACGGTCGCGCTGCGCTCCATCACGCGAACCGGCGCTTCCCGTCCGACCGACAGGAACCGCCGGCATGGACCGGAGTTTTAAGAACAGCCTGGCAGATAGCACCCGCAAGGCGGCCCCCGGAGCCGGAGTGCAGGCTTGCACTGCGATGTGGTGCGTTGGCGTCCGGTGCGTCCCTCGGCGGCCGTATTATCCTGAGGCGTATGACGCGAGAACAGGCATGGGAGTTGTTGTGCGAGTACACGAAATCGGAGAACCTGCGCAAGCACGCCTTGGCGGTGGAGGCGTGCATGCGGGCTTACGCGCGCAAGTTCGGCGAAGACGAGGAGAAATGGGCGGTCACCGCGCTGCTCCATGATTTCGACTACGAAATCCATCCCCAGGCGCCGGATCACCCCGTCAAGGGCGAGACCATCCTGGCCGAGCGCGGGGTGGACGAGGAGATCCGCCGCGCCATCCTCTCGCACGCCACTTACACGGGAGTGTCCCGCGAGACGCTGCTCGAAAAAACGCTGTTCGCCTGCGACGAACTGGCCGGCTTCATCATCGCGGTGGCCCTGGTCAAGCCTAACCGCAGCCTGGCCGAAGTCGACGCGCGCTCCGTGCGCAAGAAGATGAAGGACAAGGCGTTCGCGCGGTCGGTCAGCCGGGAAGACATCATCCGGGCGGCGCAGGAGCTGGGCGTCGATCTGGACGAGCACATCGAGTTCTGTGCCCGCGCCATGCAGGAACGGGCCGCCGATCTGGGATTGGAGGGTAAAGCGTGAGCCGGCCAAGCTGGGACGAATACTTCCTGGAACTGGCCGCGCACGTGGCCAAGCGGGCCACCTGCGACCGCGGACGCGCGGGCTGCGTGGTGGTCCGCGACAAGCGCATCATCGCCACCGGCTACGTCGGCTCCCCGCCGGGCCTGCCGCACTGCGACGACGTGGGGCATCTGCTGAGGAAAGTGGTCGACGAGGATGGCAACGTGCGGCAACACTGCGTGCGTACCACGCACGCTGAGCAGAACGCGATTTGCCAGGCGGCGCGCTACGGCATCGCGCTGGAAGGCGCAACGGTCTATTGCACCATGGAACCCTGCCGCGTGTGCGCGATGCTGCTCATCAGCGTGGGAATCCGGCGGGTGATCGCACGGCGCCGCTATCATGCGGGCCAGGATACGCGCGAGCTCTTTCAGGCCGCCGGCGTGGAACTGGTGGTCTGGGAAGATCAGGTGGAAGAATACCCGGACCAGTAACAGACCTGGAAGGAGGCGATGGATCATGTCGAAGCGCGTTGCGATTGCAGGGGTCTGGCTAGCAGTAACCGCCTGGAGCCAGGCGCGACCGGAGTGGGACAACCCGGCCGTTGTAGCCGTCAACCGCGAGAAGCCGCGCGCCACCATGATGATCTACCCGAACGCAACGCTGGCGCGGCAGCGAGACCGGACGCGCTCGCCCTGGTTCATGTCGCTCAACGGCAAGTGGAAATTTCACTGGAGCGCCAAGCCTGCTGAGCGACCGGCCGACTTTTACCGCATCGAGTTCGACGACTCCCGATGGCCCCTTATCCCCGTTCCTTCGAACTGGCAGCTTCATGGCTACGACTTGCCTATTTACACCAACATCATTTATCCGTTTCCTTACGATCCCAAAGGCCCGCCCGTAGTCCCCAAGGAAAATAACCCCGTGGGATCCTACCGCACGCGCTTCAAGCTTCCTGCCGCGTGGGCGGGCCGTCAGGTCTTTGTCGTGTTCGACGGGGTCGACTCCGCCTTTTACGTATGGGTGAACGGCCGCAAGGTAGGCTACAGCGAGGACTCGCGGACGCCGGCCGAATTCAACATCACGAACTATGTGAAGCCCGGCGAGAACCTCCTGGCCGTCGAGGTTTATCGCTTTCCCGATGCTGCGTACCTGGAAGACCAGGACATGTGGCGGCTCAGCGGGATTTATCGCGACGTCTATCTGTGGAGCGCGGCTGATCGTCACGTCCGCGATTTCGAAGTGCGCACGGAACTGGACGAGCAGTTTCGGGACGCCACGCTGAGAGTGAAGGTGGACCTGGTGCAGTACGGAGGCGCGCCAGGCAAGGCGAGCCTCACTCTGGAATTGGCCGATGCCGACGGCAAGGCCGTCATCAAGCCGGAGACGCGGGAGGCGCCCACCCGGCCGGGTGCGGAGTCGCCAGTCGAGTTCGCCGTCCCTGTGAAGGCGCCCCGGACATGGAGCGCCGAGACGCCCTACCTTTATACGCTGCTGTTGACGCTCAGGGACGCCTCCGGCCGCGTGCTCGAGGTGATCCCCTGGAGCGTGGGGTTCCGCGATGTCAGGATTCGCGACGGGCGGCTGCTCGTGAACGGGCGCCCCATCCTGCTCAAGGGCGTCAACCGCCACGAACACAGCCCTGACACCGGCCACTACGTGACGCGCGACCTCATGGTGCGCGACATCGTACTGATGAAACGCCACAACGTGAACGCCGTACGCACGTCGCATTACCCGAACGCGCCTGAGTGGTACGAACTGTGCGATCGCTACGGCCTCTATCTGATCGACGAGGCCAACATCGAGACGCACGGCTATGGCGGTCGCAACCCGCGCAACCGGCTCAGTCACGATCCAGAGTGGCGCACCGCATACCTGGATCGTGTGCAGCGAATGGTGGAGCGGGACAAGAACCACGCTTCGGTGATCCTCTGGTCGCTCGGCAACGAGTCGGGCGACGGACCGAATATCCAGGCGGCGTACCAGTGGATAAAACGCCGCGATCCCTCGCGGCCGGTGCATTACGAGGGCAGCAGCTCGTTGGGCGGTCCGAACTCGGACATCAACTCGTTCATGTACGCGACGCCCGAGGAGGTCGTCCGCCATGCGCAAACTAGGCCCGCCATGCCGCTGATCCTGTGCGAATACACCCACGCCATGGGCAACAGCAACGGCGGCCTGAAGGAGTACTGGGACATCTTTTACTCGGGCACGAACGCGCAAGGCGGATTCGTTTGGGACTGGGTCGACCAAGGCTTGCGGCAGCCGGTCCCGGAGCCTTACCGCAAGTCTTCGGGGCGTGAAACCTTTTTTGCCTACGGCGGATGGTGGGAGGCGAAGGCCGGCGTTCGGCACGACGATAACTTCTGTATGAACGGACTGGTGGCCGCGGATCGCACGGTGAGGCCGGGGCTGCTGGCGATCAAGTATGTCTACCGATACCTCCATGCCGCCCCGTTGGATTTGGCTGCCGGCCGAATCAAGCTCAAAAACTGGTACGACTTCCTCAACGCGGCAGAAGTGGCCGAGGGATTCTGGGAGCTGAAGGCTGAAGGAAAGCCCCTCGCCTCGGGCCGTTTGCCCGAGCTGGATGTTGCCCCGCGCCAGGAGCGCGAGTTCCTCTTACCGCTGCCGCGGATCCAGCCCGAGCCGGGCGTGGAGTACTGGTTGGATCTCCGGTTCCTTGCCCGGCGAGAACTCTCTTGGGCCCCCAAAGGTCACGAGCTGGCCTGGGACCAGTTCAAACTGCCCGTGGGCGCGCCGGCCCGAAGGGTAGATCTTTCCTCGTTGCCTCCCCTCGACATGGACGAGCAGGGCGACGAAGTGCGCCTGACGGGCAAAGATTTCGTACTCTTGTTCGACAGGCGCGCAGCGCAGTTTACAAGCTGGACCTACAAGGGCGTCAGGCTCCTCGAGCGCGGCGGCCTGCCTGATTTCTGGCGCGCTATGACCGACAACGACCGCGGCGCCTGGAAGGCCGTAGGCCGGTTGTGGTCGAAGGATCCCGCCCGCAACTTCATGGTGTGGCGCGATGCCGCAGCCGACTGGCAGCCGCGGGAGGTAGAGGTCGAGCGCCTGGACGCCCGCCGGGCGAGGATTTCCATCAAAGCGCAGCTGCCGGTGGCGAACTCCACTTACTCGCTGACTTACACGATCCACGGCAGCGGAGACGTCTTGGTGGAGGCGAGTTACCGGCCCGGCAGTGGGCCCGCGCCCATGATGCCGCGATTCGGCATGGAGTGGGTGGTGGCGCCCGGACTGGAAAGGATCGTCTGGTATGGCAGGGGACCTGCGGCGACTTACTGGGATCGCAATTTCGAGAGGATCGGCGTTTACTCCTCGACCGTGGACGCCGAGTGGGTGGAATATTCGCGTCCGCAGGAAAACGGCAATAAGACCGATGTGCGCTGGGTGGCGCTCACGAATGAGAAGGGCATAGGATTGCTCGCGGTCGGCATGCCCGAGCTCAGCGTCGGCGCCACGCACTACACGAAAGCCCAAATCGAGGAGGTCGATTATTCCTTCAAACTGAAACGGCGACCCGAAATCTATCTGAACCTCGATTACAGGCAGATGGGCGTGGGCGGCATTGACAGTTGGAGCACGAACGCGCTGCCCCTTCCTCGCTACCGGCTGCCGGGCGACCAGCCGTACAGTTATCGTTACCGGCTGACGCCGCTCGAAGGGGATCCGGGCGAGAAGGCGCGAGTGGCCTTCTGAGGCGCATTTTCAGGCGCCGGTCACCGGCCGATAAAAGCTGAGCGCATTGTCGCCCTGGCGGAGCTGACGCACCCGCCGCAGACAGCCGTACTGCGGAGCCAGCTCGTGGCGGCGGTGGTGTTGGACGATGACTAGGCGCGGCGGATTCTCCGCCAGCACTTTCAGCGCGGGTTCGTACTCGCGGTCCAGCGCGTAGGGAGGATCGAGGAAGACGATATCGGCGCGATAGGAGCCCAAACGGCGGAGGACCTGCCCTTGGACTACTTCCGCGCGCCGATCATCGAGCCCCAGCGACGCCAGGTTCTCGCGGAGCACGCGCAGCGCCGCGCGGTCGGCCTCGATGAAAATGGCCCGGGCCGCCCCCCGGCTGAGGGCTTCGATCCCCACGGCGCCGGTGCCCGCATAGGCGTCCAGAAAAACGGCGCCCTCGATTTCCGGCGCCAGCACGTTGAAAAGACTCTCCCGTAAGCGGTCGGGTGTGGGACGGAGAGCCTCGCCCGGCAGCGTCTTCAGGCGCCGACTGCGAAATTGCCCGCCGATGACGCGCATCAGCCCACCTGCGCCAGACCGTACCGACGTTGCCAATGCGTGCGCAGAAATTCCAGCGCGCGCCGCTGCTCCTCCTCCGGACCCGATTGTAGGAAGGCCGTCGCCTCGCGACGGGCCAGCTCAAGCAGTTCGGCGTCGCGCAGGATGTTGGCCACCCGCAGCGAGGGCAGCCCCGCCTGCCGTGTACCAAAGAACTCGCCCGGACCGCGCAGCTTCAGGTCCATTTCCGCGATATAAAACCCGTCCGTGGATTCGACCAAAGTGCGGATCCGTTCGCGGCTCGTGTCGTTGAGCGGCCCAGTGACCAGAATACAGTAACTCTGCTCGGCGCCGCGACCCACGCGGCCGCGGAGTTGGTGGAGCTGGGCCAGACCGAACCGTTCGGCCTGCTCGATAACCATGACCGTCGCATTGGGCACATCCACTCCCACCTCGATGACCGTGGTCGACACCAAGATCTGGATCTCGCCGCGCTTGAATCGTTCCATCACCCCTTCCTTTTCCTCGGCGGCCATGCGGCCGTGCAACAAACCGACCCGAAATTCCGGGAAAACCTCCCGCGAGAGGTGTCGGAACGCTTTCTCCGCCGCCTTGCGCGCCTGCGTTTCCGATTCCTCGATCACGGGATAAACCACATAGGCCTGACGGCCGGCTTGGACCTCCCGCTTGAGGAAGCTCCACACGCGCTCGATCTCGTCTTCGCTAACGTGCCGGGTGATGACCGGTTTGCGGCCGGGCGGCAGCTCGTCAATGACCGACACGTCCAGGTCTCCGTAGATGGTAAGCGCGAGAGTGCGCGGGATGGGAGTGGCCGTCATCACGAGCACGTCCGGATGCACGCCCTTGCGAATGAACCGCAGCCGCTGAAGCACGCCGAAGCGATGCTGCTCGTCGATGATCGCCAGGCCGAGGTGGCGGAACTCCACGTCCTCCTCCAGCAAGGCGTGGGTGCCCACCGCAAAGTGAACGTGTCCTTCGGCCAGCAGTTTCTTCATCAGCGATCTTTCGCGTTTGCCGGAAGACCCCGTGAGCAGGCCGACCTGGTAGCCCAGCTTCTGGAAAAGACCCTTGAAGTAAAAATAATGCTGAACTGCGAGAATCTCGGTTGGCGCCAGCATGGCCACCTGATAACCGTTCTCGATGGCGATGATGGCCGCCTCGGCGGCCACGAGGGTCTTGCCGCTGCCCACGTCGCCTTGCAGCAGGCGATGCATGGGATGGGGACGGGCCATGTCCTGCGCGATTTCGGCCAGCACGCGTTTCTGGGCAGCCGTGGGTTTGAACGGTAGCATGCGCTTGATCTGCTCCCGCACGCGATCGGTGAGCTGAAAGGCGATCCCGCTCTGGCGCCGCGCCGAACTGCGCTTGACGGCGAGACCGTACTGCAGCCAGAAGAACTCTTCGAAGATGAGACGGATCTGGGCAGGAGTGCGGAAGGCATTCAGCAGCCGCAGGTCTTCCTGCTCGGGAGGAAAATGCAGGCTGCGCAGGGCGGTCCACAGGTCAGGCAGGCGAAGTCGCCTTCGAAGGGACGCGGGCAGCGGATCCGGCGGCGGCGCGAGTTTGTCCAGCACGAAGTGGATCAGGCGGCGAAAAACACGGGTGCTGATCTTGCCCGCGGCTTCGTAAATAGGCACCACGCGGCCCACGTGCAGCGCCGCATCGGCCTCGTCTTCCTCCGCCAGAATTTCAAACTCCGGGTGAAGCATGGTCAGATGGCCGGAGTAAGTGTCGTACTCGACCTTGCCGTAAAGCGCCACGCGCTGGCCCGGTTCGAGCACCTCGGCCAGGTAGGCCGCATGGAACCATTTGACGATCAGCACGCCGCGGGAGAGGTCGCTGAAGGTGGCTTCGAACAAACCCAGGTCGCGGCGCCGGAACGCGGACAGTCTGGCACTGCGGACCTCGGCGATGACCGTGGCCATTTCGCCCGGAGCCAGCTGCGCGATCGGTTTGACGTTCGTTCGGTCCTCGTATCGAAAGGGCGGGTACAGCAGAAGATCCTCGACGGTGCTCAGGCCTTTCGATTCCAGTGCGGAAGCGCGGGCAGGGCCCACGCCCTTCACGTACTGCAGCGGTGTCGAGAGATCCACCGGTAAAGATTCCGTCTAACTAGGTTTCCGTCGCGCGCACTGGCTGCTTTGCCTCAGCCGATTTCAACCAGCTTGAGGCGTGACGCGCTGCCGGAGCGGATGCGCACCCGCGAACGCGGAACGCCAAAGTGCTCCGCCAGTCGCTCCATCAGCTCATGGTTGGCCCGGCCCTCGATAGGAGGCGAGCGCAACCAGGCCACCAGCGTGCCGTCCGTCGCCTCCTCGATGCGGGGCTCGCGCGATTTGGGCTTCACGCGCACGCGCACCACCATGTATTGATTGTGGCAGACGGACTGCGCTACAGTGAACCCGAGTTCCCGGGAGGTGATCCATGAGCGGCAGGCTGAGTCGGAGAAGTCTGACGGCGGGGGCGCTGGCGGGGGCCGCGCTGCCCGGGTTGGAGCCGGAGACCCAGGAGCGCATCGAACGGAACGCGCCC
>CALJAM010000003.1 GCA_938027685.1 uncultured Bryobacteraceae bacterium
GCACGGTACGACCCAGCTGCATTGGTTCTGCATGTGCGTGTCTAGGCCTCGCAAGTCGATCGACTGCGTGTAGATCCTCTTGCCGCCGCTGAACCCAGCCTTGAAAAGCAACGCTACGTTCAAAATCAGTTCGCTCCGCGAAGCCGACACGCTGGATGCGGTCCGTCCAGCAAGCACTGGCTGCTCTCCAATCTACCTGCCCCACCCCGCGTCAGCGGCCCAAGCCAACCGGCACCCGCGTCAGTCAGAAGCCACAGCCGGCACGCATGGTGATGTGGTAGACAACCGTGGTCACCGCGTACCTCGCGGTGAAACAATACAAACATGTAGCGTAAGTCCCCAGCGCCGTCCGGATCCGAGAACACAACTCGAACGCCTGGTTCCAGCCGCTGCCAGACGAGGGGGTTACCGAGAGGACCTGAGGGGGAAAGTTCACGGCCACCTTGGTCAGAAAGGCGTCGCCGCCGCCCGCCGGGGAACTTCGGAATGCCCCTTGCGTCGTGGGAAGATCGGTCGACAACGTCATGCCGGCCACGTACGCGTTCGCCGCAGCGTCGAGCGCCAGCGCGTAAATGCGGTCCTGCGCCGAGCCGCCGATCAGTTCCGTCGCAGTCCAAGCGCTCCCGGCCGCATTCAAAACCGCAAGGAACCCGTCCTCCTCGCCGCGATAACTCCCGGAGGCGTTCACGCGGGGGAAATCCGGCGAGCGGGTGTAGCCCACCACCCACACGTTGCCCGCCCCATCGACGCGGATCCCCGTCGCCTGCTCGGAATCACGGCCGCCCAGATAAGTCGCAAACCATGGCGCGCCGCCGCCGGATCCGATTTTAGCCACGAATGCATCGTAGGAGCCGGCAATCGAACGCTGCGGCGCATTGGCACTCACCGGAAAGTTCGCTGAGTACGTGTAGCCCGCCAGATAGCAGGCACCCGCGCCATCGACAGCCACGGCCGTGACCGCGTCCGTGGCCAAGCCGCCTAAATAGCTGGAATAAAGCAGCGCACCGCCACTCGCGTCGAGCTTGACGACGAACCCGTCGCTCGAGCCGCCCGGCTGCGCCTGCGCCGCACTCGCGAGCGGGAAGTCGTTCGAATCCGTCTGGCCCCCAACCCAGGCCTGGCCGCTCGAGTCCACCGCAAGACCCAGGGCAATGTCACTCCGTGAACCGCCGAGCAGCGTGGCGTAGATCGGCGCCGAGCCGGTCGCATTGAGTTTCAACACAAACCCGTCAAAGTAGCCTCCGCGGTAGTCCCGCTGAAAGGCGCCCGGCGTGACGGGGAATGCCAAAGACGAAGTATGTCCGGCCACATAGGCGGCCCCGCTCGCGTCCACCGCGATGGCGGTGGCGTGATCGCTGCCGCCCGCTCCCAGGTACGTACTGTAGACGATCGTGCCCGTGCTGCTTAGCTTGACGACAAAGCCGTCCTCCAGCCCGCCGTGGGTGCGCCGCCATGCACCGGGCGTCGTGGGAAAATCGGCCGACGTCGTGACGCCGGCGACATAGGCGTTAGCCGATCCGTCCACGGCGATCGCCTTGGCCGACTCGTTCCCCGCGCCGCCCAGGAAAACCAGGTACTGGAGCGAGGCCCCCGACGGATCCAGTTTGGCCACGAAAGCGTCCCGGCTGGCGCGCGCCGCCATGCTCGTGCCCGACGCCGGGAACTGGGCCGACCAGGTCTCCCCCGCCACGTAGGCGGCGCCGGCTGTATCCACCGCCGCCGCGAAGGCCGCATCCAAGCGGCCCCCTCCCAGATACGTCGAATACCGGATGACCGGATCGATCACCAGTGCGTGCGCGCGGGAGTACGGCCCGAGTTGGAACTCCACGAGTCCCTCCTGCAAAAGCCGGAAGCCGACCTTCACCGGCCACCTCTCGCCACCCACGTCCTGCCAGGCCTTCGGACGTCTCCAGCGTAGGCCGGCGCTCGCAGTCGCCATAATAAGATCGCCGGAGGAATCCACGCGGGCGTCACGGACGCCGCGCAACGCCAGTCGGATCCGCCCCGGCTCAGCGCCGGGCGCTACGTAGAACTCAAACTCCAGCGATCCATCCACGCTCCGATAAACCAAATCAATGCCGGGATACACGCTCCGGCAGCGAACGCGGCCGTAGGCCGGCACGTTGCGGAACCACTCGCGCGGATTCGCTCCGCGGTAGTAATGCGTGACGCCCGGCAAAGGCTCTTCGCCCACGACTTCAGGGACAGGATTGGCATCGACCAAATCGACGCCCACTTGCGCCAGCTCGCCCGCGTCACCGGACTCGGCCGGCAACAGGTACAGCATGCCGCCATCGCCGCGCACCAGCAGCGTGTAGGACGCACCCCGCACAAGGAAACGGATCGCAGTCGGCGCCTGGCCGACGTTGGCCTCGAAGCGGCCAACGGAGCTGAACGCAAAGGAGGCCGGACTCAGAAAGCAGATAAAGGCGATGAACACCAGCGGCCACCGTGCGGGCACCAGCGCGTACCTCCCGATCCTATGAATCGGTGGGAGGGCGCGCGCGCCTTAGGGTAGCTGCTCAACCCGCCTTCACGGGCTCCGGCTTGAGTTGGAGATCGGGGATGGCCGCCGCCAGCACGTCCTCGATGCGCTCGACGAAGACAAACTCGATCTCGCTGCGGACCTCCTCGGGAAGATCGCGCAAATCCTTCTCGTTTGCCTTGGGCAGGATCACGCGCCGGATGCCGGCGCGGCGCGCGGCCAGCACTTTCTCCTTCACGCCGCCGATAGGCAGCACCAGGCCCGTCAGCGTGATCTCGCCGGTCATCGCCGTGTCGCTGCGCACCGGCAGGCCCGAGTACAGCGAAGCCATGGCCACCGCCATCGTGATGCCTGCCGAAGGCCCGTCCTTGGGAATGGCGCCCGCGGGCACGTGAATATGCAACCCGTTCTTGCGGAACTTGTCGGCCTGAAGCCCGAATTCCGCGGCATGCGACCAGAGGTAGCTCTGGGCCGCCTTGGCCGACTCCTGCATGACCTCGCCGACGTGGCCCGTGATGGTGAGCCCGCGGCCGCCCGGCAACAAAGTAGCCTCGACGTACAGGACCTCGCCGCCTGTCTCCGTCCAGGCCAGGCCCGTCGCCACGCCCGGAGGCAACTGCTTGCGCAGCTCTTCGGGCACGAAGGGCGCCGGTCCCAAGTAGTCGGCCAGATGCTCCGGCTGCACCGTCACCGACGTCGTGTCGCCCTCGGCGAATTTCAGCGCCACCTTCCGCGCCACCCGGCCCAGCGCGCGCTCGAGCTGCCGCACGCCCGCCTCGCGCGTGTAACGCGAGATGATCTGCCGCACCGCCTCGCGCGCGAACGAGCACTGCTCGGCCGTCAAACCCGCCTGCCGCAACTGGCGCGGAATCAGGTAACGTTCGGCGATGACCAGCTTCTCCTCTTCGCTGTAACCCGGCAGCCTAAGGACCTCCATGCGATCGAGCAGCGGCCGCGGGATGGTGTCGAGCGTGTTCGCCGTCGTGATAAAGAAGACACGGGAGAGATCGAAGGGAAGGTCGAGGTAATTGTCGCGGAATTCCTTGTTCTGCTCGGGATCGAGGATCTCCAGCAGCGCCGCCGCCGGGTCGCCGCGGAAGTCCCGCCCCAGTTTGTCGACCTCGTCCAGCATCAGCAGCGGATTGTTCGAGCCGGCGCGGCGGATGGCCTGAATGATCCGCCCGGGCATCGCGCCCACGTAGGTCCGGCGGTGGCCGCGCAGCTCGGCCTCGTCGTGCAACCCACCCAGGCTCATGCGCTCGAATTTGCGGCCCAGAGCGCGCGCGATGGATTGCCCGAGCGAGGTCTTGCCGACTCCCGGCGGACCCACGAAGCACAGAATCGGCGCCTTAGCCTCGGGATTGAGCTTGAGCACCCCAAGATGCTCGAGGATGCGCTCCTTGACGTCCTTGAGGTCGTAGTGATCCTCGTCCAGGATTTGCCGGGCGCGCGCGATGTCGAGCTGATCCTCGGTGGATACGCGCCAGGGCAGCTCGACGATGAACTCGAGGTAGGTTCGTATCACCTGGTAGTCGGGCGCCGCCGGCGGCAGCTTCTCCAGACGGGACAGCTCGCGCTCGGCCTCCTTGCGCACCAGCTCAGGCAGATCGAGCTTGGCCAGCCGCTCCCGCAGCATCTCGATTTCGGCCTGCTGCGGGTCCTTCTCGCCCAGCTCCTGCTGGATGGCGCGCAACTGCTGGCGAAGGAAGTATTCGCGCTGCTGCTTGGTCAGCTCGGTCTGGGTCTGGCTGGCGATCTTGGAGCGCAGCTCGAGCACCTGCACTTCGTGCGCCAGGTAAGAGTGCATCAGCCGCAGAGCCTCCGCGCAGGTCTGCGCTTCCAACAGGGCCTGCTCCTTGGCCAGCTCGAGGCTCAGCATGGAGGCCAGCAAGAACACCAGCCGAAGCGGATCGTCGGTGGATACCAGCAGCTGGTTCAGTTCGGGCGGCGCCTGCGGCTGGGCCAACGAAAGCGCCTTGGTGGCTAAATCCATCACCGCCCGGTGCAGCGCCTCGACCTCGGTGGTGCGCTCGTTGGGAAGCGGGTACGGGCGCATCCGGCCCTTCAGGTACGGTTGGGTCTGCTCGAGCTTGAGCAGCACCATGCGCTCGACGCCCAGCACGATCAGCTCCATGTGCGACTCGCTGGGCCGCGACATGCGCTTGATCACTGCCTTGGTGCCCACCGTGTAGAGGTCGTCCTGGCCCGGCTTCTCCACGTTGGGATCGCGCTGGGCAATGATGACGATCTCCTTTTCCTCGGTGGCCAGCGCTGCTTCGGCCGCGGCCAGCGAGGCCGGCCGGCCTACGGAAAGCGGCATCAACAGGTGCGGGAAGAGCACGCTGTTTTTGAGCGGCAGCACCGGCAGGATTTCGATGTTCTCGACCGACTCGCTCATGGGCGACTCCTCAACGGCTCATGCGCACGAGCAGGATCCCGTCGCGATACTCGACGCGGATCCGCACGTCGCCGGGATCCCAGGGCAGCTCCACCGTCCGTTCAAAACGGCTGTAGGCAATCTCCATCATGTGCTGGTGATAGCCTTCCTCCCACGCCCAGTCGCGTCGCACGCCGCTGACGGTGATGCGGCTGCCCTGGCGGTTAATGCTGATGTCCTCCAGCCGCACGCCGGCCAACTCGAACTTCAGGAGCCAGCCGTCGGGCGTGCGGTAGACGTCCACCGGCGGGCGCCAGGGGACTTCCTCCCGCGGCGCCGGCGCCGCTACGAACACCGCAAACAGTTGCCTCGGTTTCTCATGCACAACCCTATTCTCTCTCGGCCGCCACCCTTCAGCTCGCCGCCGCCGCTTCCGGTACGGGTTCCAGAGGCGTGAACGAGAGCCCGTGGCGCACCGGATCTACGTCTACGCGTACCGTCTGGTTGTCGCGGACGCGACCTTCCAGAATCAGCCGCGCCAGGGGCGTCTCGATCTCCCTCTGAATGGCGCGCTTGAGCGGACGGGCGCCGTAGTGCGGATCGTAGCCCACCTGCACCAGGTAGCTGCGCGCCTCCGGCGTCAGCTCCAGCCGAATGCGGCGGTCCGCCAACCGGGCACGCAGCCGGTCGAGCTGGATCTCGACGATCCTCTTCAGATGCTCCTCGGAGAGCGCGTGGAAGACGATGAACTCGTCCACTCGGTTCAGGAACTCGGGCCGGAAGTGCCGCCGCATCTCCTCGAGCACCGCCTCCTTCATCCGCTCGTACTCGTAGCCCTCGAAAGCCCCCCGATACTCGAGGATGCGATGGCTGCCGATGTTCGAGGTCATGATGATGATCGTGTTGCGGAAGTCGACCGTCCGGCCCTGGCCGTCCGTCAGGCGACCGTCGTCGAGGATCTGCAGCATCACGTTGAAGACATCGTGATGCGCCTTCTCGATCTCGTCGAACAGGATCACGGAATAGGGCCGCCGGCGCACGGCCTCCGTGAGCTGGCCGCCCTCCTCGTAACCCACATAGCCGGGCGGCGCGCCGATCAACCGCGCCACGGTGTGCTTCTCCTGATACTCGGACATGTCGATGCGGATCATGGCGCGCTCGTCATCGAACAACGCCTCGGCCAAGGCGCGGGCCAGCTCGGTCTTGCCCACGCCGGTGGGTCCCAAGAAGATGAAGCTGCCGATGGGACGGTTGGGATCCTTCAGCCCCGAACGCGCCCTCAGCACGGCCTCGGCCACGGCCTGAACGGCCTCGTCCTGGCCCACCACACGCTTGTGCAGCTCATCGGCCAGATGCAGCAGCTTCTGCATCTCGCCTTCCAGCAACCGCGTCACGGGAATGCCCGTCCAGCGGCTGACCACTTCGGCGATGTCCTCCTCGCTGACCTCCTCCTTGATCAGCCGGCGCGTCCCCTGCTGCCGCGCCAAGTTCTCCTCCTCCTGCTTGAGCTGACGCTCGAGTTCCACCAGGCGGCCGTATTTCAGTTCCGCGGCGCGATTCAGATCGTACTGGCGCTCGGCCTGCTCGATCAGGTAGCGGGTCTGCTCGATCTGCTCACGCAGCGAGCGCAGGCGCTCGATGGCCTGCTTTTCGGTCTGCCACTGCGCCTGCAGAGCATCGGCCTCGGCGCGCAAGTTCGCCAGCTCCTTTTCAAGTCTGGCCAAGCGCTCGCGTGAGGCCACATCGGTCTCTTTCTTCAAGGCCTCGCGCTCGATCTCCAGCTGCATGATGCGGCGCATGCGCTCGTCCAGCTCCGCCGGCATCGAGTCCATTTCGGTCCGCAGCTTGGCCGCGGCCTCATCCACCAGATCGATGGCCTTGTCGGGCAGGAAACGGTCGGAGATGTAGCGGTTGGAAAGAACGGCCGCAGCCACCAGGGCCGAGTCCTTGATGCGCACGCCGTGGTGCACCTCGTAACGCTCGCGCAGGCCGCGCAGAATCGAGATGGTGTCCTCGACCGAAGGCTGATCCACGTAAACGGGCTGGAACCGGCGCTCCAGGGCGGCGTCCTTTTCAACGTGCTTGCGGTATTCGTCCAGCGTGGTCGCGCCGATGCAATGCAGCTCGCCCCGCGCCAGCATGGGCTTGAGCAGATTGCTCGCATCCACCGCGCCTTCGGCCGCGCCGGCGCCCACCACCGTGTGAAGCTCGTCAATGAAGAGAATGATTTCGCCCTGCGAGGCTTCCACCTCCTTGAGCACGGCCTTCAGGCGTTCCTCGAACTCGCCGCGGTACTTGGCCCCGGCGATCAAGGCCCCCATATCGAGGGCCACGATGCGCTTGTTCTTGAGCCCCTCGGGCACATCACCCCGGACGATGCGCTGCGCCAAACCCTCCACGATGGCGGTCTTGCCCACGCCCGGCTCGCCGATCAGCACCGGATTGTTCTTGGTGCGGCGGGACAGCACCTGGATGACCCGTCGAATCTCCTCATCGCGGCCGATGACCGGATCGAGCTTGCCTTGAGCGGCCAGCTTCGTCAGGTCGCGCCCGTAGCGCTCCAAGGCTTGATAGGTAGCCTCGGGAGTGGGCGAGGTCACACGCTGCGCTCCCCGCACTTCTTGAAGAGCGCGCATCAGGCGCTCGCGCGTAATCCCGAATTCTTTGAAGAGCCGACCCGCGGCGCCGCCGTCGTCCGTCATTGCCAGCAGCAGGTGCTCGATCGACACATACTCGTCCTTGAGGCGACGCGCCTCGTCCTCGGCTTGCACCAGCAGCCGGTTGAGCCGTCCTGTGATGTAGAACTGATCGGGCGGGGCGCCGGAGGGCCCGGACACCTTGGGAAAACGCTCCAGCTCCTGCTGGACGCGGCGCTGAAGGGAGGCAAGGTTCACCTCGGCCTTTCCCAGGATGGCCTGGGCGAGACCTCCCTCCTGTTCGAGCAGGGCAGCCAACAGGTGCTCGACGTCTATCTGCTGATGGCTCAATCGGATAGCTTTGGAATGGGCGGAGCGGATCGCCTCCTGGGCCTTCTCGGTAAAGCGGTTGATGTCCATGTCGGCCTCTGTTAAGCTGGATGATGTCAGCTAATATGAGTGTAGCAATATCAAGCCAGCCTGTCAATACCGCCCGGTTCGCTCATGCTAAAATGCCTTCCTCCGCTATGGACCTCAGTATCCGACTCGCCGACACCGCCGACTACCCGCACCTCGAGCGAATGGTTGTGGCCGCCTTCGAGCCCATCACGTGGGCCCGACGCGCCGACGAAATCTTCGGCCCCCTTAACGGCAAGGACTGGCGTGACCGCTGGCGCTTGCGCCTGGCCAAGGTCTTCGCTACCCAGCATGTGCTGGTCGGCGAACGCGACGGGCGCATCGTGGCCATGGCCACCGCTACCATCGACACCGACTGCCGGCTCGGCTACATCGACCTGCTCGCCGTGGACCCCGCCTTCCACGGGCGGGGCTACGGCCGCACGATGCTTCGCGCCATGCTGGACTACCTCAAACGCCAGGGATGCCAACATGCCCACCTGGAATGCCTGGAAAACAACGAAGCCGGCAACCGCCTTTACCGCTCGGAAGGTTTCGTCGAGGTGGCGCGCTCCATCCGCTGGTTCATTCGCATCCCCTGAATGGCTGCGCTGCGCAGACAGATTAACTTCGGCTATGGTACTTACTAGTAACTTTGAGTATCATTTCTCTGATATTTTCTCCGGCTTTCCTGCCCTGTTGCCCGAAAAATCGCTTAAGGCGAAGACTGCATCGCTCGCTTCCGTCGACCCCCGGACGTAGGTGAGACCCCCTGTCCCAAGTACTAGAACTGAGCTCGGGTAAGTTACTTACCGAAGAATATACTTGGAGAGTCAGCCGGTTTCGTAGTAACATAGGGCGGGCGCAACCGTCCTGTTTAAATCTCTCGGAGGATGCCCCCATGCCGCAACCGACAGCCAGCGCGCCACCCGATGCCTCTGCCGCGATGGCGCCACAAGCCTATCGCTGGAAGGTGTCCGGAAAGCCTCTCGCCATCGAGGTGCGACTTGATGTCGTCGAGAGACTCGATCAGGAAGTCGTGCGGACCTTCCGCGCCATCACCAGCCGGGGATCAGAAATCGGCGGTCTGCTGCTCGGCCACGTGCGTCAGGGGCCCGAGCCGGTCGTCGTAATCGAAGATTACGAAACGGTAGCATGCGATTACCAGCGCGGCCCCCTCTACCTGTTGGCCGATGAGGATCATCGCCGTTTGCAAGAGGCCCTGGCGCGCCGGCAGCAGGCCTCGCCTGCGGATCTTCGCGTTGTCGGCTACTTCCGCAGCAATACCCGTAAGGAGCTGCAACTCGACGACGAGGACGTGGCCATCCTCAAGCGGTATTTTAGCGATCCGCTGCAGGTCTGCCTGCTGGTGAAGCCCTTCGCCAGCAAAGCGAACTTGGCCGGATTCTTCCTCTGGGAAGGCGGCGAACCGCAACGCAAAAGCGACTTGACGTTCCCCTTCAACCGCGCTGAGCTGACCAAGGCGCTGGCCACTTCGAGTGTTTCCGCCTCTCCGCCGTCGACAGCGACCAGGTTGTCTGCCGCCGAGCCGGCCGACACGGACGGCAAAGCCGCAACCGCTCCCGAGGAGGTGAAGACCCAGGCCCCAGGCGCCTCGCGACCCACCATCGAGGTACGCATTGCTGTGGCCGAAGAAGGCGGGGCGCGCTTTAAAGCTGCGGCTACCCCCGCGCACGCGGGAGAGGCTGCAGCCGATAGACGGCCCGCGGAAGGCGTCTCTGCTCCCGCTCCAGCCGACAGTAAGCTTGTCGCCCCTCCTGTGCCGGCGCCCGCCGACGGCAGGGCTGCAACGGACGGCAAGGCGCAGCCGGAAGAAGAGGACCGAGCCGCCGGCAGGACCGCTCGCCACGGTCCTCGGCTGCTGATCCCCGCAGACGAACTGCCTGCGACGACGCCGGAGCCCGAAGGAAAAGAACCCGATAGAAGGCCACCCGAACCGGGGACTTCAACTCGCGCCTCGAGGGAAGAGCTGGAAGCCCAGCCTGGCGCCGCAGCGCGCCCGAAGCGATGGCGCGTCATCTTGGGCGTGGCTGTCCTCGCATTGCTCGGCATCGGCGGCGTCGCAATTTGGAACTTTTCGCGCGGCGGCGCGCCGGCAACCCAACCGGAGACCGCTTCGCTCGATCTCAGAGTCGAGCGCAGCGGTGGCCAGTTGTTGTTGAGCTGGAACCGGTCCCTGCCCCTGTTGCAAACCGCCCAGCGGGCGATCCTTTCGATCAGCGACGGCGATCACCACGAAGACGTCGAGATGGATCTGGGGCAGTTACGCACAGGCAGCATCGTTTACTCGCCGATCACGGGTGACGTGAGCTTCCGCCTGGAGATCACGGATCTCAAAAACGGCAAGAGCGTCAGCGAGTCGGTGCGCGTGCTGGGCGGGCGTCCCTCGCCGACGGGTCCTCCGGCGGAAGCCGCCGGCGCCAAGGCGGAGGGCCAAACTTCGGCAGAAGCCCCGAAGAGCGAGCGCCAAGCTCCCAAAACCATGGCCCCCATACCGAGCCGTGACCACACGGAGTCGCTGGCGGCCCGGCTGAGCCCGGTCGAGCCCATCCCGGCTGCCGGCCCCGCTGTGGCCGAGCTCCCGACCCGCGCGCTGCCAGTGGTCGCTGCGCATCCTTCTCCTCCCCCTACACCCGAGGCCGGCGGCGCGGCGCCGCCCGCATCGACCGCCACCCAGCCGCAGCCGCGCCCGATCGAGCCGGCGAGCTCGCAGGCCTCGACGGCTCCTTCGGCGCCCCCCACGCCGCAGGCCGCCGCCCCATCCCCGGCTCCGCAGCAGGTCAAGCCCGCTGCTGAGGCGGACCAGGCGGCCGTACAAGCCCAGGCTGCAGGCCGGCAACCCGAGAGTGTGCCCAGGGTTGGAGGGCAGGTGCAGGAGGCACGACTCATCCGGCGCCGCGAGCCCATTTACCCGCCTCTGGCCCGCCAGGCCCGGATCCAGGGCGTGGTCCGGCTGGAGGCGGTGATCGGCCCTGACGGCCGTGTCGAAAAAGTGCAGGCCATCAGCGGTCCCCCTCTGCTGAGGCAGGCGGCGATCGACGCGGTCAAGGACTGGGTCTACGAACCCAGCCGTCTCAACGGCCGGCCGGTGCGCGTGACCACGCAGATCGAGATCAACTTCACGCTGGGTCGCTAAATCGCAGAAGGACATCCCTTCTGCGCGGCGGCTCCGTGTGCCGTGAGGCCCCGACCCATCGGGCCCCGTGATAGGCTGAGGGAGATGCCCGCAACGCAGGAAGAAATTGTCATCAAGGCTCTCGATTCATTCCGTATCGAGCTACCGTCGTGGGGCTTCGCCAACACCGGTACTCGTTTCGGCAAGTTCATTCAGCCGGGCGCGGCCACCACGATCGAGGAGAAGCTGGCCGACGCCGGCCAGGTCCACAAGTTCACCGGCTGCTGCCCGACGGTCGCTGTGCACGTGCTGTGGGACTTCCCCCACGGCGTCTCCAGCGTGCCCGAGACCGTACAACTGGCGACGAAATACGGCGTCCGTATCGGCGCCATCAACCCCAACGTCTTTCAGGATCAGATCTACAAATACGGCTCGCTGGGCAATCCCGATCCCACCGTCCGCGAGAAAGCTCTCGCACACATCCTCGATTCCATTCAGATCGCCTCGCTCACCGGCAGCCGCGACATTTCGCTCTGGTTCGCCGACGGTTCGAACTTCCCGGGCACGGCCAACATCCGTCGCCGCAAGCACTGGTTCATCGAGGGATTGCGCGCCGCCCATGACCGCCTCGCCGAAGGCCAACGCATGCTCGTCGAATACAAGCCGTTCGAACCGGCCTTTTATCACACCGACATCGCAGACTGGGGCATGGCGTTGCTGATGGCTCGCGCCGCCGGCCCCAAGGCCAAGGTGCTCGTCGATACCGGCCACCATTACCAGGGCCAGAACATCGAGCAGATCGTCGCCTGGCTGCTTGACGAGGACATGCTCGGCGGCTTCCATTTCAATGACCGGCGCTACGCCGACGACGACCTGACCCTGGGATGCATCGACCCCTATCAGGTCTTCCGCATCTTCCACGAGATCCTGCTTTATGAGTTCGAGACCGGCCGGCGGGCGGACATTGCCTACATGGTCGACCAAAGCCACAACCTGAAAGGCAAGATCGAAGAGATGATCCAGACCGCCCTGACCGCGCAGGAGCTTTACGCCAAGGCCGCGCTGGTGGACCACGCCAAACTGCTCGAGCACCAGCAGCGCTCTGAGCTGGTGGACGCGGAGGAGTGCCTCAAGCAGGCCTTCGCCACCGACGTGCGTCCTTACCTGCGCCAGTGGCGCCGCGCCCACGGCCTGCCCGAGGACCCGCTGGCCGCATTCCGCGCATCCGGCTATCAACAGCGGATCGACCGGGAGCGGGCCGAGAAGAACCTGGCCGCCGCCTCGGGGGCCTACGCCTAGGGCCGCTTTCTGCTCGCCCGCGGTGCCGAGCCGATCGCGGCTGCGCGACTGGGCCGAGTACCTCGCCGCCCGCCTCGCCTTATTTCTGCTCGCCTGGACACCCCGGCCGTGCGCCGAGATCCTGGCACAGGTTTTCATGCGCGCTCTCCAGGCGGCGGTCCCGCGCCTGCGGCGGACGGCCCTGCGCAACCTCGAGCTGGCGATGCCGGAGCTGGAGCCGCAGCGCAGGGAGCGCATCGTCGCGGGAATGTTCCGGTCGCTCGCCCGTATGGCCGTCGTCTTCGCCCGCCTGCCCCGGCTCGACCATCGCAACATTTCCGAGTGGATACGTTACGATGGCTTCGAGCACTTCCGGCAAGCCTTGGCCCGCAGACGCGGCGTCCTTTTCGCCGCGGCGCATCTGGGCAACTGGGAGCTGAGCGCCTACGCTCACGGCCTGCTGGCCGGTCCGATGCACATCGTCGTCCGCCCCCTCGACAATCCCCTGCTCGACCGCCTGGTCGAAACCCGTCGCACGCTCCGGGGCAATCGCATCATCCCCAAAAAGCACGCCGCTCGCGCCGTCCTGAAGGCCTTGCGCGAGAACCGCGCGGTGGGCATCCTCATCGACCAGAACGCAGCGCCGGAGGAAGGCGTGTTCGTGGATTTCTTCGGGCTGAAAGCCTGCGCAGGAACGGCCTTCGCCCGCCTGGCGGCGCGCAGCGGCGCCACGGTGATCCCGGGCTTTGCGCTCTGGTGCGAAGGCGAGCGCCGTTATGTGCTTCGCTTTTATCCGCCCGTGGAGATCAGCGGCGACGTCCAGCGCGACACGCAGCGGCTGCACGCCTTGCTCGAATCGGTTATCCGCGAATACCCCGAACAGTGGCTGTGGATTCACAGGCGCTGGAAAACGCGGCCGCCCGGTGAACCGCCGCTTTACTGAGCCGTTTCGCCCGCGGTCTCCAGCAGGAGATGGCACTCGCAGCAGTCACTGCAACGGCCACACTGCTCGCAGAGGTGGTTGGGACAGGCATCCTTGGTGCAGTAGACGCAGATCGCGGTCGAGGGCTCGCCGCAAATGCTGCAGCTAAATTGGTAGACCTCGCTCATGGGCGCTCCTGCGTGCCCGGCCCTCCGCTTCGGGAAGGCCTGGCGGGCGGCTGACGGATCAGGACGTCTCGGCAGCGCTGGGCTTCGCGATCGGCGATCTCGAGCTCCTGCTCCTTGGCCTGTGCCAGATCCAGCAGATACTGCCGGAGGCTCTCACGGCTGGGCGCTCCTTCGGCGTAAACCGACCGCAGCAAGTCGGCCAGCGCGGGGTTTTGATAGCGACGCACGCCCTCCTCCAGCGAAGCTAGCAGCAACTGGAAGCGGTCGAGGCGGAGGAAGGTGTCCAGGACAGCCGTTAAGCGGTCGGGGCGTGCCCGCAGGATCTCCGCAGAGCGCTCAAGGTAACCGAGCTCCGTGCGCAGCGTCTTGAGTTGTTCTATGTAGGTATCGGGGGCTCCGCGGCCTGGCCACTCCTCGGCTCGCACTTGAGCAAGCACGGGCTTCAGCCTTGTCAGGCTTTCGGCCAGCGCCTCGATTTGCTTGCGGATCTCCCATTCCGGAGGCAGGCCCGTCTGAGCCCGCCAGGTCGGCGCCAGTAGGATCGCCGCGAAGATCGAAACAAAACCACGGGGCGCTCGCGCCATCTCAGGAACTAGTTTCGCACGGACGACGCGTGCGCTCCGATTTCCCGCGCAGGCAAACTACGGGGGCGGCGGAGGTCCGAGATCGGGATCAGGCGGGGGCGGAGGAGGCGGCGTCTGCGGCCCTGTGTCGCCGGGCAGGCCCCCGCCGGGGGCGCCTCCGCCCGAGGGCGGCGCGGAACTGCCGGGCCGCGACGGCCCGCCCGGACTGTCGTAGACGCCCGTGTAAATCGCCTCGGCGATGGCCTGCAAGGCGCGCCGCAGCACGGAACCCTTGTCGAGCGATTTCTGAGCCAACGGCTGCGCGCGGTAGACCCGGATCCACTCACCCGCATTCAGCAGACGCGGCTCCCCGCGTGGCAGCAGCTTGTGCTGGACCGCCACCTGGCCCTCGTCCACCACGATGAGCGTTGTGCCCTCCTCGTCGCTCACTTCGACGTCGAACACCGTGCCGCGGACCGAGATCACGGCCGTGGGCGTATCCACGCGGTTGGGGTTGGGTCGCCCGTTCATCCGCTGGATGCGGAACTTCAGCCGCCCCAGCCAGACTTCGACCAAGTGGCGCCAGTCGCCCGGATTGCTGCGGAAAGTAGCGCGCGAATTGGGATAGACCTCGAACGTGCTGCCGTCAGCAAGCTCGAATCGCGCGAAACCATCGGGGCCTGTCACGATCACCTGGCGCGGCAGTACCTCGTCGCCGACTTCGAGCGCCCAAGGCACCGAATCGCGCAGAACCGAGACCTGCCCGGTGAGCGCCACCACGCGCGCCACGGCGGGGTTCGCAGGCGCGGCTGCCGGCGGCTTGGCGATGCTCGGGCTTGGGGGTTTCAGGGAGGGAACCTGCGCAAGACACACTCCGACGGTGGTTGCAGCAAGCAACCAGGCTCGCGACGGGCCCCTCCTCGGCATACGCACGCGCTTTCTTCCCGCCCGCGCTCGATCGCCCTTGAACCGAGCCGGGCCTCCTATGTCAACACCCAAGTTTACATCAAACTTGCTTGGCAATCTCAACGCCAACTTGAATTTTTTCGATTATACAAGCGGTTGGCGAACCGGCGAGGCTGACCCTCAGGTTAGAATGGACACAGCGAATGTGTCGTTTTGACACAAGAGCGCTGCGGATGGCCTGCTGGCTGTTGCCCGCACTACCGGCCCTCGCGCAGGCACCTGTAGAACGCCGTTGGGACTGGCGCCCGCTGGGTGTTCCACTACTCGAGCTGGAGTTGGCAGCTCCCGCCGGCGGGCCCATAGACCGGGTCTGGTTTTCGCAGTCAGGCGATGAACTGTACGCGCGCACCCGCTCGGGGAAGGTGTACGTTACCAAAGGCGGCCAACGCTGGAGGCCCGCGCAGGATCCGGTCACACCGCCGCGCGCCCTGGAGTTCCGCGAACTCGATTCTGCGGGGAGCGTGTTGGTCTGGAAGGATCCGGCAGGCTCGCCGCGGATGTATGCTTTGGGGCGGCACCTGCTGCGTTCCGATGATGGCGGGCGGACGTGGCTGAACCTGACCGAATTTCGGGGTGGCTCGATTCTCGGGACCGCGCCCCGTGACCTCGCGGTCTCGCCGCACGACCCCGATGTCATCGTGGTGGCCAACGATTACGGCTTGTGGCGCTCCCTCGACGGCGGGCTTTCCTGGAGCGGCATGAACGAGAACCTTCCCTCGCTGGCCATGCGCCGTATCCTCGCGCTGCCCGACGGCTCGACGGGCCTGCGGGTTGAGGTCGAGGGCATGGGCGCCTTCGAGTGGCCGCCCGGCGAGCGCAGGGCATGGCGACCGGTGCTCGACCCGGCTTTGGAGTACGAGGCCCGGTTGCGTAGCTTGCTTTCCGGGGTTCTGGAAACGGAAATCACGGCCGTGGCCATCGCAGGTGATTTCCTTTACGCAGGCTCTGCGGACGGGCGCCTTTGGGTCTCCCGTGATCGCGGCCGTACGTGGCAGCTTCCCGAGAGCGTCGAACCTGTCGCAGCCGTAACCCGCATCTGGGCAGACCCCTCGCAACCGCAACTAGCTCTTGCCGCGCTCGCCAACCGCCAGGGGGCTCGCGTGCTGCGCACGACCAACGGGGGTCTCTTCTGGGATGATCTGACTGCAGACCTGCCGCCCGGCGCACGAGCTTATGGGGTGGCCGCGGACCGCGCTGGAGGCGCCGTCTATGTGGCTACCGAACGGGGGCTTTTCTACACCCGCACGCAAATGGACGTGCCGGCTCCCGCCACGCCCTGGATGGCTGCACCGGCCGGTCTGCCCGAGGCGCCAGTCGTCGACGTACGGCTCGATGCGGAGGGTAACCGCATCTTCGTCGCCCTGGAGGGCTACGGGGTCTATGCGGCTACGGCGCCGCATCGCAGGTGGGCGCCCAGGGTGGTCCACGGGGCGGATTTCAGCGCGCGGGCAGCCGCGCCCGGCGCCCTCCTCAGTGTCCTCGGTGCGCATGTAGAGCGGGCTTTGGCCGGGACGCAGCCTGCCGCGGTGCTCTCGGCTTCCGAGGCCGAGTCCCAAATTCAGATCCCATTCGGGATACACGGGGATCGGATCGAGCTTGCGCTGGAGACGCAGGCTCGCAGCCTGCACGTCACATGGCCGCTGAAAAGGGTCGCGCCCGCTATCGTCCTGGAACCGGACGGTTCGCCCTTGTTGCTCGACGCCGAAACCGGGCTGCTGCTCGACGCCATGAACCCGGCTCGGGCCGGCGCGCGCATCCAGGTCCTGGTGACCGGGCTGGGCGAGGTACGCCCGGCCTGGCCTGCGGGCCTTCCTGCGCCGCTCGATCAGCCCCCCTCGGTCGTGGCTCCCGTGCACGCGTTCCTGGGTAACGTCGAGATGCCGGTCCTTCGTGCCGTGCTGGCTCCCGGCTACGCGGGCCTTTACCTGGTCGAGATCCAGTTACCCGATCTCGTCGACCGCGGGCCTGCGGAGTTGTACGTCGAGGCGGACGGCGCGGCGAGCAATCGGGTTCGGGTCTATCTGGAACCGTAAGTGGGACGCATGAAATCCTGTAACATCGTGAACACGGTTGCGGTAAACTCGAAACAGCATCCGAGGTAAATTTCCATGCGCAGAGTGGGTTCGTCGGTTTTCCTGTCGATCTTTCTCATCGTCGCCCTCCTGCCTGCGCAGCAGGAAGGAGAAAAACTCGCGCCTTACTACCCTACCCCGGAAACCATCGTCGAGAAAATGCTCCAGTTGGCGGAGCTCAAACCCGGCGAGAAGATGTTCGACTTGGGCAGCGGCGATGGGCGCATCGTAATCATGGCGGCCCAGAAATTCGGCGCCGACGCCACCGGCGTCGAGATCGACAGGGATCTCTGGAAGCAGAGCATGGACCGCATCAGGGCCCTGGGCCTCGAAAAGCGGGCCCGCATCATTCTGGGCGACATCCTGAAGCAGGACTACAGTTCGGCTGACGTCATCACGGTCTACCTGTTGCCTTCGTCCAACGACCGGATCCGTCCGCTGCTGGAGAAACAGCTCAAGAAGGGTGCTCGCATCGTCGCTCACGATTTCGAGTTTTCCGGCTGGACGCCGGAGAAGGTCGAGCACATCGACGACGACGGCGAAGGCCGCAGTCATACGCTGTATCTGTATCGGCGCTGATTGCGCCTGCGGCCCTCGCCCCGCATCGGGTTCGGCATGAAGGAACACGAGGCCAGCGCTGCGCCGCTCTGGCGTGTCGGTCTTAGCGCCGCACGTCTGGTGCTCGGACTGCTGTGCCTGGCCGCGCAGGTCAGCAGTCATGGTCCTGTTTTCAGCGCAATCACGTTGGCTGCGCTGGTCTATGCCGTTCACGCTGCTTTCGGCCTGTTGATGGGGGGGTACCAGCGCATCACCGGCCTCGCGTTGCTGGGCCTTTTCCTGGATGCGGGCTTCTTCCTGATCTTCGCGCGCTGGGGACACGATCCCGGTCTCTGGTTGAGCTCGGCGTTCTTCCTTTTCCTGATGCTGGAGGGCGTGCTGGAGCACGGCCCCAGTGATCTGTTGATCGTGTGCGGCGGTTCGACGCTTTACTTGGCCGTGGCGCCCTGGCCCGAGGCCACTCCTTTGCGCCGTCTGGTGCTTTTCGGCGGACTGTTGGCTGCCGTGATCGCCTACGAAAAGAATCGGCTCGAGCAACGCCTCCGGGAAGCGCGTCAAGAGGCCGAGCGCCGGCGCGCGGAAGCCGAGAGAGCGCGCCTGGAGGAACGCCAACGCATTGCGGGCGATTTCCACGACGGTCCGCTGCAAGAGTTCATCGGCATGCAGATCCAGCTCGACATCCTTCGTCGCCTGCTCGAGCGCGATCGCCAGGCGGCGCTGGAAGAACTCCGGCGGCTGCAGGAGGTGGCCAAACGCCAGGTAAGCGAGATGCGGTCCTTCCTGCGCACCATGCGCCCCCAGCCCGTCGAGAGCACCGACGTCGTCGCTACCGCGCGCCGCATCAGCGAGGAGTTCCAGAAGGACACCGGCATCCCGGTCCGCTTCAGCAGCTCGGAGGTTTCCCTGCACACCAACCCGGAGACCTGTCAGGAGCTAATGCTGATTCTCCGCGAGGCGCTGAAAAACATCCAGAAGCATTCCCATGCCGGACGCGTCTCCGTCAGCATCCGGCGGGCCGGCAGGGACGTCGAGCTTTCCGTGGATGACAACGGCGCCGGCTTCGGCTTCAGCGGCACTTTCAACCTGGATGAGCTGGAGCTTTTGGAACTCGGACCGCAGAGCATCAAACGCAGGGTCCGTAGCCTGGGCGGCGAACTTCTTCTGGAGTCGAGACCCGGCCAGGGATCCGGGTTGCGCATCCGCATCCCCGCGTGAGAGCTGCGCTCGCGGTCTCGCTTTCCTGCCTGCTAGCGGGCTGTACCTCCTACCGCGACTTCGAACTTCCGGCTCCGCCCGGCCTTCCTTCGGATCCTGCCATCCGTTGGCAGGTGCGGCCCGATCCCGTCTTGCCGCGCGGCGCCCCCGGCGACTTCGATTCCGTGGATGCTTTGAACCCTTCGGTGGTCTTCAGCGAGGGCCTCTACTTCAACTTCTACTCGGGCTGGGACGGGCGCCGGTGGCGCACAGGTCTGGCCGTATCGCGCGACGGCGTTCATTGGCAGAAGCGCGGCGCCGTGCTGGCCCCGGACCCCTCCACATGGGAAGGTGATTACATTGCGGCCAATGGCTCAGCCCTGCTCGTCGACGGCATGTTCTACTACTGGTACCAGGCAGGCCGTCCGCCGCGCATCGGGCTGGCCGTGTCGCCCGACGGCCTGCGCTGGCAGAAGCATCCGCACCCGGTGCTCCCCTTGGGACCGCGGGGAGCCTGGGACGAGCGGGCCGTCGCCGATCCCTACGTGCTGCGCTTAGGCGATCACTTTTACATGTTTTACCTGGGCGAGGACCGCGCACGTCGTCAGCGGCTGGGCGTAGCGCGTTCGCGCGACGGCATCCGCTGGCAAAAGCTGCGGACCAATCCCGTGCTCGAACTCGGCGAGCCGGGATCGTTCGACGAAGTCGGCTTGGGCGAACCGGCGGTATGGGCTTCGCACGGCTGGTACTGGATGCTGTACACCGGGCGCGACCGCCGGGAGCAGCGGCGTATCGGCCTGGCGCGTTCGCGGGACGGCGTCCGTTGGCAGAGAGTCTCGTCACGACCTGTTTTCCAGGCGCCCGCGAGCTGGGCTTCCGCGGTGATCTGTGATCCCACCGTGCTGTGGCAGGCCGGAGAGCTGCTCGTGTGGTTCGGGGCCGGCGACCGCCCGCGTCCCGACGAATACCTCAACGGACAAATCGGGCTGGCCGTCGCGCGCTTCTCGCCCCGAAATGAGGGCGCCTCGCCTGGTTTATAATGACGGGCAGGCGTCCGCGTTCCCGCCATGGAGGAGCTGAAGAAAAAGCTTCTCGAGGAGATCGCAGCTCTGGAGTACGAGCTTCGCAACGAGCTGCCTAAGGAGATTCTCCGCGCCCGCGCCCACGGAGATTTGAGCGAAAACGCCGAGTATCACGCCGCTAAAGAGCGTCAGAGCTTCGTCGAGGCCCGTCTTGCGCAGCTCCGCAAGCGCCTTGCCGAGCTTTCCATGGTGGACCTCTCACGCATCCCGCGCGATCGGGTGGGCTTGGGTTCGGAAGTCGTGGTGCTCGATCGCCAGAAGGGAGAGGAGATCACCTACAGGCTGGTCGCCAGCGAGGTGGCGGACATCTCCAGGGGCTGGATCTCGACAAGTTCGCCCATCGGACGGGGCTTGCTCGGCAAAGAGGTGGGCGACGTGGCGCGCATTCAGATTCCCGGCGGCTGGCGCGAGCTTGAAATTCTGGAACTGAGAACCATCCACGATCTGGCGGAGTCGGACAACTGATCCGTCCTGGACCCCCATGACGTACACGCGCGCCATCGGCCTGGTGGCCGACAAGATCATCCGCGCCCTGGTTCGCACGCTGGCTCTCTGGCGCATCCACCCCAACGTCCTCACGTTCCTGGGTCTCATCATCAACGCTGTCGCCGCAGCCCTGCTGGCGCGCGGCCGCTTCCAGGCCGCGGCCCTCGTGATCATGACCGCGGGCCTCTTCGACATGGTAGACGGGCGCGTGGCGCGGGAAACCAACCGCGTGACGCCCTTCGGCGGCTTCTTCGATTCGGTAGTGGACCGCTACTCGGACTTGGTCCTGCTCATGGGCCTGCTGGTCTACTACGCCTCCATCAACCGCTTCTTTTACGTTGTGTTGACGGCCGTGGTGATGACGGGATCGGTAATGGTCAGCTACGTGCGGGCGCGCGCCGAGTGCATCATCCCCAAGTGCAAGGTCGGCTTCATGGAGCGACCCGAACGCGTGGTCCTGCTTATCATCGGCGCGCTCTTCGACCGCATGGCGGCCGTGCTCTGGGTCATCGCCGTGCTGGCCAACGTCACCGTCATCCATCGGATGCTTTATACCTGGCAGGAGACCCGCAAGCTGGAGGCGGCCTCCGCGGCGGTGGAAGCGCGCGAAGCCGGTCTGCCGCAGGCGCGCTGAAGTTAAGCTTCCAGGATCACTACTGCCGCGGCGCTCTCGCGGGTGTGGGTGATCGAAAGGTGCACGGCTTGCACCCTCAGCCGGGCGGCGATGCGGGCGGCCTTCCCGTCCAGGCGCAGCATCGGCTTGCCTGAGGCCGCATTCGTCACTTCGAAATCCCGCCAGCGTACGCCACCCCGCAATCCCGTGCCGAGAGCCTTCATGCCCGCTTCCTTGGCCGCGAAGCGCGCGGCATAGCGTTCCCACCGATTGCCCCTGCGTTCCACGTAGGCGATCTCCGCGGCAGTGAAGATCCGCTCTAGGAAACGCCGGCCGTAGCGCTCCGCGACGCGTCGGATGCGGGCCACCTCGATTACGTCAATCCCGCAGCCCGCTATCATCACTGCTGCACCTCACGGTATCGCTCCCGCCGCGGTGATGGTGAGGCGGCCGAGTTTTACCCCCTTGGTGGCGATCAGGACGTCGGCGATCTGACGAACGGTCCGACTGGCGCCCCGCAGAACCAGCACCTCCAGACAGTGGTCGTGATCCAGGTGGACATGAAGGGTCGAAAGGATGTGGTGAAAATGCCGGTGTTGCAGGTCCACCAGCTTCTCATTGAGCAGACGAACGTTGTGATCGTACACCAACGTCACCGTGCCCACGACCGGGCTGTCCGGCGCATCCGCCGCCTCCTCGACCAACTCCGCCCGGATCAAATCGCGAAAGGCTTCCGAGCGGTTGTTATAGCCGCGCCGGCGGATGAGCCGGTCGAACTTCTCGAGCAGGTCGGAATCGATCGCCACCCCGATGCGTCTCAGGCCCGCTGACTTTCCGGTCCCGTCTGCCCTCCCCGGGGCCTGCCTCTCACGCTGAGCTGCCATGGCACAAACAGGTTAGCTCAGCCGCCGGCGTGCGGCAACCGGCCACTAAACCAGGGGAGCGAACCGTCTCCGCAGTGGCAGCCGACGGCGATTGACCGGTTCGCAGCTGCTTTGCACGGAGGCGTATCTTCGCGAACGACCCCTGGGGAAATATTCCGAGACTTCCCTACGATTGCCTCAAAGGGGTATGGTAGTATCTGAAGGCTGGTGGCCTGCGGGTGGCGAGTTCAACCGCGCCGCCGGCTTTGCGAGCCAAGCGAAGCACGAGAGGGAGGCAGCAGCCCATGGCCGACGAAAGCAAATTTTCCGCCTTTATCTTCGGGTTTGGCATTGGTCTGGCAGTCGGGGTGCTCTTCGCTCCCAAATCGGGGCGTGAGACCCGCGAATACATCCGGGCCAAGGCCGACGAAGGTCGTGAGTATCTCAAGCGGCGCGGCGAAGAGCTAAAGGAATCCGCCGAGGAACTGATCGAGCGGGGCAAGGAGGCGGTCAGCCGCCAGCGCGAAACTTTGGCTGCCGCCGTCGAGGCAGGCAAACAGGCTTACCGGGACGCCCTAGCCGGCAGATCGGCCGAAAAGGAAGCAGGCGCCGAGAGTTGAATCTGATCCGCGACGACGCATGGAGCAAAGTGGCCTTCTGTACGTAATGGCGGGCGCGGTCGTCGTGGCCGCAGTCGCCCTCATCGCGCAGGCGATTCTCCTGATCGGGATCTACCAAGCGAACCGGAAGATGCGCGAGCAGATGGCGAGCCTGAGCGCAAAGGCGGAGCCCGCGCTGGAATCCGCCCGAAAACTCCTGGACGAATCGCGGCGTAACCTGGCGGAAATCTCCGGCAAAACGGCCGAAGTCCTCGATCTCAGCCGCCAGCAGCTCCATCGGCTGGACGAAGTCCTCCGAGACGCCGCTACACGCTCGCGGGCGCAAATGGAGCGGATCGAGCTCGTGCTGGACGACGTCATCAGCCGCTTTCAGGATACCGTCACCCTCGTGGAGAACGGAATCGTCCGTCCGATCCGCCATCTGAACGGACTGGCGGCGGGGGTGCGAGCGGCCTTTGCCGCGCTCGCAGGGCCTAAAACCACGGTCGCGCAGGCCAGCCACGACGACGAGATGTTCATCTGAGACAAACCGCGCCGCCTGCGGGCGGACCGCCGCCCGATGGTTGATATTCACGCCCATATCCTGCCCGGCCTGGACGACGGCCCGCGCGAACTCGCGCAGAGTCTGGCCATGCTGAGGCTGGCCGCGCAGAGCGGCACCACCGACATCGTCGCCACCCCCCACGCCAGCCTGAAGTACCCCTACCGGCCCGCTGCGGTCGCCCAGCGACTGGCCGAGCTTCGCGCTGCCGCCGGAGACCTGCTGCGCATTCACGCGGGCTGTGACCTGCAACTGCACTACGAAAACATCCGCGAGGCGCTGGCCCACCCCGAGCGCTACAGCATCAACGGCAAGGGTTATCTGTTGGTGGAATTCTCCGACCTCATTGTTCCCCGCCACATGGAGGAGATCTTCGCCGAGATGCGCCAAGCGGGCCTGACGCCCGTCATCACTCACCCCGAGCGCAACTGGCTTCTGCAACAACGGTTGAGGGATCTGGAAAGCTGGGTCAGCCAGGGTTGCACGCTTCAACTCACGGCCCAGTCCCTGTTCGGCCGTTTCGGGCGTGAAGCGCGCATGTTCGCTATTCAGCTCCTCGAGCGCAACCTGGTGCACTTTATCGCCAGCGACGCCCACGATGCGCAGGACCGCACCCCCCGGCTGGACGAGGCCTGGCGGTGGCTAGCGCGCCGTTTCGGAGCGGAGTACGCCCGCCTGCTGCTGGAGGATAATCCCAAGGCGGCGCTGATCGGGGAAGGCGTGCGCACGCCGGCGGCGCCGCAGAAGCGCCGCCGCTTCTGGCAACTCTCGTTCTGGAAGCGCACTGGCAGGTGAAACGACAGGCCGCAGTTCCGCATGCGGCCCCACACGCGGCCCCGTCTGCGCCCAACGCCGGTGGCCCAGCACGCCCACCTAGTGGTTGACTTAAATCGAGCATTCGGCCGCATCCCGGCCTAACGACCCCCCGACCGCGCCACGCGGACTCCACTGCCGGCTCGGCTTCCGCTGGGCGGCGACACACGCTGAACCCGGGAAACCGCCGCCGCTCCGGCTTCTGTCCTCCTCTTTTGGGGAAGGGCGGCCTCCGGCCGATTTCTTCCGTCTTTTGGGCGCGCCAAGACCGTTCCCGTGCGGCACTGGGAGGTTCTCCCTAAAGCCAGAGCATTCTCGGGCCGATTCCTGCGGTAGGAGAAATCATGGCCCGCCCGGCCTCGGCGCTGCGCTCAGAGGAGGACTTCAAGGCCTACCTGGAGGAACTCGTAAAGGCGTACGACTTGCCTCGCTCCACCGCTCGCTCGGAACTGCACGATCTGCTCAACGCCGACCCGGTACGCTTCTGCAGGCACATCGGCCAGCTCGTGCAAGGCCTGCCTGAAAATGCCGCGGTGTGCCAGTTCTTGGCCGGCCTATTGGCCGGCTACGACAAGCTGCCTCGCGTCCTCGCCGATCCCGCCGCGATGAATCCGCGCGAAGCGGTCGCTCTTGCCCGCTGGGTCGCCCGGACCGACCCATTACTGGATTCGAAGTTCGCTCAATGGTTGCTGCGGGGACTGGGCAACCGCCCGGACCCGGAAGCCGCCGACCCTGCGCGTATCCTCCGGATACTCGAGATCCTCGGGGCGCTCTCGGAAAACCCCCGCATTGTCCCGACGCTCGTTCAGTTGTTCCGGCACCAGAACCCCCGCGTGCGTTCTAAGGCCGCCCTGCTGGCGGGCAGGAGCCTGAAAAGCGGGCAGTGGGCGCAGCAGTGGCTCACGGAACCCGACGCGCGGGTGCGCGCAAACGTCATCGAATCGCTGTGGGGCACCCAAGGGTCGGCCGTGGCAGAGGCTTACAAGATCGCTTTGCGGGACTCCCACAGCCGCGTCGTAGGCAACGCGTTGGTCGGCCTCTACCTGCTCGGAGATCCCACGGCCGCGGAATTGCTGGCCGAAATGGCGCGTCACAAATCGGCCGCCTTCCGGGCCACCGCCGCCTGGGCGATGGGCTTCATCGAGGATCCTCAGTTCCTGCCCACGCTCGGCCGAATGCTGAAAGACCCCGAGCCCCTGGTGCGCCGTAATGTACTCCGGGCCCTGGCGCGCATCAAGAGAGCTACCAGCCAGGCGCTAGGCAAGCTGCCGCCCGAAAACCCCCACGACGAGCAGGCGCCCGTCGCCAACCAAGACCACGGTTCGGCTGCTTGAGATCAGGCGAGCCCTTTCCCCGCACACGAGCGACGAACCGCAGCTGTCCACTACAATCGAAGCAGGAGGCCCCCCTGATGTCGAAAAATACCGAGAAACTGCTGTGGTTCCTGATCGGCGCTGCTTTGGGAGCGAGCGTGGCGTTGCTTTATGCGCCCAAATCGGGAAAAGAAACCCGCCGCTACTTGCGAAGAAAGAGCAGCGAAGCGCGTGACGCCTTGGTCGAAACGGGTGAACACTTGCTGGAGAAAGGCCGTGAACTGGGCGAGGAGATCGCCGAGCGCGGGCGCCGACTCTACCGCAAGGGCGTCGAAATCGCCGAAGAGGCGGGCGGGTTGCTCGAACGCAGCCGCAAGCTGGTCGCGCGCGAGTAAGAAAAACGCGAGTCTCAAAACGGGGGAATAAGCGATGAGTCAGCCGGCTGCGATCTCGTTGCAGACGCTCGCCCCCTTCCGCAACGAGCCTTACACGGACTTCAGCCAACCCGAGAACCGACGCGCTATGCTGGATGCGCTGGCTGCTGTCCGAGCCCAGTTCGGGCGGGAGTACGATCTCATCCTCGCCGGCCAGCGCGCCCGTGCTTCCGGCAAAATCCTTTCCCGCAATCCCTCGGCGCCCGATGAAATCGTCGGAATCCACCAGCGGGCGACAGCCGAGCAGGCCCGCGAGGCCGTCGAACGGGCGTTCCGCTATTTCCCTACTTGGAGCCGCACCCCGGCGGAAGAGCGCGCAGCGCGCCTGCTTCGCGCGGCTGCGATCCTGCGACGTCGCAAGATGGAGTTCAACGCCTGGCTCATCTACGAAGCCGGCAAGACCTGGCCCGAGGCCGAGGCCGACGTCTCCGAAGCCATCGATTTCTGCGAGTACTACGCACGGGAAATGTTGCGGCTCGCCGGCCCTCACCCCATGGTTCAGTTCCCTGGCGAGCGCGACGAACTGATCTACATTCCCTTAGGCGTCGGCATCATCATCTCTCCCTGGAACTTCCCGTTGGCCATCCTCACCGGCATGACCACCGCGGCTCTGGTGACCGGCAACACCGTGGTCATCAAGCCCTCCAGCGACACCCCCACAATCGCAGCCAAGCTGGCGGAAGTGCTGGAGGAAGCCGGTTTCCCGCCCGAAAGCTTCTCCCTGGTGACGGGCGGCGGAGGAGAGATCGGCGATCTGCTGGTCGAGCATCCTAAAACTCGATTCATCTGCTTCACAGGGTCGAAAGCCGTCGGGCTCAGGATCAACGAGCTCGCAGCTCGCACGCAGCCCGGCCAGATCTGGATCAAACGGGTGATCGCCGAAATGGGAGGCAAGGACGCCATCATCGTGGACCGGGAAGCCAACCTCGAGCGCGCCGTCGAAGGCGTGCTGGTCTCGGCCTACGGCTACCAGGGACAGAAGTGCTCGGCCTGCTCCCGGGCTATCGTGGACCAGGAAATTTACGACGACTTCCTCGCCCGCCTGGTCGCACGTACCCAGAGCCTGAAGGTCGGCCCCGCTGATGATCCCGACAACTTCATGGGCCCCGTCATCAACGAGACTGCGATGAACTCCATCCTCGGCTACATTGAAATCGGCAAGCGGGAGGGGCGGCTGGTGACGGGCGGAGGACGCGCGGGAGGACCCGGTTACTTCCTGCAGCCCACCATCTTTGCCGAAGTCGGTCCCCAAGCCCGTATCTTCCAGGAAGAAATTTTCGGTCCCGTACTCGCCGTCACGCCGGCACGCGATTTCGACCACGCACTCGAACTGGCCAACAACTCCGAGTACGGGCTCACGGGCTCCGTTTATACCACCAATCGCGAGAAAATCAACCGCGCTCGGGAGGAGTTCTTCGTGGGCAATCTCTACATCAACCGCAAGTGCACCGGTGCGATGGTCGGCTGCCATCCCTTCGGGGGCTTCAACATGTCCGGCACCGACTCGAAGGCTGGCGGCCCCGATTACCTGCTGCTGTTCTTGCAAGCCAAGGCCATTGGCGAAAAGCTCGATTGAGCCGCTGGGATGGCCTGCCGGGAATGAGGCTCTGGTTCGAAATCGGCAGGCAGGCGGTCGGCCTATGGTGGCGAAGTAACCCGGGCCGGCTTGCAGCCGCTCTCGCCTTCTATTCGCTCTTTTCGCTGGCGCCCGTGCTGATCGTCGCCGTAGCGGTCGCGGGAGCGGTTTTCGGCGAGCAGGCGGCCCGCGGCGAAATCGTGTTGCAAGTCAGCCGCTTCGCTGGCGAACCCGCCGCACAGGTCATTCAGAACATTCTCGCCGGCGCGGGCAGGCAACCCGCTGCGGAATGGTTTTCCGCAGTGGGTCTGCTGGGTTCCCTTCTGGGCGCCACGGCGGTCTTCGCCGAGCTGCAGGACGGCCTGAATACGATCTGGTGCGTACAACCCTCCGGGCGCGCCTGGCTGCACATCGCGCGCGGCCGCCTGTGGGCCTTCTTGATGGTCCTGTTCATGGGACTGGTCCTGTTGGCTTCCCTGATCGCGGCCACGCTCATGGCCGCCCTACCGCGCTTGCTCGGCCCGGCGCTCGAACACCCCGGGCTGCTTCAGGCGATGCACCTGATGGGCTCGTTCGCCGCCTCCGCAGCAGTGCTGGCGTTCATCTACAGGTTCCTTCCGCAGGCGCCCGTCACCTGGACGGATGCATGGATCGGGGCGCTCGCTGCCGCCCTGTTATTTGTCGTCGGACAATCGCTGCTCGGATGGTATTTGGCAGGCAGCAGCCTCCGCTCGGTGTACGGCGCGGCGGGATCGCTCGCACTGCTGCTGGTCTGGATCTACTACTCGGCTCAGATCCTTTACCTGGGCGCCGCACTGGTTCGTGCATGTTCGCGCCGCAGACACGCTGCGGCGCGCTAACATCGGGAAGCGATGAACTCGCTGCCCACCCGTAGACAGTTCCTCTCGGTGCCGTTGCTGGCTGCTCCCGCACTCGATCGGGCAAACAGCGACCTGTTGCTTTGGTACCGCGAACCGGCGCCCGATTGGAACGAAGCCCTACCCATCGGCAACGGTCGCCTGGGCGCGATGGTCTTCGGCGGCGTTCCAGTGGAACGGCTTCAGCTCAACGAGGATACCCTCTACTCGGACGAGCCCGGCCGTCGCGATCTGCCGCTCGACGTCACCAGCGGCTTCGATCACGTTCTCGCGCTTCTGCGCCGGCGGCGCTACGCCGAGGCCGAAGAGTACGTCACCCGGCACTGGATCGGCCGTACGTGGCCGTGTTACCAGCCTCTGGGCGATCTCTATCTGGAATTCGATCACTCGCGGCGCATTACCGGTTACCGGCGCGAACTCGATCTGGCGGAGGCCGTATGCCGCATTCGCTACGAACACGACGGCGTCCTCTTCGAACGCGAGATCTTCGCCACCTATCCCGACCAGGTCATCGTCCTCCGCTTGGCGGCCGCGCGACGCGGCGCACTGAACTTCACCGTCCGCCTGGCCTCCGTGCATCCCACTGCCAGAGTGCGGGCTGCCGCCCATGAACTCGTCCTTGCGGGTCAACTGCCCGGCCTGGTCGTGCGCCGCACGCTCGAATGGATCGAGCAGCGCGGAGACCAATGGAAGTACCCGGAGCTGTGGGATCGGGACGGCAAACGCCGCCCGCACGCCAAACAGGTGCTCTACGCCGATGAGATCGGCGGCCTGGGGATGCGATTCGAAGCACGCCTGTGGGTGAGAACCCGAGGCGGCCGCGTCACGCCGGCGGGCGATCATCTCAGCGTCGACGGCGCTCGTGAGGCTCTCTTGCTGCTGGCCGCCGCCTCCAGCTTCAACGGCTTCGACCGGAGCCCCTCGCGCGAGGGGACCGATCCGGCTGCGCATACGCGAGCACATCTGGAAGCGGCCGCACGCAAAAGCTACCGCCGACTCCGCGACGCCCACGTGCGCGACTATCGCGCCCTGTTCGACCGCGTCCGTCTGCGCCTCGGAACCCCGGGATCGCACTCCGCCCTGCCCACCGACGAACGCATCGAACGCTTCAGCGGCGGGGGCGATCCCTCGCTCGCCGCACTCGTCTTCCAGTTCGGGCGCTACCTGATGATCGCAGGGTCGCGCCCCGGAACTCAGCCCCTGAACCTGCAGGGGCTGTGGAACCGCGAGGTCATCCCGCCTTGGGCCTCAGCCTACACGCTCAACATCAATGCCCAGATGAACTACTGGCCCGCGGAGGTTACCAACCTTTCTGAATGCCACGAGCCCCTGCTGCGGCTGGTACGCGAGCTGGCCGTCAACGGCCGCCGAGTGGCGCGTCAAATGTACAAGCGCCGGGGCTGGGTAGCCCACCACAACACCACAATCTGGCGCTGCGCGCAGCCGGTGGACTATGGTGCCATGCCCTCCTTTTGGCCCATGGCCGCCGGGTGGCTCTGCCGCCACCTCTGGGAACATTACCTGTTCACCGGCGACCGCCGCTTCCTGGCTGAGCACGCCTACCCGCTGATGAAACAGGCCGCCGAGTTCTACCTCGATTGGCTCATTGAAGACGACCAGGGCCGCCTCCTCACACCGGTCGGCGTCTCGCCCGAAAACCGTTTCCGCTACCGCGATCCCGACGGGCGCATCCGCACTGCAGGTGTCTCGATGGCGCCCACCATGGACATCGCCATCATCCGCGACCTGTTCGCCAATACCATCGAGGCGTCGCGCGCGCTCGACCGCGACGAAGCCTTCCGGCGCGAACTCGAAGACAAATTGCCGCGCCTATTGCCCTACCGCATCGGTCGGCGGGGCCAGTTGCAGGAATGGATGGAGGACTTCGAAGAAGCCGAGCCACAGCACCGCCATGTCTCGCATCTTTACCCGTTGCATCCGGGCTCGGAACTCACCCCGGCCAAGACGCCTGAGCTGGCCGCGGCCGCTCGCCGTTCGCTCGAGCTGCGCGGCGATGGCGGCAGCGGCTGGGCGCGCGCCTGGAAGATCAACCTGTGGGCCCGCTTGGGAGACGGCGACCGGGCCTACGCGCTGCTCAAGAATCTGATCCAGCCGGCACGCGAAGCCCGCGGTAAGTACAATCGGCCCGGCCTGCAGCCCAATCTGCTCTGCTCTCATCCGCCCTTTCAGATCGACGGCAACTTCGGCGCCACCGCGGGCATCGCCGAAATGCTCCTCCAGAGCCACGCGGGCGAAATCCACCTGCTGCCCGCGCTCCCCGAGGCCTGGCCCGAAGGCGAGGTACACGGACTCTGTGCGCGCGGCGGCTTCGAAGTCTCGATCGCGTGGAAGGCAAGGCGTCTGACCAGCGCAACCATCGTCTCCAAGCTGGGCGCAGCCGCCCTGCTCCGATACCGCGATTTGACCGCTTCTCTGCCGGCCGCGCGCGGGCGCTACCATCTGAATGAAGCTTTGCGCTTGCACAGGAAGGAAAGACTCTGATGCCGGCCGTAGATGCCCCCAAACCGCCCCGCCAGCCCAACTTCGAAAACCTTCGCCGCGCCCTGCTGCTCGAGGGCGAACCCGATTACGTACCGCTGGTCGAGTTCAGTGTGGACGCCGACGTGAAGGCTGCTTTCTTAGGCCGCCCCATCGAGACCTTGCGTGACGAGGTCGAGTTCTGGTACCGGGCCGGCTACGACTTCGTGCCGCTGCAAGCCGGCATCCGCAGCTTCATCCGGCCGGGTCTTAGCGCCGGAGAGGGTATCGCGGCTGCCCCGCGCCAGCGCACCGGACTCGGGCGTTACAGCGTGTATTCCAACGATGAAAGGGTCAGAACGTGGGCCGAGGAGGGCCGCGGGGTGATCGCCGACATGGACGAATTCGAGCGCTTCCCATGGCCCGATCCCGACCGCATGGATCTGTCCGCCTTCGAGCAAATTCGGCAGTACCTGCCTCCCGGCATGAAGGTCATCGCTTACATGGGATGGACCTTCACGTCGGTGTGGACGCTGATGGGCCTGGAGACCTTCTGTTACGCGCTATACGAGCAGCCCGAACTCATCCGCCGCATGTACGACCGGGTCTGGTGGATCCAAAGCCGTGTCCTCATGCGCGTCCTTCAATACGACGTCGTTGGGGCCGTCGCCCATCCGGACGACCTCGCCTATGCAGAGGCGCTCATCGTCTCGCCGAAACATTTACGTGAATTTGTGTTTCCATGGTACCGCTGGAGCTGCGCCATGGTCCGCGAGCGGGGCCTCCCTAGCATTTTTCACTCCGACGGACGCCTCTACCCGGTGCTGGAGGACATCCTGGCCTGCGGTTTCAACGCCCTTCACCCCATCGAACCCAAGGCCATGGACATCGTCGAGCTGAAGCGCCGCATCGGCCGCCGCATCTGCCTGATCGGCAACATCGACCTCGGCTACACGCTGACCCGCGGCACACCCGCCGAAGTCGAAGCCGAAGTGCGCGAGCGGATCCGTACCGTCGGCCCCGGCGGCGGCTACTGCGTCGGCTCCAGCAACTCCGTCACCTCTTACGTCCCCCTGGAAAACTACAACGCCATGCGCGAGGCGACCTTCCGCTACGGCGTCTATCCCTTGGCCGCCTGACCCCGCCTCAGGCGCCCGCCGGATTGCCGCCCGTAATGGGAACGTGCAGCACGGTAACGGCCGGCCTTTCCAAGGCTTGGCCCAGCGCGGCAGAGATCGCCGCGGGTTCCTCTACGCGCATTCCGCGGGCGCCCAGCGCTTCCGCCAATCGGTCGAAGGCTACCGGCCCCAGCGAGCTGGCGATCGGCTGGCCGAACTTTTCCATGTGTCCCACCCGCGTAATGCCCCAGCCCTGATCGTCGGCCACGATGGCCACGAAATGCAGCCCCTGACGAACCGCGCACTCCAGCTCCGCCGCCGCGAAGGTGAAGGCGCCGTCGCCCGAAAGCAGGATCACAGGCGCCTCAGGAAACGTCGCGCGCGCCGCCATCGCGCCCGCGATTCCCCAACCCACCACCGCGCTGCGACCACAGGTCAGCCAGCGGCTGGGGTAGCGATCGCACAACAGTTGGTGCGCCCATTGCCCGATACTGCCGCCGTCGATCAACAGAATGGTTTCCTCCGTGAGCGTCTCGGTCAGCGCCCGCACGATATGGATGGCATGCGTGCGCCCGTCCGATTGCCGCTCGCCTGACTCCCAGACGGCGCGGCGGAACGCTTCCCGCCGACGCGCCGCTTCTTCCAGCCACGGCCGCCGCACGCCTCCGCCCGCCCGCTCGTAAAGCCCTCCCACCTCGCGCCATCCGTGGTTCAGGTAGGTCACTCGCGCCCGTTCCGCGACGGCGCCCGGCTCCAGGTAGCCCACGCGGTAATCGGGCACAGCTCCCGCCATCACGATGCAGTCGGCGTCGGCGAGCAGACGCGGGCCGCCTGTGGCCGCCCCGATTACGCCCATGAAGGATTCCAGGCGCCGCTCGGCGCAGCCGCGATCCCAGATGGGGATCACGAAAGGAATCCCGAAACGCTCGCAGAACTCCGCCAGCGCCTCGCCCTCTCCGGCGTAATACACGCCGCTGCCCGCCACCACCAGCGGCCGCTCGGCCCCCGCAAGTGCGCGCGCCGTCTCCTCAGGGTCTCCCTCGATGAAACGAGCGGGCGGACGCGGCGCGGGCCTTACCAATCGCGCTCCCTCCACCTCCGCGGTTTGCACGTCCATGGGAAACGTGATATGTACGGGCCCCGGTCCCTCGAGGGCCGCGCGCCAAGCCTCCTCGAGAATTTCGAGCACCCGCTCGGCGCAGTCCGCCAAGCGCGCATAGCGCGTGACGGGCTCTGCCAGCGCCACCTGGTCGAGATCCTGGAAGCAGCCCATGCCCCGCGTCCTCACGGCTGCAGCGCCGCTCACCAGCAGCATGGGGGCGCCGTCCATGAACGCATCGGCTACTCCCGCCAGCGCATTCACGTGAGCCACGCCGCTCGAGACGGCCGCCACGCCGGGTCGCCGCGTCAGCCGCCCTGCCGCACCCGCCATGTAGCCCGCCGTCTGCTCGTTGCGGGTGTCGATGAGCCGCAGGCCCGCGCGCCGCGCCGCGTCATAGAGGGGATCCAGCCCGTGTCCGCACAGCGTCGCCATCCAGGTGACGCCACGCTCTTTCAGACTCCCCAGGAACCAGTCGACGGCCCTCATCTCGCGCCGATTCTAACAGAGAGCCGACAACGGCGCGTCCGGCTCACCGGGCGTGCGCGGGGTGCGTCCGGAACCAGGCGATGGTTTCCCGCAGCCCTTCTTCCAGGCTTACGCGCGGCTCCCAGCCCAGCACCCGGCGGGCCTTGCTGATGTCGGGACGGCGGCGGCGCGGATCGTCTTCCGGCAGGGGACGAAACTCGATCCGAGAGCTGGAGCCCGTCAGCTCGATAATGCGCTGTGCGAACTCCAGCACCGTAAGTTCGACGGGATTGCCCAGATTCACGGGGCCGGGTTCGTCCGACCACAGCAGCCTCCACAGGCCCTCGACCATGTCTGAAACATAACAGAAGCTTCTTGTTTGACTGCCGTCCCCGTAGACCGTCAGCGGAACGCCGCGCAGAGCCTGATCCAGAAAAGTGGGCACCACGCGCCCGTCGTCCAGTTTCATGCGCGGCCCGTAAGTGTTGAAAATCCGCGCGATCGAAGTACGCAGCCCGTAAACCCGACGGTAGGCCATGGTCAGGGCTTCCGCGAACCGCTTGGCTTCGTCATAGCAGGAGCGCGGCCCCACCGGGTTCACGTTTCCCCAGTACGTTTCCGTCTGCGGGTGCACCAGCGGATCTCCGTAGCATTCCGAAGTCGAACTCAGCAGGAAACGCGCCCCGTGGCCCCGCGCCAGCTCGAGCATCCGCCGCGTGCCGATCGAACCCACATCCAGCGTTTGGATGGGATGGCGCAGGTAATCTTTAGGGCTGGCCGGAGAGGCCAGGTGCAGCACGCCGTGCACCGGCCCGGCGACCTCCAGCGGCTCGCAGACATCGTGGAGCATGAACCGAAACCGCGGGTGGCCCTCCAAATGTGCGATGTTCTCCCGCGAACCGGTAAGTAGATTGTCCACCCCCAGAACTTCGTGCCCCTCCGCAAGCAACCGATCACACAGATGCGAGCCGATGAATCCAGCCGCTCCCGTGACGACGAAACGCAACCCGCGCCTCCGCGGCCTTCCTAGCCGAACTGATCATTGTAGCGGAGACCTTGCCCCCGGATGCCCGCTCGCCGCAGATACCTTCGGGCCGGACGGGACCGCAGCAACCTCAGGCGGGGGCTTCGTCAGGCGGAGGGCTCGTCGCCTCGTCTCAGCAGGCGGGAGGGACCCGTGTCGGGCGCTTCGATGAGCGAGACCCAGAAGACCCCGGCGCAGCACCGGAACGCGATCATCCCCGCCAGATTCCCGCCCAGAATCCGCAGGGCATAATCGGCGCCTTCGACCAACGTGGGCATGGAAAGGGCCACACCCGGCGGCAGTACGGGCTTCAGATTGCCCGCGATCATGTTGGCCAACTCCCCCACCGCGTCGCGCACGTCGTCGTTCACCTCATCCGGCGGATCCACGCCCAACAGCCGCCCGGTGAATGCACAGGCCTGGCCGGGGGTGCACTCCAGCAGCAACGCGCCCTTCCACGCGCCGGCATAGTGCACGGCCACGTTGATCAGTTCTTCGTCCGGCGGCCACACCACGATCACGGGCTCCACCTCTATGCCCAGCATGGTCCGGAAGACCTCCTGCACCACGCGGATGGCGTCTTCCCGGTATGTCTCGATTTCGAGCAGCGCCTGCATAAGATCTCCGCCTACCGTGCCTGGTACACGATCGCCTGCCCCACCTTCCTGCGCTCGAACAAGTGATCCAGGTCGAGCACGCTCTCTACGGCGCCCAGCAACAGGTAACCGCCCGCGTACATAGCCTCCCGCACCCGCTGCAAGACCCGACGCTTGGTCTCTTCGTCGAAGTAAATGAGCACGTTGCGGCAGAAGACCAGATCGAACGGTCCCAAATGCCGCGCGCTGTCGCGCAGGTCGTGGCGCTGGAAGCGCGCGCGGCGCCGAATCTCATCCTTGAGAACCCATTCCAGCCCCTGGCGTGTGAAGTATTTGACCAGGTAGGCCGCAGGCAATCCACGGTTGACCTCGAGCTGCGAGTACCGGCCGGCCCGCGCCCTTTCAAGGACCGATTCGGCCAGGTCGGTGCCGAGGATTTGTAGCTCCGTTGGCGCCAAGCCCATCTCCGCCGCCAGCATCGCCAGACTGTAAACCTCCTGGCCGGTCGAGGCTGCAGCCGACCAACAGGCCAGCGGACGCGGAGAACGACGCGCGGCCAGCAGTTCCCCCAGCAGCGACGTGCGCAGCGCCTCGTACTGAGCAGGCTCGCGGAAGAACTGCGTCTCGTTGGTGGTCATGGCTTCGACCACCTTGCGGCGCAGCCCGTCATTGCCCACTGCCCGAAGGAGGTTGCAGAGGTCGTTGACCGAACCGAGCCCCTGCTGGCGCGCGATCGGCGCCAGGCGCGCCTCCACCAGGTATTGCTTGCCCGCCTCCAGTACGATGCCCGAATCACGGTAGATCTGCTGCTGCAAAAAGGCGAAGTTCTCGGCGGTGATCTCCTTGCCGCTCGTCGCCTTGCCCTGCTCGGTGCCGACCATGCTCCCCTCAGACCAGCTTCATGATTTCCGTCGCCACCTGTTCCAGGCTCGCCACACGGTCCGCCAGCCCCGCTTGCACAACTGCGCCCGGCATGCCCCAAACCACGCTGGAAGCCTCGTCTTGCGCGATCACCCACGCGCCGCTGGCCTTGAGCACCTGCGTCCCACGCAAACCGTCCTGGCCCATCCCCGTCAGGATCACCGAGATCGCGGCGCCACCGTAGACCTCCTCCACTGAGCGGAACAGCACGTCCACGGAAGGACGGCAAGAGTTCTCCGGCGGCCCCTGATCCAGCCGCACGCGGACCTCGCCGTCCCTGCGCGCCAGCTTCATGTGGTAATCTCCAGGCGCGATGAGGGCCTTGCCGGCCTCCACAAGCATGCCTTCTTCAGCCTCCACTACCCTGATCCGGCTGTGCGCCGCCAACCGCTCGGCCAAAAAGCGCGTGAACAGCGGCGGCATGTGCTGCACGATGAGCACAGGCAATGGGAAGTCGGCGGGCAGCGCGGGGATGACGACCGAAAGCGCGTTAGGCCCGCCGGTCGACACCCCAATCGCCACGACCTTTGGTCGGCTGCGGACCAGCGGGGCGGGGCGCGGCTGCGGTGACGGGGCCGGTGCAGGCCGCGCGCTCGCCGCCTCCGCGCCCGTCGCACGCAGAGGGGCTTCTCCCGGGAGGATAAAAAACTGCTTGATCTTGGGGATCAATTCGCTGCGCAGGGCGGCCATGGAAACATCTAGCGAACCCACGTTGGCCGCTTTCGTCACATAGTCGTTGGCGCCCAGCATCAGCGCCTCCAGAGTGGCCGTGGCGCCCCGCTCCGTCAGCGTGCTGAACATGATCACGCAGAGCTCGGGGTACTGCTTGCGGATGTGCCTGAGAGTCTCCAGCCCATCCATGTCCGGCATCTGGATGTCCAGCGTCACCACGTCGGGATTCAGTTGCGGTATGCGCGCCAGCGCGATCGCCCCGTTGGCCGCCGAACCCACCACCTCGAAAGCAGGATCCTCGCTCAAAGCATGGGTCACCAGGCGACGGATCACCACCGAGTCGTCCACCACCAGCACCCGAATCCGGCTGCCCGGCTTGATCAGCCTCGCTTTCAACAACCCCGGCACGCTCGTCTCACCTCCAGACACCCGCCCGCGCCACCGTTACGAAATCACTCCCAGCAGCCGCAACTTGTCCGTGATCACTTCCTCGGTGAACGGCTTCATCACGTACTCATTGGCCCCTGCCGCGAGCGCGCGGACCATCTGCTCGATTTCGGTCTCCGTCGTCACCATCATCAGTACGATCCGCGCCCTCTCCGGATTGGAACGTACGGCGCGCACCAGCTCCAGTCCGTTCATCTCCGGCATGTTCCAGTCCACCAGCATCAAGCGGACGTCCGGGTGCTGGTCGAGCACCGCCAGCGCCTCCTTGCCGTGGCCCGCCTCGTAAACTTGGTAGCCGTGCTTCTCGAGCGTGCGTCGCAGGATCAGCCGCACCGCACGGGAATCATCCACGACCATCGCCTTCGCCATGCCGCTTCCTTCGTGCTCCCCTGTCTTTATCGGCTGCCTTTCAGCAGCCCTTTATGTAAGGGCGACGGGCTTTTCCGAGCAGTAGAGCAGCGCCCCAAACGCCGAGGATCTCTCGGAGATGGCCACGGGAGCACACGGGGAGCGCCGGCGCGCTTCGACTATAATTGCTCAGTGTCGTCGGAGCGCATGAGCCACGTCCGGTGGTGGACGCTCGCCCTGCTGTTTTTCGCCACCACCATCAACTACCTGGACCGCATCGTTCTTTCCGTTCTGGCCCCCGTCATCCGCCAAGACATCCATCTGCCCGAGCAGCTTTACGGTTACGTGACCGGCGCCTTCTCGTTCGCCTATATGATCGGCTTTCTGGCCGCCGGCAAGTTCATCGACCACTTCGGCACCCGCATCGGTTACGCCGTGGCCATCACCTGGTGGACGATCGCCGCCGCCTGCCACGCCTTGGCGCGCAGCGCCTTCAGCCTCGGCTTCTGGCGCGCCATGCTCGGTCTGGGCGAAGCGGGTAACTTCCCCGCCGCCATCAAGTCCGTCGCCGAGTGGTTTCCCAAGAAGGACCGGGCCTTCGCCACCGGAATCTTCAACGCCGGCTCCAACGTGGCTGCGATGGCCGGGCCGCCGGTCCTGGTCTGGATGAACTCCCATTTGGGATGGCGGGCCTGCTTCTTCATCACCGCCTCGCTCGGATTCATCTGGCTCGTGCTCTGGCTGGCCACCTATCGCCCGCCCGATCGTCATCCGCGGGTCAGTCCCGCCGAGCTGGCCTACATCCGCAGCGATCCCGACGAAGCCCGCGAGCCTGACATCGGCTGGAAAGCGGCGCTCCGGTACCGCGAAACCTGGGGCTTTGCCATCGCCAAGTTCCTGACCGATCCGGTCTGGTGGTTCTACCTCTGGTGGCTGCCGCTCTATCTGACCGACATCCGGCACCTGACGCTGAAGCAAATCGGATGGGCCCTGCCGGTCGTCTACCTGATAGCTGATGTGGGCAGCGTGGCCGGAGGTTGGATCTCCGGCTTCCTCATCCGCCGCGGCTGGCCTCTCAGTAAAGCACGCAAGACGGCCATGGCGCTGTGCGCGGGCGCGATGCCCGTCGCCGCCACTGCCGTCTTCATGCCCAACGTTATCTTGGCAGTCGCTCTGGTCAGCCTCGCCACGGCTTCCCATCAGGGCTGGTCGGCCAATCTGTTCACCACCGTCTCGGACGTCTTCCCGAAGCGGGCGGTGGCCTCGGTGGTCGGCATCGGCGGCTGCGCCGGCGCCCTGGGCGGCGTGCTGTTTTCCTCCCTGATCCCCGGCTACGTCATCGCCGCATTCGGCTACAAGCCCGTATTCGCCGCCATGGGATGCTTCCACCTGACGGCTTTGCTCGTCGTGCACCGCCTCATGGGCCGCATGCAGAAAATCCAGGCCGCATGAGCCGCTCAGACAAGCTTGACGATGCGGCCTTCTTCAGCCGATCTTCGCGCGAGCAGCACGATCCGGTTCACGCGCAGGATTTCCTCGAGCGTGAGGCCGGGCCTGCCGCCCCGGTAGACCGATTCCAGGAAATCCACGAACAGCCAGCGCGCGGGCGGCAGTTCCTCGATCACCCGCGGCTTGCCGGCGTTCGACATCACCGTCACGCCCGTCGCAGCCTGGTATTCGGCGATCCCCCTGGAGCCCGCCAACCTCAGCCGGTCGTCCCCGTGCGTGGGCGCCGTCTGCGGCCGCAGGTAATCCATGTGCAACAACGCAGCTCCGCCGTTGTCCAACCGGAACAGCGTGCCCGTTACATTCTCCATCTCGCCCAGATCCGGGAAGGCCGAGCGAGCGAAACAGGTCTGGAAGGACACGGCTTCCACCATCTCGCGCCCGCTCGTCCAGCGCATCAGATCCACCATGTGGATGCCGATCCACGGTATCGTGCCCCCGTACGTCTCGCGCTTGCGGTACCAGGCGGCACGCTCGCCCAGCTTGTAGGATTTCTGCGCCGTGATCTGGCCGATTTCGCCGATCTCGCCCGAGTCCACTACCTGCTTGAGGGCTTGATAGGGCGGTGAGAAACGCATGGGCAACAGCATGCTCAACCGCACCGGACGCCGCTTGAGAGCCTGCTCGATGCGGTCCAACTCCTCCGGCTCGATGGCCAGTGGTTTCTCCGCCACCACGTGCAGACCCCGTTCGATGGCCGCCACGATGCGCGCCGCGCGTCCTCCGTTGGGCCCGCAAATCGCCGCGATGTCGAGCTGCTCGCGCTCGAGCAGGCGCCGATAGTCTGTGTAGGTCCTGGCCGATTTGAGCCTGGGATGGCGCACGGCTGCGGCCAGGGCCTTTTCATCCTCGTCGGCGACCGCTACGATCTCGACGTCCGGCAACTGCGGCAGCGGCCGCAGGATTTCACCCGTGTGCCCTTCCAAACCGATCAGCGCCACCCGCACACGCCGGTCCAGCCGCAGAAGGGGCTGGCTCTGCGCGGCGGCTGCGGTAAGGCTGCCCTGAAGCATCTCGCGACGGGACAGGTTCGCAGAATGGAATGCCATACTGCGGATTCTGCCACAGCTCCCGCAGACCCAGCGCCCCAGCCACAAGCGAGGAGGCTTACTTTGATATTCGGACTGCCCACAGCATCGCGCTCCCCCCAGGGCCTCGGACGGCGCGCGGCCTGGCCACGGCCCGCCATGGCCGGCGCGCCCCGTAACCGGCTTCAGTTACCTCCGGCAAGCTCCCAGAATGCATCATCGTCGCCTTGGCAGCACGCCCCATGCAAGGATACAAGCTGGGGTCGGCATTCGGCCAACCGCACGCCGCGCTGGTAAGGCACGAACCACCGCCGCAACGGAACCCCTTTCTTCGACGCACAGGCAGTGAAGCGCGCCCCCGTCGGCGGGTGTTGAACCGCATGCTCGCGCTTTAGATGACGTTTTGCTGCTTAGTAGTCTCACTCCGCTGTGCAACTTACTAGGAAGGAGTTGCGACGGCTATCTAGTGACCGAGCAGGGGTTAGTCAGCGATTGCATCGTGTATGAGAAGGCGCGCTCTCCGCTTAAGCGGCCCCCTTCTTAGCCCTCGCCGTCACCCTCCGGCTCGAGATAGAACTCGATGACCTGCCGGCTCACGTGGCTCGGCTCCACGACGTAGCCGCCGCGCTGCAACAATTCGCGCAGTTGCTGGATGCGTGCGTGCTCGCTGCCCGAGGAAAGCAGCAGTTGCGAGAGCCGCGACAGATAGACGGCGTCACCGGCATCGCCGGCGCTCCAGCGGTCCTCGCCTGCAGACCTCTCCCCCTGGCCTGCAGCGGGGGCCGAACGGACCGCGGGCGGAGAGAGATCTTCGATGCGCATCCGGCGCCGGCGGACCTCCTACGCTCATATCGGCCCGCCCTTCGTCGGCTTTAGCCGCTCGCTTTCCTGCAGCGCTCGCGCGCAGGCGTGATGCTTGGTGCGGCGGGCCGGACTCTGCGCGCTTTTGCTGCGTTCGTCGGGTCCACGCCTGAGGCGTCCACGGCCTTCTCCATCGCTCCCGCCTCCGTCCGGCCCAGCAGCCTGTCCCGGGTGCACTGCGCTCGACTTAGTAGTACGGGCTGACGCCAACGGGGACCCCTCGCCACATGTGCGCAGTCCGGAGATCGAGGCCGGTGCAGCTATGCGTCCCTGGACCTCCGGCGCATCGTTACGCGGGCCGGCCTCGACTGCTTCAGCCGATAGCGGCGGCTTCGCTCCGGCTCCGACTGGCTCCTTTCGGTGGACGGGCCCTCCCCACGGAATGCGGCACACCGGTTCCGTGGTCGCCCGGCCTTCTTATCGCGGCTGGACGCGCGATTTCGGGACGCGCAGCTTCGCCCGGCGCGGGCACGTAGCCGCCCCCGAAGGTTGCTCCGACCGTTTCCTTCACCCGACCGGCGCCTGCCCGCGCCCACGAGCCTTACCTCTCGCCGACGCCCGCCGCCCCGGCGCACCCACGCACACGCAAGCCCTCGATCAGCAGACCCTTCAGACCCAGGCCTCCGCCCGCCGCGATCACCGCCGCAAGATGCTCCTCCGCCAGCTCGAGCATCGACGCCGCAGCCTGATCCTCGCCCGTCCCCATCCAGCCACCCTCCCCGCGCGCAGCCTTCAGCAACTGCGCCACCAGCAGAGCCTCGAAGTCCGTCGCCGCCTGCTCCAGCCGCCGCTCGCCCGCGCAGTCCGCCGCCTGCGGCGTCGGCCTACTCACCGCCTCCAGCATCAGATCACCTCCAGTTCGGCCTCAAGCGCCCCCGCCGCGCGCAGGTTCTGCAAAATGGCGATCACGTCACGCGGCGTCGAACCGATGGCGTTGAGCGCACGCACCAGTTCTTCGACCGTGGCGCCCTCCTTGAGGACGATATTGCGCGCCTTGTCTTCCTTCACCCCCACTCCGACCTGAGGCACCACCTGCGTCGTCCCCGCCGAAAGCGGCGGAGGCTGCGAAACCGCGAACGCCGTCTGGATCTCGATCGTGAGCGAGCCGTGCATGATCGCCACCGGCGAGATGCGCACCTCCTTCCCCATCACGATCGTACCCGTGCGCTCGTTGACCACCACCTTCGCCGGCCGATCGGCCTCGACCGTCAAGTTTTCGAGTTCGGCCAGGAACTCCGGCAGGCGGTTGGCGTAGGCCGACGGCGCTTCCACCGTCACCAGGGCCGAATTCTCCGCCCGCGCCACGATCTTTTCAGCTGCCTGTTCGGCCGCGCCGAATCGCTTGTTGATCGCCTCCGCAATCCGCGCCGCCGTCGTGAAATCGGCGTGCCGCAACTGGAGCCGCAATCGGCCGGTGGGCGGAGGCGTCGGCGCGGCGCGCTCGACGATCGCGCCGTTCGGTACGCGACCGGTCGTCGGATGGTTTACCGTCTGCTGCGTCCCCAGCCCGCCCGCCACGAATCCGCCGGTCACGACTGGACCCTGCGCCACCGCATAAACCTGCCCGTCGGCGCCGCGCAGGCTCGTCATCAGCAGCAGGCCGCCCTGAAGATTCGTCGCGTCCCCCACCGCCGCCACCGTCACGTCGATCCGCGTGCCCGGCTGCGCGTAGGCGGGGAGGTTCGCCGTAACCATCACCGCCGCCACATTGTTGACGCGAATGGCGCCGGGATCCACAGTGATCCCCATGCGCCGAAGCACGTTCGTCAAACTTTGCGCGGAAAAGACCGTCTGGCGCCGGTCGCCCGTCCCGTTCAAACCGACCACCAGCCCGTAACCCATCAGCAGGTTCTCTCGGGCACCCTCGATCATCGCCAGCTCTTTCAGGCGCGCAGCGCCTGCCAGCGCCGTCGCTGCCACCAGGCATCCCGCCAGCCGCCTCATGACCCTCTCTCCCGAAACCTCTCCCCGCGGCACCCTACAGCCCATAGTCCCGGCATGCACCTCGCCCTCGCCTTTGTTCGCCTCGCCGCCTTCTTAGGAAACACGGAGGGCCGACCGTCGCCCCTCCGACCAAAACGGCCGAGATCCTCATCGCTCCCCCGGGCTGCCCGACCGATCGCCTCGGCCCACCCCGGGCCGTTGCTCCTGCTATGCTCGACGGCGCCCATCGCTGCAGCCCATCCCCGCCCAGCGTCAGAACGGCAACAGGCCCATCAACAATCGATAGAGAAAGAACGGCCTGCGCACGGCGTCGCCCACTACGCCCTTGCCGTTGATGCGAACTTCGAGCATCGCTATGCGATCCGAGCGCACCAGGTTGCCCGGGGAGATGTCGTAGGGACGCACAACGCCGCGCACCGTCACCCACTGCCGCTCGGAGTTGATCACGGTTTCCTTGGATCCCTCGATCAGCAGATGGCCGTTCGGAAAGACCTCGACGACGCGCGCCGAAATCGTCGTCGTCAGCACCGTGTCGCGCGAGGTCGCCCCCTGGCCGTCCAGCGCACTGGCGCCGTTCAGGCCCGTCAGACTGGCCAGGCGCGAGCCGGCCTGCACCGGTCCAAACAAAGCTTTGACGGAATGTTCCGACTCGGCCTGCCGCTGCGTCTTGGTCGCTCCGCGCGCCACGGCCGAGGCCCGCTCGGAAACCACGATCGTCACGATGTCGCCGATGCGGCCGGCCACCACGTCGCGCGTCGCATCGGCCAGCCCGGCATCGGGATGCCAAATGGATCCCGGCGATCCCCGCGCCGATGGCTCGCGGCCCGCCGCCCGCGCCTCGGCCACCCAGGCCTCCAGCGCGCTCGGCGCCGGCCGCGACGGCTTGTCAGCGCCCTCCGCCAGGCACGCCCACAGGAGCCACACGCTCCATGCCACTCGCATGCACCACCGCCTTTCCCCGACCCTCGACGCGGGCGGCGACGCGACGCCCGTTCACCGGGTTGCGCACTACGATCGTGTCGCCGCTCCGCCCACCTGTTTCGGCCCGCGCGCGGAAGCGCAGCTGCGCGCCGCCGCTGGCCACCTCGACCAGAACCTCGTCGCCCCGTTCGATTTCGCGGGGCATCGTCAGCAGTCGCGCGTACAGGACGGCGCCCGCAGGGATCCACCGCCGCGGCAGCCGCCCCACGGCCTGCCCGACCTCGGTGAGCGGCGGCTCCCCGAACGGAAACCACTCGCCCTCTTCCAGCCTGACCTGCGACGGCTGAATCGCCCGCGTGGGCGCCAAGTTTTCGGCAGCTACCAACCTGCGCCCCGGCGCCGTGATCCGCACGCGCGCCCAGACCGGCAGGCTGCGCGTGCCGTCGTAGCGCAGCCGCCCGCGCCACAGCGCGATGCCTCCCGCCGGCGCCGCCAGATGCGCACGGTCGAATTGCAGTTCGCCGCGCGGTACCTTGCGCCGGCTGTAGTCGACCAGTTCGATTCGCACGTCCTCGCGCCCGATCGCGCCTCGCAACGCCGCGAGCACCCGCTCGGCGTTAAGCTGCTCCATGGCCCGCTCGATGCAGACCGGCCGCAGGCCCTCGGCCTTCAGGCCGTAGCGTGCGGCCAGCCGCGCCAGCTCCTCGGCGCCCATCAGTCGCCGCGCTCCGGGCGCAGGCGACCAACCTAAGACCGTCTCCGCCGGCAGCGCCGCGAAACCCGGCACGGCGACCGCCAGATCGCCGGACCGCAGCCGCTCGCCCTCGACGGCCACGCATTCGGCGGCCGCCGCTCCCCCCGAGATGACATGCAGAGCCCAGACGATCGCGACTATCTGCCTAACGCCTGACATTCCAGTACGAATCCTCCGCTGGCTCGCCGGCCGCCGACTGCCGCAGCTCAGCAAGCAACGCGGCCGACAACCGGTCCCATCCCGCCACTTCCTGGCTCTTGCGATCCCGACGGACATACCCTGTGCAGTTCCTGCTCTCCTTCGGGGGACCCGCCGCGCTCGCTCCCGGTCTGCGGCCCCGCCCGAGACTCAACGCGTCAGGTTGTTCACCTGCTGGTACATCTCGTCGGCCGCCCGCACCACCCGCGCGTTGGCCTCGTAGGCCCGCTGCGCGATGATCAGCGAAATGAATTCCTCGACGACGCTCACGTTGGATTCCTCGACGTAGCCCTGAAGCAGCGTACCCAGGCCTTCCTGTCCGCCGGGGTTGCCCACGATGGGGTCGCCCGAGGCGTCGGTGGGCGTGTACAGGTTCCGTCCGATGCTGTTCAGTCCGGCCGGATTCGGGAAGTTGGCGAGCTGGATCTGACCGGCGATCTGCGCGGCCGTCTGACCAGGTTGCGTATAGCTCACGGTGCCGTCCGATGCTATGGTGATGGTCTGCGCGTCGGGCGGCAGCGTGATCTGCGGCTCCAGTGGATCGCCGTCCATGGTCACCAGGTTGCCGTCGCGGTCCAGATGGAAGGTGCCCGCGCGCGTGTAGGCCAGCTCGCCCGAGGGCAGTCGCACCTGGAAGAAGCCGCGGCCCTGAATGACCAGATCCAGCGGATTGCCGGTCATCTGGAAGTTGCCCTGGGTGAAGATGATCTCGTTCGAGGCGGGTCGCGTCCCCAGGCCGAGCTGCAGGCCGCTGGGCACCACGGTTTGGGCGCTGGCCGATGCGCCCGGCTGCACAAAGTTTTGATAGAGCAGATCCTGGAACTGCGCGCGCCGCGCCTTGAATCCAACGGTCTTGGCGTTGGCCAGGTTGTGCGCGATGTTGTCCACGTTCATCTGCTGCGCGGTCATGCCGCTGGCCGCACTGTAAAGCGCCCGAATCATGCGTCAACCTCCTCAGGGATTCACCCTCGCCAGCTCCTCGATCGCCCGGCGATTCATTTCGCCGCCCAGCATGACGGCCCGCTGCAACATTTCGAACTGTCGCAGTACGTTGATGAGCCTCACGGCGGACTCGGGAGCCGACACGTTCGAGTTCTCGATCTTGCCCTGCTCGATGACGTAGCCCGAGGCAGGAGCCGGAGCCTCGGCCGAGCGGAAATAGCCGCCGCCCGCCTTCTCGAGCCGTTCGGGCGCGGCGAAGGTGACAATTTCCAGTCGCCCGATCGCCTGCCCGCCCTGCCGCAGCTCGCCCTCCGGCGTCACTTCCAGGGTTCCGACGCCCGACGAGCGGATCCGGCCGCCGCCTGCCGCGCGCACCGGGTAGCCTTCGGCCGTCACCAGTACGCCCTCGCTCGACCACCGGAGGGCGCCATTGCGGGTGTAAAGCGGCCCGTGGGGTCCCTCCACGACGAAAAACCCCGGACCTGACAGCGCCAGGTCGGTGGGGTTGCCCGTCGCGACAAGCGCGCCCTGCCGGAAATCCGTCCAGTGCTTTTCGATCACCGGCAGCAATCCCGGCAGCGGCGCCTCGCCGGCCAGCGCGGGGTTCAGGGCCTCCTCGGCCACGTACAAGGAATAGGACTCGCGGTCCAGCTTGAAACCCGCCGTGGCCGCGTTCGCCAGATTGTTGGCCAGCATTTCCAGGGCCTCCATGCGGGACCGCATGCCCGCGGCCGCGGCGATCATCAGCGGATCCATCGCGGTGACTCCCACCGCGCACCATGCAAGAATCGGACCGGGGCGGGGACCTCGCGAACCAACTCAGCGCACGCAAGATGGCCGTGCCAAGCAGGCTCGGCGGCCGTCAAAATCCGGTCACCGGCGGCCCGTGCGACGAACTCTTGTACCCTGAGCCTCCTCCATCTCGTTGAATTCAAGCCGCCGCGCTCCGGCACGTCGCCTGCACGGAGGACGGGCGTGAACGAGCTGGCGCCGGCGGCGGCAACGATGCCGATGAGGCCGCTCGCGGACGGGCCCGCGATGGCCTGTGTCGCTCCGCTCTGGGGCGAAGAACCGGCGGGCGGCGCACCCGCGGGGGACGGGCCGACCGCTTTCGCGGAGCTTCTGGCCTTGCTGGCGGGTCTGGCCGGCGAAGCGCCCGAGCGAGCGGCGGGGCGACAATCCGCGGCCGCTCACGCTCTTGATTCGACCAAAGAAGAAAAGACGCAAGAAGACGAACGTGATGCAGCAGCTAGTGCGCCGACCTTCGTAGTAGACGCCCCGACGCCCTGGGCGCCCGCAGCGGAACCGGCGAAGGCATCTGCTGACGAACCCCCCGCTTTCGACCGAATCTCGCCAGTCACGGGATTCACCGAACAGGTGACGGAGCCTTCCCTGAATCAGGCGCAGGCGGACCCGGAGGCCCTGCCGCCGGGCGCGCCCCCGGCTTCGGCTGTCGCGGCGCCACAGTCGGGGGCGCGCATGCCGGGCGGGCCGCAACCGCTAATGCAGAACGAGCCGGTCGGCTCGGTTGCGCAGCCCGCGCCCATGGCGCCGGCGACACAAGAGGTAGCCGGCGGCACGAATTTACCCGTGTCGTTCGGGCTGAGATTGGAGCCGCGCAAGGATTCTGAGTCCTCCTCCAGCACTTTCGCGGCGGGCGAACTCGGGTCCGGCGCGGCGGTCTCCGAAACGGTCGGGCCGTGCAAACAGCCGAGCGATGAGGGGCCCGCTGCCGGCAAGGTTATCGAGGCACGCCGCGCGCTCGCAGGCACGCTGATCGACGGAAGGACTGCGGCCGCACGCGCCGCCGACGGCCAAGGCTCCACGGGCCGAGCGAGCGAGACGGAACCCGCAGCGGGCGAACCGAGAGGTCCCGAGCAAAACCTCGGAACGACCGACTCGGGCGAGCGAGAACCCAACGGACCGGGCGCGAAGGCAGGCAAGGCCGGCGTCCAAGCTGCGCAGACTGCGGGTAGCGAGGAAGGCGGGCCGAGAGGCGCGGCGGGGAAAGCCCAGGCTTCCCACTCAACCGTCCTGACGTCGGAGTCGCGCACCGAGTTCCGGTCCGACCGCTCGGGCGCCGCGCCGCCCGCCGAACGGACGGGCGCGGCCCAGCGCGCCGAAACGCTTTCGCCGCCGGAAGCGCCGCGCGAGGTCTGGCTGCGGATTGAGCCGGCCGGGAGCGGCGGGGGCACCAAGCCCGCCGTGGCGCTGCAGGTGAGCGAACGCGCCGGGCGCATCGAGGTGCGGGTGCGCACGTCCGACCAGGCACTGGGCGAAGCGCTCCGGCGCGAGGTGCCGGGGCTGGTTGAAAGGCTCGAGCAGGAGGGCTTCCGGGCGGCGGCCATCGAGCAGTCCGGGCCGGCCTTCCCGGCGGCGGGTGGAGGGCTGAGGATCGAGCAGGCGGCTGCGGCCTTCGAGGAGGAGGGATCGCGCGAGGCATCTGGCCGGGGCGGCGGCAATGACGCTGGCCACGAGCAAGGGCAGCCGTCGAAGGGGGACGAGCAGGGCGATCCCGGCCCCTTTGTTCTGGAGGTGTCGCATTGGCTTCTTCGGTGACTCCGGTGACGGGCGCGGGAGCGGAGGGGGCGGTCGTGCGGACCGCGGCCGATGCGCTCGCGCAGAAGGAAACGTTTCTCAAGCTGCTGGTGGCGCAGATCCGTCACCAGAACCCGCTGCAACCGGCGGACGCCATACAGTTCGTCTCGCAACTGGCGCAGTTCAGCCAGCTCGAGCAACTGATCGCCGTGCGGGCGGAACTGGAGGCGATCCGGGCGGTACTGGAGGGCGCCGCCGGGAGCGCACAGGAGCAGTCGAGCGAGGACGCGAACCCTGCCGGAAGCGGCGGTACGAATCCTACAAGGAGTTAGAAGAATGTTTCAGGCGTTCAACACCGCGCTATCTGCGCTGGCCGCCCACGCCACGGCCGTGGACGTGGTGGGCAACAATCTGGCCAATCTGAACACGCCGGGCTACAAGGCCAGTTCGGTTTCTTTCCGCGATCTGGTCACGCAGTCGGTGGGCACGGGTCTGGGCGAGACGCAGGTGGGCTTCGGCACGGGCCGGCCGTTCACGCTGCGGCTGTTCTCGCAGGGCGCCATCCAGACCAGCCTGGATCCGCTCGACGCCGCCATTCAGGGCGACGGTTTCTTCGTGCTGCGCAACAGCCACGGCGCGATGCTGTTCACGCGGGCGGGCAACTTTCAGGTGGACGTCAACGGCTACCTGATGACGCCCTCGGGCGAGCGCGTGCAGGGCTGGATGGAAGGGCCCGACGGCACAGTCAACACCAACAGCGCCATCGGGGACATCCGCATTCCGGTGGGGACGCTGAAGACGCCGGTGCCGACCTCGCGCTTCTCGCTGGATCTGAACCTGGACGCGGGTGCGGTCGCCGGCCAGCCGAGCGGAACCTTCTCGACGGCGGTCGAAGTGATCGACTCGCTGGGGGTGACGCACGTGCTGACCATCACTTTCACCAAGGGAGACAATCCGGGCGAGTGGAGCTACAGGATCGAGATCCCGGGTGCGGACGTGGGTTCGAACAACGCCAGCGAGGTGCTGGCCGAGGGCACGTTGACGTTCGACAACACCGGCCGCCTGACCTCGCCGCCGCCCGACGATCCCGCGGTGAACTTCCAGATCACGGGCCTGGCCTCCGGCGCGGCGGACATGGATCTCAACTGGTTTCTGTACACGCCCACGGGGATCCCGCGGCTGACGCAGTATCGGCATCCCTCGGCCCTGTCGGCCGTCGAGCAGGACGGCGTGGCGCCGGCGGCGCTGATCCGGGTGGCGGTAGGTGACGGCGGCAAGATCCTGGCCCAGTATTCCAACGGTCAGCAGCGCGTGGTGGGCCAGCTCGCCCTGGCCTCGATCCGCAACCCCGATTCGCTGATTGCGGTGGGCAACAACAACTTCCAGGTGAGTGCGCGGACGGCGTTGCCTGCGATCGGCCTGCCCGACACGGCGGGTCGCGGCCAGGTGGTGGGCGGCGCGCTCGAAAGCTCGACCGTCGAGATCGCGCGCGAATTCACGAACCTGATCGTGTATCAGCGCGGCTTCCAGGCCAACGCGCGCGTGGTGGTGACGGCGGACGAGCTCAGTCAGGAAACGATCAATCTGAAACGCTGAGGCGGGTTGAGCGGCGATGACGCCCCTGGACGAGATCGCCTTCTTCGCGGACGTGCCGGTCGACATCGAGCTGGTGCTGGACCGGATGACGATGACGGTGGGCCAGATCCTGGAACTCGAAGAGGGCAGTCTGCTGAGGCTGACGCGGTCGGCGGGCGAAAACATCGACGTGTATGCCTCCGACGCGCTGCTGGCCTACGGCGAAGTGGTGGTGATCGAGTCGGCGATTGGAGCGCGTCTGACCGACTTCCCGCACGAGCAGTGAGGAGGAGGCAGGGATGCAGGAGTGGGTGCGGGCGCTGGCAGCGATCGCGCTGGCGGTGGGACTGGCGGTGGCGCTGCGCTGGTGGGCCGCGAGACCGCGCCTGCCGATGCCGGGCGTGCGGCGGCGCGGGCCGCGCCGGCTGGAGGCGCTCGACCGGCTCCCGTTGAGCGCGCAGCACACGCTGCACCTGGTGCGCGTAGGCGACCGTGCGCTGCTCATCGGCGTGCATCCGGGCGGATGCAGTCTGCTCGAGAGCCTGCCGGCGGCTCCCCTGGCGGCGGGCGGGAGCGCGGCGCCCGAGGAGGCCTCATGATGGCGCTGCTGGCCGCGAACCCGCTGGCCGGGCTGGTGGCGCGCGACGGATCGCTCAGCGTGCCGATGCAGATCGTGCTGCTGTTGACGGCGCTGGCGCTGCTGCCCGCCCTGATCGTTTCGCTGACGCCGTTCCTACGGATCGTGGTCGTACTGCATTTCCTCCGGCAGGCGCTGGGAACGCAGACGGCGCCTTCCAACCAGGTTCTGGTGGGGCTGGCGCTGTTTTTGACGCTGCTGATCATGCAGCCGGTGGCGGTCGAGATGTACGAGCGCGGGTGGGCGCCCCTGGCGCGCGGGCAGGCCACGCCGGAGCAGGCCTTCCGCGAGGGGACCGAGCCGCTCAAGAACTTCCTGCTGCGCTTCGCCCGGGAAAAGGAGCTGCGGCTGGCGATCGACATTGCGCGCGCGCCTCAGCCGCGCACGCCGCGAGACCTCGAGCTGCGCGTGCTGATTCCCGCCTACATCCTCTCGGAGTTGCGCGTGGCCTTTCAGATCGGGGCCGTGCTGTTCCTGCCTTTCCTGGTGATCGACCTGGTGGTGGCTTCGGTGACGCTTTCGATCGGCATGATTCAATTGCCGCCGGTGATGATTTCGGCGCCCTTCAAAGTTCTGCTGTTCGTGTTGGTGGACGGCTGGACGTTGGTGGTGGGTTCGCTGATGCGCAGTTTCTATTAAGCGAGGTGGAAGGATGAGTCCGGAAGCGGCGATTCATCTGATCCGACAGGCGGTGCTGGCGGCGTTCTGGGTGAGCGCCCCGCTGCTGCTGGTGGGATTCGTGGTGGGCGTGTTGGTAAGCCTCGTGCAGGTGCTGACCTCGATGCAGGATGCGGCCTTCAATGCGATCCCGCGGTTGGGGGCTTTTCTGGCCGGATTCGTGCTGTTGCTGCCCTGGATGCTGCGTTACATGACTTCGTACACGCTGGGCCTGCTCGAAGATTTCACGCGTTATGCCCGCTGAAGCTTGCCTGCTCGGGGGAGGGCCGCATCCTTGACCGAGACGGTGCTCAGCTTCCTGTTGGTGCTGGCCCGCGTGGGCGGCGCCCTGGTTTTCGTGCCCCTGCCGGGCGTGCGTCAGGGCCCGGCTCCCGCAAGGGCGGCGCTGGCGGGATGCCTGGCGTTGGCGCTGTATCCAGCGTGGCCGGCCCCGCCCGAGTCGGCGCCGGATGGGGCTCGTCTGGCCTTGTGGCTGATTTCGGAGCTCGCTTTGGGCGTGACGGTGGGGCTGGGTGTGGCTTTTCTGAACGAGATCTTCGTCGTGGCGGCGGCGATTTTCGGGCTGCCGGCGGGCTACTCCTATGCGGCCACGATCGATCCGGCGACCGAGGCCGACAGCGCCGTGCTGCTCGTGCTGGCTCAGTTCCTCTCCGGACTGCTGTTTCTGGCGCTGGGTCTGCATCTGGAAGTGATCCGCATCTTTGCGCGCAGTCTGGAAGCCTGGCCGCCGGGCTCGTTCTTGGCGGATCCCTCGCGCACGCGGGCGCTGATCGCGCTGGGCGCCGGCATGTTCTCGACCGGCCTGAGGCTCGCGCTGCCGGTGGTGGGCCTGCTTCTGCTGACGGATGCGACGCTGTCGCTGGTGGGCAGGATCCACTCGCACCTGCAGTTGCTGATGCTGGCCTTCCCGGTAAAGATGCTGGCTGCGCTAGCCGTGCTGGCGGGCGTGCTCGGCCTGTACCTGCGCCTGTACCGCAGCGCGGCCGAGGGAACGCTGACCGTGTTATGGGAGACTGCGGCGCGCCGTGGCGGATAAGTCGCAACGCACCGAGCAGCCGACGCCGCGCCGGATCGAAAAGGCGCGACGGGAAGGGCGTTTCCCGACCAGCCGCGAATTCGTCTCCGCGGTGCAGTTTCTGGCCTTCGTGGCCGCTGCCGGAGCCGTAGGCAAGGCCACGGTGGCGGCGCTGGCGGAGAATACGCGACGGCTGCTCGAGCAGGCCTTCCACGGGGAACTGACGGGCGCGCGGCTGCTCGGCCTGCTCCGGTTGATCGCGGCGGCTGAGCTGGCGCCGCTGGCCTGGCTGGGCGTGCTGCTGTTGGCGGTAACGCTCGTCGCGCAACTGTGGACGACGCGCTTCGGCTTCGCCGTCAAGAGGCTGCGCCCGGATTTCAATCGGCTCAACCCGCTGGCGCGCCTGCGCGAGCTGCCGCGACAAAACGCGGCGCTGCTGCTCCAGGCTCTCCTGCTGCTGCCGCTGTTCGGGCTGGCGCTGTATCTGGTCGTGAAGAGCAACCTGGACGGGCTGATGGCCATGCCTTTCGAAGCGCCGGCGGGTGCGGCGGCGCGTCTGGGCCGGGCGCTGATGGATCTGTTCTGGCGGGCGGGCCTGGTTCTGCTGGCGCTGGGGGCATGGGATCTGTGGCGGCAGCGGCGCCGATACACGGCGGACCTGCGCATGACCAAGCAAGAGGTGCGTGACGAGGCCAAGGAAGTCGAAGGCAATCCGCAAGTCAGGGCGCGGATCCGGCGTCTGCAGCGCGAGCTTCTGCGTCGTCGCATGATGCAGCAGGTGCCGAAAGCGACGGCGGTGGTGGTCAACCCGACGCATTACGCGGTGGCGCTTCGTTACCGGATGGAGGAGATGCCGGCGCCGGTGGTGGTGGCCAAAGGGAAGAACTATCTGGCGCTTCGCATTCGGCAGGTGGCGGTGGAAAACCAGGTGCCGGTGGTGGAGAATCCGCCGCTGGCGCTGGCGCTCTACCAGAGCTGCGAGGTCGGCCGTCCCATCCCGGTACACCTGTATCGCGCAGTGGCCGAAGTGTTGGCCTACATCTACCGGCTGATGAACGGACGGCTGCCGGGCTAGCGGCGGGAGGGCGCGATGGCGGAAGCGTCGACAAGGACGGTGAACGCGGGCAGCGGCGGCGCGAGTCTGCTGACGCGGACCAATCTGGCGGAGCTGAGCGTACCGTTGGCCGTGCTGGCGATCCTGCTGGCCATGCTGACGCCGGTGCCGCCCTTCCTGATGGACGTGCTGATCGTGATCAATATCACGCTCTCGGTGATCGTGCTGCTGGTCTCGCTCTACATCCTGCGCCCGGTCGAGTTCAACGTATTTCCCACCACCCTGCTGCTGATGACGCTGTTTCGGCTGGCGCTGAACGTCTCCTCCTCGCGGCTGATCCTGCTTTACGGCAACACCGGCACGGCGGCCGCCGGTCATGTGATCGAAGCCTTCGGGCAGTTCGTGGTGGGGGGCAGCTACATCATCGGCGTGGTGATCTTCCTGGTGCTGATCGCCATTCAGTACGTGGTGATCAACCACGGCGCGGTGCGCATTTCCGAGGTCACGGCGCGCTTCACGCTGGACGCGCTGCCGGGGAAGCAGATGTCGATCGACTCGGACCTGAACGCGGGATTGATCGACGAGGCCGAGGCGCGGCGGCGGCGCAGGCAACTGGCGGCTGAGGCCGAGTTCTACGGGGCCATGGACGGCGCCTCGCGCTTCACGCAGCGCGACGCGGTGGCCAGCATCCTGATCACGGGCATCAACATCGTGGCGGGGTTTTTGATCGGCGTGTTGCAGCACGGTATGGAGCTGCGCGAGGCGCTGGCGACCTACACGGTGCTGACGATCGGCGACGGGCTGGTGACGGTGATCCCGGCGCTGATGATTTCGATTTCGGGCGGACTGATCATCACGCGGGCGAGCTCGGATCTCAGGCTGGGGGCGGAGTTCCGCCGCCAGGTTTTCGGCAACGCCCAGCCGCTGATGCTGGCGGGCGGCGTACTGGTGGCCATGGCGGCCTTCCCGGGCCTGCCCAAGTTGCCCTTCCTGGCCGTCGGCTTGGGCTTGAGCGCTGCCGCGTGGCGCATGAGCCGCGCCACGGCCGTCCCGGAGCGTGCGCCCGCTGCACCCGCTCCGCCGCCGCGCGAGAACCTGGAGGCGCTGCTGCGCATCGAGCCGATCGCGGTCGAGTTGGGGCTGGGCCTGGTTCGGCTGGTCGAGGGCGGACAGAACTCGCCTTTGCTGAGGCGCATTGCGGCCATCCGTCGTCAGCTGGCGCTTGATCTCGGCTACGTGCTGCCGGCGGTGCGCGTCACCGACAATCTCTCGTTGCGCGCGCGCGAGTACGTGATCCTGATCAAGGGCGCGGAGGTGGGCCGCTACGACATGCCGCAGGGGCTCGAGCTGGCCCTCCCCCCGAGTCAGCCGGCCGGCCGGATCGAAGGGATGCCGGCACGCGAGCCGGCTTTCGGGCTGTCGGCCCTCTGGATCCGACCCGAGCAAGCGGAGGCGGCGCGTGCGGCAGGTTACACGGTCGTCGACACGGTAGCCATCATCGGCACGCACCTGAGCGAGGTGGTGCGGCGGCACGCGCATGAGCTTTTCTCGCGCCAGGACGCCAAGCGGCTGCTGGACCGCGTGGCGGAGGAGAACCCGAAGGTCGTCGAGGATCTGGTGCCGAAGCTGCTGCCTTTGGCCACGGTGCAGCGCGTCTTGCAAAATCTGCTGCGCGAGCGGGTCTCGATCCGCGACGGCGTCTCGATCCTGGAGGCGTTGAGCGAGGCGGCGCAGATTACGCGCAATCCCGTGCTGCTGACCGAGTTCGTGCGGCAGGCGATCCGCCGGACGGTGGTCAAGCCCTATCTGAACCGCAACGGCGACCTGCCGGCGTTCCTGCTGGATCCGGCGATCGAGCAGGAAATCGAGGGCGCCGTCGAGCACGGCGAGCACGCCAGCCACCTGAGCCTCTCGCCGCAGCGCTTGCGCGCGATCGTCGAGAAAATCCGCCAGGGGGTGGGGACGCTGGAGGCGCCGGCGGTCGTCGTGACCAGCTCCGGCGCGCGTTATTTCCTGCGCCAGATGCTGGAGCAGGCCATGCCTCAGCTCTACGTGCTGGCGCATAACGAGATCCCGCCGGAAGTGCGCGTGGTTTCGCTGAAGCTGATCCACTGAGGAGTCGACGCACCATGAGGATCAAGTCCTACTTCGTACCTGACGTGGCGGCGGCGCTAAGGCTGGCCCGCCAGGAACTGGGGCCTGAAGCCGTGCTGCTGGAGACGCGGCCCGCGCCGCAGGAAGCCGCGCATCTGGGCCGCTATGAAGTGATTTTTGCCACGTCGCCCTCCGCGCTCGAGAGATCGCAGCCTGCGGGGAGCGCCGAGGATGGCGATCGGGCGCTCGAGTCCCTCATACGCGAGGTGGGGCGGCTGCGCCGCGAACTGGAACGGGTTCGCGCCAGCATGGCCCGCGCGAATCTGCTCGCCGGCCCCGTCACCGGCGCCGACGAGGGACGGCTGCTCGCGGGGCTGCTGGAAGCCGAGCTGGAGCCGGACCTGGCGCGCGAGGTCCTGGAGGCCGCACGGGCGCGTTCGAGCTCCTTGGGCCTCGAGCTCCAGCAGGCCGTCGAAGACGAGCTGGCTTCCCGCTGCGCGACGGACGGTCGCATAGGCAGGCGCGGTCAGGGCGCACGCGTGGTCGCACTGGTAGGCCCCAGCGGATCGGGAAAGACGACCACGCTGGTAAAGCTGGCGGTGCGCGAGGGCATTGCGCAGCGCCAGTCGGTCGAGTTGTTGAGCCTGGATAACTACCGCGTGGGCGGAGCGGAACAGCTCCGGCAGTTCGCCGCCATTCTCGGCTTGCCCTTTCGGGCCGTCACCAGCGGGCACGGCCTGGAGCAGGCGCTGCGCGAATCCGTGCGTAAGGATCTGGTGCTGATCGACACCCCCGGTTTCAATGCCGCCGAACAGGAGGAGGCGGCGGAAATGGCCCGGTGGCTGTGCAGCCAGCCGGAGCTGGAATGCCACCTGGTCCTAACCTCTTCGACCCGACCTGCCGATCTATGGCGTGTGGCTGAACGGTTCGAGCCTTTCCGGGCGTCGAAGCTGATCTTCACCCGTTTGGACGAGGCCGGTTCGTGCGGAGCGCTCTGGAGCCTGATGATGCGTTTGGCCAAGCCGGTTTCGTTCCTGTGCGGCGGACAGCGGATCCCGGAAGACATCGAAGCGGCCACAGCGGTCCGCATGCTCGAGCTGCTGGGGCTTAAAGGCTGCCTCCACCGCGCCGTAGGGGCCGCGGCCTGAGGCGGGCAACAGCCTGGGGGCGCCCGGGCAAGGCCGACCTGCTTCGCGCATCCGGCAGGTCTGGCCGCAGTCGGTGGGGCTTGGAGCCAGCCGGCGGAGCAACCCGGCGGGACGGGCGCGGCAGCGGCGCGGGCAGGGAAGGGCGAAGGAGGGCCCGTCTGCGGGCTCGCCCGGCCGTGGTCCTTGGGCTGAGCGATAGCCGGCAGCAAGCCCGCGGAACGACCAACGCCCTCCGCGATGAGCCAAGAGGGCCGCGAGTCTCGGTTGACGGAAGGTGCACCAGAGAGGACCGCAGCCGGAGGTAAAAGGCAGAGACGGCCGAGGAGCAACGACGGCGACAGAGGCCGACGGGCCGGAGGGCGAGACCAGCGGCGACAGCTGCGTAGCGCGATGGCGTAAGGAAGGAGCAGCCCCGTGGGGACAGGAGCCAGGTCAGGGACGGCGAAACGTGCAGTGCCAGGAGCTACGGTCACTCCGCCGAGCGGCGCGGGGGCACCCTCGGCAGGGTCCGGCAGGCGGTCCATGCCCGTTCAGTCGGAAGACCGCACGGCGCCGAGTGCCGGCCTTGCGGTCTCCTACCAGACCGCCGCGCAGACCAGCGCTGAGGAAAGGGAACGGCTGATCCTCGAGCACCTACCCCAAGTAAGGCTGATCGCACGCCGGATCCACGAGAAGCTGCCCGAAAGCGTCAGCCTGGAAGATTTGATCTCGACCGGCATTCTCGGCTTAATCTCGGCCATTGACAATTTCGATCCCAGTCTCAACGTCAAGCTCAAGACGTACGCGGAGTACAAGATTCGGGGCGCGATCCTGGACACGCTGCGCGGGCTGGATTGGGCGCCCCGGCAAAAACGCAAGAAGGCCAAGCAGATCGAGGCGGCCATCGCCTCCGCCGAACGCAGGCTGCACCGGGCCCCGGAGGAAGAGGAAATCGCGCGCGAGCTGGGATTGACGCTCGAGGAGTATCACGATTGGCTGACGGAAGTGCGGGGCGTCAGCCTGGGGCGGCTGGAACAAGCGCGCGGGGATGAGGAGGGCCGCGATCTGCTGAAATTCGTGGCGGACACCGAGGACGGCTGGCCGTCCCGCATTCTGGAGCGAGCCGAGCTGGAGCGGCTCCTGGCCGAAGGGATCCGGCAGATGCCGGCCATCGAGCGCACCGTTTTGAGCCTGTACTATTACGAGGAACTCACGCTGCGGGAGATAGCGGCCATAGTCAACCTGCACGAATCGCGCATCTCGCAGTTGAAGTCGCAGGCCATCCTGCGGCTGCGCGCTTGGCTCGAAAAACGCTGGCCCATGGAGCGGAGGTCCGAGCGATGAGCCAGGCGGGCGCTGCCGGCAGGACCGCCCTTCGGGAGTGGCTGACGGAAACCCTCGCCCAGCATCTGGGCGAAGCCCTCGAATTGATGACGGGTGAGACCGCCCAGGTGGCGTGGACCACCTCGGAGGCCGAACCGCCGCCGGAGGGGACGACCTGGTGGCGGCAGAGTTTCAGCCTGGGGGCGGCAGCCGAGGTCTGGATCGGGGCGCCCGAAGTCAGTTGGAGCGAAATCGGCGCCCATGTGTTGCGGGCTGCAGGCATCGAGCCTACCGCAGAAAGCGACCGCCAGAACACCTTCCGCGAAATCCTGGGGCAAGCTTTCGCGAGCCTGGCGCGCACGTTGAGCGATCGCACCGGCCGGGAGGTCGTCGCGGAGGAGGGGGCGGAGTCGCAACCACCTGAGGCGCCGGAAACCAGCTCGGTGGTGGACCTTACGCTCAGCGACGGCGCACCGCTGTCGCTGTGGGTGTTCTTCTCCGAGCACCTGCTGGCCGCGCTCCAGCAGCCGACCGACGAAGAGCAGTCGACCGCCGTCGCGCAGCAACAGGATGAGCCGATCACGCCGGCGCACGAGGACTTCGAGAATGTCGTACCTCCACCGCCGGCGGGCGGGCGGGGACGCACACTGGACCTGTTGCTGGAAGTCGAGATGCCGGTTTCGGTTTCCTTCGGGCGCACCCAACTCCCCCTGCGCGATGTGCTGAAGCTGACCACGGGCTCGATCATCGAGCTGAACCGTACGGTCAACGAGCCGGTCGAAATCATCGTGAACAATTGTGTGATCGCGCGCGGCGAGGTCGTGGTGATCGAGGGCAATTACGGGGTTCGCATCCAGCAGATCATCAGCCGTCAGGAGCGGCTGCGGACTCTCAGGTAGCAGCCGGGCTAACCTGTGCCGAATGCGGTCGGGACGATGGTGACGCAGGGCAAACACCGCAGGTTTCACGGCGGTGAGTTGCACGGGATTAAGGCTGTGGTTCGCGAGGCCGTAACGCATGGCAAGCGGCGGATGCGCCAACCGAAAGCAGCGAGGTTGGGCCGATGACGGTGGTCGCGCTGTTAGGACTGGTGGCCGCGGGGCTCGTGTTGTGCCTGCTGCTATTCCTGTTCGCCAAGGTGGAACTGGCACGGTTGAGCCGCCGTTCAGAAAACGAAACCCGGCAACTGCACGACATGATCGAAGCCCTGCGCCGGAGCTTCGCGGAGATCGAACTCACGGTGCGGGACATCGAGGAACGCACCGGCGTGCTGGTGCCGCCCACTCCCCCGCCCTCCGGCCTGAATCTGACGACCCGGGCGCAAGCGCTGCGCATGCTGCGGCGGGGCGAAACACCGGATAGGATCGCCGCTGCTCTACAAGTGCCGGAAAACGAGATCCGGCTGCTTGAAAAAGTCCAGCAGTTGGCGGCGGGGCAAGCCTCCCGAGCTGACGCGGCGGACCGTCATGGCCCTCGGCGGGAAGCGCCGGCGACAAATTCCTGACAGCAGGCGACTCCCGCTCTCGACGCACGAGTCTGCGCATGACAGGCGCCCACAGGCGGCATCGGGGCTTGCTTCCGCAAGCTCCTCTTTGTGAGCCACGGCAAAATCCCACGGGCGATTCAGAGACGCGAAACGCCGCCCGCCGCGACTTGCGGGAGCCCCCGTTATCGAGCCCGAAGAATCGCTCGGGCGGTTCTCACGCCGGCCGCCTTTTCCAATCCTCCAGCGTGGGACCCGCGACGGCCGCAGCTCGTTGCCTGAGACGGTCCATCTCCGTGGGCGTCAACGGCTGGAATTCGCACGCGAAACGCACGTCGTCCTCGATCTGGCCCAAGGTGACGGCGCCAACCACGACGATGCTGACGGGCAGACTCAGCACGTAATAGAGGCATTCGCGAGCGCTGAGCACGCTCATCAGACGTGCGTTGGCGAAGGGCTTCATGGCTTGAATCGCCAGCCCGCGATCCCTGGCCGGCGGCAGCGCCTTTTGTTCGAAACTCAGGAACGAAGGGTCGGCGGCATGCAACGGCATGAAGACGGAATCGAAGCCCTCGTAGCGACGCAGGAGCTCGACCAGCACATCCGGATCATGGTGTGCGGTGACGCCGATAAACCGGCACTTGCCCGCTTTCTTTGCGGCCTCGAAGGCCTCGATGGCGCCCCCCGGCGCGAGGATCTGCTCGATCTCGCTCATCTCGCTGACGGCGTGCACCTGCCAGAGGTCCACGTAGTCGGTACGAAGGGCCCTGAGCGAGGCTTCCAACTCGGCTTCGGCGGCCTTGCGCGACCGGGCGGTGGTCTTGGTCGTCAGGAAAATTTCCTTGCGGACGGGCGCTAGGACGTCGCCGAAGACCTCTTCGGAACGGCCGTCCCAATAAGAGCGGGCGTTGTCGAAGAAATTGATGCCCAGCTCCCAGGCTCGCCTCACTACCTGCCGCGCCTCGTCGCGGCTGATCATGGCGAGGCGGCCGCCTGCCATGCCGATGACGGTCACCTCGACGCCGGTCTTGCCGAACTTGCGTTTGGGGATGTCGCCCGGCTTGAGCGAGGCGGTGGCGAGCGAGCTGCCGCCCGCGAGCGCGCCCACAATTCTGCCCACGAAGCTTCGACGTTGCATCTAGCCCCTCCCTTCGAACTATCGTACCGCGGCCGGGGCCCAGCGTTCGCAAAACCAGCGGTAGGTCAGCTCGATGCCCTCGCGCAGACTGATGCGGTGACGCCAACCGAGCGCGTGCAGGCGGGAAACATCCAGAAGTTTTCGCGGCGTACCGTCCGGCATGGAAGGATCAAAGACGATCTCGCCTGGAAAGCCGACCACCGCCCGCACCAGCTCGGCCAATTCGCGAATGCTCAGATCCTCCCCGGTGCCGACGTTGATCGGATCCTCGCCGTCATAGCGCTCCATCAGGAAAAGCGCGGCATCGGCCAAGTCGTCGACGTGCAAAAGCTCGCGTCGGGGCGTTCCGGTGCCCCACAGTACGACCTTCGGCGAGGCAGCCAGTTTGGCCTCGTGGAACTTGCGGATCATGGCCGGCAGCACGTGCGAGGTCTCCAGATCGAAGTTGTCGCCGGGCCCGTAGAGGTTGGTCGGCATCAGGCTGATCGCGTTGAATCCGTACTGGCGGCGGTAGGCGCGACACATCTCGAGGCCCGCGATCTTGGCCACAGCGTAAGGCTGGTTGGTCGGCTCGAGCGGGCCCGAGAGCAGGTATTCCTCACGAATGGGCTGCGGAGCGTGCTTGGGGTAGATGCAGGAGGAACCGAGGAACAGCAGCTTGCGCACGCCGTGGCGCCAGGCGGCATGAATCACGTTGGTCTGGATGGCGAGGTTCTCGTAGATGAACTCGGCCGGGTAGGTGCGGTTGGCATGGATTCCGCCCACGCGGGCCGCCGCCAGGAAGACGTAATCGGGCCTTTCGATCTGGAAGAAACGCTCTACCGCCGCCTGGTCCGTGAGGTCCAGCTCGCTGCGCGTACGCACGATCAGGTTGGTGAAACCGGCCCGCCGTAGGCGCCTCAGCAAGGCCGAACCGACCAGGCCACGGTGACCGGCCACGTAGATACGGCTCGCAGGCTCCATGGCTCCATCCTCACTTCAAGCTTGGACGATGCCGGCCGGGACTGGGCGATGGCCGTTCTCCACCAGCAGTCGCTCTTGCCGGGCCAGCTCAAGGTCGTGCTCGACCATCATCCGCACCAGCTCGCGAAAACTGACCTTAGGCCGCCAACCCAGCCGCGCGCGCGCCTTGGAAGCGTCCCCGCAAAGGTGATGCACCTCGGTGGGACGCAAATAGCGCGGATCCTGCTCGACCCAGTCCCGCCAGTCCAGATTCACGTGACCAAAGGCCACCTCCAGGAACTCGCGCACGCTGTGCGCCTCGCCGGTGGCGATGACGTAATCGTCCGGCTCGTCCTGCTGGAGCATCAGCCACATGGCTTCGACGTAATCGCCGGCGTAGCCCCAGTCGCGCCGGGCATCGAGGTTGCCCAGATAGAGCTTCTTCTGCAGGCCGTGCACGATGCGCCCCACGGCCCGAGTGATCTTACGCGTGACGAATGTCTCGCCGCGCTGCGGCGATTCATGGTTGAAGAGGATGCCGTTGGCAATGAACAGACCGTAGGCCTCGCGGTAGTTGACCGCAAACCAGTGCGCCGCCACCTTGCTGGCGGCGTAAGGGCTGCGAGGATAAAAAGGCGTGCGCTCGTTCTGAGGCGGCGGGGCGGCGCCGAACATCTCCGAGGATCCCGCCTGATAGAAGCGGACCTGGCGACCGCAGCGTTGCGTGTAATCCCGAACCGCTTCCAGAAGCCGTAGCGTGCCCAAAGCCACGACGTCGGCCGTGTACTCGGGCTGATCGAAGGAAACACGCACGTGCGACTGCGCGCCGAGGTTGTAGATCTCGTCCGGCTGCACGCGCTCGAGAATGCGGCGCAGCCCGGTCCCGTCAGCCAGATCGCCGTAATGGAGGAACAGACGCGCCTCAGGTTGGTGAGGGTCCTTGTAGAGGTCTTCGATCCGGTGGGTGTTGAACGTGCTGCTGCGGCGGATGATGCCGTGCACCTCGTAGCCTTTGCCGAGCAGCAGGCGGGTCAGGTACGAGCCGTCCTGACCCGTGATGCCGGTGATGAGAGCCTTGCGCGACACGTAGCTTCGCCCTATACGCTCATGAGTCAGTTTAAATCCATCTGGCGGGCCGGGCCAAGGGGTCGGCAAAATTTTGGGGGATTTCGCGCGTCAGGGCGCAAGAGTTGGGTTAGCGCGCGAAATCACCCACCCTTGGGTGGGGCGAAAGGCTCTAACTTCACGGTTTTTCAGCTCAAGGAGTTTGGAATATCGTGTGCATTAAGTAAGGGCGAATCTCGGAGCACTCTCGAAGTGGAGCAGCGGCCAGCCCTCCTCCTGACCCCCCATGGACTGATGCCCCCCAAGGCCGCTGCTCCCACCTTTTACGCGGCGCGCAGGCGAGATCCTGAGGCACGGGTGAGCACGGACGAGCAGCCAGGAGCGCACGGATGAGCGAGCCTGACGCCAAGCGCGGTACGGCGGTTTGGGTGAGTCGAGCAGGACTCAATCAGCTCATTGCAAACCTCAAGGCGCAAGGCTACCAGGTCGTCGGACCGAGGATCGCCGACGGGGCGATCGTTTACGACGCCATCGAAGGCATCTCCGATCTGCCCTCGGGTTGGACCGAGCAGCAGGAGGCCGGCACGTACCGCCTGCGCCGGCGGGATGACGACGCCCTTTTCGGTTACAATTTGGGACCGCAGAGCTGGAAGAAATTTCTCCACCCGCCGCTGTTGCGATTCTTTGCGGCGGAACGAAACAACGGCGAGCTTCGCATCCTGCCTTCCACTGAGCCTGCCCCGCGCTACGCTTTGCTCGGGGTGCGGGCGTGCGAACTAGCTGCCATCCAGGTGTTGGACCGCGTGTTCCTGAAAGATGCGTTCGTGGAGCCGAACTACGCCTCCCGACGCCGTGACCTGGTGGTGATCGCGGTGCAATGCACGCGCGCCGCACCCACCTGCTTCTGCCGGTCAATGGGGACCGGTCCCGCGGTGCGGAGCGGGTTCGATGTGGCCCTGACCGAGCTGGGCGAAGGCTTCGTGGCGCAGGCGGGCACCGAACGCGGCGAGCAACTGCTGGGATCCGTCGAGCGCGCGCCGGCCGATGAAGAGCTGATCCGGCAGGCCCAAGAAGCGGTAGAGCAAGCCGCCGCTCAAATGGTCCGCCGCATTGAAACGCAGGATCTGGCGCGGCGGCTGCAAGAAGCTCTGGAAAGCCCACACTGGGACGACGTGGCGCGCCGATGCCTGGCTTGCGGCAACTGCACCATGGTGTGCCCGACCTGCTTCTGCACCACGGTGGAGGACACCTCCAACGTGCGGGGCAATCGCGCCGAGCGATGGCGCAAGTGGGACTCCTGCTTCACCGAAAGCTTTTCTTACATCCACGGCGGCAGCGTGCGCACATCGGTGCGCTCGCGATACAGACAATGGCTGACGCACAAGCTGTCCTGGTGGGTGGACCAGTTTGATATGTTCGGTTGCGTGGGCTGCGGGCGCTGCATCACGTGGTGTCCAGCCGGGATCGATCTGACGCAAGAGGTCAGCAAGCTGGTCGCCTCGGGGTGAGGCCCGCCGGTCCGGGGTGACAGGGAGCGACCCATGGAAAGCAAATCGCTAGAGGAAATTCTGCGGGAACACCCGTTTCTGCAAGGTTTCAAGCCTGAGCACATCCGTAAGATGGCCGAAATGGCTCTCGAGGTGCAGTTCGCGCGCGATCAGATCATCTTCCGCGAGGGCCAGGAGAGCGGACTGTTTTTTCTGATCCTCTCGGGCAAGGTCGCGCTGGAGGTTTCGGCGCCGGGACGGATTCTGCGCGTTCAGACTTTGGAGGCGGGGGAGGAGCTGGGCTGGTCGAGCGTATTGGGCGAAGGAGGCAAACACTTCCAGGCCCGTTCGCTCGAGACCGTGCGCGCGCTGGCGTTCGAGGGAGCGCGGTTGCGGCAGGCGTGCGAGCAGGATCCTTCCTTCGGCTACGCGCTCATGCGACAACTGCTGAGGGTGGTGGCTGAGCGGCTGCAGGCGACGCGGCTTCAGTTGCTCGATCTCTACGCGCCCCGGGCGGCGAAACTGATATGAGCGCAGCGGCGGAAAAAATTTTGGCGACCACGCTTGCGCGGGTGGTCGCGGTCGAGCGCGAGACCCACGACACGTTCACGCTGTCGGTGACGCCGGTGGAGGGCGAGCCGCCGGAGCCGTTCCAGCCCGGCCAGTTCTCGATGGTTTACGTTTTCGGCGTGGGCGAGTTGCCGATCTCGATCAGCGGCGATCCGGCGGACACGGAACGGCTGGTCTACACGGTTCGTTCGGTGGGCCAGGCCACGCACGCTCTGGTCAGCCGTAAGCCAGGCGACGTCATCGGAGTCCGCGGACCCTTCGGCACCGCATGGCCGGTCAAGGAGGCGCGGGGCAAGGACGTGCTGATCGTGGCGGGCGGCATCGGGCTGGCGCCGCTGCGGCCCGTCATTTACCACGTCCTGCGCAATCGCGACGATTACGTGCGTCTGATTGTTCTGTACGGGGCGCGGAGTCCGCGGGACCTGCTGTATCGCAAGCAGCTGGCTGAATGGGGACGCGCGCCGGACACTCAGGTGCTGGTCACGGTGGACTACGGCGGCCTGAGCTGGCGCGGACACGTGGGCGTGGTGACGACGCTGTTCCGGCAGCTCCGGTTGCATCCGGCCGAGACGGTAGCTTTCATCTGCGGCCCGGAGATCATGATGCGCTACGTGATCCGCATGCTGGAGGCCCGCGGCGTGGCGCCGCAGGACATTTATCTTTCGATGGAACGCAACATGAAGTGCGGCGCCGGCTTCTGCGGCCACTGCCAGTTGGGGCCGTACTTCGTCTGCAAAGACGGACCGGTATTTTCCTATCGCCAGATGCAGCCATGGCTCGATCTGCACGAGTTATGAGGCAGACATGACCCGCGCACTCGCTCGCAAACCTCGCATTGCGGTCTTCAAGTTCGCCTCGTGCGACGGCTGCCAGTTGAGCCTTCTCGACGCCGAGGACGAGCTGCTCGAGGTGGCCGATGCGGTCGAGATCTCCTACTTCCCCGAGGCCTCCCGGCGCATGTTGAAAGGGCCGTACGACATCGGCCTGGTGGAGGGATCCGTCACCACGCATCACGACGCCGAACGCATCCAGCAGGTGCGCCGGCAATGCCGCACGCTGATCACCATCGGCGCTTGCGCGACGGCCGGCGGCATCCAGGCGCTGCGGAACTGGAAGGATGCCGCCGAGTTCGTGCGGCACGTGTACGCCCGGCCGGATTTCATCCACACCCTGAAGATGTCGACGCCCATCGCCGAGCACGTGCCGGTGGATCTGGAGCTGCGCGGCTGCCCGATCAACAAGAACCAGCTGGTGGAGCTGGTGGCCGCGGTGGTCGTGGGGCGCAAACCGAACCTCCCCACACACAGCGTCTGCATCGAGTGCAAGCGACAGGGCGTCACGTGCCTGTTGGTGGCGCGGGGCACGGCGTGCATGGGGCCGGTGACGCAGGCCGGCTGTGGGGCGCTTTGCCCGCGTTTCGGCCGCGGTTGTTACGGCTGCTTCGGCCCCATGGAGGCGGCCAACACGGCCTCGCTGAGCGATATCTTCCGCAACCTAGGTCGCCCCGACGCGGCCATCGCGCGCGATTTCCGCACCTTCAACGCCTGGGCCTGGCAGTTCCGCCAGGCCAGCGAGGAGGCCGAGCGCAGGTGAATCGGGCCCGCACGGCGCCGCCCTCCGAAGACAAGCGATGGAAGATCGTGGACGCGGCCATGCGCCGCCACGGCTATCGCCGCGACGCACTCATCGAGGCCCTACACAGCGTTCAGGAAACCTTCGGCTACCTCGATGAGGACAGCCTGCGCTTCGTGGCCGGCGCCCTGCGCTTGCCGCTCAGTGCGGTTTATGGCGTCGCGACCTTCTATCACTTTTTCACTCTGAAACCTCCCGGTCGGCATACCTGCGTGGTATGCACGGGAACCGCGTGCCACATCAAAGGCGCGCCCGAGCTGCTTGCCATGCTCGAGCGCGAGTACGGACTGAAGCCCGGCGAGACCACTTCCGACGGGCAGCTCTCGCTGTTGACGGCGCGTTGCGTGGGCTCCTGCGGACTGGCGCCGGTGGTGGTCTTCGACCGGGAGTTGGCGGGCAAGCTCTCGGTCGAAGACTTGCGCCGCTGGATGGAAAGGTGCCTGGCCCATGACGCTCGATGAACTGCAACGCGCCGCAGCCGAGGAGCGCGCCAACCAGCGCAAGGTCGCATGCCACCTGCACGTCTGCACCGCGGCCAGTTGTCTTTCGGCCGGCGGCGGGCAAGTCAAGCAGGCGCTGGAACAGGAACTGGCCGAGCGCGGTATGCGCAGTTTCTGCCAGGTCAAAGGGGTCGGCTGCATGGGCCTGTGCTCGGCCGGCCCGCTGGTGGCTGCGCAACCTGAAGGTTTTCTCTACGGACACGTGACGCCCGAAGACGCTCCCGACATCACGCGCAGCCTGGTGGAAGGCCGCCCGGTGCGTCGTTTGGCCGTCTCGACCGATCTTCCCTTTTTCCGACGGCAGCTCAAGATCGTGCTGGAGAACGCGGGTCGTGTGGATCCGGAGCGTCTGGAGGACTACATCGCCGCGGGCGGCTACGCCTCGCTGCTCAGGGCGCTGAGCGAAATGACGCCGCAGGAGGTCATCCGCGAGGTGACGGTGAGCGGCCTGCGCGGCCGGGGCGGCGCGGGCTACCCCACGGGGCTGAAGTGGAGCACCGTGGCCAAGTCGCCCGACGCGGACAAGTACGTGGTCTGCAACGCCGACGAGGGAGATCCCGGGGCGTTCATGGACCGCGCCGTGCTGGAAAGCGATCCGCACCGCGTGCTCGAGGGCATGGCCATCGCGGCTTATGCGACCGGAGCTCGGCACGGCTACATCTACGTCCGCGCCGAGTATCCGCTGGCCGTGGCGCGCCTGCGTACCGCCATCCGGCAGGCCGAGCGGGCGGGATTGCTGGGCAACCGGATCGCAGGCACGCCCTTCAGCTTCCACGTGGAAGTGCGTCTGGGAGCAGGGGCCTTCGTGTGCGGCGAGGAAACGGCGCTGATGGCCTCCATCGAAGGACGGCGCGGAACCCCGCGGCCGCGCCCGCCGTATCCCGCCGAAGCCGGCTTGTGGGGCCACTCCACGCTGATCAATAACGTGGAGACTTTCGCCAACGTCCCGGTCATCCTACGCGAGGGAGGGGAATGGTTCGCGCAGATCGGAACGCAGACGAGCAAAGGCACGAAGGTCTTTGCGCTGGCGGGCCGCGTGCTCAACACGGGTCTCATTGAGGTGCCGATGGGCATTTCGCTGCGCGAGATCATCTTCGAGATCGGCGGCGGCGTTCCGGAGGGCCGGCGTTTCAAGGCGGTGCAAACCGGCGGCCCCTCGGGCGGGTGCATACCCGAGCAGTACCTGGATACGCCCGTGGACTACGAGTCGCTGGCGGCGCTGGGTTCCATGATGGGCTCGGGCGGCTTGATCGTGATGGACGAATCGACCTGCATGGTGGACCTGGCGCGTTTCTTCCTGGAGTTCTCCAAAGGGGAGTCGTGCGGCAAGTGCGTGCCCTGCCGTGTGGGCACGGCACACCTGTACGACCTGCTCGATCGCATCGTGCGCGGGGAGGCGAACGGCGGTACGCTGGCCGTGCTGGAGGAGCTCTCCGATCTGCTCCGCCATACCAGTCTGTGCGGGCTGGGCCAATCGGCGCCCAATCCCGTGCTGAGCACGCTCAAGTACTTCCGTCAAGAGTATGAGGCGCACTTGGAGGGCCGCTGCCTGGCGGGGGCCTGCGGCAAGGGAGGTCGCGCATGAACGCGGGAATCAAAACGCTCAAGATCGACGGCAGAGACGTGAGCGCCCGCGCCGACCAGACGATTTTGGAAGTGGCCCGGGAAAACGGCATCTTCGTCCCCTCCCTGTGCTATTTGGAGGGGCTCTCGCCCGTGGGCGCCTGCCGCCTCTGCCTGGTCGAAGTGAAGGGCGCCTCGCGGCTGCTGCCTTCGTGCGTGACGCGGGTGGAAGAAGGCATGGAGGTGACCACCCGCTCGGAGCGTCTGGAGCGGTACCGGCGCATGATTCTCGAACTGCTGTTTTCCGAGCGCAATCATATCTGCTCGGTCTGCGTCTCCAACGGCCATTGCGAACTACAGAGCCTGGCGGAGAAGCTCCTGCTGACCCACGTGCACTTCCCCTATCGTTACCCGCGCCTGCCGGTGGACGCCTCGCACCCGCGCTTCGTGGCCGACCACAACCGCTGCATCCTTTGCACGCGTTGCGTGCGCGTCTGCGACGAGATCGAGGGCGCCCACACCTGGGACGTGATGGGACGCGGCATCGAGGCGCGGGTCATCACCGACCTGAACCAGCCCTGGGGCGATTCCGAAAGCTGCACCTCCTGCGGCAAATGCGTGCACGTCTGCCCGACCGGCGCGCTTTCGGAAAAAGGCCGCTCGGTCGCCGAGATGGCCAAACGGCGGCAGTTTCTACCGTATCTGACCATGATGAGGACGCAGCGATGAGTCGGCTGCGACTGGCTACGGTCTGGCTGGACGGCTGTTCGGGCTGCCACATGTCGTTTCTGGACATGGACGAGAGGCTCATCGAGCTGGCCCGCAAAGTCGAACTGGTATGGAGCCCCTTCGTCGATGCCAAGGAATTTCCCGAGCAGACCGACGTCACGCTGGTGGAAGGGGCAGTGGGCACGGCGGAGGACGAAGAAAAGATCCGGCGCATCCGCGCGCGCACGCGCGTGCTGGTGGCTCTGGGCGACTGCGCGGTGACGGCCAACGTTCCGGCGATGCGGAATCCCTTCGGACGGCAGGCGGCGCTGAGCCGCGCCTATGAGGAGAACGCCACGCGCAGCCAAGGCAGCCCGAGCAGCGAGATTCCCGTGCTACAGAATCGCGTGCGCCCGGTGCACGAAATCGTGCCGGTGGACGTGTTCGTGCCGGGTTGTCCGCCTTCTGCCCACACCATCTACTACGTGCTCGAGGAACTGGCGGCGGGCCGGATGCCCGATCTGTCCGGACGCACGCGGTTCGGAGCCTGAGGGGATAGGGAATGAGCCAGCGGCGCATCGTCATAGACCCGGTGACGCGCATCGAGGGGCATGCCCGCATCAGTCTGTTCCTGGACGAAAACGGGCAAGTCCGCGACGCACGTCTCCACGTGACCCAGTTCCGCGCCTTCGAAAAGCTGTGCGAGGGTCGGCCGTTCACGGAGATGCCCTCGCTGATGGCGCGCATCTGCGGGATCTGCCCGGTCAGTCACCTAATCGCTTCGGCCAAAGCCTGCGATCAGATCCTGGGGACGCGCATCCCGCCGGCGGCCGTACAGCTGAGGCGCGTGCTCAATCTCGCGCAACTGGTGCAATCGCACGCGCTGAATTTCTTCCATCTTTCCGCGCCCGATCTGCTGCTAGGCATGGACGGCGATCCGGCGCGTCGGAACCTGTTCGGGCTGATCGAATCGCACCCTCAGATGGCGCGCGACGGAATCCGGTTGCGGCAGTTCGGCCAGCAGATCATCGAGCGGCTGGCGGGCAAGCGCATCCATCCGGCTTGGGTCGTCGCAGGCGGGGTGAGCGAACCGATGACGGCCGAGGCCCGCGATGCCATTCTGGCGGGCATCCCCGAGGCCATGACGATCGTCCAGCGGACGCTCGGCTGGTTCAAGAACGCGATGGATAACTTCCGCGAAGAGGCGGCTGCGTTCGCCAACTTCCCCACCTTCTTTCTCGGCCTGGTGGGACCCGACGGGGAGCTGGAACACTACGACGGTCGCATCCGCGTGGTGGACGCGGCCGGCCGGGTGGTCGCCGACAACCTGCCCCCGGAACGCTATCGCGACTACATCGGAGAGGCGGTAGAGCCGGACTCGTACTTGAAGTCGCCTTACTACAAACCCGAGGGCTACCCCGACGGCATCTACCGCGTGGGACCGCTGGCGCGGCTGAACCTTGCGGATCGCTGCGGCACGCACGCGGCCGATCAGGAGTGGGCCGAGTTCCGGCAATTGGAACGCGGCGCGGTGTTGAGCTCGTTTTACTACCACTACGCCCGTCTGATCGAGATCCTTTACGCGCTGGAGCGCATCGAGCAGATCCTCCAGGACCAACAGATTCTCAGCCGCCACGTTCGCGCCCACGCGACGGCCAACCACCCGGAAGGGATCGGGGTGGCCGAAGCGCCGCGCGGTACGCTGATCCATCACTACCGGGTCGACGAAGCCGGCGTCATCCAGTGGGCCAACCTGATCATCGCCACCGGGCACAACAATTTGGCGATGAATCGCGGCATCCTGCAAGCGGCGCGGCGATTCGTGCACGGCGATCGCTTGAGCGAGGGCGCGCTGAACCGCGTGGAAGCGGTCATCCGCGCCTTCGACCCTTGCCTGAGCTGCTCCACGCACGCGGCCGGCCGGATGCCGCTGATCGTCGAGTTGCGCGGTCCCGAAGGCGAACTGCTGGACGAGGTGAAGCGGGCCGGATGAACGTGTTAATCGTGGGATTTGGGAACCCGCTGGCCGGTGACGACGGCGCGGGCTTTCGGGCGGCCGAGATGCTGGCCGCTCGGGTACGCCTGCCCGAGGTTCGCGTACGTGCGGTCCGGCAGTTGACGCCGGAGCTGGCCGAGGAGGCGGCGCAGGCCGCCGTGGTCGTTTTCGTCGACGCGAGCGTGGAGATCCGGCCCGGAGCGATCGATTGCCGCCGGCTCGAGGCGGGCCGGACGGCGGGCGTTTTCTCGCACCATCTGGCGCCCGAGAGCGTACTCGAGCTGGCCGAGCGTGTTTACCACCGCCGACCGGAGGCTCTGCTGTTCAGCGTGGGCGCGCGAAGCTTTGCGGACCACAGCCTCTCCGGCGAGGTCCAGCAGGCCCTGCCCGCGTTGGTGGGCCAAATCGAGGATTTGATCGAGCGGATCGTCGACGCGGGCAAACCCGCCCGACCCGGCGGTCCGCCCGAAACCGAAAGCGATTTCTTTTCGGTGATGCACTGAACTCCCGGCCGTCAACAGCGACCGGGGCAGCAATAGGTACGGAAGGAAACCATGACCCCTCCCATGAAAAAGCTCAAGCAACCCAGCGTCGACTCAGCGCAGGACGTTCTGCGCCTTCGAGAGCATCCCCTGGACGTGTTCTTCCGTCCCGAATCGGTGGCCGTGATCGGGGCCACGGAGAGCCCGGGCAGCGTGGGGCGCACGCTGATGTGGAACATCATGACCAGCCCCTTCGGGGGCACGGTCTATCCGGTGAATCCCCGCCGTGCCAGCGTGCTGGGCATCAAGGCTTATCCGAGCATCAAGGCGGTCCCGGAGAAGGTCGATCTGGCGGTGGTGGTTACGCCGGCGCCCACCATTCCCGGCATCATCCGGGAGTGCGGCGAAGCGGGCGTGCGCGCCGCGATCGTGATTTCGGCGGGCTTCAAGGAGGTGGGCCCGCAAGGCGCGGAGCTGGAGCGCCAGGTGGTCGAGGAGGCGCACAAGGCTCGCATGCGGATCATCGGTCCGAACTGTCTGGGCGTGATGAGCCCGCTGACCGGTTTCAACGCGACTTTCGCCCGCTCCATGGCGCTGCCGGGCAACGTCGGCTTTATCAGCCAGAGCGGTGCGCTGTGTACGGCGGTGCTGGACTGGAGTCTGCGTGAACAGGTCGGCTTCTCGGCCTTCATTTCGATCGGCTCCATGGCCGATGTCGGTTGGGGCGACCTCATCGATTACCTGGGCAACGATCCCCGCACCCACAGCATCCTCATCTACATGGAGACCATCGGGGACGCCCGCGCCTTCATTTCCGCGGCGCGCGAGGTGGCCCTGTCAAAGCCCATCATCGTCATCAAGCCGGGACGCACGGAAGCGGCGGCCCGCGCGGCGGCCTCGCACACCGGCTCGCTGGCGGGCAGCGACGAGGTGCTCGAGGCCGCCTTCCGTCGCAGCGGCGTGCTGCGCGTCAATACGATCGCCGACCTCTTCTACATGGCGGAAGTGTTGGCGAAGCAGCCTCGCCCGGCCGGGCCGCGCCTGACCATCGTGGCCAACGCCGGCGGCCCCGCCGTGCTGGCCACCGACGCCCTCGTGCTCAACGGCGCCCAGGTGGCGGAGCTGGCTCCCGAGACCATGGAGGCGCTGAACAAGATCCTGCCGCCCACCTGGAGCCACAACAACCCCATCGACATCATCGGCGACGCGGAGCCGGAGCGTTACGCCAAAACGCTCGAGATCGTCGCCCGGGATCCCAACTCGGATGGACTGCTGGTCATCCTGACCCCCCAGGCCATGACCGATCCCACACGCACGGCCGAACTGGTGCGCGCCTACGCACGCGTGGACAACAAGCCGATTCTGGCCAGCTGGATGGGCGGCGTCGAGGTCGCCGCAGGCGAGCAGATTCTGAACCGCGCAGGTATCCCGACCTTCCCATACCCCGACACCGCCGCCCGTGCTTTCGTCTACATGTGGCGGCTCTCGTACAACCTGCGCGGCCTGTATGAAACGCCCGCTACCATCGAGGATCCGAAGTCGGAAGCCGACCGCGCGCAGGCCGAAGCGCTCATCCGGCAGGTGCGCAAGCAGGGCCGCACCATACTCACCGAGTACGAATCCAAGCGCCTGCTCTCCCTGTACGGGATACCCACGGTGGAAACGCGCGTGGCCACTAGCGAGGAGGAAGCCTTGCGTCACGCCGAAGAGTTGGGTTACCCGGTGGTCGTCAAGCTGCACTCGGAAACCATCACCCACAAGACGGACGTGGGCGGCGTGGCGCTCAACCTGCGCGACCCGGATGCCGTCCGCGCAGCCTACCGAAAAATCCAGACCTCGGTCGCCGAGCGCGCCGGCGCACAACACTTCCTGGGGGTCACGGTGCAGCCGATGGTGAAGCTGGAAGGCTACGAGCTGATCATCGGCTCCTCGATCGATCCCCAGTTCGGCCCGGTTCTGCTTTTCGGCGCAGGCGGGCAGCTCGTCGAGGTTTTCCGCGATAGCGCCTTGGCCCTGCCTCCCCTGAACACCACGCTGGCGCGGCGCATGATGGAGCAGACCCGCATCTACACCGCGCTGAAGGGCGTGCGCGGCCGCAAGCCGGTGGACCTGGCCGCGTTGGAGGAGCTGCTGGTTCACTTCAGCCAGCTCGTGGTCGAGCAGCGCTGGATCAAGGAAATCGACATCAACCCGCTGCTGGCCTCGCCCGACCGCCTGGTCGCGCTCGATGCACGCGTGGTGGTATACGGTCCCGAGGTCACGCCGGAGCAGCTTCCCAAGCTGGCCATTCGTCCTTACCCGACGCGTTATGTCAGCGACTGGACCATGAAGGACGGGCAAACAGTCACGATCCGCCCCATCCGACCGGAAGACGAGCCGCTGATGGTGAAGTTCCACCAGACCCTCTCGGATCGGACGGTTTACATGCGTTACCTGCACACGCTGCCGCTGAGCCAGCGCATCGCGCACGAACGGCTCACGCGCATCTGTTTCATCGATTACGACCGCGAGATGGCGTTGGTCGCCGAGCGGCGCGACTCCGAGAGCGGCGAGCGGCAGATCCTCGGCGTGGGTCGCCTGAAGAAGTTGCACGGCGTCAACGAGGCCGAATTCGCTGTCCTGGTGGCGGATCCCTTCCAGGGCAAGGGCCTCGGCACGGAGCTGACGCGCCGATTGATCCAGGTGGCGCGCGACGAGAAGATCGAGCGTCTGGTGGGCGACATCCTGCCAGACAACGTCGTCATGCTGAAGTTGTGCGAGCGGCTGGGCTTCAAGCTCACGCGCTCGATCGAGGACCCGGTCGTGAAGGCAAGTTACGAAGTGACCCCCTAACGCTGCAAGAGCGGGCGGGCCGGCGCGCCCGCCCGCACCCACGAGGTCGAAGATGAATCCGACGGCGAGCAAAACAACCCGCACCATCAAGGTGGATTACCTTGCCCGCGTGGAGGGCGAAGGCGCCCTGTACGTCAAGCTGCGCGGCGATCGCGTGGAAGACGTCAAGCTGAAGGTCTTCGAGCCGCCCCGCCTGTTCGAGGCTTTCCTGCGCGGCCGGCACTTCATGGAAGCGCCCGACATCACGGCGCGCATCTGCGGCATCTGTCCCATCGCCTATCAGATGAGCGCCGCCCATGCGATCGAACGCGCCCTCGGAATCCGGGTGCCTCCCGCCGTCCGCACGCTGCGCCGCCTCTTCTACTGCGGCGAGTGGATCGAAAGTCATGCCTTGCACGTCTTTCTGCTGCACGCGCCGGATTTTCTCGGCTACCAAGATGCCATCGAGATGGCGCGCCAGCACCGCGAGCTCGTCGAGCTGGGTCTGAGACTGAAGAAGATCGGCAATCATCTGGTGGCGGTGATGGGCGGGCGCGAGATCCATCCCATTTCGGCCTGCGTGGGCGGCTTTTACCGGGTCCCTTCGCGGGCCGAGCTGACGGCGCTGAAGCCGGATCTGGAATGGGCTCTGGAAGCCTCGCTCGAAACGCTGCGCTGGACGTCGAAACTCGAGTACACCGACTTCGAGCAGGACTACGAATTCGTTTCTCTGCGTCATCCGGAGGAATACCCGCTCAACGAAGGGCGGCTGGTCTCCAACTACGGGCTCGACATCGATGCCGCCGAGTTCGAGGACCACATCATCGAGCAGCACGTTAAGCACTCGAACGCTCTGCAGGCGGTCCTCCGGCAGCGGGGCTCGTACATGGTTGGGCCGCTGGCGCGCGTCAACCTCAACTTCGACCGGCTGCCGGAGGTCGCGCGCCAGGCAGCGGAAGAATGCGGCTTCGCGCCGCCTTGCCGAAACCCGTTCCGTTCGATCCAGGCCAGGGCCCTCGAGCTGATCTTCGCCTGCCACGAGGCGCTGCGGATCATCGACGCATACGAACCGCCGGCCGAGCCGCACGTGACGGCGACGCCGCGGGAGGGTCGCGGCTGCGCGATCACCGAAGCGCCGCGGGGCATTCTGTACCACCGTTACTCGCTGGCCCAGGACGGCCGCATCCTCTCCGCGCGGATCGTGCCGCCCACCTCGCAGAACCAGCGCCGCATCGAGGACGACCTGCGCGCCCTGGTCCCGCTGCTGATGGCCGAACCGCCCGAGCGCCTCACCTGGCGTTGCGAGCAGGCGGTGCGCAACTACGACCCCTGTATTTCCTGCGCCACGCACTTCCTGCGAGTGCACATCGAGCGTGAGTGAGGTCCCGTAGCGTCATGCTGGTGATCGGCGTTGGGCATCCGGATGGCGGCGATGACGCGGCAGGACTGTTGGTGGCCCGCAGGCTGCGCGCGCGCGGTCTGCGAGCCATCGAGTTGCCCGGCGAAGCCGCCGGCCTCATGGAGGCTTGGGAAGGCGAACAGGACGTGATCCTGGCCGACGCCACCTTGACCGGCGCTCCCGCGGGGTCGATCCGGATCTGGGACGCCTGCTCCGCGCCGCTGCGGCGGGAAAGCTTCCGCTGCTCGACCCACGGCATGGGCGTGGCTGAAGCGGTCGAGTTGGCCCGGGTTCTCGGACGCCTCCCCGCGCGGATGCGCATCTACGGGATCGAGGGCCGGCGGTTCGATCCCGGCGCAGAACTCTCGCCGGAAGTCGCAGCCGCGATCGATGAAGCCGTGCGGCAAATCCTTCAGGAGGCCGAAAGATGCACGAGACGGGATTGATCGAGGATCTCATCCGCAAGGTAGAATCGTTAGTGCGCGAGCATGCCGGGCGGCGCGCCACTGTGATCCGGCTGCGGGTGGGGGCGCTGGCGGCGGCCGACCCGGATCACCTGCGCGAGCATTTCGAGATGGCTGCGCTGGGAAGCGCCGCCGAGGGCGCGAGGCTGGAGATCAGCGTCTCGGAGGATCTGCTCGGTCCCGATCCCGGCGCCATCGTCTTGGAGTCAGTGGAAATCGAGACGGATGAATGAAAGCCCCGCCGGTTGATTCCCCACGCGCGACCGGCGCCCAGCGCCTGCGCCTCGTTCTGCACGGGGCGGTCCAGGGTGTGGGGTTTCGGCCGTTCGTGTATCGGCTGGCGAGGGAGATGGGGCTGACTGGGTGGGTGCTGAATTCGAGCGCGGGACTGGTGGTTGAGGTCGAGGGCGAAGCCGCCGAACTCGAACGTTTCAGGCAGCGGCTGGAGGCTGAGCGTCCGCCCGCCTCCTACATCCTGGCGCGAGAGCAGAGCTGGCTGCCGGCGAAAGGATACACGGAGTTCCGCATCCTCCCCAGCGACGAAGCAGCCGAGAAGACCGCGGCGGTGCTGCCCGATCTGGCCACCTGCCGCGAGTGCCTCGCCGAAATGCTGGATCCCGCGAACCGCCGCTACCTTTATCCGTTCACCAACTGCACGCGCTGCGGACCGCGCTACACCATCATTCTCGACATTCCCTACGACCGGCCCCGCACCACCATGCGCGGCTTCACGCTCTGCGACGATTGCAGGCGGGAGTACACCGATCCCGCTGACCGCCGATTCCACGCGCAGCCCAACGCGTGCCCTCGCTGCGGCCCGCGGCTGACGGCAACCGTCGCCCAGACGGCGGGCGAGTTGGCCGCCGGGCGGATCGTGGCGCTGAAAGGCATCGGCGGATTCCAGCTTCTGGTGGATGCGCGCAACGAGGAGGCGGTTCAGCGGCTGCGCCGGCGTAAGCGGCGCGAGGAAAAACCGTTCGCGCTGATGATGCCGTCGCTGGATATGGTGCGGCAATACTGCGTGGTTTCGGAAGCCGAGGCGGAGCTGCTGCAATCGCCCGCCGCCCCCATCGTGCTGCTGCGGCCCAACGGTCGGCCGGGCATCGCGCCCTCGGTGGCGCGCAGCTCGCCCTATCTGGGCGTGATGCTTCCCTACTCGCCGTTGCACCACCTCTTGATGCGTGCCTTTCCTCACCCGATCGTGGCCACCAGCGGGAATCTCTCCGACGAGCCGATCGCTATCGACAACGACGAGGCGGTAGCGCGACTGACCGGAGTAGCCGATTTCTTCCTCATGCACGACCGGCCCATCGCACGGCCCTGCGATGACTCGGTGGCCCGCGTGGTCCGGGGACGGCCGAGCCTCGTGCGTCGCGCGCGCGGGTACGCGCCGCTGCCTATAGCCTTGGATCGCGAACTCCCGCCCGTGCTGGCCGTGGGCGGCCACCTCAAGAACACGGTGGCCATCGCGCTCCGCCGCCAGGTCATTCTTAGCCAACATGTGGGCGATCTGGATACGCTCGAGGCCCGAAACGCCTTCGAGCGCGCCATCGCGGATCTGTGCCGCCTGTACCGCTTCCAGCCTAAACTGGTGGCCTGCGACCTGCACCCGGATTACGCCTCGACCCGATGGGCGGCGCGCTCGGGCTTGCCTGTGGTCGCCATCCAGCACCATCAGGCCCACGTGGCGGCCTGCGCGGCCGAAAATGAAATTCGCGAGCCGTATCTCGGCGTGGCTTGGGACGGGACCGGCTACGGCACGGACGGCGTCGTCTGGGGCGGCGAGTTCTTCCTCGTCGAGCACGGCAGGTTCGAACGCGTTGCGCACCTGCGGCCCTTTCGCCTGCCGGGCGGCGAGGCGGCGGTCCGCGAAGGCTGGCGCGCGGCCGCATCGCTGCGCTACGAGACGTTCGGCGCAGGCGCCGTCGGGGATACGCCTCTGCTACGCATGCTCGAGCGCGGGGTGAACTCCCCCTGGACGACCAGCGTCGGCCGCCTGTTCGACGCCGTGGCCGCCATGGCCGGCGTGGCTCGCGAGAATCGCTTCGAAGGGCAGGCGGCCATGATGCTGGAGCGCGCCATCGGAGGGCTGGAGGACGACGAGGCCTATCCTATGCCCCACGGCGACTGGCGGCCGTTGATCGAGGCCCTGGAAGACGATGTGCGGCGCGGTCTGCCTGCGTCCCGCATTGCCCTTCGATTCCACAACGCGCTGGTCAACTGGATCGTCGAGGTGGCCGCGCGGATGGGTGTGCGCGATGTCTGCTTGAGCGGCGGCGTCTTCCAGAACGGCTACCTCGTCGAGAGAGCGGCGGCGCTGCTGGAGGCCCGAGGTCACCGCGTTTGGACGCACCAGCGCGTCCCTCCCAACGACGGCGGCATTGCGCTGGGACAGGCGGTGCTCGCCGCGGAAAGGATCTGAGCCATGTGTCTGGCTGTGCCGGGCAAGATCGTGAGCCTGATCGATGAGGGAGACCCCGCCCTGCGGCGCGCCCTCGTGGACTTCGCCGGCGTACGCCGCGAAGTTTCGCTGGCCTTCACGCCCGAGGCCAAACCAGGCGACTACGTGATGGTTCACGTGGGTTTCGCCCTGAGCGTCGTGGACGAGGCGGAGGCGCAAAAAATCTTCGAGTATCTCGCCGAGATGGGAGAGCAGGCGGAGCCCGGCCCGGAGAATAGCACGTGAGGTTCGTGGACGAGTACCGCGACGAACAGGCCGCGCGGCGGCTGGCCGCACTGATCCGCCGGCGTGTGACGCGGCCTTGGACCATCATGGAGATCTGCGGCGGGCAAACGCACACCATCCTCAAGAGTGGTCTCGAGGAGTTATTGCCGCCTGCACTCACGCTCGTTCACGGCCCGGGCTGTCCCGTCTGCGTCACTCCGATCGAACTGATCGATCGCGCCGTGGCCATTGCCGAAACGCCCGGCGTCATCTTCTGTTCGTTCGGTGACATGCTACGTGTTCCCGGCTCGGGGCGCAGCCTGCTGGAGGCGAAAGCCCGCGGAGCGGACGTGCGAATCGTCTACTCGCCGCTGGACGCGGTCAAGCTTGCGCATGCGAATCCCGCACGCGAGGTGGTCTTTTTCGCGGTGGGCTTTGAAACCACAGCACCCGCCAACGCGATGGCCGTATGGCAGGCGGCGCAACTGGGTCTTAAGAACTTCTCGCTGTTGGTGGCTCACGTGCTTGTTCCGCCGGCCATCGAGGCCATCCTGAGTTCGCCGAACTGCCGGGTGCGGGGCTTTCTGGCCCCGGGCCACGTCTGCACCGTCGCCGGCTACGGAGACTACGAGCGCCTCGCCGCCCGCTATCGCGTGCCCATTGTGGTCACGGGTTTCGAGCCGGTGGACATTCTGGAAGGCGTACTGATGGTGGTGACTCAGCTCGAGGAGGGGCGGGCGGAAGTCGAAAATCAGTACCGGCGCTCAGTGCGGCGCGAAGGCAATCGCCAGGCGCAGCAGATCGTTCAGGAGGTGTTCGAGGTCAGCGACCGGGCCTGGCGCGGCATCGGCGTGATTCCCATGAGCGGCCTCGTGTTGCGTGAACCGTACCGCCGTTACGACGCCGCGGAGCGCTTCCCGGCGACCGCCGCGCCCCGGGAGGAATCGCCGGAATGCATCGCCGGCCTCGTGCTGCAAGGGCTGAAGAAACCGCCCGAGTGCAGCGCGTTCGCGCTGCGTTGTACGCCGGAGACGCCGCTGGGTGCGCCCATGGTATCCAGCGAAGGAGCCTGCGCGGCGTATTACCATTACGGACGCAGGGAAGCGGCCTCATGAGCGGGTTCGAACTGAGCTGCCCGGTCCCGCTGCCGACCGAAGAGCGCATCCTGCTGGCCCACGGCGGCGGCGGGCGCCTCATGCACGAGCTGATCGAGCGCGTCTTTCTCGCGGCCTTCCGCGACCCCGCGCTGGAGGCGCGGCACGACGGAGCAGCGCTGGAAGTCGACGGAGTGCGGCTGGCCTTCACGACCGATTCCTACGTGGTTCGTCCGCTCTTCTTCCCTGGAGGCACCATCGGCGAGCTGGCCGTCAATGGCACGGTGAACGACCTGGCCATGTGCGGCGCGCGGCCGCTCTATTTGAGCGCAGGCTTCATTCTCGAAGAGGGTCTGCCCCTGGAAACGTTGCGACGCGTGATCGAGGCCATGCGCCAAGCGGCGCAGCGCGCGGGCGTACGGCTGGTCACGGGCGACACGAAGGTGGTGGACCAGGGACACGGAGACGGCATCTTCATCAATACCGCGGGGATCGGCCTCATCGAGTCGCCCCTGGCCATCGGGCCGCAGCGGGTAGCGCCGGGGGACGCCGTGCTGGTCAGCGGAGACCTGGGGGCGCACGGTGTCGCGATCCTTTCCGTGCGGGAGGGGCTGGAATTCGAATCGCCCATCCTCAGCGACACAGCCCCGCTGTGGGAGCCGGTAGAGGCCCTGCTTAGAGCGGGCATCGAGGTGCACTGTCTCCGCGACCTCACGCGCGGCGGACTAGCTTCTGCGCTGAACGAGATTGCGCAGGCGCGCGGTCTGGTGATCAGCCTGGAGGAGGCCGCCATACCGGTGAGCGAGCCGGTGAAGGGCGCCTGCGAAATCCTGGGGCTCGACCCGCTCTACGTCGCCAACGAAGGCCGCTTCGTGGCCTTCCTGCCCGCGTCGCAGGCCGAGCGCGCCATCGAGATCTTGCGGTCGGTGCCAGTGAGCTCCGGCGCTGCGCGCATCGGATCCGTTCTCGAGGAGGCCCCCGGCGCGGTCGTGCTACGCAGCCGCGTGGGCGGTCGACGCGTGGTGGACATGCTGAGCGGCGAGCAACTGCCGCGTATCTGCTGAGCGCGCTTCAGTACTCGCGTTCGATGACCAGCCAGGTCAGCGAGGAAAGGGCCCGCTGATAGGACGAGGCCGGAAAGTCTTGGATGATGCGGCGTGCAGCCTCAGCGAACTGCTCGGCCCGCGAGCGCGCCCGCCGGATCCCTCCGCGCGATTCGGCCAGCTCGAGCACGGCACGGAAAGGCACGCGCGCATAACTGCGATCTTTGAGCACCGCCGCCACCAGCGCGCGCTCCTCGGCCGCGGCGCCTTCGAGCGCGTAGATCAGGGGCAGGGTCAGCTTGCCTTCCTTCAGATCGCTTCCCACGGGCTTGCCCAGTACGTCTTCGTCTGCCGTGAAATCGAGTACGTCGTCCACAAGCTGGAAAGCCATGCCGAGATTCCACGCGTACTCGCCCAGACGTCGCTCTTCGTTTTCGCCCGCGCCCGCCGAGATCGCGCCTAGCCGGGCGGAGGCGGCGAAAAGCGCGGCGGTCTTGCGGTTCACCAGATCGAGGTAGTCGCTTTCGCTCACCTCGATGGAGCCCAAGCGCTGCAGCTGAAGCAGTTCGCCTTCGACCATCAACTGCGTGACCGCGATGAGCAGGTCGAGCACGTGGAAGTTGGCTTCCCGCAGCGCAATCTGGAAAGCTTTCATGTACAGCCAGTCGCCGGCCAGAACCGAAGTGTGGTTGCCCCACTTGACGTTCGGCGAGGGACGACCGCGCCGCGTGTCGGCGCCGTCGATCACGTCGTCGTGCACCAGCGTCGCCGTGTGGATCAGTTCGACCACCGCCGCCAGGCGAATGGCGCTGGCGCCGGCGTCGCCGATGAGTCGCGAAGTCAGCAGCAGCAGCGTGGGACGCAGTCTCTTGCCGCCGCCCGAATAGAGATGCCGTGCGATGGCCGTGATCGCCTCGACGGGCGCTTCGCCTTCCTGCCGCAGATACTGCTCGACCTGGCGCAGCTCATCCTGGATCAATGAGACGATCTCGGCGGCGGTTGCCCTCCCTGCCTTGCCCAGCGCCATGCGGACAATCTCAGTCTAACCGTCGGCGAAGGAGGCGGGCAATGTGGCGCGCCTGCACACGGTCCCCGGGACCGGGGCTCATGGCTCCGGCCGGAAGATGCGGCGGAAGTTCGCGGTGATCGCTTCCGCCAGTTCCTCCAGCGGTTCGCCGCGCAGCTCGGCCACCCGCGCGGCGGTGTGCGCGACGTAGGCAGGCTCGTTGCGTCGGCCCCTGTGCGGGACGGGCGCCAGATAGGGCGCGTCGGTCTCCACTAACAGGCGGTCGGACGGAGCCGCACGCGCGGCCTCCTGAACGCGCAGAGCCTTGGGGAACGTCACCACACCCGCGAAGCTGAGAACGAAGCCGAGCTCGAGGCACTCGCGCGCTTGCTCCGGACCGCCGGAAAAACAGTGCATGACGCAGGGCGGGCTGCTCTCCGCCCAATACTGCCGCAGGATCGCAAGCGTGTCCGCCCACGCCTCGCGCGTGTGGATGATGACGGGCTTGCCTGCCTCGCGCGCCAGCTCGAGCTGCCGCCGGAAGACCTCTCGCTGCACGTCGGGCGGGGAGAAATTGTAGTGGTAGTCGAGTCCGATCTCGCCCAACGCGAGAACCTTAGGATGCGTAAGTAGCTCCCGCATCCGCTCCCAGGTCCGTCCGTTCGCCTTCGCCGCGTCGTGCGGGTGTACGCCAACCGTGGCCCAGACGGCGGGATAGCGTTCGGCGAGTCGAATCGCGGCCTCCAGATCCGGAGGGCCGTCACCTGAACCGATCGCGAGCATGCACTCCACACCGGCGTGAAGGGCCCGCTCGATGACTTGCTCGCGATCCTGGTCGAACTGCCTGTCGTCCAGATGGCAGTGGGAATCAATCAACCTCACGTCAGCCGGGCTCCCACGGGGACGTCCTCCCAGGGACCGATGAGTACCGGCAGACCACCCTCCGGCGTCGCGGCCACGACCATCCCGTCGGACTGGATTCCGCGCAGCTTGCGCGGCTCCAGGTTGGCGACGATCACCACCTTGCGTCCGATCAACTGCTCCGGCTGATAGGCTTCCGCGATGCCCGCGACGATCGTGCGCGGTTGCGCTTCGCCAATGTCGACTTCGAGCTTGAGCAGCTTATCGGCGCCCTTGACACGCTCGGCCGTCAGAACCTTGCCCACCCGCATGTCCACCTTGGCGAAGTCCTGAATGCTGATGCGGGTGGACGTCGGCTGCTGCTGTGCGGGAGGCTGCGCGACCACGCCCTGCGTCCTGCCGGCTTCGGCCGTCTTGCCTTCCAGCAGCGCCTTCTGACGGGCGGTTTCCTCCACCTCCAGCGCACGCATGCGCTCGATGGCCTGCCCGGGATCGACCCGGGGAAACAGCGGCTGGACCTCGCCGATGCGTTGCCCCGGCTGGAGCTGCCCCCAACGGAGCTCGTCCAGCCGCTGCTCTTCCACGTTGCCCGGCATGCCCAGCTGGCGCCAAAGCGCGGCCGCCGAGGCGGGAAGGGCCGGCGCCAGCAGCGTGGCGGCAATGCGCAGCACTTCCGCCGCGGTGTAAAGCGTCTCGGCCAGTTGCCGGCGCGCGGCAGGGTCCGTGCTGCGGGCCAGCGTCCAGGGCGCGCGCTCGACCAAATATTTGTCGGCCGCCGCGAGCATGCCCCAGACGGCCTCCAGGCCGCGCGAAAACTCGAAGTTCTCGAAAGCCGCAATCGTGTTGCGGATGGTTTCCGCGGCGATCTCGGACAACGCGCCCGCACTCACGCCTCCATCCGGAATGGCGCCGCCCGTGTACTGGCGGATCATGGTGAGCGTGCGGCTGGCCAGGTTTCCAAGGCCGTTCGCCAGATCCGCGTTGTAACGGGTAACCAGCGCGTCGTAGCTGAAGCTGCCGTCCTGTCCGAAGGTAATCTCGCGCAGCAGGAAGTAGCGCAGACCGTCGGTTCCCAGCACCTGGCGGATGGGGTCCGGGCGCACGATGTTGCCGCGCGATTTCGACATCTTGTCCTGCTCGACCAGGATCCAGCCGTGTGCGAAGATTTGTTTAGGCAGCGGCAACTCAGCGGCCATCAGAAAGGCCGGCCAATAAACGGCGTGGAAACGGAGGATATCCTTGCCGATCAGGTGGAGGTCGGCCGGCCAGAGATCCTCGCCTTCGACCGCGCTCATGTAGGCGATCAGCGCGTCGAACCAGACGTAGAAGACGTGGTGGCCCTCGACCGGCGCCGGGATCCCCCACTGAATGTTGGTGCGCGTGATCGACAGATCGTTCAGTCCCTGGCTGACGAAAGCCACCATCTCATTGCGGCGAAAGTCGGGCCGGATGAAATCCGGCTGCTCGCTGTAGAGCCGGAGCAGACGATCCTGGAAGGCAGAGAGGCGGAAGAAGTAGTTCTCTTCGGTGACGGTCTCCGTGGGACGGCGGCAGTCAGGACAAAGCGCGCCGGGCTCGGCATCGCCCACGTAGAGCTCGCAGCGGAAGCAGTATTGACCGGTGTAGGAGCCCTTGTAGATGTAGCCGTTCCTGCGGCAACGCTCGAACAGATCGATCACAGCGCGGTGATGTTTGGGATCCGAGGTGCGCTCGAAGCGGTCGATATGAAGGCCCAGACGCTCCCACTGGCGGCGGAATTCGGCCTGGATGAGGGTCGCGTAATCGTAGGGCGACATCCCGGCGGCGCGTGCGGCGCGTTCGACGTTCTGGCCGTGCTCGTCGCTACCCGTGGTCAGCACCGCGTGGTAGCCCTGCATGCGTTTGAAGCCGCGGATGGTGTCGGCGGCAATGGTGGTATAGGCCGTGCCCAGGTGCGGCGCCGCGTTCACGTAGTAGATGGGCGTGGTGAGGTAGTACTTCTTCATCGGTTCTTCCAGTAAGCCAGCGTAGCCTCCATCAGGATGTCGCGCAAGGGCTTGCCCGAAGCGGCGGCCAGGCGGCGGCAGTCCTCGTATTCCGGCGCGAACCGCCCGTCTTCCGACACCTTGATGCGCACTTTGCCTTCGGGGAGTTCGACTTCGATCGAATGACGGGCGCGCACGCGTCGCTCGGCGCGATAGAGTCGGAGGCCGAAGGTCGAGGTCTCCGCGAAAATGATTTCGGCCAGCCGCTCCTGATCTTCCGGGCGAGCCAATACGCGCAGCAGCAATGCCGGCCTGCCCTTCTTCATATACAACGGCTCCAGAGTCGCGTCCAAAGCGCCCGCCTCGAGCAACCGCTCCAGCGCGTAGGCGAGGACCTCGGGCGTCGAATCATCCACGTTGGCTTCCAGCACCGAGATTAGCGTCGCTTCCGGGACGCGGTTGTCCTCGCCCACGAGCAAGCGAAGCACGTTGGGCCGGCCGGGCAACTCGCGCGAGCCTGCGCCGTAGCCGACGGCGCGCAGCGTCATCGCAGGCATGGGGCCGAAGGCGGCGGCCAGAGCGGCGACGACGGCTGCCCCCGTGGGTGTGGTCAGCTCGACGGTAGGTCCCTCCGCGTAGACCGGCTTGTCCTTGAGCAGTGCGGCGGTGGCGGGCGCGGGAACGGGCAACGTCCCGTGGCTGGTCTGAATCACGCCGCCGCCCAGGTTCACAGGCGAGCAGTGGATCTCCTCGACGCCCAGCAGTTCGAAGCCCAGGCAAGCGCCCACCACGTCTGCGATCGAATCCACCGCGCCCACCTCGTGGAAATGGACTCGTTCCACGGGCACCTGGTGGATGGCCGCTTCCACGGCTCCTAGGCGCTCGAACACTTTCGATGCATTATGTTTCACCCTTCCGGGCAGGCCGGAGTCCGCGATCAACCGCAGGATGTCGCCCAGGTGCCTCCAGGGCCCGGATCCCTCCGCCTCCACCTGAAACTTGATGGCCGCGAGCCCGCCCCTCATGACGCGTTCGAAGCGGAACCGGGCGCCGGTCCCCAGCGAATCCAGGGCGGCGCAGAGCTCGGTCGGATCGGCGCCGGCGTCGACCAGCGCGCCCACGAGCATGTCGCCGCTGATGCCGGAAAAAGCATCGAGGTAGCCGAGGCGCATGGGAATGTAACCGGAAGCCGGCCCGGTAGCTTCGGGAAGGCTTCTTCAACCAGTTTGCCTGCTGCCGGCGGGCGGAATCAAGGCAGGAAGCAGTTCGCCCGCCGGGCCGCGCAGCGAGCAGTCCAGCCGCGAGGAGAACGGGGTCTCGTCGGGGTTGACCTCGATGACGCGTGCGCCGGCGGACTGGGCCAGCGGAATCAGGCCTGCCGCCGGGTATACCACCGCCGAGGTGCCCACCACCAGGAAAACCTCCGCCTGGCGCGCCGCGGCTTCGGCCTGCTCCCAGGCGTCGGGGGGCAGCGGCTCGCCGAACCAGACCACGCCCGGCCGCAGAAGACCGCCGCATTCGCAACGCGGCGGCAGCTCGGGTAGCGGTACGCGCTCGTCGCGTCGCTCGCGCCCGCAACCCAGGCAACGCACCATCCAGATGTCGCCATGCAGCTTGACGACGCGGCGATTACCCGCGCGTTCGTGCAGTCCGTCCACGTTCTGGGTAATCAGGGTGAACCGGGGCTTGGAGGCTTCGAGGCGCACCAAGGCTTCGTGGCCCGCATTGGGGCGCGCCTGCGCGATCCGCTGCCGCCGCCAGTCGTACCACTCCCAGACCAGCCTCGGATCACGCCGGAAAGCTTCGGGAGTAGCCAGCTCCTCGGGCCGATACTGCCGCCACAACCCGCCCGGCCCACGGAAGGTCGGCACCCCGCTTTCGGCGGAAATCCCCGCACCGGTCAGCACCGCCACCGACCGCGCCGCCGCCAGCCACTGCCGCGCCTGCTCCGTCAAAGCCGCATTCATTATCCTTAGGTTAAAGCCTGGCCGTAGTCGGCACCGCACGGCGCCGTCTCGCGAAAGGAGATTCTTTGTGGCAAGTATGAAGGCCTTGGTGAAGAGCCGACCTGAACCGGGTCTCTGGCTCGAGGAAGTGCCGGTCCCCGAGATCGGCGTCAACGACGTGCTGATCCGCGTCGACCGCACTTCGATTTGCGGCACCGACATCCACATATGGAACTGGGACGAATGGGCCCGCAAGACCATCCCGGTGCCCATGGTGGTTGGGCACGAATTCGTGGGCGAGATCGTAGCGGTCGGATCCAACGTCGCCGACTTCACGCCGGGCATGATCGTGGGCGGCGAAGGCCACGTAGTCTGCGGTCGCTGCCGAAACTGTCTGGCGGGCCGCCGTCACCTGTGCGCGCACACCAAGGGAGTGGGGGTCAACCGCCCGGGCGCATTCGCCGAGTACATCGCTCTGCCCATGACCAACGTCTGGCACCATCGCGAGTGGGTGGACCTGGATATCGCCTGCATCTTCGATCCCTTTGGCAATGCCGTCCACACGGCGTTGTCCTTCCCGGTGCTGGGCGAGGACGTGCTGGTCACCGGCGCCGGTCCCATCGGCATCATGAGCGCCGCCGTGGCGCGTCACGCCGGCGCCCGTTTTGTCGTCATTACCGATCCGAATCCTTACCGCCGCGAGCTGGCCAAGAAAGTCGGCGTCACGTTAGCCGTCGATCCCACCTCCACGCGGCTGGCCGACGTGCAGAAGCAACTCGGCATGCTCGAGGGGTTCGACGTCGGCTTCGAAATGTCGGGCCACCCGGACGCCTTCCGCGAAATGCTCGTCAACATGTGCCACGGCGGCAAGATCGCCATGCTGGGCATCCCCGAGCGCGAGATGGCGATCGACTGGAACACGGTCATCTTCAACGGGCTGACCATCAAGGGCATTTACGGTCGCGAGATGTACGAGACCTGGTACAAGATGACCATCATGCTGCAGTGCGGGCTCGACATCCGCCCGGTGATCACCCATCACTTTCACTACACCGAGTACCGCGAGGCCTTCGAAGTGATGCGGTCCGGCCAGTCCGGTAAAGTGATCCTGCACTGGCGCTGAGTGCACGCCTCAGGGTACGGTCTGCTCCAGCACGCGCGAGGCCTGCTCTTCGCGGAACTCGCGCAGCTTCTGCCGCAGTTCCGGCCGGCGGGCGGCGAGGATGGCCACGGCCAGCAAGGCGGCGTTGACCGCCCCGGACTTGCCGATGCCCAGCGTGCCCACCGGAACCCCGGCGGGCATCTGGACGATCGAGAGCAGCGAGTCCAAGCCGCGCAACGCCGGGCTCTCGATGGGAACGCCCAACACCGGCAGCAGCGTGTGCGCAGCGATCACGCCCGGCAGGTGTGCAGCGCCGCCCGCCCCGGCGATGATCACTTCGATGCCGCGATCCTGAGCCGCTCCGGCGTATTGCATGGTCTGCTCGGGCGTGCGGTGCGCGGAAAGAACCCGACACTCGTGCGGCACGCCGAAGGAGGAAAGCATTTCGCTCGCGTGCCGCATGGTTTCCCAATCCGACTTGCTCCCCATGATGATGGCCACGACAGGCCTGCTCTCGTCGGTCATAACCCTAACAGTTTAGCGGCGAATGCGGCGCGCGGACGCGCCCCCTCGACCGGCGGGCCTGCGCACCTGCGGCCTACCGGCCGGAGCCGCCTCCTGTGCAGTTCCCGGACGAGCCAGCAACAGCAAACTCATCACCAGCGACGGCCAAACCTGAAGCCACAGGCGATTCACCGATGTGCCTAGGTGCCAGTTGAGGTCGGCGACCGTCACCATGTAAACCATAAAGTCCGCCGCTAACATGGCAAGGGGCAGCGCCGCGACGGCCAATTGACGCCGACGCGCCGGCTCCACCCGTCCGGCCGCCCAGACCCAAATCAGAGCAAGTACGATCGGATGCGCCCACCACGGCCCTAACTCCCAAAGCGTCGTGGCATAGGCTCGCAGGATCATCCACGCCCGCTGTGGATCCGAAAGCTTGCCGAACGCCTCGGCGAGAGTTTTTGGAAACAACCCGGCCGTGGCCGGAGCCACCCAGCTCTTGAAGAACAGCACGAGAGCCAGTACGGGAGCCGCGCCCGCGAGGAAGGCAAACAGCGAAGAGCGGCCGGCGCGCCAACCGCACCAGATCGCCGCCAGGAGCAGGAAAACCAGCCCTTCGTTCTTGGTCCATGCGCCCAAGGCCGCCAGAAGCCCCGCCCAAATCAGGGCGGTCACCGCCGGGCGCTCGACGGCCCCGGCCAGCAGCGCTACCGTAGCCAGCACGTAACAGGCAAGCGGTATATCCGCGTACTGGGAAGCGATCTGGGAGGCAAACAGCTCGCTGCCCGACAGCAGAAGCAAGCCGACCCACGCTGCTTTCTCATCCCGAAGCCAGGCTATCGATCCGGCCGTGAGCGCGACCAGCGCCAATGCATAAACAAGCCCGATCGCCGCCGGCACGGCGACATCAACCCGCCCCGACGCCAACCAACTTTGTGCGATTAGCCCCGAAAGCAGCAGCGGATAATCCGGATGCGAAGCCCCGAGGTGATGCGCCTGGAGGCCGGTCGACACGGCGTGTCGCCAACTGTCCCCGCCGCCCGCCAGGAACTTGGCCCGCAGGTTCCAGATCGAAAAGGCGTCCCAATCGCCGTGAGGTGAAGCCGCCGTGGTGAACCACCAGCCCGAAAGCAGGAAGACGATCGCAAGCAAACCGCAGACAGGTAAAATCCAGGGCGCTTTGGAGCCGCGGCGCTCCCGCTGCGGCTCCTGCGCGGCCGCAGGCGGGAGTTTTCGCAAGGCGAGAACAGCGAGAAGCAGCAGCCCGATGTTCTCCGCCACTACAGTGGCCCTGGAGGCTGCACCGGTCCACAGCAGTACGGCGAACAGGCACGAGCCGATTCCCAAACCTGCGATGCAACCCATCGCCACGAGGGTCGACAGCCACATCCAGCGGGGTTCAAACGGCTCGATCGGCCGCCGCCGCAGGGCGAGCAGGCAACCGAAAATCGCCGTCGAGGACAGCGAAAGCCACCCCATTACCGCGAGGCCCTCCGACGCAGCAGGAACAGACCGCGGCCGAAGTCGGCCTCCACCACGTATCCCTGAGCCGCAGCCAGTTGGGCCGGGTTCTGCGCCTCGATAAAGTTGCCTACCGCCAGCTCGGGCGGATCGTTGCTCGCAACTGCAACCAACAGACACGGCGCCAGGGCGTACTGGGCCTGCAAGAAGGCCAGCGTCGCCCGATCTCCCGGCGGAAGGTCGCTCAGGTAACCGACGACGGCGCCGCGCGGCAGTCGGGCCGCCAAGGGAGCGAACCGCGCGAGGGCCGATTCGATGCGGTACGGGTCCGGCGAATCACGCGCGAGCACCTTCGCTATCTCGGCGGACCGGAATGCGGCAGCCAACGAGAGGATACCGACGATCGCGCCGGCCACTCGGAGCCGAACCGCTGAAGTCATCCCCATCTAAACTTGTGTCATTCGGGGACCAACAGCAACTTGCCGGCCGTCGCGCGTGACTCCAGTGCGCGGTGCGCCTCGGCCGCCTCGGAGAGCTTGTAGACGCGGTCGATGCGTAGTTTCAGCTTCCCCTCCTGCACCCATCCCAGCACGTCGCCCGCGCGCCAGAGCAGCTCTTCCCGCGACGCCACATAGTGCTGCAGCGACGGCCGTGTCAGGAACAGCGAACCCTTCTGGCTGAGCACGAGCGGTTGGAAGGCAGGCACCGCTCCGCTGGCGTTGCCGTAAGAAACCATCATCCCTCGCGGACGCAGGCAATCCAAACTCTTTTCCCAAGTGGCGGCGCCCACCGAATCGTAGACCACGTCGACGCCGCGCCCGTTGGTGGCCGCGCGCACCACTTCAAGGAAATCGTCTCTGGTGTAAACGATCACCTTGTCGGCTCCCGCCTGGCGGGCCAGCTCCGCCTTAGCGTCGGTCGAGACCGTGCCAAAGACTCGCGCGCCGCGCATCTTCGCCATCTGCACAAGGAGCAGGCCGACGCCGCCCGCGGCGGCGTGAATGAGGCACGCGTCACCTTGCTTGAGAGGATAGGTCGAAAAGACCAAGTAATGCGCCGTCATGCCCTGGAGCATGGCTGCGGCGGCCGAATTGAAATCCATCCCCGACGGTAACTTCACAAGCATCCACGCCGGAACCACGGCGTACTCGGCATAAGCGCCGCGCGACATGGCATAGGCGACACGGTCACCCGGCGCGACCTCGCTGACCCCCTCGCCGACTGCCTCGACCACGCCCGCGGCCTCCATGCCCAAGGTGATGGGCGGCTCCACCTTGTACAGCCCCGTGCGGTGGTAAATGTCGATGAAATTCACGCCCGCGGCGGCGATCTTCACCAACGCCTCGCCAGGACCCGGTGCGGGCTTGGGCCAGTCGACTAAACGCATGGCCTCCGGGCCGCCCGGCTGCTCGACCAGAATCACTTTCATGCTGCCTCCTCACCTCAAAGCCATTTTGCACGAGCACGAGGTCGCACGCAGGAGACGGGCCGCCTGCCCGCGCGTCCCTGAAACTGGCTCGAAATCGAGATTGCCCTGAAATTTGCTTCCGGGTTACTCTTGTTCTCGATCGAGAGAGCCTCGTGAACCTATAATTCCACTACTCGCAACAATCGTCCATTCTGATGGGCGCCGCCTGGGCGGAGAGCGCCCCGGTGAAACATTTCGACATGTCGGGCAAGGTGGTGGGTGCGCATCCCACTCATCGCCTCATGATCCGAATCGAGGGACCGGTGACGCGGACCGCCACGGTCCGTCCGGACGGCACGCGTGGGTCCGCGTCCACAACGCGAGCACGCAGCGGTCGGCCACCACGAAGTCCGACGGGACCTTCGAAGTATAGAATCGGCTCCCGGAAACCTAAACGGTGCGGCCGGACGTGCCGGGCTGCGCTTTCACGCCTGCGTACCGAACGGTGAACCCCACGAACGGCGACGCCGAAGGATCGGAGTTTCCACGCGCGCCGGACAACCCGGAGATGAACCATCTTCGACCGGAGGCATCGCCGGGAGGCGCGCTCCCCTCACGCCCGCGTTCCGGCGCTTCATCGCGCACTCGCTCTGCGGTTGACGCTTAGCCTTTTGGCCGTCTTGCTTGCCGGTTGTGGGTGACCGGCGCGGAGGACGCTGGAAGCAAGCGGCGGCCGAACGGCTGACTCGGCGGCGAAGCCATCCCGTGGGCAGGCCCGGGCGAGGCTTTGTCCGCGAGCCGGTTCGCCTTCGCAGTCGGACGGGCGACGCACTTTCGGCGTAAGCGGCCGCGTGGTCAGCCTCGCCGCCACACGGCCAGTGTGCGGGCGAGCGGGCCGGTCTCAAGAGCCGCGCTCACACAGCAGAACTGCTACTGCATCGAAGGATTGGCGCCTGGAGTCTACCAGGTCTTCGTGCGTCACCGTGATGACATGATCAGCCCGAGCATTGAACGGCTCAGGATCACGGACGGAGACGTTGGCGGCGTCAACTTTCACGCCTGGCAGAGGAGAAGGCGCTGATCGAGGCTTTCCGGTCGCAGAGGGACGGAAGCCGCGTCAGCCGCGCGAAACCCGAAAGCCTAGAAGACGCAGCCGTCGGCGTCCGTGGGCGAAAGCGGCGTAAGCCAGCAGATAAAGCACTGTCAGCGGGAACAGCGCAAGGCGCAGCAAGGCGGGCGCCGCCTCTGCTCCGCCCATGCCGACGCGGTGCGCCACGAAGCGGGCCATGGTTGCAAGCTGCGTCCGATCCAGCCAGAAGAAGTCGCAATTCTCGTTTACGATGAAGACCTTCGCCGGCACCCGTAAGGCGAGCGCCCACTTCCACTTGGTCATGATCGGCTCACCCGAGCATAGGATGCCCATGATCTGGTAGCCGTCCGCCCTCAGTTCCCGGTACAGGCGACGTCGCCCCTTCCGGCCCTGGTAGTCGGCGACCTGATAGACCACTGTCCGACCGTCAAGCGCAAGCGCGGTGGGCAAGCCGCTATAACAGGTGACCAGGCCGAACTCCGCCTCGGGCCAGAACTGACGCAGGATCGGCGTCAATTGCTCGATCAGCCGCCGGGACCCGCTTTCAACCAGCAGGATGCGGCGGACGTCGGGGAATCTCAGACTGAAGAAGTAACGCACGCCGGAAGTTAAGAATATACAGCGCGGAGGGGATTCGGTGCGCAAAGCCTGCGGGCTGCGCGCGGGGAGTCCGGCAAAGCTTGCGCGGCCGGGCGAGACCCTTGCCACCAAGTCCAGGAAAAATCGAACACGGGCGTCTGGCAGTCCACGTGAAACTAAGCCGGGTGGCGAACGTTATTTCTGAAAGGAGGAACAAAGGCATGAAGAGACGGTTATTCACAGTCCTCGCCATGGGGGCATTGCTGGCGGCACCGGCGGTCGCTCAGAGGGGCCGAGGCTGGCGCGCGGGTACTCCCCCCACACCGGAAGAGCGCCTTGCGAGGCGATTGGACTTTCTGGCCACCTACCTGAATCTCAGCGAGGGACAGAAGGCCCAGTTCAAGACCGCCTTGGAAGCGTTGCAGGCCAAGCAACAGGCCACCTGGCAGAAGATGATCGAGTTGCGAACCAAGCTCCAGGAGGCGGTGCGGAGCAACGCGGGCGCGCAGGCCATTCAGGCGATCACGGCCGAGATCAGCAAGTTGCAGGCTGAACGAATGGCGGCGCAGGCCCAAACCATGGCTACGCTGCGCAACCTGCTCACCCAGGAGCAGCGCGACAAGCTTGACAAGCTGTGTCCCGGGAGCTGCGGGCTCGGAATGGGACTCGGAGGCGGCTGGGGTTACGGAAGCCGCGGGCTGCGGCTCCGTGCCGGCGCCCCGATTTGAATGCTGGCCTCGGCGGTTCAGGCCCGCGCGCCCGTCCGGCGGGCCGCGCCGGCCTTTGCTTTCTCACACGCCCCAGCAGTAATCCTCGACGACTTTCTCCACCGTTTCGTCCTGCTCGCTCAGCCGCATCAGTTCGAGCCGGATGGCGTCGACGAGCGCACGCCAGCTCGCCTCGATAATGTTGTCGGACACTCCCACGGTGGTCCAACTGCGGCGGTGATCCGACCACTCGATGAGGACGCGCACCCGGGCCGCCGTTCCCTTGCGGGAATCCAGCACGCGTACCTTGTAATCGGTGAGGCGCACTTGCGCGATGGAAGGATAAATGGGGGACAGGCACTGGCGCAGGCAAAGGTCCAGGGCATGGACCGGCCCATGGCCGTGCGCCGTGGCCGAATGCACACCGTCGCGGGTCTTGACGGTCACCGTGGCCACGGTGCGCGAGTGCTTGTCATCCTCCATGCGCGTAGTGACTTCGAAGCTCACCAGTTCGAAGAATCGCAGTCCGGGATGCAGAGCTTCGCGGACGAGCAGCTCAAAAGTGCCTTCGGCCGCTTCCAGCTCGTAGCCGCGGTACTCCAGATGCTTGATCCGCTCCAGCAGCTCGCGCCGCGCCTCTTCCGAGAGACGGTCCGCCAGCCCGTGCTGCTTGAGTTTATAAAAGATGTTGCCGCGTCCGGAGAGATCTGACAGAAGCACACGCTGGCGGTTGCCCACCACGGCAGGCGGAACGTGCTCGTAGGTGGCGGAGTCCTTGAGCACGGCACTGACGTGGATGCCGCCCTTGTGGGCGAAGGCGCTGCGTCCCACGTAAGGCTGATCGTGGCGCAGGGGCAGGTTGGCCAGCTCGGCCACGAAGCGCGCGATCGAGCTCAGATTGGCGAGCCTCTCGCGGCCGATCGTGGTGTGGCCCATCTTGAGCTCGAGGTTCGCGATCACCGAGCACAGGTTGGCGTTACCGCATCGCTCGCCGTAGCCGTTGATGGTTCCCTGCACGTGGGTGCAGCCTTGCTCGACCGCGGCCAGGGTGTTGGCGACCGCCAGATCGGCGTCGTTGTGGCAGTGGATGCCCAGCGTGCCGTCGAAGCGTCGCCGCACCTCGGCCACGATCTCAGCCAGTTGCGAGGTCAACGTCCCGCCATTGGTATCGCAGAGCACCAGGACGTCGGCCCCGGCTCGCTTGGCCGCTTCCAGGCAGCGCAGGGCGAAGTCGGGGTTGGCCTTGTAGCCGTCGAAGAAGTGCTCGGCGTCGAAGATCACTTCGCGACCATGCTCCTTGAGGTAATGCACCGTCTCGGAGATCAATGTCAAGTTCTCCTCCTCGGTGATGCCCAGGGCGCGCCGCGCATGGAAGTCCCAAGTCTTGCCGAAGATGGCCACGGCCGGCGTGTCGGCTTCGATCAAGGCGCGCACGTTGGGGTCACGATCGACGCGATTCTTGGCGAAGCGCGTCGAGCCGAAGGCGGTCAGCCGGGCGTGGCTCAACTGCAGCTCCCGCGCCCGCGCGAAAAACTCCTTGTCGCGCGGGTTGGAGCCCGGCCAGCCGCCCTCGATGTAGTCGATGCCCAGCTCGTCCAGCTTCTGGGCGATCATCAGCTTGTCATCGACCGTGAAGGAGACGGCTTCTCCTTGCGTGCCGTCACGCAACGTAGTGTCGAATGTGTAGATCCTCATCGGCTATCCCCATGAGATCCGCGGCAGACGCCTGGCCCGCCGCCGGGATCAAGAGCCGGTCGGTCCCGGCTGTTCGACGGGCACGCCGGCTTCCTTTTCTTTTCTCAGGAAAGGCATCATGCGGCGCAGCTCGCGCCCCACGATTTCGATGGGTTGATTGCGAGCCGCCTCGCGCATGGCCAGAAAGTTCTTCAAACCGTTCTTGGTGTACTCCTCGATCCACTCGCCAGCGAACTGGCCCGACTGCACCTCGGCCAAAATCTTCCGCATCTGCTCGCGCACGTGCTGATCGATGATCCGCGGTCCCCGTGTATAATCCCCGTACTCCGCGGTGTCGGAAACCGAGAAGCGCATGTAGCTGAGGCCGCCCTCCTGGATTAGGTCCACAATGAGCTTCAACTCGTGCAGGCACTCGAAGTAGGCGATTTCGGGGGCGTAGCCGGCCTCGACCAGCGTTTCGAAGCCCGCCCGGATGAGCTCGCTGACACCCCCGCACAACACCGCCTGCTCACCGAAGAGGTCGCTTTCGGTCTCTTCCTTAAAGGTGGTCTCGATGACGCCGGCCTTCAGGCAACCCAGAGCCAGCGCGTAGGCCAAGGCGCGCTGGAGCGCTAGCCCGGAAGGATTCTGGTGCACGGCCACCAGGGCCGGCACGCCCACGCCCTCCTTGAAGAGCTCGCGCACGCGGTGGCCGGGCGCCTTGGGAGCAATCATGGACACGTCCACATCGGCCGGTGGAACGATCTGGCCGTAGTGGATGTTGAATCCGTGGGCGAACATCAGAGTCTTGCCCGCTTTGAGGTGGGGAGCGATCTCATCCCGGTACAGGGCGGGCTGGTGCATGTCGGCCACTAGGATCATGATGATGTCGCCGATCTTGGCAGCCTCGGCGGCCGAAAGGACCTGAAAGCCCGCCGCCTGAGCCTTGTCCCAGTTGGCGGTGCCCGCTTTCTCGGCCACCACCACCCGGACGCCGGAATCACGCAAGTTGAGAGCATGGGCGTGACCCTGGCTGCCGTAGCCGATCACAGCCACGGTCATGCCCTCCAGGTACTTCAGATCACCGTCTTGTTCGTAGTAGCGCTTGGCCATGTCTGCTCCAGAAGTGGAATCAGGAACTCGGCACGTCGAGCAGGCGTGAATCGGCCGGCTCCGACCCGGCGCGCGTGGGCACGGGCGGCGAAAGACGCAGTCGCCTGGACTCGAGCGAAACCGCCACGATGCCCGAACGGGTCACCTCGATTTCCCCGTAGGCGCGCATGACGTCAATGAACTCGTCCAGCTTCTCGGGATCCCCGGAGGCCTCCAGCACGAATCCCTCGACCGAGGAGTCCACCACGCGGGCGGAAAAGATTTCGGCCTCCTTGAGGATCGCGGTGCGGCTTTCCAACGGCGCACGTACGCGCAAGAGAACCATTTCGCGGGCCACCGCGCGCTCCTCGGTGAGGTCGCTGGCCTGCAGCACGTTGATCAGCCGGTTCATCTGCTTGATGACCTGCCGGCGCAAAGCGGGATCCACGTCCACTACGATCGTCATGCGGGAAAGCGTGGGATCGAGCGTCCGCGCCACGGTCAGGCTCTCGATGTTGTAGCCGCGAGCGCTGAGCACCCCGGTGATGCGCATCAGCGCGCCCGGCTTGTTTTCCACCAGCAGCGAGATCACCTGCAACATGAGAGCCTCCTACTTGGGAACCGACACCGGCTGCGGCGGGCCGAGGACCATTTCATTCAGCGCCGCTCCGGCAGGAACCATCGGGTACACGTTTTCCTCCGGCGAGACTCGCACGTCGAGTAGGTAAGGCCCGGGTTCGGCCAGGGCGGTCTCCAGCGCGCCCGTCAACTGGTCCGGCCGCTCGACGATGCGCGCCGGGATCCCGTAAGCCGCCCCCAGCTTCTCCACGTTGGGGAAGCCTTCCATGGCCACCGCGCACAGCCGGTTGTTGTAGAACAGCTCTTGCCACTGCCGCACCATGCCCAGATAGCCGTTGTTGCAGATGACGATCTTGATGGGCAGCCGGTTGGAAGCGATGGTCGCCAATTCTGGGATGGACATCTGGAAGCCGCCGTCACCCACGATCGCCACCACCAACTTGTCCGGACAGGCGAACTGCGCCCCGATCGCCGCGGGTATGCCGAAGCCCATCGCGCCCAAACCGCCCGAACACAGCCAATGCCGGGGACGCCGGAAGCGGATGAACTGTGCCGCCCACATCTGATGCTGCCCCACGTCGGCCGTAATAATGGCCTCGCCCTTGGTCAGGCGGTCGATCTCGACCATCAGATGCTGCGGCTTGATTTCACGATCTGAAAAGGCAGGCACCAAGGGGTGCTCCTGCTGCCAGGCGCGGATCTGGCGCCACCAGGCCTGGCGCGCCGCGGCCTTGCGCTCCCGCTCGGATACGGTCTCGTGCAGCATCTTGAGCAACTTGCGCAGCACCCGCTTGGCGTCACCGACGATAGGCAGGTCCGCTGCCCGGTTCTTGCCGATCTCCACCGGATCGATATCGACATGGATCACCTTGGCATGCGGCGCAAAGGCCGACAAACGTCCCGTGACCCGATCGTCGAAACGCACGCCCAGCGCGATGAGCAGATCGGCATGGGTCATGCTCATGTTGGCCGCGTACGAGCCGTGCATGCCGGGCATGGAGATAAAGTTGGGGTGATCGGCCGGCAAGGAGCCCAGACCCATCAGCGTCAGCACCGCGGGTGCGTCCACAAGCTCAACCAGTTCCCGCAGCTCCTCGTGCGCCCCCGAGCTGACGATGCCGCCGCCGGCGTAAACCAGCGGACGCTCGGAGTCCCAGATCATCTGCGCCGCGCGCCGGATCTGCCCCGTGTGCCCCTCGGTCACCACCTTGTAGCCCGGCAGGTGAATGCTGGATACCGGCGAGTAATGACCCTGGGCCTGCAGCACGTCTTTGGGCAGGTCGATCAGAACGGGCCCCGGACGCCCGGTGGACGCTATGTAAAAGGCCTCATGGACGATGGCCGGCAGGTCCTTGACGTTCTTGACCAGATAGTTATGCTTGGTGCAGGACCGCGTGATCCCGAAAGTGTCCGCCTCCTGGAAGGCATCGCTGCCGATCGCCTTCGTGCTCACCTGCCCGGTGAGGGCGACGATGGGCACCGAATCCATCAGCGCGTCCACCAGACCCGTCACCAGGTTGGTGGAACCGGGTCCCGAGGTGGCACAACAGACTCCGACTCGCCCCGTGGCGCGGGCATATCCGGAGGCGGCAAAGGCGGCGTTCTCCTCATGTCGCACCAGAACGTGACGGATGGGATGGTCGTAGAAAACGTCGTAGACCGGCAGGGTGACGCCGCCGGGATACCCGAAAATGCATTCCACACCCTCGCGCACCAGGCATTCCACCAGCATGCGCGCGCCGCTCATCAGGTTCGGCATAGTTGCTAAGCCTCTCTCTCCATCGAAACGATTCCCAAATAAAAAAGGCCATCGTGCTGGGCTTCTCCGCCCCGCCCGACGGCCTCAGGACTGCTCCGCAAGCCGTTTCAGGCGGGGCCAGCTACGATGACCCCGATGCTAATAATGATGATGACGACGAGGGTGAGGGCCAGCGGACGCAGACCGAGGGCGCGTGAACCGGTTATCGTCCCGTCCAGCGCCCTCATAGACCTCTCATGTTACCCCAAAAGCGCCAAAAATGCAAGGGGCCCATTCCATCAAGAAAACTCATGGAAGCATGAGTCCCGGCCGCCCCTTTAGCGCACGAAGCTCACGCCGAACTCGAGCTGACTCTTCGGCGAGCGCGTGGTGCCCGCCGAGAACGTGGCGCCGCTCCAGCGCGTAAAGCGGACCTCCGGCGTGACCTTGATGTTCAAGTCGTCGACGAACCGCAACCCCACTGCGATGACCACCCCGCCAAGCGTGCGTCGCGACGGTGTGGCTGCCCTGTACTCCACCGTCGAACTTCCGTCCGGGCTCTTGATTTCCGCCTTGGTGCGGATCGCCGAAATCGATCGACCTACGACGCCGGCTCCCACCCAAACGTGCGAAAGCGGTCCGGAAGAGCGCAGGCCCCGGTAATGCACCAACACAGGCAAATCCCACAGCCGCCCTTTGGTCTGCTCGCTGATGCTGGATTGCGTGCGCTCGTCGTTCCCGGTGGCCGGATCGTCTCTACCCCAATACGTGGCGGTGGAGGACTCGTACCGGAGCCGGTGGAACAGCAACTCGCTGGTGAGCCTGAGGCGGCGGGCGAAGCGGAACTCCACGGCCAGGCCCCCGCCCACGACGGCGGATTTCGAAGTGGTGCTCGCGTTGAAGTCGTATGCCGTTGTCCCCGCAAAGGTGGTCTGCATGGCCATGCCCTCACGCATCACGCTCAGCCGCTCGAAAGGCAGCGTGCGCAGGCGCAGGCCGAACGAAAAGCGGTCGAAGCTTACGGGGGCGGCTTCCTGGACGCTCGGCGCAGGCTCCTGAGATTTCGGCTCCTCGGCGGGCTGCTGGCCGCATGCCATCGCTGTGAACAGCAAAGCCCTCACCCAACGCACCGCCGAGCCGCCGCTTCGAATGTGCTTCATCGGGTCCGCTATGCCCAGGATGCCAAGCCGCCCGAGCGGCGGTCAACCCGGCGCTCGGGCCTGCGCACCGTATATATTGGTGGGTTGATGCCCGGACCCGGAGGAATTCCTTCCAGGCGCAGATTCCCGGCCGGCAAGCGGCTCGTCAGCCGTCTCGGGCAATCCTGAAATGCGAGGGCCAATGTCCCGGCGAACCGGCGTGATCGTGTGGCTGTTCGTTTTGCTTGCGGCTCCTGCCTGGTCCCAGTCCGAAATGGGCGCCCTTTGGGGCATCGTCCAGGACGCAGAGGGAAAACCCCTGGAGGGGTTGACGGTTTACGTGGCCGACGTCGCCACGAACGTGGTGGTGCGCCGGTGCTTGACCGATTCGGCGGGCCGCTATGAGGCGCCCTACCTGAGGCCGGGCCTTTACTACATCCTGATCGAAGAACCCGGCTACCAGGCCTTTGAAGCTGACGGGATCCGCGTCGAAGCAGGCGAAGTCCGCCGCTTCGATGCGCGCTTGACGCCCGGCGAACCCCAACAGAGCAACCGGTTGCAGGCGCAAAACCCCCCGCTGCGTTTCTACGGGGGCCACGCCGGCAGCCTCGTCGACTACAAGGGCCGTTGGAACGATGCACCCCAGGCGGACCGCCATCCTACGCTCTTCCCGCTACTGGCGACCGCGCCGGGCGTGCAGGGCATCGAGGGCGGAGTGGTGCTGGGCGGCGTCTCCTCTCGGCGGCAGCAGTCCTGGGCGCTCGATGGGATCCCCGACAACACGACGAACAACGCGCTGAACCCTCTCGTCACCGACGCCATCGAAGTCCGCCTGGCTAACTACGACGTCGCCTCGGCCCTACCCGCCACCCTGGCTATGGTTTCTAAGCGCGGCGGCGAGGCGATGCACGGCATGATGTTCTACAAGCACAGCTCGCCCTCCTTCAACGCGCGATCCTTCTTCGACACGCAGGACGCCAGCTACCGCATGCGCGAGGCCGGAGGCGAGCTGGGCTGGGATCTGATTCCCGACTGGACCTGGCTGTACGGCGGGGGCATGTGGCAAAGGCTGCTCTATCAGCAGAACTTCTACGCCAGCGTGCCTGCGACGAAGATGCGCGACGGGGACCTCGGATTGTATCTGGACCCGCAGACCGCGCCCGGCGGCAAGGCGGTCACCGTGCGCGATCCCCGCACCGGCTTGCCCTTCCCCCGCAATCTGATACCCATCACGCGCATCAATTCCGTCTCGCGCAACTACGTCCTCAATTACTACCCCTTGCCCAACGCCGGCGAGATACCGGTTAACAATTACATCTGGCTGCACCGGTTCGGCCCGGACACTTATAACGGGAACTGGCCCCTGGGACGCTGGGACCAGCGCGTCACCTCTCAACACCAGTTCTTCCTGCGGTGGCTGCAGAACCAGACCGCCTCCGTCGTGCCCGGCAGCGTGGGACGACCGCTGGACGCCACTCGCACCTGGCGTTATCGCAGCCTCGCCTTCAACGACGTCCACGCCTTCAGCCCCAACCTCGTCAACCACCTGACCCTCGCCCGTACTCGCCTGCGCATCAAGCAGGGCGAAAGCGAGGCCGACGTCGATCCCCCGCGCGGCAATTCCGTCGTTAGCACGCTGAACCTTCAGGGCGTCAACCCCCAAGGGTTCGAAGCGATGGGATTCCCGGCCGTAACCATCCCGGGGCTCAGCCCGCTTCAGATGGCCCACGGCGGCGGGGAAAAGAAGGACGTCGCCCACTACGACGGCTTCTTCACCTTCCGGGACTCCCTCACCTGGATTCGCGGGCCTCATTCCATCAAAGGCGGCGTCGATTTTACAGGCTACTTCTGGCAGAACGGCGAGGTCCCGTTGGCGGTTTACGGCGCCTTCACCTTCAGCGGCGCTTACACCGGCTTGCCGTACGCCGACTTCCTGCTCGGCTACCCAGCGACCAGCACGCGGCAGACGGCCCAGGTCAACCGCCGTATCCGGCAGAATCAGGCCGGACTCTATCTGGCCGATTCGTTCCGGTTGCACCCGCGCCTCACGCTCGACGTCGGCGTGCGCTGGGATTACTACGGCACGCCCGTTTATAAAGACCGCAAGATGGCCAACTGGGACCCGGTCTCGGGTAAAGTGATCGTAGCCCCGGGCACTTATACGCTGGTGAGCCTTTATTACCCGAAGACAATCGAGATCGCCGTAGGCGACGTCACGCCCAAGGCCAACCGGGAAAACCTACGGCCACGCGCTGGTTTGGCCTTGCGCCTCAACAACAACACGGCGCTGCGCGCCGGCTACGGCGAATTTACCGAGAACCCGGGTTACGGCGAGGATGGAAGGCTCCCGAAGACGAATCCCTTCTGGCTGAAGGAAACCTATACGAATTGGGTGCCCGCCACGCTGCCGGCACTCTCGTTCCCGCGCCCCTTCCCGACGAACCCCCTACTGGTTCCCTTCCCGGCGCAGAGCGTCACAGCGGTCCCCATGAGGACGGAGGAGGGCGTCATCCGCCAATTCAGCTTCACGCTGGAGCGCGCCCTCGGCCCGGCTGTGCTTCAGGCTTCCTACCTAGGTTTTCGCGGCGTGCACATGAACTACATGCTGGACGTCAACAAGCCGCCGGCCGGCACGATTCCTTTCCGCAACGAGCGCAAGCCTTACCCGCAGTTCGCCAGTGCCTTCCGCTATCGCACGGACGGAAGCTGGAAGTACGATGCCCTGGTGGCGCGCGCCCGCTATCGGCGGGGCTCCACGCTGCTGGAGACCAGTTTCAGTTGGGCTAACAACCTGGCCAACTACCTCAACACGCTCGATCCTTACAACGTGACCAATCAGTGGGCGCGCGACGGCGCTACGCGACGGCTGTATTCGGCGACTACGGCCTCCTGGCCGCTGCCGGTAGGACGAGGCCGAAAGTTGCTGGGCAAGGCCGGGCGTTGGGTGAATCTCGGCCTGGGGAACTGGACGCTGAACGCCATCGCCACGTTCGCCACGGGTCAGTACTATTCGCCCTGGTTTACGGGCCCTGACCCCGCCAACGCCAGCCCCGGCTACGTCACGCTGCTCCCCGATTGTGTGGGCGACCCGAATGCGGGCGCGCGCAACCGAAACCTGTGGTTCAACCCCGCGGCCTTCGCCATCCCCCCGGCCGGCGCAGGTCGCTACGGCACCTGCGGGCTCAACGTGCTGGAAGGCTATCCGGTTCACGTCGTGCACGCCAGCCTCGCCAAGCAGATCCCGTTGGGCGAGAGCCTTCGCGCGGTCTTCACCGTGCACGTGTCGAACGTCACCAACACGCCCCACTTCGGCATCCCGCAGAACAACCTGAGCGAGCCGAATGCGGGCCGGTTCACGGCCGCTTCGCGCGTCACCGACGCCAACCCGCTCCAGCAGGGGCCGCGCCAAATCATGCTGAAACTGCGAGTGGAATTCTAAGGCCGCGCTCACTCGGCCGGACCCCGGATGCCGCCCCGTCCCAAGACGCGCTTCATGGCGGCCAGGGCGGGCAAGCCCAGCAGGGCGCCCAAGGCAAGCCGGCGCCAGGCATCCACGTAAGCGGCTAGATGCGCCTGCTGGAGGACCACTCCGTACATCGCCGCGTAGGCACGGGAATCGGCCTGCGCGATCCCTAAGCGAGAACTGAAGGCTGCTCTCATCTGCGCCAGCCGCTGCTGATAAGCCGCGTCGTAAGGCGTCAGATGAGTGACCAGGAAAACCTGATGGCGCTGCGCGCCGCGCACGATGTGGGTAGTGGTGGCCGAGATCCCGATGCCGCCCGCCACGTTGCGTACCAAATTGAAAAGACCGCTGGCGTTGCCCATCTGCTCGTTTCGCAGGGTGGCCATGGCCAGCGTAGTCAGCGGCGCAAAGATGAAGCCCATGCCCATGCCCTGGATGATGTTGGCGCCGACGATGTTCGCCATCGCGATCTCCAGACTAACGTTGCCGAACATGTAGTTGCCCAGAGCCATCAGCAGGAAGCCGAAAGCAGCCAGCTTGCGCGCGTCCAGGCGGGAGGTCAGGTAGCCGGCCAGCGGCGTGACCATCAACACGCCGAGGCCGCGCGGACTGCTCGCCCATCCGCTCAGCTCAGCCGTGTAGCCCAGCAACATCTGGAGAAACTGCGGCAGCATGGCGCCGGAAGCCAGCAAGACCCAACTCAGCACGGCCACGGCCGCCGTTCCCGCGCTGAAGTTCCGATCACGGAAAACGCGCAGGTCGACCATCGGAGAAGGGGTTCGAATCTCGCGGGCGATGAAGGCCGCGGCCCCGGCCAGCGACACCGCCGCCAGCGTCGTGATAAAGCGGCTCGCGAACCAATCGGCCTGTTGTCCCTTATCCAGCAGGATCTGGAGGGCTCCGATCCAAAGGACGAGGAAGACGAGACCCGCGGCGTCCAACCGCCCGGCCCTCTCCCGGCGTATCCAGGGCGGGTCCTCGAGGTAGCGCGCCATAAGGTACAGGGCCAACAATCCCACCGGCAGATTGATGTAAAAGGTCCAGCGCCAGGAGTAAGTGTCCGTCAGCCAGCCGCCCAGAGTGGGACCGATGATCGGGGCGAGCACGATGACCAGTCCGAACATCGCCATCGCCATACCGCGCTGCGCCAGCGGGAAGCTTTCAAGCAGCACGGCCTGCGCCGCCGGCACCATGGCCCCGCTGCCTGCGCCCTGGAAAATACGGGCCAGCACGAGCACCGTCAGATTGGGCGCAAGACCGCAGACCATAGAGGCGACCGTAAAAATGGCGGTGCAAAGCATGATCAGGCGTCTGCGCCCGAAGCGCAGCGCAAGCCAGCCGCTCAGGGGAACGACGATGCCGTTGGCCACCAGGTAGCTGGTGAGCGTCCAGGTCGCTTCGGAGCTGGTCGCCGCCATGCCCCCGGCGATGTGCGGCAGCGCCACCATGATCACGGTGACGTCGAGCACCTGCATGAAGGTCGCCAGTACCACGGAGGCGGCGACGAGCCAAGGGCTAACGCGGGGTCGCCACGGCTGCTGGTGTGCATCGGGCGGGATCTCAGAGCTTGATCCCATGGAGCTGAGCCCCTCCAGTCTACCGCCGAAGCGCCGCCCTCAGGCCTTCGGGTGGGCCTTGTCGTAGACGCGCAGCAGCTCGGTGAGGGACAGCTGCGTGTACTTCTGCGTGGTGGAAAGCCGGGCGTGGCCGAGCAGCTCCTGAATGGCGCGCAGATCCGCCCCGTCGGCCAGCAGGTGCGTGGCAAAAGCGTGGCGGAGGCTGTGGGGATGCAGCGAGGGATCGCCCGCCAGGACGCTCGCGTAGAACTTCACGATCCGCCGCACGCTGCGGTCCGAAAGCCGCGTGCCACGGTGGTTGACCAGCAGGGCCTGCTCGCCCGGCCCGGCCCGACGCGCTGCGAGGTACCGCTCCAGCGCTTCGGCCGCCTTGCTCGTGAATGGCACCTGCCGCTCCTTGCGCCCCTTGCCATGCACGCGCAGCCAGCGCTGTCGTCGGTCTACGTCGGCCAGATCGAGCCCCACGAGCTCGCTGACGCGCAGGCCCGCGCCGTAGAGCAACTCGAAGATGAGGCGGTCTCGTTCGGGAAAGGGCCGCTCGGGCTCGCCCCGGCCGAGGCGATCGATCAGATCGTTCGTCCTTTCCGCCTCCATCACCCTGGGCAGCGTGGCGGGCACGCGTGGAGAACGCACCAGCCTGGCCACGTTGGCCTCGGCCAGGCCCTCCCGCACCAGGAAGCGGCAAAAAGAGCGCAGGGCAGCCAGCTTCCGGCGCAACGTGACCGGGCTCAGCCGGCGTCGATAAAGCTCGCCCATCCACTCGCGAACTAGGAGCGTATCGAGGCGATCGGGCGCGGGCGGCTCCAGTTCCCCGCGCGAAAGGTATTCAAGGAACTGCACAAGGTCCGTGCGGTAGGCGCGCAAGGTGTGCGGCGAGGCGTTCTCGCGCCGCAGTTCGCCAAGGAAGCGTTCCAGTTGCCGTTCAAGTTCGCTCAAGGTCTTGGATCCATCGTTCGAAGGCTTCCTGCGCTCGACGCGAGAGCTCGCGGTGGCGGGCGCGGCGATCGTGCGCCAAGCGGCGCCGCGCTTCCTCCCCGAGCGGGGGAAGCAGGTCGAAAGTCATGTTCGCCGGTTGATAGTCGCGCGGGTCGGCGCCGGAAATGTAGCGGCAAAGCGCGCCCAGAGCGGTTTCGGGCGGCGGCGCCACCGCGGGCAGCCCGTGCGCAAGACGCGCCGCGTTGCGGCCGGCCAGCAAGCCCGTGGCAATCGCTTCCACGTAACCTTCCACGCCCGCAATCTGGCCGGCGAACAGGATCCTGGGATCCTGCCTGAGTTGCAACGTCGGCGCCAGCAGCGCCGGCGCGTTGATATAGGTGTTGCGGTGGATCTGGCCGAAGCGGACGAACTCGGCGCGCTCCAGACCCGGGATCATGCGCAGGATGCGCTCCTGCTCGCCGAAACGCAGGTGGTTCTGGAACCCCACCAGGTTGTAGCTGTCGGCTCGCAGGTTCTCCTGGCGCAGCTGCACGACGGCCCAGGGCCTGCGGCCCGTGCGCGGGTCTACCAGACCAACGGGCTTCATCGGGCCGAAGCGCAGGGCGTCGCGGCCGCGCCGGGCCAGTTCCTCGATGGGCAAACACGCTTCGAAGTAACGAGCGTTGTCTTCAGGAATGTGGGGAGCGACGGTCTCGGCAGCGAGCAGCGCGTCCACGAAGCGCTCGTACTCGTCCCGCTCCAGCGGGCAGTTCAGGTAGTCCGCGCCGCCTTCGAGCGATTTGCCGTAGCGGGAGGCGCGAAAGATCTTCGAATAATCAAGCGAATCCGCGTAGACGATGGGGCTGATCGCGTCATAAAAGTAAAGTCGCTCGCTTCCCGTCAGCCGCGCGATTCCCGCCGCCAGCGGCTCGGAAGTCAGCGGCCCGGTCGCCACGATGACGAGGCCGTCGGAAGGCAACGTGGTGACTTCTTCGCGGCGGACCTCCACGCCGGGCAGCGACTCGATGGCCGCGGTAACGCCGCGCGCGAAAACTTCACGATCCACGGCCAAGGCGTGGCCGGCGGGAACGCGCGCCTGCTCGGCCAGCCGCAACAACAGCGAGTCGAGCCGGCGCAGCTCCTGCTTGAGCAGCCAGGGCGCAGTGAACTCCTGCTCGCTCTTGAGCGAGTTCGAGCATACCAGCTCCGCCAGCCAGCCCGTCCGATGCGCCGGAGTCGACCGGACGGGCCGCATCTCGTAGAGCACCACGCGGCAACCGGCGCGCGCTGCTTGCCAGGCTGCCTCCGATCCGGCCAGACCCCCGCCGATGATCTGAATGACAGGAAGGCCGCCCACTGAAGATCATTCTAGCCGGGACCGGCGCAAAAGCGGACCACACAACGGCCGTTCCGCCGCTGCGCGAAGGCGCGGGCTACACTGGATGTGTCCGCGAGCCCGAGCATGTCGCGCGAATTTTTCTTGGAACTGGCCGCTCAAGGCGCCTGTTTTCCCATCGCGGCCGATCTCATGCTGGGGCGGGAGCCGGATCCGGAGGCGATCCGGATGGACGGAGAGCGCCTGGGACGCCTGATCGAGCAGACAGCGCGACGCTTTTCGACGCCGCTGGCGGTCCCGCTGATGGATTTGCGCCTGGAAAAGGCCGATCTGCTCGGACTGCTCGGGGTGGCGGAAGCCGAACGCGACGGCTTTCATTTCGACAAACCCCCGCCCGCCGACGCCCTGCGGCGCCTGGAGGACTCGATGGAGGCCCCTTTCCCTCCCCGCAACCAGGCACACATCGAGGCGGTACGATACATCGCGGAGCGCACCGACCTGTGGCCCGCGGGCATGGTGATCGGGCCCTTTTCGCTCGCCACGAAACTGGTGCCGGATCCCATCACTGCCATCGCTTTGGCAGGACGCGGTCTGACAGGCGAAGACGAGCCGGCTGTGCTGGCCTTCGAACGGTGCCTCGAGCTGGCCGAGCGGGCGGTGGCCCGTTCCGTGAACGCGCAGATCGGCGCCGGAGCGCGCTCCCTGCTGGTCTGCGAGCCCGCAGCCAACAGGATCTACCTTTCGCCCAAGCAGATCGCTGCCGGGTCCTCCATCTTCGAGCGCTACGTGATGGGGCCCTTGCTGCGTCTCAAGCAACGGCTGGAGCAAGCCGGCGTGGATCTGATCCTGCACGACTGCGGCGAGCTCACTCTCGGCCTGGTCGAGCAGTTCGCGCGCCGGCTCCGTCCGGCCATGCTCAGCCTGGGGAGCTCGGTGAAACTCTGGGAAGCGGCGGCGGTGACGCCGAAAGACGTCGTGCTCTACGGTAACCTGCCCACCAAGAGCTTCTACTCGGACGCGGTCATGCCAGTCGAGCGTGTCATCGCACTGACGCGCGAACTGCGAAGCCGAATGCATGAGGCCGACCATCCCCACATTCTCGGCTCGGAGTGTGACGTGTTGGACTTGCCCGAAGCACGGGACGCGATCTGGCGCAAGATCGAGGCAATGCTGAGGGCCGCGCCCTAAAGCACACGCCCTATTGAAAACCTCTTCGCCGTCCGATAGGAGAGGAGGGGAGCGAACGCAGCCCCTGCACGAACGAGAGGCTGAGCCGTGCCAAATGGACCTTCGCCCGAGGCGACGCCGGGCGAATGGGCGGCAACGGCAAGGAGAGAGCATGCTGGAGTGGAAAGCGGAGTACAGCCTCGGCCTAGCGCGGATTGACGCTCAGCACCGCAAGCTCTTCGATTACGTCAACGCGCTGGAAGAGGCCATGCGCAAGGGTCAGGGCAGGTAGGTGCTCGAGCGCGTCCTCAGCAACGTAGCCGCTTATACGCGCGAGCATTTCGCCACCGAGGAGGAACTGATGCAGCGGACCGGTTTTCAAGAGCTGGCCGCGCACAAGGCGGCGCACGACGCCTTCGTGCGAAGGGTTCAGGAATTCCAACGCCAGCATCAGGCCGGCGAGGTGGGGATCACGGTGGAGCTGGTGACTGCGTTGGGTGACTGGGTGCGCCATCACGTTCTCGGCATGGACCGCGCCTACGGGCCGCACCTCCAGGCGAAAGGGATTCGCTGAAGGCATGCGCAACCGTGGGAAAACCGGCGGACGGCGGCGATGGCAGGAGAATGAGATTCGCCTGTGAGAGGCGGCACGGCCTGGATCAAGGGCCGACGGGAGGCACGATATTGGAGTGGAAAAGCGATTACAGCGTGGGGGTGGCGCGCTTGGACGCGCAGCACCGCAGATTGTTCGATTACTTCAACGAGCTCGAGGGCGCCATGCGCAAGGGCCGCGGACGCGAGGTGATCGGCGAGGTTCTCTCGAAGCTGGCCTCCTACACGCGGGAGCATTTCGGTGAGGAAGAGGAACAGGAACTCATGCGCCGGGCAGCCTTCCCCGAGCTGGAGCGGCACCGACGGGTGCATGAGGCGTTCGTGGCGCGCGTCCAGGAGCTGGTCCGACGCCAGGCCGAAGGCGACACTTCTGTGTCGGTAGAGGCCGCCCACGCGTTGTCCGATTGGCTGAGCAAACATATCCTCGGCATGGATCGCGAGTACGCGCCGTACATGGCGAAGGCCAAGGTGGCATGAAAGGAGATTCCGGAACGCGTCGCCGTGCTCCGCACAACTCGAAGTGCGCGCCGAGCCGGCGGCTGACTCAACCCGAGCGGGATAGCTTGTGCGCGCGCCAGAACGAGGAGGCGGCAAAGCCGCCCATGACCAGCAGAAAGATGGCCGTCAGCAGAACTTCGAAGACGCTGCGCAGGTCGCCGTCGAACTCACGCAGCGCCCGCACAAGCCTCGGCGCCGCCATGAGGGCGAGTACCAGAAACAGGAACCCAATGACCTGGTTCCAAAGAATACGCAGAGGTCGCGCCACCGCGGGGAGGACATGTGCCAGAAACTGGCGGATGGGTACCCGCATGGCCGCGACGTCGTCACTTTCATCGTAACAGAGCGGGGTGCTGCGGGAAGTGCTAAGCTGGAATTTCCGCACCGACGACTGCGGCACGCGGGGACACAGTTCGATTTTGCTTGTGGCCCTCGCCCAAATAGCCGTACAATCGGGGCGGGAGGTGATGGACTCGCAGGCTTCCGAAACCGGAAACGGCGGAAGCCGACGAAACATCTACTACGCGGAGCTGATCCCTGGGGGCAGCCCGCCGGGGGGTTGCGCCAGCCGCGGCGCGGTTGGGAGCCGCCCATAGGGAGGGGCGCATGGACGAGAAGCTGAAAGCGCTGATGCAGGAGCTCGGAAATGCGATCAATGAATCGCTTTCCGAATCCGAACAAATAGCAGCGGCGATCGCCGAAATCCGCCGCGCCGGATACGACGTCTTCCTCATCCTGGAGGCCACGATCGGGTTCAACCGCCGCGAAGCTGAAAACGAATCCGGCAAGACGGCCGCCTCCGCCGGCGAACGTCGGCGGACGCGGGGTCCCGAAGCCGCGCCCAAGATCAAATGGACGTCGCAGGACCAGAAGTTCCTTCGCGCCCTCAAGATCGCCATTGACGAGGACTGAAGAGCGCCCGCCTCAGGCGCCCGTCAACTCCCGGTACACGGCCCAAGTCTTCTGAACGGCTTCCTCCCAGCGGAATTGAGCTGCCCGAAGACGACCCCTCCTCACGTACTCATCACGCAAGGCTTCGTCACGCCCTAGCGCGCGAAGCGCACCCGCCAGCTCCTCCACGCGCACCGGATCTACCAGCCACGCCGCCTCCCCGGCCACTTCCGGCAGCGCCGAAGAACGAGCCGCCACCACCGGCAGCCCCCAAGCCATCGCCTCCAGGATGGGCAGCCCGAATCCTTCGTCGAGCGAGGGAAAGGCGAAGATCCGCGCTCGTGCGTACCAGCGATCCCGCTCCGCCGCGGAAACGTATCCGAGCCAGCCGATGTCGGCGCGCCGCGGGCTCTCCTCGATCCGACGCAGGATCTGGCGCGCACCGTAACCCGCCGAACCGATCAGCACCAGCCGCCATCCCGGTTCCGTCTGCTCGAACGCCTCGATCAGCCGAACTATGTTCTTGCGTACCTGAATGGCGCCGACGTGAAGGATTACGTTCTCGCGGAGGCTCTCCGGCGGGATTTCCGGCGGCAATCGCACCCCGTGATGCACCACGCGCAGCCGGGCACGCTCGACGCCAAGCAACTCCGTCACCTGACGCGCAGTGAACTCGGAAACGGTGATGATCCGTTCGGAACGCTCGGCCGCCTCCTGCGCCTGTCGGCGGAAGCGCGCGCGGAACTCCGGCGTCGAATACTCGCCGGTGACCACGAAAAGGTCGTGGAAGGTTGTGACTGCCTTCCGAAGCGGCGCGCGCGGCAGCCGCTGGTTGAGTCCGTGAAAAATGTCGGCCTCGCGGGGCACGCGCCCTTCGGTCAGAAGATGCCGCCGTGCGTTGGGCGGCAGCCGTTCGAGCAGCGAGCGCAGCAGCCGGTGTGGCCGGTAGCAGAAGCGGAACGCAGCCTCCGGGTGAGCGCGGGCGAGGCCAAGAGCGATTTCTCGTGAGTACACCCCGACGCCGCTGAGATTCGAACCGACGCTGTAGGTTGCATCGAGCGCGACGATCATGGCGTCTGGCCCGGAGCCCTGCGCCCGCCCCGCTGTACGACGAGGCCGTACTGACGCAACTTCCGATAGAGCGTGGTGCGCCCGATGCCCAGCAGGCGCGCCGCCTTCAGATGATCCCCGCCCGTGTGAGCGAGCGCCTCGAGGATCGCGCGCTTCTCGACCTCGTCGAGGGGTAGCACCGTGGACCCGGCGGCAGCAGACGTAACGCCTGCGGCTGCTGCAGCCGCCTGCGCGTTCCCGCCGCGCCAATGGTTCATCAAAGCGCTGGGCAGATCCCCCAAATGCAGCACCGGGCCCGAATTTAAAGCTACCAGCCGCTCGATGCAGTTCTCCAGCTCGCGAACGTTGCCCGGCCAGGGGTAGCTTAGCAAGGCAAGCTCTAGCTCCGGCGCCAGCCGTCGGCCGCCGCCATGTCGTGCAAGGAAGTGAGCGATGAGCGCCGGAATGTCCTCCTTGCGCTCACGCAGAGGCGGCAGGCGCAACGTGACCACGTTCAGACGATAGTAAAGATCGCGCCGGAAGTTCCCACGCTCAACCTCCGCAGCCAGGTCGCGGTTGGTGGCAGCGATGATGCGGAAGTCGGCCTGGCGCCATTCCAGCGATCCTAGCGGGCGGATGCGCCGGTCCTGCAACACGCGCAGCAACTTGACCTGCATCTCTGGCGGCAGCTCGCCGATCTCGTCGAAGAACGCCGTGCCCCCGTGCGCAAGCTCCAGCAGGCCCGTCTTGTTCGAGGCCGCCCCGGTGAAGGCGCCTCTGACGTGGCCGAACAGCTCGCTCTCCAGCAGCGAAGGGGTCAGCGCAGAGCAGTCTATGGGAACGAAACGCCCCTGCCCGCCGGCTTCGTGGATCAGGCGCGCGACGACCTCCTTGCCCGTGCCGGTCTCGCCCAGCAACAGCACCGGGCAACGCGAACGGCCGAGCTTGTCGATCTTGCGCCGGATCTCGCAGATCGCGGGGGACTCGCCCACTAGGACAGGCGGCGGGTCGCACTCCTGCGGGGACACGTCGGCTCCCAATTATTAGTGGTCGCCCGGAGGTTCATCCAGTCTCACCACGAACGCCTCGCCCAGCTCGGCGCGCAAACGGGCGGCCAGAGCTTCCGCAGCCTCCCGGCTGTTCTTGCGGCCCACCAAAACCCGCCACAGCACCGGATCGCCGTCTCGTCGAACGATGCGCGCTTCCCCATAGCGGCGCTCCAGCATCCGGCGCTGCCGTTCCGCGTTGGCGCGCTCGCGGAAGGCTCCCGTCTGAACGGCGAACCAGTCGCCGCCGGTTGTCGGCGGAAGTGCGACCAGCACGAGGCGCACCCGAGCCGTGCCCGGGCCGAGCATCCCGATCGCACGCGCGGCGGCGCGCGAGAGGTCGATGATCCGTCCCTCCACGAACGGCCCGCGATCGTTGATGCGCACCTCCACGTGCCGCCCGTTCGCCAGGTTCTCCACACGCACGCGTGCGCCGAAAGGAAGCGTGCGATGCGCGGCGGTGTACTTCTCCATGTCGTAGATCTCTCCACTGGCCGCGCGTCGTCCGTGATAGGGGTATCCGTACCAACTCGCCACGCCCGTTTCCGTGTATCCGACGCCCGGCGGACGCACGGAGGGCGTGCGACGGCGGCGGGCGCAACCCGCTAACAGCGCCAGCGACGCGGTAGCGAACCTTCGCCTGGTCACGCTCCCGATGCTAATGCTGCCCGCCGCCGCGCCGCAACAGGCGTCGGAGGCCCTCCGCAGGGGCGAAACAAATCTCCTTGCGGACGTTTTTCTCACTTCGGACGCTTCTCGCCGCACTTTTCTCTTGACTTTCCCTTCAAAGCACTTTATATCTGAATCAAACCGCGGTCTTCGTGATCGCGTGAAATTTGACGTCAAGGGAGAATCGAGCGATGAAGAACGCAACCAAAAAGAAGGCTGCCAAGGCCACCAAGAAGGCCGCTGCCAAGAAGAAGAAGAAGTAGCGGCCGCGTCTTAGGCAGGCACTTTCCGAATCAGGTTCGCTCAGGCCCCGATTCTTTCGGGGCCTTTTTCATTGAGCGCCCTCCCGTTCGGACCGGGCCTGCACGAGCACGCGGAAACTCTCGCCGAAGCCGACCAGGAGCGTCTTCAGTTGCAGGCGGCGGCGCAGCCGCTCCCCCTCGTCTGCCTCCCTGAGAAAGGACTCCAGTCCGGCGCCTTCGGCGGCCGCAAGCAGGAAGCGAGCCAGCCGCTCCAGCCTGAGCGTGCGCAATCCGCAGGCTGCGCCGTGTTCTTCCAGCACGTAGAAGGGAACGAGCGCGGTGATGTCGCGCTCGCCCGGCTCCGCCAGCACGTCTTCCGAGGCACGATGGCGGCGGTAGCTCATCAGGGTGCCGCCGGGATAGCGCGCGAGCTCCCGCACGGTGTAGCCGTAATCCACGACCACCAGGAAGCCGCGCCGCAGCCGACGGGCGACGCGTTCCAGCCAGGCGAGACCCTCGAGGTGAACTTCGGCGATCGCACCTTCCTCCGCCGAGGGGTGGAAGCGTTCGAGGTAAGCTTCCAGGACGCTCCCCACGGGTTCGCCCTCGATCCAGACAAAGCGCGCGCCGTTCCAGTCCACCCGCATCAATCGCCAGCCCCCGCCGCGCCGCACGGCCTGCTCCACCGGGAGGGCGTCGAAGAACTCGTTGGCGAAAACCACGCCGACGATCGAATCCGGCAGCGACGCTCTCCCGAATTCCACAGGCACGTAACGCCAACGCGCAAAGGCCGGCGCCATCTCCGCGCGCCCGGCGCCGAGCTCCACGACCGCGAAGTCCGCAGGTTCGCCCAGCGCCTTCCATAACGCCTCGATCCCGGCAGCCATAAGGAATCCGTAGACGGGCTGCAGCTGCTCAGCAGTGAAGTAATCGCCCGCTCGTCCGAAGGGATCCCGCCCCCGCCGGTAGTAGCCGTGCTCGGGATGGTAGAGAGCCAGTTCCATGAACCGCCGGAACGGAATGGGACCCTCGCGCCGAATTAGGTCGCGAAGGATCTCCTCCAGGGGCGTCATCTACGGTACGATCATAGCCGTGGCTCTGCCCCAGGCGCTGCCCGTAAAGCTAAGTCCCGAAGATGCAGGCTACCTCTCCTTGACGCCGGTCGTGGTGCAGCAGATGGCGCTGCGCGATCTGGTGGAGCTCATGCTTGGCGTCACCGGCAAGGATCCGGCACGCATCGCCGACCTGCTGCTGCGCGGAGCGCTGGTGAGCGGCGCCACCCGGTTCCGCTGGCAGGGATTCCGCGCGGATCTAGCCGACGTGATGGAGTTGCTCGCGAGCTTCCCCGATGACGATCCCCGGCGGCCTTTCATCGCAGGACGCTGCGTGCGCGTGGCGCTATGCGGGCCCCACGGCCGGATCGAGATTTCGCGTCAGGCCGGCGCGCGCCGACGCTGGCTTCGGAAGCGGAGCTTCTGGGACGCTCTGATGGAAGAAGCTGCACAAACAGCGCCGGAGTACCGCGAATACTCCTACAAGGAACGGGCCGACTGCTATCGGCTCCGTCTGACGCAGACCGCGGTGGAGCGCCTACGGCGGCAGGCCTCCCTGCTTGCCTACAGCGTGCTCGAGGAACGCGTGAAGGCGGGCGGCTTCGAGACCATCGACTACTACGTCACCCGCGACTGAGGCGGCGGCCGGGGTTCCCCTTCAGGAGCGAGAGCGTTTCCATCGGGTCTTCAGCACGATCGGGGTGCCCTCGAAGCCGAACCGCTCGCGGATCTGGTTGATGAGGTAGCGCTCGCGCGAAAAGTGCAGCGGCTCCGGGCGGTCGGTGAAGGCCAGAAAAGTGGGCGGACGAATGCCCGTCTGCGTCATGTAGAGTATGCGAGGTTCCACCTGCATCTTCAAGTCGGCCAGCATGCGGTTGAGTTCGCCGGTCCCGATGCGGCGCGAAGCCGAGGCGTAGACCTTCCGCACCAGATCGAACAACGCAGCTACGCCCGCGCCGGTCAGGGCGGAGATGAACGCCACCGGGGCGTAATCAAGGAACTTCAGCTCCTCGCGCACCTGGCGCTCGAAGGCTCCCCGCTCGCGCGGCGTTCTCAGGTCCCACTTGTTCACGCAGCAGATGAGCGCCCGTCCCTCCTGGTGGGCGTAACCGCCGATGGTCGCGTCCAGCCCTACGATCCCTTCGGCCGCATCCAGCACCAGCAGCGCTACGTCGGAAAGCCGGATGTGGCGCCGGGCCATCACCACGCTGAGCTTCTCCGCCATCAGCCGCGTCTTGCCCTTGCGGCGGATGCCGGCCGTGTCCACGAAGGTGAAGCGCTGACCCTCGTGCACAACGGTCTCATCCACCGCGTCGCGCGTCGTGCCGGGGACCGAAGAGACGATGGCGCGTTCCTGGCCCACCAGCGCGTTCAGCAGGGTCGATTTGCCCACGTTGGGCCGTCCGATGATGGCCACGCGGATCGCCCCGGCGGGCTCTTCGTCCTCGCTTGCGACAGGGAAGCCTGCCGTAACATGTTCGAGCAGCTCGTCCAGACCCAGATGGTGTTCGGCGGAAATGGGAAAGACGTCAGCGATGCCCAGCGTGTGGAAGTCATGAACCAAGGGCTCGCGCGACGGCGCGTCGATCTTGTTGACCGCCAGCGAAACCGGTTTGCCGAGTTGTCGCAGCAAGCGGGCCAGCTCCAGATCGGCGGCCGTGATCTCGCTGCGCCCGTCTATGAGAAAGATGATATGCGCGGCTCGCTCCAGCGCCACCCGTGCCTGTTTGAGAATTTGCGCCGGGATCTCCGCTGATTCCTGAAGAACGATGCCCCCGGTGTCCACCACCTCGAAACGGCGGCCGCGGAAAAAGGCCTCCCCGTGAATGCGATCGCGGGTGATGCCCGGTTCGTCGCCCACAATCGCGCGGCGGCGGCCGGTGATTGCGTTGAAAAGGGTGGATTTGCCGACGTTGGGCCTGCCCACGATCACGACCGAGGGCAGACGGGACTCCATACTTTCATCGTACGCAACGGCGGCGGCACGACTACCAGAAGCGGACGTAGAAGGCGACGATCACACCGAGAATGATCGCGGTGTGGAGTACGTCCCAGTGATTCCAGCTCGCGCGCGTCTCGGCCTTCTGCTCGGGCGTGGCCGAGCCGAACGTGAGCCCGCGGATCCGCTCGGGGTCCGGCGGCGGCGTCAGGCGGCTCACCGCCAGCATCACGCCGATGGTCAGGAAGAACAGCAGGATGCAGTAATGCAGCCAGTTGATGGCTTCAATCCGGTAGAGCAACGTGCCTGGAGCCAGGCGGTCGCGGAAGACGTCCAGCGCCAACCGGAACATTCCCAGCGTGAAACCCACGACTAGCCCCACAGTGCCGGCTACCCCGCCCACGCGACGCGACATCACGCCGACCAGGAACACGGCCGCAATGCTGGGCCCGATCAACGATTGCACCATCTGCAAGTACTCGTACAGTACGGCCGCCACCGACTTCATCAGCGGGATCCATACGATGCCCAGGCCGACGACCGTGGCCGTCGCGATCCGGCCCACCGTCACCAGGTGGCGCTCGCTCGACTGCGGACGCAAGCGCTTGTAGAAATCGACCGTGAACAACGTGGCCGAGGAATTGAAAAGCGAGGCCAGCGAGCTCATCAGCGCCGCCACCAAACCGCCCACCACCACACCCTTGAGCCCGGCCGGAAGCAGCGTGGCCACCAGCATGGGGAACGCCTGGTCGGCGCTGGCAATGCGAATCAGACCCTTTTGATGCATCGTGTAGGCGATCATCCCCGGCACCAGGAAAATGAAAACCGGCAGCAGCTTCATGTACGCGGCGAAAATCGTCCCCCGCCGCGCCTGCCTCTGATCGCGCGCCGAAAGCGTGCGCTGGACGATGTACTGATCGGTACACCAGTACCAGAAGCCGATGATCGCCGACCCCAGCAGCACGCCTGTCCAGGGAAAGCGCGGGTCGCTCGCCGGACGAATCAGTTTCAGATTGGGACCGACCGCCCGCTCCACTTCGCTCCATCCTCCCACCGCGATCAGCCCCGCCACCAGGATCACGGCCGAGCCCAGGATGAGAATGGGCGCCTGCAGGATCGAAGTGTAAAGGACCGCCCGCATGCCGCCCAGCACCGTGAACAAGCCGGTGAGTATGACCAGCGACAGCGCCCCGATCCAGAAGAAGTCGATCCCCATCCACTCATCGATCCCCAGCACGGTCTTGAAAACTACGCCGCCCGCGTACACCGTGACCGCCACCTTGGTGAGAACGTAGCTGACGAGAGAGATCAGCGACAGGAACGTCCTGGCCGACGGGCTGAAACGGCGCTCAAGGAATTCGGGCATGGTGAAGACCCGACTGCGCGCGTAAAAAGGCACGAACACCCAGCCCAGGACGAGAATCAGCCAGGCATGCATCTCCCAGTGAGCCATGGCCATGCCGCTCTCGTAGCCCGTGCCGGCCAAACCCACTAGGTGTTCGCTTCCGATGTTAGAAGCGAAAATCGAGGCGCCCACGGCGATCCAACCGGCTTCGCGTCCGGCCAGAAAATAATCCGCCGTGTCCTCTTCTTTCTGACGCAGAACCCAGGCGATGATGCCCGCCAAGCCGGCGAAAAACAGTCCCAGGACCAACCAATCCCACAGCGTGAACCCGACCATCTCCTCACCCGGTCCTTTCCTCGCGCTAGGCTCTCACCCATGCGGCGACTCAAATGCTTGAGTATGGCGCAACGGACCCGGCCGGCGGGAGGCGTGGGCCATCAGTGGCCGCGCCCTTGCTCCTCGTTCTTCGCCCCCGTCTCGCCCATGGGCCCCGTGATCAGCTTGTAGAAGACGCGATGCTCCGGCACCTTCGACTCGACAAAATCCACGCCCTCGGCCGTGATGGCGAGATCCCCCGAGTCGTCGCGAGTGAGGTAGTTCTTCTGCTTCAGATACCAGGTAGTGAACTCGAGGTGCTCCCGCGGAATGTTCATCAGAGACTCGAGTTCCAGCATGGACAGCGTGGGGCGCTCCGGATTGCTGCGGCGGCGGTTGTACAGCAGGCACAGGATCCCGAGCCGGCGGTTCGCCTCGGCTTCGATCCCTACCAGGAACTCCCGCGTTTCGAAGATGGGCAGCGGCTGCAGGCGCTGCGCTTGGTAACGGGCGTTGTAGGCCGCGCGCAATTCGGGATTGGAAAGAACGCGGTACGCCTCCTGAAGCAGCAGAAAGCGCTCACGGTCACCCGTGGCGGGATTGTCAGGATGATAGCGGGCGGCCAGCATCCGGTACACACGCTGGATGGTCTGAGGCTCGGCGTTGGGGCTGATCTGTAGGAGCTCGTAGTAATCGATGAATTCTTCCATGAAAGGGCGCCCCTCTCCCATCGCACAGGACTCGTACCTCCCTATATAGCATGCGCGGCCCGGCGGAGGCGCGCGAAACCCGCGACTCCGGAGAAGGGGCGACGGGCGTTAGCCGATATTGAGACCTTTAGATCTTAAGACCCGGTTGCCCGCGCCCTCCCGGATGTGCTAAGCATAGGTTTTCGGGATTCAAGGAGTAAAGACTCCTGAACTCTGCGATGTCCCCCATCGCCCCCATCGCCGGCCCCGCCATCCGTGCTTCTGCGGTGCCGGCAATCTCACGCTCGCATGAACCCGTTCTGAGAAGCCGCCCCGGTCGAGCGTTCTGCGCGCCCACCGGCCACTGGGAAGGAAGCAACCATGCAGCAAGCCGCTACCGTTTCCACCACTCCCATCTATGACATCACGCTCGAGAGCCTCTTCGACCATCCCGAAGGGCGCCGCCTGCTGACGTGCATCCAGTGCGGCATGTGCGCGGCGACTTGCCCTTACGGAGACGTGATGGACTACCCGCCCCGCCGCATCATCAACATGCTGCGGGCGGGCCAACTGGAGAAGGTCTTCCGGAGCGAAAGCCTTCTGGCCTGCGTGGCCTGTTACGCCTGCATGGCCAAGTGCCCGCGTGACATCCGGCTGACCGAGGTCCTGTTGCCGCTGGTCAAAGAGCAGGTCTTCATCAATCTGCCGGAGACGCCCTCCGAGCTTCAGCGCGCCCTGGAGAACACGCTGCGCTACGGCAACCCCTTCGGGGAGTCTTCGCGCAAGCGCGCCGCCTGGGTCAAGACCGCGGGCGTGCCCATCCGCATCCTTTCCGAGGACCCCAGGCCCGTAGACGTGCTGTGGTTCGTCGAATGTCAGAACTCCTACCATCCGC
>CALJAM010000004.1 GCA_938027685.1 uncultured Bryobacteraceae bacterium
CGCTCGGTGTCCAGCACCAAGAGCAGCCGCTCTTTGAGCTTGTAGATCCCCCGGATGAGATCGCGTGCGGGGCCTTCCAGATTTTCCGGGGGACGCTCGAAGGTCTCCGGGTCGACTTCCAGCACGTCGCCGATTTCATCGACCAGCAGGCTCACCGCGCCGTCGCCGCTGCGCACCACCATGCTCATGGGCAGGAGTCCTTCGGGGCGCGGCCGCAGTCCCAACCGCCGCCGCATGTCGATGGCGGTGACGATCTGGCCGCGGAGGTTGATGAGCCCCTCTACAACCTGGGGCGCCAGAGGAACCCGCGTCATCTCCTGGTAGCGGAGCACCTCCTGGACCTTGAGCACCTCGATGCCGAAGAAAAAGCCGTCCACGAAAAAGGTTGCGTACTGCTTAGCGCCGGCGGCGCTGCGGCTTGCCGCAAGGTTCTCATCAGCGGGCATCGCGTTCACCTCCCTGTGCCTTGCCGCTCTGGTTCTGGTGCTTGCTCATCGGAACTCTCGCCTGGCCCCGGCAGATTGCAGCTCCGTTGCCGTCCTTGGGCATTGCGGCGTCCCCCGCGGCCGCGCAGGGCGGCTCTGCTCCAGCACGCCTCATCGCGCAATCGGACGAGGCTTGCGTTTTCGTGCGTTGCGGCCATGCCGCGGGCCTTGCTCACTGCCCGTATCCTTTCCATCCCGCGCGTCCCCGCCTGCTTCCCTCGCCTGGCGATTGCCGTCCGCCGGTCCGAGTCACAGGCTCACGGGCTGGTGACGCCTGCCTCCCGCTCAGCCCGACCGAGGGCGGCGGCCAGCCGCTCGATCGAGGCCAGCATCGCCTCCTGATCGAATCGCGCCTGGCAATCGGCGAAGGCCTCGGGCGATAGCGGCGGCCCTTCGGCCGCGGAGCTGAGAGCCAGCACCGGCACTTTTGCCAGCGCGGGCTGCCGGCGCATCTGCTCGACCAGCGTCCCCGCTCCTCCGGGCAGATCCAACGCCACCGCGACCACGTCGACGCGACTGCGCTTGAGCTTTTCGAGAGCCTCATCGGCGGTAGCCGCTTCGAGGACGCGATGACCGGCCATCTCCAGCCGGCAGCGCGCCATGCCCCGCCAGAAGGCCGAGCCGTCGGCCAACAGCACGGTGGCCGCGGTGCGCCGCCGGCCGGCCTCGCCACGCAGCCAGGCCGGATCCACCTGCTCCAGGAGCGCCCGCACATCGAGGATGTCGGTCACCTTGCCACCGATCACGGCGGATCCGAGCAGCCCCGGCCGCTGCTGTTGGGCTTTGATTTCGACGGCCTCGTCCACGATGTCCAGGATCTGATCCACCAGCACGCCCACACTGCGCCCGCCATCGCTGAAGACGATGGCCTGGGCAGGGTCGCGGCTACCGGCCAAATCTTGGGCCGCCGGATCGAGAAGCTGCGTCAGCGAGACCAGCGGCAGGATGCGCCCGCGATACTGCACGACCATCCGCCCGCCGGCCCGCTCGATTCTGGACTGGGGGAATTCCTCCAGCCGCGCGACCAAGGCCAGCGGCACCCCCAGTCTGTGGAAGGAGCCCGCACGGAACAGCAGGAACGTCTGTTGTTCGCGGTCCCGCGCTTCCGCGTGCTGAGCTTCGCCCAAAGCCTGTTCGCGCGACTCGGTCATGACGCCGGCCAACTGGGCGATTCCGAGCACGTCGAGGATGAGCGCCACCCGGCCGTCACCCATGATGGTGGCGCCTGCGTAGCAGTTCAGCCCTTTGAGCTGCTTGCCCAGCGGTTTCACCACGATTTCCTGGGTATCGCTGATGGAATCCACCACGAGGCCGAACTGGCGGTCTTCGGCCTGCAGGACGACGATATTGAGGGCCTCGGCATGCGCGTCCGTCTTCAAGTCCAGAACCTGATTCAGATAGGCGATGGGCAGCAGTTTCCCGCGTCGACGGTAGACCGGGGTTCCGTGGATCCACTCGATCTGCCTGCGTCCCGCATCGCCCTCCAGGCGGATCAGCTCGAGCAGGCTCACTTGGGGGATGACGAAGCGCTCGCCGCCCGAAGTGATGACCAGACCGGGGATGATGGCCAGCGTCAGCGGGATCTTGATGCGGACGGTGGTCCCCTCGCCCACGCGGCTGGAGAGGTCGACCACGCCCCCGATCTTTTCGATATTGGTCTTGACCACATCGAGGCCCACGCCGCGCCCGGAGATGTTGGTCACGCGCTCGGCGGTCGAGAAGCCGGGCAGGAAGAGGAGGTTCACCAGTTCGCGCTCGCTCATGCGCTCGGCCTGGTCGGGACGCACGAGGCCTTTCTGGAGGGCCTTGGCCTTGACTCGTTGAGGGTCGATTCCGCGCCCGTCGTCGCTGATCTCGATGTTCACCTGACCGCCCTCGTGGTAGGCGCGCAGACTAAGGCGGCCCATGGGGGGTTTCCCCGCGCGCACTCTCTCTTCGGGGGTTTCGATGCCGTGGTCGCAGCAGTTGCGCACGATGTGGGTGAGCGGATCCTTGATGGCTTCGATGATCGAGCGGTCCAGCTCGGTGTCGGCGCCCTCCATTTCGAGACGGATCTGTTTGCCGCAGGCGGCCGCCAGGTCGCGCACCATGCGCGGCAGCTTGTTCCACACCGTGCGGATGGGCTGCATACGGGTCTTCATGACCCCTTCCTGCAGTTGGGTGGTGATGAGGTTCAAGCGCTGGGAAGCAGCGTTGAAGGTAGCGTCCTCCTGGCGGGCGCTGTACTGCACGATCTGGTTGCGGGCGAGCACCAGCTCGCCGACCAGGTTCATGAGCTTGTCGAGCAGTCCGACGTCGACGCGGATGGTGGTGTCCGCCACGGAAGGGCAGCGTTGCGTCGTCTCGAGCTCGGCGGCGCCGGTCCCCGCGCGAGGGGTCTCGGAGGTCTGCTGCCGGGATTCGTCGGCCGACGGTGGGGTTTGGGCGGCCTCGGGGGCGGGCGTCACGGCTTCGGACGGGAGCACGGGCGCCTGGGAAGCGGGCGGCACGGCCTCGCGGCGTTCGGTGGGCTCAACGGTCGGGGTCTCCCGCGCCGACTCGGGCCGGCGCGCTGCGGTCGTCGCGGGCCCGCCGCGCCAGGCGGCTTCCAGGCGCTGCTTGAGCTCGTCGTAGCCTTCCTCGCCCTCGCTGCCGGTGCGCTCGATCCGGTCGAGCATTTCCTTGACCGCATCGACGGCCTCCAGGATCAGGGTGGCCAGCGCGGGCGTCAGAGGCCTTTCGCCGTTACGCAATTGGTTGAGGATGTTCTCGGTGAGGTGGGTTACGGCCTCCAGCCTGGTGAAGCCCAGAAATCCGCAGGTGCCCTTGATGGTGTGGATGGTGCGGAAAACCGAGGCCAGCAGTTCGGCGTCGTGCGGTCGCTTTTCGAGCTCGACCATCTCTTGGTCCAGGCGGGCCAGATTCTCGTGACTTTCGATCAGGAACTCGCGAATGATCTCCTGCTCGTCCATGGTGCGGCCTCGAAGTCGGACCTCCTAGTGAAAGGATCGGCAGAACGGGCGATCGAGTGTAGATCCCGCCGCGAAGATTGCCTCCTTGGGAGGGTTCGGTCATCGCAGCTCGACGTAGTCGGGGGCCTGGAAGCCGTGCCGGACGGGCGCGGGGTCGCGGGCCGGCGCCAGGCAGATGCGCACTTCCAGCCTTTGCCCTTCGCACTCGAAGGGGACGACGGTCCAGTCGCCCTGGCCCACGCTGCGCGTGGTGAAATTGCGGCCGAAGATGACCGTGGGGATGCTCATTCCCATCGGACCGAGCTCCTCTTCGAGCAAATTCTTCACGTTGCCGATGATCATGTTCGCGATCTCGGCCACGGCGTCCAGGACGTCCTCGCTGACGGCGTCGCCGCCCGGAGCGTACTCGGCCATGAGCAACAAAGAAGCGAGCCGGCAGGCCAGCGAGGGCGGGCAGGAAATCATGCCGGTGCCTGTCCACTTGCCCGCCAGGCCTATGAAGGCCACGACGCCGTCGCTGACGTTGGGCATGCGTTCGCGGTAGGGCTGGGCGAGCGCGGCCTCGGTTCCCAACATGGTCGAGAAGACTTCGCCTGTCGCCGCTGCCACTGCTTGAACGATACGATCCGTGTCCATAGTTTCCTCCCTAGGGCGTGGCGGCGCCGGACCGCCGTTCGCGTCCGGCGCTTCCTTTCAGCCCCCAAGAGCCGCGGCCTGACGCGATCCCCGCGACCGAGGCTTCCGGCCGGGCCCGGCGCCAGGCCTGCTCAGAACAGGTTGGCGAGCTTGTCCTTGATCTGCTCGGCCGAGAAGGGCTTGCGGATGTAACCGGCGGCGCCCAGCTGGGCCGCCTCCATGACCTTGCTCTGGCTGCCCTCCGTGGTGACCATGATGACGGGCAGCGAGGCCCACTCCGCATGGGCCTTGATCTGTGCGAGCAATTGGATGCCGTTCATGTTGGGCATGTTGACGTCGGCCAGGACCAGATGCACTTTGTGCCTCTTGAGCGTCTCCAGGGCCTCGAGGCCGTCGCCGGCTTCGTAGACCTGTCCGACGTCCACGTCGGCCTGGCGCAGGACGCGTTGCAAGATCTTGCGTATGGCGGCCGAATCGTCGACGATCAGAACATCGAGGGGCATCGAACCTCCTTGCGGGTTCCGTTGTTGCTTATCGTCTAGGCGGCAAAGCCTCTTGAGCGGCGGGGCAGGCGCATAGGCTAGAATTGCTGCTGGTCGGCCATGGCAGGATTTTCCCTGACTCGCAGGAGCTTTTTTGCGGCGCTGGCCCCAGGGCCGTTGGCAGCCGGCCGCGGCGCGCGTGCGGCCATCGTGATCCGACTCAGCGGCGGGCTGAGCCACCTGGACAGCTTCGATCCCAAGCCGGCGGCGCCGCGCCACATCAGGGGACCCTTCGGAGCCATCGCCACGGCGATCCCCGGCGTGGTGTTCTCGGAGCACCTGCCGCGCCTGGCGGAGCGCGCCGGACGGCTGACGGTGGTGCGGTCGATGTGCTCGGGCGAGACCAATCACGAGCGCGCCTCCGGCCTGCTTGACATCACGTCTGCCGTGCCCGACAGTCGCAGAATCGTCGCGGAGACCCGCCGGTTGGACAGGGCGCTACTGGCGGCATGTCGGCTGGCGGCGCGCGGGGTAAGGCTGGTCGTGGTGGAGCCGCGCGAACCCTATTACGACACGCACGCGGCGGCCTTCACGACGCTGGCGCGGCTGCTGCCGGAGCTGGATGTGGCGCTATCGACCCTGCTCGACGAACTGGAGGAACGCACTCTGCTGGCGAGCACGCTGGTGGCGGCGGCAGGAGAATTCGGGCGGAGCCCGCGGATCAACCCGCAGGGCGGCCGCGATCATCATGCGGGTGCATGGTCGGCGATGCTGGCCGGCGGGGGCCTGACGGGCGGCCGTGTGTTAGGCGTCACGGATGAATGGGGCGCGCGGGTGTCGGCCTCGCCGGTGCGGCCCGAGGATCTGGCCCGCACGATACTGTTTGCGTTGGGCTGCGAGCCTCGGCCGGGCTCGGCGGCTTCGCGCGGGCGCGTGCTCGCGGAGGTTCTGGCATGAGCGCGGCAAGCGCGCATTCGCTCGAAGGCCGCACGGCCCTGATCGCGGGCGCCAGCCGCGGCATCGGACTGGCCATTGCGCGCGAGATGGCGCGAGCCGGGGCGGACACCATTCTGGCGGCGCGGTCCATGGACAGGCTGGAGGCGGAAGCCGCGCGATTGCGCGAGGAGGGTCTGAAGGCGGAAGCCCTGCGGCTGGACATCAGTGATCCGGCCTCGATCGAAGCTGCCGTTCGCGCCGCGCCGGCCGTGGATGTGCTGGTCGTGGTGAGCGGGATCAATCTTCGAAAGCCGTTCCTTGAGTACACGCGCGAGGAGTACGAGGCTTTGCTGCGCACGAATCTCGACGGCCCGGTGGAGCTGGTGAGGGCGGTGGGGCGAGGCATGATCGAGCGCGGGCGCGGCGGCAAGATCATTCTGATCGGGAGCATGACGACGATTCTCGGTCTGCCCTACCTGGTGCCCTACGCGCTGGCCAAGAGCGCTCTGGGCGGGCTGACGCGCGTGCTGGCGGCCGAGTGGGCGCAGTACAACATCCAGGTGAATGCGATCCTGCCCGGGTTCATCCTGACCGACCTGACGCGGGCGATGTGGGAGAAGCCCGAGATGCTGGCCTGGATGCGGAGCGTGGTCCCTGCCGGACGGCTGGGGAGGCCGGAAGAGATCGCGCCGTTGGCCGTTTTTCTGGCCGGGCCGGGCTCGAGTTATATCACGGGCCAGTTGATCGCAGTCGACGGCGGCTACTCGACCTGTTCGGTCTGGCCGCTCAAGCCGGCCTGAAGCGCGAGGGCGAATTCTCCGATACAGATGGGGGATGGCATTGTGCGGCATCGCTCTGCTTTGGCTGCTGATGGAAGATCCCTACGAGCGGGCGCGGGCGGCGATGGAGCGGGCTGCCGCGCAGCAGCGGCAGGCTGTGGAAGCCATGCAGGCGGCCAGCGACAGACAGCGCGCGGCCGTGCAGGCACAGTTGGGGACGGCCTCGGCCTCCTCCGACGGCTTCTTCACTACGCCGTGGCTGCGGCCGGCGGTGGAGACGAGGCAGGACGCCGATTTGGAGCGCCGATGCGAACCCGTGCCCGAAGAGGAGCTCGGACCGCTGGTTGAGCAGATCGCCGAACGAGAAGGGCTCACGCCGGACCTGCTGCGGGCGGTCATCGAGAAGGAATCGTCGCGGCTGCCGTGCGCCGTCTCGGACAAGGGGGCGCTGGGGCTGATGCAACTGATGCCCGCCACGGCGCGGGAGCTGGGGGTGAGGGACCCGTTCGATCCCGCCGAGAACGTAAGCGCCGGCGCCCGGTTGCTGCGGCGACTGCTGGGGCGCTACGGAGGCGATCTGGCGCTGGCGCTGGGGGCATACAACGCCGGTCCCGCTTACATCGATGCTTTTAAGGGACTGCCGCCGTTTCGCGAAACGTTGGAGTACGTCTCTGCGATCCTGGGTGCTGCGCGGCCGAAGTGGCCGCGATCTTCCCCGCCATAATAGGCGGGGAGGCAGCAGATATGATGCGGATCTTCGGGGCGGCGATGGCGCTGCGGCTGACGGTCGAGGCCGGGAGTTTCGCGTCAGAGCCGCGGCTGCTGCTGGGTCCGGAGGATTTCGCGCGGATCCGGCGGCTGGCCGAGTCCGAGAGTTGGGCGGCTTCGGTGCGCAACGCGATCGTGCGTGCGGCTGAGGATTGGCCTGCGGCGCATAACCAGCGCTACGGGTTGAGCGAGTGGGCTCCGCCGCCGGAGGGCGGGCAGTGGACGCACCATTACGTTTGCCCGACGCACGGCGTGGCGCTGCAGTTTCAGAGTCCCGACCGGCACGTCTGTCCGGTGGATGGGAAGGTTTACACGGGCTGGCCTTATGATCAGGTGATTTACACGCGGCGGCATAGCGAAGCGGCCGCGGCGGCCAGGGACAACGGTTTGGCGTGGCAGCTGACGCGGCGCGTGGAATTCGCGCGCGCCGCCGCCAGGATTCTGCTGGCCTATGCCGAGGTCTATCAGAGCTACCCGATCAAGGACGTCAACAACCGCGCGGACACTCGCAGCGGAGCCCGCGTCACGGCGCAAACGCTGGACGAGGCCGTCTGGCTGATCCCCATGGCCTGGGCTTACGATCTGATTCGCGATAGCGGCGTCCTGAAGGACTCGGAAAGAGTCCGGATCGAGAACGAGCTGTTGCGAGCCGCTGCCGCGGTCATTGCTCGCAACAACGCGGGGCGGAGCAACTGGCAGTCCTGGCATAACGCCGCTCTGGGCGCGGTGGGTTTCACTTTGGGCGACGAACAACTGGTGCACCTGGCGATCGACGGCCACGGCGGCTTCCGGTATCAGATGCGGGAGAGCGTGCTCGCCGACGGCCTCTGGTGGGAGGGGGCGTGGGGCTACCACTTTTATGCTTTGGACCCCCTGTGCCAGTTGGCGCAGATGGCGGCGCGCGCGGGCATGGACCTGTGGGCCGAGCCGCCGCTGCGGCGCATGTTCGAGGCGCCGCTTTATTTCGCGCTGCCCGACGGCACGCTGCCCAATTTCAACGACAGCGGCAACGTGAGTCTGTACAACTACGATCGGCTCTACGAGATGGCATACGCCCGCTACTGCGATCCGCTGCTCGCCACGGTGTTGGGACGCCGGGCGCGCGGACGCGAGGCGCTGTTCTGGGGCGTCGAAAAGCTGCCCGAGGCGCCGTCGCCGGCCTTGTCCAGCGCCGTCTTCGAAGCCTCGGGGCACGCGGTGTTGCGAGCGGCCGGCACGGATCACTACGCGGCCTTCAAGTTCGGACCGCACGGCGGCGGACACGGGCATTACGACAAGCTGAACTTCATTTCGTTCTGGCGCGGGGCGATGATGGCGGTCGATCCCGGCACCCAATCCTACGCCGCGCCCACGCACGCCACCTGGGACAAGACCACGGTGGCGCATAACACGGTGGTAGTGGACGAGCGCTCGCAGGCCGCGGCTACCGGCCGTCTGCACGGTTTCGCGTTCCTACCTGCGGTGAGCGCGGTGCGGGCGGATGCAGGCGAGGCGTACCGTCAGGCCGAGCTGGAGCGGACGTTGATCCTGACGCCCGAGTATCTACTGGACGTCTTCGAGGTTCGGGCGCGCGACGGGCGCGAGCATCAGATCGATTGGGTCTATCACAATTACGGAGCGCTCACCAGCTCGATGACGGCGGCTCCCTACGACGGCTTCCCGAAGAGCGAGGGCTATCAGCACCTGAGTAACGCCCGCGCCTTCGTGAGCGGAGAGCCTTGGCAGGCGAGCTTCGAGATGACTCCGGTCAGCGCCGGCTTCGGCAGCGTCTGGACGAGTGCGGGCGGCGTGCGCGCCGCCTTCGAGTACTCGCGCGAACAGGCGGCGACCGGCCGGTTTTCGGGCAGGATGAGCTATGACTTCTCGGCTGCGGGCGGCTACATCCTTTATCAGACGCCGGTGCCGGCGGGTTCGCCTGCGGAGGTACCCAGCGCGGTTTCCCTCAAGATCTATGGAGACGGCTCCGGTCATCGCCTGGCGCTGCGGCTCTACGACAGCACGGACGAGCGCTTCGTTTACACGGTAGGGCCGGTGGATTGGTCGGGATGGCGCGAGATCACGGCGGCGGCGCCCGAGCGCTGGTCGCACTATCTGGGAAACAACGATGGAGTCTTCGATGCGCCGGTCAAGACCGTGGCGGTGGAGTTGACGCAGACGCCGGGCGGTCCTGCGCGAGGCGCGTTGTTCGTGGACGACATTGTGCTGGAATACTCGGGAGGCCGGCGTTTCGAGGTCGCCAACTTCGAACGGCCCCTGCGCAACCTCCGAGTGTGGATGCTGGGGGCGCCCAAGACCACGGTCGTCATGGGAGAGGGATTGGGGCCCAATCTGCGGGTGCCGGTGCCCTTCCTGATGGCCCGGCGGCGTGCGGCGGAGACGCGTTTCACGACGCTGCTGGAGCCGTGGGACGAAGAGCCCCGCGTGAGGAGCTTCGTCAGCCTAGCGGACGGGTGGCTCGAGGTGAAGGGCCAAGAGTACGATGATCGCGTGTGGTTTGGTTCCGACGGCATCCTGCGCTTCGTGCGGCGGCAAGGCGGTCGGCTGCGGCGAATCGGGCTGGCGGGGGAACTCCGGCTCGTGGACGACGGGCAAGTCCTGTTGGAATCCACTGTTCCGCTCTCGGTTCAGGTGGACTACGTTGCGGACGGGGCGCGGGCGGAGGTAGCGGTGCAGGCCCAAGGGGAGGCCGAGCTGCGCATTCTGGGTCCGGCGCTGCGGGAGGTCGTGCTCAACGGCGCGCCGGTCGAGTGCCGAACCGAGGGCGACTATTGTTTGATCCGGTTCTCTGCATCGGCGCTCTGACCGGCCGCGCCACGGACGAGGTGGCAGGGCGCTGCATCGAGCGACGGCGCAGGGGGGTCTCATGCAACCGATGCCGGCCCCAGCGCAGTAGCGGTCGTGAGGGAGCCGTTGGACTTCAACGTCAAGGCAAGCGTGGGAGCGCGCCGGCTGCTGCGGCTGCGGGCGCGCGAGGGGAGGGAGACGGCCGAGACGCGCAGCCGACGGGTCGCGGCGGAGGTTCCCAATCCGCGACGGCGGCGGTCGGGCGCAGAGCGGTCGGGACGGGTATCCGGTTGCATGGGCACCGGGCACGGCTGTCGCCGTTTGGCGTGCCGTCCGGATATGCCTTGGGGATGCCAGGCCGGCTACGGCGCGGCGGGCGGCGGACGCGCCGAGGCGGTTCGCCCCCTGTGCTAGGTTTGTTCGCATGAGACCCAGCAGGCGCGAGTTTCTGGGCACGACGGCCGCAATGCTGAATGCCACCGCAGCCCCACCGATTCGGAGCGTCGAGGCGTTTCCGCTGCACTATCCCACGCAGGGCCGTTTCAAGTTCCTAGGACCGGAGGGACGCCCTGCGGTCTTCGTCAAGGTCACGGCCGAGGACGGTACGGTCGGGTGGGGCCAGAGCGTGCCCATCCGCAGCTGGAGCTACGAGACGCTGGAATCGGTCACGACGACGATCCGCCGCTACCTGGCGCCCGTGCTGGTGGGGCGCGATCCCTTTGACATCGCAGGCGCGCACGCAGCGATGAACCGCGCGATCGCACCTTCGTTCTCGACGGGCATGCCCATCGCCAAGGCCGGTGTGGATCTGGCCCTGCACGATCTCATCGGGCGGTTGGCCGGGCGTAACATCTGCGAGCTCTGGGGGCGCAAGCCGCTCGAGCGGATCACGCTGAGCTGGACGGTGAACCCGGAGACGCTGGATGAGATCGAGCCGCTGGTCGAAGAAGGTCGCCGCCGCGGCTACCGGCATTTCAACGTGAAAGTGGCGCCCGATCCGAAATTCGATCTCGAGCTCTGCCGCCGGGTGCGGAAGCTGGCGCCCGAGGCGTTCCTGTGGGCGGACGCGAACGGCGGCTACGACCTGGCCACGGCGCTCCGGGTGGCGCCGAAGCTGGCGGATGCGGGGGTCAATGTGCTCGAACAACCGCTGCCCGCCAACCGGCTCACCGGTTACCGCGAGCTGAAGAAACAAGGGGCGCTGCCCATTGTGATGGACGAAGGCGTGGTCAACTCGGCGGAGCTGGTGGAGTTCATAAGGCTGGGGCTGCTCGACGGAGTGGCGATGAAGCCGGCGCGCACTGCGGGACTTTGGGATTGTCGCCGGCAGATCGAGATCGTGCGCGAGGCCGGGCTGCTATTCCTAGGCAGCGGCCTCACGGATCCGGATTCGGCGCTGGCGGCCGCCGTGCAGCTTTACGCCGCCTACGAGCTGAAGTTCCCGGCTGCCCTGAACGGGCCGCAGTTTCTGAGCGGCAGTTGGCTGCGCACGCCGCTGGTAGTTGGGGACGGCTCCATCGAAAGACCCACGGGGCCGGGGTTGGGCGTCGAAGTCGACGAGGACCGGCTGCGAAAGGAGAGCTCATGATCTGGTGGTCACTCCTGCTGGCGGCGACCGCCGCGGCAGACTCGCCGTTCGCATTCCGCGAGATCGAACCGGGCAGGCTGGAGTTGAGCGAGAGCGGTCGCCCGGTGTTTGTTTACAACAGCGCGCCGCAACTCAAGCCGGGCGTGCCTGAGGATCGGCGGCGCTGCTGTTACCTGCATCCGGTCTGGACGCCTGCGGGCACGATGGTCACGGATGATTTTCCCGCCGATCATTACCATCACCGGGGCGTTTTCTGGGCGTGGCCGCGGGTGACGGCAGGCGGCCGGACGCGCGACCTGTGGTCCCTGCGCGGCATCGAGCATCGTTTCCTGCGGTGGCAGGGCCGTGAAGTTTTCCCGGATCGGGCGCGGCTGGAGGCGGAGAACGGGTGGTTCGCCGACGGGCGGCAGGTGCTGCGCGAGCGAGTCACGGTGACGGCCCACCGCGCACGGGGCAGAACGCGCAGGATGGAGTTCACGCTGATTTTCGAGGCGCTGGAGCCGCTGGAGATTGCGGGCGAGCCGGCGCAGAAGAAGGGCTACGGCGGTTTTTCGATCCGCTTCGCGCCGCGCCGTCAGACGCTGCTGCGCACCGATGCGGGCGTCGAGAAAGAGGACAGCAACATGGCGCCGCACGCGTGGGCGGAACTGGAAGGCGACTTCGAAGGCGGCCGGGCGGCGGTGCGCATCGAGATCGATCCGGGGCATCCCGGATATCCCAACGGCTGGTGTCTGCGCCATTACGGCTTTCTCGGCGTGAACTACCCCGGTTTGGAGCCGCTCAGCCTGAAACCGGGAAGGCCCCTCGGGTTGAGTTACCACGTGGTGGTTTCGGATCGCTGAGGGGCGGAGCCCGCTCCCTTCCGCTCGCCGTGCGGGCGGTCTCGCGGATTGCGCGGAGAGGCGGCGTTCAGGCCTTGGCGAAATACAGCGAGACGGCGCGTTCGAGATTCTCCCGCGTCATGCGCGGCGGGACGTTTTCGTAGCGGCTGATGGCCACCAGGATATTGCAGATGTCGTTTGGGTAGCACGCCCGCAGTTCCTTGCGCCCGTCGCGCAGGCAAAGCTCGCGCAGGCAGGCAGGGGTATCGGGCTCCAGCGGGATGTTGCGCGCCGCGGCCACGCGACGCACGATCTCATCGAAGCTGTCGGGATCGACCGGCTCGACGTAGATCTTGTTCTGGATGCGGCGGAGGAAGGCTTCGTCGGCCAGATCCGAGGGGTTCAGGTTGGTAGCGAAGACCACCATCATTTCGAAGGGGATCTGGAACTTGACGCCGTAACGCAACGCAAGGTAGTCAACGCGGCGATCCAGCGGGACCATCCAGCGGTTCAGCAGATCGCGCGGGGAGATGGCCTGCCGTCCGAAGTCGTCGATGACGAGCACGCCGTTGTTGGCCTTCATCTGAATGGGCGCCGCGTAGATGCTGGTGGCCTCGTCGAGTCTGAGATCGAGCATGCTGGGCACCAGCTCGCCACCCACGATGACGCAGGGACGGCGGCAGAGGACCCAGCGGGGGTCCAAATCCGGATCGTCGCACTCGATGCGCTCATGCACGACCGGATCGTAGACCATGATGAACTGCCCGTCGACCTCGATGGCGTAGGGCACGAGGATGGCGTCCTGGTAGACGCGGAGCAGCCGCTCGGCGATGCTGGATTTGCCGTTGCCGGTGGGGCCGTAGATGAAGATCGAGCTTTGGGAGATGATGGCCGGACCCAACTGGTCGAGCAGGCGGTCCGTCAGCACCAGATCCGAGAAGGCGTCGCGCAGCATCTTGCGGTTGACGCGCACGCGAGCGGCCTGAAGCTTGACCGCCTTGTGGTAGTCCTTGAGGGAGACGGGGGCCGGACCGCAGTAGTGCGTCACTTGGAAGCACTCGTGTGCCCGCTGACGGCCGGCCTGGGTGAGGGTGAAGTTGTAGTCGTTGCCGGTCATACCGCGGACCTCGACCAGTTGTTCCTGGCGCAACTGCCGGAAGACCTGCTCGATGACGAGCGGCGAGAGCTTCAGCGCCTCGCTGAGGGACTGGAAGTTGCTCAGGCCCCGCACGTAGAGGCGGCGGAGAACCAGATCGACGACGAGCGCGGGCGGGATGCCCAGAGCCTCCAGGTTCTCGGGAATCCGGGGCTGGTAAGCGCTACGCACCGGCTCGGTTTGCAGCATGGACGGACACCTCCCGTTCAGAGGGATTCTAACAGGCGCGACCTGCACGCGTCGCTGCCCGCCGCCGTCAAAACATATCGGATGACGCTGCGCGCGCTGGCAGTGTGGTTGACGCTGGCCTGTTCATCGCCGGCCGCGACCACGGCGCGCAAGCTTTTTCAGGAGGCCCGCAAAGCCGAGCGGGAGGGCGACGAGGCTCGGGCCTGCCTGCTCTATTCGCTGGCCGCGGCGCAGCAGCCCGATCATCCGCTCTACTGGTCGCGGGCCCGCGAGCTCAGGGCTCGGCTTAGCGCCCAGGCCGCCCGCGTCGAGACCGCGCCGACCGACGTCTTGCCCACCTTGACCGAAGCGGACTGGCTCGAAGCCCGCCGGCTCCAGCCGCCGCCGGAGCTGAAGCTGCCGGAGGGAAGGCGCGATTTCGAGCTGGAAGGCGACGCGCGGCAGCAGTTCGAACAACTGGCGCGCGCGTGCTCGCTCGAGATCGTTTTCGACACCGACTACCGACCCGCCGCGCGGTCCCGCATGCGGCTGAGCGAGACCGATTGCCTGCGCGCGCTCCGCCAACTCGAAGCGGCTAGCGCCAGTTTCGTCGTGCCTTTGGCCGAGCGACTCATTCTGGTCGCGCAGGATACGCCGCAAAAGCGCGCCGCGCTGGAGCCTCATGTCGCGGTGACGATCCCGGTTCCGGAGCCCGTCACGCTGCAGGAACTGCAGGAGGTCGGCCGCGTTGTGCAGCAGACCATGGAAATCACCAAGATGGGCTTCGACTCGCAGCGTCGGATGGTTCTGCTGCGCGACCGGGTTTCGAAAGTGCGGCCTGCCGAGCTGCTGTTCCGCCAATTACTCGAACACCGCGCGCAGGTCGTGCTCGAGCTCGAGCTCGTCGAGGTGGATCGCACCAGTCTCGTCTCCTACGGTTTTCAGTGGCCGACCGATTTCCCCTTCTTGAATTTCACGCGGCTGCCCCGCACAATCGTCGAGTTGCCGCCTCGGGGGCCTACGCGAGGGTTGCTGTTCGGCGGCGGCCGCACGCTGTTCGGCATCGGCGTGGGAGACGCTCAACTGATCGCGCGGCTCAGTGAGACTTCGGGGCGCACGTTGCTGCGCGCCGAGCTCCGTTCGCTCGCGGGACAGGCGGCCAGTTTCCACGTGGGCGACCAGTATCCGGTGATGACCGCGGGCTATTTCGGATACACATTCGGACTGCCGGTCTACGCGCCGCCGCCCACGCTTCAGTTCGCGGATCTGGGCCTGGTCCTCAAGTACACGCCCTACGTGCACGGTATGGACGAAGTGACGCTGGACCTGGAGGCCGAATTCAAGCTGCTGGCGGGAGAGAGCGTCAACGGCATCCCGCTGATCTCGAACCGGCGAGTGGCTTCGAAGGTGCGGCTGAAGGCGGGCGAGTGGGCGGTCGTGGCCGGCTTGATGAGCGCATCGGAAGCGCGCACGATCCGGGGCCTGGCGGGGCTGGCGCGGCTGCCGGTGCTGGGGCCGCTGTTCCGGCAACAGAACGTTTCGCGCGAATCCTCCGAAGTTCTCATCCTCCTCAAGCCCCACGTGGTAGCACGGCCGCCCTCGGAAGCGGCAACGACGCTCATTTGGGTGGGCTCGGAAGGTCGGCCCCGCGCGCCGCTGTTAGACTGAGCGCTGCGTCCAGCGGCGATACCAGTCAGCCAGCCGCGAGGCATGGGCGGGGCCGTCGAACGCGGCCACTGCCCAGCGCAGACGCAAGGGGCGCCCGGGCTCGAGGCGGAGCGGCGCGCGGTAGGTAGGCGCGGCGCTCAGGTAGCCGAAGGGTTGCGACATCACGAAGAAAGGCGTAGGGTGGCGCGGGTTGCGCGGGTGATCGAAGATGACTACGCCCGCGGGCTTGCCGGACGGCTCAGCCCAGTAGGCGCACCAGTGGGCCGGTTCGCCGTCGGCCTGCTTGATCTCGACCGTCCCCTGCGAGTTCAGAACGCGGCCTCGATCCATTTCGCGGATGAAACGGATTCCGAGTCCGTTGTAGACGTGCTTTTCGGCGGAAAGCGTCACGGGCGCCGAGGCGGCCGTGAGCTCGCTCTCCCACTCGAGCCAGACTGCGTCCGGCGTGATACGCGGCGCGCGCAGCGTGCGTCGTTCGACGAGCAACACACTACCAGCGGCGACCCAGTGATTCAGAGCCGTGATCGCGGGCGGTCTGGTCCGTCTGGCCAGGAAACGCTGGTGGAGAATCTCGCCGTGCGGTGCGGGATTCAACTCGCCCCAGAAATCGTAGCCGTTCACGTCGCTCCAGGCCAGCATGAGGCCACGGTGATGGACATGATCGGCGGGGCCGTCGAGCGTGAGCACGCGCCCGTCCGGCGCGCACAGCGGATGCACATAGGTCTTGGGACGGGATTTCGAAAAGCGGTATTCGAACCACAACGCCCCGCCGTGGCGGAACCTCACCGTCTGGGACCCGGTCTCAAGCAGCTGAAGCGCGGGGCCTGCGGAGGCCAGCAGGAACTCGCGTCGCGACGTCATCCCAGACGGATCCTTTCCTGCTCGGCGTCGTAGAAGGCCACCTTGCCTTCCAGGTGCGACTGCATCGCCATGATGAGGGGAAGCTGCGTGGCGTAGCCGAGTTCGATGTCGGCGTAGGGAGTTCCGCGCGTGCGCACGCACTGAAGGAAGTTTCTGAGATGATCCTGCTCATAGTTGCGCGCGGAAGCGATTTGCACGCGCGGGCGCTGCACCCCGTGGGCGGGCTCCACGGCCAGCCCCGCCGTTTCGATGAGGCGCATCGTGCCCTCGCTGCCGCGGATGACGGTCTCGATGGGCGTCCCGTTAACGATGGTGCCGAGCACGGCCAGAGTGAAGCCCTGCGGATACTCGATGAGCAGATCGAAGGTGTCGGGAACATCACGGTCCCCGTCGAACCGGAAGCGGCCGCCGACGGCCGCCACGCGACGGGGCAGCGGCGCGCCCAGCGCCTTGAGGACGCGGGCCAACGGGTGCGGGTAAAGATCGGTGACCGGGCCGCCGGAGTAGTCGGCGTAGAGGCGCCACTGGAAGAAGCGCGAGACGCTGAAGGGACGGCGGGGCGCATCGGCCTGGAAGGCTTCCCAGTCCAGGCCCGCGCCCGGCGTTGCTTGAGGGTCGTCGATCGGCATGCCGCGCTCGCCGGCATCTCCCTGCCGGAAGTAGCCCGTTTGTACGTGGACCACCTTGCCGATGACGCCGCGGCGGATTTCGGCGGCCGCGCGCTGCCAGATGGGATCGGAGCACCATTGCGTGCCCATCTGGAAGACGGCTTTGCTGCGGCGCACCTCGTCGCGCAGCTGCTTGAGCAAGTCGAACTGGGCCCAATGAGTGAGCGGCTTTTCGCAGTACACGTCCTTGCCTGCGCGCACGGCCTCGATCGCTTGCGGGGCGTGCAGCCTGTCGGGTGTGGCGATAATGACGGCTTTGACGCGCGGATCGCGGATGAGTTCGCGAGCGTCCCGATAGGCGGTAGCCGAGAAACGCGCCGCCGCGCGTTCCAGCCGCGGCTGGTAAATGTCGCAGACGGCGACCATGCGCGCGGCCTCTCCGGCCTGGGCAAGTTGCGTCACCGCGTTGGCCAGCGCGTTGCCGCGAGCGCCGCACCCGATGAGGCCGACACCGACGGTCGGCTCGCCCGAGGGCCGGTCCGCCTGCTGCTCAGCCGGCGCAAAGCCCGCCGCACCCCCGCCCAGCGAGGCCAGAAACGTTCTCCTGTCAGGCGCAGAAGCTGATTCGCTCACCTCGCCCTCCCTGTCAATCAGCGAGCATAACGCAAGCAAGGGCGGGCGGGGAGCCGATTGTACAATGAAGGCAATGGCGCAATTGCGCATGTGCCCGAACTGTCGGGCTTTTGTTTCCTCCCGCGAACGGGTTTGTCCTTATTGCGAGACGGAACTCGGTCCGCGCGCCGTCGATCGTCGCGAGAGCGCGCTCGAGCGGCTGCCGTTTACGCGGTCGACCACGGCGATCCTGCTGCTGATCAATTTCGGCCTGTACGTGGCCCTCACGCTGGCCAGTCTGCGCGCGGGTAATCCGGACGCCTGGAACATCGACGGCCGCACGCTGTTCGAGTTCGGGGCCAAGTACCGTGACGCGATCCTGCTGGGGCAATGGTGGCGCCTGGTGACCGCCGGCTTCCTGCACGGGGGGCTGTTTCACATCCTCATGAATTCGTGGGTTCTGTTCGATCTGGGTTCGACCGTGGAACAGACCTACGGTACGGCGCGGCTGGTGGTGATTTATTTCCTGGCGACGGTCGGCGGCTTCTTTGTCAGCACGTGGTGGTCACCTGCGCTTTCGGTGGGCGCTTCAGCCGGCATTTTTGGATTGATCGGCGCCATGATCGCACTGGGGCTGCGCTACCGCACGCCGCTCGGCTCGGCCATACGCAGCTTTTACATGCGCTGGGCGATCTACGGACTGATCCTCGGCTTGCTGCCGGGTCTGCGCATCGACAACGCGGCGCACATCGGAGGTCTGCTGGTGGGGATGGGCTCGGGTTACCTTGTAGGCCTCCCCACCGCGGGCGCCCGCATTGAGCGGCTGTTGCGCTGGGCCGCTGTGGTCGCCGCTCTGGTCACCGCGCTCTGCTTTCTTCAGATGTACGCGTGGCTGACGCGCGGCGCGCGCTAAAGGCCGCGCTCAGCGCGAAGCGGCCGGCTGCCGTGTGAGCACCTCGATCACCGCACGGCAGAAGGCCGGCAGGTCGTCCGGCTGGCGCGAGGTCACCAGATTGCGGTCCACCACCACCTCGGCATCCTCGAAGTGGGCGCCCGCATTCACCACGTCGTCCTTGATGGCGAAGAAGCATGTGACGCGCCGGCCCTTGAGGATGCCGGCGGAAACCAGCACCCAGCCCGCGTGGCAGATGGCGGCCACGAGCTTGCCCTGCGCGTCCATGTCGCGCACGAACCGGTTCGCCACGGCGTGGCGGCGGATATGGTCCGGCGCGTAGCCTCCCGGTATGACGACGCCGTCAAAATCGGCGGCGCTCACCTGCTCGTAAGAGCGATCCGCCACGATGGGGTAGCCGTACTTGCCTTTGTAGGTCTGCCCCGCTTTGGCGCCGACGGTGACGACTTCCGCGCCCGCTTCACGCAGGCGGTAGTAAGGGTACCAAACCTCCAGATCCTGGTAGATTTCGTCCACGAGAATCGCGATGCGTTTCCCTTTAAGTTCCATAAGACCAGATCAGGTTCGGGTTTCACCATCGATCTACATTTATATTGATGCACGACCCGTCGCTCGCGAAGCCGCTTTGCCGCCGATCATCCCCCTGATCCTGGCGCACCACAGCGGGACAGAAGAGCCGCGTTGGAGGCGCCGGCCCACGGTGCTTCCCGTGCGGGACGCGCTGTGCGGGAGACGGATCCGCCCTGACCTCGTCCGGCTCGGTGCTTCCCGCACGCACCAGGCTGGGTTACCATCGGACGCATGAGACGTCGCGAAGTGCTCGCCTTGCCGGGCGCGCTGGGCTTACCGCTACCCGGAGCCGCCGTGCAAACGGAGTTCCCCAATCCCGACTTGGGCAACCTGCATCCGCTCCTGGAATGGCTCGAGCAGGAAAATCGCCCGCGCATGTCTTTCCTCGAACCGGGCCGGCGCTCGCTTGAAGCGTGGAAACGCGAAGCCCGGCCCCTGTTTCGGCAATACCTCCGTTACGATCCGCCCGCCGAACCGCTCCGCGCAGAATCGCTCGCGCGTGAAGAGCGCGAGGACTTCACCATCGAAACGCTGAGCATCAGCGCGACCAAAGCCTACCGCATTCCCGCACGGCTGCTGCTGCCCAAGGGCCGCAAGGGCAAGCTGCCCGGCGTGCTGGCGCTGCACTGCCACAGCGGGCGTTACGTGTGGGGGCACGAAAAACTCTTGAGCAGCGCTGCGGACTCGCCGCCGCTGGCGGAGTTCCGCAAGCGCGCCTACGGGCGTCCCTGGGCCGAGGCGCTCGTGCGACGCGGCTTTGCCGTGCTGGTCATCGACGCTTTTTATTTCGGCGAGCGCAGGCTCCGCCCGGAAGAAATCGATCCGAAGACCGCGCCCGGGGACATGCGCGAGGCTCTGCGGAGGCTGGCGAGCCTCGAACGAGGGAGTGCGGAATGGATCGCGGCCGTCGACAGTCTCGCTTCCCGGTACGAGCATCTGACGGCCAAGACCATATTCGCGGCGGGCGCCACGTGGCCCGGCATTCTGGTCTGGGACGACAGGCGGAGCCTGGACTACCTCGCCGGCCGCCCGGAAGTGGATCCCAATCGCCTGGGCTGTCTGGGCCTTTCGCTCGGCGGCATCCGCACCGCGATGCTCATCGCCGCGGATCCGCGCATCAAGGCCGCGTGCGTCACGGGCTGGATGACGCTGTTCGGTCGCCAGCTCCGCAATCACCTGCGCAACCACACCTGGATGGTCTATGTGCCCGGCCTCTATCGCCAGCTCGATCTGCCGGACGCAGCCGCACTGACGGCGCCGGGCGCGCTGCTGGTACAGCAGTGCGCGCGCGATACGCTCTTCCCGATGGACGGCATGAAGGGCGCGGTGGAGAAGCTGGAGAAGATCTACGCGAAGGCCGGCCTGCGCGAGCGTTTCCGCGGCACCTTTTACGACGTGCCGCACTCGTTCAATCCCGAGATGCAGGAAGAGGCTTTCGCCTGGCTGGAGAAATGGCTCTGAGAGCGGCTCAGAAGTGGCGCTTGAGGTCGGCGAAGCTTTCGAGCACGAGGAGGCGGCCGCGCCCGTCTTGAATGGGCTCCTGCTCGAGCGACCACGTGCGTGGATGCGGGATGTAGACGGCGCGCAAGCCCGCCTCCAGCGCCGGATTGATGTCGGACTTGGGCGAGTTGCCCACCATCCAGACGCGCGCCGGATCCAGCGCGAGCTCGAAGATCAGTCGGCGATAGGCGGCGGCATCCTTCTCGCGCACCACCGTCGTGCGACGGAAGTAGCGGGCCAGACCCGAGCGCTCGACCTTGCTTCGCTGCTCCTCGGGATGCCCTTTGGTGAAGAGGATGAGCGTGTGGCGGGCGGCGAGATAGGGCAACGTCTCAGCCACCCCGGGCCTGAGTTCGATGGGGTGATTGAGCAATCGTTCGGTGGCTGCGCGAATGAAGCCTTCGTGCTCGGGGGCGGGCGGGCGCCCCTGGATGCGCTCATAGCACTGGCGCAGATTGCGCACGAAGCTCTCCGTCCCGTAGCCCTGAAGGGCGCGGTTGGCCAGCTCGATCTCGTCCAGCACGCTGCGGACGGCGGCGGGCGTGAGGTCGCGGCGATCGAGCAGTCGGACAAAGTCGTCGAAAACCTCTTCGAAGTAGATGTTGTTTTCCCAGAGCGTGTCGTCGGCGTCGATCAGCAGGATCCGGCCCTCGGCCTGCCCCGATCCTTGCGTCTGCCGCATGATACCATTATGCTTCTTACCCGAAGGCGGCACGACCCCGGCGAGCATGCGCTGCGAAGGCAGAGTGGTTCTGATCACGGGCGCTTCCGAGGGTATCGGAGCGGCCTGCGCCGCAGCTTTCCGCCGGCGGGGCGCACGGCTTTCGCTGGTGGCCCGCTCGCGCGAAAAGCTGGAAGCCGTGGGCGGCGACGATGCGGTCCTGACGGCGGGCGATCTGACGCTGGCCGAGGTGAGGCGGCAGGCCGTGGAGCGGACGCTGGAGCGCTACGGCCGCCTGGACATTTTGGTGAACAACGCCGGAGTGGGGCTTTACACGCCCTCTTGGCAAGCGCCGCCGGAGGTCGCGCGACGCCTGTTCGAGCTGAACTTTTTCGCGGCTCTCGAGTTGATCCAGCTGGTGACGCCTGTGATGCGGCGGCAGGGCGAGGGCATGATCGTCAACGTCAGCTCCATCGCGGGCAAGGTGACGTTCCCGTGGCTGACGCTGTACTGCGCCAGCAAGTACGCGTTGAACGCGCTGGGCGACGGGCTGCGGATGGAGCTGGCGGGCACGGGCATTCGCGTGCTGACCGTATGTCCCGGCCACGTCCTCACGGGCTTCAGCCGAAACGCGCTCGCAGGCCAGCCGCCGCCGGCCGTCACGGGAAGGCGTTGGGCCGCCATTACGGCGGAGCAATGCGCCGAGGCCATCGTGCGGGGAGTGGAGCGCGAGGCTCGCACCATCGTGACGCCGCGCGTGGGCTGGCTGGTGGTGGCGCTGGCCCGCGTGGCGCCGCGGCTTCTGGAGCGGTCCATGATTCGGATGATGCGCGGGCATCCTGCGGAGAAGGGCGCATGATCGTGAAGCTGGCACGCACGCCGGGCATCTACCTGGTGGGCTTCATGGGCAGCGGGAAGAGCACGGTGGGGCGTCTGCTGGCCGACAGGCTGGGCTGGAACTTTGTGGATCTGGACGAAGAGATCGAAGCGCAGCAACGGATGAGAATCGGCGAGATTTTCGATCGCTACGGGGAAGCGTACTTTCGCCGACTGGAGCACGAAGCGCTGCGCCGCCACGTGCGCGCCATTCAGCGGGGCGAGCCGACGGTTTTGGCGCTGGGCGGAGGGGCTTTCGCGCAACCGGAGAATTACGCGCTCATCGAAGAGAACGGCATCAGCATCTGGCTGGACTGCCCGCTGGAGGTGGCCCGCCGCCGCATCGAGCAGGACACCAACCGTCCCCTGGCGCGCGATCCGGCGAAGTTCGAACAACTTTACCACGCCCGCCGCGCCAGCTACGCACGCGCCGATTACCGCATCGAAGTGACCGGCGAGGATCCCGAACAAATAGTCGAAGCCATTCTGAGGCTGCCTGCTTTTTGATCATGACCCGGCGCGGAAGAACTTCGGCCGGCCCTCAGCCCGAACAGGAGTTGCGTCGCAAGGCGCAAGTGATTTTCCTGCGGGGCGTGCGGGCGGCGGACCCTTATCAGGCCGTACTGCGTCACCTGCGAGTCGAGGACGGCAAGTTGATCGCCGACCGGCGGCGCTACTCGCTGGCGACAATTCGCGACATTTACGTTGTGGGCGCAGGGAAGGCGTCGGCCGTCATGGCGGCGGCGGTCGAGCGCGCGCTGGGGCGCCGCATACGCGGGGGTCTGATCAACGTCAAGTACGGGCACACCGCGCCGCTGCGCCGCATCGAACTCAACGAATGCGGCCATCCGGTTCCGGACTCGAATGGGGAGGCCGGGGCGCGTCGCATCATGGAGATCGCACGCAAGGCGGGCGAGCAGGATCTGGTGATCTGCCTGATCTCGGGAGGCGCCTCGGCATTGATGCCGGCGCCCGCCCCGCCCGTCACGCTGGAGGAGAAGCAGCAGGTCACGCGCCTGCTTTTGGCCTGCGGGGCCACCATCCATGAGATCAACGCGGTGCGCAAGCACATCTCCGACATCAAAGGCGGGCAACTGGCGCGGCTGGCCTTCCCTGCGCGGGTCCTTGCCTTGCTGCTCTCGGACGTCATCGGGGACCAGTTCGACGTGATCGGTTCCGGCCCCACCGCCCCGGATGCCTCTACATTCGCGGGGGCCCTGGCCGTGCTGGATCGGTATGGCTTGCGGGAGCGCGTGCCCGCGTCGGTGCGGGAGCGGCTGGAACGGGGCGCGGCCGGGCAGATTGCGGAGACGCCGAAACCGGGCGACCCCGCGTTCGAACGCACGCAGAACGTGCTGGTGGGCAGCAACCGCTGTGCGGTGGATGCGGCGGCGGCTGCGGCGCGGCGCTTGGGCTTCAAGCCGCTGGTCCTTTCCACCGTGATCGAGGGAGAAACGCGCGAGGTGGCCCGTGTGCACGCGGCCATCGCGCGCGAGATCCTTGCCTCGGGCCGTCCCGCGCGGCCGCCGGTTTGCCTGATCTCGGGCGGCGAAACCACGGTCACTCTGCGCGGCAAAGGGCTGGGCGGGCGCAACCAGGAATTCGTCCTGGCCGCCGCCATCGACCTCGCCGGAGTTCCCCGCGTGGTCGTGCTGAGCGGGGGAACCGACGGGACCGACGGTCCCACGGACGCGGCGGGCGCCATTGCCGACGGGGCGACGCTGGCGCGGGCCGAACGGATCGGCCTCGACGCCCGAAGGATGCTGGACGACAACGACTCGTACCACTTCTTCGAGCCGCTCGGGGATCTCATCAAGACCGGACCCACGAACACCAACGTCATGGACCTGCGGCTCGTGCTGATCGGGAAAGCCGAGTGAACGTTGCGCGTTGCGGGCGCAGCGCGGCGGAGGCGGCAACGAACCCTTCCGGCGCGCGGCGCTGTCGGGGATGGGGCTCGCGAGGGGCTAAAGAAGCGCGGGTGAATGCACGAGGGGCCTTCTCTACCGGGCCGCAAACCTCGGCAGCGGCTCGAGCCGTCGCTGTCCCCGCACCGCACCTCACAAAGGTACGACCCGAAACGGGGTCAGCGTCACCGGGCCCAGCAGGCCGGAACGCGGCAACGGCTCGAAGCCGTAGACGTTGCGCACGCCTTGCCAGCTCTGCCTCAAGCCGCCTCCGTACATGGCGGCCAGATCCGGCGGCAGAGGCGGCTCGCGCGTCCATGCCGCCACGCGGTTGATCAGCGTGTTGGTGACCTTGACGGTAAGCACGTTGACGCCGGGCTTCAGCAGGTCCGTCACATCCAGCGACTGGCCCCGCATCCAGACGACGCCCGCGGGAGCGCCGTTGAGTTCCACTTCGCCGACGTTGCCCAGATCACCGAGGCTGAGCCGCAGGCGCAAGTCGGGCTGGAAATATTCTGCGGGCAGCTCGAATCGCGCCTCGTACGCAGCGGTCCCGCTGAAGTGCCGCGTGGCGGGGTCCTCGGTCCAGGATTCAAGGAGGAGCAACCGCTTCCGGATTCCCGCGATGCTGAGTCGCCAGGGGCCGGCGATTTCGAAGACCGCGGGAACGCCCTCAACGCGGTAGGTGCGGTCGTCCGCATAAAAGCGGCCGTTGCGCGAGGCCAGCGCCTGGCGCGGTGAGAGCACCTCGTGGAAGTTGCTCTTGCGCACGCGGCGCGGATCGGGTTGGCCCGCGAAGACGACAAAGACGGAGGCATAAGGTGCGAGGCGCACGGGAATGCGGGTGACGCTGCCGGAGATTTCGAACTCGCCGGCGGCCCGGATGGAGCCGTCCATCGGGTCGCAGAAGTGCGGCCGGCGTGCGGTGATGCGAAAGGCGAGACGCGACACCAGGGGCCGGTCCTGAACGTTGGTGAGAAAGTAGACGTCGGCCTCCAGCCCGCGCCGGTGAGCGAAGAGCAGGCCCGTGTTCTCGCGGATGTCCTCGCGAACGAAATCACGCGTCAGGTCGGGCGGCACGTGCGTTCGCAGGAGCTTGAGGAAGGGATCGAACACCGCGGCCTTCCGATCGAGCACGTCGCGGCGGTACATGACCTTCTCCAGCAAGTAAGCGCGACCCGCGCGGTAGCGCTCTCCGGCGAAGATCCGGCGCGTCAGCTCCTTCACTCGGGCGTCGCGGGCGACGTGGTCGATGAAACCCGTGGCCGCCTGGGGGACGCGCTCGAGCGCGATGAGGACTCCACCGTTGCGCACGAACTGCTCGATCCGCTCCATGGTCTCGACGGGCAGCGCCTCGATGTTGGGCAGGATGAGCACACGATACCGGAGGTCGCCCACGCGGATCCCCTGGCCCTCGAAGCGCGCACGGTGCCGGAGCACGTCGTCGTTGATCAGGTGGAAGTCCCAGCCGTTGGCCAGCAAAAGCGTGCCGAGATCGCCCCAGTCGAAGTCGCGCGTCCAGCGGCGTGCATTGAGCACGTCCTTGGTCCACTGGTTGGCCAGCGGCGAGTAGACGGCCACGTCGGCGACGGGCTGCCCGTAGCGCATCATCACGCAGCCGCGCGCCACGTAGTCGCTCAGGTGACGGTAATACGGCCACCAAACGTTGACGTGGCTGATGAGCATCTCGGCACCGAAACGCCGCGTGGGCACGAACTCCATTTCCGGCGTGCCGGTGTAGCCGTGGTTGAAGAAGAGGTTCGCGCCGCTGCGCAGGAATATGTCGGAGGAGATCTTCAATTCCTCCAGCGTGTCGCGGCCCTGCTCCCAGTGCAGAAACGTGTAAGCTTCCGCGCTGATGATCCGACGTCCGTAAAGGTGCGCTCCGCCGGCCGTGTAAAGGCGCGGGCCGATGCGCGTGTCGAACCAGGGCACGGCATCCTTCTCGCCCGCCGTTATCTCCATCTCGGGAATGTGCGCCCGGCCTGCGCCTTCCAGGATGTCGGTGACGAATCCGTAGGGCTGGATGCGCGCCTGGAGGTTGTGCCGTTCGGCCCAACCGATGAAGGTGTTGAAGAAGGCTTCCATGCCCATCTCGTGAAGGAACCGGTTGACGTCGTAACGGATCCTCGGCGCGATCGCATCCGCCTCGAACCATAGAGCCGGCAGGTAACGCCTGAGATCGTATCCCTTGCGCTTGCGGAATTCCTCGAGAAAGCCTTCGCTCCAATACAGGCCGTTGGGGTAGACAGGGACCTCGAAGCTGTCCATGAAGACGGTGGTCACGGTGCGGCCCAGTTCGTCGCCCAGGCCCGCCTTGAATCTGCCGCCCAGAAACTCGCAGTAGCGCTGCATGGCGGCCTTGCTGAGGTGATCGACGGTCGGACCTGCGGTCTCGTTGAGCACCTGCCAGAAGGCCGTCAGGAGCCAACGGCCCGGGGGTACGCGCCAGCGGATTCGCCGCCCACGCACGAGCGTGGTCAGGTCTTGCAGCGACGCCGCCATCAAGCGCTGGTCCCGGATCCGGCCGGCGACGACGGCCAACAGCCGGTCGTCCGGGCGGACGCGCTCGAACGGCTCCGTAGGATTGCGCGGGTTCCGAACCGCGTCGAGCGGCAACTCGCGGTCGTATAGGCGCGGTCCGCGCAGCTCGACCGCAGTGGCGACCATGTTTTTGTTACGGTCCTCCCTGGGAACCCACGGGCCGCCCCAGATCCAGCCCGGGCCGGCGAAGTTGAGCGAAACCTCCATACCGAGCCGCCTGGCGACGCTGACGGCGTGGCGCAGGCGGACGAAGTATTCCTCCGAGAGGAACTCCACGTTGCCACGCTGGTACACCGGCGGCATGGAGACGATCTCGACGCCCGCTATGCCCTTGCTGTGCATTTCGGCGAGCTGAAACTCGATGTCCTGCGGCCGAAGGCTGTTGCCCATCCACCACCAGCGGGTCTGGGGACGGGCGTGGGGAGGCGGGTCGCGGAAGTCTTGCCGCAGCCTATCCAGATCCTGGGCGGGCCCGGCGCGCGGCGCCAGGACCACCGCACCGAGCACAGCGCACGCCGAGCATCGAAGAACTGCCCGCATGATCAGACTCCCCGATCAGGATCGCATTCAGCGCGCTGAAGCAGGGCTCCAGTACAGCTCGAACTCGTAGATGTCGTTGCCGGGCTGGGGATCGTCGAGGTAGACTGCGACGATCCCGGTCTTCTCGGGGGAGGGTTCGTCCATCAGGTAGACCACGCCGCGGCCGCGCATCACGCGCAGCAGCCAACGCCCGCCCCGGCGCGGTTCGACCGCGTGGAAGAACTTTACGTACCGATCCGGCACCCCGTCGCCCGCGAGCGCACGGACTTCTGCTTCTCTGCCGCGGAAGGTTACGATGGCGCGGGCGTCGACCGTACCGCGCCAGTAAAGGATCTGCTCCGCCGCCGGGTCGGCGGCGAGCAAGCGGTGATGCTCTTCGCGGGCGCGCGCGAAGCGCTCCAAGAGCTGTTCGCGTGAGGGAGCCTCGCGCAGGATGCGCTCGGCGCGTTCGCGGTCTTCGAGCATGCGCGAGGCCAGATCGATTGTCACGTCCACGCCGGCCAGATCGTAGAAGGAATGGCTGCGGCGGTAGGCGCCTGCGGAGGCCCTGAGCGCGGCAAGGTCGGCCGCCAGCTGTCTCCGGGCCTCGTCGGTAGGACGCTCGCGGTAGCGGCCGTAGCTCAGGATAGTGTGCGTGTAATCCCGCAGGAGAGCGGCCGTCGCGAGGGAGTGATCCAGCAGCCGTTCGAATTCCCGGCGCGCCTCCGTCGTCTCGATGCTCTCCCGCACGGCGAGGAAGCGTTCCCGCAGCTCGGCATAGCGACGATGGCCGCGCTCGACGCTTTCACGCGTTTCTGCGAGCCAAGGCCGCGACATCAGATAGAGTTCGCGCAGGAACTCGTCGTGTCCGCGTCCACGGTCCCAGAGCGGGTCGCCTCGCGCCACCACGCGGTTCACGCGGACGTGGGGCAGCGGGTTCCAGCCCAGCGCGGGGAAGGCCGGCCAGTAAAAAACATGGCGCGCAGCGGAAGCGGAATCGAGCAGGATCCCGGCAATGGTCCCTGCTGCTTCACGGCCGAATGCGGTTTCGGCCCACTGGCGCGTGAGCTGCTCCTCGTTGGCCGTTGGGTCCTGGGCCAGCCGGGAGAAGACGTCGAATATCGCTGCTGCCATAAGGCCCGGCCTGGCGTCCCCAACCATCACACCCTGCGCGCCGCGGGCGACGGCTGCGCGCAGGGCGGAAGCGAACCAGCGGGCCGGAAAATCGAGCAAGGTTCCCAGGCCGTGATATTGGCTGTAAAGCTCGGCTTCGGCCACCGTGAGGTGCGGGGTCTGGCCGAAAGTGGGGTTGAACGCTGACCCGTAATACCAGGCATCCTGTTTCGTCAGCTTGATAGAGACCAGAAGATTCTGCTGCGGCACTTCGTCGGTAAAAGCAGCCCGGTAGATTTCGGGGACGCTGTGCAGGCCCCAATCGTTGGTGGCCCAGGTTCGAACGAGCAGGAGCTTGCCGAATTCGCCCGCAACTACGCGATGCGCCGTAAGCAGGAAGCGACGCACACGCTCCTCGATGCGGGGATTCGGTTCGCCCTCCGGGGCATGGAGCAGGTCGAGCGCCTCGAAGCCGTGGTACGGGATGACTTCACCGAACCGGAAGGCCAGGCCGTCGAGTTCGGGGAACGCCCGGAGCAGGCGACGGTATTTGGCGGCCAGCATCTGCCAGAACAGCGGGTCGTTAACGGAGGCCTTCGCCCCAGCACGCTGGAGCCATTCGGGGCGGTAAATAGCCTCGTCACCGTATAGCAGCAGCTTCATGCCGCGGGCGTGCACGGCGCGGATGGCGGCCTCCAGGTAGGGCGCGAAGCGCCGGGCGCGTTCGCCGCCGGTCTCCTCGGGGACGTAGTTTTCCAGGCCGGCGACGAGCACGTAGTTGTAACCGAGGCTCTGTGCCTGCGCGAGGCGTTCTTCGAACCGGGCGATCAGGGTCGTCAGCTGGGCGGGGTCCGCGGGCGGCCCTTCGCGCGGGTTGCCCACACCCAGGTTGATGCTGAGGATGCGGTAAGGGAGAGCGGCTGGGGAGGCGGTAGAGACGACCAGAACGATGACAAGGGCGCGGAGCGCGGCCGGTGGGAGAGTACTCATGCACCCATTCTGGCGCGATCGAGCAGCGCCGGGGAGCGTTAAGCTAGCCTTCGGAGCCGATGGAGCCGCCGCGCCAGCATGAGCTGTTCGAGCCCGGTCCGCCAGCCCCGCGCATCTACAGCATCGGCCACTCCACGCGCAAGCTGGAAGAGCTCATCAGCGTGCTCAAACACTACGGCATCGAGCGCTTGGTCGACATCCGGCACTTTCCGGCCAGCCGCCACAACCCGCAGTTCAACCGGGAGGAACTGGAGCGGGCGTTGCCCGATGCGGGAATCGAGTATCGCTGGCTGGTGGAGCTGGGCGGCTATCGGAGCGGCGGCTACCTGGCGCACATGGCCACGGCGGAGTTCGCCTGGGGGCTGGGGGAACTGGAGCGGTTGGCGCGCGAGCGCCCGACGGCCTTCATGTGCGCGGAGATCAAGTGGTTCCAGTGCCACCGGCGCCGCGTGGCTGACGCGCTCGTCGAGCGCGGCTGGCAGGTGGTGCACATTTTCACTGAGAAGCGCGCCGATCCGCACCGGCTGAAGACCAACCGCATCCGGTGCGAAAAGGAGCCAGACTCTCAGGGCTGAGCGGGCGTTTCGCGGGGGGCGCTCCTGCGCGACTGCGCACGCGCCGGGCGGGCGGGAGTGGGCGGCAGGTTGATGACGGGAATCAGCGACGTCTTGGGCTGGCTGGCGAACTGGCTGAAGCGTTCGGCCAGTTCCTCGTTGAGCGAGCGGATGAACTCCTCCATCTGCCGCTGCATCTCGAGCATCTTCTCGCGCATGTTGAGGATGATCTCGACGCCTGCGAGATTGACGCCCAGTTCGCGCGTCAACTTGAGGATGAGCTCCAGCCGCTCGAGGTCCTCGTCGGTGTACAGGCGCGTATTGCCCTCGCTGCGCGAGGGTTTCAGCAAGCCCTCGCGCTCGTAGAGCCGCAGCGTCTGAGGGTGGATGTTGTACTGCCTGGCCACCGCCGAGATCATGTAGGCTGCTTTGGCTCGTTTCTCGGGCATGGTTCACACCTGAGACCAGATCGAGGCCCGCGGATCTTCGGGGTTGAGTTGAGCGAGCTCGCGCAGCAACTCTTTCGTGCGTTCGTCCCTTACCTTGGGAGGCTGCACGTAGACTTCGACAATCTGATCGCCGCGGGTGTTCTTGCGGGAGTTGAAGACGCCTTTTTCGCGCATGCGGAACTTCTGACCGCTCTGCGTGCCGGGCGGGATCTTCAGCAGGGCGCGGCCGTCGATGGTGGGCACCTCGATTTTGGCGCCGAGGCCGGCCTCCGTGACGGTGATGGGCACTCGGATGTAGATGTCGTCTCCCTGCCGCTCGAAAAAGGGGTGGGGCTCGACGCGTACGGTGATGTAGAGATCGCCGGGCGGGGCGCCGAGGGTGCCTGCGTTTCCCTTTCCGGGTACGCGGAGGCGAGTACCGGTGGAGACGCCCGGTGGGATGCGGACTTCCACGGTTTCATTGCGCAGCACGCGTCCCTCGCCGTGGCAGGTGGGACAGACGTTGCGCAGCCGGCCCGTGCCTCCGCAGCGCGGGCAGGTCAGGGTGAACCGCATCACGCCTGCCATCTGCGTCACGTTGCCGGTGCCGTGGCACTCCGGGCAGACGGCCTCCTGTCCGCCCGTGCTGCCACTGCCGCCGCAAGCCGAGCAGACATCCTGCCGGGTGATGTTGAGCGTGACTTGGGTGCCGCGTATGGCCTGCCAGAAATCGATGTTCAGCGCATACTCGAGATCGGTTCCCTTTTCGGGCTGGCGCTGCGACCGTGTGCGGCCGAAGAACTGTTCGAAGATGTCGCCGAAACTGAAGCCGGCGCCCGAGCTCCGGCTCGTTCCCGTACGGGTGAAGAAATCCCCGAAGTCGAAGCCGCCGAAGTCCATGCCCGGGCCGGTGCGGGTCTGCGCGCCGGGGAAGCCGGTCTCGGAGTAGAAGCCGTACTGGTCGTACATCTGGCGCTTCTTGGGATCGCTGAGGACGTCGTAGGCTTCCTGGATGCGCTTGAACATCTCCTCGGCGGACTTGTCGCCGGGATTGACGTCGGGATGGTACTTGCGCGCCAGCCGCCGATAAGCCTTACGGATTTCTTCCGGGGAAGCGTCGCGGCGGACGCCAAGGGTCTCGTAGTAGTCGTGCGTGGCAGCCGGCATCGCTCAGCACTCCGTCGACTGTGGGCAACTTGTTCGGCCGGGAGGCGGACGCGCCGGTGTGGTCGCGTCCGCCCCGGACTTCAGCGCTTATCCTTGTCGTCTACGTCCACGAACTCCGCGTCCACGACGTTGTCCTTGCGAGCCTCGGCGTGGGCTCGGGCGCCATCGCCGCCCGGGGTCGCGCCCGGTTGGCCGGCGGCCCGGTACATGGCTTCAGCCAAGCGATGGCTGGCGCGCGTGAGCCTGTCGGTGGCCGCGTTGATGCGGTCAATGCCGCCCTGCTGCATGGCCTTCTTGGTTTCCTCGAGCGCGGCCTCGATCTCGCGCGCGTCGGCCTCGGAGATCTTGGAGCGGTGCTCGCGCAACATCTTTTCGATGTTGTACACCATGGCGTCGGCGCGGTTGCGCGCCTCCACCTCCTCGCGGCGGCGACGATCCTCGGCGGCGTGAAGCTCGGCCTCGCGCGCCATGCGCTCCACCTCTTCCTTGGTCAGGCCCGAGGACGTCGTGATGGTGATCTTCTGCTCGTTGCCGGTGGCGCGGTCGCGTGCCGATACGCTGAGGATGCCGTTGGCGTCGATGTCGAAGGTGACTTCGATCTGCGGCACGCCCCGCGGGGCGGGCGGGATGCCGACCAACTGGAAGACGCCCAGCAGGCGGTTATCGGCCGCCATGGGCCGCTCGCCCTGATAGACCTTGATTTCGACCGAAGTCTGGTTGTCGGAAGCGGTGGAGAAGATCTCGCTCTTGCGCGTGGGTATGGTGGTATTGCGCGGGATGAGCACGGTGTGGATGCCGCCCAGCGTTTCGATGCCGAGCGACAGCGGCGTCACGTCGAGCAATAGGACGTCCTTGACCTCCCCCGCCAACACGCCGCCCTGAATGGCTGCGCCCACGGCCACCACCTCGTCCGGGTTGACGCCGCGGTGCGGCTCTTTGCCGAAGAAGTTGCGCACCAGCTCGATGATGCGCGGCGTGCGGGTGGCGCCGCCGACCAGGATGACCTCGTCGATCTGCGCCGGCGTCAGGTTGGCGTCGGCCAGGGCCTGCTTGACGGGGCCGAAGCTGCGCTGGATCAAATCCTCGACCATTTGCTCGTAACGGGCCCGGGTCAGCTTCATTACCAGGTGCTTGGGCCCGGAGGCGTCAGCGGTGATGAAGGGGAGGTTGATCTCGGTTTCAAGCAGCGTGGAGAGCTCGATCTTGGCCTTCTCGGCGGCCTCCTTGAGCCGCTGCAGGGCCATCTGGTCGCGCGACAGGTCGATGCCGGTTTCCTTCTTGAACTCGGCAATGATCCAATCGATGATGCGCTGGTCCATGTTGTCGCCGCCCAGATGGGTGTCGCCGTTGGTGGACTTGACCTCGACCAGGCCTTCGCCCACTTCGAGGATGGAGATGTCGAAGGTGCCGCCGCCGAAGTCGTAGACGGCGATGGTCTGGTTCTTCTTTTTATCGAGGCCGTAGGCGAGCGCTGCGGCGGTGGGCTCGTTGATGATGCGCATGACCTCGAGGCCGGCGATCTGGCCTGCGTCCTTGGTGGCCTGGCGCTGGGCATCGTTGAAGTAGGCGGGGACGGTGATGACGGCCTTGGTGACCTTCTCGCCCAGGTAGGCCTCGGCCGCCTCCTTGAGCTTGGTGAGGATCATGGCCGAGATCTCCGGCGGCGAGTACAGCTTGCCCATGATCTGGACGCGGGCATCCCCGTTCGGGCCCGCCACGACCTTGTAGGGGACCATTTTCATTTCTTCGGTGACTTCCTCGATGCGGCGCCCCATGAAGCGCTTGATCGAGTAAACGGTGTTCTCCGGGTTGGTGATCGCCTGCCGCTTCGCGACTTGGCCGACCAGGCGCTCGCCGGACTTAGTGAAGGCGACGACGGAGGGGGTGGTACGGGAGCCCTCCTGGTTAGGGATGACGACGGGCTGACCCCCTTCCATGACGGCGACGACGGAGTTGGTCGTACCGAGATCTATGCCGATGATTTTGCTCATTTTAGCCTAATTCCTCCCCTGAGGGATCTTTCGAGGATGGGCGCCTCGTTGCGAGCTGTAGGGCCAGGCGGCGCCATCCTTAGCACAATTCCATTATGAACCTTTAGTGCGATATTGTCAAGTCCCATGGTCTTCGGCGGTGCCTGCACCAGTGACCCTCCAGGCACGCTGTCCAGAAGGACTGCGTGGGAGCCACCCGTCGAGGCAGGCCGAGTTGACAAGGAGGGAGGAAAACGTTTGATTCCATTGAGCCTAATTTGCTGAAAAACAAACAGTTACGAGCGGATCACTTTCTTGTTGCGCCCCTTCCGTTGTGTGCTAAACTTCCCCTTCCGCATGACCCAGGTGAGGTCGGGGCAAGCCGCAGTAGGCCAGCGACGATTCTTGGCCAGCCATCCCGACAGCGATAGCTGAGGTCAGGCTTTCCAGGGTAGGTTGAAATCCTGTGGAAAAGCGACAGGATACTTGTGCGAGAACTGCTGCCTATGGACGTGTGGGAACAGATCAAGCAGAGACTTGCCAGTCGGCTGACCCGAGAGAGCTTTCACAACTGGTTCGAAGCGACCCGTCTTCATTCGCGCCAGGGCGACGCCATCTGGGTTTCTGTTCCCTCTGACGCCGCCGCTGACTTCATCCAGCAGGAGTACGGAACGCTTGTTCGGCAGGCGATCAGCGAGTTGCGGCTGCCCGTCCGGCAGGTGTACTTCGAAGCGAATTCCGATGCCGGTCCGGCCGGTCAGCCGGTCCGCTGCGAGCGGGATGAGCGAGCGGACGGCGTCGCGCTGAATCCGCGGCTGACGTTCGAGAGGTTCGTCGTGGGCAGCTCGAACCAAATGGCTCATTCGGCGGTGCGCGCGGTCGCCGAGCGCCCTGGACAGGTCTACAATCCCCTGTTCATCTACGGCGGGTCGGGCCTGGGCAAGACGCATCTGCTGCACGCGTTGAGTTTTCAGTTGCGCGAGAAGCACCCAAACCTGAGGGTGGTGGCGACCTCGGGCGAGCGCTTCATGAACGAGATGATCGCAGCGATCCGTCAGCAGCGTATGTCGGCGTTTCATAAGACCTACCGAATGACGGACGTGCTGATCATGGACGACGTCCACGTGCTGGGCGGCAAGGGCGCCACCCAAGAAGAGTTCTTCCACACGTTCAACGAGCTCTACGAGCGACGCCGGCAGATCGTCCTTTCCAGCGATGCGCCGCCGCGTGAGATCCCCAACCTCGCGCAGTGCCTGCGGACGCGCTTCGAGTGCGGGCTTACGGTGGCGATCGAGCCGCCGGATCTGGAAACCAAGCTGGCGATTATCGAGCAGCGCGCCGCTGAAGAGGGCCTCGAGATCCCGGAGGAGGTCAAGCTCCTCATAGCCTCTCGCACGCACTCGAACGTGCGGGAGATCGAAGGCGCCTTGCTGCGCGTGCAAGCCGTGGCCTCGCTCACCAAGTCACCCGTGACGCTGCAGATGGCCCAGCAGGCCCTACGCGACCTGCTGCCCGCGCGGGAGCGACGTACGACGCTTGAGTCCATCGTGAAGGCCGTCAGCCTGGAATTCAACCTTCAGCCCGCCCAACTCAAAATGCGGTGCAACGCCCGCCAGATCGTATTGCCCAGGCAGGTGGGCATGTACCTTGCCCGGGAGCTGACGCCTGCCTCGCTGACGGAAATCGGCAAGGCCTTCGGAGGGAAGCACCACACGACCGTGATGCACTCGATTGCCAAGATCGAGAGACTGCGTCGGCGAGATCAGGATCTCAACAGAGTCATCCACAAACTAATCGACTCGCTGCAATGAAGTTGCGGAATCTTCCAGAGCCAATGACCGGTCGGACCGTGGATGGAGCACCTCTCGCTCGGCAGAGAGGGCCTTGTGCTCGGGCGGCCAGCGTTCCCTGCACAGGATCCGCAACTGCTAAGCCCCAGTATTTGCTAGAATTTAAAGTGAATTCCAGAATTCCACCGCTCCTACTAAGCTCCGGTCGGATTGTTGCTATGTTAGAAGGGCAGCCCAGAACGGTACCGCGCGAGGACGTCTGATGGAATTCATCATACGGAAGCAGGATCTGGTCCGCGAGCTCAGCCTATCCCAGGGAGTAGTCGAGAAGAGGACAACAATTCCCGTTCTCTCGAACGTGCTGCTCGAGGCGCGGGGATCGCAAGTGCACCTGACGGCCACTGATTTGGAGCTTGGGATCCGGTCCGTGTGTCCGGCTCAAGTGATCAAGGAGGGTGCGGGCACGCTCCCGGCGCGGCGGTTGCTTGACTACGTCCGCTTGTTGCCGGATGTGGACATCCACTTCAAGTTTCTCGAGAATCAGTGGGCTGCCATCCAGTGCGGCCGCTCGAGGACCCGCATTGCGGGGATGTCGCGCGAGAGCTTCCCGGAACTGCCCCAGATGCCCGAGCCGACGGCGGAAGTACCGGTCGGCTTATTGGCAGGCATGATCAGTCGAACGATCTTCGCGATCTCTGCCGAGGAATCGCGTTTCACGCTCAATGGTGCGCTGTTGGTCCTCAGGGCGGGGGGAGCCGTGATGGTGGCGACCGACGGGCACCGCCTGGCTTACGTCGAGGCGAAAGGCGACATCAGTGCGCCGCCCACTCCCACGCGCGCGCTGCTGCCCAAGAAGGCGATGACCGAGCTGCTGAGGCTAGGCCAGGAGGCCGGCGCGGAGCATGCGCTGCGCTTCGCTACGGACGAGAATCATCTTTTCTTCCAAATCGGCGATCGCATGCTCATAAGCAGGAAGCTCAGCGGGTCCTTTCCGGATTACGAGCGGGTGCTCCCGCGCGAGGCGAATTACGTAGTGGTGTTGGACCGCGAGGAGGCACGCACGGCGATAGAAAGGGTTTCGCAGTTTTCCGACGAGCGTTCGCACGCCATGAAGATTCAGTTGGCTCCAGGCGAGGTACGGCTTTACTCGGCGGCATCGGACACGGGTGAGAGCGAGGAGTCTCTGCCTGCGGATTACTCGGGCGAGGGCTTCGAGATCGGCTTCAACGCCGGCTACATCCTGGACTTCCTGCGGGCCGCTGCGGAGAAGCAGGTGCAGTTCAGCTTCCGCGATGCGCACAGTGCGGCGGAGCTAAAGCCCGTGCAGGACGGGGGCACCTGGCAGTATCGCTACGTGCTGATGCCGATGCGCATTTGAGGAAGGAGGATCCCAGCGAGTGAACGATTCGACGCCCACTGCACCGGCCGCGGCCGAGCAGTACGACGCCAGCAGCATCCAAGTCCTGGAAGGTCTCGAAGCGGTGAGGCTGCGTCCGGCCATGTACATAGGGTCGACCGGTCCGGACGGCCTGCATCATTTGGTCTACGAGGTCGTGGATAACTCGGTCGACGAGGCCATGGCGGGCTACTGCACCGAGATCAGGGTGGTCATCCACATGGACAACTCGGTGACGGTGGTGGATAACGGACGCGGGATCCCGGTGGACATCCATCCCCAAGAAGGGGTGTCCGCAGCCGAGGTGGTGATGACGCGGCTGCACGCCGGGGGCAAGTTCGACACCAACGTTTACAAGGTTTCCGGCGGCCTGCACGGGGTGGGCGTGAGCGTGGTGAACGCGCTGTCCGAGCACCTGGAGCTCGAGATCTGGCGGGACGGCTACACCTGGGAGCAAGAGTACGAGCGCGGGCGTCCCAAGGCGCCGCTGCAGAGGAAGGGCAAGGCCGGCCGTAAGACAGGAACCAAGATTACTTTCAAGCCGGACCCGACCATCTTCGAGAGCACCGAGTTCAACTTCGACACCTTGGCCCAGCGTCTGCGGCAGCTGGCATTCCTAAACAAGGGCCTCCGCATTACGCTGACCGACGAGCGCGTCGACCCTCCCAAAGAGCACGAATTCTGCTACACCGGCGGCATCGCCGAGTTCATCCGTCACCTGAACCGCGGTAAGACCGTGCTGCACGACAAGCCCATCCATTTCGAGGGCGCTCGCGAGCTGCCGGGGGGCGGCGTGCTGCATATTGACGTCGCGCTGCAGTACAACGACGGATACACCGAGAACGTATTCAGCTTCGCCAACAACATTCACACCGTGGACGGCGGCACGCACCTGACCGGTTTTCGCAGCGCCCTGACGCGCACGCTGAATGCATACGGGCAGCAGGCCGGGCTGTTCAAGGATTTCAAGGAAGGCCTCACCGGCGAGGACGTGCGCGAGGGACTGACTGCGGTGATCAGCGTCAAGCTGCCGCAGCCCCAGTTCGAGGGACAGACCAAAAGCAAGCTGAACAGCGACATCGCGGGGATCGTAACGCAGTTCGTCAACGAGAAGCTCAGCGAGTACTTCGACAAGAACCCGGCGGTTATGCGCCGGATCGTCAGCAAGGCGATCGAGGCCGCGCGGGCGCGCGAGGCGGCGCGTAAGGCGCGGGAGATCATCCGTCGCAAGGGCGCTCTGGACTCCGGCGGGCTTCCGGGCAAGCTGGCGGATTGTCAGGAGCGCGACCCGCGTCGCGCCGAGCTTTTCATCGTGGAGGGCGAGTCTGCGGGGGGCACGGCCAAGATGGGCCGGGACCGCCGCACGCAGGCGATTCTGCCGCTGAAGGGGAAGATCCTGAACGTGATGAAGGCCCGGCAGGACAAGATGCTCAGCCACGACGAGATCCGCGCGATGGTGACCGCCATCGGCACGGGCATCGGCGCAGACGACTTCGACATCGGCAAGCTGCGGTACCACAAGATCATCATCATGACCGACGCCGACGTAGACGGCTCCCACATCCGGACGCTGCTTCTGACCTTCTTCTTCCGCCAGATGCAGGAGCTGATCACGCGAGGTCACATCTACGTGGCGCAGCCCCCGCTCTACCGCATCCGCAAGGGCAAGAAGGACTACTACATCAAGGACGAGAAGGAATTCCTGCACGAGATCCTGCGCCGCGCCACCGAGAACCTGGTCGTGGAGACGACGCCGGTGGGCGGGAGCCCCGTGCGTCTGGAGGGCGCCGAGCTGAGAAACTTTCTCACGGCGCTGGACGAGTACCGCCACATGTTCGAGCGCATGGAGCGAAGGCTACGGGACGCCCGCGCGGTGAATGTGGTTGCCGATCCCAGCCTCAACCTCGATCACAAGAGCGACTTCGGCGACCAACGAAATCTGGAAGCGGTTCGGGAGCGGCTGGCGGCGGTGGGAGTGGCTGCGGAGCTGCGCTGCGACGAGGAGCACTCCGCGTGGGCCGCTGTCTTCCGCGACGCCACGCAAGCCGAGCGGGTGATCGGGGTGGAGTTGGTGTCCCTGCCTGAGTATCGCCGCCTGCGCGCGCTGGGGCGTCAGATCGCCCGTCACAACCGGCCGCCCTTTCAGGTGATCAAGGACTCGAGCCGGCAGACGCTGCCCGATTGGGAGCAGTTGCTGGATTACGTGAAGTCCGAGGGCATGCGCGATGCGCAGGTGCAGCGTTACAAGGGGCTGGGCGAAATGAATGCGGAGCAGCTCTGGGAGACGACGATGGATCCCGAGAAGCGCACGCTGCTCCAGGTGCGCCTGGAAGACGCCGTCGAGGCCGAGGAGATCTTCTCCACGCTCATGGGCGAGGACGTCGAGAGCCGCCGCCGCTTCATCGAGGAGAACGCTCTGGATGTACGCAACCTCGACGTGTGAGCGCGGCAGGCCTGTCCGGCCGGCACTCAGAGGGGCGCTCGCGAGCGATGGTAGGATGTCAGGTTCCGGCCAGTCGACTCTATGAGTGCTTCCCCCTCCCGCGGGGCGGCCGCCTGCAGCATCGCCTCCCGCTCGCGCATCGCGCTAGTGCGCGCTACGGCCCATTCGTTCCGCGAACGCCATCCGGATCTGCCCTTCTACGTGTTGCTGGCTGACGAGCCGCACGAGGGTGTGCCCGACGCCTCGGAGCCTTTCCAGGTTGTTCTTTTCGAGGCTCTCGAGATCCCGGACAGTGCGGCCTTCCGTTTTCGCTATCGCGAGCTCGAGCTGAGCTACGCCTGCACGCCCTATCTCATCCGTCACCTGCTCGAGCGAGGGTTGGACCGGGTCCTGTTCCTGAAACAGGAAACCCTCGTGCTCGACCGCCTGGACCCGCTTTTCGAAATGCTGCTGCGGCATTCGGTGATCCTGACGCCCCACCTGCTGGAGCCTGCCACGGGCGCCGACGCCGTGGCTCGCGAGATCAGCGTGCTGCGCGCGGGCGTCTTCAACGGGGGGGTGATAGGGTTCTCGCGCTGCGAAGAGGCTTTCGCCGTCCTCGAATGGTGGCAGAGGAGGGTGGAAAGCGATTGCGTGCTGCAGGTCGACCACGGCTTGCACTACGAGCAGCGGTGGCTGGATCTGGTTCCGAGCCTCGCCCCCGGCTGCGGCATCGTGCGCGATCCCGGCGTCAATATCGGGCACTGGAACCTGCACGAGCGCCGAATCCGGGAGCTCGGCGGCACGTACCGGACCGGCGCAGATCGGGTGCGCATCGTTCGCTTCAGCGGTTATGATCCCGCGCGCCCGGAGATGGTGAGCCGATACAACCTCACGTTACGGGTTGGCGACACGGCGGATGGGGCCGCGATTTTTCGCCGGTACCAGCGTCTGCTGCTCGAGTTCGGCTGGGAGGCGACGTCGCGGCTGCCCTACGCTTGGGATTTCTTCGACAACGGGGTCCGCATTCATCCGGAGATGCGTACGCTTTACCGACGCTTCCCCGACGGGACTTCCCGCTGGAGGGACCCCTTTCGCACCGCGGGCCCGGCGACTTTTTACGGCTGGCTGAGAGAGCACCGGCCCGAGCTGTTCGAGGAGGTCGGGGGTGCCTGAACCAACGGGCGTCGTCAGCATCGCGGCGCCGAACTACGCGGCGCATGTGCGCGTGCTCGCACGATCCCTCCGGGGGTTCCATCCCGACGTCCCGCTTTGCGTCGTGCTTGTTTCGCCGCGGGCCTGTCCGGCTCCGTTTGCCGACCCGCCCGTTCGTTGGCTGACCTTGGCGGACCTGTGCACGCCGGCGGAACGACGGCGTCTTCTGCTCCGATACGGGCCCAAGGGGTTGTGCGCCGCGTTGAAGCCCCGCGCGCTACGGTGGATACTGGACTCGGGGCACCGGAGCGCACTCTTTCTCGATCCCGACATGCTCGTTCGGGCGAGTCTCGACGATTGTCTGGAGGTCGTACAGCGCTACGCCCTTACCCTTACACCCCATCTGACGCCTTCACAACTGGGCCGCGCCGATCCCGCTTTGGAGCGCGAGCTGGTGATGGTCGGGACTTTCAACGGAGGTTTCATCGGGGTCAGTGACCGCCCCGAGGTGCGACGGTTCCTAGACTGGTGGGATAACCGCTTGCAGACCCACTGCCTCGAGGATCCCGCAGGGGGGATACATTACGATCAGCGGTGGCTCGATCTGGCGCCGGGTTTCGTGCCGGATTTCCGGGTGCTGTCGGATGCAGGAATCAACTTCGGCCACTGGCGGTTGCCCGCGCTGCGGGTGGAAAGGCGCGACGGCGACCTGGCGGTCGAGGGACGTCCGCTGCGGCTCATGCATTTCAGCGGTTACGATCCGTCACGGCCGGATGAGCTGACGCGCTTCCGCCCAGGCCTGCGCGTTCATGAGTTGGGTCTGCCGGCCGAGCTGTTCTTCGATTACGCGGCGTTGCTGCTGGAAGCCCGTTGGGACCAATGGCAACAGGTGGGATGGGAGCTACCGCGCGGGCTTCGTCTGGCGCGGCGCGTTCAGCGAGCGTTGCGGTGGGCACGGGCGGGAGCTGCGCTGCTGATGCGAGCGACGGGGCGCCGGGTTCGCACGCCGCGAAGGAGTCAGAGGTAAGGCGCTGCGGGGCTGTGAGGAGCGCAGCGCAAAGAGGCCGCCGACAGGCTGTCGTGCGGCGAGGGTTCGGGCGAAAAATCCCGGCGATGGGCAGGGGCCGCGTTGCAGTGGAACGCCTCGCAGCGGGCTCCTTCGGAAGGCGGGTCACGCGGGTTGCTGCGAGCTGCGAGTGGCGAGCGCCACGAGTTGCTCTTCGATCCAGTCGAGCGCGGCAGGGATCGCCGCTTCGACCGCAGGATGCATCCGCCCGCCCAGCGTCACGCAATCGGCCGCCTCCACGGCGAGGATCCGGACTTCGGTCGGGGCGCTCAACCCGAGGGCGCGGGCCAGGTCGAGGGCTTCGCGCAGTCCCGCGCCGTGAGGCGCTGCGGCCGGCGCGGTGCATAGCCTGTCTGCGTCGAAGGCATACAAAGTGCCCGGTTCGCGACGACCCGTCTGGATCGTATCCACGATGAGCAGGGAGGGGACGCCGTTCAGGTAGTCGAGAAGGGCCAGGCCCGATTCGGATGTCATGACGACGTCGAGGGATGGGAAACGCGCGGCCGCCTCTCGCGCGACGATGATGCCAAAGGCGTCGTCGGCCAACAGTTCGTTACCGAGGCCGAGCAGCCGAACCCTGACAGCGTCACTCCCTGCGGATCGTTCCATCCGAATCCCGGCGCAACAGCGCTACGCGGTGACCCTTGGTGTCGCGGACCTCGATCCACAGCGGCATGCTTCCGGGCAGCGAGTGGGTGGCGCAACCCAGGCAGGGATCGTACGCCCGGAATGACATCTCCACCATGTTCAAGAGGCCCTCGGAGACGTTTGCGCCCGAGACCAACGCACGCGCCGCCTTTTCCACGCTGAGCGAGATGCGGGCGGCGTTGTTCTGTGTGGCCACGATCATGTTGGCCTTCTGAATGATGCCGCGGGAATCGGTGAGGTAGTGGTGGATGAGAGTTCCGCGCGGGGCCTCGACCACCCCCACGCCTTCGCTCGGGGTGGCTGTGGGGACCGTGCGGATGTTGGGGTCGGTGATGCCGGGATCGTCGGCGAGCTCCTTCATGCGCTCGGCTGCGTAGAGCAGCTCGATCAGCCGTGCCCAGTGGTTGGCCAGCGTGTGATGCACCGGCCGGCCCAGCGTGGCGAAGTATTCCACGGCGGCTTGTTGGGCCAGGGGGGTGGCCAGTTTTTCGGCCGCGTTGAGGCGGGCCAGCGGAGCCACGGCATAGACGCCGCTGTCGGCGCCGTCGGTGAATCCCTTCCAGCCGACGGGCTTGAGGAAGCAGAACTTCATGTAGCTCCAGGGCTCCACGCGCTCGGCGATGTAGTCCACGTACTGCGCGGCCGTGAAGGAGGCGAAGGGCTTGCCCTCGGGCGTGACGACGCGGATGACGCCGTCGTAGAAATTCAGGCGGTTTTCCGCGTCGACCAATCCCATGTAGTAAGTGCGGTGCGTGAAAGCGTCGGAGCGGATCAGCTCGACGTAGTGGCTGTCGGCCAGCACCAGTTTGCGGAAAGCCTCGAGCGAGAACAGTCCGAACTCAACCGCCTCGGCGGCCACGCTGCGGAACTTCTGGCGGTCCTCCTCGCTGAGCGGACGGGCCACGCCACCGGGCAGGCCGAAGACGGGATGGCCCGCCTTGCCGCCGGCCAGTGCGATCAGCTCGCGCAACTTACGGCGCATGGCGATAACCTTCTGTCCGGTTTCGACGCCCACCTTCGCAATGACGCCCAGTACGTTGCGCTCGGCGGCTGGGGCCTGCGGGCCGACGATGAAGTCCGGGCCGCCCAGGAAGTAAAAGTGCAAGGCGTGGTCCTCGACCATGAAGGTCGTGTAGATCAGTTCGCGGATCTTTTTGGCTGCGGGCGGAGGCTCGACTTGATAGAGGGCGTCGAGCGCTTTGGTCGAGGCCATGTGGTGCGCGGTAGGGCAGACGCCGCAGATGCGCGAGGTGATCTGCGGCATGTCCTCGGCCGGGCGGCCCTGGGCAAACTTTTCGAAGCCACGCAGCTCGGGCACCTGGAAGTAGGCTCGATCGACGGCGCCCTGCTCGTCGAGGAAGATTTCGATGCGGCCGTGTCCTTCCAGGCGGGTGATGGGATCGATGGTGATCCTGCGGGTGGTCGAAATCTCAGCCATGGCGTCACCTCACTTTCCGGCCCGGTTGGGGCGTTTTCCCGGCAGCGGTGCAGCCGGAAGACTGTAGCGATAGAAAGTGCCCACCGGGTCAGGGATGTTTTCCAGGATGCGGATGATTTCGGCTTCGTCGTTGCTGCCGGTGAGCGACGCGATCGAGGAAAGGGCTTTTGCGCCGAAGTCGCGCACGCGGCTGGTAGCGCCGAAGCACCCCGTGCAAGGCATGTTGCCCTGGATACAGCGGGCTTCGCAGCCGGCGCGCGTGGCCGGACCCAGGCAGAGCAGGCCTTGGGCAAGCAGGCACCTGTCGGTCTCGATCAGCGTTTCGTGCGGGCGCCGGAACCGGGTGATGGCGAGCTTGTCCGGCTTGGATTCGCGCCGCGGGCATTCCTCGCACAGGGCTTTGTCGGGAGCCAGCACGGCGCCGCGTTCGGGAAGGCTGCCTGTGAGTAGAGCGGCCACCGCATCGGCGAGCAGCTTAGGGGTCGGCGGACAGCCCGGGATGGAGTAGTCCACTGGGATCACCTGTCCGAGCGCGCGTACCCGGTCCCAGAAGACCGGAAGCTCCAGGGCCGCACCGTTGGTTGCGTAATGGGGCGCGGGCCGCGTTCCTTCGGGGTTCAAGGTGCTGGGCGATTCCGAGTAGACGGCTCGGAGCAGACTTTCCCGGTCATAGAGATTGGCGAGGCCGGGCACGCCGCCCGTCTGGGCGCAGGCGCCGAAGGCGACGACGATGCGGGCCTTGCGACGCAGCAGTTTGGCCATCTCTTCCTGTTCGCTGGTGCGGATGGCGCCGTTGATGAAGGCGGCCGCGATCGAACCATCGGGCATGGCTTCGACGTCGGTGCGCTTGAAGTCCAGCGCCACCGGCCAGAAGACGATGTCCACGGCGGCGACGACGTCCAACACCTTTTCGGCGAGGTCCACCACCGCCTCTTCGCAGCCGCCGCAGGAAGCGCACCAGTAAAAGGCGAGTTTCGGCTTCATCGTGCCACCGCCTCCTCAGCCGGCTCGAACTGCTCGGACTTGCGGAAGGGCCCCAGGGCGCGCACCTGCTCGACCATTTCGTTGACGACCTGGCGCAAGCGCTCGCCCTCGGAGGCGGAAATCCACTCCAGTCGGAAGCGCTCCGGCTCCACCCCCATCTGCTCGAGCATGCGGCGGAGCAGATGGTAGCGTCGCAGGGCCTTGTAATTGCCCTCCTGGTAGTGGCAGTCGTTGGGATGGCAGCCACCAATCAGCACGCCGTCGGCCCCCTGTGCGAAGGCCTCCAGCACGAACTGCGGATCCACACGGCCGGAGCACATCACGCGCACCACGCGGACGTTGGGTGCATAGCGCAGGCGGGAGGTGCCGGCCAGGTCAGCCGCCAGGTAAGTGCACCAGTTGCAGAAGAAGGCGACAATCTTGGGTTCGAAAGCCGCCGTCTGGTTTTGCCCGACTGGGGCGGTTGCTTCAGGCATATGCCGTCACTCCTTTGATCTGCCGAATCCTTGTCCGGATCACCGGCCTACTCAGGCCAGCACGCCCACGACCTCCTCGAAGATTTGCTCGTCCTCGAACAGGTGCTGGCGGATCGAAGCCGACGGGCACGCGGCCACGCAGGTGCCGCAACCCTTGCACAGGGCCTCGTTGACCTGGGCGACGTTCTTTTCCGGCAGGAACGAGATCGCATTGTAGGGGCACAGGCCCACGCAAGTCTTGCAACCCGAGCAAACCTCCTCGAGCACGTAGGCCGTATTGGGTTCGAGCTCGATGGAGCCGGTGTCCAACAACTGCATGGCCTCCGCCGCGGCCGCTCCGGCCTGGGCCACCGTGTCCGGGATGTCCTTCGGGCCCTGGCAGCAGCCTGCCAGGAAGATGCCGTCGGTGAAGGTGTTCACCGGGGCCAACTTGGGATGCCGTTCGAGGAACCAGCCCTCGCTCGAGCAGGAGATATTGAACAGGCGGCGCACCTCGGTGGCGTCGGCCTGGGGCTCCAGGCCGGTGGCCAGGATCACCATGTCCACCGGGATCTTGCGCACCTGCCCGAGCAGCGTGTCTTCGGCTCTCAGGATGAGCCGGCCGTCGGTCTCAGCCGGGTAGACGTCGGCCACCTTACCGCGGATGAAGTGCACGCCCTCCTCGGCCACGCGATTGTAAAACTCCTCGAAGGCCTTGCCCGGCGTGCGCATGTCGATATAGAAGTTGTAGACCTCGGCCCCGGTGCGTTCCTTGACCAGGTGGGCCAGCTTGAGCGAGTACATGCAACAGACGCGCGAGCACCAGCGGTTGGTGTGCTCGTCGCGGCTGCCCACGCAATGGACGATGCCGACGCTGCGCGGCTTGCGCCCGTCACGCAACACAAGCTCGCCTCCCGTGGGTCCGGCGGCGTTGATCAGGCGCTCGACCTCGAGCGCCGTGTAAACGTTGGGGTAGACGCCGTAGCCGTAGTAGGGGATGCGCGAGGCATCGAAGGCCTTGTAACCGGTGGCCAGGATGATCGCCCCAACCTCGATGGTTTCGATGGTCTCCTGTTGCCCGAAATCGATCGCTTGGCGCTCGCCGCAGGCTTCCAGGCAGGTCTTCTTGCACTTGCCGCTCTTGAACTCGATGCAGGTCTCCGGGTCAATGACAACCACCTGGGGCACCGCTTGCGGGAAGGGAATGTAGATGGGCTTGCGCTTGCCCAGACCCTGGTTGAACTCGTCATAAAACTTGGGCTGCTTGTAGACACACGCCTCGATGCACTCGAGGCAGCCGACGCATAGGTCCTCGATCACGTAGCGGGGCTTGCGGCGGACACGGACCTTGAAATCGCCCACGAATCCTTCCACGCCGATCACCTCGGAGTAGGTCCACAGCGTGATATTGGGGTGGTCCTTTACGGCGGTCATCTTGGGCGTGAGGATGCAGGCGGCGCAATCCAGCGTCGGGAAGGTCTTGTCGAACATGGCCATGTGGCCGCCGATGGTGGGCTCGCGCTCGACCAGGTAGACCTTTTTGCCGGCGTTGGCGAGCGTGAGCGCCGCGTGGATGCCGGCGATGCCTCCGCCCACCACCAGGACGGACTGCCGGATGGGTATGCTGCGGCGCTCCAGCGGGCGATTCCAGGCCACGCGCTGGACGGCGGCGCGGAGCAGATCGCGCGCCTTCGCGGTGGCGGCTTCTCCGGAATGCACCCACGAGTCGTGCTCGCGGATGTTGACCATGTGGCAGAGATAGGGATTCAGCCCGGCTTCCTCGCAGGCGGTGCGGAAGGTGTGCTCGTGCAGGTGCGGGGAGCAGGCCGCCACCACCACGCGCTCCAGGCCGTGCTGGGCGATATCGGCCTTGATGAGCTCCTGGCCCGGATCCGAGCACATGTATTTGTAGTCGCGGGCCACGATCACGCCGGGGAGCGTGGCGGCGAACTCACGCAGCGCAGCGACGTTGATGGTACCGGCGATGTTGGTGCCGCAATGGCAGATGTAGACCCCGATGCGGGCGCTCGGTTTCGTCACGGTTGGGTCGCCTCCTCGACCAGCTCGACGATGTCTTTGATGACCAGCTTGTCTTCCAGGCCCGTCGTCTTACGGGCGTCCTGGAACATCACCCAATCTTTCGGACAGGCCACGACCAGCGTGGCGGCTCCGGTGGCGGCGGCCTCTCGCACGCGGCTTTCGGCCGGCCGCTCCTGAATGCCGGCCACATCCTCCATCCAGATTCGGCCGCCGCCGGCGCCGCAGCAATAGGAGCGGCTGCCGCAGCGCGGCATCTCGACCAGCTCGAGGCCGAGCGCGCGCAGAATCCGGCGCGGCGCGTCGTAAACGCCGTTGTAGCGGCCCAGGTAGCAGGGATCGTGGTAGGTGACCTTGCCGCTCAGCCGCCGGAGGGGCGTCAGCCGGTTGGTGCGAATCAGTTCCCAGATCAGCTCGGTGTGATGCGCCACTTGGGGCCGGCCGTTCGACCAACGGTATTCCTGTCGCAGTGCATGCAGGCTGTGCGGATCCGTGGTGACGATCTTCTCGAAGCGCGCCTTCGCGATGGCGGCTAGATTCTTTTCCATGAGGGTTTCAAACAACCCCTCTTCGCCTACCCGGCGGGCGTCGTTGCCCGAATTCTGTTCGGCCTCGTAAAGGATCCCGAAATCGACGCCTGCACGCGCCAGAACGCGTGCCGCTGTGCGGGTGATCGGCTGCAGGCGCGGGTCGTAGGCGGCGTAATCGCCGGTGAACCAGAGCCAAGTGACCGGCTCCTTGCGCGCGTCCTTGATCTTGAAGTCCAACCCTTGTGCCCAGCGCGCGCGGTTACGCGCCGATTGCCCGAAGCTGTTGCCGTAACGCGCGAGGTTGGTGAGCGCCTCCTGGAGATGGCCGTCGAGTTCACCGTCGGCCACGAGCTTGCGGCGGAGCTCGATGAGCACGGGAACGTGCTCGTTGGAAACCGGGCAGCGGGCGATGCAGGCCAGGCAGGTCATGCAAGCCCATACCTGCTCCGGTTTCACCCGGTCGGGCAACAAGGCGTGGCCGTTGCCCCCTGCTGCCAGCGAGGCCATGATCAGTTCCTTGACCTGATGCATAAGCATCTTGGGCGACAGCTGGTAACCGCTGTTCTGAGCGGGGCAGGCGCGATCGCAGCGCCCGCATTCGGCACATGCCAGCCCGCTGAAGAGTTGCCGCCAGGTGAATTCCTCCAAACGCGAGGCGCCGTCGGAGGCTGCGGGCATGGGGGGCTCCAGCGCGCCGAACAGTACGCCGAAGGGCGAGGCCAGCAGGTGCAGGTGCTTCGAATAGGGCAGGTAGACGAGGAACCCGAGGACGGTGACCATGTGGACCCACCACATGGCTGCCGCCAGTGCGCCTGCCTCAGCGGCTTCGGCGCCAGCGGCGGCGAGCAGGCCGCCGACGGCCGTGGCTACGGGCCTCCAGCCATGGGCTTCTCCGGCGAGACTGGCGGCACCGGCGCCCACCAGAGAGCTGAGCAGGACGACGGAAATCAGCGTGAGGATGATGCCCGCATCGCGCGTCTGCTCAAGACGCGGCGGTCGCAGCAGATAGCGCCGGAAAGCCGCCGTCACCAGCCCGGCCAGACCGATCACACCGAAGATTTCCAGTGCCAACGCCATGGCGTAGGCCTGATCCGCGTAGGGAACCGGCAGGAACGGCAGGAGCCCCTTGAGCAGGTTCCAGAAGAAGCTGGTAGCGTAAAAGACGAACGCCCAGAAGATCAGCAGGTGCGCGACGCCGATCAGCGGCTCTTCGAGCAGCTTGCGTTGCAGCAATACTTCGAAGAGGAAGCGGCGGATTCGGGCGGGCCAGCGGTCCCAGCGAGGCTCCGGACGCGCGCGCTTCAATACCTTCACGTAGGCGGCCACGCGGCGGCCGAACAGGCCGAACGCGACCAAGGCGAGCCCCCACAGAATCAGGCGCGCTGGGATGCCCAAAACTAAGCCGGCCGCCGGATCCGTCATGGCAGTCAGCCTTTCCGCGCCCGGACGGCCTCGGCGAGGGCCGGCATGAGCTCCAGCGCGTCAGCCACTACGCCGTAGTGGGCGAGGTTGAAAATGGGCGCCTGGGGATCGGTGTTCACGGCCACGATGAGCGCTGAGTTCTTCATGCCCTCGACGTGCTCGGGCGCGCCGCTGATTCCCAGCGCCAGGTAGAGCTTGGGTTTGACCGTGAGGCCGGACTTGCCGACCTGTCGCGACAGCGGCAGCCAGCCCTGATCGACTACGGGGCGCGAGCCGCAGACTTCTCCACCCAAGGCCTGGGCGAGCTCTTCGGCCAGCTCGAGGTTGTCCTTGCTCTGGATGCCCCGGCCGACGGCCACCAGGATGTCTTCGCGCGTCAGGTCGACCTCGCCGGCTTCCGGCTCGATGTAGCGCTTTAGGCGCAGGCGGACGTCGGAAGGAACGCTAACGGGGACCTGCTCGACGGCGGGCTGACGCTCGGAACGCCCCTGATCGGCGGGCCGCGCGCCCGGCCACAGCCCGATGATCGCAGGCTCTTTTGTCAGACGGACGCGTGTTTCGAGCTTGCCGCCGTAAAGCACGCAGCGGGCTTCCAGGGCGCCGTCGGAAGCCTTCAGGTCGATGGCGAAATTGACCGCGGGAGCGCCGAGGATGGCGCCGAGCAGCGTACTGACGCCCCAAACGTTGTTCGTCGCCGGGACGAGCACGACGCGCGGCTGCCGCTGCCGCGCCAGATCCGCCAGCGCGGCCGCATGAACTTCAGGAATGGGCTCGGCCAAAGCCGCATGGTCTGCGCACAATACCGTATCCGCGCAGCCCAACTGCCCGGCCAAGGTCGAGCACTGAGGGCCCGGCAGGATCGCCTCCAGCGGGACCTGGAGAGCGTCCGCCAGTTCACGCCCGAGAGCAAGCGCTTCAAAGCTGATGTCGTTGATCTGTCCCTGCCACTGCTCCACGACAACCCAAACGCTTCCTGCCACGGCGCACCTCCTTCAGAGCAAGCCCCGCTCCGCGAGCAGCTCGCAGATCTTGCCTGCGACTTCCTCGGGCGAGCCTTCCAGCATTTCGGCCCGGCCGGCCACTTCCGGCTTGGCCATCGACAGCACTTCGATCCCGTCGAGGGATTGGGCGACCGGCTGGGGAACCTCGACGTCCTCAATCTTTGCGCTCTTCATAGCCGCGCGGACTTTGGCCACGGGCACGTAACGGGGCGGTTTCTCGGCCGACTGCACGCCGAGCACGGCAGGCAGAGCGATCTCGAACTCACCCCGGTAGCCGGCCTGGAACTCCTTTATGACGGAGGCCTTGCCCTCGGCGATTTCGGTCACAGCCGTGACCACGCCGATGTAGGGCAAACCGAGTCGGAAGGCCACCAGCGGCGCGATGAGACCGTCGAGGTCTTCGATGGTTTGCGCCCCGGTCAGGATCAGGTCGGCCGGCAAGAGCCCGGCAGAGGACTGGAGGGCGGCGACGCATGAGCCGGCCAGGGCGGGGACGCCGAGGCCGGGGTTCACGCCGCGCAAACGCACGAGCCTGTCGGCCCCCTTGGCCGCTGCCGCATATAGCAGATCGTCCACCTCAGGCGCTTCGGGCGCCACCACAGTCACCCGCCCGCCGTGGCGTTCCTTCAGCAGCAGCGCCTCTTCAAGAGCGTGATCGTCGGATTCGCTCGCGATCAAGCGCAAGGCTTCACGGTCGAGCGATTTGCCATCGGGCGCGATCTCCAGCTCCTCGATCACGTCCGGCACCATCCGCATCAGCACCAGGAAATGCATGTTCACGCCTCCATTGCCTCCGCCAGCAACTCGGTGACGTCACGCACGACCATCTTCTGGTCGTAGCCGAGAACCTTGAGAGCGTCCTCGAACCGCGAGATCTCGTAAGGGCAGGAAACCGCGAGCACGTCGGCGCCGGTGGCAATGGCCTCCTTGACGCGCCGCTCCGACAACCTTTCATACCCCTTGGCCTTGTAGTAGGTGTCCAGCCACATGCCGCCGCCTCCGCCGCCGCAGCAGATCGAGTTGATCCGGTTGTGCGTCATTTCGACGAGCTTGACGCCAGGGATGGCTCGCAACAGGGCCCTGGGCTCGTCAAAGAATCCGTTGTGCCGTCCGATGCAGCAGGCATCGTGGTAGGTGACGGTGTAGGGCAACTTGCGAGTGAGCAGCGGACGGAGCTTGTCCACATACCGGGCCAGGAAGGGCGTGGTCTGCTCGACCGGGTAGCGGAAGCCGCGCTCGGGATATTGATAAATGAAGGCATCGTAGGCGTGGGCGCCCGACGTCACAATCCGGTTGAACTTGTACTTGGCGAAGACCGCCATGTTGTAGTCCATCAGCGTGTCGAACAGGCCGGTTTCGCCGAGCAGGCGGGCGCATTCGCCGGCGCACTTTTCCTCGTTGCCCAGAATGGCGAAGTCGATGCCCAAGGCATGGAACAGGCGCGCCGTGGCGCGGCTCAC
>CALJAM010000005.1 GCA_938027685.1 uncultured Bryobacteraceae bacterium
TTTTGGGGCTGCTGCTGAGGCTCATGGCCCGGTAAGCTTCTCCCGAGGGACGAACCGACGCCCGAGAAACCATCCCGAGCCAGTAAGCGGCGGCATTTGCTCAAAGCTTCGCTCGTGGAAAAACGACCTATTTTAGACACGGCCTGTTAGGGCCCACGCAGACTGCCGGTGGGGGCCGAGGCCGCCACGGCGCCTTTTCACCGCTTCCCGCTCAGACGCCGAAAATATTCAGCCACGGCTTCGGCGTATTTAGCCGGAAAGGGACGGTCCGCGGCGCTACGCGCCTGCGTGCCCGTTTCGCCCAGCTTGCGCCTCCATTCGAGTTCAAGCCGATCGAGATCGGCGAGGAACTGGACGTGGATGCGCTCGAGCAACGCGGGGTTCCCCGGCGTGCGACGGGGATCATAGCGCGCGTACTCGCGTAGGAGCTCCTCGAGCGCACCCGCCTCTTCGGGTAATTCGCGCAAGCGCCCGCGCAATTCCGCCAGATCGCGCAGGGCCGCCTGCCAGGCTCTGGCCAGCTCGGCCGGGTCGTTCCGAGCGGTGGCGCCGGGCGTCGCCGGCTGCCAGTCCCCAAAGTTCGTCGCCGCGTAGCTGCCGGGAGCCGGGCCGCCGGCGCCCTGACGCCCACCTCTCACGGGGTCCGGCTGTCCGCCTGCGGCGCTTCCGGCTCCGGAAATTTTGCCGCCAGAGTCGTTGCGCCCCTGCCCACTTTGCCCGCGCAGTCCCGCAAGCCGCTCGCGGGTACGGGCAAGTGATTCCAGGGCCTGTTGCAATTGGTTCTCGACAGGAGCGGAGCGGTCCAGCGCAGCCCGGGCTTCGCGGAGCTGTTCGCGAAGCTGTTCCAGGCCCGCTGTTACCGGCGCTTCCCGCATAACGGCGGCGGCGCCCCAACCGCGACGGATGAGCTCGGCGTTGTAACGCATCCGCGTGGCCAGCTCCTGGCGCTGCAAATCCCCCAGCGCTTCGCGCAGACGCGCCGCTGCTGCACGCCGGCTATCGCCCAGGGCGCGGACGCTCTCGGCCAGGTCGCGCTCGAGCGCCTCCAGGGCCGCGGCCATACGCTGTTTTTCTTCGGCCATTCGCTCCGCCTCTTCCCAGGTCCCGCGGGCGTCTCGGCTGCCGAATCGCTGACGCAGCCGTTCGGCGAACTCCCGCTGCTCAGCCGCCAGATGCTCGCCGCGGCGTGCAAGGTCCGCCACGCGTTCGCCTGCCTGCTGCCGCTCCATGCCCCCTAGCAGATCGCGGGCCTGGCGCAGCCGTTCAGCGGCCTCCTGCCAACCCCCGGGACGACTCATGTCGCGCGCGGCCTGCGCCAGTCGTTCCAGCGCCTGCTCGATGCGTGGATCGACAGGGCCGCGCGTGCCCTCGCCGGATCGGCCCTGGCGTTCCGCCGCCCCACCGCGCGCCCGCTCTCCCCCGGCGGAGCCGCCGGCCCAATTGCCGCGGGCCAGCCGCTCCATCTCGCGCTGCAACTGGAGCGCTTCCCGTCGCAGCATCTCCTGCTGCCAGCGCTGCTCGATGGACTGTCGTGGTCCCTGGCGCGCGGCCAGTTCCTGTTGCCGGCGGGCCAGCTCCTCGAGCCTCCGCAGCACCTCTTCAAATTCCCGCTGTCGCGGACTCCGCACCGCCCCCGCACCCGTCTCGTACTGGTTCTTCTCGGTGTCGAGCTCCAGCTCGAAGAGGCTTTCGAGCTCCCGACCTGCGCCGCTCCTTCCACCGCCACGGCCGGCTCCGCGATTGCCGAAGGCCACTTGAATCTGCCGGAACGTCGCCTCCGCCCTCAGTAGGTGCTGCAACGCCTGCTGTTCCGGCGCCAGCGCTTCTTGCCACCGAGCTGCCGCCAATTCGCGAGCGGCCGCGTCCATGGCGGTGGCAGCCCTCTCCATGTTGGTCGAGAAGCTCGCGAACTCCTCGTTGGCGCGCGAGAGCTCGCGACTCTGCAGCCTGCGTGCGAGCGAGCGCGCCTGATCCCGCAAACGCGCCTGAACATCGGCGAGGAACTTCGCCGTTTCCCGGTCCTGGCTGCGCGCCCGGATCTGGTTCCAGGTGGCCGCGATGATTTCCTTCTGCCGCTCGGAGATGCGGTTCTGGTCTTCCTCGCCGCCCTCCCCGGCCGCGCCCCCCACAGCCTGTGCTTGCGTGTACTCGCGCTCGAACGGCTGCGCTTCCAGGAAGTAGATGTCGCTCTGGGCGCCGTGCCTCGCATCGCGCGCGGTCGCGTAAAAGCTGACCACATCGCCGGGAACCAGGCCGAACTCTTCCAGGTAAAGCGTGGTCACGCCTTCGGCCTGTCGTACGCCGCCGCGCTCAAGCAGGGCGATCCTGCGTTCCGGACCGCCGTTGATACGGTAATTCAGGGCAAGCTCTTTGAGGCCGAATTCATCGGCGGCCTCCACGACGACTGTCACTTCCTCGATCGGGCTGACGCCAACGTCGCGGCCGGGCCTGCGGATGCGCACGACAGGCGGCTCGTCCCGCTCCACCAAAATGAGGTAATCCTCGCTCAGCCGCACGACTTGATCGCCGTCGCGCGCGGCAACGAAGTAGCGGCCGTCGCTGCGCATCGTGATTCGGGCCCGCCGCCAGTTTCCTTCGACTGCTTGGAGCGGCAGGCTGCGTCCCTCGCCGAGATCGAGGAAACCATTCTCGAGCGGCCGATCGGTTTCGATGGCGATCTCGGCCTCGGTGCCTTCGACCGCGCGCAGGTCGCCTCCGGGATCTTCGACCGCGGGCGCCATCCCGGTCCAAGCGGGATAGCGATACGTGACACGTAGGCGCCGGATGCGGGGCAGATCGACCACCCGCAACTTGTACAGCGGTGAGCGGATGCTGCCCGCGCTGACGTAGTAGTCGAGGCTTTGCGGGATGCCGGCGAGCAGAAACTCGAAGCCTGGACCGCCGGCTCGTGGCCGCATCGGCGCTTCTTCCCAGCGCGCCGTCCCCTCGTAACGCACCGCGAGCCTGGCTTCCGCCGCTTCGAAGCCCACTAATCGCGCGGTGATCCACTGCTCACCCAGGCGACGCACGGCGGCGTCACCGGGCGCAACCAGGATGCTGTAGTACGGACCGGCGGCAGCCTGCCGGGGCCCGCCCCAGAGCAGGCCGGCGCCGTAGCCGAGGAAGCCCGGTCCGGCCACGACGAGCCAGACCAGCCCGCCCACTGCCGCCAGCGAACCCAAAACGTACGCGGCCAGGGGCGAACCTACGCGGACGGGCTCCGGGTTCTCGCGCACGCGATCGAGCGCATCGGTCGCCACCAGTTCGAGGAACGGATCGGCAGGCTCCGCATCCCGGCTGCGCTCGGCGACGGTCAAAAGACGCTGTTCGAAGTCCGGCGCCGCACGCTCGGCGCGCTCGGCCGCACGAGTGCGATCGACTCTGATGAGCGGCTGCGCGAGCAGAAACGTCGCTGCGAGCGCCAGGGCCAGATACAGCAGCCAACGGGCCGCCGCCACGCTGGCGGGCGAGAACAGGAAGTAACGGGTAGCCAGGACCGCCGCCAGCGTCAGCACAAGTGCGGCCGACGCAACGGCAGCCACGCCGCGCCACAGCGCCAGGCGGCGCAAGCGGCGCTCGATTTCGCCCAAGTACGCGTTCAGTTCGTCCAGTGCGTTCATGCTGCCTCGCCCGATCGGGTCATATATTTTCCGGCTAACAAAGACTCAGCCGCTGCGGCCGCAAGCGCCAAAGCCACGAAGAGCCGCCATAGCTCGCGGCGCGTGCCTTCCCCTCCCTGACCCTGGCCGCGCTCAGGCATCGGCGTTTCTCCGCGCCAGAGCGCGATCAGATCGTCCGGAGCAGGTCTCAGGTCGGATTCGCGCGGATCCGGATTCGCGGCCACCAGAAGCGCTCGTCCCGCAGGCCGACGGATCTCGTAGTAACCTGCGCGGCGCAAGACCACGCTCCCCACCGCCGCCGCCTCATCCAGCGAAAGCAGCCGCTCACCGTCGGGTCCGATCACTTCCGCCGCTATGCCACGGCTGGCCGGAGACGTCACGGGAAGCGTAGCGCCCACCGTGAGGCTGCCCGGCGTTTCATCCAGGCCGCCCAGGTACGCCGCCGTGCGCTCGATGAAAGGAACGAAAACGGCGTGTAAGGGCAGGTCGTTCGTCAGGTTGTCGAATGCGGAGGCGAAAACCAGCAGCCGCCCTGCGCCGGCCGGGCGCTCCCAAAGCAGCGGCACGCCGTCAGCAAGCCGCACCAGCACGCGACTGGTACCCGGCTCGACTTTCACCACGCGATAGAACCTGACGCCTTCCCACAAGCCCTGCTCCCGTAGACAAGGATGAGCGCGATCGATCTCGGCGACGGTGAATCCGGCCGCGTGGGTCTCCCCGTTCGCAACCACGGTGGCGGCAGGCCAAGGAGCTTCACCGCGGGCTGCGGTTGCCGCGCCCAAAGCTACGAGCACGCCGCCGCCTGATTCCACGTAGTCCGCGAGCGCGCGAGCCAATCCTTGCGGCAGCGAGGCCACGTCAGAAAGCACGATGAAGGCGTATTGCGCCAGCTTCTCCGCCGGCGCCTGCTCAGGTGTCGACTGCTCCAGCCGAAATGCGCCCAGGCCGGAGGCCTCCAGCGCCGTGCTGAAGTACAGCCACGACCGGCGGTCCCGCGCCTCATGGACGAACAGCGCGGGTTTGGGATCCCGACGCTCGAAGGCGAACAGGCGTCGGTCGTCCGCGCCGAAGTCGTCCGGCGGGTCGAGTCGCACCTCGCCCCGGTGGACGCCGTAGGAGGGTTCCGGCAACAGGAACTCGACCGTGGTTCGTCCGCCGCCCGGCAGCTCGACCTCGCGGCTTTCTATAGGGCGCCCGTCGAGCACGATCTGGACGCGTTTGCGCGCAGTTTCTCCCGAAAAGCTCGCCGCCGTCGCGCGTACACGCAGCTTCCGCGCCCCGTACACCGCCGACGGTACGTCAACCGCCTCGACGGCCCAATTCGCGATACGGCCTTCGGCCACGCCATGAAGTTGCAGCCGCACCGAAGCGGGCAACGCCAGATCGCGGAAACTCGCCGGCATCGCGCTGCGTTGCAGATCCGTGAAGACATGCGCCACGACGGGGCCGCGCTCGGCCTCCGCGATCAGACGGAGCGCACGCGCCAGCTCCGCATACGAGTTGTGTCCGTCGCCGGCTTCGAGCGACGCGATGGCTGCGCGAGCCGCTTCGTGCTCGCGTGACGCCTGGGTCAAAGCGCGTACGGAGGAAGAAAAGGCGAGGACTTGGACGCGCTCGCCGACGCGCAGGCGGCCGAGCTCGCCGAGGGCAGCGCTGCGCGCCCGCGCCATGCGGTTACCGTGCCGCATGCTGAAGGAGTCGTCCAGCGCGAACACCACCAGCCGATCGGCCCCGGGCGCCGCAGCCGCCGTGTTACGCCAGGGGCGCGCAAATGCCAACGCAAGCGCCGCCAAGACCAGGCAACGCAACGCCAGCAGGAGCAGGTAGCGCAGGCGGCGCCGGCGAACCGAGCTTTCCCGGTGCGGCTCGAAAAGCATGAGCGACGGGAACCGGCGCGGCGGCGCGTGGCGGCGACGCAGCAGGTGCAGCCACACGGGCAGCGCCAGCGCAACCAACCCGGCCAGGAACCACGGCGCCAGCAGTCCCATTTACAGCCTCCCCTCGCGCACGCTCAGGTACTCGCGCAGCGCGGCATCCAGCGGTCGAGCGGTGTCGATCAGGAAGTAATCCATGCCGGCCTGCCTGGCGCGTTCGCCGAGCTCCGCGACATGGGCTTGGATGCGTGTACGATATTCGCGCCGCGCATATTCCGGCGAGACCTCCATGCTGCGCCGGGTTTCCGCATCGATGAGCAGCACCGGTTGGTCGAAGGCCGGACGTAACTCTTCCGGGTCGAGCACGTGGAAGAGCACGAGTTCGCTGCCGCGGAAGCGGACGGGCGCCATCGTGCGCACGATTTCGGCCGGCGACGCGTAGAAATCGGAAATCACCACCACGATGCCTCGGCGCCGCAGGTGGTCCATCAAGTGGAGGAAGGGACGGACGTAGTCGGTCTGCCGGCCCACAGCCGCTCGCTCGAGTGCGTGCAGCAAACGCGAAAGCTGGCCGTGGCGGGATGAGGGCGCTACGACGTCGCGCACCTCCTCATCGAAGACGATCAGGCCCGCGGCGTCGCGCTGGCGATTGGCCAGGTAGAACAGGGAGGCAGCCAGGAAGCGCGCGTACTCGAGCTTGTTGACGCGGTGCGAGCCGAAACCCATGGAAGCGCTGACATCGAGCAGGACCGTGAGCGCCGTGTTCGTCTCACCCCGATAGCGCTTGAGGTAGCAACGCTCGGTTCGGGCGAAAACGTTCCAGTCCACGTACCTGAGATCGTCGCCCGGCGTGTACGCGCGGTACTCGGCAAATTCCTGGCTGAAGCCGAAGTCGGGCGAGCGGTGCAGCCCGGCGATGAAACCCTCGACCACGGTCTTGGCCACCAGATCGAGGCCGGAGAGGCCCGCCAGTATCGCCGGCTCGAGGAACCGCACCAGCATGGTCCGCCTCACGCCGTCGGCGCAGGGCGCGCTTCGAGCAGCCGCTTGAGAAGATCGTCCGGGCGGAGCCGGTCCGACTCGGCGTAGAAGTTCAGCAGGACGCGGTGACGCAGCACGGGGATGGCCAAGGTGCGAATGTCCTCATAGCTTACGTGGTAACGCCGGCGCATCAGCGCCCGCGCCTTGGATGCCAGCACCAGGAACTGTGCGCCGCGGACGCTCGCTCCGTAGTTGACGTACTTGCGGATGAAATCGGGCGCTTCAGGATCTCCGGGCCGCGTGGCCCGCACCAGATCCACCGCGTAACGGGCCACGGAGGTGGCGATGGGCACCATGCGCACCAGTTGCTGGAACTCGAGAATTTCGTCGGCGTTCGTCACCGACTCGACCTGGGCCGCGTGTGTCGTGGTGGTCAGATCGATCACTTGCATCTCTTCGTCGGCGCTCAGATAGTCGAGCACCGTGTTGAAAAGGAAACGGTCGAGTTGAGCCTCCGGCAGCGGGTAGGTGCCCTCCAGCTCGATGGGGTTTTGAGTCGCTAAGACGAAGAAGGGCGCGGGAAGCTTGTAATGTTGGCCGCGCACGGTGCAGGATAGCTCCTGCATGGCCTCGAGCAGGGCCGACTGGGTTTTCGGCGGAGTTCGGTTGATCTCGTCGGCCAGCAGAACGTTGGCGAAAATAGGGCCCGGCACGAAGGTCCAGGTGCGCCTGCCGGTGGCCGGATCCTCCTCGATGATGTCGGTGCCCGTGATGTCGGAAGGCATCAGGTCCGGTGTGAACTGAATGCGCTTGAACGCGAGCCCCAAAGTCTGCGCGATGGTGCGGACCAGCAGCGTCTTGGCGGTGCCGGGCAGGCCCGTGATCAGGCAATGGCCCCCGACGAACAACGCGATGAGGACCTGCTCGAGTACCTCTTCCTGACCCACGATGACGCGTCGCACCTGGGTGACGATGTCCCGGTGCACCTCCTGGAATCGTTCGATTCTCTTTCTCAATTCGGCCGCTTCGATCGGTATCGCGGTCGCCATCCCTCCTCCTGTTTCGGCTTTTCTCACCGGTTCAGTTCCAACAACAGCTTCTGTGCGGGCCGGTAGCCGGGCGCCGCCTCTAGCGCCGCCAGCACCTGTTCCTTTGCTTCTTCGATGCGGCCGGCGGCCCGACAGGCTCGCGCCAACGCATAATGCGCGGCGGCCAGGTCGGTCGGACCCAGAGCGAGTACAGCCCGGTATTCCCGCATGGCTTCCTCCGCCTGGCCCTGCTCGAGCAAGAGATCGCCCAACCTTCGATGAACCTCCTCGTTCATCGGGTCGACGTACAGCCAGCGCCGCAGCGCCGCCAGGGCCTCGGCGGTGCGCCCGGCTTCCCGCTCAAGCTCCCCCAGTTGTCGCAACCAAGCGGGATCGCGCCCGCCCGCCCTGGCGTAGCGTTCGAGCTCGGCGCGGGCTGCCCCTTTATCGCCCACAGCGAGGTGGGCGGCCGCTAGCAACTCGTAGGCACTGCCCGCCTCCGTGTACTCGGGGTAAAGATCGCGCACTGCGGGGCCCTCGCGGATGATTTCCTCGTGGCGGCCCGCGCGTGCAGCCTCGGCCAGCCGCTTCATGCGCTCACGCCAGGTCGGGAACGCCTCGAGCGGAACGCGCAGGCTTTGCTCGAGCCAGGCGAGGAAGCGGCGATCCACCTCGTCCCCGGTAATTCCCAGCGCCTCCCTGATCGCCTCCGACGTGCTCCTGCGCGCGGCAAAAGCGTCGAGCATGCGCAACAGAGCTTCGAAGCCCCATTCGCGCGAGATGAACTCGCAGAGCTTGCCGGCCTGGTAGTAGGAGACTACGATCTGTCCCGGATAGGAGGGACGCACGAAGCCGCGGTCGAGGTCGGCCGCCGGCAGCAGCTTCTTCTCGCGGATGGCCGTGAGAATTTCGGGAGTGAGCCGCTCGCCCCATTCCGGCGAGGCCTGCGATTCCTCCCAGACTGCCAGGCCTTCGACGAACCACCGCGGCGCCCGGTTGTTCACGCGCGTCAGTACGACCACGTGATTGAGCTCGTGCCACAGCGTGGCCGCCCAGTGGAAGCTGCCGGGCTTGCGTGCCGAAGGGCTGTCCATGGCTACCGCGCGCTCGAAAGTTACGCCCAGAGCGCCAAGGCCCGGCATGCCCAGCGTGCGGACCGCGAAATCCTCATGATCGGGGTAGAGCTCGATGCGCACGGGCTGCTCGAGCCGGACCCTGTACTTGCTTTGAAGCGCCGTCAGGGCGCGCGTTGCTTCGGCCCTGACGTAGGGTCCCAACACCGCCGCCTCCTTGCGGTGCAACTTCAGCTCCAGCAGGCCCTGTTTCTCGAGAACGAAATTGTTCGCGCCGTCGAGCAGACGCAGCGCGTTGACGGTGGGCGCGTCGCGATGCCCTTCGTCGTAGGCGCGCTCGAGCTGGCGCCGGGCCTCCTCGTCGCGGCCCAACCGCATCAGATTGATGCCCAGCTCGCTGCGCACGTCGGAAAGCGCAGGATCCAGCTCCAGCGCTTTGCGGTAAAGCTGCACCGCATCTGCATAACGCCGGTTGAGAACGAGGAATCGCGCGCCGACGGCGTAAATGCGGCCGTAACGCGGGTTGACGCGCAAGGCGCGTTCGAGCCAGACCCCGGGTTCGCGATCGGCGATCCATTCCGCTGCGGCCAGAACGGCCATTGCATCCAGAGCCTCGCCCCATAGCTCGAGCGCAGCCGCGGCCTCCGCGCGCGCCCGCTCCTGGTCACCGTCCTCGAGAGCCATGCGCGCCAACAGCACGCGTGCCTCGACGCACGCCGGATCCGCTTCCAGGGCACGGCGGGCCAGTTCCACCGCTTTCTGTTCGAAGCCGTTCGCGGCCACCAGCGCCAGTCCCACCAGCGCGGCCGCGTGCCTGGGGTTGACCCGGAGGGCCTCCTGAAAGAGCTCGGCAGCCTCGCCCGGGTTGAACCGCTCAAGCAGCAGGCGTCCCCAGCGCACTTTGCGGTCGGGATCGCGAGGCCGCTCGGCGACGGCACGGCGGAACTCCTCGTTGGCTTCGCGGTAGCGGCGCAGTCCCCACAGTCCCTCGGCGCGCGCCCACGGTTCGGCGGCGGAGGCCAGACGAAGGAAACAATGATCGGCCTGAATGTTCTCGCCACGGTGACGCAGGGCAAGGCAGTCGGCGGCAGGGCCCGCCCCGGCGAACGGTTGCGCCAGCGCAAGCAGCAGTGCGGCCGCCGTCATTTCTCCAGCTCCTCGTTCACGCGCGCCAGCTCGATGAGCAGCGCGGTGAGCTGCTTGCGGTATTCGGCGGCGTCCATGGCCGCCTTGCGGTACTTGAGCAGGTCGATTTCCTGCTCGAGGCGTTCCTTGCGGGCCAGCAAAGCCCGTCGGGCCGGGTCTCGCGCCGCCTCTTGCGCCTGACCCAAACGCAGAAGGGCAAAAGAGGCCGCCAGGCGTCCCGAGCCGCCTGCCGGGTCGGGCAAACGAACGCCTTGCCCCCGACCGGTGTCTTCCAGCAGCGGGTGCTCCGTAGCCAGCCGTCTTTGCGACTCATAAAAGCGCGCGGTTTTCTGGCCGGCGTAACGAAAGGCCTCCAGCGCAGTCAGAGTCTCGTTCTTGTCAGCGTCAGCGGCCGGGTCGCGCAGCGCCTCGATGAAATAGCGCGCGAAGACGGTGGCATTTTTCTCCAGGCCGCTCTTGGTGGCCGTGATCACGATGCGCCCCGGCTTGCGCAGCGGCTCGATCGAGGCGCCGCTGGCGCTCGTTGTATTGACGACGAGCTGGCGCTCGGCCGTTATGGGACTGAGTAGGGCAGCCAGGTCCTCGGCCGTCAGATCGGGGCCCGGAAGATTGAACTTGTACTGGTAGCCGTCGAAACTGCCGTGCCCGATCAGCAGGAGCACGAACGCATCTTCGGGCCGGACGCGCCGGCTGAGTTCCCCGAACAAAGCGCGGATACCGGTCGCGGTGGCCCGGCCCCCGCTCAGGGCGACAACCTGTACGTCACCTGCGCTGCCGCGGCAGATCTTCTCCGCCTCGCGGACCCACGCCGCAAAGCGCTGTTCGTAATCGGCATCGCCTCCCAAGCCGCCGAGAATGACCCAGTAGGTCGCAGCCAGCCCGATTCGACCGCCCAGCAGAGCCAGAGACGCCAGCGCGAGCCCTCTCATATCGCTCCCCACCTACGCCGCAGCAGCCACTCGGCCGAACGCAACGCCAGCGCCAGCAGAAACAGCGCGGGCATATCCCATAGATCCCGCATCTCGCGCACGCTTAAACCGGCTTCCGAATACGTGATCTCGCGCGGCAAGCGCGCAGCTTCCTCCGGACGCCAGTAACGACCGCCCGTGGCTTCCGCCAATCGCTCGAGCAACTCGCGGTCCTGCAGGCTCCTGAAGTCTTCAGCCACCCCGTCCTCGCGACGGAAGAGCACCAGATCCCGACCGAGCTCCTCGTCGCCCCGGCGGGCATGAATTTCCGCCGAATAAGCGCCCGCCTGCGGTGCGTTCCATTCCCCTTCGTAGACGCCCGGCTCGTCCTCCCGCGCACGCAGCGGGAGGCTCTCGGCGATGCCGCCGGGTCCCTGGATGCGCGCCTCCACGCGCGCGTCGGAGGCGGGGCGATAGGCCTTGTCGCGAACCTCGGCGCGAAGCACCACGCGCGATTCATCCATCAGCACGGGCTGCGGCGTGGAGGCGCTCACCGGGCCGGGCGAGCCTGAAACCAGCCAGCGCAACAACTGTTGCCAGAAGGTCTCATGCGTCACGTCCGAGAGCGGCTGGAGCATTTGCCAACGCCAGCTTCCGCCCGTGGCAAAGACAGCCGTACGGCCGCGGCCGTAGCTCTGAGTGATCAGCAACGGCAGAGTCCGGCCTTCCGGGGTCTCCACCGTGGCCAACACCAGTGCCCCCGGCTTGGGTTCGCCGACCTCTTGATAGTCCGCCAGTGCAGGCAGGCTCTTCCAACGCTCGACGTTGGCTTCGGGCGGCTCGACCAGCCGGCATAGAAGGCTGTCGGCGCCCGAGCGCGTGAGGGCCGCGCGGGCGCGGTCGCGATGGAAAGTACCTTTGCGCGCGGGCAAGGTCACGGGCAGCAACTCGGCCGTGGGAGACCGATTCCAGCCGCTCTCCGCAAGTGCGCGCCGGCCGCCGAGAAAGAGCAAGCCGCCTCCGCGTCGGTCGGCAAAATCGTGGATCAACTGGCGCTGCGCGGGCGTGAAGTAGTCGGCCTCCACGCTCCCGATGACGAGGCCGCGGAAGGCGAACAGCTCCTCGGCCGCCGCAGGGAATCCCTCCTCGAGCTCTTTCGGGTCGCGGACTTCCTGCCGGTAAAGCTTGTTCTCGGTCGTGCGCAGCAGGCTGGTGAGCTCCAGGGCGGGATCCTCCAGCGCAGCGCGGCGGATGAACTTGAACTCCCAGCGCGGCTCGCCCTCGACATACAGGATGCGCGGTCGGGAGTCCTCTACGCTCAGCAGGCGAACGAGCTGGTTGTTGCGCACGTTCTCCTCCCCTTCCGCCGGGGAGGCCGAGAAGCGGAGCCGGTGCGGTCCGGGTTCCCCGGAGCTGAACAAAAGCGTCTCGCTTTGTTCCGGCGCCGAAAGCACGATCTCACGGGAAGCCAGCGTCTTGCCGTCCTCCTCCACCGTGATGCGAACGCGCGAGCGCGCAAGGCCGCTTTGACGCAGGCGCACCGTGGCCGCCACGCGCGAGCTGCGCAGCACGCGGGCGGGGATCTCGACTGCGGCCAGCTCCAGGTCGCGCTCGTAGCGCTCGCGTCCGAAGCCGACGGCGTGCACGGGCAGCCGCCGCGCCCGCAGCTCTTCGATCACTTCGTGGGGGACGCCGCCCCGCGTATCTCCCCCGTCGCTGAGCAGAACGACGGCGCCCACCGGCGCAGCCGAAGCTTCGGCCGCCACGGCGCGCAAAGCCTCGCCCAGATGCGTCGCCTGCCCGACGGCCTTCAGTTGCGCCGTGGATTCGATGCGCGCGAGCGAGCTGTCGAAAGCGTAAAGGCGGACCTGGAAACGGGTGCCCAAGGCCCCGAGCAGGTCGTCGTCGAGCAGGCGCCGAGCGCGCTCCAGTCGTGTCGCTCCACCCTCTGCGACCCCCATGCTGCGGGAATCATCCACGAGAACCGCGATGATGTTCTGTCCCGGCCTGAGCGTCGGCACGCTGAGCGCGGGCTGCCACAGCATCACCAGCAGCAGCGCAAGGAAAGCGGCCTGCAGGGCCCAGAGCGCGAGCCTGCGTCGCGGGCCGACATCGATGGGAGGGCCGGGCCTACGGCGCAGCATCCAAGCCGGCGCCAGGGCGGCCGCGATGAGAGCCGCGAAAAGCCACGCGGCCGGAAAAGGCGCGAGCCACACGATCTGGCCTTTGGAGAAGGCGGCCGGAGGATACTTGAACAACCACTCGAACATCCGGCCCTCAGTGGGTCATCGCGTAAATGATGTAGTTGATGCCGATCCGGTAGGCCAACGATGCGTAGTGTTCGGGATAGCGCGGATGATCGGCCCACTCCCAAGCGTCGCCCAGATCCATGTTGTGGCAGATCGCGACCATGATGCGCCCTTTGTCGTCATAGACGGCGCGCCAGCGCGGTTCGATACCGTCTTTTTCGTAAATCCGTCCGCTGTACCAATACTGGATGCCCGGCACCTGGAAGCGCTCGTCCAGGTCGTAAAGCACGTGAAAGATCGGGTCCTTGTCGTCGATGTCCACGACCGGGCGGTCCGGGAACACGCGACGCAGCGAAGCCATGAAGTTCTCCCACTCCCACGTGCCGTGGAAATCGTCCACCATCAGGAAGCCGCCGCGCAGCAGGTAGTCGCGCAGGCGCCGGCATTGCGAGTCGGTCAAATCCCAATGCCCGACCTCGACCGCGTAGATCCAGGGCCAGTTGTAAATTTCGTCGGAATCGAGGTCCACGACCTGTTCTACCGAACGAACGTGGATGCGGGTCAGCCGGCGTACGCCTTGTACGAACTGGCGGTCGGCCTTCCAATAATCGGTGGCCCAGTTGCCGCGAAAGCCCCAGGCGAAGCGCACGGAAGGGTAACGCAGCCGTGCGAAGACGAACTCGGTCTTCTCGTTCCCGTCCGGCGGGAAGGGCGCGTCGTCATTGTCCACTTCCTGGCGCAAGCCCCAGTAGCGTCCCTGCCAGGCCAGCAGGGAGAGGCCTAGACCCAGCGCGCCGCAGACAGCGAGTAGGCGCATCGTCGTGCCCCCCTCGTCGTAATTGCCTTCAGGATAGCACGGCGGCGCGCGGCGGGCGGAATCCTCGCACCTCAGGCAGCGAGCAGATGCTGGAGATTCCAGCCGCAGATGGTGCTGGCCATGAGTTTGTCGCCGTCAGGACCGGGCCAGTGCGTTTCCAGGCTCACGTAGCCCGTGTAGCCGGAAGCCAGAAGCGCCGCGATCTGGCCTTTCCAATCCAGCGCGCAGCAGCCCAGTGCGCCCCAACGAGGCTTGCCGTCCACGAGGTAGCAGTCCTTCGCATGTACGTGCGCTACCGCGCCGGCGGGGATCTTCGCGAAGCCGTCGGGGTATGGGTTCTCGCCCGCAACGTAGGCGTTGGCGGGGTCCCAAACGACCTTGAGGTTGGGGTGAGAGACGGCCGCCATGACCCGCGCCACGTCCGCGCCGGTCGAGACGTTGCAGGCGTGCTCGTTTTCGATGCCGATGATCAGATCCTCGGACGCGGCCTTGCGGGCCAGATCAGCCAGCGCGTCGACGATGGCCGGGAAACACTTCTCCGGGTCCACGGTGCGCCAGTAAGAGAAAACACGTATGATGCGCGCGCCGGTGCGGTGCGCGATCCGGAAGGCGCGCTGGATCAGCCGCGGCTGGTCTTCGTAAGTGTGTTTCGAAGCGAACACGTCATGCTGGAAGCGCGTGTCCAGCTCGGGACCTCCGGGCAACGTGCATTTCAGAATGGGAGAGGAAAGCGAAATGACCCTCAGCCCCTGCGCCTCGACGATCTGACGGGCCTGGTCCACCTCTTCGTCCGTCAGGTCAAGGATGTTCTTGCCGAAGACCACCCGCAGCTCGGCGCCGCTCATGCCGATGCGCGCCATGGCCCGCGCAGCGACCTCCAGATCGGGTGAAAACTCGTCGGTGATGGCAGCGGTAGGCAATCGAGTCTGCATGACGCCGTTATTTTACTTGCGTCCGCGGCCGGCCTGCACGAGGCGCCGATACTTAGGCTCTGTTGAAGCGAGGTAGGCAGTTGCTCAGCTCCTGGAACATAAAGGGGTCTCTTGCGGCCGGACCAGCGCAACCAAGCTCGCGCGTGAATTCGCCTCAGGCGGGACTTGGCGTGAATGAAAAAGTACCCGGCGAAGGTCTCGCGCAGCCCGCCAAACCTGTTTACTTCGGCGACTGGTGGGCGGCCGAACGAATTCGATCCGCGCAAGCGGACGCTGAGAGGAAGCACAAACGTGAGGGTTCATGGCAACGTGGTCGCAGCGATGCCGGGCGCACGCACCAGCGCGAAGCTGCTTAAAGGGCAGGGGCCGGCGGCGCTCGCAAGCTCACCGCGCCTCTCGGACACGGACCGTAGGGACACGCGAAAATTACGTCTCGACGCGCAGTCCCGTAACCCGTTAGCCTTCGGTGCACGCGGAGACTGCGAGCTCCCACGCCGACGCTTCCTGCGTAGCGCAGGGCCGCCGGCGCGCTACGCGCAGGTCAGCTCCCTGAACCAAACTCGGGCGCGACGGCTTCCCGCGAGCCGAGCAGCCGGGCTCACCATTCCACGCGGATCCCCATGCGGAAATCCCGTGGCCCGGGCTGATCGCCTGTAGAAGCCCCCTGCACGCCTCCCACGCCAGTGATCACTCCAACCAGGCCTGTCTGGCTGATGTTGGTCGCCGGGTTACTCCAGTTGGGGTGGTTGAAGATGTTGGTCGCGGTCATCTCCCACCGCAGCCGCGGCATGCGCTCACTGAACACCAGATCCTTGTGGAAACCCATGTGCCAGACATTCACGCCCGGGCCTTTGATCACGCCACGGGCCGCAGTGCCCCAGCAGCCTGGCCGCGGCGGAGCAAACGCCGAAGTGTCGAACCACCTGCTCAGGGAGCGCTGCGCCTTGGGAAGATTCGCGTTGCGCAAGTGGTCCGGCCGTCGGGTGACGTTGGCCGGGGTGCGGCTCGTGGTATAGGCCGTTCCCGTGGGATCAGGTCCCGTCCAGTAAGGCGTCAGGAACTGGCCGGAGTAAATGCTGTAGATCGCGCTGATCTCCCAGCCCCCCACGGCCAGATTGAGCCACCGGTTCACGCCTCCGAGCCAACGACGTCCACGGCCGAATGGCAGTTGATAGATCGCGTTGGACGTCACTCGGTGGGTCGGGATATCGAGCTCGACCGCGCGTTCGCGCCGCCTGTCGAACGGATTCTCGGGTGAGCCGCCCCGATCCAGGTCGCCGATGTCGCGCGCCCAAGTCCAGGAGCTCTGGAAGTACAAACCGCGCGAAAATTGTTTCTCTGCTTCGATGGTCAGACCATGGTACTGATGACCGGCGCCATTCGTGTAGTAACTGATCCCGGGGTACCGCGGGAAGGGCCTGGGCTTGTCGACATACGGACGGGTATCGGCCACAGGCGAATTGTAATCGTAACTCCAGTCTCCCTGCCGCGTACCGGTTGCGATGTAAGAGAGCCGGAGTCCGACATCCCACAGTTGACGCTCGATGGTGAAGCTGTACTGCATGCTGTATGGGATCTTCAAGTCGGGATTGATCGCGGCCGGAATTCCGACAGTGCTCGGACCCCCCGGCCCCGTCGCGGGAAACACGCGAGGCAATAACACGTCGGGGGCCCCTACGGGATTGGTGTAAGAGGGTTCGTTGATCACGAACGGGATCCCGCCGTGATTCGGATTGCGCGGCACAACATCGAAGAAGATACCGTAGCCGGCTCGGAAGACGGTGCGGCTGCCCCAAGGCCGGTAGGCGACACCGATACGAGGCGCGATGTTGTTGCGATCCGCCCGGATCAAGGTCCTGCCCGGCAGTCCCAGCGCCTTGGCTTCCACCACGTCGACGTAGCCCTTCGGCATCAACGGACTTACCTTGGCCATGGCGCCGTCTTCGATGACGATGCGCCCTGAGCCGATGTCGAACATCGAGGTCAGGCGATGATTTTCGCGCCACGGCAGGTGAAGCTCGTACCGGACGCCCAGGTTCAGCGTCAAGCGCGGAGTGACCTTGAAGTCGTCCGTGAAGAAGAAATCGTACTGCCAGCGATTGCGATCGACACGCACCGGCGGGAAGGCGCGGGCGGCGCTGGTCGGGATCCCCAGCAGGAAGTCGGCATAGGGGTGCCCCTGCCCGCTGCGGCCCCCGCTCGTGAAGCGGTTGGAAAACGTCACCGAGCCGAACAGGTTGGGATGCGCCGACATGTCGTCCCATTCGACCCGCACTAGATTGAAGCCCATCTTCAAATTGTGCCGAGCGCGGAACCAACTCAGGTGTTCCGTAAACTGCTCCAGATGGTTTCGGTAGCCCGGGCGCCTGTAATCCACCTGGCTGATCCCGGTCAAACCAATCCCGCTCCAGTTCACCTTGAGGATGCCACTGATGTTCGGCAGGTCCGGCGCGAGGCCCACCAGCCCCAGCTCCTTCACGATCTGGGGACCGTTGATGGGACCTTCGATCGGATTGTTGTTCAACGCGAAGCCCCAACGCGTCTCGCTGACGAACGTGGGCGTGAACACGTGCGTGAAAGCTACCGTGGCGGCACGGTTATCGCGCCGCTGCTTGCGCTGGCCGATAGTGGGCAGATTCCCCTCGTAGGGACGATTGTATGCGCGCTGAAATGTGAAGCGTCCGAAAACCGAGTCTTTTTCCGAGAAACGATGATCCCCGCGCAGCGTCCAGTAAGTTGAAGGATCCCGGGGCCGCCTCTTCATTTCCCTATAATTCTGGGCCGTAAAAACGTTGGGATCCCCGAAGTTGGGCAGCGGGTAGAAACGATCCTGGATTTTCGACGAAACAGCGTTCATCCGAGCGGCCGGGATTCGGTTGCCGGGAAACGGGGCACCGGAAGCCGGGTCGTAGATCACCGTGCCAGGCTGCAGCGCCGAGAAATCTCCTTGCCGCCACGCCGGCAGCGGCACGGTGGGGGTCAACAGCTGCGTGACCGCGCTGCCCCGCGACGTCTCGAAGGACCCGAAGAAGAACGAGCGGTTCCGGCCGTCGTAGATACCAGGCAGCAAGACAGGCCCTCCCGCGCTGACCCCGGGCACGTGGCTGACGCCGGCCGGGCGCGCCAGCGCGAACGGGTTGCGCGCGCGGAACCAAGGCGTCGAATAGTAATCGAACGCACTACCGTGGAACGCGTTAGTGCCCGATTTGGAGATCATCGTAACTTGGCCGATAGTTCCGAACTCAGCCGTGTTATTGGCTATGTCGATCTTGATCTCCTGGAACGACTCGATGTAATTAGCCAACGGCCCGATTTGTGTTTCGCTCACGCCGTCGCTCATGGTCGTGCCGTCAATGGACCAGTGCGACTGGTTGGTGCGGCTGCCCGCGAAGCGGATCGTGGACGAACCGCCTCCCGCCTGAAGCACGTTGGGCGACAGCGCCAGGAAAGCCCAGATCCCGCGGGTGTTCAAGGGCAGGGTCTTCAGGACTGCCGCGGTCTTGGTATCGGCGATGCGGGCAGTCTCGGTTTCGATCAGAGTGGCGCCCGCCGTCACCTCGACGGCGGTTTCGAGACTGCCTACTTCCAGTTGGATGTCCACGCGGCGTATGTCGCGGGCCGCCAGAACGATATTATGGGCGACGAACTCTTTGAATCCGGGCGCCTGGGCGCGCAAGGTGTAAGTACCCTCGCGTAGCTGCGCCAGGTTGTAATTCCCGACCTCATTGGACTTCGCGGTGGTCTTCGTGTTGGTTTCAACGTGGGTGGCGACGATGGTGGCGCCGGGGACGGCGGCCCCGGTGGGATCGGCCACCACACCGGTAATGCTGGCGAACGTGGTCTGGCCGTAGGCAACCGTGGACGCTGCGGCCACAATGAGGGCTGACGCAAACAGGACGGGCTGCATTGCCTTCCCTCCTATGGGGCCTCGAGAGTGTAAAGGAATCACCCCCGCGGTGCGGGATTATACCATGCCGTCAGGCCGCCAGCGGCAGCGGGCGACGGCTTCCTGCCACCCCGCGAGGAGCCGCTCGCGCTGGGAGGCCGGCATGTGCGGTTCGAAAATGCGCTCGACGCGCCGGAAGCTTTCCAGCTCTTCCACGCCCTTCCAGAAGCCGACCGCCAATCCGGCCAAAAAGGCCGCCCCGAGGGCGGTGGTCTCCGTATCGGCGGGACGGACGATGGGGCGATCCAGGATGTCGGCCTGGAATTGCATCAGGAAGTTGTTCGCCGCGGCGCCGCCGTCCACGCGTAGCTCCCGTAAGGGCTGGCCCGCGTCCCTCTCCATCGCCACGATCAGGTCGCGCGTCTGATAGGCGATGCTCTCCAGCGCGGCGCGCACGATGTGGGCGCGCGCGGCGGCCCGCGTCAGACCCGTCAGGATGCCTCGAGCAGCCGGGTCCCAATGCGGCGCGCCCAGGCCGACAAACGCGGGCACCAGGTAAACGCCCGCCGTGTCGGCGACCGAAGTCGCCAGCGCTTCCGATTCCGCGGCCGTGGCGAGCAGCCCGAGCTGGTCGCGCAGCCATTGCACCGCCGCCCCGGCGATGAAAACGCTGCCCTCGATGGCAAATTGCGGGCTTGCATCAGGCGAAGCCGCGCGAGTGGCAAGCAGGCGGTTCTCCGAGACAGGCACGGCGTCGCCGGTGTGCAGCAGAGCGAAACATCCCGTGCCATAAGTGTTCTTGCAGAGGCCGGCCCGAAAGCAGGCTTGCCCGGCCAATGCCGCCTGCTGATCCCCCGCGATGCCGGCGATCGGAATCTCTGAGCCCAGCCACGCGGCGTCCGCCAATCCTACGATCGAGCTGGAAGGGCGGATGGCCGGCAGCATGGAACGGGGGACGTCGAAGCATTCGAGCAAAACCGGATCCCAATCGCCCGAGGCGAGGTGCATCAAAAGGGTGCGCGAGGCGTTGGAAGGATCGGTGACGTGCACACGCCCGCGGGTCAGCTTCCAGACCAGCCAGGTATCCACCGTGCCGAAGGCCAGCTCTCCGGCCCGCGCGCGGGCCTGCATTCCCGGCACGTGGTCAAGGATCCAGCGAATCTTGCTGGCCGAGAAATAGGGATCCACGACCAGACCGGTGCGACGCGTGATTTCGGCGGCCGCGGGCGAGGCCGCCAGGCGGGCGCAGTAATCCGCCGTGCGGCGGCATTGCCACACGATCGCGGGCGCGACCGGCCGTCCGCTCGCGCGTTCCCAAACAATCGTGGTCTCGCGCTGGTTGGTGATGCCGATCGCGCCAATCTGCCGCGGGGCAATCCCGCAACGTTCGATCAGGAGGCGGGCGGCCGCAAGCTGGGCCTGCCAGATCTCTTCCGGATCCTGTTCGACCCAGCCCGGCTGCGGGTACCTCGGCTGGATCGGCGCCGATTCCATTGCGATGCGGCGGCCTTCGCGATCGTATAGCGCGGCGCGCGCGCTCGTAGTTCCCTCGTCCAAGGCAAGCACGTACTCCATGGCCGTCCACCAGGCCCCGCACGTCCAGCGGGGCGAATCGAACAGCGTACCGCGAACGCCGCCCGCCCGGAGGGCGGTCCTCAGCGGGCCGGGCCCAACGTCGGCCTCGCCGATGCACGCCGTGCAAACGGGCAGGGGTCTACAATCGACATTAGGGGCTATGGTTGTCGAGATCGAAGGCGTGCCGCTGCACCTGGCGCACCCGGACGAGCTGCCAGTCCGCTGGGTCGGACAGCAGGAGGTCATGCGGCAGTTGCTGGCCGCGTGGATGGTAGTCGGCCCGGGCGACCTGCCGATGAATCCCCGGCTGATCGGCAAGCCGGGCGTGGGCAAGACCACGCTGGCCTACGCGGCGGCCAAGAAACTGGGCCGGGAAGTCTACATCATGCAGGCCACCGTGGACACGCGCCCGGAAGACCTCATCGTGCAGCCGGTCATCGAAGGCGAATCCAGACTGCGCTACGTGGCCTCGCCCCTGGTGACGGCGATGATCCGCGGCGGCGTGGCCATCCTCGATGAGGGCAACCGCATGAGCGAGAAGAGTTGGGCCTCGCTGGCGCCGCTGCTCGACAGCCGCCGCTACGTGGAGTCGATCGTTGCGGGCATCAAGATCAAGGCGCACCCGGATTTCCGACTCGTAACCACGATGAACGACGATGCCTCGACCTTCGATCTGCCCGAGTACATCCACTCCCGGCTCCAGCCGCAGATCCTGATCGATTTTCCCGAGCGCGATGAAGAGTATCTGATTCTCAAGGAAAACCTGCCCTTCGGCGACGAGAAGATCCTCCAGTACGTGACCGATTTCCTGCAGCAGGCGCACGCTGCCGACGAGCGTTACACCGTACGAGACGGCATCAACATCGCGCGCTACGCCATGAAGTTGCGCAGCACCGCGACCGAAGTGTGGCAGTACGAGCGCGCGCTGGAGATGGCGATCTTCGAAATCCTGGGCGAAGAGGCGCTGCGGTATGTCCCGCGAGTCCGATCGCCTGCCTGAGAGCTTCGATCCAGCGAACCTGCGCCGCGGGCGTTTCCTCTATCTGCCGGTCGTTCCCGGGCGCATGGAATTCGCCGTCGAAGTGCGGCGGCGGCTGTTGCGCGAGCGGCCGCAAGTGGTGGCGGTCGAGCTCCCGCAGTCGCTGGCGGGCGCTTACCTGGAAGCCGTCCGACGTCTGCCGCAGATCACTGTCCTGTTCTACCCGGATCCGCAGCAGGAGGAGGAAGCCGTCTACCTGCCGGTCGAGCCCGCCGATCCGTTCACGGAGGCCATCCGTACGGCGCTGGAGATCGGCGCCGAGATCCTGTTTGCGGATCCCGATCTGAGTGACCGTCCGCACGTGCCGGACCGTTACCCGGATCCCTACGCGATTCGGCGCATCGGTTTCGAGAAGTACGTAGAGGCTTACCGCTTATGGCCGCAGCCGCGCGAGGCGGAAGTTCACGAGCACGCGGCCGGCGTGGCCTGGAAACTCCAGGGCGCCGACCCGCTGGCGCGCATCGCGGTCGTGCTCTCCCTCAATCTCTTGGATCCGGTGCTGGATGCCATGGAAGAGCCGCAGGACGAACCGGCGCGCAGGTTGCCTGCTCGCCAGGTCGAACTCATCAACCCGCATCCGGAATGTCTGGCCGAGATTACCATCGAGTACCCGTATCTTCAGCACCGATATGAGCAATTCCGGACGCGAATGGGCCCGGAGTCGCTCATCGATCGTCCTCGCGTGCAGGTGGCGCTGTTGCGGGAGGCCGAAACCAGTTACCAGAAGAATACGGGCGAGAAAGTCGAACATTGGCAGCGCATCCTTCTGGCGCGCTATTCGCGCAATCTCGCGATCGCGGCCGGCGATCTGACGGCGAGCCTCTACGATCTGACCGTGGCGGCGCGCTCCATCGTGGACGACAACTACGCGTGGGAAGTCTGGGAGACCGGCAACCGTTACCCGGCCCAGAAGGAGGAAAGCGATCTGGAAACGCTGCGGCTGTCGGCGGATGCTGTGTGGCGGGAGACCCGCAAAATCCGCCTGCGCAGGCGCCTGCCGCGTCCAAAGCAAATGCTCCGCCCGTTGCCCGTGAAGCGCCGCTCCAAAGAAAAGCATCCCGGCGAATGGGCCCGCCAGTTCGATGGCAACGCCATCTGCTCCTATCCGCCCGAGGATATCGTGATCGAAGACTACGGCCGCAGGCTCAAGCAGAAAGCGCGGAGCATTCTCTCGGAAGAACGTTCGCGCACGGAGCCTTTCACGACGTCGTTACTGGACGGCATCGATCTGCGAGAAACCATCCGCCGCTGGTATGAAGGCAAGATCTACGTCCGGCAATTCCAAAAGATCGCCGGGGAAGTGGGCGCCCTGATCGTCATCTTCGACGAGGATCGCGAGAACCGTTACAACTGGCTGACCACCTGGCTGGGCGAGCACCAAAACGAATCCGATATGGCTTTTTACTCCACCAACCCGTTCGAGCATTTGGTTGGACCCGGCATTGGGCGTGCCGAGTACGGCGGCTTCCTGATGACGCTGCCGCCCCGGCGGATGGTGGATGTGTGGAGCGATCCGGATTACGACTTTGCCGAAACCAAGCCGGAGCGGCTTTTGCTGGCGGGCCTGGATTATTCGATCCACCGATACGTGGTTTACGTCGCGGCCCGTCCGCCGCGCTCGATTTTCCGGCAGATCGCCTACCGACTGGGGCGGCAGATTCTCTACATACCCATCGGGCAGCTTCCCCCGGACAAACTGAAAAAGATCCGCGTGGTCCACGTGCTGGACAGCCACGAGCGGCGCAAGGAAGCGGCCAAGTACATCTGGTGATGACCGTGGCCGTCTCCGGCAGCCCTGCGGCGCGTGGCCGGGGCAAGCAAGGACCGTACTGGTCGCCCGCAGCGCTTGCTGTTGCGCTCGCGATCTGGGCCGCCGCCGCATGGTGGATTCAGCCGCCGTGCTTGGCGAGCAGCGATTTCTATGCTTTCTGGGCGGCGGCCCGGCTGGCAGACAGCCGGATGTACGATCCGGCAGCCGTCGAGGCCCTGCAACGCAGCGAGTGCCCCGAGGTGAGGAGCAAACGCTTTATCCGGCCCGCCATCGAAGGTCTGGCGCTCTACCCGCTGGGGCAATTGCCGTATCGGACCGCCTACGCGATCTGGTTCGCTCTGAATGCAGGCGCCTGTCTGGCTGTTCTCGGCGTGAGCAGGCGCAAACCGGCCGAGATTCTCGCTGCGGCCTTGTACGCACCATTGGTCTGGAATTTCGGTCTCGCGCAGGACGCGCCCTTGCTGCTGTTCGCTTTCACGGCCGGCGTCCGACTCATCGCCCAAGGACGGCCTTCCAGCGGGGGCGCCTTGCTCGCACTCTGCTTGGTGAAGCCTAACATCTTCTTCGCAGCTCCGCTGGTCGTGGCTTCGCGGAAGCAATGGCGCGCCTTGGGCGGCATGGCTGTTACTTCGGGAGCAATGTACCTCGCGGCGGCTGCCGCTGTTGGCTACGACTGGCCGATACGCTTTCTGAAGGCCGCTCTGGAAAACGAAAACGTGATTTCACCTAACATCGTGGGACTGGCGGGTCTTATACCGGATTCCGGCCGGTCCATATCGCTTAAGATCGCCCTCGCCGCCGCGGGCGCGGTCCTAACCCTGGCGTGGACGAGAAGACAGACTCCTGAGGCCGCCTTGCACTCGGCGTTGGCCGCCGGCCTCGTCTTCGGCCCGCGCGCCATGATTTACGACGGCGCATTCCTGCTTCCTACGCTGCTCAGCCGGTTGAAGCCGTCGGAAACCGTCGTGGCGGGTCTCGCACTGAGTTTAGTGGTCACTCCTGCACGTCCCCTAGTGGAACTGGCGTCACCTGCCTGGCTCTGGCTGGCCGCCTCCGCTCGCTCGCGTGAAGCGATACCCTCCTCCGGCCCCACTCCGCCCCGGGCGCCTTGACGGCGCTGAGACGACGGTGTCAAAGTATCCTTCTCCGGCCGAGACGCGCGGGAGCGACACAGGCCGCGCGGCGCGGCCGAGACGTTCGAGGAGCTCCGATGGATCCGAACCGCAGGGTATTTTTGACCGAAGCGGCAGCGATCGCCGCGCCTATGTTCGTTCCACGCCGCGCCTTCGGCGCCAACGACCGGCTCACCTACGGCGTCATCGGGACTGGCGGCCGAGGCCGCTACCTGAACCGTGTCTTCCAAAAGCTGGGCGCGCAGTGCGTCGCCCTGTGCGACGTCTATGAACCCAACTTACAAGAGGCGCAAAAGGACGCGCCCGAGGCTAAGACTTATTGGGATTACCGCGAGCTGCTGACCCAGCCGGGCATGGATTTCGTGGTCATTGCCACCCCCGATCACTGGCACTGCCCGCAACTGCTCGACGCGGTGGCCGCAGGCAAGGATGTCTACCTCGAGAAGCCCATGTCCCATTCGCTGGAAGAGAGCAAGCGAATGATCGAAGCCGTGCGCCGCACCAAGCGCGTGGTTCAGGTGGGCATGCAGCGGCGTAGCGCGCCCGTCATCGCAAAAGCCGAAAAGGTGATCGCCGACGGTGCGCTGGGCAAGATCTCGATGGTCAAGCCGATGTGGAACTGGAACACGGCGCGCCCGCTCAACAATTCACCGCTGCCCGGCAAACTGGACTGGGAGCGTTTTCTGGGCAAGGCGCCCAAGCGACCCTTGGAGCCGATGCGCTTCCGCTCCTGGCGTTGCTTCTGGGACTATTCGGGCGGGCACATGACGGATCAGGGCACGCACCTGATGGATTGCGTTTTGCGCTTCACGCGCAGCGGCCCGCCGCGTTCGGCCGTGTGCTGGGGCGAAGTGGTGAAGATGACCGGTGCGGAGTGCCCTGAAGTGTTCTGCGCCGTGTTCGAATTTCCCGGCTTCGTCTGCACCTGGACCCTGAACTACTGCAACTCCTATGAGAACGGCTGGTCCATCACGTTCCAGGGTGACGAAGCTACGTTGATCCTGGACGAGGCCGGATTCCGCCTCTACAAGGAACCCTGGGCCAAGCCGGAGAATCGCAAGCCGGTGATGGATGTGCGCGAAGGCGTGCCTACAGAAGCCCATTTGCAGAACTTCTTGGATTGCATCAAAACGCGGCAGGACCCGACCTGCCCTGTCGAGGTGGGTGCGAACGCCGTGGCGGGGCCGCATTTGGCCAACATCGCCTTCCGGAAGGGTCGTCGCGCACGCCTCAGCCCGGACGGCTTCCGCGCCATCGTCTGATCACAGCCGGAACTCTCAGCGCAACATCCCGCGGACGACCACGTCCACCGCTTCCGCCTCCGACAGACCGCGCGCCATCAGCGTCTCGATCTGCTTCTTGTCGACGCTGCCGATGGCCGCCTCATGCGTGAGCTTGGCGCGTTGGTCGTTGACGAGCAGCTTCGGGATCGCACTAGCGCGCGCCTCCGGCCCGGTCAGAATCTCGACGCAATCCACGTGGCCGCGTGCGTAAGGCGCATTGCCCGTCACCTCGCCGATGACTTCGCTCGTGCACTGCTCCGACGCCACCACGCGCGTCTTCGCCAGGCCGCGAGAGTTCTCGCCGTTCAACACCAGCGATTCCTTGATGACGATGCTGTCTCTGGCTTTGCCGTAAACCTTCGCGTCGAGCTCACAGGCCGCATCGCGCCCCAGCTCCGCGAGGTAGTCGAGGCGGACCACACCCGCAGCGCCCTCGACCAGCTTGAACACGCTGCGGTAAAAGCCGCCTTCCTCGATCAGGATGTGCGCTACCGGCAGGACTTCGACGCCTCCCTGCGGTCCGTGATAGTGCGTCTCGGCGTACTCCATGCGGGCGCCCTTCCCTACCCGAATGCGGGCCTGCATCAGGTGTCGAACGCGCTCCGCGTTGGGGAACGAACAATGGGCTACAAATGACACCTGTGCTCCGTCGCCGATGTCGAACTGCGAAACGATCTCCTGGACGCCCTCCTTTGGGAGTACGCCGAAACAGAGATGAACCGGCTGGGCCAGTCTCACGCCGGGCTCGACCACGATGCGAGCGCGAGCGCCCGTCGGGGTCTCCTCGCCTTCGATGTGGAGCCCGTCGACACTACGGCAGCGGAGGATGCGGTTATGGCTGACGGCAAGCCCTGCGAACCGGTCGTGGAGCAATAAGGCACGCGGGGCTCCCGCCGGCTCCATGGCGGCTGAAAGCTCGGTCAGTTCCGTGGCTGTCTCAGGCACCGGCCACCTCCTCAGCCCGGGGCTCGTTAACGTGCAGACACTCAAGGCAGTGGTTGCGATAGAAGCGGGCGATGGCTGCCGGGTCTCCGGTTTTCAGTATGGTCCCTCCGCACAGCGAGGATGCGCGATCGGCGACGGCCGCAACGTGCTCGTGATGGGTGATGAGAAGAACAGCGCCCCCGTTCCGCGCGAGAGTGCGGATCACGTCCACAATGTTCTCGATAGCCAGCGGATCGATGCCTGAGTCGGGCTCGTCCAGAATGGCGAGTTTCGGCATCATTGCCAGCACCGAAGCCAGCTCGACCCTGCGTCGCTCGCCCCCGCTCAACGTGGCATCCACCGCACGGCGCAGGTATTTCTCGGGCGCCAGGCCCACTTTGCGCAAGCACTCACTCGGACCGAGGTCGCCGTTGCGGCCGTGCCGGCGGGCCAGCTCCAGATACTCCGCCACCGTCAGCCCTTCGAAGCGCGCCGGCTCCTGCCAGGCCAGGGTGATGCCCCGGCGGGCACGCTCCCACGCGGGCAGCTCGGTGATGTCTTCGCCCTGAAACAGGATGCGACCGGCGGTGGGACGATACCCACTGAGGCCCATGATCAGGGACGCGAGCGTGGACTTACCGGTCCCGTTGGCGCCCAGAATGCTGTGGATCTCAGCTTCGCGGATGTGCAGATTCAAATCGTGCAAAATCGGCTTGCCGTCGAGAACTAGCGCGATGTTTTCCACCTTGAGCATGGCCGCTCGGGCTTGCGGTCGAACACCGTCATCCCCATTATCGCGCACGACTGATTGCGGCCGGCAGCCCGCATCGCAAAGGAGTATCCTGAAGGTAGCCGGCCGCCGCACCGGGAGGCGGCCCGCAGCCGCGCGCCAGGAGGCGCGATATGCAGGATAAGCTCAAGATCGCCGTTTTCATTGACTACGACAACATCGAGATCGGCGTCAAATCCACGCTCAAAGGCGAGTTCGACGTCGGCGTGGTGCTCGACGCCCTCAAGGAACGCGGCGACATCGTGGCTAAGTTCGCTTACGCGGACTGGGGTCGCAACGAACACGCCAAGCGACAGATGGCGGAGAACGCCGTGCAGATGGTTCAGCGCGTGATTTCGCCGCGCGGCGACAAGAACGGGGCGGACATCAATCTTGCCCTCGACGCCCTTGAAATGGCCTTCACCCACGACCACATCAACGCCTTTGCAATCGTCAGCGGCGACAGCGATTTCATTCCGCTGGTCAACAAGTTGAAAATGTACGGAAAGACCGTATTCGTGGTGGGCGGGCGCGCCTTCACGAGCACGATCCTTCAGAAGAACTGTCACGAGTTCATCAGCTTCGAGTCGCTGCTGGATAACGAACCGCGCGAGAAGTCGCACGCCCGGCAATCGCGGCCGCAGCGTCCCCGTCCGGAGCCTCTGGATTTGGCCCAAGCCATGCCGCTGCTGGAGCGCGCGTTGCAAGCCCTGGAGCGGCGCGGCGCGAAGCCGCAGCTCGGGCTGCTGAAGTCCACGATGCTGCAACTGGATCCCACCTTCAGCGAGAAGGCGTACGGCGCCAGCACCTTCACGGAATTCGTGGAAAAATTGCAGGCCGCAGGCTTCGTCAACATCACGGGTGCAGAGGGCAGGTATTTCATCGAGCGCAAGCCCGCTGCGCAACCCGAGCGTCCGCCGCTAAAACCCGAGGAAGCCCTGCCCTTGCTGCGCGATGTGCTGGAAACCCATCGACTGGAGATGGACAACGGCGTTCTTGCCGAGGAATTGGAGGCGTGGGTCAAACAGGAGCACCCCGATTTCGACTGCAAGCGGTACGGCTTCCAGGAGTTTACCGAGCTGCTGAACTTCGCTCAGGACAAGCTGCTGGTGCGCATCCAGCCTGACGAGGAGAAAGGGCTGACGGTCTTTCTCGGCGCGGAGTTCTACCCGCCGGCGGATGCCGACGTGATCCCTGCCGAGCCCGTGCTGCAGTTCGCGGAGGCCGTGGCCTCGAGCCGGCCGGCGCGCAGAGCGCGCCGCACGCGAACCAAATCCGGTGCCGAAGCCGGCGCCGCGAAGACCACGCGTTCGGGCCGGCGCAAGAAGTCCGCCCCGGCCGCGAGTTGACGCGGCCAGGCCCGCGCATGTTGTAAATTGAGCGGCATGATCGAACGGATCGTTCCTGCGGACGTGCCCCGTCCGCGCGGCCCTTATTCACCGGCAGTGCGTGCCGGCGACTTCATCTTCGTATCCGGCCAGGGACCGATCGACCCGGCCACGGACACGTTGGTCACGGGTGACATCCGGATCCAAACGCGCCTGGTGCTGGAAAACATCCGGCGCATCCTGGCGGCCTGTGGCGCATCCCCGAGCGACGTGGTGCGTTGCGGCGTCTTCCTGGCCGATGCCGCAGATTTCCCCCTCATGAACGAGGTGTACGCGGAATTCTTTGGCGAGCACAGGCCCGCACGCACCACCGTGGAGGCGAAATTTGTCGCTCCCGGCATGAAGGTCGAAATCGACTGCGTCGCTTACAAGCCGCGCTAAGCCGCGACCGAGGATCAGCCGCGCCGCTTCAACGTCGGGCGCTCGTCCTCGTCTTTAGGCTTGTCCGTGGGGCCCTTTTCGTCCTCGGCATCCACCGGACCGCCGCCCGGCCCCTTGCGCAGTCGCGGACGGTTGGCGTCCTTGTCATCCGGCTTGCGACGGCTGGTCATGGCTATCAGCCGCGCCTTGACCTCGTCGAATTCGGATGTAGTGACAATGTACTCCGGCTTGGCCTTCAGGATCTCCTGTATGTTCTTTTGCGCTTCCTTGATGCGGTCGTCAGTCATCGGGTGGGTTGAGAAGACCTTGGACATGGTGCCGGGTCTGCGTTTCTCGAGGGCCTGAATGCGCTCGAAGAAATCCACGAAGGCGGTGGGATCGTAGCCGGTTTTGTAGAGATACTGCAGCCCAAGCAGGTCCGCCTCGCGCTCGAAAGCGCGGGAGAATTGCAGGAACTGCATGGGCACCAAGACGCTGGCCGCCTGGCGCACGCCGTAACCTGTCCAGCCGCCCATGAAAATCAGCGGGATCATCGCGTAGTTGGCGATGGCGGCACGGCTCGCCTGGCGCGTGCCGTGACGCGCCGCTACATGCGCAATCTCGTGCGCCATCACGCCCGCCAGCTCGGCCTCCGTCTCAGCCCGTACGATGAGGCCGGAGTTAACGAAGAAAAAGCCGCCGGGCAGCGCAAAGGCGTTCACCTCGTCGCTGTCAATCACCTTGATGGTGAAGGGGACCTTGGCGTCGGAGTTCCGGACCAGGTTCTGGCCGACGCGGTTCACGTATTCGGCAATGACGGGATCGTCGATGATCTTGGCCTGCCGCTCGATCTCCTGCGCCAGCTCCTTGCCCAATGCGATTTCCTTCTCTAGCGAATAGAAGTTGATGCCCTTGCCGACGTCTCGCTCCCCGATGGCATCGGGATCCTTCTTCTTGTCCTTGGGGGCCGCCGTTACGGGCGCCGCAAGAGCCAGCGCCGTGAGACCTGCCAGCAGGAACCGGCCCAGCCGTAGCATCGCACACCTCCCGCCCCCTCGCCGCGCCCCGCGCGGATGGGGACCCACTGTCATTATACGCCGGACAGTTCGCTCGCCCGGCGACCTTCACCTTGCTTAACGTATAGTCGAGGTTATGGGTTACGAAAAAACGGTCCCCGTGCCCGCCGCGGCCTCCGCTGAACCGCTTTTCAAAAGATACGCGGACCAGTTCCCCGTCACAACGAACCTCCTCTACCTCAATCACGCGGGCATCGCCCCTCTGCCCCGCTGCGTGGCCGAAGCGATCGCCGGATGGGCCCATGAAGCCGCGGGCTGGGGATCCTACCACTACGCCCGGTGGCTGGAAACGTACGAGGATCTGCGGAAAGCGGCGGCGCGGCTGATCGGCGCTTCACGCGACGAAATCGCCATCGTCAAGAATACCTCCGAAGGGATCGCCGCGGCGGCCATGGGGTTGGACTGGCGTCCCGGCGATCGGATCGTCGTCTTCGCCGAAGAGTTCCCGGCAAACTACCTCCCGTGGAAGCGGTTGGAGCGAAGAGGCGTACGTTTGCAGGAGCTGTCCGTCTTCGATCCGCTCGAACGAGTGGACGAAGCCTGCCGCGGCGCGCGGCTACTCGCCCTCAGCTTCGTCCAGTACCTGAGCGGCTACCGGGCCGACGTGGAAGCGATTGGCGAGATCTGCCGCCGCCGGGGCTGTCTGTTCCTCTTGGACGCAATTCAGGGCCTGGGCGCGTTCCCAATCGATGTGGACCGGGCCCGCGTTGACATCCTGGCCGCCGACGGACACAAGTGGCTCCTCGGCCCGGAGGGCTGCGGCGTCCTTTACGTGCGCAGGGAAATCCAGGACCTCATCGAACCGGTCGAGTTGGGTTGGACCAACGTGGCCAATTACCACGACTACGGCAACCGCGATTTGACGCTTCGACCGGATGCGGGCCGTTACGAGTGCGGAACGCTGAACACGGCCGGCTGCTTCGGCTTGCGCACTGCAATCGAGTTCCTGCTCGAGGTGGGAATCGGCGAGATTTCGCAGGCTGTCCTCGCTCTGGCGGAACAGATCGCGCTGGCCGTGTCGCGCAAAGGCTACGAGCTGGCCTGCCCTTGGACGCCCGCCACCGGTTCCGGTATTGTCTCTTTCCGTAAGGCCGGCCTCGATAGCACCGGCGTTGTCCGGGAGTTGAAAACGAAAGGCATCGTGCTAGCCGCCCGCCAGGGCTGGATCCGCGCCTCGCCCCATTTCTATATCAGTCCCGACCAGGTCGAACGGCTCATCAGCGAGCTGCCGTAAAAAAGGCCGCCCTCGCGGGGCGGCCTCGAGTTTGGCGGGAAGTGGAGGCTGCGTTCAGTTGAGACGGTTCTCAGCCGTCTCGCTTCGGGTTCGGGCGGCTGCTGGAGCCGCCTCGGGCACGAAAACTCGAACTTCCACGCGGCGCGCCTGCCTGCGCGCCTCGGCGTCGCGGGCTGCTTCGCTCGCACCCAAACCGAGGTTGTGGATCCGGCGCATGGGCACCTGACGACTCACCAAGTAACGCACCACCGCTTCGGCGCGCTTCTGGCTGAGCACCACGTTGTAGTCCCGTGGGCCGCTGGGATCAGTGTAACCGGCCACCTCGATGACGTATTGCCCCAGGCCGCCCAGCTTTGCCGCCAGCGCGTCGAGGCGGGCGCGCGCCTCCGGCGTCAAGCTGCTGCGGTTGAAACCGAAGAGGATCGTCTCCTGCGCCAACAGCCGGACGCTGCCTGCGTTTTCGAGATAGGCAGTGAGCTCCGCCAGCCGGCCGCGGTTTTGTTCGGCCAGGTCACGGGCAGTTTCGGCAGTCTGAGCGGCGCGCTCCGCGCTCTGACGCGCGTGCTCGGCGGCTCCGCCGGCCTGTTTGGCCAGGTGCTCGGCGCCCATGGCGCGTTCCTCAGCACGCGAAATGCCGGCGGTAGTCTTCTCCTCAAGGGCCGCGATCTGCGCCATCGCTTCTTGATTCTTGCGTGCCAGCTCCTCGGTCCTCTGCCGGACCGGGTCCACCTGCTCGCGCACGTAACGTTTGGTGGCGCAACCCGCGGTGAACAACATCAGCGCTAGCGCCGCCGGGATGGAAAATTTCATCCGCACAACTCCTTCCGCCGACCGAGCGTTGCAAGCGAAGGGCCGTCGGCAAACTGCCCGCGAGCCTTTAGATGCCGGCCGACGTGCTGGGAAAGAATTACCAGCTCCTGCTGTGCGGGAAAGTAAAAGTTACTCGGCGCCCCGCAGGGCGCGAAACTCGGTCCAGGGATACGATTTCAGATCGCGCAGGTACGGCCGCTGCCATTCGAACTGCGGGTAGCGCTTCAGGTGCTCTTCGGCCAGGAAGTCGCGGCCGCAGGAGTGACCCATGGCCGCCGCAAAACTCATTCGCTCCGCCATCGCTGCATCGGCGACCTTGGCCTGAACGGCTCCGGCCGGGGCAAAGGGAGGCTGCCAGGGCTGAAGGCCCCGCGGCGAGAGCTCGATGTGCCCGCACAGGGTCCTTTCATTGGGATCCTCCTTGCCCGCGTAAGCGTCGAAGTGATCGGAAAGGAACCGCTTGCCCGCCTCCACGTCGATGCGTCCCTTGTATTCCGCCATGAGCTGCTCCCAACGCTTGCGGCGCGCGTTGGGGCTCACGCTGGGATCGTTAAGCGGGAACGTAGTTTCTTCGCGTGCTAGCCTTTCATGGACGGGAAAATTGGCGCCCACGAAGTAGCCGTCGCGGGTGATCTGCAAAGTGACGTTCTTGAGACCCAGCTCGAGGCTCGCAATTTCACCCGTCTTGCGGTCCGCCACCAGCCAGTTGTTTGCATAGCCGCCGTTGTTTCCTTCCCGCATGATGCGGGCGAAATCGTCAATCGAGGCCGAGTATTGCATCGCCTTGCGGGCGCGGACGAACTCCGGGATGCCGCTGGGATCGTAGCCGTGGAACTGGCTGATGGTGGTTTCCGTGATCATGATGCCCGCCGAATTCAGCCCGAAGTCATCGGCGCTGTGAATCAGGCCCGGGAAGCCGTCCATCAGGATACGGTGCCCGCGCTGGGGAACGATGTCGAAAACGATCCGCCAGCGCTGCCCCTCCATGTAGCCGGTCCAGGCGTTGTGCCCGATCACGGGCCGTCCGTCGCGCGTGTAGCTGCCCGTCGCCACGAACGCACTGCAGCTTTCCCGCGTCGGAAACCCTCCGGCTGCTTTCTTTCCCTGGCTTTCCTCCCACCACCGGATGTAGTAAGGCGAGAATTCCAGGAAACCGTTCAGCGCCGTGATGTCCCAGACGTCCAGTTTGACGCCGCGCGCCTTGACCCCTTCCGCGATACCCGTGAGCTCCTGGCGGTACTCTTCGTCGATCTTCGGCCAGAAGACCTTCCGGGCCGCGTCTCGGAAGAAAGACCACGCCTGTTTGGTGTCGTGCTCGAGGGAGAGCGCGATGACTTTCTGCGCGTCGGAGATCTCTTCGGCCAGCAGATATCCGTGTTGGAACCCGATCCGTGCCGGCGCGCCTTCCAGGTGGACGAAGATCCATCCGTTGCGTTCTTCGCGGAGCGATCCTTCAAGGCGCGTGTCGCCCTTTCGCGAGCAGGAAGGCGGCGCCAGCAGAGCCCCCAAAAGCACCAGCAACAACACGTTCAGCTTTGGGCGCATGCGTCCCTCCATCGGGGCGATTGTATCGCGCGCGGCATACGCCCCGGGGCATCCAAGCAACCGGCGCTCGCAGACCAAGCCGACCTGAGAGTGCTTAGCGCCCGGGTGGGCAGGCGACGTCCGCGGTCGAGACGGCTTCATCCGTCCGTGGGCGAGGACCTCACGCAGCCCGCGCCATCGCATCCTTCCGCTCAAGGCCGGACACAAGAGATCGCCTTGCCGAGTGAATTCAAGCGGAAGGCCTGATCCGCAACCTCCGTAGGGCACGGCGGGAGAGAGCGCATTCGGGGGCTGCCCCCGCAACACTCGAACCTTCCGAAGGCTCGCGCCCGGTAAGCTGCGAAGCAAGCGGCAGGGCGCCGTGCTGGTCATTTCCACGGGGGCACCGACAAACCTGTCGGAAGTCGCGCCGCCCTGACGCCTACAGAAACGGCAAACAGCCTCCCGCAGACTCCACGTGCGCTGCAAGCCTGCTGCTTCGGCGCGCTTGGCGCCACGAGCCGGCAGTCTCAGCGGCTATGCGAAATAGGTACTTTCGAACAAGGCAGGCCAAACAAGCCTGCCCCGGGCGTCTCGGTCGTTCGACCACGCGAAATAGGCGCTTCCCTGCCGTGAATGAGTTAGTAAGTTCGTAAGTAAAATCTGATCCGCGAGCCCCGTAGAGTGCTCATTCGGCTAGGGGTAGCGGAAGGAAGTCCCAGTCCAGGATCATTTTTTCCTGCAAAGCCTCCAGAAGACGTCGCTGGACTTGGGCCAGCTCCGGGCGACCCGCGAGGTTGTTCAGCTCCGCCGGATCACGCTCCAGATCGTACAGCTCAAGCACCGGACGGGGTCCAAAATATGCGCGGTCCAAAGCGGGATCGAGCCTGCCCCACAGATGGGCGTCCACTATTTCCAGCCAGCTCAGCTCGCGATAGCTGTCGACCGGCGAGTACTTCATGAAGGGAGTACAGTTGTAAATCAGCTTGTAGCGCTGCGACCGAACCATGCGCGAGAGGTCGAAGGTATGAGTGGTCGTCCCTTCCTTGAAAGGTCGAGAGCCGTGTGCCAGGCGGGCCGCAAAGACGAATTCGCGCACGGATTCGCGCTCTCCGGTGAGCACGGGAAGCAGGCTGCGCCCGGACATGTCGGACGGCACGGGCAGTCCGGCCGCCTCCAACAACGTGGGCGTAACGTCCTCGCCCGAGGCCAGCGCGCGGATGACCGTTCCCGGTCGAATCCGCCCGGGCCAGCGCACCAGACAAGGAACGTTCAGGCCGGGATCGTAAAGGCTGCCCTTACCGTGCGGAATGGCCGCCCCGTTATCTCCCAGGAACCAGACCAGCGTATTTTCGGCCAAGCCGCGTCGCTCGAGCACGTCTAGCACCTGCTGGAACTGTCCGTCCATTCGCGCGATCTCGTCGTAGAGGCGCGCCAGATCCTGCCGCACACCGGGCAGGTCCGGCAGATATTTGGGTACCGGAATCCGGGCGGGGTCGTGTCCCGGTGAAACAGCATTGGCGTCCCACGGATGATGGGGATCGGAGAAATTCACCCACAAGAAGAAGGGGCGGTCCGCCGGCTTCCGATCAAAGAACTCGTTGACGCGCTTCAAGGTGTCCGCGGGAGCGGAGATGTCGGCATAATCGACCCGTCGTCTGAAGGTCTCCAAGTTGTATTTGCGATAGATAGGGCCACTGACTCGGCCCTCCCGCTCCTCTCCCGGCTGAAAGGTCGTCACTCCTCCCCGAAAGCCGTCGAGATGATAATTGCGACCGCAGACGCCGGTAAAGTAACCGGCCTCTTTGAGGTAGTCGACCAATGTGCGGACGTCAGCCGGTAACGGCGCCGAGAATCTCCCCATGCGGACTGCCACCGGCGATTTGCCGGTCAGGAAGGCCACCCGCGACGGAACACACTGAGGGGCAGCCGTGAACATCGAGGTCAGTCGTGCCCCCTGCGCGGCGAACCGGTCCAAATTCGGCGTGCGGATTACCGGATTGCCGTAACAGCCGGTGAACTCTGCCGAGTGATCGTCCGACATGATCAGCAGGATGTTGGGTCGGGCCCCGGAACCTCGCCCGGTCTGACGGCCGAGCCCGACCAGCGCGAGGGCCGCGCCCATCTGCCTTCTAGTGAGCTTTAAATCTTTCACATACCGCATGCGTGCCTCCTATCGGGTGAAAGTATACATCCGGGGTTCTCCCCGCGGCCGGCCCTCGTCACTTTCCGGCACGCATTTGGTGCTTCCGCGCGTTGATGCCGCCGGGGCTTAACTCTCCGTGCTCGCGACCACGCTTGTAAGTAGCCCCCGTGAGTTTTTCCCTGGCTCTTCGCAATGGCTGCCTACCATCACTGCAGGCGGCGGACCGCCCGGCGAGCTTTCAGCGCCCGGGGCCACGACGACGGCCCAGGCGGTGATGTCCTTCAGACCCCCGGCAAGCCTTTTCCAATCCGATCCGCTCGCTCCCTGCCCCGTACCAGGCGTTTCTCCCCTCGCCTCGGTCGCGGCACTCGCCGGCCTGACGAATCTGCGGATCGACGGGAGCAGCACGGCAGGGCAGCATCCCCGGCCAACTGATCGAATGGTCGTCCTTACTCTGTGCTTTCCAGGAAAACTAAAGCCGTTGTCGTAAAATGCCGTGGAGTCCGCGCGAACCTTCGGCGGACACCTTTTTATCGTGCGCCTCTGAATCGAAAAGAGCACGTTATGCTCGGGCTGCAACTCAGGCACTTCCTCGGCGTGCCATGGATTTATCAGAAACCGTGTCAACCTCCGCGAGCGATGTCCCGATGGGTGGTCTTGACCTTGTATCCGGCGCGGGTGAGCCGCCGCGCAATCTCGTCGGCGATGAGCACCGAACGGTGGCGGCCGCCCGTGCAGCCAAAGGCGATCGTCAAATAGCTTTTGCCCTCTTGGATATAGTGCGGGAGCAGGTAAATGAGAAGGTCCGAGATCCGCTCGACGAACTCCATGGTTTGGGGGAAGGAGCGGATGTAGCGCGCTGCCTTCGGATGCCGCCCGCTCAGCTTGCGGTACTCGGGCACGTAGTTGGGGTTGGGGAGGAAGCGGACGTCGAAGACCAGGTCGCTATCGGCCGGCACGCCGTAGCGGTAGCCGAAGCTGGTGACGTAAACCATGATGCGCGATTGGTCACGACCGCCCCCGAAGGTTTCCTCGATGAATTCGCGCAGCTCGTGGACGTTGAACTTGGAGGTGTTGATGACGTGGTCGGCCAGCGCGCGGATGGGGAGCAGGAGCTTGCGTTCTTCCTGGATGTTGCGCGCTACCGACCGGCTGGACCCGAGGGGATGAGGCCGACGCGTCTCGCTGAACCGCCGGATGAGCGTAGCGTCGTCGGCTTCCAGAAACACGACTCGCGTGGGGATCTGGCGACGGATGCCTTTCAGGATCGCGGGCAAGCGTTGCAGCCCCTCGCGTTCGCGGATGTCCACCACGAGCGCGGCCGCCCGGATGTTGGGTGAATCGCGCGTCAGTTCGGCGAACTTCGGGATCAGTTCGACCGGAAGGTTGTCTACCGAATAATAGCCGAGATCCTCGAGGCACTTGAGGACGGTGCCCTTGCCCGAACCGCTCAAGCCCGTGATTACGATGAGTTCGGGCGGGCGGGCGCGTTTGCCACGCCCCGCGGATTTGCGCGGGGACTGAGAGGCTTGCTGCTTGGCAACCGATTTCACTCCTGGATCAGATCGAAGTTTCCGTCGCGCCGCCGGACGAGCACCGAGAAGCGGTCGGTATCGGCGTCACGGAAGACCAGGTAGTCGCGATCACCCTCCATCTCGAGCAGCGCCTCCTCGAGCGTCAGGGGCTTGCGCCCGGCGTGGTTGCTCACCACGCGGAACACCCGCGGGCCGGGATTGCCCGAGCCCTCCGCTTCGAGCTCCTCTTCCGCAAGAACGGCTTCGGCCTCGGGCCATTCGTCCTTGGGACTGCGCTTGAGGTCACGCCACTTTTCGCGCAATTTCTGAACCTGCTTTTCCAGTCTCTCGAGGGCCTGGCTGATAGCCGTGTAGTCATCGGCGCCTGCACCGGCGCCGACCAAGTCGTGATCGTGGAAACGGACGGTGATTTCGGCCTCATGGACGTGGCGCTCGGTGCGCAAGATGACGTGCGCCTCGCGCTCGCCCCTTTTCATGTCGAGCACGCGCGCCAGCCGGGCAAACTTTTCCTCCAGCTTGCGCTGTTGTGCCGGGGTCAGCTCTTCAGTCCTGCCTGTGTAGTGGATCTTCATCGTTGTGAACCCCCTTGAGACGGCCGGACGTTGCGCTCCGGCGCTTTCAGGAGCGCCTGCGCCGGTGATGCGTGGAAGGAATTTTCATGTCTTCCCGGTATTTGGCTACCGTCCGGCGAGTCACGTAAATCCCTTTCGCCTTGAGCAGGGCGGCAATCTGCTCGTCCGTGAGCGGCTTGGCGGGATCCTCCTCCTCGATCATTTTTTTGACCATGCGTTTCAGCGTGATCAAGGGAACCGCCGCGCCCGAGGGACCCTGCACCGGTTCAGAGAAGAAGTACCGCAGCTCGAAGACGCCGTGCGGGGTATGAACGTACTTGTTGGCCACGGCGCGACTCACCGTGGAGGCATGCACCCCGATCTCCTCGGCCACATCCTTGATCATCATGGGCCGCAGGTGGTCCAATCCGTGATCGAGGAAATCGCGCTGGCGCCGCACAACCGCCTCGCAGACGCGCAGGATGGTCTGCTTGCGCTGCTCGATGTTCTTGATCAACTGGAGTGCGGACGTGAAGCGCTCTTTGATGTAGTTCCGCACCTGGCGGTCCTGCTCCTGGGCGCGATCCAACAGACGACGGTACTGCGAGCTGAGCCTCAATTGGGGCACGTCGTCGTCATTGAGTTCGATGACGTAGTCATCGCCCTCCTTGGTGATGTAGACATCAGGCTCGATTTGCCGCGCACCCGGTCCGGAATAACGCAGGCCGGGTCGCGGGTCCAGACTGCGAATGACGCGCAAGGCGATCTCGATATGTTCGAGCGGCCGCTGTAGCAGGCGCGCCAACTCTTTGAGCTGCTTCTTTTCGAGCAGATGCAGGTGATCGGATACGATCTGCCAGGCGACACCGCCCTCCGCGTTGCGGCTCTTCAGTTGCAACAGGAGGCATTCGCGCAGGTCGCGCGCGCCCACTCCGGCGGGATCGAGCGACTGGACGACGCGGAGGGCTTGCTCGACATGGGCAAGCTGGTGTTCGCCTGCGGCTGCGACCTCCTCCAACGACGCCGTAAGGTAGCCGTTTTCATCCAGATTTCCGATGATCGAGTCAGCCGCGTCGTGGACGGCCTCGTCCAGCGGCATCATACTCAGCTGCGCGCGCAAGTGGTCCGCCAGGGTGACAGGCTGCGAGAGAAAGGCCTCGAGCGAGGGACGCTCCAGGGCTTCCGAAGCCGGAGCGCGGAAACTAGGATCGAGATACTCCTCGAAGAACGAACCGAAGTCGATTTCCTCGAAGGGATCGGGCTTGGCAGGCTCGGCGGCCGGCAGTTCTTCGACCATCCCGACCTCAGCCGCCGGCTCACCCTCCTCGGCCAGCAGCTCATCGGGGCCTTCTTCCGGGGTGTCCGTGGCTTCGAGCACGGCCTTGTCACTCGGCTCGACCCGCTCGTCCTGGGACTCGAGCAGCGCTTGGAGTTCCTCCGGGCTGATCTCTTCCCCACCCTCCTCGGTGGCTTCCTCGAGCACCGGATTCGCTGCAAGCTCCTGCTGGATCAGCTCCTTCAGCTCCAACCGATTCAGTTGGAGCACCGCCACCATCTGCATGAGGCGGGGCGTGAGGATCTGCTTTTGCGCGACCTTCAGTTGCAGCCTTGGCGACAGCAGGCTCATCTGGCTTCATAATAACATCGGCCGCCCGCTGTTGGATCCACGGGGAAACGCCGCATTAAGGCAGCGGAAATGGCTGCGGGCTTGCCTCCTGAAGCATCCTGCGGAGCCCCGACAGGGCTCCGTATACTAAGAAGGCCATGACGCGAAGATCGCTTCTGAGAACGCTGGGGGCTTTGCCCGCCGCTTCTGCCGGACTTTCCGCTCAACCGGCTGTCCGCAAGGGCCGGATCAAACAGGCTGCCACGCGCGGTTGCTTCGGCAAAGGTATGAGCCTGGAAGATATCTGCCGCGAGGCGGCCCGGCTGGGACTGAAGGGGTTGGACTTGCTTCCGCCCGACCAGTGGCCGGTTCTAAAGAAGTACGGCCTGATCCCCACCCTGGCGCCGGCCGCCGGGCACACGCTCACCGACGGCATCAACCGGCGCGAGGCACACGACAAGATCGAACCGGCCTTCCGCGAGATGATCGACCGCGCGGCCGCCTTCGGAGCGCCGAACGTCATCGCGCTGTCGGGCAACCGCCGAGGCATGAGCGACGAGCAGGGTATTGACAACTGCGTGGCCTTCCTGAACAGGGTGAAGGCTCAGGCGGAAGACAAGGGCGTAACCATCTGTCTCGAGCTGCTCAACAGCAAGGTCAACCACCCCGATTACCAGTGCGATCGCACGGCCTGGGGCGTGGAGGTCGTCAAGAGGGTGAATTCCCCTCGCGTCAAGCTTCTATACGACATCTATCACATGCAGATCATGGAGGGCGACATCATCCGCACGATCCGCAATAACATACAGTGGATCGGCCATTTTCACACGGCGGGCAATCCAGGCCGTCATGAGCCGGACGAAAGCCAGGAGCTCAACTATCGCGCGATCGCGCTGGCCATCGCCGAACTGGGCTTCCAGGGCTACGTGGCGCACGAGTATTCTCCGGTTAAGGACCCGCTCAAGTCGCTCGAGCACGTGATCGAGATTTTCGACGTATGAAAACCCGCCGGCCTCGCCGGTGGGCGTGAGGCGCGACCGGGCTGATCGGCTCCAGGAGGATGGCAAGGTGGAGGCAAGAATGGGAGAGATAGGACGGGCGAGTATTCGAGGCGCGGTACTCAGCGTGGGCGGGTCCGAACAGCCCCTCGTCAAAGCCCTGACGTGGTACCCGGCGCAATTCGTGCTGTTCGTGGTGTCCCCACAGTCGGAAAGCCAGGTTCACGAGAAGATCCTACCGGCGCTCAACTACCAGCCCCAATACGAAGTGCTGCGCGTCAGCTCGCCGGAGGATTTGAATAACTGCTACGTGGAATGCCGCAGGGGCATTTACGGATGGCTTCAACGGCGGGGACTGCGCGGCGAGGAAGTGTACGTCGACAACACGGGCGGAACCAAGCCCATGAGCGCGGCAGTGGCGATGGCTGCGTTCGAATGGATCCCGCATTATCACTACGTTTCCGGCGAACGCGACAAGGGTGGGCTGGGCATTGTGCAGACCGGGACCGAAAGCTCGGTCTCGGGCATCAGCCCATGGTTCCGGTTCGCCTTGAAGCCGCGGGAACTGGCGACGCATTTCTACCGGCAGGGTTACGTCGAGCAGGCCGCCCAGCTGCTCGAGCAGGCTGCCGAGAGCGCTACCGAGCAGCAGCAGACGATCAAAGCCTACGCGGCGCTTTGCCGCCTGCTGGCGCGCCTTGACGCGCTGAAATTCGACGGCTTGACCCACGAACTGGGCAAGTGGCGATCCGCGCTGCAGGTCGCGTTCGAGCAAGCCGACAACAAGCAGGCGCTTCGCTGGCTTCTCAGCCTCCCGGATCACTTCGCGCAGTTGCAAAAGGAAGTGAAGGAGGGGCGGGAGCACCGGATGTGCTTGCGGGAGCTGCTGGCCTGTGCACGCCGCCGGGCCCGGCAAGGCCATTACGACGAGGCCGTCGCCCGGCTGTATCGTGCCATCGAGCTGTTCGTGCAGGACCGGCTGCACCGTGCTTTCGGAGCGCAGCTCGGCATTGTCCATCTGGACAAGCTCGATGCCGAGCTCGCCCAGCGGCTTCGCCGGCAATTCCCCAACGCCGTGGACGAGCAGGGACGCCTAAGGCTGAGTTTGAAAAATGGTTGCGAGGCGCTGGGCTCGAGTCCCTACGAGGAGGACAGGGACATACCGAAACTATACCAAAGCCTCAAAGACGAGCTGGAGATGCGCAACCAGTCCTGGCTGGCCCACGGCACGCGGTCAGCCTCGCGCGAGGACTTCCAGAGACTATGGAGCAAAGTGCTGCCGGCCGTCGGACTGCGCGAGGAAGACGTGCCGGAATGGCCTGACCTTTCCTTCGCTCTGTGATCAGAAACTGGGCGAGCCCAGGGCCAGGATGTCATCCACGCGAAGGATTTCGCGCGTCACGAACGGTTCGCCGTACCGCACTCCGATGAGATTGCCATAGTAGCGCGCCAAGGCGGCCAGGCGTTCGCGGATCTCCTCGGGATCCGGAAAGAGCGCCGAAGGCTCGTCGGGCAAGCCGTATTGGGATTGATACGCCAGCAAAGCCTGCATGCGGCGATCGAACTGCTCGCTGATGTCCACCACAAAGGACGGCGTCACGCGGGCGTAAACCGAACTGTACATCACGTTGCGCGGCCGGTAGGCCGGCGCATCGGTCTCGACCCTGCGAAGCCCGGCCAAAAAGCACGCCCCGTAGCCGATCTCGGCTGCGCGCGCGTGGTCAGGGTGACGCGCTTGCCAGTAAGGCAGGATGACCGCGCGGGGCCGCAGGCGCCGGATTTCGGCCGCCACTTTCAGGCGCGCCTCGAATGTGTTTTCCAGCCGACCGTCCGGGAGGCGCAGATTGCCGCGCCAAGCCAGGCCGAGCAGACGAGCCGCTTCGGCGGCCTCGCGGAGGCGCAATTCGGGGTCGCCGCGCGTTCCCATTTCGCCGGCGGTCAGGTCCAACACGCCCGTGCGGTAGCCCAGGCCTGCCATGCGGATCAGCGTGCCGCCGCAGGTCTGCTCGACGTCATCGGGGTGGGCGGCGATGGCCAGTACGTCCAGCTCGGGGCGCGCCTCCTCCATGGATCTTTACCAATAAAGGTCGCGACGGCGACGACGGGGAGGCCTGGGATGCAGAAGCCTGATCAGCACCATGCCCGCCAGAAAGCCGCCGATATGAGCGAACCAGGCCACGCCCCCTTGCGAGACCTGCGAATAGCCGAGCGACCCGATTCCGCTGAAGAATTGCAGCAGGAGCCAGTAACCGAGGATCAGGGCGGCGGGCACTTCCACCGTGGTCAGGAAAAAGAAAACCGGGACCAGCGTGAGGATGCGGGAATGGGGAAACTTGACCATATAAGCGCCCATGACCCCTGCGATGGCGCCGCTGGCGCCAATGGTCGGGACGCGTGAGTCCGGATTCATCGCCACGTGGACCAATCCCGCAGCTACGCCGCAAGCCAGATAAAAGAAAAGATATTTGAAACGGCCCAGAATGTCTTCGACATTGTCGCCATAAATCCAGAGAAACCACATATTACCTAGGAAATGCATCCACCCGCCGTGCAGAAACATCGAAGTGAGCAAACTACTAAATTCAAGGCGTGCGGGAACGATTCCGTAAAGAGAGATGAAATAGTTGAGCGAGAAGTGGTCCAGGCTGAGCTCGTAGAGAAAGACCGCCGCATTGACCATGATGATGAGGATGGTGACCACCGGCGGCGAGTAACTGGGCTGGGAGTCGCGCAGGGGGATCATTTCAGTGGGCGGAGTTGGCCCGATAGTGGAAATCGGGGTGGACGCGACGCTCGGCCTTGCGCATGAGGTTACGCGCCTCATCTGCGGTGCGGATGCCGCCCCGCGCACCCAGAGCCATGCAGTTCAAAGCGGCCATGGCGTTGGAGAAGTCAAGGGCCTCCTCCAGGGAGAACCCCTGAAGCACAGCGTAGCAGAAAGCGCCGTGGAAGACGTCGCCCGCGCCGGTGGTGTCCACACAATTGACTACGAAAGCGGGTGAGTAGTAAAAACGGCCGTCGGCGCGAGCCAAGGCGCCGTAGGGCCCCAGCGTCATGGCCGCCACCTTCATCCCGTACTCGCTCTGGATCATTTCCAGAGCCTTGAAAGGATCACGCTCGTTGGTCCATTGGACGGGGAAGTCGGAGCTGGCGATCAGGTAGTCCACGTGGGGGAGGACGCGGTCGAAGCCGTGGTAGATGGTATCCACGTCTACGGTGACCGGCAGCCCGTTCGCATGGGCGATGCGCGCGGCCTTTTCCACGGCGGCCGTGTCGTGGCCGTCAATGTGCAGCAAGCGCCCGCAGGTGATCATCTCGGGCTGGATGTCGGCCGGATCGAGACGCAGTCCCTCCGGCCGCCTCCACAAAACGGTTCGCTCACCCGTAGAACGGTCAATCAGGATGTAGCCGGATTGGTTGGGGCAGCCGCGCCTGACCTGTACGTGATCCGTGTTTATGCCTTCGGCGCGGAGGCTTTCCATTTGGATTCGGCCGCGTTCGTCGTCGCCCACGGTGCCGATGTACTTGACGCGCAGGCCGAGCCGGGCGCAGGTCACCAGCGCGCCCGTGATCTGACCGCCGGGGCTAACGATTTCCTCAACGAAGGGGGCCTTTCCGGCGTACGCAGGGAAGTGGGGCACGATGAGCAGCGTATCGGTGGCATTGAGTCCGATACCCACGACGTCGAACTCGGGCATTGCATCCGAGCGTAGCATAGGCGACCGCGTGCAGACCGGCTGGGCCCCGCGGTACGGTCCGCAGGTAGGCGCGCCTGGACATCGCCTCCCGCACGAGGTCGGCTGAGGCTGCCGGCCTTGCACGGGTCAAGGCCTGTCGCGGCGGGCGTTCCGCAACCGAAACCGACAGCCGCGCGCGAGCTTCAGCGAGTCGTCGGCGGGCAGAGGCCGGGCCGGGCATTCACCAGGCGCGCCGATGCGAGCCCGCGGGCGCGGCTCTTCGGGAGACGCCGCGCAGCCGCGTTCAAGGCGTCTTGAGGGGAGGGCCGGCCGGCGAAGGCTTTTCAGGAGGCAATGGCTCGACTTCGAAACCGAGCCGGTTCAGGATCACCACGTCCACGCGGCGATTACGCCGGCGGCCCTCTTCGGTCTCGTTGGTGTCAACCGGCATCGTGTCGGCGTAGCCGACGACGGCCAGGCGGTTCGGCTCCACTCCGAAGCGCGTGGTGAGCAGGTTGAGCATGGCGATGGCGCGGGCGGCGGAGAGATCCCAGTTGCTGCGAAACCGGGCGTTGTGAATGGGCACGGAATCGGTATGGCCTTCCAGGCGAACGGGGTTGGGCAGTTTGCGTATGGCCGCGGCGATCTTTTCGATGCTCGGATACGTGGAGGGATCGATGGTGTCCTCTCCCGTCGGAAAGAAGGCCGCCTCGGTGAGACTGACCACCAGGCCGCGCGGCTCCAGCTTCACGCTGAGCTTGCCGGCGGCGATCTCGGTCTTCAGTTCGTCGGTGAGGAGCTGGAGCGAGGGCAACAGGTCGGCCCAGAATCGATTGTTTTCGCGGCTAGTGGGCTCGGTTTTCGTCCCTCCGGGCCCTTTGAGCATGGCGTTGCCTTTGCCTTTCTCGCCCACCGCGCCCCCCAGGATTCCCGCAATCACGCTGGCGATCTGGCCCTCTTCGAGGGCGCGTCGCACGGACTCGGAGACCTGTTGCGCCTTGCCTCGGTCGGTCTGCGAGGAGGCGAACATCACGACGAAGAAAGCGAACATGAGCGTGATGAAATCGGCGTAGGAGACCAGCCAGCGTTCCAGATTTTCGTGAGCCGAGTGTTTGTTGCGGCGGCCCATGGCAGCCTCCTCAACGCGCGGCGGCCGGCTTGGCCGCGGCACGCTTTTCTCCGGCGGGGGCTTTCTTGGCCGCGCCGGCGGGCTGGGCGGATTGCACGTAGGCCTCCAGCTTGCTGCGGATAAGCTTAGGGTTGAGGCCTTCGACGATGCCCGCCACTCCCTCCAGCATCAACTCGCGGATCCGCGAGGTGGCGTGCATCCGGGCCCGAATCTTGTTGGCGGAAGGTATGAAGAAGATGTTGGCCGAACCGACCCCGTAGATAGTGGCGACGAAGGCGACAGCGATGCCCTTGCCCACCTCGTCGATGTTGGCCAGATGTTTCATGACCTGGATGAGTCCCATGACCGCGCCGATGATGCCGATGGTCGGGGCGTAGCCGCCCGCCTGCTCGAAGACCCTGGCGCGGGCCTCGGCGTTCTGTTCTTCGAGGGCGATTTCCAGTTCCATCATCTTGCGGATTTCCTGCAGGTCCGTGCCGTCGACAGCCAGCGTGAGCGCCTTGCGCAGGAACCGGTCCTGAACCGCCTCGGCCTCCTCTTCCAGCGAAACGATGCCGTTCTTGCGCGCCTTGGTGGCGTAACCGATGATCTCCTCGATCACGACGTCCGGGCTCTGCTGCTTCTCGAAAAACACCGAGAACAGTTCCCGGAACGCGGCCAGCACCACGTGGAGCGGAGTGGCCACCATGACGGCGCCGAGAGTGCCGCCGAAGACGATCATGGCGGCCGTGGGCTGCAGGATTTCGGCGATCGTGCCGCCCTCGAGGATGAGACCGCCGAGGATGCCGCCCAACGCCAGGCCGAGACCGCAAAGGGTGGCGACGTCAGGCCGTCCACCGCCAGCCCCGTGGGTCCCCTGAGCGGGCCTGGGCCGCTCGGATTGTTCCGCCATGACTCAGCCACCCGATTAAGGTTGAGCCGGCGGGGCCGAGCCTGACTCCAGCCGCCGGCGCTCGAGCTCCCTCAGAGTCGGACACTGGCACATACGTTCGTAGATGGCACGGCGGAAGGCGATGACCTTTTCCAGGATCTCGTCGGCCGACTCCAGCACCATGAACGTATGCCCCGTAGTCAGAGTCACGACCGTATCGGGCGTAACCTCGACGTGCTCGATCAGGTCCGAGTTCAGCATTACCGGGACATGGTTCAGGCGTGTGAGACAAATCATAGACCGTCCCTTCCCCCTCCCTTATCGGACGGGGCGCGGACAATTCGAGCGGCGCCGTTTTTCGTTCAATCGGCGCCCCGGCGATCCGATAAGCGCTGTTGGGAGGAGAACGGTGCCAGCCCTCAACCGGGATTCAGCTCGAGCCGCTCGTGCGATCCTCTCTGCCTTCGAGGCAGCGAATCTCCCGGCGCTGGAACACGCCCTCGAGCGATCGGCTGAACTCCTCCCGCCAGTGTCTCCCTACCCGGATCTTGAGGCTGAGCGTTGGGAGCTGCTGCAAGCGCTGAGTCAGAACCTACTGGAAGGCATTCGTCGGATGCGGCGAGGGCTTGCGACGCGGATCGAAGGTCTCGAGGCCAGCCTCGCCTTGCTGGCGCACCTGGCGCGCACGGCGCCGGTCGTGATGCCGGTCAGGTCGCGATGACGGCCGGCCGGTCCCGGGCACCTGCCGCACCAGGTCCGGTTGCCAGCCTGCATGCGCGGCAGAGGTAGTCCCGCTCGCTGAGATCCCGCGCTCGTTGCCGGGCGCGCCGGAGCAGGGCCGGCACGCCGCTCGCGGACAAACGCCCTACTTCAGCATCTCGACCAGCTCGGCCAGCTCCCGCCGCACCTGCTCGAGCACGGCCATGGGATCCGCGAACAGCCGGCCCTGCTCGCCCGCCGGCGGCGACCTGCGTTGCCGCGAATGCTCGGCTAGCCATTGCCGCGCCCCGGCGATGGTGAACTTGCGTTCGTAAAGCAGGTGCTTGATCAGCAGCAGAAGTTCCAGATCCTTGCGCCGATACATCCGCTGGCCGCCGGGAGACTTCTTGGGCGAAAGCGAGGGGAACTCGGTCTCCCAATAGCGGAGCACGTGCGGAGGCAGCCCGAGAATCCGGCTGGCTTCCCCGATGCGGAAATACAGCTTGCCGGGAAGAGCAGAGGTCCTCCCGGAGTCACCCGGATTCAGGGGCGCGGCGGAGGCGGACTTGCTCATCAGCAGCAGACTACGCTCACGGTTCGAAACCCGGACGCGGGACTGGCACGTCCAGTCGGAGCTCCTTCATGAAACGCCCTCGCATCCAGCCCAGCCAGTTGTCGGTGTATCGCCGGTTCAAGTCTAACGTGGCCATGGCCGCCTGGCCGAGAGCGGGCGCCGAAGCCAGCGTGCGGCCTTCGGGATCCAAGATGTACGTGGGGTGATTATAACCCGAGGCCGCTAGGTAGACATGGTTCTCAACGGCCCTAGCTCTGGGTAGGGCCTCGTTGCCTCCCCAGATCGGCAGCAGGATCAGCTCCGCTCCCTTGATGGCCAGGTGACGCGCTGGGTCGGCGTACTGAAGATCCCAACAGATCATGATCCCCACCCGCCCGAAGTCGGTCTGGAACACCGGGAAGTCATCACCCGGCCTGAGTCCTCCCTCGATCTCTTCGCGTGGAAGATAGACCTTTCGGTACTTGCCGACCAGCCGGCCCTGGCGATCGATCAGGACGGCGGTGTTGTAAATGGCGGGCGCCTCGCGCTCGTAAATACCCGCCACGATCCAGGCGTTGCGGCGGCGTGCGTACTCGCCCAGGCGAGCCGTCGTGGGCCCGGGCACGGGCTCGGCGACGTCCGCGTATTTCTTGCCCGTACCCACCAGCGTGATTCCTTCGCCCAGCAGGATGAGGTCCACTTTCCCGGGGACGGCTTTCTCGACGGCCTGGATAAAGCGGTCTACGTTCTCGGCTGCGGAGGTCCCGCCCGAGGGGCGATAGTTGACGGCCGCCACTGTGACTTCCCGCGGCCCCGGATTCGGGACGGGCTCGAGCGAAATGTCGTCCCACCAAATCGTGCCCAGCGGCGCATAAGCGAGGAAAAGTTGGATGGCCACGGCGGCCGCCTCCGGAGGCGCGGGCGCTTCCAGCGTCACTCGCCGCCACGCCCCCTGAGGCTCGGTGCGGAAGGCGTAATCCGGCTGGCCTGCGCGTCGGTCTCGGGCGTCGCGCCAGTCCAGGCGCGCTACGACCTGCCCAGGCTCGTACCCAAGACCTTCGGCCCGGTACCACGCCGTGAGGCGATACCACGTCCCGGGCTTCACGCCCTCGATGACGCGCTCCCAACCTCCGTACACCGCTGCGTTGCTGGCCCCGGAAATCGCCAACGAGCCGGGTTCGCCGCGCGAGTGGATGTCGTCAACGTAAGTTCTGGGCGCGATCTCGGTCCGTGCGGCCCACGTCCGCCATCCCGCGGGCAAGCCTCCGGCACCTGGGCTAAAGCGGGACTGGTGAAAGGGCACGGAAGCGGCCAGCGCGGCGACAGGCAACATACCCAGAAGCCGGGCCCTCATGCGACGAGTATACCCCGGCCGCGGGCCGTGCTCTGTTATACTGCCTTGTCCCATGTGCATTCCTGCTGATCGGCTCACGCGCCGCCAGTGGCTCGGCGGGCTTGCGGCTTTGCGCCTATCGGCTTCGACCGCTTACAAGCCGAAACTGGCCGCCGGCTTCTACGTCTGGACGCAACAGTTTCAGTGGCAGAAGAGGCCGCTGGCCGAAGGGATCCCTGAGGCGCTCGCGGCCACCCGGCGGGCCGGCTATCGCGCCGTCGAGCTGCTGGCGCAATGCTTCGACGCCGAAACGGCCGAAATCACTTTGAGAGCGTTGCGAGAAAGCCGGCTGGAGGCTCCCAGCGTTTACAAAGGCGGCCCCATGCACACGGCCGCCGAGGCCGAGCAAACGATCGCCGAAACGCTGCGGTTGGCGGCTGCCGCGCGGGCCGCGGGAGTGCACCTTGTCAACTTCAATCCCAGTCCCAAACCCAACAAGCAGCGTAAGAGCGACGAGGAGCTGGATGCGCAAGCGCATCACGTGAACGCGCTGGCCGAGAAGTTACGCCTGCAGGGCTTCCGGCTCCACTTGCATCACCACGATCCCGAAATGGCCGAGAACGCCCGAGAATGGCGTCACCTTCTGGCCAATACCGACCCCAAGCTGGTCGGCTTCTGCATCGATGTGGACTGGGTGTATCGCGGCGGGCAGAAGCCTATCGAGATCCTCGAGGCAGCGGGCCCGCGGTTGGTGAGCCTCCACCTTCGCAACAGCCGGGAGGGCGTCTGGGCCGAAGATTTCGGCGAGGGCGACATCGACTACCGCGAGGTGGCGGCCTGCCTGAAAAAGATGGGCTTCCAGGGTTGGCTGATCGTGGAGTTGGCCTGGCGCAAGGATACGCCCGTCACACGTTCGCTGGAAGAAAACCTCCGCCTCAGCCGTCGCTACGCGGAACAGATCTTCGGCGTCTCCTGACCGCCGAAGATGGGGCTTAGGCCTCCAGGCCCAGCTCTCTCAACTCCGCGCGCACCCACGCGAGGCTGCGTTCGATGAGCGGGCCGCCCTGGCCTTCGCACTCCAGACTCAGCACGCCGTCGTAGCCCGCTTCGCGCAGCCGGCGCAGGATGAGCCGGATGTTTTCCGCGTTCACGCCGTCTCCAATGGCGCAATGGCTGACGGCTATGCCCGTCAGTTCTCCGCGCAACGCCCGCGCGAGCTCGGGGCTAACATCCTTGATGTGCACGTGGTCGACCCGGTCAAGAAAGCGCTCCAGATACGCGACCGGATCCTGCCCCGCGATGTAAGTGTTGCCCGTGTCCATGTTCAGCCGCAGGTAGGGCGAATCGCTGAAAGCCAGCATCTCGGCCATGAACTCGGGCTTCGTCGTGTAGTAGCCGTGCGGCTCGATATTCACAGTGATCTGGTACGCCTCGGCCACTCGCAGGATCTGAAGGTAGATGCGTCGCAAATGCTCCATCACCTCGCGGTCGCTGACGCCCTCGGGTTTGTGGCGATCGTCGGTGGTGTCCACCCGCGGACATCCGGCCAGTTTCGCCCAGCGGATGGCGTGAAGCACGTACTCGACGCCGAGCGTAGCGCCCTCGGGCAGCGAGAGCGGAAAAGCGGCATCGAGCTGGGAGAACCGAACCCCGTACCGCTCCATCTTGCGTCGCAACAGCAGGGGGTCCTCCCAGAGCGCGACGTGCGGCTGATAGCCGAGGCCGTGGATCCAGCTCACGCCGTCAATCGCTCCACACTCGATGAAGGGGATCCGGTGGCGACGGGCCCACTCCAGGCACTGCTCGAAGTTCCAGTAGCTGGAATTGAAGGCGTCGGTGTGAAAGCCAATCTTCATGCCGGCTCCGGCCCGGATGGCTCAGGCGGCCTGCTTACCTAAGAGGCGGCGCGCGAGCGAGACCGCCACACTGGCGTTTTCGCCGTAGCCGTCGGCGCCGATTTCATCGGCGTACTTTTGCGTGAGCGGCGCCCCGCCGACCATGACCTTCACACGATCACGGATGCCGGCGGCCTCGAGCGCCTCGATGGTCGTCTTCATGGCGGGCATGGTCACGGTGAGCAGCGCGGAGAGTGCGACGATCTGGGCGTCATGCTGTTGGACCGCCTCGACGAATTTTTCCGGGGGCACGTCGGCGCCCAGATCAATCACCTGGAAGCCGCCGCCCTCCAGCATCGAGGCCACGAGATTCTTGCCGATGTCGTGCAGGTCGCCTTTCACCGTGCCGATGACGACCCGGCCCAGGGGTTGTGCGCCTCGCGCCGCAAGCAGCGGCCGGATCAGCTCCATGGCGCTCTTCATGGCTCGCGCCGAAAGCAGCAGTTCGGGCACGAAATATTCCTCGGCCTCGAAACGCCGGCCCACTTCGTTCATTGCCGGGATCATGTATCGGGTCACCAGCTCCATGGGATCGGCGTTCTCGGCCAGCGCTTCCTGCGTGACGGACACCGCCGTCTTGGCATCGCCGTTGACTACCGCGTCGTAGAGTCGGGAGAGATCAACCATAATTCCTCGCTTACCGAAAGACGCGTCCTATTGTAAAACGGACCGCTCAAAGCCTGGAGGGCAGCGCAGCCACGTAGTGGGCCAAGCGGGTCAGGTTTCGGGCAAAGTCGCTCGAGCGGATGATGCGCTCGAGCGGGGGCTCCGGCCCGAGGAAGATCTCGACCGTGTCGTTCTCGTGCAAGGGGATCACTTTAGAGCGCGCCTCGGATTCGCCCGCCGCAGAACCGTCGGCGGGGCCGCGTCCGACGCGGAGCACCATATCGCGCGCCACGAAGGCGAAGACCAGACGGTTGGGTTTGCCGATGACGCCGCGGCTGATCCAGGCGCCGCGTTCGTCCATGGCCTGGATGAGCCGGCGGACTTCGCTCGCCGAAGGCGGCCCGGCTGGTTTCTCGCTGTAGCGCTCAAGGAAGGGCGAAAGGCCGCGGAGCTTCTCCGGGCGCCGGATCGCGGAGGGATCGGCCGCTGCCAGCGCCTTGTAGTCCTGCTCGATGAAAGCCAGCTCACGGCCGCTGACCAACACGGCGTAGTGGGTAATCACCGAGTCCGGGGAATAGCTGAGCTCGTAACCGTCCACGATGCGGCTGCCCAGGCCGGCGGCCTGGATCCGCGTGCCCTTGGTGATGTAGAGCGGGCGGTTGGTTTTCAGTTCGTAGAACCGCGCAAGAACGGGGCCTTCGGGAATTCTTCGGAAGACCTCCTGCGGGCCGCGGGGAACTTCCGAACGCTTGAAATACTCCAGCGCCCGCGGCACAGGTTCCAGATACTTCCTTTCGCCGGTTTCACGGTACAGCGTGAGCAGCATGCGCAGGACGCTCTGCGACTCGCCCCCCGTCACCGAGGGCGGCTCGAAGGCGCGCGCCCATGCCGGGTGCATGTCGGCATCATATTGCTGTGCCCAGGCTGGCTGGGGGTCGGGCATCTGCGCCAGCAGGATGAACTGGCCGCCTTTCTGAGCCGCCGCGAGGTAGCGAGGCTCCTTGTAAATGCGCGCGGCCTCGAGCAGCATGTCGATGACGTCGCAGATGGTGTTGTCGTTGAAAGTGTAATGCCCTTGGTAATCCGGCCCCGGCCAGGTGCGCGGCCAGTCCTCCGGGTAAGAGGCGCGCTTGACGGGGTAGCGCGAGAAATCCGGTGGGCGGCGGAATCGCTGGGGCCAGGCGCCGATGGGATACTGGGCGGCCACGAGCTTATCGAGCGCGTAGCGAATAGCCTCACCGATCCTGGGGTCGGAGAAGCCGAGGGCACGATCGACCCGCATGAGCACGCGAAGCGCACCCTGGGTCACGTTATCGTCCAGGTTGGTGACGCCGCGCTTGTCCTCGCCGCAGTTGCCGTCCCAGCGATACTGGTAGGCCTTGCGCTTCTCGGGATCGAATTCGATCAAGTAGTCCCAGCCGCCGCTACAGAGCTGGCCGCGCAGCAGTGCGTAAGCCGCGTCGCGGGCGAAGCCAAGGAACTCGCGCTCACCAGTGGCCTCATAAGCCTCCAGATAAGCCAGGGCGACGGCGGGAGTAGCCTCACGCTGCACCTCGACCTGGGTCGGTCCCTCGGCTGCTTCCGAGCGTCCGTAGCTCAGATCGGCAGTGTAGTAATAGTGGTAGCCGCCCTCGGTCGAGACCTGATGGCGGTAGAAGCGCGCCGCCTTCAGCATGGCGCGCAGGACCTCCTCTCGCGAGGGCGCCTGCGCCGCCAAGGCCAGCGGCGCCACAAGGCAAATCAGGCTGCCAAGCATAGCTCCTAAGCCTACCACTCCAGCCGCAAGCCCGTGCGGAAAGAGCGCGGGCCGGTGGTGTCGAGGGGCTGCTCGCCGCCGGCGCCTGTGATCACGCCCGCTGTGGCGAGCGAAGTGATGTTGGTGCCCGGATTATTCCAGTTCGGGTGGTTGAAGAAGTTCGTCGAGGTGATCTCCCAGCGCAGGCGCGCCCGCTCGCCGAAGTAGAAGTGCTTGGCGAGACCGGCGTTAAAGGCCCACGATGAAGGCCCCTTGATGACGCCTTTGGCCGAGGTTCCGTATCGGCCGAATGCCGGCGGTGCGAAGGCCGAAACGTCGAACCAGCGGGCCGTGGAGCGCCGATCCTTGGGCAGATTCGCATTGCGCAGGTGGTCGGGGCGAATCGTTACCTGCGCAGGCGTGCGCGAGGTAGTGTAAGCCGTGCCCGTGGGATCAGGACCGGTCCATTGCGGGGTCAGGAACTGACCGGAGTAGTAACTGTAAATTCCGCTCAGCTCCCAGCCGTGGAGCAAGCCGCGCTTGAGACCGCGGTACCCTTTGCCGAACGGGAACTCGTAGATGAAATTGCCCGAGACACGGTGGGTGGGAATGTCCAACCAGACGGCGCGCTCGCGCTTGCGGTCGTAGGCGTTTTCGGGCGACTCGCCACGCTCCAGATCGCCGATGTCGCGCGCCCAGGTCCAGGAAAACTGGTAAGCCAGGCCCCGGGCAAAGCGACGTTCGATTTCCAGTTGCATGGAATGATACTGGTGCCCGGCCCCGTTGGAGAGGTACGTTATGCCGGGGTAACGCGGGAAGGGCCGCGGTTTGTCCACATACGGGCGAGTATCCGGGACGGGTTGGTTGATGTTATAACCCCACTCGCCCTGGCGGGTGTTGGTGCCGATGTAAGAGAGGCGGAAGCCGGTGTCCCAACGCTGATGCTCGAGCGTGAGACTGTACTGCATCGAGTAAGGCGTACGCAGGTCCTTACGCACGGCGCTGGGCAGCGAAATGGTAGTGGGTCCGGCAACCGAGGTGGGGAACACGACCGGCAGCACGATGGCGGGGACCGGCGTTGGGTTGGTATAGGAAGGCTCGTTGATGACGAAGGGCGCACCGCCTGCCGAGACCGCGCGGGGCACAACGTCGTAGAAAATGCCGTAGCCGCCGCGGATCACAAAATCGGGACCGAAGGGCCGCCAGGCGAGACTGAAGCGCGGGGCGAGATTGTTGTATTCGTTCGTGATGAGGCGGCTCGAATGGAAACCGAGGCTGGACGCTTCGGCCACCTCGACATAGCCCCTGGGCAGCAACGGGCTGACCTTACGCAGCGAGCCGTCGGGCACTACGATTTTTCCTGAATCCACGTCGAACATGGCCTGGGCACCCGAGCCTTCCGTCCAGGCGGGCTTGAGTTCGTATCGAACGCCGATATTGAGGGTCACGTCGGGGCGGACTTTCCATTCGTCCGTGACGAAGAAATCCCAGTTCCAGCGCAGCCGATCGATGTACAGGCTGGGCGCGGCGCGCGAGGAGGTCGTCGGGATGCCGAGCAGAAAGTCTGCGTACGGGTGACCTGTGAAGCGATTGGAGAAGGTCGCGGCGCCGAAGAGGTTACTGGGCATCTGCCAATCCTCGAACTTGGTCCGCCCGGCGATGACGCCGGCCTTCAGCGAGTGGCGACCGCGGAACCAGCTCAGGTGCTCCTGGAACTGCTGGGCAAAGTTCTTGAACCCGGGATGACGCCACTGGGTCTGGGAGATGCCCGTGATGCCGATGCCGGAGAAGGAGACCTGGAAAACGCCGTTGACGTCGGGCAGGTTGGGCGCCAAGCCCTGCAGCCCCAGGTACTGCACCACCTCCAGGCCGCGCAAAGGGCCGTGACGCGGGTTGTCATTCCAGGCGTAGCCCCATCGGAACTCGTTGACGAAGTTGGGCTTGATGCTCCAGGTGTAGGAGGCCTGCACGGCGCGCGTGTCACGGGTCTGCCACCTGCGCCCGATAGCGGGCAGAGGGCTGTCGTAGTCGCGGGAATGCGAGCGGTTCCACGTGTAACGCCCGAACACAAAGTGCTTTTCGCTGAAGCGGTGATCAAGCCGGAGCGTCCAGTAGGTATTCGGATCGAAAGGCCGCAGTAGTTGCAGGCGGTGGTTCAGAGCGCGGAACGTGTCCGGGTCAGGTTGATTAGGCAGGGGATAGAAACGCTCCTGGATTTTAAGCGAGACCGGGTTGAGGCGGGAGGACGGGATGCGGTTGCCGGGGAAGGGTGCATTTCCGGCCAAAGGATCGCGTATCCCCGTGGTCTCTCGACTGAAATCGCCCGCACGCCAGGAAGGGATAGGCACGGTGGCGTTCAGGTTCGATAGGGTCTGCGAGCCGCGGCTGGTTTCGAAGGTGTAGAAGAAGAAGCTGCGATTGTGACCGTCGTAAAGCTTCGGCAGGTAGATCGGGCCGCCGACGGAACCGCCGGGGTTGTGGCGCACTCCCGTGCTTCGCTGCGCCGCGAAGGGATTGCGCGCGCGGAACCAGGGCGTCACGTAGTAATCAAAGAGAGACCCGCGCCATTCGTTGGATCCGCTTTTGGAGATGATGGTGACCTGGCCGATGCCTCCGTACTCGGCCGTGTTGTTGGCCATGTCCACGCGGACTTCAGCGAACGATTCGATCGCAGAGACCAGCGGCGAAATCTGGGTGCCGTCGTACTGGTTTGAGTGCGTGATGCCGTCAATGGAGGAGTCGGACTGGTTGGCCCGCGAGCCCGCGAAGCGACGGGTTGCCGAGCCGCCCCCGGCCTGCACCACGCCCGGCGATAGGCCAATGAAGCTCCACAGCGAACGCGTGTTCAAAGGGAGGCTGACCAGATAGCGGTCGGATTTGGAGTCCCAGATGCGCGCGGTTTCGGTTTCAATGAGTGCGGCGCCCGCTGTCACCTCGATCCGCGCCTCGACTGCGCCTACCTCCAGGCGGGCGTCGAGCCGCCGGATTTCCAGCGCGGAAACCTGCATCCCGGTTGCTACGAACTCCTTGAAACCCGGCGCGGTGATGCGCACCGTATAGGTTCCCTCGCGCAACTGGGCCAGCGTGTAGTTGCCCACCTCGTTGGCCCTCGCCGTGTAGCGATACCCCGTGGCCTGCTCGACGGCTTCCACGCTTGCTCCCGGCACGGCCGCTCCCGTTTGATCGGTTACGGTCCCGGTAATAGTGGCGAAGGTGGTTTGCGCGGCAGCGGGCCGCACAGCCAGCAACACCGTCCACGCGATCGTGGCCATCCGGCTGAGTCTCATGGCGTCCCCCTTTCCCACCTGGCCCAACTCCTGGGGCGCAGGCAATTGAGAAAATACCAAAGTCCTCCGCCGCGGGCAAGTCTCGCAGAGCACGCGGAGAGCGCACGAGAGTCCACGCACGTCCGGACCCACGCAGCACCGGCACGCCCGAAGACCCATCCCGAGGGTAGACCGTAGCAAACCCGTGCGCGGGAGCTCGGCCGTATCGCTGCGAGCCCGCATTCTCGGTCCTCGGCCTCAGTCACCAACGTCGGGAAGCGACTTGACGCTTGGGGCGGAACTGGGTTAGAGTCGGAGTTTTGTCGGGGAACTCAGGAGCTTTGGAAACGGTGCCACAGTGCTAGTTCACGGGTCCCGACTCAAGAGCCTGGCAGCGGCCTGCTTCCTGCTCGCGAGCGGTTGCACGGGGGTACGCATCGGCCAGCCCGTGAACAGCTTTGTCCCTCCGGCCCCCAGGGCCATGCCGGTGCTGGCCCCACCCGAGACTGCGACGCTGCCGCAGCGTGATCTGCATGCCGAGTTGGCCCGGGCGCCGCGGCCGCCCGTGGTGGACGCCTCGCTGTCGGGGCCCCCGTGGGTGGGCACTCTGTTGAGGCAGGCGGACTGGCACATGCAGTTGGGGCGTCGCGCTCTCGAGCAAGGGGACGCCGATCGGGCGCGCCGGGAATTCGATCGCGCCCTGGATGTGCTGTTGGCCCCGCGCGAGAGTGCAAGCCCGGCGGCAGAAAGCCGCATTCGCAACAAGATCGAGGAGCTGGTTGAGGCCATTCACTCCCACGACGTCGAGTTGCTCAGCGCCGCAGATCCAGGCGATGACCAGGCGGCCGAGAAAGCGCCGCTCGACGAGATTCCGCGTTTGACCTTCCCGATCGATCCGGCCTTCAAGAATCAGATCCACGAGGAGTTGCGGGTGACCTGCTCGCAGTTGCCGCTGGAGGCGCCGGACCCTGTGCTTGCCTACATCCGTTATTTCTCCAGCGGGAAGGGACGCCGGATCCTCATCTACGGACTCAAGCGCGCGGGCCGTTACCGTTCGATGATCCAGCGAATCCTGGACGAGGAAGGGCTGCCGCAGGAACTGATCCACGTAGCCCAGGCCGAGTCCGGCTTCTCCCCGCGAGCGGTGTCGCGGCGGCGGGCGACGGGGATGTGGCAGTTCATCAAGTCGCGCGGCCAGGAGTACGGACTCGAACAAACACCCTACACCGACGACCGCCGCGATCCGGAGAAAGCCACGCGAGCGGCCGCCCGACACCTGCGGGACCTTTATCACCAGTTCGGCGATTGGTACTTGGCTCTGGCAGCGTACAACGCGGGACCGCTGGCGGTGCAGCGCGCCGTCGAGCGCACTGGGTACGCCGACTTCTGGGAGTTGTACAAGCGCAATGTGCTGCCGCGCGAAACCAGCCACTACGTTCCCATCATCCTGGCCATGATCATCATGGCGAAGAACCCCGCCGCGCACGGCCTGGAGGGAATCGAAACCGACGCACCGATCGAATACGACACCATCGAAATGACGGCTCCGGCCGGCCTCGGGCTTGTCGCTGACCTGCTGGACCGCCCCGTGGCCGAATTGCGCGAGCTGAACCCCGCGCTGCTAAAGGATGTGGCGCCGACGGGCTACCTGCTCAAGGTGCCGAAGGGTTCCGGCCAACACTTGGCGGCGCTGCTGGAAGGGATCCCGGCCGAGCGGCGCCTGGGCATGCGGGCACATCGCGTGGCGGAGGGCGAGACGCTAACCTCGATCGCGAGGCGCTACCGCGTAGCAGAGCGCTCCCTGGCTGCCGTCAACGGAGCCCTTGTCGATGGCTTGCAGCCCGGCGATATCCTGCTGGTGCCCGTAGGCCAGGGCGCGACGACCGAACCGGCGGCCCGCACACGCATGCCGGCACGCAGACAATCCACCGGCCGGGCTACGGCCGGCGCCCGGGCGGTCAAGCGCACCACGGTGGCGAGAGTTCCCACAGCTTCCGGCCGAGCGGCAGCGCGTCCCTGAACCCCACACGCCCGCGGCTCGGGCCATGGTGAAGTCGAACCCCCCCGATTCACTCTTGCTTTCGGCGAAAAAAGCGTTATTCTATGTGATGACCGAGCACACAGGAGGCTCCTGAAATGTTTGATTCCTTCCGGCTCGCTCTGGGGGACGACGAGCGGGACGACATGGATTACGAGGACGAGAGCATCGAGTTCGACACGGACCCTGAGGAATGGGGTCCGGACGAGGACGAAGAAGAGGAGTTCGACGAGGAAGAGGAAGAGTTCGAGCCAGAATCCATCCCTGTCGAGGAGGAAAGTACCGTGCCCGAACCTGAAGCGCCTGAGAGCATCGCACCTGCTGAGGCTCCGTCTGAACCGGCCGCGGCCGAGGAAGCAGCGGCCGCGCCGGAACCGCCCAAGAAGCCGGCGGTGAAAGCCGCTCCCAAGAAGGCGGCCAAGAAAGCTCCGGCCAAAAAAGCGGTGAAGAAGGTTGCCAAGAAGGCGGCCAAGAAGACAGCCAAGAAGGCCGTCAAGAAGGCGGCGAAAAAAGCCGCGAAGAAGGCTCCGGCCAAGAAAGCCGCGAAGAAGTCACGCCGGTGAGCGCGGCTCGGGGCGGGCAGCGCGGCCGCCTTCCTCAGTCGCCTAGCAAGGCCCGGCAGCGCTGGAAGAGCTCGAGCAGAGCGTCGGCGTATTCTTCCGCCGAACGCGCCGGTTTCCCCGTATAGCCGGCCGCTGGCGCGGTCTTGCCGTAGCCGGTGGTCACGGCAATGAACTTCATCAGCTCCAAGGCGATCTCATCCTTGGAGCGAAGGGGAAACACGACGGCTGGTGTCTCTTGGCTCATTCGTGACGGTCTCCTTAACCAAATCCTGGTGCGTCCTTGGCGGCGTCGGTAACGGCCCGTGCCTTCAAGCTGTTGAGGGCCTAAACCCCGGCCTTCGGACACGTGATCAATAGCTTACCGCATCCGTCATGCCCCTCGAGGCCCGGCGTTTGATCCGCAGGATGCGCGGTGGAGCGCAGGCGCACCTCCTCGAAGCCGAGGACGGACATTTCTACGTGGTCAAGTTCAGCAACAATCCCCAGCATCGGCGCGTGCTGGTCAACGAGCTCATCGCGGGTGTGGTGATGGAGTACCTGGGTCTCTCGGTTCCCGCCATGCGAATCATCTCGATCACGGAGGACTTCCTCGAGCGCCATCCCGAGGCTGCCATCCAGTGGGGCGGGCAGCGGCTCCGACCTGCGCCCGGCTGGCACTGGGGCTCGCGCTATCCTGGGCATCCCGACCACGTCACGGTTTACGACTTCCTGCCGGACGTTTTGTTGCGCCGTGTCAGTAACCTGCGGGAATTCGCCGGCGTGCTTGCCTTCGACAAGTGGATGGGCAATGCCGACGGCCGCCAGGCCGTGTTCTTTCGGCAACGTGATAGCGCGGGCGCCGGTCCTTTCTTTGCGCTGATGATTGACCAGGGCTTCGTGCTGAACGGTCCACACTGGGACTTCCCTGACGCGCCCCTTCACGGCCTTTACTACCGGCCGACTGTGTACGAACCCGTGACGGGATGGGAGAGTTTCCAGCCCTGGCTCGACCGCATCGTCCACCTACCCGAAGAGGTGCTGGATCGCGCCTACAAACAGGTGCCCCACGAGTGGATCCGCGGCGAAGAAGGTGCGCTCGAGGCCGTGCTGGAGAAACTGCTCGCGCGCAGGCGGAGGGTGCCCGACCTGATCGACGCATGCCGGAGGGCGAGGCCACAGTGGTTTCCGAACTGGCGCACCCCGCCCTTATAAAATGGGGTGCCATGCATCGCTACGTCCTGCACAACGACGAGATCCGGGAGGTTTCCAGCAGGATCCTCAGCCCCGGACAGGTCGGTTTGTTGGCGGGCTGGGGCGTCTTCAGCACGCTGCGGGTGCACCGGGGCGTGCCCTTCGCATACGAGAGACACTTCGAGCGGATGCGGCGGGACGCGGCCGCCCTACGGGTCCCCTTCCCCGACGATCCGGAATACATCCGCAGTCGGCTCCAACGGCTCATCGAGGCCAATGGGGCGCAGGAGGCTACGCTACGCGTGGCCGTGGTTCGCAATCTCGGGGGTGCCTGGCAGGGACCCGTGGATCGTCCATTCGATCTGATCGGTCTCACCAGCCACCTGACGGATTGGGGCGAGAGCGTGCGTCTCGCTATCCAGCCGCAGGCGCGTCATGCCGCCTGCCCGCTGGCCGGCGTGAAGATGCTTTCGTGGGCCTTCAACCTGACGTGGCTCGAGCAGGCGCAGGAACGGGGCTACGACGAAGTGATCCTGCTCAACGAGCGGGACGAGGTCAGCGAGTGCACCTCGGCGAATATCTTCATTGCCATGGGAGACCGCGTCTACACGCCGCCGTTGAGCTCCGGCTGTCTGCCCGGCATCACGCGCGCCCTGCTGCTCGAAGAGATCCGGGTACCGGGGATCGTGGTCGAGGAAAAGACGCTCCGGTTGGAGGACCTCGCGGCGGCGGACGAGGTCTTCATCACCTCCAGCACGCGCGATCTGCTGCCGGTGCGCGAGATCGAAGGCTTGAACATCCGGCGCGAGGGCCGCTGCCGGGCTGCGTTGGCGGAAGCATTCCGCCGTTACCTGGAAGAGTACACAGCGGCCCGCCTGGCGTCGCAGTGACGACGCACCGCCACCCCGTGCAAATGCGCTACGCTGCGGCCATGAACCGGGAAACAGCGAAAGAAGGCGCCCGCCACTTTTCGCGCCGCAGCCTGCTCGCGATGACGCCGTGGCTGTCGGCCACTCTTTCCGGGGCCTCCGCTCTGCGCGCGGCCACCTTCCGTTGCGACGTTACGCCCGCGGAGGGCGAGCCGTTGATCTGGACCGTGCCGCTCAGGAGCGTGCTGGACCCGCTGTGGGCCAAGGGCGTGGTGCTCGAGCAGAGTCGGCGCAGGGTCGTGCTTTGTGCGATGGATTGGTGCGGCCTGGGCGGGGCTGCGTTTCGGGCCTTGCAGGATTCCCTTGCCAAGGCGGCAGGGGTACCGAGTGATCAGGTCATTCTCCATACCGTGCATCAACACGCAGCGCCCTACGTGGAAGGCGATGCGTACCGGCTCCTTCGGGAGCTCCCCGATCCGCCGCTGATGTACAGCGAGGACGGCATCCGGGCGCTGGCCGAGCGTCTGGGTGCGGCGGTGCGCGAGGCAGTGGGTCGCTGGCAGCCGGTAGACGAGATCGGCACGGCCGAGGTGCGCGTCCAGCGCGTGGCATCGTCGCGGCGCGTCTGGGACCAGGGCAAGTTGGTAGTGCGCTATAGCACGGGGGGCAAGGACCCCTACCAGGCTTCGTTGCCGGAGGGTCGGATCGACCCTTGGCTGCGCACGGTCAGCCTGGGCCGGCGGGGCGCGCCTTTGCTTCGGATGCACTTTTACGCCACGCACCCGCAGACCTTCTGCTGCGACGGACGGGCCTCGGCGGATTTCGTGGGCGAAGCGCGCGAGCGGGTGGAACAGGAGGAAGGCATTTTCCAAATCTACTTCACCGGCTGTGCGGGCGACGTCACCGTGGGCAAATACAATGACGGCTCGGAGGCGGCGCGCCGGGGACTGGCCGAGCGGCTGGCGGCGGCGATGAGGGCTGCGGGCGCCGCGACCCGATGGCAGCCGCTGCGCGAACTAGGCGCGCGGACGCTGCCCGTGCGCTTGCCCGCACGCACGCCGGAGAAGCCGATCGACACCGAGGCCGGCGGCGAGCTACGCTACCGGATCGCATGCGCCCACGGGTACGCCCAACGCCGGGAGCCTCTGTACGTCACCTGCCTGGCGCTGGGCAATGTGCGCATTCTGCATCTGCCGGGCGAGCCGTTGCTCGAATTTCAGGAGTATGCCCGAGGGATCGGCGGCGCGCGCTTTGTGGCGGTCGCCGGTTACGGCGACATCGCGCCCGGCTACATCTGCCCCGACCGGGCCATCGAGGAAGGCGGGTATGAGCCCAGCGCATCGCACCTGGCGCCCGGCGCGGAGGCAATTCTGAAAGGCGCCATCTCGCAGCTGCTGGCGGCTTGAGGTTTCCGGAAGGGAGTCGGATCGGTGCGCTAAACTCGTTGCTGACGCCCGCCATGCGAAGGCTCTTTTTGCTGCTGGCTCTGTGGCCGCCAGCGCCGGCCCAGTACGATCTCATCATCCGGAATGCCCGCGTCGTAGACGGTACGGGCAATCCCTGGTTTCGCGCCGACGTCGCCATCCGCGATGGGCGCATCGCCGCCGTGGGCCGCCTGGACCCGGCCGCCGCCACTCGCGTCGTGGACGCCGCAGGACGAATCCTGGCTCCAGGTTTTATCGACATCCACACGCACATCGAAGGCGCCATCGAGAAAGTGCCCGGGGCCGACAACTACGTGATGGACGGCGTCACCACCGTGGTCACCGGAAATTGCGGCGGTTCGTGGCCCAATCTGGCGGAGGCTTTCGCTCGCCTGGAGAATATCGGCATCGGGCTGAACGTGGCCTCCTTCATCGGTCACAACACGGTGAGACGCCGGGTGATGGGCGCAACGAATCGGGCCCCGACCCCAGAGGAGTTGACGCGCATGCAGGAGCTCGTCGAGCAGGGCATGCGCGACGGTGCCCTAGGACTCTCAACCGGGCTCATTTACATACCCGGCGCCTACGCCTCGACGGATGAAATCATCGCGCTCGCCCGCGTCGCAGCGCGCTATGGCGGGATCTACGCCAGCCACATCCGCGATGAGGGCGCCCGCGCCGTCGAGGCTATCCAAGAAGCGGTGCGCGTGGGCCGGGAAGCGGCACTGCCCGTTCAGATCGCGCACTTTAAGATTGACAACCGCCGGCTTTGGGGCGCGAGCAGCAGAACCCTGGCTCTCATCGAAAAGTCGCGTCGCGAGGGTGTGGATGTCACCGTCGACCAGTACCCCTACGATCGTTCGAGCACGGGCATCACGATCCTGCTGCCGGAGTGGGCTCTGGCGGACGGCCAGGAAAAAGTCAAGGAGCGGCTGGCCGACCCGGCCACTCGCAACCGCATCGCTCGGGAGATGGAGCGCAGGTTGAAGGCTCTCGGGCACAAGGATTACTCCTACGCCATGGTGGCCTCCTGTGAATTCGACCGCACGCTCGAGGGCAAGACCATCGACGAGATCGCGCGAACCCGCAAGGGGCGCGGCCTGCGCCGCCAGATCGAAACCATTCTCGAGATAGTCGAAAAGGGCGGCGCGCAGATGGTTTACCACTCGATGAGCGAGGAGGACGTAGTGCGGATCCTGCGACATCCCTTCACCGCGGTGGCCTCCGACGGCGGCGTGCGCGAGTTCGGCGTCGGCGTTCCTCATCCGCGTTCCTACGGCACTCGCGCCCGCGTGCTCGCCGAGTACGTCCGCAGGCGGGGCGTACTCAGCCTCGAGGATGCGGTAAGGAAGATGACGTCGCTGCCGGCACGCTGCGTCCGCCTGAGGGATCGCGGCCTGGTGCGCGAGGGTTTCGCCGCCGATCTCGTGCTGTTCGATCCCGATCGCGTCCAGGATAGGGCCACCTTCCGTCAACCGCACCAATTCTCGGAGGGATTCGATCTGGTGCTGGTGAACGGCCAGGCCGTGGTCGAGAACGGGAAGCTCACGGGAGCACGGCCCGGGCGAATCCTGCGCCGCCCATGATCCGGCTGGAAGCGGTCTCGAAGCGTTACGGTTCCAAGCTGCTCTTCGAGGGTGTGGACTGGCTGGTGAACCCGCAGGATCGAATCGGCCTCGTAGGTCCCAACGGCTCTGGCAAGACCACTCTGCTCAAGATCCTGGCCGGAATGGAACCGCCCGATGAGGGGGCTGTGGTCGTCGCCAAGGGCATCAGTCGCGGTTACCTTCCACAGGAAGGACTCGTGTTGGCCGGACGGACGGTCTTCGAGGAATGCCTGAGCGTTTTCGAGGACGTGCGTCGGATGGGACGCGAGCTGGAGAGCCTCAGTCGACGCATGGCGGAGCTCGACCCGGCCGGCGACGAATACCGAGAGGCGGCTGAGCGCTTCGCTCGTCTGGAGGCCGAATATCGCCAGCGCGACGGCTACGCCCTCGAAGCACGGGTGGGAACAGTGCTCTCCGGTCTCGGCTTCGCCCGGAGAGACTGGAACCGCCGCACCGAGGAGTTCTCCGGCGGATGGCAGGCGCGCATTGCCCTGGCCAAGCTGCTTCTAGCGCGCCCGAACCTGCTGCTTTTGGACGAACCCACGAATCATCTCGACCTCGAAGCCCGCAACTGGCTGGAAGACTACCTGTCCTCTTACCCCCACGCCTTCGTACTCGTCTCCCACGATCGCTACTTCTTGGACGTGACCGTGAACCGCATTGTTGAGATCTGGAACCGGCGGTTGCACTTCTACGCCGGCAACTACTCCCGCTACCTGGAGGCGCGGCGCGAACGCATCGAGCAGTTGGAAGCTGCCGCCCGGCAGCAGCAGGAGCGCATCAAGCAGTTGGAGACCTTCATCAACCGCTTCCGCTACACGGCCTCCCGCGCGCGTCAAGTGCAAAGTCGCATCAAGGAACTGGAACGCATCCAGCGCATCGAAATTCCCCCTGAAGAGCCTCCGATTCGTTTGCGATTCCCGCAGCCTCGTCCCAGCGGGCGCATCGTGGCTGAAGCGCGCAATCTGGGCAAGCGCTACGGCGACCACGTGGTCTTCCGCGGGGTCGATTTCACCATCGAACGCGGCGACCGCATCGCGTTGATCGGCCCTAACGGCGCCGGTAAGTCCACGCTGATTCGGATGCTGGCCGGTTTGGAGCCGCCCAGCGAGGGCGAGCTTCGGCTCGGGCACAACGTAGAGCCGGACTATTTCGCGCAGGACCAGTACAGGGAGCTGGATCCGCAAGTGCGGCTGCTCGACGATCTCAGCGCCCTGGCGCCCCGTAGCACGCAGACCGAGCTACGCACTCTGCTGGGCTGCTTCCTCTTTTCCGAGGACGACGTGTTCAAGCCCATCGGCGTGCTCTCGGGCGGCGAGCGCAACCGCTACGCCCTAGCCCGCCTGCTGCTGCGGCCGTCCAACTTCCTCCTGCTGGACGAGCCCACCAACCACCTCGATCTGCGCGCCAAGGACGTGCTGCTCGAGGCTCTTCAGCAATACGAGGGCACGCTGGTCTTCGTCTCCCACGACCGCTACTTCATTGACCGATTGGCGACGCGCATCTTCGAGGTGGGCGGCGGCCGCATCGAAACCTACCCGGGCAACTACGAGGCGTACCTCTGGCACAAGCAGCAGTCCCAGGAGCCTGCGGCCGAACGGGGCGCAGAAAGGGCAACCGGCGCAGGCGCCGCCGGGGAGCAGGCATCGCGCGAGGAGATCCCGGAGACGGTCCGACCCAAGCGTATCAATCCCATCCGTCTACGCCAAATGCGGGAGCGCTTCGAAGAATTGGAAGAGGAGATCGCGCGGCTGGAGGCTGAAATCGCCGAGACCGAGCAGGCACTTTCGGTTTTTGTCAGCGCCGAGCGAGCGCGAGAGCTCAACCGGCGCTGGCAAGCCCAGAAGTCACGTCTAGAGGAGGCCCTGGCAGAATGGGAGCGGCTGGGACAAGCCGTTGAGCAGGCCGAAGGGGCGGATGTATATTAAAGGCAAATAAAAGGCGAAGCATGGGTGAACAGACCCAGGACCTCCTCGCCCTTCTCAGGCGCAAGATCGAGCGCATCAACCGCAAGTATGCTTCGCCTGCGACCGCTGCCCAGCGTGCCGAAGCCGCACGCCCCGCCCGCTACTTCATCGAGCGTTGGATCTCGGGCCACGTTATCCAGACGCCGCGCGGGCAACACTTCGAAACCGAGCGGCTCTGGGAACGTCATCGCCGTCACGGTTCCATGGACGTGGGCGCCCTCACCGACTTGCCTCCGGATCTGCTCGATCGCCTCTCCGAGGGCGAGATTCCCTACTCCCCACCCGAACGTTGGGCCTTCCTGGATAGCGAGACTACGGGCCTTGCAGGCGGCACGGGTACATACGCGTTTCTGGTGGGGGTGGGACGGATCACACCCGAGGGGTTCCGCATCCGCCAGTTCTTTATGCGCGACTATAACGAGGAGCCCAGCCTGCTGTGGGCGCTCGGCGAGCACCTGCGCCAGTTCGAGGTGCTGGTCACCTACAACGGAAAGGTCTACGATCAACCGTTGCTCGAAACTCGCTACAGGCTCCTCCGCGCCACTCCCCCCTTCGATGGCATCCGTCACCTGGACCTGCTCTACGGCGCCCGCCGCCTTTGGAAGCTGCGGCTGGAAAGCTGCCGGCTCGTGGATCTGGAGTCGCAGATTCTGGGTTTCGAACGCGAAGGGGACCTGCCGGGCGAAATGATTCCTTACGTTTACTTCGAGTACCTGCGGACGCGCGAGGCCTTCCGCATCGTGCCCATCTTCCGCCACAACGCCCTGGACATCCTGAGCCTGGCTTGTCTGACAGGCATCGTCCCCTTCGCTTACCGCTCTCCCGAGCAGGTTGCATTCACCCACGGGACGGACTTTCTGGGTTTGGCGCGCTGGATGCTGAAGACGGGCGACGTCGACCAGGCCCTCGGTCTGCTGCGCCGGGCCATCGAGCGAGGTCTGCCGGACGAGCTGCTCTTCCGGTCGCTCTGGGAGATGGCATGCCTGGAAAAGCGCCGGGGGAACGCGACCGCCGCCGTTGCACTGTTCGAAGAACTGGCGGGCTGCCGTAACCGCTATCAGGTTGCCGCTCTCACCGAATTGGCCAAGCACTGGGAGCACGTCGAGCGCGATTACGCGCGGGCGCTCGGTTACACGCTGAGAGCATTGGAGATCGATCCGGTCCCGGGGCTCGAGCGCCGTTGCGAACGCCTACGACGCAGGCTCGCGACGGCGACGACGCCGCGCCTGTTGTAAAGGGGCCGCGTGCCCGGTCGGGGCACGGCGCACTATAATCGGATTTACGCTGGGAGGGAACGAAGGGACACAGCGGGGTTTCCCCGGTCGTCATGAGAAGCCGCACGGTCGCGATCTTGCTGGCTTGGCTGCGCGATCTCCTGGTTTCGATCGTCATCGCCGCCATCTTCATCCTTTTCGTGTACCAACCGGTAAAGGTCGAGGGCACCAGCATGATGCCGGTGCTCGGTGACCAGGAGCGGATCTTCGTGAACAAGTTCATCTACCGGCTGGGGCTGAGTCCGATCCGGCGCGGCGATCTGGTGGTCTTTCGTTTTCCCGGGGATCCCGAGAGGTCCTACATCAAGCGCGTGATCGGCCTGCCAGGCGAGGTGGTGTCCATCGAACGGGGCGTGGTGCTGATCAACGGCAAGCCGCTCGAGGAGGAATACGTGCCCCGGCAGTTCCGCGACGCTCGCGACATGCCGCCCGTGCGCGTGCAGCCGGATACGTATTTCGTGCTCGGCGACCACCGCAACTCCTCCAACGACAGCCGGAACTGGGGCCTAGTGCCGCGCGGCAACATTTACGGCAAGGCCGTTTTCGTTTACTGGCCGCTCGAGCGCCTGGGGCCGCTGCGTTAATACCGCGGCGGTTGCGTTATAAAGCTCTTATGCCAATGCGCGAACTTTCCCGCACGACAATCGAGCGACTGCGCTCGTTCGACACTCCGACCGTCGCCAATGCCATCGAACTATTCGATCTCAGACCGCGGCACACGGGCTACATGGACGCGCGCATCCGCGCGCTGTTCCCCGAACTGCCGCCGATCGTGGGCTGCGCCTCGACCGCCCGCATGCACTGCGCGTTCGGCAGGGCTTCCGGAGACGTATATCGCGGCCTGGAAAAGCACATTGGGCGCTTCCAGGAGCTTCCCGGCCCGCCGATCGTGGTCGTGCAGGATCTGGACGATCCCCCGGTGGCGGCGACGTTCGGAGAAGTAATGTGCAGCAGCTACAAGGCCTTCGGGGCGCAAGGGATCGTCACCAGCGGCGCTGCGCGCGATATCGAACAGGTCCGCCGCCTCGAATTCCCGGCTTTCGCCGCCGGGGTCGTTTGCGCCCACGGCTACACGCACTTCGTCTCGCTGCACGAGCCGGTGCGCGTGGGCGGGCTTGTCGTTCAGCCGGGCGACTGGCTGCACGCTGACGGAAACGGGGTGATCAACGTCCCGACCGAGATCGCCGACGAGATCCCTGACGTCGCCGCCGAGTACGCGGCGGCCGAAGCTATCGTGCTGGATTACCTGCGTCAGGGAAAGCCGGATCCCGCCGGCTACGCCGAAGCCCGCCGTGAAATGCTACGTCGGATCGAGGAGCTGGGCCGCCGTGTGCGCAGGGCGAGAGGAACCGTAGTGGGATAATGATTCGGGAGGTGAAAGGATGGCGGCGGCGACCCAGATCCCGCTGGAGCAGGAACTGAATCCCTGGCTGGCCGCGGAGGTCCGTTTTGACGAAGCGGCGCAGCGCCTGGGGCTGGACAACGGCCTGGCGAAAGTGCTAAGGACGCCCTCCAAGGAGATCACCGTTTACATTCCCGTGCAACTGGACGACGGCCGGTTGGAGGTGTTCACCGGCTACCGCGTACAGCACTCGATCGCGCGCGGGCCCGCCAAGGGCGGCATCCGCTACGCGCCGGACGTCACGCTGGACGAGATCCGCGCGCTGGCTGCCTGGATGACCTGGAAGTGCGCCGTGGTCAACATACCCTTCGGAGGCGCCAAGGGCGGCGTGATCTGCGATCCGTCCGTTCTTTCCGAAGCCGAACTGGAGCGGATCACGCGGCGATACACGGCGGAGCTGCTGCCTATCCTCGGGCCCGAAATCGACGTCCCCGCGCCGGACATGAACACCAACGAGCAGGTCATGGCCTGGATCATGGACACCTACTCCATGCACGTGCGCCAGACCACGACGGCGGTGGTGACGGGAAAGCCGCTCGATCTTGGGGGATCGCGCGGCCGTACGGAAGCCACCGGCCGCGGGTGCATGATCGTCTGCAACGAGGCCCTCAAGCGCTTCGGCCTCGAGCCTGCTTCGACCCGCGTGGTGGTCCAGGGCTTCGGAAACGTAGGCGGCATGGCTGCGAAGCTCATGAGTCAGGCCGGATACAAGATCATCGCCGTGATCGAGATCGACGGCGCCGTCTACAACGACAAAGGTCTCGACATCCCTGCCCTGCTCCGACATCGCAAACATACCGGGTCCATCCTGGATTTTCCGGGCGGCGAGAACATGAACCGCGACGAAGCCATGTACCTTGATTGCGACATCCTGCTGCCCGCCGCCAAGGAGAACGTCATCACCTCGCAGAACGCCGGACGCATTCGGGCGAAGATCATCTGCGAAGGCGCCAACGGACCCACGACGCCCGTGGCCGACCGCATCTTGGCCGAAAAAGGCGTTTTCGTGATCCCCGACATTCTTGCCAACGCGGGCGGCGTCACGGTCTCGTACTTCGAATGGGTGCAGGATCGGCAGGGCTACTTCTGGAATGAAGAGCTGATCAACACCCGGTTGGAAGAGATCATGGTCAACAGCTTCCGCGACGTGACTGCGTACGCGGCCAGACACGGAGTGGATAACCGCATCGCCGCCTACATGCTGGCGCTGGACCGCGTAGCCTTCGCCATCAAGCTGCGCGGCATCTACGCCTGAGGCCGGCGTGGATCCCACACGCATACGGCAAAGTCGGCAATGGGCACGGACGCTGCGACGCCGCTGATGCGCCAGTATCACGCCATCAAGCGGCAAGTCCCCGGCGCGCTGCTCATGTTCCGGCTCGGCGATTTCTACGAGCTTTTCTACGAAGACGCCGTCGTCGCCGCGCGCGAACTCGAGATCACGCTGACCTCGCGGAACAAGGAAAGCGGTCAACCGATTCCCATGTGCGGCGTGCCATACCACGCCGCCGAAAACTACATCGCCCGTCTGGTGGCGCGGGGTTATCGTGTTGCCCTTTGCGATCAGATGGAGGACCCGCGCAAGGCTCGCAAGCTGGTGCGCCGCGAGATCACGCGCATCGTGACCCCGGGCACGGCCACCGAAACCGCTTTGCTGCGCAGCGGGGAGAACAACTATCTGGCAGCCGTGCTGCGGGAGCGAGACCGCGTCGGATTGGCTTGGGTGGACGTCTCGACCGGGGAGTTCCGCGCAACCGAAACAGGAATGGAAGAATTGCGGGAGGTGCTGGAGACACTCGGCGCGCGCGAGGTCCTGCTGCCGGCAGCCACGGACTGGCCGTTCACGGGTGCCTTAGCCGTTGCCGCACGCACGGAACGCGAGCCCTGGACCTTCGATCCCGATCACGGCGAACGCATCCTCCGAGAACACTTTCGCCTGTTGAGCCTGGACGGCGCCGGGTTGGGCGGGCGACGTCTGGCCGTCGGGGCCGCGGGCGCCATCCTGGAATACCTGCGCGAAACGCAACGCGCGGCGCTCGAGCATCTGGAAGTCCCGCGCTACTTCGACCGCGCGACCTCGATGCGCCTGGATGCGGTCACGGTGCGCAATCTGGAGCTGCTCGAGCCTTTGTTCCCGCCCGAAATGGGAGGCTTGCGGGATGCCAGCCTGCTGGGCGTCATCGACTCGACGCAAACGGCCATGGGCGCGCGTCTTCTGCGGGCGCGCCTGCTCCGTCCCTCGCTGGATTTGGGCGAGATCGAGGCTCGGCTGGACGCGGTGGAGGAGCTCGCCCGCAAGACGGTCGAACGCGGAGAGCTACGGGGCGAGCTGGCGAGCATGGCCGACCTCGAGCGGCTTTTGGCCCGGCTCACGGTAGGCACGGCCGGTCCGCGAGAGATGCTGGCCCTGGGGCGTTCGCTCGAGCGAATCCCTCGGCTCAAGCAGCTGTTGGGCGAACCCCGCTCGGCTAGACTGCGCGAGGTGGCTGAGCGGATGGACGAGCTGGCCGACGTGCGCGATCGCATCCTCGCCGCGATCCATCCTGAGCCGCCGGCCAATCTCGCCGACGGCGGCGCGATCCGCGACGGCTACCACGCCGAACTGGACGCCCTGCGCGACCTCAGCCGCAACACCCGCCGCTACTTGGCCGAGATCGAGCAGCGCGAGCGCGCACGCACGGGCATCGCCTCGCTCAAAGTACGTTTCAACAACGTCTTCGGCTACTACTTGGAGGTCTCCAAGGCCAACCTTCACCTGGTTCCACCGGATTACGAGCGCAAACAGACCCTCGTTGGCGCCGAGCGGTTCACCACGCCCGAGCTCAAGGAGCTCGAAGCGAAGATCCTGGCGGCGGAAGAGAAGATTCTCGAGCTCGAAAAGGAGATTTTCAACGAGCTGCGCTCCTTCGCCGCGTCGCAGGCCGCGCGCATCCGTACGACGGCCGCGGCGATCGCGGAGCTGGACGTTACGGCGGCGCTGGCCCAAACCGCCGTCGAAAACCGCTATCGCCGTCCGCGCTTTTCCGCTTCGGGCCGCATGCGCGTCCTCGCCGGCCGACACCCGGTCGTCGAGAAGCTGTGCGAACGGGAGGGTTCGCGCTTCATTCCCAACGACGTTTACCTGGATCCCGAGGGCGAGTTCATCGCCGTGATCACCGGGCCGAACATGGGAGGCAAGTCCACCTACCTGCGCCAGGCGGCTCTCATCGCCATCCTGGCGCAGATGGGCTCGTTCGTTCCCGCCGACGAAGCCGAACTACCGCTCATCGATCGCGTGTTTACGCGGATCGGCGCCTCCGACAATCTGGCTCGCGGACGCTCCACGTTCATGGTCGAGATGACCGAGACGGCCGAGATTCTGAATACGGCGACCGCCCAGAGCTTGATCGTGCTGGACGAGGTGGGCAGGGGCACCGCGACCTTCGACGGGCTGGCGCTGGCCTGGGCGGTGGTTGAGTACATCCACGATCGTCTGCGGGCCAAGACGCTCTTTGCAACGCATTACCATGAGTTGACCGAGCTGGCCGAGCTCCTGGCGGGCGTGCGAAACCTGAGGGTCTCGGTGAAGGAGTCCGGGGACCAGATCGTCTTCTTGCGCAAGGTGGAGCCTGGGGCCGCCGATCGCAGCTACGGAATCGAAGTGGCGCGCCTGGCGGGCTTGCCCGCGCCGGTCATCGAGCGGGCGCGCGAGGTGCTGGCGCTGCACGAACGCACCGAGCACGAGGTCACCGAGGAGCTCTCGCCGCGCCCGGTGCCCGCATCCATGCCTGTGCAGATCCGCCTGTTCGAACCCGTCAGCCATCAGATCGCCGAGCGCATCCGCGGGCTCAATCTCGACGAGCTGCGGCCAATCGAGGCGCTGCGAATTCTGGCCGAGTTGCAGGAAGAACTGAAGCGCCAGTTTTGAGGCGGCACAGCGAGAGGACAAGCCCCATGCGCGTGGCCGGTTTGATGAGCGGCACATCGCTCGATGGCATCGACGTGGCCATTGTGGAGATCTCAGGGCGGGGCTGGTCGAAGCGGGTGCGCACGCTGGCGTTCCGCACCGTGCCTTACCCCGAGAAAGTCCGGCAGACCATCCTCAGCGTCTCGAATGCGCCCACTCACACAGCCATCATCTCGCGGCTGAACTTCCTCCTCGGCGAGCTTTACGCGCAGGCGCTCATCGAGACGACGCGGCGCGCACGGATCCCTGTGGACTCCATCGAGCTCATAGGTTCGCACGGTCAAACGATCTTCCACGAGGGCGCACCGGTTCCCTTCCTCGGGCGCCGCATTGCGAGTACGCTTCAGATCGGCGAGGCTGCGGTCCTGGCCGAGCGCACCGGCATTCCCGTCGTGGCGGATTTCCGGCCGCGAGACATCGCGGCGGGAGGACGCGGGGCGCCCTTGGTGCCCTACGTGGATTACCTGCTCTTCCGCCATCGTCGACGCGGTCGCGTATTGCTCAACATCGGCGGCATCGCCAACATCACGGCCATTCCGCCCGCCGCGCGACCACAGGACGTCATCGCCTTCGACACAGGCCCGGGTAACATGGTGGTCGACGCGCTGGCGCAACACCACACCAAAGGGCGTTGGAAGTTTGACCGCGACGGGCGTCTGGCCGCGCGGGGTCGGCTGAACCGCGAGCTGCTCGATCGTCTGCTGGATGATCCCTACTTGCGGCAGCCGCCGCCCAAGAGTGCAGGGCGCGAGCAGTACGGTCGCGAATTCGTGGGGAGGCTGCTTGAAACGGGCCTGCCCCTGCCGGATCTCATCGCCACCGCAACGGCTTTCACGGCGGCCGCCGTCGCCGTAGGCATCGAGCGATTCGTGCGTCCCCGCATGCCGGTTCACGAGCTGATCGCCTCCGGCGGCGGCGTGCACAACCCGCGGATGATGGCCCAATTGACGGCTTTTCTGCCCGGCGTCCGCGTGGCGCAGACCGGTGATTTCGGGGTGGACCCGGATGCCAAGGAAGCTATTGCCTTTGCAGTTCTAGCCTACGAGACGTGGAAGCGCCGTCCGGCGAACCTCCCCGCCGCGACCGGAGCGCGGCGCCCGGTCGTGTTAGGCAAGATCAGTTGGTGAGCGGCGCGGTCCGGCCGCTCCCGCGGTCGCTCACCATTTCAGCATCAGCACGAGTTTGATGTTGCGCGGCAGGTTGCGCTGCGTCGGATCCAGTTGACCGAAGCGGGGATCGGTCACATTCACCGAGGCGATGCTGGAGAACCACGGGTGGTTGAAGGCGTTGATCATCTCGAATCGGAACTCGAGCTGGGTCTGCTCCTTCAGCCGGAACAGCTTGGTCAGTGACGCATCCCAGTTCTTGTAGCCGGGTACACGCACATCCCCGAAAAGCGTCGGGAAGTCGCGCAGCGTGTAGGGCTCCTGCGGCGAAACGCGGCGGCCGGTCACCGGATCGTCCCAGAGCGAAGTATTGAACCACCGGCCCGGCGTGGGGTTCTTCAGTTTGGCGCTGCCCGGACGCACCTGTTTGGCGTTGGGGTAGGCCACGACCCAGCCGCTCTGGTAGGTAATGTCCCAGTTCAGCCGCCAGCCCCCGAGCGCGTGGTCCAGGGCCCGCGGCCACTGGGCGCCGAAGCGCCGGTTCCGCCCGAAGGGCAGTTCGTAGATGCCCACGATGGCGAACTTCTGCGGGATGTCGACGGTTCCGGCCGAGCGCTTCTCCAGACGAGTATCCTCCGGCCGGGCCAGCACGAAATCCTGCGCGTTCAGCAGCGATACCTGCTCCAGGTTCTTCATGATGCCGTAGCTGGCCAGGAAGCTCAGCCCGTGCGAGAAGCGCTTGGTGACCTTGGATTGGAAACCGTGGTAGCGCATCTTGCCGATGGGCACGTTGCTGAGGCTGACGCTGGCGTACTGCGGGAACGCTACCATGAGGTTCTGCCGCGGAATCGTCGGCGCGTTGAGTGTGGGGTTGGCCGGGATGAGGCCGGCCATGGGGTTGGGCACGCGCTCGGTGTAGTAAGCGGTGTCGATAGCGCCGTCCGGCCTGCGGCGACCCAGCTCGGAGGCCGGAATGTAGTTCAGCCCCACCCCCACCGGGAGCTTGCGCTGGGCGTTGCCCACGTAGCCGACCTCGACCAGTGCGTTGCCGGGCAACTCGCGCTGGATATCGAAAGAGTACTGATGCGAGAAGGGTAGCGGCCGGTCGAAGTATTGGCCGGGCACGCTCTCGCCCAGGAAGCTGGCAGCCCCCTGGCTGGAGCCGATGGGATCGAGCAGGCGGCCGCCGGGCAGGTTGGCGAACGCGTTGGTCAGCGTGACCGCGGGCGTCAAGCCGCCGTCGGTGCTCACCACGGCCGCGGTCTGGCGGCTGAAGCCCTGGGTCGAGCCGTTTTCGTTCTGGCCCAGGTAGTAGAGACCGTAGCCGCCACGCAGCACCCACTTGTCGCTGACGCGGAAGGCGACACCCAGCCGGGGCTGGAAGTTGTTACGGTCCGGCTCGAAGACGTACCGCGGCTGGCCCGCCACGCCTGCGAACAACACGGCGCCCTTCAACGTCAGGCCCTTCACCTTGTCGGCGATCGGGCTGGGCGCGTTCCAATCGAAGCCTCGCACGATGCGGTTGAAACGCTCGTAGTTGGGCGTCTCGTAATCCCAGCGCAGGCCCAGGTTGAGCGTCAGTCGCGGCGTGACTTTCCAGTCGTCATTGAAGAATACCGCGTAGTAGCGGTGCAGGAAGGTCGGGTCGATATTGCGGTCCACGTACGCACTGGTCGGATAACCAAGCAGGAAGGTGGCGATTTCGTTGCCCGAGACCGGATCGGCTCGGAGCGCGTGGGCCTGCGTCCAGTTTCGCCCGAAGCTGTAACGACCGCTGGCCATGCCAGGGTTGGCGACGTTGTCTTTATATTGTCGGGCCTCGAAGCCGAATTTGGTGTAGTGCCGGCCGACCACCAGCCCGGCGTTAGGCTGCAGGCTGTAAGTATCGTTGGTCGAGGTGTTGAGCAGCCGATCCGCGCCGGCCGCCTGGTAGATGCCGAGATCGAACCGCGGGAACTGCAACCGCGTGAACTGTGCCACCAGCGCAGGATCAAAGCCCAGGCGCCGCGGGTCGAAGCCTGCGCCGAACGTGTTGCCGGTGGTCTCCTCCCAGCGGTTCAGTCCCGCGCGGAGGTTGAAGGTCATACGCGGGTTGATCGTGGACGTCCAGTCGAAGACCCAGCTCCGCCCGTTGCGCTTGAGCGGCGCATTACCCGTGGGCTCGGCAGGATTAGGCGTGGGCCACACCAGCGCGCGGAACTCCTCGAACGGGTTCTGGCCGTAGCGGAAGTAGAACGTATTCTTGGAATTCAGCACAAAGTCCACGCGGCCCGTCCACTGGTCGAAGCCGCAGTTCCAGCGCGAGCGGTAGATGTAGTTGTTGACACGCGCCGGGCCCTCACCCTCGCGGTTGGGCGGTGGGTAGTACTTGAAGACCTCGAGCGCGATCGGGTGGAGGCGACTCGCCGGCAGGCGGTTACCTGCAAACGGTTGCCGAACTCCGTCGCGCGTGGTGGTCAGCGGATCGTAAATGATCACAGGCTGGCCCTGCGCGTTGTAGAGGTTCGAGAAGTCGCCCGTGCGCCACTCCATCAAGGGGAAGGTGCGCGTGCCGGGGTCGCCCGTGCGCTGCCGCATCCCTTCGTAGTTGAGCATCCAAAAGAGGCGATTGCGGCCGTCATAAAGCTTGGGCACGTAGACCGGCCCGGCAAGCTGGAAACCGAACTGGTTGATGTGGAAGGGTGCGCGCGGTTGCCCGGCGCGATTCAACTCGCTGGTGTTGGCATTGAGTTTGTCGTTCTGGAAGTGCTCGAAAAGCGTCCCGTGGAACTCGTTGGTTCCGGACTTGGTGACGATCGTGATGATGCCTCCGCCCGTGCGTCCGTACTGCGCGTCATAGGTGTTCGTGAGTACGCGGAACTCCTGCACGGACTCCATCGTGGGCACATGGATCACCGTACGGTCCGCACGGACGTTGCTGATGCCGTCGAGCAGCACCTCGTTCTCCCTGTTCTTGCCGCCGTTGATGGACACGCCGGAGGTGCCGAGGATGTCGAAGGAGCGCAGATAGCGCCAGTCGCCGGCCTTGATGACGCCGGCCGCCGCCCAGGCGAGCTGGAACGGGTTGCGCCCCTGCGTTGGGACCATGCTGATGAGTTCGTTGGCGATCACTTGCGATCGAGTGGCCGTTTCGGTCTGAAGCAGCGAAACCGATTCCCGCACGGTTATGCTTTCGGTGAGCTGCCCGATCTCGAGCGTAACGTCCAACCGGAGCTTGTCCTGTGCTTGCAGGACGATGTTCTCGCGCACGAAACGCTTGAAGCCGGGCTGCTCGACCGTAAGCCGGTAAGTCCCGGGCGCCAGGAAGGGAGTCACATAATTGCCGCTCTCATTGCTGGCGACCGTGAAGGAGACGTTCTGGGCGACGTTGGTTACCGTGACCGTGGCGCCGGCCACAGGCGCACCGCTGGGGTCGGTGATCAGACCTGTTATCGTGGCCCGCACCTCCTGGCCCAGGGCCGCCGTAGCCAGACACACGAGGCAGAGGAAGACGACGATCTTGAACCCTCGCATGGAAGTCCCCCTTCGTCTGACCCTTGCCGGCTCCTATTATACGACCAGCCTCAATACCCGTCAATTCGCATAGAGCCGTTACCCTTCTGCGGCCGCACGTGGCGCGGCCCTTGTTTCCCCACCGCTCGTAGGTACTCGCTTAGAAACGGGGAGCCTTCCGCCGGTCGGCTGTGGGGGCGCAATGGTGGCTCCTGAACGCCTGAGCCGAGGAGACAACCGAACGGGCACTCGTGGCCGCCTCTCTCTGGGGGCGCCGTCTTGGTATCTGCCTCCGACGCGCCGACGCGGGTCAGCGAAGAACCCTGCCTGCGCCAAATAGCCGACAGGCGGATTTTATAACTCGAGAACTTCGATCGCCGGCTTACGCCGTCTCAGCCAGAGCGCCTCCAGGGCGCCAAGGCCGCCGCTCGCAGCAAGGTATAGAAAGAAAGCCGCTAGGCCGGCCGGAAACAGCAGGCGGCTGCGAGTCAGATCCGGCATGGGAACCTCAAGAACAGGGAGCGGCCAGTGGCGCCACGCCACGGACTTGGGGCTCCCGCCGCTGCCCCTGCCGCCTGCGGCGCGAGCGTCGCCCGGCCGCGACCCCTCCAGGCTCTCCCGGAGGCGGCGCCGGAACTGCAGGAGTTCGACGGCGCTGAACGACCCGGCGGCCCGGGCGTCAGCCAAGACCGACGCCAGCAGCGCCCGGTTGCCGCATGTGTTGGCCGAGCACCCGATGCCAAAGCGGACCACCGAACGCACATATTCAGCGACTAGCCGCGCCTTTTGCTCAGACGAGAACTTGTAACTTCCTTGCCGGTCCACCTCGAGCAAGCGGGCCAGCATATACTGCCGCGCGTGCGGATTGTGTTTTTCAAAGAACTCTTGGAGCCCTAGACCAAGTTTATCTTCGACATAGACCTGATAGCTCTTTTCCCAATAAGTTCCGCTCGCGTTTTCGGGCGTAGTCGCCTGCCAGCCGTAAAGATTTTCCAAGTGATCGGCTATCTCACGGGCGCCGCTGTAACCGGAAGCCTGCATCTAGCGCATCCATTTCGGATTCCAGAGCCGGGCGTGCAGCTCCGTCGTCAGGAAGGTGCGGAACGGCTCCAACCTCTCGCCGCCTCGCTTGCGGAGGTTAGCGACATAGAGCTCGGGTGCACGACCGCCGTTCACGATTCTGGTCGCGAGGCTCAGACCGCCGGCGAAATCATAGAAATCGTCATTGTCGGTCACGCCGTAGAGGTTCGTCGTGCGCGAATGAAGAACGATCTGGTTGCCCTCCAAGTGCCCGGCGAGCGCGCCGAAGACGGAGGCCCCCCACAACCGCTCACCATAGGCGAAGTTGTTGTGAGCCAGGTAGGCGTCGGCGAGCAGATCAGGGTTGCCCGCATCGCGGCTCTGTTTGACGAGGCCGGCAATGCCCGCGCCGTAGTCGCCCGGTTTGGGACCGAAGACGCGGGCGGCAGCCACGCGCTCGGCCGTTGCGGCGTCCAAACCCCGGCGGCGCAGAGCCTCGGTAACCCGGAGCGTGTTGCGCCTGAGCGCGTTCTCACCGGCTTGCTGCACCATGCGCGCGGCGCGATCGAGCAGCAGCATCTTGTCGGGAAAACCGTCGCGGTAGATTCCCGACACGGTGATGACGACGTCCACCCGCGGCCGCTTCAACTCCTCATCGGGAATGAGCCGCAGATCGTCGACCACGCCGCGGGAGTTCCAGCGCGGCTCGACGCCCATGAGATAAAGCGCCTGACACTCGAGTGCGCCCTGATGGCGAACGGTCTCGCCGTACCAAAGCACGACGCTGACCTTATCGGGGTAGCTTCCCGTTCGGCGCCGATGCTCTTCGAGAAGCTGGTCCGCCAGCCGACGGCCCACCTCGCAGGCAGCCGGCGTCGGGATCCATGAGGGATCCAGGTCGTGCAGGTTGCGGCCGCCGGGCAGGACTGCCGGCGCTCGCAGCGGGTCCCCCGAAGGGCCGCTCGGCTGGTATCGACCGTCAAGGACGCGGATGAAGTTATCGAGTTCCAGAGCCGCGGAAGCTTGCAAATCCGCCAGCCAGCGCGCGCCCGCGCCCAGTTGAGTGGCCACTTTCTCGCGAAGCGGCCCGTTCCAGGCCGCGTCCAGCGCAGGTCGGGCGCCTTCCCAGAGCGAGCGCGCCCAACGATCGGGCGCATCGCGCAGCACCGAGAGCTCCTCGCGACTGAAGCCGGAGCGCAGAAAATGAGCGAGTGCTTCGATTTGGGTCGCCTCCGAGGGCGAACGCCCCAGCACGTGCAGCCCCATAGGGATGGGATTGACTTCGATTTCGTCCAGAAACCGGCGGACCCGCTCAAGCGACTCCGCCCACCCGTCTCCGGCGAGGTCCAGCCCGAGCTGCTCGTCAAGACCCAGTTTGCGAATTTCCTCCCGCGCACGCTGCTCGTACTCGGCGAGCAACGCCGGCGCGCCCTCCGCCACCCTGTCGAGTTCGGCCAGCAGCTCACGCAACGGGCGGAACTCATCCTGCACGCCCGCGGCCGTGATGAGCGGCGTCAGGTGGCCGACGAGCGTGGCATGGCCGCGGCGTCGCGCAGTGGCAGACTCACCACCGCCGTCGATGATGTAGAAGTACGGCGCAGGCACGTCGCCGAGCAGCACTTCGGCGGCATCCCAGCCCGCCAGTCCCACGTTCTTGCCCGGCAGGAACTCCAGCGTCCCGTGTCTGCCCAAATGCACGATCGCATCGGCGCGAAAAACATGGCGCAGCCAGAGGTAGGCGGCCACGTAGCAGTGCGGCGGCGGCAGCGTCGTATCGTGCTGCGTCTTGCCGGCAAGCTCCGGCGAGGAACGCAGTGGCTGCGGACCCAGGAAAACGTTGCCGAACCGCAAGCCGGGAAACACACAGAACGGCGCGCCGTCGCGCGAACGGATCGTCATCAAGCACGAGCGCTCGGGCGGACCCCAGTGCCGAAGCAGCGTTTCGCGAAACAGGGTCGGCGTCGCCGCCAGCCACTCACGGTATTGCTTGATGGGAATGAGGACGGCGTGGCCGCGATTGACGACGGCCTCCAGCTCCCCCGGCGCCCATTGCTCGACGTTTCGGCCTGCCGTCTCGAGCAACGCCAGCAACTCGGATTCGCTAGGAATCCCTTCCGAAGTTTGGTAACCCTCGCGACGGAGACGCTCCAAAATGGCCACCAGACTTGCGGGCACGTTCAGGTAACTAGCGCCTATGTTGCCCTTGCCCGGAGGGTTGTTGTAGTAAAGGATCGCGACGCGTTTCTCGCTGTTCGGCTTGCGTCGCAACGACACCCAGCGCGCCATGCGGCTCACCGCCGCCTCGATGCGTTCGGCAATCGGCGCCGAGACCCGCGCTCGCTTGTCCTCGGTGCGCTCGGTGGCGGCGAACGTAATCGGTTCGGTGGCGCCGGCGCGCTCGGGTGCAGCCACCTGCATGCCGAGCTGGCCCGCCGCGAGGCCCTGCGGCGAGGCCGACCACTCCGCCGCACTCTGGCGCGTGATCATGAGGTTGATCACGTGCACGTCCAAACGGGCCAGGAATTCGGCGTCGACGGGGCGGGCGAAGCCGAAATTCAGAGCGAACACACCCTCGACCAGGCAAGATCCGTCCCGGGTGAGAAACGGCTCGGCCACCGTGGGCGGCCAGCCGAACACAGGCAACGGCAGCATGCCCCGGCGCTCGAGGGCGGCGATCAGAGCGTCAATGTGCGCGGTGTCGTGGTTTTTCAGATAAGTGTGGTAAATGAGGATGCCGATGATCGGCGCGTCGGAGGCCGGCTTCTTGCGATTTCGATACCAAACAAGATACGCGTCCGTATCGAGGAAAGTTGCGGGGGTCTCCGGATGGTAGATGCCGGCGGTCGGCGCCGGCTCCGGCGGCAACACTTCGATGTCGCTGCGGCCGCCCAACCGCACGTATAGAAACGCCAGCAGGCGGGCCAGATTCTCCGCTCCCCCGTAAGTCCCGTACTCGACGGCGGCGTTCAGCAGCCCCTCATCCTGGCGCAAGCCGATTTGCCGTGTGGCCGGTTCCGGCCAGTGCGCCAGGATGCGCGCACCCCGCGCGATCGCGGCCTGAAACTGCGGGGCCAGACGGGCCGCCGCCTCGCGCGTCATCAGATAGGTGCAGATGACATCGGCTTGGTCCCAACCCTCCGGGGGCGCTTCGAAGTCCCCATAGAGCAGGCGAATGCGGTTCGGCCCCCAGCGTTGCACGAAGCGCTGCTCGGCCTCCGGCAACGCCTGCGCCAGGCGCGTGAGCACGGTGATCCGCAACGGATCGGTCTGAGCAACCAACACCGTCCAGGCCGCCGGAAGCAGCAGCAGCTTTTTCATAGCCGGAAGCGCAAGCCCACGAACGCCATGCGACCGGGCGCTGGATAGTAACTGTAGTAAATTCGGTCAAGCAGATTATCGACGCTCGCGTATAAACTTATGCGGCGGGAAAGTTCAAGCGAAAAACTGGCATCCGCCACGAAAAACGGGTCGAAAGCGCCATACACTCCTTTGGTCGTATCCGTGTTGGTATCGGTGGAAAAGAGAGCCGAAACATAGCGGCCTGTGAGAGAGGCGCCCCAGCGCCTGCGGACCAAAAACAGATTGAGCCCGCCGGCGTGCTCGGGCACGTAAGGGATCCGCTTGCCCACCGTCGCGGGCGCAGCCGGGTTCGCCGTGATTTCAGCGAGCGTCCAGGTATAAGAGGCCCGCAGGTAAAGCCACGAGCGAAGCGGCGCTCGCACGGAGCTTTCGCGCCCGCGGCTATGCGCCCGCGCTGCATTGGCTACAGGACGGTAGCGCCCCTGCGGGTCCCGGTTCAGGTCGGTCGCACGATAAATCAGATCGCGCACCCGGTTGTCGAAGTATGCCGCGTCGTGTTCCAGCCCCCCTGCCACCCACGGTTGGCTCCTAGTTCCCAGGCCGTCAACTTCTCGGGTTTCAGATCGGGATTGGACGCGAAGATTGTGCCTGCGGAGGAGCGCCACGTCCGGTAAAGATCGTTAGTGGTCGGATTCCGGTAGGCGTTGCCGAGACCGGCGCGCAAGGCCACGCCCAGAGGCGCCCGGTATAGCAAGGCCGCCTTCGCGGTAGGGGCGTGGTTCGAGCGGCGGTCATAGATGCTAGGGGCGGAAGAAACACTCATCTGGACGCCGCCTTCATACGTGCGCCAGTAATCGTAACGGCCGCCCCAGATCAGCAGCACGCGCTCGCCCGGACGCCACTGGTGCTGTGCGTAGATACCCTGCGTGAAGCTCTTGCCGCGCATCCAGTAAGTGACCGAAGCCGCCTCGCCGCGGCGGGTGTAATTGGGGACGGCGGTTTCCAAGGCCTGCGAAGCGTCCCGGCGCAGATCGGCGCCGGCCGTAAAGGTATGTTTGCCGCCTGCGTCCCGATCCCACTGCGCCTCGCCGAACCAGGCCCGCGCGGGACGGTCACTGATGGCGCCGGGGCCACCCGCCAGGGTAGCCGAGGGTCCGGGTGTCGAGTAATACGACAGCGGCGTGCGGATCGTTCCTGCGCCCATTCGCAGTCGTTGTTCGGAGCTCAGCGCATGGAAGAGCTTTGCCGAAACCAGGTGTGAGCGTGTTCCCCCGTCGCCGGGCAAGAACAGACTGGGCGTTACAGTGACCCGCCGCACGATGCCGTCAGCGGCGATCGAAGCGACCCCCGAATCGAAAGGCCGCCCGTCGGGACTGCGCAAGTAAGTGGTGTAAGCGTCATAGCCGTCCCGGTGGGCCTGCCGTACATATTGCAGGGCGATCGTGGTCCCGCGACCAAAGGTATAATCGCCACGAAAACGCCACGCGGTCTGCTCCCACGAGTTATTGCCCGAGCGCCCTAGGATGAAAGTGCGCGTACCCGACGGGGTGAGGGTGGGTATGAAACCTGTAACTGGCGTGCCGCCCGTGCCCGGCGTTCCCGCGCTGGTGACCAACTGCGAGGGATAGCCTCCCGATTGCAAGCGCTCGTAAAAGGCGCTGACGCCCAGCCGCTCGCGCACGCGATCCGCCAGGCGCGCCCCGTAGCGGAAGGTATCCTGCGAGCCGTACTCGCCGCGCATCTCGATCCGGCGGCGATCGACCGGCCGGGTCAGAATCTGGATCACGCCCCCATGGCGTTGCTGCCGTAAAGAGCCGAGAACGGGCCGCGCACGACCTCGACGCGCTCTACTTCGTCGACCGGGATGCTCGTCCATGAGACGCCGGCGTTGTAAGGATCGTTGAGCGGCTGGCCGTCCAGCAGCACCAGCGTGCGGCTCTGACCGGTGCCCCGACCGGAGAAACCGCGCAGGCCCACGCCCGCGAGCGAATCCTGGTAACCCTTTCCGCGACTCACGTATACGCCGGGAAGCGTTTCGAGGGCGCGGTCCACCACCTGCGCGTTGCGCAAGCTGATTTCCTGGGCCGACACCGTGGCGGCAGAAACCGGGGCCCGGGAAGGCTCCACCTCGCTGCGCGTGGCGGTGACCGTGATTTCCTGTTTGAGGAAGAAGGGGTTGTCGGGGGCCGAAGTGGAACCGGCCTGTTGGGCGGAGAGCGCCGAGGTGAGCGCCAGAAACAGGCACCTGGCCGGCATTCGCATACGAAAATTATAATCGTAGCACGAACCGCTCTCAACTCGCCGCGCGCAGCACTTCCCAATAGCGCTCCGTTACCACCGCAGGTGCGTGGCGTTCGCGAACCCAGGCGCCGGCCCGGCGGCCGATCTCATGCACGTACTCGGGGAAGCGAGACAGCCAGAGCATGTACTCGATCAGCCAGGCGCGCTCGCCCGGTCCGGGTTCCACTCGCAGGCAGACCGATTCGGGAAGACGTGCGACCTCCTCGGTATCGCTGAAAATCACGGTCTGGCCCAGACCCATGAGCGTCATGCCGATGCCCGAAGTCTCCCCTGCCGCGGGATACCGCAGGTTCACTGTCACGTCGGCCAAAGCGGCTACGTCCCAAAAGTCGCGATCGGGCAAGTGCTCGAAGCGCACCACGTCGCGCATCCAAGGCGCCATGGCGCGTTCGTACTCCACGGATTCGAAGCGGCCCGCGACGAGCAGAGCCATGTCCGCGCCCATGCGGCGCGCCTCCTGGAAGGCACGCAGCACGCTGCCCAGCCGCTTGCTCTGGCGCAAGTACCCGAAAAGGCCGAACAGCACGGTTCGTGAGGCCAAGCCCAACTGGACGCGCCGGCGGATACGGTAGGATTCGGGCGGGAGATCGGGACGCCAGACCGGAAAGGGGATTTCGATGACGCGGGCCTGCGGGGCGTGCTCGCGCACCATGCGGGCGGCGGCGGGATTGTGGACGATCACCGCGGGAGAAACTTCGGCGATCCGGCGCAACATCGGGTAGCGAAAGTACCGCGGGTCCTGCGCCGATCGCGCGCGGCCGGCCCATAGCGTCTCCGCCAGCCCGCGCGACCACTCGCCGTAGTTATAAACGAATTCCTGTATGTAGGTCTCCCGATCGAACGCCCCCAGGAAAAAATGATGCAGGACCGCATCGTGCAGCACGACCACGCCGGGCCGCTCGAGCGCACGCAGGTAAATGGCGCGATGAAGTTGGTTATTGCCGAGGTGATAGAGGAAGACATCGGCCCGGCGGGCGCCGACTTCGACCGTGGCAAAGCGTCGCAACTCGGCGAGCAGTCGCGCGGCGTAGTCGGCTACGCCGGTCGGCGCCGGCGGCATGGGAGCGTAGAAGCCGATCCTCACGCCGTCTCTCGAGGGCCGAACAGCGCGGTGCCGATGCGGACGTGGGTCGCCCCCTCCTCGATGGCGACCTCGAAATCCTGCGACATGCCCATGGAAAGCTCTGGCAGACGGAAGATCTCTGCGAGCTCGCGCAGTCTGCGAAAGTAAGGGCGCGAGTCCTCGGGATCATCCGAAAACGGGGGCATGGTCATCAGCCCGCGCAGATCCAGATGCGAGCAGGCCCGCACCGCATCGACTAGCGCACCCAGCTCTTCAGGCGGCACGCCGCTCTTGGTTTCTTCGGGCGACAACTTCACCTCGATCATGACGGGCAGGCGCCCGCCGGGCTTGAGCTGGGCGGCGGCTTCGTCGAGCCGACGGGCCAAGCGCGGGGAGTCCACGGTCTGAATCACGTGAAAGGCCTGCACTGCACGTCTGGCCTTGTTCGATTGCAGATGGCCGATCAGGTGGAAGCAGGCGCCCGCCAGGTCCGCCACAGCCGGCAGCTTGCGTTCGAACTCTTGAACATAGTTTTCGCCGAAGTGCCGCAGCCCCGCTGCATAGGCGGCGCGAATCGCCTCGGCCGGAAAAACCTTGGTGACCGCGATGAGGGTGATTCGCTGCGGATCGCGACCCGCACGCCGCGCGGCGGCTTCGATGCGCGCACGGACGGCCTCGATGCGCTGCTCGAGCCTGTCCCACCCGCCGGTGCGCTCGCTGGGCGCCATCGCGATTTCGCGCTGCAATCGGGCTTGCCGAGGCTACTAGTTTAATACGCGGGTCCCCGCGTTTCCGCCTTGGCCATGGCTGCGCATGCACAGAACGCCCCGGATCTGGAAACTGCAATTCGCCGCTTTCTCGAGAGGTGCCGCCGACCTGCCCTGTGGGAACCAGGCGAGGAACCTCTCGAGCTCAAGTCGGACAACTTTGTGCTCGAGCCTCTTGGCGGCCGGCTTCTGCTACAGGCTTGGGACGAAGTGCGAACGCTGACGCGACGGATCACGCGCGTCTCCGGGCAGCAACCGGGGCGGCTGGAGCTGGAAGCGGAACGCTTCGCACGACGCACGGGAACTCTCGTGCTGCTGGACCTGGCGCGCGGCGGCGAAGCCGTCGAACGCCAGGCCCGGAGGCTCGTGCTGAGGGAGCGCCTCCGGCTCGCGCTGGCGCGGCAGTGGCCCAACTGGCAACTGGTCGAGCTGAGTGCGGAGCCTGACCTCGAGCAAAGTCTTTCACCCGTGTACCCGCGCGCGCTCCTGCGCCAAGGTAGGCGCGGCTGGGCCGCGCTCATTGCGCCGGAAGAGGGGGCGGCCGGCGCGCTGAGCTTCGGCTTGGTCTGGCTCGACTACCTGCGGCGCCGCGAACCACGCCTGACCGTCGAAGGTCTCCTGCTGTTCCTTCCCGACGGGCTCGAGCGCACGACCTGCCTGAGGCTGGCGTGGCTGGACCCAGCGGTTGCGCGCTACCAGGTCTACGTTTACACCGACGAGGGCGGCGAGGAGTTGGTAGATCCGACGGACTACGGCAACCTGGATACGGCGCTGGAGCCCCCTGGGAGCGCGCCGCCGAACCGGCAGCAGGAGAAGGCGGACGAATGGCTGGCGCGCGTGCGACAGATCCCGGGTGCGGAGATGATCCCCCTGCCCGGCAGCGCCGTGAGTCTACGGGTGAGAGGGCTGGAATTTGCGCGGATTCAAGGGGGCGAGCTGCGGATCGGCATTGGGCGCAGGCAGCGCGCGCGCCCGGACAGCGGGGACGAGCTGGTGCGGCTGGCCGCCGAGCTGGCTCGCTTTCGCAACCAGCAGGCACGGGATCGTCTCAACCCGCTCTACCGGCTGCAGCCGGAGCGTTGGCTCGAATCGCAGATACGGGCGAGCATCGCGCGGATCGACCCGACCCTGCTGCCTGAGCCGATTTACGGACAGGTCCCCGCCGTAGTCGGAGGCGAGCGGGATGTTCTCGACCTACTCGCGGTGGATCGCACAGGCAGGCTGGTCGTGCTCGAACTAAAGGCCTCGGCGGACATTCACCTGCCTTTGCAGGCGCTCGATTATTGGATGCGGGTTCGCTGGCATCTCGAACGCGGCGAGTTCCAGGCGCGCGGCTACTTTCCCGGCATCGGGTTGCGCCCATGTGCACCGCGGTTGCTGCTGATCGCTCCCGCGCTCGAATTCCACCCCACCACGGAGGTCATCCTGCGCTACTTCCGACCGGAGATCGAAGTGGAACGCATCGGGCTCGGAGTAGAATGGCGGAAGGAAATCCAGATCGCGTTCCGCGCGCGAGGCGCAGAGGCGCCGGATCGCTGAAGCGATCGCACGCGGCCGGAGGGAAGGTTGAGAGCGCAACATCTGGCGCGCCAAATTCGCGCCGCCATTCGGCACCTGAATCCGCACCAGGTCCGCGCGGCAGCCGAACGGCCTTTGAGCATCGGGCTGGCCGCCGTCTCTGCTGAAAATCTGGCGGCGATGGAGGACTTTTTTGCGCCTCCTTCCATCTCGCGCCAACGTCGTTGGGAGCTGATGCGCGTGCTGCACCGGATGGGCGAGCCGGGTGCGCCGTCCCGTTTCGATCTGGAGATCTACGAAGAGGGCTTGCCCTGCCCCGCCGGCGGATTCGTCTTCTACCGTCAGGCGCCGCAGCGCACGGTGGAGGACATCCTCGCCGCGCGCGAGGATCTCGGGCTGGCGCTGGCCCGGCACTTCCCGTCGTTCCGTCAGCCGGTCGCACAACGCATCATCCGCACAATCGCGCGCGAAAACGCGGCCTTCGCCCTGCTGACCGCGGTTCCCGACATCGTTCCGTCGCTCATGCAGTTCCCCTGGGCGTTGGGGGAGTTCGCCTCCGACACCGCCTTCATCACGATGAATCAGGTTCGCATGGCGTTCCTGCTGGCAGCCGCCAGCGATCGGGAGGTAGGCTACCGCGAGCAGCGCATGGAGATTGCCTCCATCGTGGCGGGGGCTTTCGGCTGGCGGGCGCTGGCGCGCGAGTTGGCGGGCAAGATACCTTTCGGGGCAGGCCTGATTCCCAAGGCCGCGATCGCATACGCCGGCACTTACACCGTGGGCCAGGGCCTGGAACGCTTCTACCGGCTGGGTTACCGCCTGACGCGCGAGGAACGCAAGGCCGTCTACGAACAGGCGCTCGAACACGGCCGCCGGTTCGTCGATTACCTGCTCGAGGGAACCCGTTTCCGCGAAGCCAGTCAACTGTGACGGTTGATCACGGCGGCAAGGTCTGCTGCGCGAAGTCCGTACCCTGACTCCCGTCGCCTAGCTGCGGGCCGCACCGGCCTTGGCCGGGGCGCGCAAACCTCTGCCAAAACCGCGCTTGAAACACTCCCCTCGAAGCCGCGCGGGCTCAGCGGAATCCGCCGGGATACTCGGTCTCTTCCAGGCGACGTTTGAGCAGGTCCCTCATTTTCGCGAGCAGGCCTGCGGCCTGCGGATCGGCGGCCAGGTTCCGAACCTCGAGCGGATCCGCCTCCAGGTCGTAAAGCTCCTCGTAAGGGAGCTCGCCTCGCATGGGGTACTCCGGATCCGTATTGCCCACGTCCGGATAACGGATGTACTTGTAACGGTGCGTTCGGATGCCGAACTGGGTGGGATCCGCGGGATAAGCCTTCTCCCAGAAATACTCATATAACCAGTCGGTCCTCCCCTGACGATCCTTTCCCTCCAATATCGGCTTCCACGAGCGCCCTTGCACCTGGCGCGGTATATCGACGCCGGCCAGGTCGAGTAATGTGGGAGCAACGTCAATGTTGAGCACCATCTGGTCGAACTTAGTTCCCGGCCGAACCAGCCGCGGATAGCGCATCAACAAAGGTATACGGATCGAATCCTCATACATGGCCCGCTTGTCGTGGAAGCCGTGTTCCCCGTGAAAGTATCCGTTATCGGAAGTAAAGATCACCACGGTGTCGTCAAGTTCTCTGGTCTTGGCGAGGTGGTCCAGGATCTGCCCCAGACCCTCGTCCACGGATACCAGACAAGCCGCTATACGGCGTATCCACTCACTGTACGTCCGGATCCCGAACTTGGGCAGGGCCGGCAAAAGCCCGTCGAGGCCGTGCCACGAGCGGCGCCGGACGGCCAAATAGGACGGACGCCCGCGATAGTCGTCGTCCCAAGTTCTTGGCAGCGGGAACCACAGGTCGTCGAACAGGTGTTCATGGTCGGGCCGGGGTTGCCAGGGACCGTGTACCGCTTTGTGACCTACAAAAAGGGCGAACGGCTTGCTCGTATCACGCTGCTTCAGGAACTCCAGCGCGAAAGCGGTGATATGGTCGGTGATGTAGCCTTCCGTAGGAGTCTTTTTGCCATTCACCACGAACGTATTATTGAAATAGACGCCTTGGCCCGGAAAGCTCGCGTAGTAATCGAATCCATGATCATGGTTCCAAAAATTGGGGATGTGTATCTTGCCCGTGTAGGCGGTCGTATAGCCATTCTCCTTGAGCAGCTTGGATACGATAGGGATGCCCTCTCGCAGAACGCTGGTCTGCCGATTGTCGACCACGCCCGTCTTGTGCGCATAAAGACCCGTCAGGAGGCAGGACCGGCTGGGCGAGCACAACGAAATGGTGACGAACGCGTTTCGGAACACCGCGCCTTCGCGTACGAGACGGTCCATATTGGGCGTCCGCAACCACGTATGGCGGCCGAGAGCAGCTACGGCGTCCCAACGTTGATCGTCGGTGTAAATGAAGAGGAAATTGGGGCGCCGGACCGCCGAACGACTGAGCAACAGGGGACCGGTCGCCTGATACAAGAAACCGCGACGAGTGGCACGCATACCGGTAACCATACCACTTCGAAGCCTAATGCAGGCGGCGGGGGCCTGCGCCGCTGACAAGCCCCGAAGCCGCCCGTCCCCGCAGTTTCCCGAGCTTTACCTGGTGCTCGACGCGGCGGCCCTCTGCTTCGCGCAGAGCGCAGGAACACCATGCGGAGGCCTGGGCCTCGCGATTCATCGGCAAGAAAGAGCTTGCATGCTTCTCGGTCTTTCGGATCGCACTCTTGACCTCGAATCGTCCCTCAATCCCATGGGACGGGCGAAGCCGTGGGACCTCCGGTTGCGGGCCGGGCAGCGGTAGGACGCCGCCCCGTCATTGCCTCCGCGGATCCTCAGGCGGTCGGCAGAGGAGTCCTGCGCCCCTGTATTATCCTGTGCTGGAAGAAAGGATCCTCGGCATGCACGTTGCGCGTTTGCGTCAACTGGCGTCGACCACGCTGGCCTACGTCGCATTCTGCCCCGCTGTTCATGCGGAACAGCCGACGCTGTTTCGCGAACCGACTGTGAGCCGGACACACATCGTCTTCCATTACGCGGGCGATCTCTGGATCGTCGAACGGCAGGGCGGCGAAGCGCGCAGGCTCACGGCCGGTCCGGGGCGCGAAAGCAACCCCTACTTTTCCCCGGACGGCCGCTGGATCGCTTTCACGGGCGAGTACGACGGCAACGTGGATGTTTACGTGGTGCCGGTGACCGGCGGCGTGCCGCGGCGGCTGACCTGGCATCCGGGCGCCGATGAAGCGGCCGGTTGGACGCCCGACGGTAAGGCCGTGCTCTTCCGTTCGGCGCGCCACAGCTATTCCCGCTTCCGGCGCCTGTTCACGATGCCGCTGGAGGGCGCCTTCCCCGACGAAGTGCCGCTGGTCATGGCCGAGGAAGGCTCGTTTTCGCCGGACGGCGCCCGCATCGCCTACGTGCCGCTGGCCCGGGCGTTCACCACGTGGAAGCGGTACCGAGGCGGGCGCACGACGCCGATCTGGATCGCCCGGCTGGCCGATTCCGAGATTCTCGATCGCGTGCCGCGCGAGAACTCCAACGACTTCTGTCCCATGTGGATCGGCGAGCGCATTTACTTCCTTTCCGACCGCAACGGCCCCGTCACGCTCTTTTACTACGACCTGCGTTCTCGCAAGGTCGTGCGCGCCCTAGCAAACGACGGCTTCGATTTCAAGCACGCCTCGGCCGGGCCGGATGCGATTGTGCTCGAGCAGTTCGGCACGATCCACCTCTTCGATCCCAAGACGCAGAAGCTCCAGCGTGTGCGCATCGTCGTTAACGGCGATCTTTCCGAAGTCCGCCCGCGCTGGGAGCGTGTGGCGCGGCAGATCCGCACAGGCCGCATCTCCCCCACCGGCGCCCGCGCGGTCTTCGAGGCTCGCGGCGAGATCTTCACCGTCCCAGCCGAAAAGGGCGACGCGCGCAACCTGACTCAGTCGCCCTCGGCGGCCGATCGCGATCCGGCGTGGTCGCCCGACGGCCGCTGGATCGCTTGGTTTTCGGACGCCTCGGGTGAGTACGAGCTTCATCTCCGGGACGCCGCGGGGACCGGCGAGGTCAAACGTTATCGCCTCAGCGAGCCGCCGTCGTTTTACTACACGCCCGTTTGGTCGCCGGACAGCAAGAAAATCGCGTACACGGACAAGCGGCTGAACGTGTGGTATTTGGATCTGGATGCCGGTAAGCCCGTGCATGTCGACCGCGATCGCTTCGACGGTCCTCGCCGCGTGCGTCATTTGGCGTGGTCGCCCGACAGCCGCTGGCTTACCTACACGCTCCAGCTGAAGAACCACCTGCGGGCGGTCTTCGTCCACCGCATCACCGACGGACGGCGCCTGCAGATCACCGACGGGATGAGTGACGCCACACTGCCCGTCTTCGATCGCGACGGCAAACACCTTTACTTTTTGGCCAGCACCGACACCGGACTGAATCTGGGCTGGCGCGACATGTCGAGCTACTTCCGGCCAATGACTAGCAGCGTTTACGTACTGGTGCTGCGCCGCGACCTGCCCTCGCCGCTGGCCCCGGAAAGCGACGAGGAGAAGGGAGCCGAATCGCCCAAGCCGACCGAGAAAGACAAGGCCGCCGAAAAGCAGCCGTTCGAAGTGCAGATCGACGAGGAAGACATCGAGCAGCGGATTCTGGCGCTGCCGATTCCCCCGCGCAACTACACAGGACTCTACGCCGGCCGCACGGGCGTGCTGTTCCTGCTGGAGACACCCTTTCGCGCGGCCGGGGAGGGACGGCCCGGGCGAACCCTGTACAAATTCGAGCTCCGAACGCGCAAGACGGATCGCGTCCTGGAAAACGTCGCCGACTTCGATCTCTCGGCTAACGGCGAAAAGATGCTTTACCGGCAGGGCGAGCGCTGGATGATCGCCTCTGCGACGCAGCCGGTGAAGCCCGGCGAGGGCGCGCTGCGGCTGGAGGGCGTCGAAGTGCGCGTCGAACCGCGAAACGAATGGCGGCAGATGTATCGCGAGGCGTGGCGCATCCAGCGCGATTTCTTCTACGATCCCAACCTGCACGGGCTCGATCTGCCGACCATGGTGAAGCGGTACGAGCCGTTCCTGGAAGCCGTAGGCAGCCGTTCGGATCTCAATTACCTCTTCGCCGAGATGATGAGCGAGTTCACCGCCAGCCATCTGAATGTGGGCGGCGGCGATGCGCCGGAGGTGCGTCGCGTACCGGTAGGACTTCTAGGGGCCGATTACAGGATCGAGAACGGCCGCTATCGTTTCGCGCGCGTTTACACGGGCGAGAGCTGGAATCCCGACTTGCGCGCCCCGCTGACCGGGCCTGGGGTGAACGTTCGGGCGGGGGAATACCTGCTTGCCGTGAACGGTCGCGAGCTGCGCGCTACCGATAACCTTTACAGCTTCTTCGAAGGGACGGCGGGCAAACAAGTGCGCCTCCGCGTCGGGCCGGATCCTACAGGCGCCGGCGCCCGCGAGGTTACCGTGGTGCCGGTCGAAAGCGAGATGCGCTTGCGCAACCTGGCGTGGATCGAAGGCAACCGCCGCAAGGTGGATCAGATGAGCGGCGGACGACTCGCCTACGTGTATCTGCCGGACACCGCGCTCGGCGGCTACAACAGCTTCAACCGCTACTTTTTCGCGCAAGTGGGCAAGGAGGGCGCCGTGATCGACGAGCGTTTCAACGCGGGCGGCTCGCAACCCGATTACATTCTTGACTATCTGCGCCGCAATCTGCTGCACTATCGCACGATGCGCGACGGCGACGACATCACCGGGCCGCTGGCCGGCATCTTCGGTCCGAAGGTGATGTTGATCAACGAGTACGCCGGCTCCGGCGGCGACACGATGCCCTGGTACTTCCGGAAGGCCGGCGTGGGACCCCTCATTGGCAAGCGCACCTGGGGCGGGCTGGTCGGCGGACTGAGCGGGTGGCCGAACCTGGTGGATGGCGGCGTCGTTTCTCCTCCCTCGGTTGGGTTCTGGGATCCGGACAAGCGTGAATGGGTGGCCGAAAACGTCGGCATCGCGCCTGACATCGAAGTGGAAATGGACCCCAAAGCGGCGCGGCAAGGGCGCGATCCGCAGTTGGAGAAAGCGGTCGAAGTGCTACTGGACATGTTGGCGAAGAATCCGCCGCCTCGTCACGAGCGGCCGCCTTTCCCCAACTATCACAGGGACCGGCGTCTCAGCCCAGCTTCTCCTTGAGCAGTTGATTCACCAGCTGCGGGTTGGCCTGGCCGCGCGTGGCTTTCATCACCTGGCCCACGAAAAAGCCGAGGACGCCGGCCTTGCCGCCTTTGTACAGCTCGACCTGCTTCGGATTGGCCGCCAGGATCTCATCGATGATGCGCGAGAGGGCGTCTGCGTCGCTGATCTGGCGAAGTCCCTCGCGTTCGATGATGGTGCGTGGCGAATCACCGGTCGCGAACATTTTGGCGAAAATTTCCTTGCCGAGCTTGCCCGAGATTTCGCCGGTCGCGATCAGGTCCACCAGCTCGGCCAGTTGTTCGGGCCGGATGGGTGACTCGGTGATCTCCTTGCCCTCGGCCTTCAGGGCGCCCAGCAGATCACCCATGACCCAATTGGCCACGGCGCGCGGATCGCGCGAGGCGGCCGCAGCGCGTTCGAAGTAATCGCTCAGCGCACGGCTCAGGGTGAGGACCTGCGCGTCGTACTCGCGCAGGCCGTACTGCCGGACGAAACGCGCGCGTTTCTGAGCAGGCAGCTCAGGCATCGAAGCGCGGATCCGATCCAGCCAGGCCTGGCTGATTTTAAGCGGCAAGAGATCGGGCTCCGGAAAGTAGCGGTAATCGTGCGCGTGCTCCTTGGTGCGCATGCCCACGGTCTCGCCCGTGTCGGGGTTGTACAGGCGTGTCTCCTGGGTGATCGTGCCGCCCGACTCCAGCACCGCCACCTGGCGGGCAATCTCGTACTCGAGGGCCTGCTTGAGAAAGCGGAACGAGTTAAGGTTCTTCACTTCCGTCTTGGTGCCGAAGCGCTCGACGCCGCGCTGCCGCACGGAGACGTTGGCGTCGCAGCGCAGGTGGCCCTTCTCCATATCGCAGCTGGAGACCTCGACGTACTGCATCAGCAACTTCAGCTCGTTCAGGTACGCGTAGGCCTCCTCGGGGCTGCGCAGATCGGGTTCGGAGACGATCTCGATCAAGGGGGTGCCGCAGCGGTTCAGGTCCACGTACGTGTAGCGGTCCGAGTCGCCGAAGCCCTCGTGCAGGCTCTTGCCCGCATCGTCCTCCAGGTGGACGCGCGTGATGCCGATCCGCTTGCGTCGGCCGTCGACGAAGATCTCCAGCCAGCCGTTCTCGGCCAGCGGCTTATCGTACTGGCTGATCTGATACCCCTTGGGGAGATCCGGATAAAAGTAATTCTTGCGCGCAAACTGCGAATACGGTTGGCGGATGGTGCAATTGAGGGCGAGTGCGGCCTTGACCGCCATTTCCACCGCGGCGCGGTTGAGCACCGGCAACGCGCCGGGCAGGCCCAGGCAGACCGGACAGACGTTGGTGTTGGGCGGCGCGCCGAAGCTGGTCGGGCAGGCGCAGAAGATCTTGGTGCGCGTGGCCAGTTGGACGTGGACTTCCAGCCCGATCACTGCCTCGTAGCGGGCTAGGACGTCAGGCGACACCTGGATGCTCGCAGTCGAAGCCATCCCTTCAATTGTATGCGCGGGCATGGCGCAGAAGCACGAGGGGCAGCCGCGATATCCTGTAAGCAGGTTGTCTCTCCATGCACAAGACCGTTGACTTGAACCCTCAGGAAACGGCCGAGTGGCTTGAGGCTTTCGACGAGTTGGTCGCGCACGCGGGTCCCGAGCGTGCGCGGTACCTCTTGCAGCGACTATGGGAGCGCAGCCACCTGCACGGCGCCGCGCCGCCCACATCACTGACCACGCCCTATGTGAACACGATCCCGCGGCAGGAGGAAGTCCCTTACCCCGGGGATCGGGCCCTCGAGAGACGCATCAAGAGCCTGGTGCGCTGGAATGCTCTGGCCATGGTCGTACGGGCCAACAAGTACGATCCTGGCATCGGCGGGCATATCTCCACGTACGCATCGTTGGCCACGCTACTGGAAGTAGGGTTCAATCATTTCTTCCGTGCCTCCTATGGCGACGAACCGGGCGATTTTGTCTTTTTCCAGGGTCATGCCTCGCCGGGAGTGTACGCGCGGGCCTACCTGGAGGGTCGGCTCAACGACCAGCATCTGGAGAACTTTCGCCACGAATTGCGCGAGCACCCGGGCCTTTCCAGTTATCCTCATCCCTGGCTCATGCCGGACTTCTGGCAGTTCCCCACCGTTTCGATGGGCCTGGGGCCGATCAACGCCATTTACCTTGCACGCTTCCTGCGGTATCTGGAAAACCGCGGTCTGTTGAAGCCTTCGCCGCGAAAGGTGTGGGCGTTCCTGGGCGATGGGGAAATGGACGAGCCGGAGGCGGTGGGCGGCCTCCGCATCGCCGCTTTCGAGCGTCTGGACAACCTGATCTTCGTCATCAACTGCAACCTTCAGCGCCTGGACGGACCAGTACGCGGCAACGGCAAGATCATCCAGGAGCTCGAGGCGCTCTTTCGCGGCGCAGGTTGGAACGTCATCAAGGTCATCTGGGGCGACAACTGGGACCCGTTGCTCGAGCGCGACAACACGGGCCTGCTCATCCAACGCATGAACGAGAGCGTGGACGGCGATTACCAGAACTACGTAGCGCGCGGCGGAGCCTATATCCGGCAACACTTCTTCGGCAAGTATCCCGAACTGCTCGAACTGGTGCGCGATCTCAGCGACGAGGATCTATGGCGTCTGCGGCGGGGCGGGCACGATCCCCAGAAGGTTTACAACGCCTATAAAAGAGCCGTCGAGCACACCGGCTCGCCCACTGTGATTCTGGCCAAAACGGTGAAGGGTTACGGACTCGGCGAAGCCGGCGAAGGACGTAACATCACGCACCAGCAGAAGAAACTCAACGAACAGGAGATGGAAGAATTCTGCCGGCGCTTTGACATACCGCTTCCGCCGGAAAAGATCCACACGGCTTCTTTCTACCGACCGCCCGAGGATAGCCCGGAAATGCGTTATCTCCGCCAGCGGAGGGAGGCTTTGGGCGGCTATGTGCCCGAACGCAGAGCACGGGCGGTGCGCATCGAGGCGCCTCCTTTGAGCTACTTCGAGGAGATGCTCACCGGATCCGGCGGCCGCGAAGTTTCTACGACGATGGCCTTCGTCCGTTTGCTGACGCTCATGTTGCGCCATCCGGAGCTGGGCCGTTATGTCGTGCCCATCATTCCGGACGAGGCCCGTACCTTCGGCATGGAGGCGCTGTTCCGCCAGATCGGCATCTACTCGGCCCACGGCCAGCTCTACCGGCCGGTAGACCAGGAAATGTTTCTTTACTACAAAGAGGCGAAGGACGGTCAGATCTTGGAGGAAGGCATCACGGAAGCAGGCGCCATGGCTTCCTTCACCGCTGCGGGCACGGCTTGGGCGAATCTCGGCCTTCCGATGATCCCGTTTTACATTTACTATTCGATGTTCGGCTACCAGCGGGTCGGCGATCTGATGTGGGCTTTCGCCGACTCGCGAGGCAAAGGCTTTCTTTGCGGGGCCACGGCCGGCCGCACCACCTTGGCGGGCGAAGGTCTGCAGCACCAGGACGGCCACAGCCAGCTCCTGATGACAGTCATCCCCACCTGCGCGGTGTATGACCCAGCCTATGCCTACGAGATCGCCGTCATCGTTCAGGATGGCCTGCGCCGGATGTATCAGGAGGGCGAAGATCGGTTCTACTATCTTACGCTTTACAACGAGAACTACGTGCAGCCGCCCATGCCGGACGGCGTCGCAGAAGGGATCCTGAAGGGCCTGTATCGTTACCGCGCGCCCGAGAGCGGACCTGCGCAGGTGCAGTTATTCGGCAGCGGTCCCATTCTGAACGAAGCCTTGCGGGCGCAAACGCTCCTGGCCGAACGCTACGGGATCCAGGCGCAGGTCTGGAGCGTCACCAGTTACTCCGAGCTGCGGCGCGAGGCCCTGGCAGTCTCGCGGTGGAACCGCCTGCATCCGGATCAACCGCCGCGGCGACCGTACCTGCTTGAGGCGCTGGAGGGATCCGAAGGCCCCATCATCGCAGCCAGTGATTACGTCAAAGCGGTGCCGGACCAGATTGCCCCCTGGTTGGGCCCGAGGCTGGTTTCGCTGGGAACCGACGGCTTCGGCCGCAGCGACAACCGCGAATACCTGCGGCGCTTTTTCGAGGTTAACGCCGAGTCGATTGTAGCGGCGGCGCTTTCCGCCCTCGCACGTGAAGGCAGGTTCGACGCCGGACAGGCAGCGCGTGCTTGCGGCGAGCTGGGACTAGACTCAGAGGCGCCGGACCCGTCCCGCGTGTGAGCACGCGCTATGAGCGCGAGTATGGGCCGCGTGATTTGGTGAAATGGCAGGGCGTCCTATTCCTGGGCCGCCATCTGCTGCTCGATCTCACGCCAGGCGGAAATTTTCAGACGACGGCATACCCAGCAGAGCGACTCGGTCGAGGTCGGGCTAACCTCCCCGCCGCAGACCACGCACTTGGCCGCCTTTTTCGGCTTCTCGCCTTCCAGCGAGCGCCTGGCGTGATCCATCATCTCTTTCGAAACGGCCTGGTTGGCGCCCGTAACCGATTTCCGTCTCATGCCGACGTCCTCACTATACATCAACAGCCGGGGGAGAGCGCAAGGGGGCTCGGCGGGTACGAGTACCAGAACCCTCGGCCGGGCTGATCAGGCCGCCGCTGCCCGATCGCGCAGCACCCGGCCTGCATCAAGCAAGGCCTTGCAGCGCGGACACTTCTCCCCCGGCTTCACCATGGCTTTCTTGCCTACCCAGATCACGGGGGCTTCGACCGTATGGGTGCAGATCGGGCAGTACACCCACGAGCGGCCCTCTTTTCTCACCGGCATGCTCACCAGCATCCGTTTGCTCCCTCCTTGCATTGATAAAGACGCAGTCTCAGGGCGGGAAGTTGTGGCAAAGTTGCACCGCGCCAGCGCAGGATCCCGAAGAGGTTGGAGTAAACTGATGGTCTCAGGAGGTGTTCTTTGCTGATGCGAACGCTGGCCTGCGGCCTGGCGCTGGTCGCCGCGGCGCTCGAGGGCGCCCAGGTGCCCCGACCCGCGCCCGAACTCGCCATCAAACTCCCTACCGGTGAACAGTTGCTGCTCAGCCAGTTCCGCGGCAAGGTGGTTGCCATCGAGTTTCTACTGACCACCTGCCCGGCCTGCCAAGAGGCCTCCCGCCTGCTGGAGAAGCTCTACCAGGAGTACGGTCCGAGGGGCTTCCAACCCATCGGCGTGGCCTTCAACGACATGGCGATGATGCTTGTGCCGGATTACATCAAGGACCAGAAGCTCACCTTCCCCGTCGGCGTCGGCACGCGACAGAGCGTGCTGGATTTCCTCCAGCACTCGCCCATGATGCGGATGCTCGTGCCCCAGTTGGTCTTCGTCGACCGCAAGGGGGTCATCAGGGCGCAATATGCGGCCGACGATCCCTTCTTCTCGGACAAGGAAAAGAACATGCGGCTGCAGATCGAGAGCCTGTTGGCGGAAGGGGGCGGCGGCCTCAAAAAGGCGCCGCCGGCCAGTCGCACGCGCAAGAGTTCCGGTGTAAAATGAGGTTGGAGATGCGCCCGTAGCTCAGCTGGATAGAGCGCTTGCCTCCGGAGCAAGAGGTCGCGTGTTCGAATCACGCCGGGCGTACCACAGGGTCCTGCTCGCCCGCGGCGCACCGGATCTCCTGCACAATCGTCGCGGCGATCGCCCCGACCCGGGCACGCAACGCCTCCGATAGATCTTCCCCGAAGACGAAGGGACCGCGGATGGCGATGCCGTAAAAAAGCAGCCGGCTCGGCAGCGCCAGGCCGACAGCCCGTCCCAGGGCCAGGGCGCTGGCCAGGTCCATGGCGTGCGATGGTGGGTTAAGCTCCGCTTGGTCCTCGGAAAGGGCCACCCGGAACACGGTCCCCGGCGGCGCATCCCAGTCCACCAGCGCGTCGATCACCACGGCCGTGCGGTAACCCGCAAGGTGCTCGACGACGCCCATCGCCGAGCAGTTCAACTCGATCAGCTGCCAGTGCTCCGGATCGCGGAGCAGCTGGTGTACACGCCGGGCCACTGCCGGCCCGACGCCGTCGTCACCGCAAAGCGTATTGCCGACGCCCACGATCGCACCGGGCGCATAGGCCTCAGGGGCGCCTGCGGAAGGCGATGCGAGTCCCATCGGAATCGATCACCTCCACCTCCAGCGGCATGGCTCCCGGCAGGCTATGGGTGGCGCAGGCGAAACACGGATCGTAAGCGCGGAAGGCCATCTCGATGCGGTTGAGCACGCCCTCGGTGATTTCGGCCCCGCGCCGGATCAGCCCAAAGGCGGCCTTGCGAATGGACATGGCGATGGGCGCGTGATTGTTCGTGGTGCCGACGATCAGGTTGACGCGCCGGATCAGGCCGCGCTCGTCGGTTACGTAGTGGTGGTAGAGGGTCCCCCGAGGCGCTTCCACGCAGCCTACGCCCTCATCGGGGGTCGCCGTCGGCACGTTGCGGATCTTGTCGCTCAGGATCTCCTCGTCCCGCGCCAGCTCCCAGGCTCGCTCGGCGGCGTACATGAGCTCGATGACGCGCGCCCAGTGGGTTGCCAGCGTGTGATGAACCGGCTTGCCGCCGAGAGTGGAGTACATGCGCTCGTATTCTTGCTGGGCCAGGGGCGTCGCCATGCCGTCGGCGGCGTTGAGCCGCGCCAGCGGCGTGGCGCGGTAAACGCCGGAATCCTTGCCGTCCACGAAGCCTTTCCAACCCACCTTTCTGAGGAAGGGGAACTTCAGATAGGACCAGGGCTCGACGTGCTCGCCGAGCACTTGGAGGTAGTCGCGCGGGTGGAACTTGACGAACTCGTTGCCGTCGGGATCTACGACACGGATCATGCCGTCGTAAAAGTTGACCCGGTTTTTCTCATCCACCGTACCCATGGAATAGGTGCGGTGCGTGAAGACGTCGCTCAGAATCATCTCCACGTAGCCGGGATTCTTCAGGACCACATTGTCGATCACCCCGAGCGTGAACTTGCCGAACTCTACGAAGTAGTCGGTGTGACCCAGGATTTCGTCGCGCTCCTCCCGCGTCAGGGGCTTGGCCATGCCTCCCGGAAGCGCGGTCACCGGATGCACGTATTTGCCGCCGATCAGCGCGACCACCCGCGCGGCGCGCTTGCGCAGCTCGATGACCTTACCGCCGGCCTCCAAGCCGACCTTGCGGATCACGCCCAGGATGTTCCGCTCGGCCGGCGGCGCATCCGGACCGACGACGAAATCGGGACCGCCCAAGGCGTAGAAGTGCAGCGTGTGGTCGGCCACGTAAAAGGCCGAATAGAGCAGTTCACGCAGCTTCTTGGCGGCCGGCGGAGGATCCACGTGATAGACGGCGTCGCAGGCTTTGACGCTGGCCATGTGGTGCGCCTCGGGGCAGACGCCGCAGATGCGGGTCGTGATGCGCGGCATCTCCTCGACCGGCCGACCCACGCAGAACTGCTCGAAGCCGCGCAGCTCGGGCACCTGGAAATAGCAATTGGCGACTTCACCCTCGTCGTTGAGGAAGATGGTGATCTTGCCGTGCCCCTCCAGGCGTGTGATCGGATCGATGGTGATCGTTCGCATAACCCCTCCTTATGCCGCAGGTGCGCTGCGCCTGCGATGCAGCAACGAGGCCGGCACGCTGAAGCGATAGAAGGTGCCGGCGGGATCGGGAATCTGATCGAGGATCCGCTGGATCTCTTCCGGATCCTGCGAATCGATCACGCTCGCCAGCGCGCTGATCATCTTGGCGCCTTGATCGGTAACGTTGGGCGGCGGCCCATAGCAGCCGCGGCAGGGCATGTTGGCCTTCACGCAAAGGGCGCCGCAGCCGCTACGCGTGGCCGGTCCCAGGCAGATGATGCCCTGGTCGAGCAGGCACTGATCGGGATCGGGAACCAGCTCCCAGGGACGATAGAAGCGCTTGACCCGTTTTTCCTGGCGCGTACGGCCGCACTCGTCGCAGCAGGTCTTGTCACCGGCGCCGATCACCGAGCCCGGCGGCGGTAGTTGCGCACCGGTCATGATAGCGGTCATGACCTTCACGATTTGGGGCGGCTGCGGCGGACAGCCGGGCATGAAATAGTCCACGGGAACTACTTGGGCGAGCGTACGGACCTCCTCGTAGAACTCCGGGATCTCAAGCTCGCCTTCCGGCACGCGAACCTTGGGCTGCGGTCGCACGCCGTTCTCGTTGATCGTGCTCGGCGATCCCCGGTACACCCAGTCCAGAATTTCCTCCCGCGTGGTGAGGTTGGCCAAGCCGGGGATGCAACCGTCGCAAGCGCAGGACCCGAAGGCCACCAGGATCTTGGACTTCCGGCGCAGCAAGCGCGCGATGGCTTCGTTTTCGCTGGTGCGGATGGCGCCGTTGAACAGGCACAAGTCGATACTGCCGTCCTCCATGGCCTCCACATCCTTGTACTTGAAGTCCATCGCGCAGGGCCAGAAGACGATGTCGAAAAAGGCGGCCACGTCGAGGATTTTCTCCTCGATGTCCAACACGGTAATCTCGCAGCCGCCGCAGCTGGCCGCCCAGTAGAGAGCCAATTTCGGCTTGCTCATGCCCGCACCTCCTCGAGCTCCAACGCCGGCCCTGTTTCAAGCGCGGCCGTCAACTCCAGCGGCCCCAAAGCCCGGATCTCCTCGGTGAACTCGTTGGCCACACGGGCGAACTTCTCGCCTTCGCTGGCCGAAATCCACTCCAAGCGCAGGCGCCGCTCGTCAATGCCGAACTGGCGAAGGACGCGCTTGAGCAGCAGGGTGCGACGCAGCGCCTTGTAATTGCCTTCCTGGTAGTGGCAATCGCCCGGATGACAGCCGGCTACCAGCACACCGTCGGCGCCCAGCTGGAACGCACGCAGCACGAAGGTGGGATCCACCCGGCCGCTGCACATCAACCTGAGGACTCGCACGTTGGGAGCCGACTTCATCCGGCTGACGCCCGCGAGGTCTGCGCCGGTGTATGCGCACCAGTTGCAGAGGAACCCGATGATGCGCGGCTCGAAGCGTTCCTGCTCTTTCATGGCCGATCCTCCTTAACGCACCGCCAGTAAGCCCTCGAGCTCGGCCTGGATCTGGCGATCGTTGAAGCCATAGCCGGTGATGGCGCCCGCTGGGCAGGCCGCCACGCAGGTTCCGCAACCCTTGCACAGTGCGGAATTGACCCGCGACACATTCTTGTCCGCCAGGTACTCGATGGCGCTGTAGGGACACAGGGCGTTGCAGACGCGGCAGCCGCTGCAAAATTCCTCGTTGATCTCGGCGCGCACAGGATCGATTTCCACGACGCCCTTGGCGATGGTGGCCAGCATGCGCGCGGCGGCGGCGCTGGCTTGAGCGACCGAATCCGGAATGTCCTTCGGCCCCTGCGCGCAGCCGGCCACGAACAGGCCGTCGGTGCTGGTAGCTACCGGATCCAGCTTGGGATGCCGCTCCAGGAAGAAGCCGTCCGGGCTGCGGCTGAGCCCGAACAGACGCGCCACCCGCTCGGCGTCCCGCTGGGGCACGATGGCGTTGCACAGAATGACCATGTCCACAGGGATCTCGCGGAAACGTCCGATCAGGGTGTCCTCGCACCGCACCAACAGGGTGCCCTCATCCTGCTTGGACCAACCGGCTTGCACAACTTCAGCCACCTTGCCGCGGATCACGTTGGTGCCCTCGTGGAGCACCCGGGAGTAGAACTCCTCGTAACCCTTGCCGAAGGCGCGCATGTCGATGTAGAAGTCGTACACCTCGGCCTCCGGGCATCGTTCCTTGATCAGGTGGGCAAACTTCAGGGCGTACATGCAGCAGACGCGCGAGCAGTAGCGTTGGTAGTTCTCATCGCGCGAACCCACGCAGTGGATGATGGCGACGGCTCGCGGCGGCTGACCGTTTTTCAGCAGCACGCGGCCGCCGGTGGGCCCGGTGGCGTTCAGCATGCGCTCGATGTCCAGCGCGCTATAGACGTTGTCCAGTCGGCCGTAGCCGTACTGCGACATGACGGAGGCGTCGAACAACTCGTAGCCCGTGGCAAGCAGGATCTGGCCGACCTCGATCTCAATCTCCTGGTCGGTCATCTCATGATTGACCGCCTTGGCCTCGCAGACCTCCACGCACTTCTGGCAGCCGTTCGTTTTGAAGTGGATACAGGCCTCGGGATCGATGCGCGGCACCTTGGGAACGGCTTGGGGCGTGGGTATGAAAATGGCCGTGTTGGGCCCCAGCAGGAACTCCGGCGGCTTGCCGCGGTAGTCTTCCGGTTCGAACTTGATGTGATGGGTGAGACAGACCTGCGCGCAGGCGCCGCAAGCCACGCAAGCCTCCGATTCGCGGTTGAAGGGCGTGACCACGCGACGCTTGATGCCGCGGTCCTCGTAACCGATGGCGCTGGCGCCCACCACTTCCTCGCAGATGCGCACGCAGCGCAGGCACAGGATGCAGGCTTCGGGGTCTTCGTCGCAAAACTCGCTCCGGAAGCGCGGCTTCTCCACGCCCAGCTCGGCCGCCAGTTGCTGGAGCACGGGCACGTTGGGCCAGCGCGCCAGCATCAATTCGAGCACGACCCGCCGCGCCTGCCGCACATTGTCCGTGTCCGTGCGGATCACCATGCCTTCTTCGCACGGCGTGTTGCAGGCAGTGAGAAGCTCATAGCCCCGCGGACGCTGGACCTGCACCGTGCAGATGCGGCAGGCGCCGAACGGTTTCAGCCACGGGTGATAACACAAGGTGGGGATGGAGACGTCCAGCGCGCGCGCTGCCTGCAGGATGGTCGTGCCTTCAGGCACCTGTCTCTCGACGCCGTTAATGTTGACGGTGATCATTTCGCCTCCCCCTCACTCCACGATGACGGCATTGAAGTGGCAGACGTCCACGCACACACCGCACTTCTTGCATTTCGTGGTGTCGATGCGATGCGGCTGGTTCTTTTCGCCGAAGATGGCCTTCTCAGGGCACTCGCGCCGGCAGACGCCGCAGCCGTGCCCACGCTCGACGCAGATCACCGGATCGATGCGGTACGTGTTCAGCTCCCGACAAACGTGCGCGGGACACTTGTGAGCCTCGATATGGGCGATGTACTCGTCGCGGAAATACTTCAGGGTGGTGAGCACCGGGTTGGGCGCGGTCTTGCCGAGGCCGCAAAGGGAGGTTTGTTTGACTACCCACCCGATCTCCTCCAGTGCGCGCAGGTCGTCCATGGTGCCGTGGCCCTGGGTGATGCGCGTGAGGATGTCGAGCATCAGCTTGGTGCCCTCGCGACAGGGCGCACAGGCGCCGCAAGACTCGTCCTGCGTGAAGGCGAGGAAAAAGCGGGCCACATCCACCATGCAGGTGTCTTCGTCCATGACCACCAGCCCGCCGGAGCCCATCATGGAACCGACCTCGGTGAGGCTTTCGTAATCGATGGGCAGATCGAGGTAATCGCGCGCCTCGTGCTTGCCGTCCGGAGCGACATACTCGATGGGCTGGTCCATCATCCCTGCGGGAATGCAGCCGCCCGAGGGCCCTCCGGTCTGCACGGCCTTGAATTTCTTGTCGCCTGGGATGCCGCCGCCGATGTCGTAGATGAGCTGGCGGAGCGTGATTCCCATGGGGACTTCCACCAGCCCCGTGTTGCGCACCTTCCCGACCAACGAGAAGACCTTCGTGCCTTTGCTGCGCTCGGTGCCGATCTGCGAGTACCACTCCCAACCGTTGAGGATGATGGGCGGCACGTTGGCCCAGGTCTCGACGTTGTTGATGCAGGTGGGCTTGCCCCAGAGCCCGGACTCGGCCGGATAGGGCGGACGGGCGCGGGGATCGCCAAGCCGGCCTTCGACGGAGGCTATCAGCGCGGTCTCTTCGCCGCAAACGAAGGCTCCGGCGCCGCGCGTGACCGAGATGTCGAAGTCCAAGCCCGAGTCCAAGATGTTTTCGCCCAGCAACCCGTACTCACGCGCCTGCTGGATAGCGATCTGGATGCGTTCGAGCGCCAGCGGATACTCGTTGCGTATGTACACGACGCCGTAGCGTGCTCCGATGGCGCGGGCGCCGATGAGCATGCCCTCGATCACCGAGTGCGGGTCGGACTCGAAAATGCTGCGGTCCATGAAGGCCCCGGGGTCGCCCTCGTCGCCGTTGCAGATGATGTACTTGGGCTCGCCCCGGGCCTCCCGCACTTTGCGCCACTTCACGCCCGTGGGAAACCCGGCGCCGCCCCGGCCGCGCAGGCCTGCCCGCGTGATTTCCTCGATGATTTCATCCGGCGTCATTTGCGTCAACGCCTTCACCAGCGCCTGGTAGCCGTCGCGGGCGATGTAATCCTCGATCTTCTCCGGATCGACCAGACCGCGGTTGCGCAGCGCGATCAGGCGTTGATGTTTGAAGAACGGGATGTCGGACATCTTGGGGATCGGCGCGGGTGCTTCCGGCGGGGTGTACATCAACCTCTGCACCGGCCGGCCCTTGACGAAGTGTTCCTCGACGAGCTGAGGGACGTCCTTGGTAGTCAGCTGCTGGTAGAAGATGCCGTCCGGCTGCACCACCATCAGGGGCCCGACTGCGCAGAAGCCGTTGCATCCGGTGGTCACGATCTGGACCTCGTGTTCCAGACCGCGCTTGCGGAGCTCTTTCTCCAGGGCGTCGCGCACGTCCAGGGAACGATTGGAGACGCAACCCGTTCCCGCGCAAACCATGCAGTGCACACGGTAAGGCATGGCTGCTCCTCCTCACATGGCGCGCTCGCTGCCCACGGCGAGGGCGTAGCGCTCGGCGATCTTGCCGCCCATGACGTGCTCGGCAAAGATCTCTTTGACCTTGCCCTCGGTCAGGTCCACATACTTGACGGGAGCCTGGCCCAGCACCTCCACCGTCATCATGGGCTCGCGGCTGCACAGGCCCGCGCACCCTGAGGTCGTCACAAGCACGTCATGGAGATTGCGTTCTTCGATCTCGCGCAGCACCGCCGCCATGATGTTCCGCCCTCCGGCGGCGATGCCGCAGGTCCCCAGATGAACGATGATCTTGACCCGCCCGGCGCCTTCGCGCAGCATCGTGGCGCGCCGGGCCTCCTCGCGCATCCGCGCCAGATCCTCGATCTTAAGTTTTGGCATGGGCTGCCTCCTGCTTCTGGTAGCGCTTGAGGATCTGATCCACCTTGGGCACCGTGACCTTGCCGTACAGGTCCTGACCCACCGTCACCACCGGCGCCAGCCCGCAACAACCCAGGCACCGCACCTGCTCGAGCCCGAAGTTCAGATCGGGAGTGGTTTGGCCGGGCTTGATCCCCAGCTCACGTTCGAACTTCTCGAGGATCTTGACCGCCCCTTTGACGTGGCAGGCGGTGCCGAGGCACACCGAGATGGGATGCCGACCCTTCGGCTTGAGGCTGAAAGCCCGGTAGAAGGTGGCCAGGCTGTACGCCCTGCTCAACGGCACGTTCAGCGTGCGCGAAAGATGACGGAGCACATCTTCGGGCAGGTACGTGTATTCGTGCTGAATGTCTTGCAGCATCGCAATCAGGGCGCTCTTCTGCGCCCCATGTCGACGGATGATGCCCTCAACGGTGGCAAGTTCCATGACGGACCTCCTCACCCGGAACGGCATCCGCCGTCCGGAGCGCGTCATCGAGCTTTTGCCGCAGCAGACGGATTCCCGGCGCGCTGTTGAGCGGGATCCCGCCGAGCTCCCGTTTCAGCTCGGCGGTGCTGAAGCGCCGGAGGGAACCTCGGTTGCGGTGCTCGTAGTAGAACTCGACTTCCGGATGGCCTGCGGCCAACGTCATCAAGGTGGAGAGAATGTCGCCTAACGGCTGGCGGTCAGGGTGGCTGTGGCGGAATTCCGCGGCCACCCGTGTGCCCGCGCCCGGAGCCGATTCGATGCGCAGGCTGCCATCGGCCGCACGCGCGGCCTGCTCCAACAGCGCGAGTCCCAAGCCGACCGGGCGGTCGCTGCGCGTCGTGTAAAACGGATCGGCCGCGCGCCGGGCCACTTCCTCCGGCATCCCGCAGCCGTCGTCCACAATCTCGATGATCAACCGGTCCTCGCCCGGCTCCTCGCTGACGCGGATTTCCACCCTTCGTGCGCCGGCTCGCACGGAGTTTTCAGCCACGTCCAGGATGTGCAGCGCTAGTTCTTCCATGGCCCTGCAGCCTCCGTCACCACGGCGCGGCCCTCACGTCCGCGCAAGGCCATACCCAGTTCCTCGAGCGTGACCTGCCTCATGCGAAACCCCGTGGCGACCGAACCGATCTGTTCCGGCGCATGGGCGTCGGAGAAACGAAGCAACGGCAGACCGACATAGCCCGGCCAGCGGCGCCGGAACTCGGCCTCGCTGGTGTGCGGGGAAAGCTCCAGCCCGTCCAGCGGCAAGCCGGCCGGCAGCAGTCCCAAGTGGCCCAGAAGGCCGAAAGCCTCGCGGTCGGCGTGGGCGGCGATGGCCAGCCCGCCGAGCCGATGGATGCGCTCGACGACCTCGCTCAAGCTCCATTCCGTCGCGCCGGCCAACAGCCGCGGCTCGAAGCCCAGTACATCGTGCTCCTCGTTGACCAGCACTTGCAGGCCGAAGATCTCCGGCTGGTTTCGGCCCTGCAACCGACGATGCACGAACTCTTGCATCGCGAAGGCCGCATCGAGCTCGCCGAAGACTGCCAGGATGTGCACCTCCTCCCGAGACGTAACCTCCATGCACGGCAGTACAGCCACACCGGAGCCGCGGGCGGCGCGCATCACGGCAGGGGCGTTGGCGGCCGAATTGTGGTCCGCAATGCCGATCGCATCCAGACCGCAAAGGGCGGCACGCGCCACGATCGTGCGGGGCGCCATGGTCAGCTCTGCGCACGGCGACAGGCAGGTGTGCAGATGCAGATCGGCCCGCCAGACGCGCATTACTGAGCTCCCCGCAAACCCGCCTGGTACAGCCTCCCGGCGATGTCAAAGGCCGGGAGGTGGCTGGAGAGCACCGTGACTTTGTGCTCACGGGCCCGCTGGAGCATGTCAGGGTCCGGCCTACGCCCGTTCACGAGCAGGACGGCCAGCTCCTTGAGCGCCGCGACGGCGGCGACGTTGGCGTGATTCTGGAGGGTGATCCACAGGCTGCCGGGGGCCGCATGCGCCAGTACGTCGCTCAACAAGTCCGCAGCGTAGGCCTGCGTAACCTCGCGATCGAGATTCCCCGCCTCCAGGATTTCCAGGCCGAGAGCCTCGACCAGCTCGCGCAGCGTCATCGCCATTCCCCCTTTAGGCCAGAGCGGTGTGTCGACTGCGCCGTGCCTGCTCGGCGGTAAGCACCGCGCAGTCCTCCAGCGCGGCCCGCCCCTGCACCACATCCTCGGCGAAGCTGTGGCAGGTCGGAGCGCCACAGGCTCCGCAATCGATGCCGGGAAGCGCTTCCAGGATTTCCTTCATGCGCGTACGCTTCTCGATGGCTCGCGGAATATCGGCGTCCAGAGGCGGGAACGGCTGGGGAGGGAAACGCCCCGGCAGCGAGAAATAACCCTGGCGATAAAGATCCCGGATCTGATCGCGGTCGCGCGAGGGCTCGCGCCCGAAACGTGACACCAGGTGCAGGATCTTGCTGCGCGCGAAATAAGGGTTCTCCACCGTGAGCGGCCCGGAGCAGCAGCCCTGTGGACAGGCGTGACATTCTAGGTATTGCAACTCGCTGAGCTTGCCGTTCTCGACGTCCTCGAGGATGCGGGCGACTTCGCGCAGGCCCCCGACGGCGAGCGTATCTTCGGTGCGCAGACAAGAGGCCTGACCGCCGAGCACAGGCCAGGCCAGACCCAGGCCCCGCACCTGTTGCCCTTCCCCGCCCTGCGGGCTTTCGCGCGCCAACGCGGTCAGCAGCGGCTGGTAGATGTCCGCGATGGCGATGGCTCCGTCCAGGTAGGAGGCGCGCTTGCGCGGCGGGTACTCGACCGCCACGATCTTGGCCGGACAAGGCGTCAAATAAATGACGCCGATCTCCTCCACCCGCAGGCCGACCTCCGCCGCTTTGCGCAGTTTCACTTCGCGGGCCGCGATCTCCATGGGCGAGTCCATGGGGATAAGCTGATCCACCAAAGCGGGAAAGCGCGCCTGCACCAGCCGCACTACGGCCGGGCAAAAAGGCGAGATCAGGGGGAGCGGCCCCCGGTACTCTGCGAGGTATTCGTCAATGGCCACGCTCACCGCCTCGCCGGCCCAGGCCAGATCGCAGGCTTCGTCGAAGCCGATCCGCGTCAGCGCGCGCAGGATGGCCCCCGGCAGTATCTCGCGCCGGAATTGCCCGTAAAGAGCGGGCGAGGGCAAGGCGATGGTGTAGCGGAAGCGAGCGAAATCGGTGAAGGATCCGGTCAGCGGCTGGATGGCGCCGTGGGGGCAGGCGCGCACGCACTCGCCGCAGTCGATACAGCGGTCCTCGAGTATGGTAGCGCGTCCGTTCCGCACGCGGATGGCTTCCGTGGGGCATGCGCGCAAACAAGCCATGCGCCCGCGGCAGCGTTCCGCTTCGACGCGGACCGAGTGTAGTTCGTCGCTCATGGCTTACAGCCGGATCCGGATGTCCAGCTCGGTCCCCTGGCCGACGACGGATTCAATGCGGAATTCGTCGGCGTTCTTGCGAATGTTGGGCAGGCCCATTCCTGCCCCGAAACCCATTTCGCGGATCTCCTCGGAAGCGGTCGAATAGCCCTCCTGCATCGCCAGCTCGATGTCGGGGATGCCGTCGCCTTCATCCCACACGTGCAAGCGAATCTCCGCCGGCGAGACCTGAAGTTCGAGCGTTCCCCGCCGTGCGTAAAGGACAACGTTCATTTCCGCCTCGTAGGCGGCGATCGCCGCCCGTCGCACGGTCGCGGGAGGAACGCCGATCTCCTTGAGAATCTCCTTGACGGCGGTCGAAGCTCGGCCCGCATTGGCGAAATCTCTCCCGCGCACCTCAAACTGTTGAGTGAAGACGGACGCCCCCGGCATCCTGCGCCGCTTCGCTTTCGTTTTCCCCGCGCAGGCCTGCGGCGTACAGTCGACCGCAGGCCTCGAACATGGTCAGTCGCGTGGCCAGCAGGGGTATGCCCTTGGCCTTGGCCAGCTCGACGGTCTCCCGGTCAGGGACCTTGCCTCGCACGAAGACGATGGCCTTGATGTCGGCCACGTCGGCCGTGCGCACCGCCTGCACGTTGGTCAGCCCGGTCAGCAGGAGCGTTCCCGGCCGCGCGAAGGCCAGCACGTCGCTCATCAGGTCCGCTCCGCAGCCCGAGGTCACCTCCTCGTTGAGGTTTTCATCTCCGTTGAGCACCTCGCAGTTCAGGATGCGCCGAATCTCGTCCAGCGTCATGACGCCACCCGCTTGACCACCTGCTTGCCCAGCCAGATGGTGCGGTTGCGCGGCACGCGCGTAGACGGACAGACGTTCCAGCACTGGCCGCAGCCCGTGCACTTGGATTCGTCCACGTAGCGTGCGCTGCGCCGCACCCTCACCTTGAAATTTCCGATGGAGCCGGAAACGCCCGTGACCTCGCTCAGCGTGAAGAGCTTGATGTTGGGCCGATGGCCCACGGAAACCATCTTCGGCGTGAGGATGCACGCCGCACAGTCCAGCGTGGGGAAGGTCTTGTCGAATTGCCCCATCTTGCCGCCGATGGACGGCTCGCGCTCTACAAGGTAGACGGTGTGTCCGGCCTCGGCCAGCTCGAGCGCCGCTTGGATTCCGGCAATGCCGCCGCCCACCACCAACACGTTGGGATTGATCGGCGCGCGCAACGGCTCGAGCGGCTCATGCAGCGCCACCCGGCGCACGGCAGCCAGCACCAGCGCCTTGGCTTTCTGGGTGGCGGCGCGGACGTCGTCATGGATCCACGAACAGTGTTCGCGGATGTTGGCGATCTGCACGAGGTAACGGTTCAGCCCCGCCTTCATGGCCGCGCCGCGGAAGGTCAGCTCGTGCATCAACGGTGAGCAGGCCGCCACCACCACGCGGTTCAGCCCGAGTTCGGCGATGTCGCCACGAATCAGATCCTGGCCCGGATCCGAACACATGAATTTGTAATCGCGTGCGATCACTACGCCCGGCGCCGAGCGGATGAAATCGCGAACCTCCTCCACCTTGACCGTGCTCGCGATGTTGGCGCCGCAGTGGCAGATGTAGACGCCGATGCGCACGTGACCGTTCTGCTGCATGCGATCTCCTCCTCAGGCCGCTGCCCTCAACTTCAACGGGATCAGGTTGCGCTGAAGGCCCAGCGCTTTCTCCTCGCAGCCCAGGGCCAGTCCCAGCAACTGGGTGAAGAAGAGCACGGGGATGGCGAACGACGTACCGAACTTCTTATTGACCCGGTCCTGGTAAGCCTCCAGATTCACCTGGCACATGGGGCAGGTGGTGAGAATGCACTCGGCCCCGTTTTCGGTCGCACAAACCAGCAGTTCGCGAACCAGATCCAGGGCGACCTCGGGAAACGTGGTCATGAGCATGCCGCCGCAGCAACGTGTTTTCACGGGAAAGTACACCGGCTCGGCGCCCAGCGCGCCAAACAGCTTGTCCATCGCCTCGGGGAACTCCGAATGATCGAAGCCGCGCTCGGGGCGGACGATCTGACAGCCGTAATAGGGCGCCAGGCGCAGGCCATCGAACCTCCGGGTGGCCGCCGAGGCGATGGTCTGGATGCCTACGTCGTTGACCAGAACATCGAGCGGATGCCGCACGCGCACGTCGAGGTGGTACGCCAAGCCGGCTTCACCCAACAGCCGATCCACCTTCTCGCGCAGCTCGGGGCTCTCACGCAGGAACCGGTTGGTTTTGAGCAGGACGGTGTAACAGGCGCTGCACGGCGCCACCAGGTCGCGGCCGCCATCCCGCCCGGCGATGGCCAGGTTCCGCGCGCTGACGGCCAGCGAGGTGGCCTCGTCGACGCTCATGTAGATCGTGGCCCCGCAGCAGTTCCAGTCCTCCAGTTCCTTCAGGCCGAGGCCGAGCGCACGGAAGACGGCCCGCAGACTTTCGTCGTATTGGCGCCCTGCGCCTTCCAGACTGCAGCCCGGAAAATACAGGTATTCCATGCCCTCCTCCTTAAACCGCGCGCTCGGGCAAGGCGCCCACGGCGCGATACCCGACGCTTCCGGGGACATACTGCACAGGCGCCTCCTCCCGGGGCAGCTCGAGCGCCTCCGAAGCCTCGATCATGCGCCGGATCGCGGCCACCCCGCGGATGCGCTTGGGCAGCAGCATCAAGCGCCCCCTACGGAACATGGCAAGGCCCAGCGGCAGAAGCCTCACAAGCTCCAGCGGCTTGTGCTTCAGATAGAACCGCACCACCAGCATCAGCTCGTGATTGCGCCCGTAGCGCCCGATCAAGCGCACAAAGTTTTTCGAGATGAGGTACACCGGAAAACGATCGGGGTAAAGTCCCTTTTCCATGGCCACACGCTTGAGTGCATACAGCAGATCGGTGATTTTGATCTGCTGGGGGCACCGCGTGGTGCACATGTAGCAGGACGCACAGATCCAGATCGAACGGCTGTGCAGGATTTCCTCGATCAGCCCGGCCCGGAACAGGGCGATCACCGCCCGGGGCGAAAGATCCATGGCGTAACTGACCGGGCAACTGCCCGAACAGGTGCCGCATTGAAGACAACGCGAGAGGCGGTCCCCACCAGGCACCACCTCGACCTCTCTCAAGAAGATCTGCCGGAGTTCCCTCTCCCGCGGCGGGAGGCTGCCGGGAACCGTCTTCCGTTGCCGCATCGCGCCCTCCCTCGGCCGCCTCATTTTTTTCTTGGCGGTCGTGCGCCCTACCCGTATAATAAGCACGGAGGGCATCGGAATCAAGGGTCTTAAGGTCTTTATAGCGTTAAATTTTTTCCCAGCCTCACTCCGTAGTGATCCCCACTTAGACGAGCGAGGCAGGCAGTGGGCAACTTACTAGTAGAAGGATGGGGGACCGGTAAATCTTGTAAGCAAACACTAACTTGGGCGCGCTCGGGCCGGGGGTGGCGAAGGCCATGCGAGCCCCCGCCTGGGCAGACATACGGTCGGGAGGATCGAGATGCTAGTTTGCTCGAGGGCGTGCGTCTACGCCATTCGCGCACTGGCGCGTCTAGCGGCCCAATCGCCTTCCAACCCACTCAAGGCCCGTGACATAGCAGCGCAGGAGAACATTCCGTCGGCTTTCCTTGCTAAGGTGCTCCATCAATTAGTCAAGGCGGGCCTGGTCAGCTCCAGCCCGGGTCTTACCGGCGGTTTCCGCCTGCGTGTCCCTGCCTCGCGACTCACTTTATTGGAAATCGTTGCCGCGATTGACGGCCTCGCCCAGTTCAGTCAGTGCTTTACGGGATTGGGAGAGTGCAACGAACAGGCCCCGTGCCCGATGCACGAGTCCTGGAAGAAAGTTCGCAGCTCCATCGAGGCCTACTTGCGCGAGACCACGCTCGGACAGGTGGCTGAAGCTTGGGCGAGCAAAGGTGGCCAGACCCCTGCGGCGCTCGGCGCGACGGCTTTACGTGCGGCGGCTGGGACGTCGTGGACCGAGACCGGGCTGCCGAACGGCTTAGCGTCCGCCGAGGAGGATTTGACCGAAAACGGGGAAGGTTTTTCCGATTTCCAATGGCCAATCGACTAAGTCCGCGACTTACAGGATTCCAGGATCTTCTGGTCCTTGAGTCCTAAAGTCGACGAGGCAGTGACAGTTTAGCTTCCGAAAGGAGGTAAGCGGCCATGGTCGAGCTTGGCGCAACGCGGGCGGAATACGAAAGGGCCCCCTCCCTCATACAGCTCACTCTCGAGAGCCTGTACGAATCGCCCGAGGGGCGGCGCCTGCTGGGCTGTATCCAATGCGGCGCCTGTACGGCGACCTGTCCGTACGGAGATGTAATGGAACTTCCCCCGCGGCGCCTGGTCGCCATGCTGCGCGCCGGTGAGATCCACAAGGTGCTGGGAAGCGACAGCCTTCTGGCCTGCGTAGCCTGTTATAGCTGCGTGGTCAAGTGCCCGCGCGACATCCGCCTTGCCGACGTGCTGTTGCCACTCCTCAAGGAGCAGGTCTTCGCCGGCCTTCCTGGCGTTCCCTCAGATTTGCACCGCGCCCTCGAGAACACGCTCCGGCACGGCAACCCCTTCGGGGAGTCTTCGCGCAAGCGCGCCGCCTGGGTCAAGACCGCGGGCGTGCCCATCCGCATCCTTTCCGAGGACCCCAGGCCCGTAGACGTGCTGTGGTTCGTCGAATGTCAGAACTCCTACCATCCGC
>CALJAM010000006.1 GCA_938027685.1 uncultured Bryobacteraceae bacterium
GCGCCTTCGTCCGTCAGGCCCTCGGCGCCGAGGTCGTCGAGCACTACGCACACTTTTACCGCACCGAACAGGAGGCCTTTCACGCGGCCGTCACCGACTGGGAACGCCGCCGTTACTTTGAGCAGATCTGAGAACGGCGCGGGGTCTCGAAACGGCTGGGAGCTTCTCGGCCATGCGCCGGCCTCTCCACAGGTCTCGCTTAAAATGCCATCCCCACCAACGAAGTAAGTGGGACGACCTACAGCAGCTTGCTGGTAGCAAGGAGTTCGCGCCGCGGCTCGGTTTCGCCTGGCGCTACTTCCCCAACACGAGGAGAGCCGTTGCGGACCACATAATTCGCTACTTCATCCGGACGCAGGGTTCCCCAGCACTGCGGTTTCACCGCAGTATCTGCCTCTGGAGCGTGCGAACTCAGCGGGCGCACTGCAGTCCAGACGTCCGGTCCCCGCCTGATCTGCGTTTGGCCTTGTGGCCGCCGCATCCGCACCCACGCAGGGGGAGGTCTCTTCAGCTTGGCCGAAAACATTTACTACCGTGACCCCCTCCCTAATTGGCAGCGCCTTGGGTTACGAAACCCGCAGGGACGCCGTACTCCGGTTCTACTAATAACCTGGTAGTAATCTGGGCTTGCGCTTCGTGCGGCAACCAAAAAGCCCCGCAATCCGAACTCGCCCACCGGGCCCGCCGTTGTGCACCTCAGCAGCGCGCCGTGCTTCATTTCGCGTCCCGCCAGTTGTCCCCCACGCCGATCTCGGCGACCAGCGGCACTTCGAGACGATAGACGTTCTCCATCTGCTCGCGCACGAGCCGCCCTACCGACTCCACTTCCTCCGGTGCGGCCTCGAACAACAGCTCGTCGTGCACCTGAAGCAGCATCGCCGCCTGCAACCCGCGCCTGTCCAGCTCGGCCTGGATGCGGATCATGGCCAACTTGATTAGATCCGCCGCCGTTCCCTGCAAGGGCGTGTTCACCGCCGTGCGCTCAGCGAAGTTCCGCTGGCTAGGGTTCGGGCTGTTGATATCCGGAATCGGACGCTTTCGCCCGAACAACGTCCGCGTGTAGCCTGTGCGGCGCACTTCCGCGATCGTTGCCTCGATGTACTCCTTGACTCCCGCGTAGCGCTGGAAGTAGCTGTCAATGTACGCCTGCGCTTCCTGCTTGGGGATATCGAGCTGCGCCGCCAGGCCGAACGCTGTCTGCCCGTAAATGATGCCGAAGTTCACTGCCTTTGCACGCCGCCGCATCTCGGGCGTTACCATCAAAGGCGGAACGCCGAAGACTTCCGCCGCCGTGCGCGTGTGAATATCCTCGCCGTTGCGAAACGCCTCTATCAGCACCGGGCAGCGCGAAAAGTGCGCCAGGAGGCGCAGCTCGATCTGCGAGTAGTCGGCCACGATCAGCTTCCAGCCCTCGCGCGGTATGAAGGCGGCGCGGATCTGGCGGCCCAGCTCCGTGCGAATCGGAATGTTCTGAAGGTTGGGGTTCGACGAAGACAGCCGCCCCGTCGCGGCGCCCGTCTGATTGAAGCTGGTGTGCAACCGGCCCGTGCGCGGGTTGATCAGGGCGGGCAGCGCATCCACATAGGTCCCCTTGAGCTTCGCGAGCTGGCGGTATTCGAGAACCTTGCGCACGATCTCGTGCTCCGGCGCCAGCTCTTCCAGAACGTCCGCCGCCGTCGATATCGTCTTGCCTTTGCCGTAACGCGTCGGCGCCGGCAGGCCGAGTTCCTCGAAAAGTACTTTGCCGAGTTGCTGGGGCGAGTTGATGTTGAAGGGCCGGCCCGCCAGGGCGTGGATTTCCGTTGTCAGCCGCGCGATCTCGGTTTCCATCAGGCTGGAAAGGCGCGACAGTTCGCCGGGATCGATCCGCACCCCTGTCTGCTCCATCTGCGCCAGCACGGGCGCCAGCGGCAGGTCGATCGTTTCGTAAAGCTCGCGTAAGCCTTCCTCGTCCACCCGTCGCCTCAGGATCGCAGCTGCTTCGAGTATGCAATCGGCGCGATGCTCAACCGTAGGTTCAAGCTCACGATCGAGAAACCGCCGCACGATGGCGTCCAACCCGCACGCAGAGGGCTCCGCCGTGAGCAGGAACGCATAAAGCATCAGGTCGTCGCGAACGCCGGCCGGCCGCACGCCCCAGGGCGCCATCGCCAAGATAAGTGATTTCAGATCGTGCGTGATCTTGGGTCGCCTGGCGTCCTCCAGCCACTCCTTCAGCCATGTCAGGGGTGCGGTACGCACCTGGCCTTCGCGCCACGCTAACGCCGCCCTCGGCTCGGCGTCGCCCGTCCCCGGCAAGAAATCCGGCCCGGTCAGCGTTGTCTCGATCGCAACCGCTACGGCGGCGTTCTCCGGAATCGTCGCCAGCCATTGCTGAAGCTCCCCGCGAGATGACAATGCTGCGTAGTCCCTCGCCCGTCGATCCGACGCGGGCCCCAGCTCCTTGAGCAGGCTGTAGAATTCCAGCTCTTTGTAGATCTGCCTCAACGCTGCCGTATCCCCTTCCCGGGCCGTAAGCGCCTCCCAGTCGAGCTCGATGGGGACTGTGGCGTCAATCGTCGCCAGTCGCTTGCTCAGCAGGATCCGTTCGCGGTGGGTCAGAAGGCTCTCGCGGTAGGTGCGCCGCTCCACCTCGGCCGCCCTCTCTAGCGCCGCTTCCACCGAACCGAACCGCCGCACCAGCTCCCGCGCGCCCTTGTCTCCGATTCCCGGCGCACCAGGGATGTTGTCGATCGCGTCGCCCTTCAAAGCCAGCAGGTCCGGGATCTGCTCCGGAGGGACACCCATCTCCTCTTCGACCGCCGTTCGGTCGTAGATCTTGTCGTCCTTGATGGGATTGAGCATCCGCACCCGGTCCGACACCAGTTGCAACAGGTCCTTGTCGCTCGAAACGATGACGACATCCACATCCCTCGCCGCCGCCTGTCGAGCAATGGCCCCAATCACGTCATCGGCCTCGTAGCCTTCGTACTCGAGCACCGGGATGCGCATCGCTTCCAGGATCCGACGGATGTATGGGATCTGCGAAGCCAGCTCGGCCGGCATCTCCGGGCGGTTGGCCTTGTAATCGGCGTACTCCTGCTCGCGGAACGTCGGCCCCTCGCTCTCGAAGACCGCCGCGATGTAATCCGGGCGGTGGTCCGCCATCAAGCGCCGCAGCATGTTAGTGAAGATGTAGACGGCTTCCGTCGGCTGGCCCGAGGAAGTCCGCATCATCGGCGCGGCCGAGCGCGCCCGGGCGTGATAGGCACGGAACACGAAACCGAACGTATCGATCAGGAACAGCCTTCCGCGACCCATTGCCCCTCATCATATCCTAGGCGGCCCGCGCCGGAGCCGCGTGCGCCGCTACCCGAGGCCTTCACTCGCCCGGGCAGGTATCGGGACGGCGCGTGTCCACCACGGCCGAGATCCGATCCACGCCCGCTGCGTTGAGGGAATAAAACGTAACCGGGTTTCTCGGCCGGGCCTCGGTCAGGACCCCTAAAAGCTTGTTGAAAAAGCTGCTCACGCATTACTATGGAGAGCTATTAAGTGCTGCAAGTCCGCGATTCCCCGCAACCCTAGGCGGCACCGCGCCCCGTGCCGGCGTGCTGTTGGGAGTTTCTCAAGAAAGCCCTAATAACGCTGCGGTGAGCTGAACACCCACTCACAAAATATGCACGCAGCGACCGGCCATTAATCGTAGCGTGTCCGATATCCAACCTCGAAAACAGGTACGTCAAACCATCGCCTAAGAGTGTTGAAAGCAATTTTGCCTCGTCGCCGAAGCTTGCCTCAAGCAGTATGTATTGAACAGGTTATGTTTTGTCTCGCAGGAGAAAAACTTTACGCAACAATGCTGGAATGCCCGGCCTGCCGATAACCGCCGAATTTCAGCGGACGCCGTCACTCGGAGGCATCGGTCCCCGCGTCCCTCTCGCTGTATCGTGAGGTTCGCCCCCCTGACAAACGGCGACGCTTTCCGGCGGGGCCCGGCGACGGCTTCACACTGAATCCGAGGCTAGCCGCTCGTCGCTTAGACGGCTCAAGGGCACGGGCTTGCCGTTCAGCATTTCAACGAAGCCGCGGTTATGCTCGGCGAGGGCCGCTGGGATCGCGAGGCCCCGCAAGCCCAGCTCTCCAACCGGCGTCTTCCAACGGGCAAGCAGAGAGCCCTGCTCGTCGACTCGCGCCGAGAACCTCGTCCGTCCAAGCTCGCGCAGTTCCGCCGGCGTACTTTCCGGCCCGGTCACCGCCAGCGTGAACAGCGCGTATGCCGGGCCTACCTCGGTCCAGCGGACCGCGGTAGGCGCGTCGAGCTTGAACCAGTAGAGCGAAACCGTGTAGATGTCCCCTTCTACGCCAAGCTCCAGAAACGGCGCATAGTTGCCGAAGGCGGCCGCCCGCGGTTGCAGATACAGTTTCGCTCCGCCCAGGTCCGCGATGAGCTCCGACCTAAAGGGCAAGCGGCCGCTCCATTTTTCTCGCGGACGACCGTTCGTGTAAAGGGCAACGGGCTTGCGAGATATATCCCAGCGGAGCCGCAGGCTGCGCGCGTCGAAGACGCCGTCGCGAATCGGATCGAGGCTGGGGTGTTTGTCGCCGCCCGGCGACATAAAACACGTCAGAGCCAACAGATAATTTTGCTCCTGCACGCTGTAGAAGAGACCGGAGGCGAAGTCATACTCGTCTTTCATAAGACGCAGTTGCACGTAACCGGCAGTACGCGGCCCTCCGGTCCAATAGGCCAACAGCGGGCGGCGCTGAATCCAAAAATCCGAACGGTTGGCCGAGCCGAGGCAATAGTGCGGCGCAAGGTATGTCGTGCCCTGGATCGGTCGTGTGGGGGCCTCTGCCATCACGAACACTTCCCGGTGCTGGCGGGCTGCGGTCAGTTGCAGGAAACGCCCGACCACATCCTCGGGGCATCGATAGGGCAGGATGGCGACCTCGCCCGACGCTTGCACCTTGCCCTGCCGGATTTCATCGAGACTCGCCCACGTCAGGCGGTTGTTGAGCGCCTTCTGAAGCCACAGGGGCGCCCCGATATCCGTTCGGTAGCAGCGGCTCATCGGCCCCGCTAGCTGGCGCGTTGGCGGGTGCCAGCGCATGGCCAAGTGAAGCCACGCGCGACGCTCCAGCCGCTCGATCAAAGAAAAGTACGCCTCTCCTTGCAGCAACATCCGCATCCGCGCGAAATTCGCGAGGGTGACCTGCATGTAGGTCGGGCTGTTATACTCGGCGAAGCTGCCGCTTTCATCCACCGCACGTGCAAAACGGTACAGGCGATCCAGCGCATAGCCGCCCAGCTGCCGGTCCTTCAACAGCTTGGCCGCTGCCAATGTCACGAAGGTGCCTTGAACGGCAATGTTGGTGTAGTTCATGCTTACGTTGCGCCTTCGTACGGAAGCCGCCGCATGACCGATCGCCGCCCGCAGCCGTCCACGCAGGTTCGCCGGCAGCCGATCGCCATGCCGGTGCTCGATCAACAGGAGAAGTGCGCCGTGGAAGTCCGCCCAGTTCCAATCCGCTGGAGCCATCTGAGACGGCGGCTCTTCCAGATAATAGCCCCAGAGGCCGTACCATTTGCTTTGCGGATCTACGTCCTGAAGATCTAGCAGCCGGTCCAAAATCCCGATGGCTCTTTCCCACGAGGCCTCATCGCCTGCCTCCAGCAATAGCAGCGCGTACTCGTTCGAGTCCCGTGTGGGATGCACCTCGCGGTTTCGCACCGTCGTGTGATAGCGGTACTCCCCGCCGACCAACACCCGCAGCATCCGCTCGCCGGGATCGTAACGACTTTCCAAATTTCGCAAAGCGGCATCCAGGACCGCGCGATCCCATTCGTGCGACCAGGCAGCCTCCTGCCGCGCACCTCCCGCATCCCCTATCAGTGCGCACCCTACCGCCGTAAAACAAAAATTTCTGCGCAGCATAACATCTTCCCTTTGCGAACCATACAGCCGTTAATAGTCGACACGTAGGCCCAGCCGCACGTTCCGCGGGCCGGCGCCGAAGGTCCCGCTGATCCGTCCGAAAGTAGGACTGCCTAAGGAGGTGCGGGGCTCCGCGAACTGCGGCGTGTTCGTCAGATTGAAGAACTCAGCGCGAAATTGAACGCGAACTTTGTTTTCCAGCCTGAATGCCTTGGCGACGGCAAGATCCATATGCTTCATGCCGGCGGAACGCAGTTCGGTTACACGCCGGGGCATCGTTCCGATTGCGTAGGGCAAGGGCGCCGTGAACGCCTCAGTGTTAAACCATCGTTCGGGAGTCCGCTGCGAGACCTTGGTGTTCACTGCGCCAGCCAGATTGGGATACTGGGTTCCAAAGCCGTATTGACTGATGGTGCTCGGCGTCGTCACCCGGAAAAGCAAACCCGTTTGAAGACGCAAGATCCCTGATACCTGCCAATTGCCTAGGACCGCGCCGGCCAGACCGGCAAGCGGCGTTCGCCCGCCGCCGGCGCGGGCGGCAGGCAACTGATAAACAAACGCAGTGACCAGGCTGTGCGGGATATCGTGCGCGCTCAAAGCGCGCTCGATACGCAGATTCTGATAGTCGCGATAGCCGTCGCTCAATCCCGGCTCTCCCTCTGCCAGATTGTCGATCGCCTTGGCCCACGGGTAAGCAAGAATCACGTCCAGCCCACGAGACGTGCGGGTGACTAGCTTCGCGAGCAGGGCATTGTAGCCGGCGCTGCCGCCCGGGGTATTGCTGCTGCGACTCACTGAGGTAAAATGCGGGACCGCACGCAAAAGGCGGTGTCGCGGAACCGTCCGTCCCGCCAGGGCACCGCTGCCGATGTGCCCGTAAAAGGGATTGGCGACCTGCTGATCCAGGGCTGATCCCATGGCCAGCAGAGCGGTCGGGAGCTGATTATCATATAGCGACAGGCCATACGCCAGCTTGCGCCCCTGGTGTCCGGCGTAACCCAATTCGAGTAGGCTTGCAGGACCGATCTGCCACTGGAAATCCAAACTGTAATTCTGCAGGTACCCGCCGGGGTAGCGGCGCTCGTTCGAGCTGACATCCAGCCCCAAATTAGTCAACAGGCCGAGAGAAGAACCTGCAATCGGCACCAAACCGCGGGGGAAACGATTGCGAAACAAGTCCTGCGGCGTGATGCCATCGCCTCCGCGGCTGGTGACCCAAGGCGTCGTGGCAGAGAACCCCGTGGTGTTGATGCCCCCACGCACCAGCGGGTAGAAAATGCCGTAGCCCGCACGCACCACGATCGATCCAACAAGCTTCCCGGCCACGGCCAGCCGGGGCGCAAGGTCGTTCCAGCCTCCTTGAAGCGAAGTCCCGCCTCCCTCCTCTGTCGCACGCCCCTAGCGAGGCAGCTTTCTGGCGACGGCCACCCCAGATCTTAAATCCGACCGCACCTCTCCGTCAAGGAGACAACCGGTTGGGCCGATGCAAAGTGGGTCCGGTACAACGGAGGAGGGTGTCCGTCCGCCTACGACGAAGAGCTACACCACCATGGTTGTTGCAAAGCCAACGAGCCGGACACGCCAGGACGAGGGTACTCCCGCTACGGGCGATTGAGCAACCCCAGCACATCCGGCAGGAACTCCAGGCAGAGCCAGGACGGAGCGGTGCGGCAACACGCGTCCGCCTCGAAGCGCTCTTGAGACCGGCGGCCGTTGTGGGACCGGACGCGCGGAATCGGACCGTGCCTGTACGAGGGGATCCACCGGGCCAGGCACCGCGACGAGCGCAGCGGCTTTTCAAAGCCGGACCCTGCGGTCCGCCGAGCAGGATCATGCGCGGTGTCAAAAAGCCACCGGGCCGCCGTTCGTATAGACGCGCAGGCGCCCGCCCAAAGGTGTGCTTCGCCGAATTGGCCAGCGCGGATCGAATCATCCGGTCGACCTTTGACAGGCTCCATTTGGAGTAGCGCAACCGTATCCTCCGGGTTTTTACACAAGGGGCTTGACATCACCTCGCGACTTAATCCGGCTTGACAGGCTGCGACGGCGGGGCTAGAATTGTCCGCGGAATGCCCTCGCACTGAGCTACGAGGGCAAGGGTTGGGTGCGGCAGCAACCTCTAGGAGGGGGGCACATGAGGGCAATCCTTTTCTGGGCCGTAGCTCTTATCGTGCCCGCACACTCCGTCGGCCAGGAGTCGCCCGGCACGATCCATGGGATCGTAACCGACCCACCTGGTGGCGCAGTACCCCACGCCGTGGTGAAGGTTCAGCGTGCCGGAACGGGCGCCGCCATAACAACCCTGACAAACGAGTCAGGGCATTACGAGGCGCCCTTTCTACTACCCGGCACGTACGAGGTTACCGTCGGGGCGCCGGGCTTCAAGACAGCAATTCGTCGCGACATACAACTCCGAGTTTTGGAGCGTCTGGAGCCGGACTTCACGCTGGAAGTAGGGAGCCTGTCGGAGTCGGTGGTGGTCACCGCGGAGGCGCCCCTGCTGGAGACCTCTACCGGGAGCCTCGGAATGGTCCTGTACACTCAGCAGGTACAGGACCTGCCGGTCGTTGGGGGTAATCCGTTCTACCTAGCACGCCTCACGCCCGGGGTGTGGAGCACAGGAGGCCGCTACGCCGGCAACCCGATGGACCAAGGTGCCGGCACGCAATTGGTGGTCCACGGCACGTACAACACGAGCGAAGCTGTCGTGGACGGAGCGCCTAACGTCGTCGAACGCAATCCGCAATTGTCTCCGCCGCAGGACCTGGTTCAGGAATTCAAAATCCAGACCCTGCCATACGACGCCGGTGTGGGACACACAGCGGGCGCCCTCACCAGCGTCAGCATCAAGGCTGGGACGAATGAGTTTCACGGTACGGGGTACTTCAACGAGTCTCGTTGGCGTGCCGTCCCCTGGTTTACCAACCGCTGGATCTACGACCCCACAACGGGGCCGATAACGCCGGAGAAAAAGGCCTCCGCCCTCGAAGGTTGGCGACACAGACGCGGTGGCTTCACCCTCATGGGCCCTGTTCGGCTGCCGAAGCTTTACGACGGCCGCGACCGAACGCTCTTCAGCTTCGGCTTCGAAAAGCTATACATCATGCGCAACCTGCACGGGATCTACACGGTCCCCACGATGGAAGAGCGCCGGGGCGATTTCTCCGCGCTGCTCAAGATTAGCTCCGCGTACCAGATTTATGATCCCCTGACTACAATCCCTTCGCCTACCAGGCCGGGTCGGTTCGAGCGCCAACCCATCCCGGCGAACATCATTCCTGCCAGCCGTCTGAACCCGATCGCGATCAAGATCCTGCAGTACTATCCGGAGCCGAACCAAGCGGGCACGGCGGACGGTCGGAACAATTTCTTCCGAACACGAGATATCGACCGTTGGAATCGGACTATCGTCCACCGGCTGGATCACAACCTAAGCCAAAAACAGCGGATCTTTGTGCGCTGGAACAACTCGCAACACGATAATGTCGAAGACACCCTGCCCACGAGGGCCACCCAGACGATCCTGGATCGTACCGGCTGGGGATTGGTGTTCGATGATGTATATACTATCCCGCCGCAAACGATCGTCAATGTGCGATACGGGTTGACTTACCAGAATCCGTACACACGTCGAGGGACCCAAGGATTCGATCTCACAACGCTCGGTTTTCCAAGAAGCCTAGTAGAGGTGATCGCGGCGAAAACGGATTCGGCCGGGTTCGCATTTCCGATGATTTACATCGACAACGGCGCCTACACCCAACTGAGCGACACGGGGGGAAGTTATTACAGAGTCTACTACCAGACCGTGAGCGGGAGCCTCACGAAACCGGTGGGCGTCCACAGCTTGAGGTCCGGCGGCGAGTTCCGACTGATGCGTGAGAACGGTTATGCGTACGGCAATGTAGCGCCGAGGTTCAATTTCGCTTCCACCTGGACCCGCGGGCCGCTGGACAACTCTCCCGCAGCCCCCATCGGCCAGGGCTTGGCCTCGATGTTGCTGGGCCTGCCCACGGGAGGCTACGTTAACGTCAACGCCTCCCGGGCGGAGCAATCCACGTTCTGGGCCGCCTACCTGCACGACGATTGGCGCGTCACCCGGAGGCTCAGTCTCAACGTCGGCATGCGGTGGGAGTACGAAGGCCCCACCACAGAGCGCTTCAACCGGTGCGTTCGCATGTTCGACTTTCTCGCCGAGAGCCCCATAGCCGCGGCGGCACGCGCAAACTACGCGCAGAAGCCCCTACCCGAGCTGCCCGTGGAACAGTTTCACTTGAAGGGCGGGTTACGCTTTGCCGGCGTCGATGGCCAACCGCGCGGTTTGTGGCGCCCTGATCGCAACAATCTCGTTCCTCGCTTTGGCGTGGCGTACAAGTTGGCCAACAGCGCCATGGTCCGCGCCGGCTACGGCATCTTCTTCGACCTGGTCGGCATCGACAGACAGGACGTCAACCAGGGCGGCTTCAGCCAAGCAACGAACATCATCCCCTCGCTGGACAACGGTCAGACCTACCGCGCTACCCTGGCCAATCCCTTCCCTGACGGCATCCAGACTCCGCCGGGAGCCAGCCAAGGTTTGGCCACCTATCTGGGACGATCGGTGAGCTTTTTCAACCCCGACCTGCTCAATCCGTACATGCAGCGCTGGTCGCTGACCCTGGAACGCCAGTTGCCCGGCCAGATTGTGACAGGCGTATCCTATGTCGGAAACCGCGGCACCAAGCTGAACCTCGCGCGAGAGTTCGACCCTACGCCTGCTCAGTATCTTTCCCGGCTCCCGAAGCGGGATCAGCCGACCATCGACTTTCTCAGCCAACAGGTTCCAAATCCTTTTTACGGGCTACGAGAATTCGCGGGCAGCGGCCTATCGGGCACAATGGTCGGTCGCGCGCAGCTCCTGAGACCCTATCCGCAGTTCACCGGTGTGTCGGCAAACATGCCATACGGCTACTCCTGGTTTCACTCGCTGCAGACTTTGGTCGAGCGACGGATGCGCGGCGGCTTCATGTTTCAGCTTAGCTGGACCTACTCTAAGTTCATGGAAGCTGTTGCGTATCTGAACGACGCAGACCCTAGACCCGAGGAGGTCGTTTCCAGCTACGATCGGACGCATCGTTTCGTACTTAATGGAATTTATGAGCTGCCCTTCGGGCGGAACCGCCGTTTCGGCGGCCAGTGGAGGGGCTGGTTGGAAGGGCTGCTCGGCGGTTGGCAGTTTCAGGGTTGGTTCGAGGGACAAACCGGCGATCCCTTGGGATTCGGCAACGCGATTTTCCGGGGTAACCTCCGTGACATCCCAATCCGTCCGGTCAGGTTGCGCAAAGCCGAACGGTGGTTCAACATCGACGCGGGTTTCGAACGGGATCCCCAGAAACAGCTCGCTTACAACCTGCGCCGATTTAGTTCGCGCTTCAGCGGCATACGTGGCGATGGCATCAATAACTTCGATCTGTCCGTGTTCAAGCGATTCCGTATCAGCGAGCGAGCGAAGGTCGAGTACCGCCTCGAAGCCTTCAACGCGCTGAACCATGTGCAATTCGCCAATCCCAACACCACGCCGACAAGCACGGCCTTCGGTCAGGTGACGGCGGAAAAGGGCCACGGCCAGCGGCAACTGACCATGGGACTGAAGCTGCTCTTCTAGGAGCTTGCCGAAAGACTCCTGAGGATTTCGCCGGAAAGAACATTTTGCTCCATGATTGTTCATTCTGCGGCCACGCCCCAAGCCAATCCGGATCTTCGGCTACGTCCGGCTCGAGGACCGCCTCCGCGCCAACCACCCCTTGCGCGCCATCCGGCCCCTAGTCGATCAGGTCCTCGCCGGCCCCTCGCGCCGCTTCGACAGCCTGTACGCCCGCTGGGGCCGGCCCGCCATCGCACCCGAACGCGTGCTGCGCGCTCTACTGCTGGAGCTCTTCTACTCCATCCGCAGTGAGCGGCAGCACGACGAACAGCTTTGACAACAAGGTGCTGTTCCGCCGGTTCGTGGGTCTTGAAGGTGAACGATGGATCTCGAACCACGCCGTCTTCAGCAAGAACCGCCGGCGGCTGCTCGACCAGGGCATGGCGTGTGGCTTCTTCGGCCTCGTCCCAGGCCTATCTTTCCGACGAGTACTTCGCGGTGGACGGCACGCTGATCGAGGCCTGTGCCGGCGAGTGAAGCCTCGGGCGCAAAGCGGATTCGGAGTGGGAGGGGGCGACTTCCTCGGTCAGAGGGAGACGGATCAGACGCACCGGTCCACGACAGATCTCGAGGCGCGCCTGTTTCACAAGGCGCGGGGGCAGCAGGCTGGCCTGGCCTACTTGGGGCATGTGCTGGTGGAGAACCGTCAGGACCCGAGCGTGGACGCCATGGCCACCGCCGCCGACGGCACGGCCCAGCCGCGGCGGCTCGCGCGTACGGGCGTGACTAGGTTGCGAAGCGGGCTCGCCTACGGGCAAAAATACCCGGCCCACTCGTCGCGAGCCGGGGCTCCGCGCGGGCCCAAAGGGCTCTTCAGCACTCGGCCCTGCATGGCCGACCGCGACGCGTCCGGCGTCCGGCCAATCGGACGTGCGACCTGGGGTTTGCGACGGAAATCGCTGTTCAGTTCTGCCTTGCGCGAGCCAACGCTACGGGGTGAGAGCGCAAGCACCTCGTGCGGCCCTTCAACGTGCTGGTCGATCCGGCGCAGAGGCACCGAGCGACTCAAGGCCAACTACGGACGGCTCGCCGCATCGGGCGTCGGATGCACGGGCCGCCGACGCGCCTACAGTGGCTTCTGGCTGGGGTGAAGAGCGTGGCGGGGCTCGAGCAAGCGAAGTCGCGGGCTGGCGAAAGTGAGTTGGCTCGTAAAGTCTGCTGCTGCGACTTACAATCTGGGCGCCCGCCTAAGCCGCGGCTTCAGCCAGCGTAAGGGCCCGCTAGCACCGCCACCAAGCCGTGCGAAAGGCCCGGGCAGGCCGCGCCTGGCCTGCCTCCGAACTCCCCAAAGCCGGCCGCAGGGACTCACTCGCATCTGATCAATGCCGTTCCAGTAAGTCATTCACGCCTACAGAGGCGTTTCATGAGCAAGCTGCTAAGCAGGGTTGCGCTCCGCGCCGTTGCTGGCGAACCGTTTCTACGAGTAAGCGGGTTGGTTAGGGCTTCCGGCGGATCGGAGTCTGCCTATCGCCCTCAAAACTCTACCCGCAAGGCTAATTGCAGGATACGTGGGTCCGATGCGCTCGTTACTTGACCGAAGGGCGCCGTGCCGAAAGTGGTGTTCACCCCGAAATAGGAGAAGTGGTTGGGCGCATTGTAAAACTCGGCGCGGAACTCGGCAAGTCCACGCTCGCCCAGGCGGAACTCCTTCTGGAGGGAGACGTCCCAATTGTTGGTGCCGGGCCCGATCACGACGTTCCGCCCGAGATTGCCAAAGGTGCCGTCCGCCGACAGAGCGAAAGCCTCCGTATTGAACCAGCGGTACCGAGTTCCACCGCCCTGTCGCCAATCGCCAACCACGTCCGGCCGTTGGCCGCCGCTGCCGGTGCGCGCCCGGTCCTGCGTAATGGTGATGTTAAGAGGCCTTCCGCTGGCGATCGTGGTGATTCCCGAAAGCTCCCAGCGTCCGAAAATCTTCTGGTACCACCGCTGCTGAGAACGCCAGAAAGGTAGCGGGTAAACGTAGCTGATGACCAAAACGTGTCGCCGGTCGAAGGAGGCCAATCCGCGGTCGCGCTTGAAATCATAACTGTCCATCGGCATCTCCGAATAGCCGCTGGCATCGGTGATGGCTTTGCTCCACGTATACGACGCGTTCAGCAGTCCGCCGCCGGTCACCTGCCGCCGCACCATCACCTGCAGGGAGTTGTAATTGGAGTTCGAAGCTGTGATCAGGTGCGTGATGTCCGCGAAGCCCAGGTACGGTCGCAGGGCCTCCCGATTGACCCCGGGATTTCGCAACAACGTACCCTCGCGCAGCTGATTCAGGTTAACCCCGCGATATAGATGCCACGCGCTACTGCCGACGTAGGCGACGTCGATCATTGTGTCTTTGCTGATCTTGTGCTGGATACCCAGACTGTACGTATGCATCGCGGGTACGTCCAAATCGATGTCAAAGGAGGTTAAAGGAAACGGGAACTGACGCCACGCCCCGCCCGCCGGGTTCTCCAGGTTGCCGCTGTAGACGGTAACCTGGCGGACGAACGGGGGATTGTTGATGCGACCGAAAACAAAGTTGCCTTCGATCCGCTCGAACCCTAATCCGTAGCCGCCGCGCAGAACGGTCTGCTGTCTTCCCGTCAGATCGTAGGCGAAGCCGAGGCGCGGGCCCACGGTGCCCCACTTGGTGGGCGAAATCTCCTTGGGCAACCCGCGGAACAAAGCCTTGACGGCCGGATCATTGGCCTCAGGGATGCGCCTCTTCGCCGCCTCCGGGAAGTCTTTCCCGCCCAGCACCAGGCCGTTGTAAGGATCGCCGGATCCTGGCACTACCTCGCCGTTGCTGGGCAATACGGTCACGGCCTTGGCAGGATCGTAGTACCTAGGCGCGAAAACCACCACGTTCTGCAGGGCCCCGTACTGCGGCTGCATGTAGAAGTAACGCACGCCGAGATTCGCAGTCAGTCGAGCGGAGACCTTCCAGTCGTCCTGCGCGTACCATTCCACCTGCGTGAACCGGAACCAACCCTCTCGGCCGCGATCCGCCTCCGTGTACGTGCTGAAATTGCCCAGCAGTCCATCGGCGAATGCATGACCTGAGGAGAGCGGGTGACCGGTCGCAAAGCTGATGCTGCCATTGATGGGCGGCTGATTGTCCTGGTTCTTACGACTCCGCATCGCCAGCATGCCGAACTTCAGATGGTGGTTGCCGGTCAGCTTCGAGAAATCTTCCTTCCACTGAAAAATCCGGTTGAAGTTATTCCAGTTACGGGCTGAAGCGCTCAGAGCGTTGTATCCGGCAACCGAAACGCTAGGAATATCCTCTGCATTGCCGTAAATCATCGGATACGTCAAATTGTGCGCCCGTCGCGTGAAGTCCCTGATAAAGATCGGGTTAGGCTGAAAATTGATCTGGCGGATCACGTTCCCGCTGAAGCTGAACTGGAGGGTGTTAACGGCACTAGGACCGGCGACAAAGGTCCACTTCGCGCTGGTGTTCGTACCGGGAATGTTTCGGTTGTACGTAATCAGAGTAGTCAAGTTCTGCAAGGAGGTGTAGTAATCACGTAGGTAATGCACCGCGAATTGATGTCGCGGACTAAAATTGTAGTCCACCTTATGTATGTACTGGTTTGTATCGAGCGGCTGCGTAGTGTTGAAGACGAGATTCCCACCTGGCCCAGCGAAGTTGGGCTTGGGGTAGTTGTCCAGGAGCCGCTTGGCATTCGGACTAATGCGGGATCGGGGAATCACGTCACCCGGGAAGGGGGCTCGCGTAGCGGGGTCTCTCGGGCGCTGGGCCGCCGGGAGCGAGGAGAAGTCGCCCTCGCGGATAGCCAGAGGCGGGACGTTCCAAGTGTTGACGGCTCCCTGACGCAAGCGCTTGTATTCCTGGGCGACGAAAAAGAAGAATTTGGAGCGATCCGAATTGAACCGGCCGGGTATGAAGATCGGTCCGCCCAGATTCCAGCCGAAATTATTGAAGCGTAACTTTTGCTTGGTGAGCGCGTTGAACGCGTAGGCGTCGAAGGCGTCGTTGCGGACGTACTCGTAGAGAGCACCATGAAAATCGCGGGTGCCGCTCTTCAGGGCCAGATTGACCACGGCGCCCGAGTTCTGCCCGTACTCGGCGCTATAGTTGGAAGTGAGAATTTTGAACTCGGCGATCGCATCGGGGTTGACGTTGACGAAATTGTTTCCCCCGCCGCCGTTGTCCTTGTTGTCCACCCCGTCGACGTTCCACGAGAAGACGGCGAGGCGGGAGCCATTCACCGACTGGCCGCTCATGACGGAGCCGTATCCGCCGAAGAGTTCGAAGCTCGAGCGGTATACGGTGGAGACCCCAGGCAGCAGAGCCAGCAACTGGACGAAATTGCGCCCGTTGAGCTGGAGCTGAGTGGCTTGCTGCCCCGTCACCAACCGGCCCACCTCCCCTGTGGCGGATTCCACCAGCACCGCGTCGGCAGCGACGGTGACCGATTCGGTGACGTCGCCCACCTCGAGCGTCACATCTACCGCGACACGCGCGTTCACCGGCACCATCACCCCCGTCTTGACGAACTTCTTGAAGCCAGGCGCCTCCGCGGTCAACTCGTATTCGCCAATGGGCAGGTTGGCAATCACGTAGTAGCCGTTTTCGTTGGTGCGAATGGAACGCACCTGGCCGGTGGCCACATGCCGTGCGGAAACCTGAGCTGAGGGCACCACCGCGCCGGTCGTGTCCCGCACCGTTCCGGAGATCTCCTGAGTGGTGTATTGCCCCAGTAAGGTGCCTACGCAAAGCACCAGGACCGAAAGGCCTGTCGTCGCTCTGGTCATGCAACCCCCCCCAAACTCACCATCGTCCGGATCGTCGCTGCTGCTGTCAGCGAGCGTATTATACCAGCAATCGCTATTCAAGTCATTCGTCCCTAGATGTTTCAGTCGGTCTCGCGGCGAAACGGCCTCCCAAGCCGCCGGGGGCTCCGCCAAAGTTCAACTGCGACTCCGCTCGCACCGTGCGATTACTCGGGGCCCCGCCCTGCCCGCGATCCTCGGCCGTCCAACGGACAGCCCGCCTCACCGCGGCATTCGACACCCGTGAGCAGGAGAGTGCCCGCAGGAGAGAGCGCTGCCGCCGTCCCCCACCTGCGCTCTGGCGATTCGGAGCTCAGGCGATCCCTGCCGGCTGCGACGGGGCCACTCAACGAGCGCGTGCCCATGGGCGGCGAGCGCTATGATCCCGAGCGCCATGATCCGAGGAGGCCACGCTTTTGGCTCGGTGGGGCCGCTCCTAATCGAATAGCGACAAATGGGAGTGAAAAGGTAGGAACCCTCGTGGGCCTCGCAAAACGGTCCGCCTGCCTGTGGGCTGCCTCGCCGCCTCATTTCGGCTCACGAGGGAGCGGTCTACCCCAGACCTCGATCCAGTCGATGCGTGTGCAGGCGGTCGATCCGCCGCCCACCATGAGATCCGTCCACCCGATCTCGTCCACGCGGCTCAGGTCGGGCTTGTCGACCCAGTCGCCCTCAATCACGTTCTTGATGTCGAGCCGGCGCCAGCGCAGGTCGGCCACATTGAACTCGCGCTCCCGCCAGTCGGTCGATGCCGGGTCGGATTGATCACTCACCAGCCACGTGCCATCCGCCAGCTTCAGGATAATGCGCGCTTCGCGAAAGCCTGATTGCTTCGATCGCCAGCGGATCTTGGCCAAGCCGGTCAAGTCCACCATCGCCGTCTTGTGACGAAGACTGACGGCCCAGTTGCCCGTGGCCTGCCCCGACCAGACGTAATACGGGTCGTCGGCCGGCTTGTCGTGATGGCTCTTTTTGATCTGCGCCGCACCGGGGCCGTGGAGGGTGAGAATAAGGTCGGGGTTGGCGATGTGTGACTGCGTGATGGGCGTCTCCGGAGGTGTCTCCTTGAAATCCTCGCGGAAGAACAGGCCCGGCCGTTCCTGGGCTACCAGCAGGATGGGCAGCATAAAAGACAAGTGACTCTTTTTCATGACGTCCATTCTACGTCCTCCTAGTTGTGTGCGATCCAAGGTGGTATATAATAGGGCGACATCGGGGAGGGTTCGAAATGAGATTCTATCGTTCCGCACCGGCGTTGGCCGTCCTGCTACTTGTCGCGGTGACCGCGGACTTGCCGGCGCAAGTCGGCACGTCACGCATCACCGGGTCAGTGCGCGACACCTCGGGCGCCGTGATTCCCGGCGCCAAAGTGGTGGCGCGCAACGAGGCCACCGGGGTCAGCTACGAAACCACAACCAGCTCGGCCGGGGCATACACCCTGGAGGCGCTGCCGCCCGGCGTCTACAGCGTCACCATTACTCAACCCGGCTTTCAGACCTTCACCAGCACCGGGAACACGCTTTCGGTCGGCGTGCCGTTGGTCATCGATGCGGTGCTTCAGGTGGGCGCCATGACCGAGGTGGTGCGTGTGGAAGCCACGGCGGCGCGTCTGGAGACCACCCACGCCATGGTCAGCGACGTCGTGACGCGGACCGGCGTGACCGAATTGCCGCTGAACGGACGCAATCCGCTGGCGCTGATCATCCTGCAACCGGGACTGGTGCAGCGCACCACCCAGGGTGCTGGCTCAGGAACCCACGTCTTCGGATCGCGGGATCGCTCCCATAACGTGACCATCGACGGGATCGAGGCCAATGAATCCTCGGTACCCAACCCGCAGAACAATCTGCAAAGGCTGAACCCGGACAACGTACAGGAATACCGGGTCGTGACGCACAACGCGACGCCGGAGTTCGGGCGCAATTCGGGAGCGAACGTCGCCATCGCGACCCGTTCCGGGACCAACGAATTCCACAGCGACCTGTTCTGGTTCCATCGCAACACCGTCCTCAACGCCAACGAGTGGTTCAACAACGCCGACGGCATCGAGCGTCCCACGCTGCTGCTGAACCAGTTCGGATTCAACGCCGGCGGGCCGATCCGCCGCAACAAGACCTTTTTCTTCGGCAGCTATCAGGGCAATCGCATCAAGCAGGCGCTGCCTATCTCTCAGTCCTTCGGCATTCCTTTGGTCTACACCAGCACGCTGCGCTCCGGCGTCTTCCGCTATTTCGTCCCCAATCCCGCTAACCCGCTGGTGCTGGACGGCGTGCCCATCACGCGCAACTCGCCGCGCCTGGTGGATCCGAGGACGGGTGCGCTGCGGCCCGAAGTGCCCCTCTGCGGAGGCAACATCACCAGCAACTGCGTGGCCTCTTACAGTATCCCCGCTAACGACCCCCTGCGCATCGGCTTGGATCCGGCGGTCAAGGCGATGATCGACACCTTTCCGCTTCCCAACACATACTCGGTAGGCGACGGCCTCAACACGGCCGGCTACGCGTGGAACACGCCCTCGCGCTTCACCGGGCCGCATTACATGATCCGCATCGATCACCAGTTCAACGACTACAACAACATGTTCGTTCGGTATCTGGGTTCGGAATGGGACACGAGCGAAGGGGATCTGCTGAACGCGCGCCCATCTGTGTTTCCGGGTTTTCCGCCCATGGGCACGGTCAACCGCTCCGGTAAGAACCTTGCCGTCAGCTTCCGGCGCGTCATCTCCCCGCGAACGGTCAACGAATTCACCGCCGGCTTCAGCCGGTTCAACTTCCGCTTCAACCTGCGCGAGGCAAATCCTAATCCAGATGCCATTCCGCCCTATGGGCAGGAGTGCTTCGGCGCCGATTCCTTCGGGCTGATCGATACCCCGTACTGCAACACGCCCCACACCCAGCGGGCGGTAACCACCTTGCAAGTAGTCGACAACCTCGGCTACACGGTGGGTTCTCACAGCTTCCGCATGGGGCTGAATTTCCGCTTCTATCGGCACAACGACGAGCGCGGCGCTCCCGGGGGCTTCAACCTGACGCCGACCATCATTTTCACCCGCCTGCGCCGCTCGCCGCTCAACGAAAATCCGCCCTGGACGCTGCCGCCGGCCGCCCTGATGAACGCCACGGACCGCAACAATCTCGAGCAGGCCATTGTGGAATTGGCCGGGATTGTCGGGCAGGTCAATCAAGGGTACCAGGCCGATCTCAAAAACGACGTTTTCATCTCCGACCTGTTCACGCTGGGGACGCGAACCAAGCAATACAACCTCTATTTCCAGGACGAATGGCGCATTCGGCGCAACCTCACCATGACGTACGGGTTGCGTTGGGAGCTGAACTTACCCCCGTCCGACGGAGCCGAACGCGTCTACGTTCCCGATCGACCGGTGGACGGTTCCGAAGGCCTGGTGCGTTACGTCCGGGCCAAGCGCTGGTTCCAGCGAAAGAACGCAACTGCGTTGGCGCCTCGCGTCGGCATCGCGTGGTCGCCCATGGGCAGCACGGTGTTCCGGTTCGGGTACGGTCTGGCGTTCGACACCATCTCGAGCTTCCAGGTGACCGCCATGGGCGGAAAAGTGCCTGGCAGCTTCCTACAGTGCCAGGTGAACGTTCAAGATAGCGCCGCGGCGTCGGCGCCGTGCGGGGACGTCCCCAACGATGTCCGTCTGAGTCAATTACTGCAGTTGGTCAAACCCTTCAGCCTGGGCACGCCGCTGGCTCGGCCGAGCAGCCAGCTTTCGCCTGCGCCCAAGCCTCTCGGCGTAGCGCCCAACGTGGGTGCGTTCGATCAGAACCTGAAGACGCCCACCGTGCACGAGTGGTCGTTCACCATTCAACGCGAGCTTCCGCGCGGGCTCATCGGGCAAGTCGGCTACATCGGCAAGCGCGGCATGCGCCTGTATCGTGCGTACGATCTGAACCAAATCCGCACGGACCAACCTGGTTTCCTCGAATCGTTCTTGATCGCTCAACGCAATCTACAGGCTGGCTGCCGGCTGGACGGCACGGGCTGCCCTGCGGGCGTGACGGGGACGCCGCCCTCGCTGCTGCTGGCCATGGTGCCGGCCTCCGTGCTGAACGGCTGGACTTCGGACTTTCGGCAGAACGGATTGGGTGAGGTCGCACGGCGCATCGACCAGCGCGACATCGTTTCGCGCGGATTCCCGGCCAATTACTTCCGGCCCAATCCGCAGTTCAGCGAGATCTTCTACTTCGATTCGGGCGGAAGTTCCATCTACCACGGTATGATCGCGCAACTGCGCCGCCGCTTCGCCGGAGGCCTCGAGCTGGGCGCCTCCTACACGCTCAGCAAGTCCATCGACGACATGTCCGTGGATCCGGTGGCGGCGAGCTCGGGCGGCGGCCTCAGCTCGACCAACTCGCGCACGCCCACCGACGTGCGCAACTTCCGCCTGGACCGCGCCATCTCGGACTTCGACAACACGCACGTGATCGTCAGCCACGGCATCTGGGAGCTCCCCGTGGGGCGCGGGCGCGCCTGGGCCGGCTCGCTGCCCGGCTGGGCCAACCAGATCTTGGGCGGTTGGAGCATCACCGGCATATTCACCTGGCAGAGCGGCGAACCCTTCACCATCAACAGCGGGATTCGCACGCAGAACGGCTACAAAGTTTCGCGCGCTGATTTGAAGGGTCCGCTTCCCGAAGCCAAGCTTCAGTTCGTGCCCAACATCAAGGGTCCGGTGGTCTTCCAAGTGGCCGACATCAACGCGGAAAACTGCCGCCAGGTGTTGGGCACGCAAAGCGCCTTCTGCATCCCGCCACCGGGCGGAGTCGGCATCGGCCGCAACATTATTCGAGGTCCGGGTTTCTGGAATGTCGACGCCGGCTTGCTCAAGAACTTCCAGATTCGCGAAAACGTGCGTCTGCAACTGCGAGGCGAATTCTTCAACGTCTTCAACCACCCGAACTTCGAAAATCCACGCAACGCGACATCCGGTTCGCCCACGCTGACCAGCAGCCTGTTCGGGCAAACCTGCTGCGTCGCGGCAGCCCTACCCAGCTCGGCTACGATCATCGCCAACGGCGAGCCGAACCGCGTCATCCAGTTCGGCTTGAAGTTGCAGTTCTGAGCGGCGAGCGAGAAAGCGATAATAGGGGAGATGCTCGATTACACCTACGACCAGATCGCAAAAATGATCGACCACTCCCTACTGCAGCCCTATCTCACGCGGGAGGAGCTGGAACGCGGAATTCAGGTAGCTCTCGATTACGACGTCGCCACCGTTTGCATCCTGCCTTACTATCTACGACCCTGTGTTGAGCGCCTGGCGGGTAGCGCGGTACTTCCCACCACCACTGTGGGCTTCCCGCACGGCGCGCACGCAACGGCCATCAAGGTAGCCGAGGCGCGCCAGGCTCTGGCCGACGGCGCGCGGGAGCTCGATATGGTGGTCAATATCAGCGCCGTGAAGAGCGGCGACTGGGACTACGTCCGCCGGGACATCGGGGAAGTCCTGGCGACGACACGCGCCGCGGGGGGCAGACTCAAGGTTATTTTCGAAAACTGTTACCTGAACGAGGCCGAGAAGATTCGGCTTTGTGAGATCTGCGGAGAGCTGCGCGTGGATTGGGTGAAGACCTCGACCGGTTACGGATCCGCGGGCGCTACCGAAGAAGACGTCGCGCTCATGCGGCGTCACTCGCCGCCCGAAGTGCAAGTGAAGGCAGCGGGGGGCGTCCGCAGTTTCGATGCGCTGCTGCGCATGCGCGCGCTCGGCGCAACCCGGATCGGGGCGACGCGCACGGCCGCGATTCTGGAAGAATGTCGCTTGCGGCTGGGCCTGGCGCCCATCCGCCCCGAGTTCGTGCCGGCTTGACCGGCGCAAAGAAAGCGAGGCCTGCGGCGAGCGGCAGTGTTACGATGATCGCGTGATGACCAGACGGCAGCTTCTGGGAATCTTCGGCACGGCAGTCCTGGCGGGGCGGACGAGAGCCGGTTCGGCCGCGCCCGCGCCGGCACACCGAACTCTGGGGCGGACCGGCCGCTGGGTGACGACTTTCGGCCTAGGCGGACAGGGCGCCCTTCAGTTCCCGGCATCCGAGGAAGAGTCGGTGGCCATCATCGTGCGGGCCATCGAGCTCGGTATCAACTACCTCGATACCGCCAACGCGTACGGCCCGAGTCAATCGCTTTACGGCCAGGCTTTCTGGAGACTGCGCATAACGCCGGGGCATCCGGATCACGACCCGGCGCTGAGGGAACGGCTCTTCATCGCCAGCAAGACGGCACAGCGCTATGCCCTGGACCGCAGTCGGCCGCAGGCGGCGACGGCCATCTCCGATCTGCGTCGCGCCCTCACCCAGATGTTCGGCGACGGGCGCGGCTGGATCCCGGACAACGCTTACTTGGACCTGTTTCAGATTCACAACCTGACCACCGAACAGCAAGTGGACCAGATCTACGAGGGCTTGGAAGCGCGCGGGGGCAAGATGCCCGACCGCATCGGCGCGCTGGCCGGTCTGCTCGACTATCGCGACGGCACCAACTTCACGGGTCTGAACCCCGAGTATCGTCGCTGGATCCGCCACATCGGCATAACAGGTCACCTGAGCTCGCCCGTCCTGATGAAGGCCATCCAGCGCGATGAGTTGAACATCCTGGACACGCTGCTGGTCGCGCTGAACGCCAACGACCGCCACTATCTCTGCCACCAGTACAACGTGATCCCCGTAGCGCTGGCTAGGGGCATGGGCATCATCGCAATGAAGGTTTTCTGCGCGGGCGGCATCTATACGGGTATGCAGCGGCAGCCGCGCGAAACCGGTGAATTGATCCGCACCGTGGGTGTCCCCGGCGGTGTGGACAGCGCCGACCTCATTCGGTACCCGCTCTCGGTGCCTGGTGTGGCAGTGGTCATCGCCGGGGTATCGCATATCGACCGCGAGCAGCCGGAGAAAGATCAGATCGTTTGCAATCTTGCGGCCGCGGCCATGGACGTACCTTCGGAGGCCGAACGGCGGCGGATCGAATCCGCCGTCGCCGAGCGACACGGAACGCGCACCAACTATTTTCAGGAAGCCTCGCGTGGACTCGTCCATCCGCCCGCGCCGCAGGTGGAGCAGGACGGCGATCGCGTGTGGGTGCGCTGGCAGACGGGCCTGGCCGGCAGCGAACCGATCCGCTCCTACAAGATTTACTCGGGCCAGGACCTGCGCGCATGGATCCCCTTCCGACCCCAAACGACCACGGCCCCACTCTCGCTGCCGTTGCCCTCCTACATGGTAGGCGACGATCCCGTTCGCGTGGAAGCTTCCACCGAGCCGCCGCCATGGTAGCCGCCGAGAAGTCGGCGCTAAAATAACGGCTGTTGATCGAGTCCGCCGAGCGGGATCGGCTGATCATCGTACTGGTCGCGCCCCGCAACCCCCTCAACATTGGCGCCGCGGCGCGCGCCATGAGCAATTTCGGCTTCTCGCGTCTGCGCGTGGTCAACCCGTATGAGGTTGCGTTCCGCGAGGCCCGCTCGGCTGTGGGTGCGGCTGAGCTGCTCCAGCGCGCGGAAGAATTCGGCTCGGTGGCGGACGCGGTGGCCGATTGCGGCCTCGTCGTGGGCACCGCCGGCGTCGGCGCCCGCGAGCCCCAGCATCCTGTGCGTCGGCTCGAGCTGGGTGCACGCCTCATTCGCCGCGCCCTGGCCCGCACCCAGGTTGCGCTGCTGTTCGGTTCGGAAAAATTCGGCCTGACCAACGAAGACCTGAGTTACTGCCACTGGATCCTGCACATTCCCACGCAAGCGGAACACGAATCCATGAACCTCGGTCAGGCTGTCGCCGTTTGCCTGTGGGAACTGGCGAGAGAGGCACGTGCGGCGAGACGCCGATCTGCGGGCCCCCGGCCGGCGAGTTCGGACGATCTGGAGCGGCTCACCAGCTTGCTTCTGGAAGCGCTGGAGTTGAGCGGTTACGTCAATCCCCTCACCGCCGCATCCACGCGCCTGAAGACGCGCCGGCTGGTGCGCCGCCTCGCCCTCAAAGAGCGCGATGCCATGGTGCTGACCGGTATGCTACGTCAGATCCTGTGGAAACTCCGCGGAGAACAGGCCTATGTGCAAGACCGAGATCCTGCTGGAACTCCTCCGTCCTCTCGATGAAGGGCTGCTCGCCCGCCTGATGCGGGTCTACTCCATCTACGGCTTCTTCGCGGTGGCGCCGGAGCGGGACGGGCGCGCGCTGCGCGTCACGTATGACGCCACGCGACTGACCGACGAACAGGTCGTCTCCGAGTTGCGACGCCTGGGAATCCCGGTTGCTCCCGCTCGCCCGGCCGCGTCCTGAACTACCGCGCAGCTCAGACGGAAGCGCCGCCGCGGCGCTCCCACCCCGGTCTGAACAGCGGCAGGTAGTTCTCCGGATGGTACGGGTGTTTGAGAATCTCTTCCACCTTCAGATCGATCCCCAAACCGGGGCGTTCGGATATCTCGATGTACCCGTCGACGACCTCGACCGGATTGATGACGATATCCTTTTCCCACGGCTCATTGAACTCGTCGAAAATCTCGTGGATGAGGAAATTGGGGATCGACGCGTTCAGCTGCACGCAGGCGGCTGAGCAGACCGGGCCCTGTGCGCTGTGCGGCGCAATCATGCCGTAATAGGCGTCCACCATGTCAGCGATTTTGCGCGCCGCGAACAACCCGCCCAGGTTCAGAGGCTCCGGCTGGTAAATGCTCACCGCCCGGTGAGCAAGCAGCTCGGCGAATTGCTGCTTGTTGAAGAAATTCTCTCCGGTCGCGATCGGCACGGGACTGCGGCGGGCCACCTCGACCATGGCTTGGATGTCGGTATGGGGCACGGGTTCTTCGAACCACATGGGCCGAAACTCAGCCATGGCCTCCGCGAATTCGATGGCGGTGGCCACGTTGAAGCGGCAATGGCCTTCGATGAGGATGTCCACCTGGTCGCCCACGGCCGCGCGCACGGCGCGGATGATGTCAAGCGAAAGATCGAACTCCCTGCGCGGCAGTACGCGCCAGTTGTCTCCGAAGGGGTCGAACTTGAGCGCCGTGTAGCCGCGACGAACCACCTCGGCCGCCTTTTCGGCGAAGCTTTCCGGGGTTCGCGGGCCCCGGTACCAGCCGTTGGCGTAGGCGCGCAGCTTCTGGTGGCAACGTCCGCCGAACAGGTTGTAGACCGGCTGGCCGAGCGCCTTGCCGATGATGTCCCAGCAGGCGATCTCGATGGCCGCTACGGCGCACATGTGAATCTGTCCGCCATCCGTGTACACGTCGCGAGTCAGGCGCTGGCTGAGAATCTCGACCTGGAACGGGTCCATCCCAATGACGAGGCTTTCCAGTTCCCGGATGGCGGCCTCGACCGTGCGCGCAAAGCGGTTGACGGTGCCTTCGCCCACGCCGTAGAGGCCCTCGTCGGTGATCACCTTGGTGAACAGCCAGTTCTTCCACGGATTGCCGGCTATATAGGTCTCGATGCGAACGATCTTCATGCCTGCTATGTTACCGACGGCGCCGGTGCACGTGCCGCGAGGGTGGCAATGAACCCGCGCTCAGAGGACCGGCCGATTCAACGAGCTGCCCGGCCTGCCAGACGAGGCAACCCGCTCAGATGCCAGTTGCGGAAAGAAAAGCGGACTAGGCCACGGGGCGGTGGGGGACAGGAGTTGGTGCGGACGAGAGGATTTGAACCTCCACGGGATTGCTCCCACATGGTCCTGAGCCATGCGCGTCTGCCAGTTCCGCCACGTCCGCACCGGCTCGGGATCGAGCAAGATCCGATACTATTTTGCAGCGGTCGGAGGCGCTCTGTCAAACCCCCGCCGGCCAATCCGAGCGGCAGCTGAGCCAGCCTCCGGCGGCCAGGCACGCGGTTCCTCCGAACCCCCGCAACCAAGAAAAGCGTCCCCGCCACGGTTCCGCCGGTCGGAGTTGCCGCGGGTACTTCAGGGCCGCCAATCACGCTTCATGAATCGACGCCAGCTCGACGTGCCGCTGCGAGTAGGCACGTCGAGGCCGCCTCGGCCGCTGAGGGGCAACAGCGTTCGCCTTCCCTCAGAAGCTGAGCTTCGCCGCGACCTGGATGTTACGCGGAGCCCCTGCCTGAGACAAGATTCTCCCGTAGTTGGCGCTGGCCGGATTGACATCCGGGCTGCCGAACCAAACCCGGTTGAACGCGTTCACGAACTCTGCGCGCAGCTGCAGGCGCGTCCGCTCCTTGCGCAACGGGATGTTTTTGAGCAGGGCCAGGTCCCAGTTGTTCTGGTCAGGCGTGCGCAGATCGTTCCACATCCAGGGATTCCGGCGCGCCGTAAAGGGCGGCAGTATGCGCATGGCGTCGCGGTTGAACCACTGCTCAATCGTCGGGTTCGCGAGTTTGGGCGAGATGCCCGTGTGTAGGACGGCAGGCAGCCAGACGGCCTGGCCTGTTTGGTAAATGTAAATGCCGGTCAGTTCCCAGCCGCCGATCACGTGCCGGACCAGAGATCGGGAACCCCGAAGTGACGGCAGCTCGTAAATGAAAGCCAGCGTGAAGCGGTGCGGATTGTCGAACTCGCCGATCATCTTCGAAGGCTCGGGATCGAACGAGTTAATGAACCGCACTCTCTCAAGCAGCTTGGACCAGGTGTAGGAGGCCTGCAATTGCAAGCCCCGTGACATGCGCTTGACCGCACTGGTTTGCAAGGAGTGGTAACTGCTCTTTCCTATGCTCTCGCGTTGGATGTTGACCGCAGTGAAGTGGGGATAGGTCATCAGTAGTTGGGAACGGGGCACAGTGGTGCGGCTCAAGGTCCCGGCGGGTATCAGTCCAAAGAAGGGGTTGGGCACGGCGTCTTGCAAGCGGGCGCCCAACGCGAGGAATCGCTCCGGGTAAAAGTTGATGTTGCGTACGTCGTCCCCCGTCGAGGTCGAGACCGGTAAGTCGCGCCCGAGCTGGCCGACGTAGTTGATTTCCAACATCAGAAGGCCGGGCAGCTCTTGCTGAAAGCCGACATTCCACCGGTGATTGCGGATGGCCTTGCGGTTCTGATCGTACGCCTGCACGCTCTGGCCAAGCAATGTGCGCATCCCCAAGCTGGCGCCCACCGGCTGCACCAAACCTTGTGGGAACGGGTTACGAAACAGATCGGCGGGCGTGCGACCGCCGTCCAAGCTGGTGACCATCGCGGTTTCCGAGGAGAAACCGTCCTGTCGAACAAAAGGCTGCCACCAGAAAGAGTAAAAAGTGCCGAAGCCGGCGCGAAGCACGGTGGACGAGAACAGGCGGTAAGCGACGCCGATGCGCGGCGCCCAGTTGTTCTTGTCCGCGACGGCATTCCGGCGCTTGTCACGGGTCACGAAGAGCAGACCGCCGCGGACGCGAAAGTCCGCCGGCGAAAGTTCGGGGATGGGGTTGCGCGCGTAGGCGGCTCTGGCCTCGGCCTCGATCGGATTGGGGCTTGTCCGATCGAAACCGAAGACGTTGCGGTCGTAGCGCTCGGTGGTGCCCAGCGTGATCTCGTAGCGCAATCCCAGATTCAGGGTCAGCTTCGGCGTCAACTTAAGATCGTCTTGTACGTACGTGCCGTAATAAGGAGCCTGCGTTGCGTTGTAGGCACGAAGATCCAACGTGCCGCCGGCCGGTGTGCCGAGCAGGAACGAAGCCACGCCGTTCCCTGAATTAGTGGCGACGCGATTGGGATCGGGTCCCTGAGTGAAGCCTCGATTGAAGCTGTAGTTGCCGCTGGGATAGCGGGCCGGTACGGAGTTGTTCTGTTTGATCTGCGTCTGAAAGCCGAACTTGAGGCTGTGGCGGGAGGCCATCTTTACCAGCCCGGTCTGGAAGGAATAGGTATTGGTGTGTTCGAACCAGTTTCCCTCGCTAGTGCCTATGGTCATGGCGTCCGTGACCGAGATCGTGGGGAAGATGGATTGCTGCATCTGGCTCACCAAGGCGGCAGGGAAGCCCAGGCCGATCAGATCGAAGGACGGGTGCACGCCGATCTGCGTCCAACGGCCGAAGCCCGCCTGTGCGGTAAGGATCATGCTTGGATTCACGGTGAAGGTCTCGTTCAATCCCACCGAGGTCTGACCGCGGTCGTTGCCTTCGGGACCGCCGATATCGTAAGGGACGGGGTTTCGCCCAACGCGCTTGTTGAAGGACCAACGGGCAAACAGGCGATGGCCGGAAAGATTGGGATCGACACGGACTGAGTAGGAGTCACTGTCGTCCTTGTTGGTCAGGACGGCGTAAAAGTTGTTGGCGTGGGTGAACGGGTCGCCTGGGCCGGTGGGTTGCGGGAAGCGGCCGATGATGTTGCGGGAAATGGGATCGAAGCGTGCGGCGGGGATGCGGTTGCCGGGGAAGGGATCGCGGATCCAACGCCCCTCGATCTGGCGGGTCGTGAAGGGATCATGAATCTCCATCAACCTGCCGCTGCGGTCGAAGCTCTGCGAGAAATCCCCCTGGCGCTCGGCCGCCGTCGGGGTCGTGCGCAGCCAACTGGAAGGCGTGCGCTGCCGCACTCCCTCCCAGTTGAAATACCAGAAAATCTTGTTGCGCACGATGGGCCCGCCCGCGGCTACCCCGAACTGGTTGTATCGGAAAGCCGACCTGGGCACGCCGTAACGGTTGTTGAAAAACGAATTGGCGTTCAACTTGTCGTTGCGCAGGAACTCATAGACCTGTCCGCGAAATTCGTTGGTGCCTGAACGGGACGTCACGTTGATGAAGGCGCCGGCGTTGTGGCCGTACTCCGCGTCCAGCGCGTTGGTCTGGACGGTGAACTCCTCCACCACGTCCACCGGCGGGATGTAATTGACGCGGTCGGAAATGTTGTTGGGAATGCCGTCGAGCAGGAACTCGTTCAACCGCCGGTTGGAACCGTTGGCCGAGACGTAGGAGGTGCCACTGACGTCGAGGAGTCCGCTTACCGTGGTGACGTTAGCCGTGACCCCTGGAGTCAGCAACATCAGCTTGAGCGGATTGCGGCCAAGCAGGGGCAAGTCCTGGATCTGGCGCCGCTCGATGTTGCGGCTGACCGCGGCGGTGGACACCTCCAGCAGCGGCGCTTGGCCGAGCACTTCCACGGTCTCGGTCACTTCACCCAGCTCGAGCGTGAAATCGACCGTTACCCGGCGGCCCGTCTCCACCGTGATCTCGCGAGCCGCTTTCTTGAAACCCGTACGTTCGACGGCGATCTGATAACGTCCCGGCGTCACCAGCGTAAACACGTAATAGCCAAGCTCGTTGGTGGCGACGGTGCGAACCGCGCCGCTATCGCGGTTGGTCAAGGTCACGGTGGCGTTGGGCAGCAGAGCGCCGGCGGGATCCCGTACGATGCCGTCCGCCGTGCCCACCGGGAGCACTTGTCCACAGGCCCACCAGGGCAACACCAACGCCCACACGGAAACGCGTAGGGAAGCCACACCCTCCTCCTTTCTCCCGCCGTATTATACCGCCGTCACCTCTAGCCCGCTCCGGTCCTTTGCAGGCCTTCCCCGCGGGCCGCTCGGATCAAGGCGTCCCGCTCGGTCCTGGAGGCTCCTCCGCGATCCAGACGACCGACTTCACCGGCGCCGCGGCGCGTCCCGTCCCGCTCGCGCGCACCGGAAATTCCGTGCCAGGCTCGCGGTTCATGCGGGCGTAGTTGGGAACGGCCAGCAGCGGGCTGCCGTCGGCGAAGCGGCTGCGCAACACCGTCACCCCACCCAGAAGGTCAGGGCGCCATTGCGTCTCTAGGGGTGCCGAAGCGGGCAGCGCGTCGCCCAGCTCCTGGTCGTGACGCTCGAGGTTGTAAATCAGCGGACCGTAGCGCAAGGCCACCTTGCCCCGCAGGGCTTCCACCTTCACGTGCGCGCGGACCCTCTGCGGCGCCAACGGAAACTCTAGCTGCACGCGGTCGCCCGACCGCCAGGTACGTTCCAGCACCGCGTACCCCTCGTGCAGCTCGGGCCTCACTCGCACCCCGTTGACGCGCACCACCGGCGGACCATCCAGTGACGGCTCAGCGCGGTAAAGCCGGCTGGCGTTGCGCCGCGGAACGCGCAAGTGGAGCCGGAAGCGCACAGGCCGTGCGGGTTTGACCGACAAATTCACCTTGCCGCTCCACGGATAATCGGTCTGCTGCACCAGCTCCACATCGGTGCCCGCCACGCCTTCGATGCGTCCTCTGCTCCCCACGTACAGGTTCACAAAGAGCGCCTCGCGGCTGCGCGCGTACATCCACAGCGGCAGCATCAGGAGCATGCGCGGAATGTTGCCCACGCAGCACGGGCAGACATGCCATCGGTAACGCGCCAGGCGTTCCTCGAGCGGGTTGTCGTAGTAATAGTGCCGACACTCGAGATCGAGCGCACCCAGCAGCGCGTTGTATAGCGTCTCCTCGTAGAGATCCACGAAACGCGCATCGTGGAAGATCCGCGCCATCTTCCACTGGAAGAGCAGCTCCCCGCAGCTCGCGCACGATTCGCAATAACCCCGCGGCGGCAGGGAGTAATCGGGGCCGAAGCCCTCGGAGGTCTCGCCGCTGCCGATTCCGCCCGTCACATACAACTTGCGGTGCACGATACTTGCCCAGAGCGATTTGGCGGCGCTCAGGTAGTCCGGGTCCCCGGTCTCGATGACCACGTCCGCCATCGCCGAGTAGGTGTACGCGGCACGCACGGCGTGTCCCACGGCCTCGTACTGTTCGATGACGGGCAGGTGGGCCTGGCAGTACTCGATCTGCTCGTGCGGGCCCACGGCCGCGTGATACCGGCAATCCAGTAGGAACTTCGCCAGGCGGATGTAGCGGTCGCCGCTTCCCTGCCCTTCCAATTGGTTGACGTAACGGCCGAGACTCACCAGCGCCTGCTCCATGCCCTGGTGCTCGTCGTACCAGGGCTGCTTCGGGGGTGGACCGATGTTGCGATCCCAGCAATCGGCCAACCGCCTGGCCGCACGATAGAGCCGGTCGTCGCGCCCGCCGCTCATGCGGTGATGCGCAATCGCGGCCTCCAGAAAGTAGCCCGCAACGTACCCTTCGTGGTCGCGGCGATGAGCGGGGTCCCAGTGCCGGAACTTGTCGGACTCGATCACCTTGCCCTCGGGCCCCAGCCGCGGCAGCGTGAAGGCGGTCTGGAGGTAGCCGTCGGGCTCCTGGGCGGCCAGGATTATCGGAATCCAATCCTCTAGTGTGGCGCGCATCTCGTGTTGCGCCTGCTCGACGGCGGGGTCGCCCGCTGCGTCATACATGAGCGCCAGGCTGATGGACTCGATAGTCTGCAGCACCCAGGCGTTCGAGAAGACATAGCCCTTGTGGTAACCGTGCGGTTCGCCACGGAGCTTCCTGCCGGCTTCGATAAAGTTGTCAATGCCGCCAAGCCCGATCTTCAGATCGCGCCGGTTCATCTGCCGGATGCAGTGCGGGATCCAGTTCACAATGAGGTTGCGCAGCCGAGGTTCCCAGAACGGGCTCAGCAGGCGAAAATCCTTGAGCTCGACGGCCTCGAGCGGGCGGGAGGGAGGCGGTGGTTCGACCGTCACGTTGACAGTCGCCGCGCCTTTGCCTTCATTCCATTCTGCCTCGAGCCTGAGCACATACTCGCCGGGGCGCGTGAAACCCGCCGTCGTGACCAGAGCCGCAGGATTCTCAAAGTGCACTGGCCCTGGACCGGAGGCTTTCGTCCAACGCAGGCGGAGCGGCCGGACGGCTTCGGAAAGCGTGACGCGGAGACCGTTGCGCGGACGGGTGGCTGACGGTGCAACGCCGCGGCCCACCCATCCACGCAGGTACGTCTTGCCCGGCAGCACCGTAACACGATCAATCCCCGCGTCCACACGGACTTGCTCCGTCCGGCCGACGCCAGGGACGACCGAAGCGGATACCGTTGCCACGGCGCCGAGCAATTCCCTGCGGTTCAAGACACTGGCTCGACCTGCACCGTTCATGGTGCGCAACCTCTCCGAGCCAACAGGCTACTACGATGGGGCCCGCGGCGGCTTGCCGCCGCTCCTACCGGCGAAGGGCGCACCGAGCTGGCTGTACCACTGGTCGCTCCCGGCTGCACCCGCATCCTGCACGCAAGGCCACGCCGCCGCGAGCAGAACCCCGGCATCCGGAGGTCCCGCGCGTCCTGCACGCAGCGGCCGTGCCGTGCGTCTAATGTGCGTGAGGGTCGCGATCGTCACGCTCTGGCTGAGCTTTTCCGCGGCGGGGGCGGAATATGTCCTCCTCGTGACGGGAGCCTCGCTTTATGCCGAGCGGCACGAAGTGGAAGGCGACACTGTTCGCCTTTATCGCGGCCAAGGCTTCATCGAGTTGCCGCGCCAGTTGGTGGCGGGTTTCGAACCGGCCCGTCACCCCGTTCCCCTGTCCCGACCGGAGGCCGGAGAGACAAAAATCACGCTATCGCCTCGCCAGCTGCTGCGGCAAGCCGCCGCACGCTATGGCGGCGCCGACTTCGCCGCCCTGCTGGACGCGGTGGCGCGCGTCGAATCCAACTACCGCGTGGACGCAGTGTCGCCGAAGGGCGCGCGCGGCCTCCTCCAACTGATGCCGGAAACGGCGCGCCGACTGAAGGCCGATCCTGACGATCCGGGGCAAAACGTTGACGCCGGCGCGCGTTACTTACGCGAACTGTTGTTCCGATATTTGCACCACCCGCAACAACTCCGCCTGGCGCTGGCGGCCTACAACGCAGGGCCGGGTGCGGTGGAGCGTCACGGAGGTGTGCCGCCCTATCCGGAGACCATGCGTTACGTCGAACGCGTCATCGCCGAGTTGCGGCAGCGGCTCAGGTCAGCTTCTTCAGGCGAGCGCTGACGTCGTCGGCGAAACGGCGGATGAACCCCAGGGCGTATTCGTGGGGATCGAGCGCATCGTCCTCGATGAGCGGCGTCAGGTCCATCGCGAAAGTGACTGATTGCGCGACGTCCACCGCATGGCTCTCCAGGTAGGTCGCGTGCGCCCGGCGGCGGCCCAGGGTCGCCAAATCGTAACGCTTGCCTCCGGCGATCTGTGAATCGAAGACGCTCACCAGAGCCGTCGCGATGTTATCGTGCGCATCCAGGCGGAAGGCGACCTTGTCCTGATCGGGCAGCCAGTCCAGATCTCGCCAGACTTCGCAGCCGTAGAGCTTGCGCGGGCGCGCCTCACGCGGCAGGGCGCGCAGGGCGGCGATGGCGCGTAAGGCTACGGCCACGTGCGTATCGTGCTTGTCGGCCAGATTATGGGTGTAGACGATTTGCGGGCGCGCGGCCGCGAAGATAGCCTTGAGATCCTCGACGGGTCCCGGGTTGCGCGCGTCCTTGACGTCGGCGCTGGTGTGGTTCAGAAAGACAGCCGCTGAATACTCTCCGACCATGGCCGCCTTCTTTTGCTCGCGCCGCCGTACGGCCTGCATCTGCTCGTCGGTGAAGGCGGCGTAGATCCCGTCGCGCGGGCTGCCGGCTCCATTGGTGACGATCACCGCGGTGAACCACCGCTCGTTGTTGCCGAACCCGGCCAGGATTCCGTCCATGGCCATAATCTCGGTGTCGTCGGGATGGGCCGAAACGCCCATGTGTGTGGTGCGAGCCAGCGCCTTCTCGGCCGGCTCCCCGTCGGGAACCCAGATTTCCGCGTCAGCTCGCGTCAGCTTCATCGTGCCTCTCCTTTCCTCAGCGCGGGTAGGCTGGCGGCCGCGATCGCCTGTCCGACCCTCCGACTGGTCTCGTCAGGCAGCGCCAGGCGAACGCGTTCGGCCAACTCGGGGAACTCCTCCCGCAGTACCTGGCGCGCTTGCTCCAGCATCAGTTCTCCACCCGGGCCGGTGGTCACACGGCCCAGCACCAGGATGTGCTTCAGTTCGTAGAAGTCGGCATAATGCCCGACGGCGTAGCCCAGATACACACCGAGGGTGCGGTAAACATCAGCGGCTACCGGGTCGCCCGCGCGCATCTTGTCTTGCAACACAACCAACTTCTCCGGAAGTCCCAGGCCCGCCTCGAACTGCATCCCGGCGGCTTCGGCTACGCGGATCGCGCCCACTTGCGAGAAATACTGCACGCCGCAGCCGATGTCGCCGGACCACTCGTCGGCAGGCGCATCCGGGCGGTAATCAATGGGCACAAAGGCCAGCTCGTTCAACCAGCCGGTGATGTTTCCCTGCGCGTTGACATAGCCGCCGGCCTGGCTCGACCCCATGGCGATCCCCAACACCGGATTGTCGCCGATGGACATGGAGCCGGCCAGGGCCGTCACCTCACCGTCGTTGACCACCTCGACGGGCACGCCCAGTTCCTCAGACATACGTTGGAACATGGGCGCGATCTTTTCGGCGAATTCCTTTGGCGGTACGGCCCGGAACAGGGAGGCCACCCGCGGCCGGTTATTGATGTAGATGCCGGCGGCGCTGCCGCCTACTGCGTCCAGGCGGGGAAGGTGACTAGCGGCGCTGCGGATCGAAGCCATGATGCCCTGGTAGTGGTAGTCCGGGTCCGAAGCGTGCCGCGGATCCCACGGCACTTCCTCGCTGTAGACCACCTGCCCGTCGATCAGCGCGCTGGCCTTGCGATCGCTCGCCCCCAAGTCGAAGCCCACCCGACAGCCATCGAGGTGGCGTCCTAGCGCGATGCTCGTTTCACGAGTTTCGGGAACGGCTTCGGGTGTCGTGACGACGATTTCGAAGGGTCGCTCGTAGACGCCGCCCATGAATTCCGCGTCGAACTGGCGCGCTCCGCCGGGGGCATACGTGCGGGCGATATAACGGCCGATTTCTTCGGGACCGCCGACATAAACCTTGTATCCGCCGCGCTGCCAGAGCAGGAACTTCACGATCCGCTCTACATAGAAGTTGGTGAGCTCGCCCGACACGCCTCCGGGCCGCGCGACGATGGTGTCGTAACGGGAAATCGAACCGTCGGCGCGTTCGAGGGCTAAGGCCAGCGGTACCGCGCCCGTCCGCTTCGCCAGCTCACGGTAAGCACGATTGAACAGCGAGGCAGCCAGAAATTCCCGATCCAAGGGCGGAACGAACCGGGCGCGGATATCGAGCTCGGGGAACGCCGGATGCATGGGAGAACCTGTACTACGACTCCGTCTTGTCCGAAGCTTCGATTATCGGTTATCGCCCAGAGCGCCCGCAAGCCGTGCGCAGCGACGTTCTGTGCCGTGGGAGCCGAACAAGGACCGCAGTTTTCGCGAGCGAATCACCAGGCCGATTTCGATCGCGGCCGGCACGCGCGCTCGGTTTAGGCGGAGGACGCCTCTGCCTCGTACAGCGATTCGACATAGTCCAGTAACTCGACGCATCGTCGCTCGAAGTACTCATCCCACGCCAGATCGCTCTTGCGCACGATCGCGGTCGAGAATACACCCAGGCGATGGAACAGACGCTTGTGAAAGTGGATCGAGACGTCCAGATGCTGGCGCGTGAAGGCGAGCACGGGCAGCAGGCGATGGAAGCGGGCCAACGCGCGCGGCCGGTCGCCGGCGTCGTAGGCCTCGAAGACCTCGCGGTAGAAGCGCGTCAGCGCGGTGTTCATGAACACGTCCACCCCGCGATCAAGCGCCTCGACCATCTGCAACGCGGCCCATCCGCCGCTCAGGTGAAGCAGGCCTCCCGTGGCGCGGCGCACCGCGGTGTACTTCGGCCCTGCCGGACTTACCTCGACTTTCAGGGAGCGAAAAGCCGGCATGCGCTCGAAAAGCTCCGCGATCACAGGGACCGGCAAGCCCCAGCCTTGCCAGTCGAGGTCCTGAATTACCAGCAGGGGCGGTCCGGCTTCCGCAAGCGGCCGGAAATACTCGAGCAGCGCCGCGGTCTCGCGCGGGTAAGCGGGCGGCGCCTCCGAAAGCACGCCGTCGCAGCCGATCCGCGCGGCTTCCTCGGCCATGGCCACGGCTTCCTCCCTCAGCCGGCTTGTGGCTCCCGCGATCACGACGGCGCGGCCGCGCGAGACCTCGCGGACGATGCGCACCATGCGGAGCCTCTCCTCGAACGTCAATTGATGAAGTTCGGCGGCCTGCGCCGGCACGAGGAACCCCAGGGCTCCCTCGCTCAGGTGAAACTCAACCAAGCGCTCGAGCGCTCGTTGGTCGATTTGCCCGGAGGGATCGAAGGGCGTGTTCAGGCTGACCACCAGCCCGCGCAGACGGTAAGGCTCCTTCATTGGATTCGATCCGCTTCACTCGGAGAACGGGCGCAACCCCGCGGAGCCGCCTACGCGGGAACTACTTGGGCCGCTGGGGCTCCAGGTCGTAACGCAATTGGCCGCCGGTCAGCCGGCGGATGCCGCGACCCGGCCGCGCAGGCGGCGGAGCGGGAACCGCGTCGTTCATTTTGTCAAAGAGGCCCTTCAGGCGTTGGACGACGTCGGGATGCTGCGCAGCGACGTCGCGCTGCTCACCGGGGTCCTCCTCCAGGTCGAAAAGCATCATCTCGCGCGGCGGATCGCCCGTAAGCAGCCCGGGATACTGATTGGGCTTGGCCTGCTCATACTGGGCGATGATCGTTACGCCGTCGGGTCCCCGGGGATCCACCCAACCGGTGGGATCCTCGCGGTAGCGCGTCTCCTGGCCGGGCGAGCGCACGTGAAGCTTCCAGCGTCCGGACCGCACGATGGCAAGGCGCGCACCGGCCATGGCGAAGAGCGCCTCGTGCGGGCTCCGGCTTTGCTCGCCCGTGATCAACGGCCAAATGTCCTTCCCGTCCAGAACCCGATCCTTCGGCAGCGGGGCCCCGGCGAGGCCTAACAGCGTGGGGAACAAATCGATGATCCCCGCGATCTCGCGAACCGTGCGTCCGGCAGGAATGCGCCTGGGCCAACGCGCGATGAAAGGCACACGGATGCCCCCTTCCCAGGTCGTGGCCTTCATGCCTCGCAAGCCGCCGGTCGACCCGCCGAACCACGGACCGTTGTCCGACGTGAATATGACCAGCGTGTTCTCCTCAAGACCCAACCGGCGCAGTCCCTCCAGCACTCGCCCGACCGAGTGATCGAGCTCGCGGATCACGTCGGCGTAAAGGTCGCCGGGCGTTTCCGGAGTGTAGAACGCTTCGGAAGCCGCCAGCGGTTTATGCGGCATGGCATGGGCCAGGTACAAGAAGAAAGGTTGCCGGCGGTTCTTCTCGATGAATTCGAGCGCGCGGTCGGTATAACGTTGCGTGAGGTTGGCTTGAATGACGGGATACTCGACCACCTGCTCGTTGTGCACGATCTGCACCGGGCGCATGTCGTTCGAGTAAAGGATGCCGTAATACTCATCGAAGCCGCGCTTGCGCGGCAGAAACTCGGGCGTGTGCCCCAAGTGCCACTTGCCGATGCATATGCTGACGTAGCCCAGCGGCTTCAGGGCCTGCGCGATCGTGATTTCGGTAGCCGGCAATCCCACGTCATTGACGCCCGCGTCGGGCGCGGGATTGCCGGTCACGCCGGTCCGGAACGGATAACGACCGGTAAGCAGCGAGCTGCGCGTCGGCGCGCAGAAAGGCATCGGCACGTAGAAGTCCGTAAAGCGCACGCCCTCGCGCGCCATGGCGTCCAGGTACGGCGTGCGAAAGCTGGGATGTCCGTAGCAGGCGAGGTCTCCATAGCCAAGATCGTCGGCAAGGATGAGGACGAAGTTGGGCAGAGGCTGCCCCCCGCGAGGGGCGGTGAGTATTAGAGGTGCGCTCAGCAGTTCTCGGCGCGTGCAATCGGCTGTCCGATGGGCCATGCTCGTAGGCTACCTCCCGCGAATCTAATACCGATGTTGCAGTTTAGACTCGGCCCTCCCGGCGTGTCAACGCAAAGACTCGCGGTCGTATCCCCACCGGGCAGCCGACTGCCGCGCGGCGCCCCTACGGTCCGCTGATCCACTCCTCGTCAAAAACGGCACGATTGATCACAGTGCGGCGGTTCGAGGTGTACACGACGTGGATCTTCCCGTCGGCGGTCTGGATTGCCACCGGGTAGGCGAAATCGCCGGCGCCTTCCGCGATGTTCCGTCGCCATGGAAATGTGTTACCGCCGTCCGCCGACAGCGCCGCCGTCAGCGGGGTCCGTTCCGTCATGCTAGGGTTATACACGAGCAGCAATCGCCCGCTCCGCAGGCGGATCAACTCGATGGCCGCATTCGGATTCGGAAACTCCGTATCGCGCCCTTCGCTCCAAGTCCAGCCGCCGTCATAAGACTCGGATCGGATGATGTAGCCGTGCGTTCCGGGACCGTAGCCGCCTCCGCGGCGGCAAAAAGCGAGCAGGCGGTTCTCCGCGATCTCCACTACCGCCGGCTGAATATTGCCGTTCGGCGATCGTATGCGCCCCGTTTGCCGCCATTGTCCTGACCGCCGGTCGTAGCGAAGGAACAGGGACGTGCTGTCGGGGCCGACGAACTCGGTGTCGTGCCCGGTTTCCTGATAGACGGGCAGCAGGTAATCACCGCCCGTGAGCACGATGGGGCGTCCGCGCACCATCATGCCTGCCTCCAGCGCGAGCAGAGAAGCGTCCGACCAGCTATGGCCCCGATCGCGCGAGATCTTGCATTGAATCCGCGAGTCCGACCAGGTGGAACCGAAGCGCACCACATAGAAGAGCCAGACGATGCCGTCGGGCGCTTGCCAGATTACGGGGTTGCCGACCGATCGGAAAGGATCCTTCGCCAGCACTTGCGGCTGCGTCCAACGCCGCTCCCCTTTTCGCAATCGCGACCCGTACACCGCGGTTTCCGTTGCGTACTCGCCTGCGCCGCCGTAATAGACCAGCAGAAGATCGCCGTTGTCGAGCTCGGTGATCGAAGCCGGATGCTTGTACGGCCCGTTGGGGGTCTCGGGTCCGAAGATTCGTTCGTAGACGATTCCGCCGGCGGCGCCAAGCGAAGCTCCCAAGCCCAGCGAAGCGTTAGCAAAGAGCAGAGCGCGTCGGGTCATTTGCGAACCTCCTTTTCGCCGGGATCCCAAATCGTAGCCATGATCACGCGTTCGGTGTGGGGTTGCTCGGCGAAGTAATACACCGTCACGATCTTGCCGTCGGGGCGCTGGACGGAACGCGTGTAGCCGAGATCCCAGGCGGCTCCGTCGTCTCGCAATGTGATCTCGTCACTCCACGTGCGACCCTCGTCTTCGCTCAGACGCGCGCGGATCCCATAGGGTGTGCCGCGGTAACCGTAGGTGAGCGCAATGCGCCCGTCGCGCAGGCGCACCAGGCAGGGCGGGTTGCCGCTGAAGCCGCCCGTGAACGGAACGGGGCGACTCAGGAATCCCCAGCTCTTCCCGCCGTCTGTGGAAAGATACGCGTCGATCCAATCCACGGCGTTCAGCTTGCAGCGGACGGCGGTGAGCAAACGCCTCCCGGAAAGTCGCACGGTGGAGGGCATGATGGCGAAGCCTTCAGGCTCGGGACCGATCCACGAGACGAAGCGCCAGGTGCGGCCCCCATCGCTGGTGCGCGCACACATCGGGCGCCCCTCGCGCCCATCCAACTTCGAAGCCGTCACGAAGACGAGCGCGCGGCGCTTGCCCTCGACGATGTAATCCGTGCGCGCGGCAATGCCCCTGCGACCGAAGAGGGGAAAGCGGAACGGACCTCGCCAGGTCCTGCCGCGGTCGAGCGAATAGTACAGATAGGACGGACCCTGATGGATGCCGGTCATCCGCAAGGTCATCGCGAAATCGGGGTGAGTGAAGTCAATCGGCTCCGTGAGATCGGTGGGTGAGCGGCCGCCGCGCTCGGGCAACAGCAACGTCGTCGGCCTTTCGATCGTCCATGTGCGGCCTCCATCGAGGCTGCGAGCCAGACACGGTTCTTCGGGCCGATCGGGATCGACTTGGTGGCGGTCCGGCGGCCGCTTCATGAACCACGCGGCGCTGAAGCCCACCAGGATCTCCTCGCCCCATGCCCAGATGCCATGATTCGCGGGCCAGCCTCCGAAGCGTCCCGGCTCGGAATAGACCCGCACATGCTCGAGGACGCGAACGTCCGAGGGCGGGGCGGCAGATGTTGCCGGCAAGGCAAGACCAAGCGATACCGCCAGCGACATCAGCCCCAGCCCAGCGCCCGCTGCTTTGTTCGGAGGGCCAACCATGCCACCCATTCTGGGCATGGGCCTCGTGTACCGTCAAGCAGTTGCCTACAACCCGGGCCGGAAGCCGGCTGCCAATCACGGGCTCGCATCCGCCGCGGCCCCAAGCTTGTTTGCCGCAGCAGGCAGCCGATGCATCGCAATGGTCAACGAACCAACGACGCGACCGTCCCCGCACAGCAAGGAGAATGCGGCTGCTTACTAGCGGCCGAAGAACCCCCTGATCTGCGACAATTCTCTCGGTGCGCGAGGCAGATCGTAGCATTCTTTGTAAGAGCGCAACCGAAAGGAGCAAGCTGATGCGTTCGTGCGCGTTCTTATGCGCCTTGACCGCAGCCTTGCCGGCAGCTGGACAGGCGGTCGGCGAACCATCTCTTTACTTGCCGAACCCTCAGGCCGTCCGGGAGGTCCTGGCCGGCAAAAGACAGGTTGCGAGCGCGGCGTGGTGGGGATTCGAGGAGGAGGATGCGACCGGCGCACTGCAGGCGGCCATCCTCTCCGGCGCGCGGCGCGTGATCGTTCCCAACATGCGGAAGGACTGGGTCGTCAGACCGATCCGCCTTGCCTCCGACCAGGAATTGGTGCTCGAAGACGGCGTGGTCATCACGGCCAAACGCGGCGAATACCGCGGCAAGGGTGACGGCGTTTTCACGGCCCAGGACGTGAGGAACCTAACCGTGCGCGGCTACCGCGCGACGGTACGAATGCAAAAGCGTGATTACATCGTGGGCAAGGTCCTGCTCGATTTCGGATGGCACCGTTGGTTCGGTCAATACGAAAAGGCCGAATGGCGCATGGCTGTCTCCCTGCGCGGCTGCGAGAACGTAAGGATCTATGGTCTGACGCTGCGCGAGAGCGGCGGAGACGGCATTTACGTTGCCGGGGGCCGCGTGCCCTATTCGCGCAACATTCACATCCGCGACGTGGTCTGCGACGACAACTACCGCCAGGGGATTAGCGTCATCAGCGCGGAAGACCTCCTGGTGGAAAACAGCGTTTTCCGGAACACCTGGGGCACCCCGCCCTCTTCGGGAGTCGACATCGAGCCCGATAGTCCGCAGGAACGCATCCGCAACGTGGTCTTCCGTAACTGCCGGTTCGAGGACAATTACGGCGACGGCATCGAGGTGTTCCTAGGGAATCTCAAGGCTTCCTCGGGCGAAGTTTCCATCCTGTTCGAGAATTGCCGGGTAACGAGCCGGTGGGGCACCGGAATTCGAGTAACAAAAGTAAGCGACGACGGTCCCGGCGGCCTGATCGAGTTCCGCAACTGCACCGTAGAAAACACCGAAGGTTACGGCATCAAAGTTCAGGACAAGTCGGCCGGCGGCGCGCGCGTACGGTTCGTCAACTGCTCGTTGCGCAATGTAGCCAGGAATCGCAATTACAGGGGCGCCTGGACGCCCGTCTGGCTGCATTTGTTTCGCCAAAGTGCAACCAGGCGGTTCGGCGGCGTGGATTTCGTCGACTGCGCGGCCGAGGACGACCGCGATCGGCCGGTCGTGGTTTTCGAGCAAAGCGAAGGTGACGGCGGCCTGTCCGACGTGACCGGCGCCATCCGCGTCCGGAACCCGTATGGCGTCCGCACGGCGCTCGGCGAGAGGCAGCAGGGCGTCTCCCTGCGCGTGATCGTAAGCGAGCAATGAGTCTGTTCGCCGGCCTTAGGCCGCAATCGGGCGCACGAGGTCCCGGTCCAGCTCCGCGGCCACTGCGCGCTGCAGCAGCTGTACACCCACTACCACGCGCCAGCTCCCCTTGAAGCGAATCAGGATGCCCTCCACGCCCTGCAGCGGACCGCGCTCATGGCGACCGCTCCCGGTGCCGCGGTGTCTGGGCCATCACGTTGCGGACAGTGACCTGGCGTGGGTCAGGCACAGGCGTTAGACGCCGCACCGGGCCGCGAAGGGGCTGGTCCCGGTCGAAAAGTGCGGAGCCGCCCTCCGCTAGCAGGCAAAAAGCCTGTTAAAGTTTCCATTAGGATCCCTACCAGGCGACGGTAGCGAGCGCAATCGCTCATGCGCGACATGCCCGGGTGGCGAAACCGGCAGACGCAGAGGACTTAAAATCCTCTGGGAGGCGACTCCCGTGCGGGTTCGAGTCCCGCCCCGGGCACCATGAGATGCGAGACAACCAGGTTCGGCGCCGGGGCAACGTCGTCGGCAGGCTCCCAGCGCACGCGAGCCCCCGAACAAGCCGTGGGGCGCTAATATCCCGGCCCGCTGTTTGCGGGCCTGCCTGGGAAGGCGCGCCTTCGCGCCTGGGGTTTCAGCGCCAGGATGCATGCGTAGATTACGCCACGTAGTGGCGACCCTCCAGGCGTGCCGGCTCGCCGACTACGGCATTCACACGGGCAGCACCCTTGTAAGGCCGTCCTGCGGCCTGCGGGCTCATCACCGCAAGCCGAGGAGCTACCCAGGCCCGAACCGGCCGTCCTGCGCGCCTGCGGGCTCACCGAACCGGCCGACAAACTCGCCCTTCCAGAGGTCGGCAGGCCTGCGCGCGTGCGGGGTCACCAACCCAGCGCCCTTCCACCGGACGTTGATGTATATTCCGGAGGACGTTCTTATGGGAGGCAGTTCATGACCAGAAGACTCTTCGTTTCCTTACCGCTGGCGGGCGCCGGTTGGTCGGCACAAACGGTCACCGCCGATCCCGGCGCGCCGCGCCCCGCGATCGAGCGATGGAGGAACATGCGGTTCGGCATGTTCATACACTGGGGCCCGGTCAGCATCCTGGGAACCGAAATCGGCTGGTCCCGCGCAGGAGAACGACGGGGACGGAAGGAGGGAAGACCGGGAACGGTCCCGGTGGAGATCTACGACAACCTATACCGCATGTTCAACCCCGTGAAGTTCGACCCTGACGAGTGGGTTCACCTGGCGCGGCAGGCGGGGATGAAATACATGGTCTTCACGACCAAACACCACGACGGATTCTGTAACTTCGACTCCCAACTTACCGATTACAAGATCACCAGCCCGAAGTGCCCTTACGGCAGGGACATCGTGCGCATGCTGTCCGATGCGTGCCGCCGCGGCGGAATCGCATGGGGAGTTTATTACTCGCAGCCTGACTGGCACCATCCGGACTACCTGAATGGCGAAAATCACAAACGCTACATCGAATACCTCCACGGACAGGTACGGGAGCTACTTACTAAGTACGGTCCTACGACGGTCTGGTTCTTCGACGGACTAGGCCGTCCCGCCGAAGATTGGGACGCGCCGCGCCTGATCCGCATGATGCGCCAGCTGGAGCCGGAGCTGGTCATCAACAACCGCGCCGGCCTCCCTGCGGACTACGACACGCCCGAGCAACGCCTGGGACGCTTCCAGAATCATCGGCCTTGGGAGACCTGCGCGACCCTGGGCAGTCAGTGGGCTTACAAGCCGGAAGATCCGCCGAAGCCGTTGGAAGTGTGCATCCAAGCTCTGGTCACCTGCGCCGTGCGCGACGGCAACCTGTTGCTGAACGTCGGGCCCCGGCCGGACGGCCTGATCGAGCCCTCTCACGCCCAGCGGCTGCGCGAAATCGGCGTCTTCCTGGGAAAGGTCGGCGAGAGCATTTACGCGACGCGAGGCGGTCCCTTCGTGGCTCCAGACGAGGACCGGATCCCGCCCGCAGCGCGGGGACTGGTGCTGCCTGAGGGCCGCTGGTGGGGCGGCAGCACGCACCGGGAGAATCTCATTTACCTCCACATTCTGCGGTGGCCTGAGCCGGCGTTGCGGCTGCCGCCCATTCCGCGCAAGATCATAGCGTACCGGGCGCTCACCGGAAGCGGCATGACAGTCAAACAATCGGAATCGAGCGTCGAAATCCAGGCGCCGGCAGTAGGACGCCACCCCGTGGACACCATCGTCCGGCTCGAGCTCGACGGACCTGCCGCCACTATTCCCCTTCTGCGGCAGACCGACTGAAGGCGGCTGCCGATGCGGGATCGTCGCGCGTTGAATTCAGGCTCCGGAACGACCGTCTTAACTGCGGCAGGGCGTCGAATCATTCAGTGCGCTGGAAAGGAACCAGGCTCCGTGGTGAGCTGGGGCGCGATGAGACGCACGGCGAAGCGGGGCTGCCTGCAGGTGTAACTCCGGGCCGATGGAGAGGATGGGCGAAGGTCGTTGTTTTGCGGATGCGAGCCGAGCGCCCTTTTGCCAGGCCGTCGCGGGGGGCAGCGGCCGACCGCCCTGTTTACGTAGCCGCGATGCAGAGCAACTTCCCGCGGGGGCGTTGCCTAGTCCCACCAGCTGCGGTCCCGGCAACGCAATCCGGAGGAGACCCGCCCGGCACGGGAGCACAATTGGCGGGATCGTGCTCCGAGTTTGTCGGCCCTGGCGGAGCCGTGGCGAAGGCCCGGGGCAGCCCGGCGGCGTGAGCGCCTCGCGCAAAGCTCGTGTCGGGCGCCACTAGTTATTGAGGCAGATGCGCGCGCCCTTCTTGCCGCCGGTAGTGGCGCTAGCGGTCGGGGTGCTCACCCAGCGACGTCTGGGCTGGCAGGCGGGAGAGCTCGCCGCCGCGATCTTTGGCGTCCTCGTTCTCGGCGTGAGCGCGCTCCTTCTGGGCAGACGCCGCGCCGCCGCGACCGCGGGCCTGGCGGCAATCGCCTTGGCTGGGGCCCTGCGCGACGCGTCCCGTCCGAACAGGACCGCACCGGAACTCGACGCGGCACCACGCGAACTGCTGACCTTCTCCGGTTGCGTGGTCGAACCCTTGGAGCTCTCGGCGGATAGAGCCTCCTTCGTCCTCGAGCTGGCGCCCGGGGCGCGCGCTCGCGTCACACTGTATGAATTGGAAGGGCAACCGCTGGCCCAACTGACCTACGGCCGCCGTGTGGAGTTCGACGGCCGGGCCAGACCGGTGCGGAGTTTTCGTAATCCCGGCGGGTTCGATTACGCCGCATACATGGCCCGGCGCGAAGTGTACTGGACGGTGACGGTGGCGCGGCGGTCGCCCATTCGCATCCTGGCAGGCCGGTGCGGTTCGACATGGCGCCGGGCGATCTTCTCCGCGCGCACAGCGGCTTCGGCGCGGATCCGGCAGCTTTTCGGCGAGCGGCCGCAAATCATGGCGTTGCTGGAGGCGACGCTGATCGGGTCCGCGGGCGGACTCGAGCGGGCCTGGATTGACGTGTGGAGGCGAACCGGGACCTACCACGCGCTGGTCGTTTCCGGCGTCCAGATCACGGTGCTGGCGATTGTCTTTCTTTTCGCGCTTCGCATGTGTTTGGCGCCCCAGGGCGTGGCCCTAGGCCTTACCACGGCGGCCGCATGGCTCTACGCGATGGCTGCCGGCGCCGAGGCGCCGGTAGTACGGGCTGCGGCCGGGTTTACGTTGTTTGTGGCAGGTCGACTCCTGTATCGCAGGCTGTGTCTGGCCAACTTGCTTGCCGCGGTGGCCTTCGCGTTTCTGGCTCTCGATCCCAATCAGCTCTTCGAGCCCAGCTTCCAACTCTCTTTTCTCGCCGTAGCGGCCATCGCGGCGCTGGCGGTGCCTTGGCTGGAGCGGAGCTCGGCCGCGCTGGGGCAGGCGCTGCGCAGCCTGCAAGATCGGGGTCGTGATCCTTCCTTGGCGCCCGAAGTAGCACGTTGGCGCGTCGAGCTGCGCCTGTTGGCAGAGACTTTGGCTCTCTGGAGCCGCCTGCCGATGCGGTGGGCGATTCGCCTGCTCGCCTGGCCCTTGCGCGGGGCCGTCTTCCTGTTCGAGTTGGCCGTGGTCTCAACGGCCGTGCAGGTCGGCCTGGCCCTACCTATGGTCTACTACTTCCACCGGCTTTCCCTGACCGGGCTTTCGGCCAATCTGCTGGTTGGACCACTGACCTCGGCCGCCGTGCCGGTGGGATTCGCGGCAGTGGCTACAGGTTGGGGCCCACTCGTGTGGGCAGCGGGCCGGCTTGCAAGCTCGGCCCAGAGGATCGTTGAGTGGCACGCCGCGCGGGAACCAAACTGGAGGATTCCGGATCCGCCTCTCTGGGCGGGCTTGGCCGTGGCCACTGCACTGCTATGGACGATCTGGGAAGCGCGATCGCGTAAAGGGCGGCGCTGGTTGCTGCCCGCCGGCATCTGCCTTGCGCTGCTGGCCATCGTCATCGTGCATCCGTTCGCACCCGCGATCGCGACCGGGGCGCTGGAAGTCGCGATGCTGGACGTGGGACAAGCGGAAAGCCTGCTCGTGGTCTTCCCCGACCGACGCCTGATGCTGGTGGACGGGGGCGGGGCACCAGACTTCGGCGCGCGCCGACGCCTCGACCCGGGCGAGGACGTAATTTCGCCTTACCTGTGGCGGCGCGGCGTCCGAGAGCTGGACGTCGTGGTCGCCACCCACGGCCACGCCGATCATATCGGCGGTCTGCCCGCGGTCGTCGCGAACTTCCGACCGCGCGAGCTCTGGTACGGCGCCATGCCCGAAACACGCGCATGGCAGGCTCTGCGCGAGCAAGCGCTGCGCCAGGGCACGCTATTGCGGCGCTTGCATGCCGGTCAGCAGGAGCGATTCGGTCCCGCGCAGGTCAGGGTATTGTCGCCGCCGGCCGGGTACGCGCCCGGGCAGGCGCCCGACAACGACGACTCGCTGGTGTTGGTTGTCGAATACGGACGGCACCGGTTCCTGCTGACGGGCGATATCAGCCAGGGAGTGGAGGCCGCGTTGCTCGCCGACGGCGCGGTGGGCCGCGCAGACGTGCTGAAGGTGGCGCACCACGGCGGTCGGAGTTCGACCAGTGACGAATGGCTCGACGCCGCTCGCCCCGCGCTGGCCCTGATTTCGGTAGGGTTCCAGAACGCCTACAATCTGCCCCATCCGGCCGTGCTCGAGCGGCTGGCAGCTCGCAGGATTCTGGCGTTGCGGACGGACCGCTGCGGGTTGATTTCCGTGCGCAGCAACGGCCGCCACCTCGAACTAAGCACTGCGAGCTGGGAGTTTTAGGCTCGGCGTGGCCGTTGCTACCCTTGCTGAGTCGTGCGGCTGCCCGTACAATGAAAGGTAGGGGCGGAGGCCCGATCGCGCAAGCTATGGTCCGGGACCCGGTTCTGACCCCTCGCAGCGCAGAGATTCTCCATTCGATCGTGGAGACTTACATCCAGACGGGCCAACCGGTGGCCTCGCGGACCGTATCCAAGCGCACCAAGATGGGTCTGAGCCCGGCCTCGATCCGCAATGTGATGGCCGATCTTTCCGAGGAAGGCTACCTCGAGCAGCCTCACACTTCCGCGGGACGGATTCCGACCCAAAAGGCTTTCCGCTTCTACGTGCAGTCGCTTGCCGTAAGGCGATTGAAAGCCTCCGAGATCGAACGCTTGCGCGCCGAGTTGCAGGCGGTCGACTCGATCGAAGGGCGGGCCGAGCGCTCCTCTCACATGCTGACCGAGCTCACGGGCAACGTGGGCATCGCGGCCACCATTCCGGCCGCCAGCCAGACGCTGCATCAGGTCGAGTTGCTGGCGCTCGCCGACGGCCGCATTCTGATGATCGTCGTTACGCGCGACGGTGTCGTGCGTGAGAAGATCGTCTCGCTAGAAGAGCGACTCGGGCAGCAGGAGCTGGATTCCATCCGCAACTACCTGAACTGGAATTTCAGCGGATGGGTCCTCGAGGAAGCCCGCCGGGAGCTGGCGCGGCGGCTCGAACAGGAGAGCGCCCTCTACGACGCGATCCTACGCCGGCTGGCTCTGCTGCGCAGCAAGGGGCTGCTGGATTTCGAGCTGGCGCCCAGCATCTACCTGGAAGGGACCGCGAATCTGATCGGCCGCGATTTGGACCTGACCCGGGAGAAGATGCGCGAGTTGCTGCGCGCGCTGGAGGAAAAGAAGCGGGTTTTGGAAATCCTGGACCGCTTTCTGGAAAAGCCTAGCGGGCAGGTCGAGGTGCAAGTCGGCCTGGAGGCGGCGCATCCGAGCATGAAGGCGCTGTCGCTGATCGGGCTGAAAGTGATGCTGCCCGGGGGCCTGTCCGCCAAGATTGCGGTCCTGGGACCCATGCGAATGAACTACGAGCGAGTCATCTCAGCGGTCAGCCACGTGGGTGACGCCTTCCGCAGCCTCCCTGTCTGAAGGCCCGCGGCCGACATTACTGATACTGTGATAAAGAAAGGCGTGGGAATCGGGCATGAACGAGAACGATCGCACCTTGGAGTCTCTCCGAGAAGAGGCGAGCGTAGAATCGCAACCGCCGGCCGCCGAGCAGGCCGCAGCTGAGTTGACGCCCGCCGGCGAGGGCAAACCGAGCGAGCCGGAAGCGCCGGCAGACTCGGCACAAGTCCAGGATCCGGCCGCGCTGCTGGCCAGCCTGGCGGCGGAACGAGACCAACTGGCACGAGAGCGCGACGAATATTACGACCTGTTGCTGCGCCGCAGCGCCGAGTTCGAGAACTACCGCAAACGCATTGAACGCGAGCGGCGGGAGCTTGCGGAGTTGGCCGGGATGGAGGCCGTGCGCGAGCTGTTGCCCATCCTGGACGACTTCGAAAGGGCGCTGAAAGCGGAGACCTCCGACCGCGAATACGCCAAGGGCATCGAGCTGATTTACCAGCGCCTGATGGAGGTGCTCAAGAAATTGGGCCTCGAACCGATCGCCAGTCAGGGGGAGAAATTCGATCCGTACCAGCACGAGGCCGTGGAGATGACCCCCAGCGATGAATTCGAAGATCACACGGTGATCGAGGAGTATCGCCGCGGGTACAATTTTAGGGGACGGCTGCTGCGGCCTGCGATGGTAAAAGTAGCCGTCAAGCCTGAGACGGATGGCCGAGGCCAAGCGTGACTATTACGAAGTCCTGGGCGTGGACCGCAACGCCACCCAGGAAGAGCTGAAGGCCGCCTACCGCCGCGCCGCCCTACGCTACCATCCCGACCGCAATCCGGGCGACAAGGAGGCTGAGGAGAGGTTCAAGGAGGCCGCGGAAGCTTACAGCGTCCTCAGCGATCCCCAAAAGCGGGCCCTTTACGATCGCTACGGCCATGAGGGTCTCTCGGGTGCGCCGGCCCCCAGCTTCGATCCCAACGTCTTTGCCGACTTCACCGACATTCTTGGCGACCTGTTCGGATTCGGCGATCTCTTCGGCGGGACGCGTCAGCGCCGTCCGCGCCCCCAGCGCGGCGAGGACGTACGCTACGACCTCGAGATCAGCTTCGAGGATGCCATGCGCGGCCTCACGGTGGATATTCAGGTCCCGCGCCAAGAGACTTGCCCTCGCTGCCACGGCCGCGGCGCCGAGGCGGCCGATATCGTCCCCTGCGGCGTATGCCGCGGGCGCGGCGAGCTGATTTATCAGCAAGGTTTCCTGACCATCCGGCGCACCTGCACGCACTGCAACGGAACCGGGCAGGTGGCGCGCAAGGCTTGCGGCCTTTGCCGCGGCCACGGCACGATTCGCTCGGACCGCAAGCTGAAGGTCAACATTCCTGCCGGCGTCGACACAGGCACGCACCTCAGATTGACAGGCGAGGGCCAGCCCGGAAATCACGGCGGGCCGCCCGGAGACCTCTACGTCGTCATCACCGTCAAGGAGCATCCTTTCTTCGAGCGCCGCAACGACGACCTGCACTGTACGATTCCCATCAACATCGCGCAGGCCGCGCTGGGGGCCGAGATCGAAGTGCCGACGCCTGACGGTCCGGAAATCCTTCAGATCCCAGAGGGCACGCAGAACGGCGCCACCTTTCGCTTGCGCAACCGGGGCGTGCCGCACATGAACCGACAGGGTCGAGGCGACCTGTTCGTGCACATCGAAGTCAAAGTGCCCACGCGTCTGACCCGCGAGCAGCGTAAGCTCTTCGAGCAGTTGCGCCAGATCCTGCCCGCAGACAACCAGCCCAAGACCAAGGGACTCTTCGAAAAGGTTAAAGATTATTTCCAGTAGTTGCCCGGTCCGCGTTCACTCCAGCCGCCGCGCCGCCCACAGAATGGCATTCCGCACCAGGCGCTGCCAGCCGGGGTGCATATGCGCCTTGCGATCGTGACCTAACTGGATCACCACCACGCGCGATTTCTCGTAAGGACTGATCCATGCCACGGGGCCGTCGCTGCTGGGATGATCGGTTTTCAAGAGGACCAGATTCCTGGGTGAGATCCACAGGTTCCTGTACGTCTCGTCCCAGATGTGCATTCGGGTTACGCCCGAGAGCACCGGATGCTTCGCCACCGGCTCGACCTCCAGTTCGACGTCGTGCCGGTAAGTAGAGGCGGGAAGGCCACCCTCAGGTTTGAGCAGATACTTTCCTCCCACTACTTCATCGGTCCACCAGCGCCATCCCAAATAATCGACGAGCGCGTGGTGCAGAACCACGAGGCCTCGCCCGCTTTCCACGAACGCGCGCAGGTTGGCCTTCCCGGTTTCTCCGATGTGCTCCTCCTGAACGGAATCGTAAAGGACCAGCACATCCCAGTTCTTGCGCAGGTCGCGCTGGAACACGTTCGGATGCGGGAAGATGACGGCTCGGATCCGCTCGTCTCCCTCGAATGCCAGGTAGAACGTCGGATCGTAGCTGTGGCCCCCGGTCACCACCAGCGTGCGCACGGGCGTCGCCGTCTGGGCGGCGGTTTGCGACAGCACGGTGCCCGTGGCCGCCCATTCGGCGCCGCGCGCCAGCGTCAGGCGGAAGCCCGGCTCCTGCATGGCAGCCACGTCATGGCCCAGCACAGTATGGAAGACGCGTCCCTTGCCGTAAGCGACCGTCCACATGACCGGCTCGTCTCTGCCGGTGCCGCCGTACTTGGCGTCATCAAAGGCGACGGCCAGCACCTTCGCCTGCGGCTTCATGCGCATGTTGTGGTAGAGCTCGTCGTTCATGAGAAAACTTTCGGGCAGGCCGCGCGTAACGGGATGCTCGCGGTCCGTCAGCCGCACGCGAAAGGTGTGGCGCTGGCCGTGGCCGGTGCGAGGCGGATCGAGGGAGAAGTGGCCGCCGATCATTTCCGCGTATTCGGGCCAGGGCGGCTCGATGATGGAAGTGCGGACGTGATTATCCCCCAACACGGGCAGTCCCACGAACGCGTAGCTGGCTGCGTGGACGGGAACCAGACCGCCTCCCGACCGCACGAAATTTTCCACGGCCCGTTCGGTCGCTGCTCCCCAGCGCGGGCCGTTATAGTCCAGGATGATCACCTGGTAGGCGGCGAGCGTCGCCTCGGTCACGCCCGAGGGCTCTTCCAAAACGCGCACATCGAAACGACCGGTTTCGAGCAGAATGCGTCGCAACTCGGGCGTCGTGGTGCGCCAGTCGTGGTTGTTGCGACCGGAAAAGATCAGGGCGCGGATGGCGCCCGGGCGAAACAGGGGAAGCGTGGTCTGCGCCGCCGGCAATCCGGCGCCCAGCAGGAAAACAAGCAGGCAACGCATGGTCACTCACGGCAATAGCAGAGAGCAGGGCCCCGTGTCAAATCGGCTATGCTCGGAAGGAAGATGCTGCCTACTCTGGCTGCCGTGTTGCGCGCCCCCTGCGGGCCGGTGAGCGTCGAGACGATCTCCATCCCTGAACCCGGGCGGGGAGAGGTCTTGCTCCGAATTGAGGCGTGCGGGCTCTGCCACGCCGACCTGCTGGTGGCCGGCATGCAGAAACTGCCGATGGCGCCGTTGGTGCTGGGGCACGAAGGCATCGGCCGCATCGAAGCGCTGGGACCCGGCGTCGACGGCTGGCGTGCAGGCGACCGGGTGGGCCTGACCTTCCTGGCAGCGACCTGCGGCCAGTGCGAATACTGCCGGACGGGGCGCGAGCGCTTTTGCCCCTGGCAATCCAACATGGGTTTCAGCCGGCACGGGCTGATGGCTGAGCGCGCCGTGGCCCCGGTGCAATACATGGTTCGCGTGCCGGATGAGTTGCCTGCTGCGGAGATGGCGCCGCTGTGCTGCGCCGGGTGGAGCGCTTGGAGCGCGATCTGCGAGACCGGGCTGGAGGCAGGCCAGCGCGTGGCTCTGTTCGGCATGGGAGGTCTGGGACACCTGGCGGTGCAGTACGCTCGCGAGCGGGGCTTACGCGTGGTGGCGATCGACGTTTCCGAAAGCAAGCTCAGGCTGGCGCGGAGGCTGGGCGCCGAGCTCACCCTGCCGGCTGAAGACGCCGGCCGGACCCTGCTCAAGCAGTTCGGCGGCGTGGACGCGGCCGTCGTGCTTACCTCTTCCGCCGATGCCATCCGCGAATCCTTCCGCGCTCTCAAACGGGGCGGCACGCTGGTGCTGACGGGCCTCAGCAATGCACGGCCGGAGCTGCCCCTCTTCGAAACGATTCTCAAAGGCATCACGGTGCGTGGACACTACTTGGGCACGCACGAACAACTCGAGCAGGTCTTTCAACTCGCCGCTCGCGGCATCGGTCGCCCACAGGTGGAAACCTACCCCTTGAGCGAGACGCCGCGGATGATGGAGCGCCTCAGGCGCGGCGAGCTGGTAGGTCGGGCGGTGGCGGTGATGGAAACCTAGGCGCCCGGCGGACGCCTCACGCCGGCCGACCGTAGGCGCGCGCGGCGTCGCGCAGGTACTTCAGGTTTTCCCACGGCGTTCCCGCGGGCGTGGCGCAACTGGAGGCGTAAATGAAATGGCGCCCGTCGCCCATGGCCGCGAAAAGCTCGCGCGTGTACGTGTGCAGCCGCCGCTCCGCGTGCTCGCGGATCTCCAGCCGCGGAGCGTCCATGCCCCCGTTCACCGTGAAGTTCTCGTAGCCGGCCATGCGCCTGGCCTCCGGTAGGAGGACGTCGCCGTTGGGCGGAGGCGTCAGCCCTTCCAGGCAGTCGATGCGGACCGCACCGACCAGCGGCATCAGGGCTTTGTTGCGCCCGCAGGCGTGCACCACCAAGATCTTGCCTGCACGATGCGCCAGCTCCGCGGCCTGCGCGTAAAAGCTTTCGCAGTATTCACGGAATAGCCGCGGCGGGTGAAAAGCCGAATCCAGGTTGTCGTTGGAAATCAAGACTTCCACTTCAGGGACCGCGACGATCTGTTGGATCAGCGCCAAGACCTTGCGTTCGTGAATGCGGGCCAGTGCTTTCATCTCCTCGGGATGATCGGCGAGGAACAGGCTCGCCTGCTCGGCGCCGCAGAGCCAATGGAAGTTCTTCAGCGGCGAAAAGGTCACGCTGGCCATGACCAGCCCGTCATCGCCGACGCGTCTCACCCAATTGCGGAACAGTTCCGCGTCGAAGACGAACTCCCTGTTTTCCATCAGAAAACGCACGGCCTCGTACTCACTCCAATCCTTCCACCAGGGTTCCGCCACCAGATCGGCCACCGATTCCTCGCTTAGCTGCCAGCGGCAGGTGAGCGTCCCGTAGGGAGTAACCAGTTGCTGCCGCCGAACCTTCTTGCGCGGCGGATAAAGGTTGAAAGCGGTCACGACCGTGTCGGCGAAGTCCGTTTCGCCTTCGAACTCTTCCGAGTAGGCTCCCGCGGTGAAGACTTCGCGCGTAGCGTACTGGGTATCCCAGCGGGCCAGGATGTCGGCGCCGAGATAGCGCAGCACATCAAAAGGATGGTCGGCCCAGGCGATTTCATCCGGCAGCGCCCGACGGGCCTTGCGGGAATAGAACCAGTAATAAATGTTCGGTGCGAAGGGGATGTAATCGGGCAATTCGCCGCGGAAAGCGGCCAGGATGCGTTCGCGGCCGGTCACTCTCCTTCAATATACTTGGCGCCATGCGAGGACTGCGGTGGTGGATGGCCGGCCTCCTGTTTACGGCCACAGTCATAAACTACGTCGACCGCCAGTGTTTCTCCGTGTTGGCGCCCGTGCTGCGGGAAGAATTTTCCATGACCAACACGGATTACGCCCGCGCCGTGTCGGCGTTCATGCTGGCCTACCTCATCGGGCAATCGGCCGCGGGCCGCCTGATGGACGTGGCGGGAACGCGGGTCGGATTCTCGCTCTGCATGGTCTGGTGGTCGGCGGCGGCCATGTTGCACGGCGCGGCCCGCTCGAGCTGGCAGTTCGGCTTCTTCCGCTTCTTGCTCGGGCTGGCGCAGGCGGGGAACTGGCCAGGCGGCGTCAAGGCGGTCGCGGAGTGGTTCCCCCTGCGCGAAAGGGCCTTCGCGGTCGGCCTGTTCAACAGCGGGTCGACGGTCGGCGCGATGATTGCGCCGCCCCTGGTGGCGTGGCTGGCTCTGAGCTTCGGATGGCGGCAGGCTTTCCTGATCACGGGCGCTACCGGTTTCCTCTGGCTGGCGGCATGGCTGCTCCTGTATGATCAGCCGGAGCGCCATCGCCGGCTGCAAGAGGATGAGCGCTCCCTGATCCTGGCAGGCCGCGCGAGCGAAAATCGCGGGACGCGCGTTCCGTGGGCTTCCCTGCTACGGCACAGGGAGGTCTGGGGACTCGTGCTGGCGCGCATGCTGGCCGATCCGGTCTGGTGGTTTTACGTTTTCTGGCTGCCCGAATACCTCAAGCGCGAGCGCGACTTCAGCCTCGCCATGATCGGTTACTTCGGCTGGATTCCTTTTCTGACGGCCGTGCTTGGCTGCCTCGCCGGCGGCTCGGCTTCGGGGCGCCTGGTCCGGCGCGGCCGGCCTCCCGTGCGTGCACGCATAGCCGTCATGTTGGCGTGCGCTGGGTTGATGATGGCGGGCATACCTGCGGCGTTGGTGGGCGATGCCGCCTGGGCCCTGGCGTTGATCAGCCTGACCACGTTTGCCTACTCTGCGTGGGCGGCGAACATACTCACGCTGCCCGCCGACCTGTTTCCTCCCGACTTGGTAGCCTCGGTTTCCGGCCTCAGCGGCACCGGAGCAGCGACCGGCGGAATGATCTTCACGCTGGCGATCGGCTATGTGGTGGACCGGTTCTCTTACGTACCCGTTTTCATCGCGGCCGGCTTGATGCCGCTGATGTCTTTCCTGCTGCTGACCTGGGGCCTGCGGTTCAATCGCCTGCGCGGTTAGCGGCGGCGAACACACCGGAACCGCGAAACGCTTCACGGGCGCGGCTCAGGTCGTTTCCGATCAGGCTGACGTCCGTGGCGCTCTCCGCGTCGAGAAAGAGCGGTACGGGCTGGGGCAGGCGGCAACCGCGGATCCATACGCCCTCGGCGTCGCGCAATCGCACGGCGAGCCGGCGCGCTGCAAAGGAGCAGCCTACCACCTCCATTTCGCGCACGTCGTGACAGACAAGAGCCGGCCGCTCGTCCGGCTTCAAGAAGCGGGTCGAGACGCCCTCCAGGCGCAAGCCGCGCACGTGACGGCAGAACAGACCGTAGGCCGGCAGCACGCCGAACATGGTGTGCTCCGGATAGCGATCGGGATGCTCGGGCACGTCATCGGGCGCCTCGTCGACGCCGCCCTCGAAAACCACGGAGACGTCGCGAATCGTGACGTTCTCGATGAAGTGACCGGGAATCCCTGAAATCGCGCATCCGATCCGACTGGCGCCGGTGGCGTCGACGCCGTGGATGCGCACGTTGCGCAGTGCGCCGACGCCCGGCCTGCTTCCGCCTTCTTCATAGGGTCGCCCGCGATCGCCCAGACGGATGAAGAGGGGATTTTTCACGTCCCGCATGACCACGTTGCAGACGCTCACCCCGTCCAGCACACCGCCGTCCACCATTTCGAGAGCGAGGCCGGAGAGCCGCGTGTCGTACATGGCGCAGTTGGCCAGTACGATGTTTTCGAAGCCCCCGTTGGATTCCGTGCCCAGCTTGAACGCATTGCAGCGGCTGGAAAGCACGCAGTTGGCGATCGTCACCTGGCTGGTAGGCCGGTTGGAAGTACTCTTCAGCACGATGGCGTCGTCGCCGGAAGCGATCTTGCAGTCGGAGATGGTCACCCGCCGGCAGCAGTCGATGTCGATGCCGTCGTTGTTGGCGTTGACAAAGCTGTGCACGGTGATCCCGTGAATGAGCACGTCCTCACAAGCCAGATAGTGCTGGACCCACATAGGGGAATCGCGCAGGACGACGCCGGTCACCGTCACATTCCGGCAGCTCACCAAGCGGATCAGGTAGGGCCTCACCTTGTACGGCCCTTTGAACGCTGCTCCGCGACCATCCACTGTTCCCTGACCGTGCAAGCCCACATTTTCGAGGTTTTCCCCGTAAATCAGGCTTCGCTCCGTGTAATTGTCCGTATAAGAGCGAAGGCTGGGGCGCGTGACGGGGTAGTCCTCGAGCCGGGTGGAACCCAGCAGCGTGGCGCCGGCGTCCAGAGACAGGTGAACGCCGCTCTTGAGGATCAAACCACCGGTCACGTACGCGCCAGCCGGGAAGTAGACGGCGCCGCCGCCTGCAGCGGCGCATGCGTCGATAGCCGCCTGAATGGCTTTCGTATCGAGGCGTTGCCCGTCGCCCGCCGCGCCGAAGCTGCGGACGTCGAAAACAGCGGCCGCCGACGGCTCCTGAGCTCGACCGGGCATGGCTGCGGACCCGGCCGCCGCCAAGCTCAGCAACAAATCGCGACGCAAATAGGAGGATGTCATATGCGTGAGTCTACCACCGGGCCGCGAAAGAGGCCCTTTCGACGCCCTGCGGCCGCCGCCGGGCTACAATCCCGCAAGGCGCCACAACTCATCCACGCGGCGCTTGACCTCGGAGGTCATGCGGATGACGTCCGGCCATGGTCGCGCGAAGCCTTCCTCCGGCCACTTGCGCGTGGCGTCCACGCCCATCTTGGAGCCGAAATTGGGCAGACGGCTGGCGTGATCGAGCGAATCCACGGGCCCCAGCACGAACTCGATGTCGCGCTGGGGGTCGATGTTGTTGAGCGCTTTCCAGGCGACCTCGCGCACGTCCTGCACGTCGACGTCCTCGTCCACCACCACGATGCATTTGGTGAACATGGCCTGGCCCATGCCCCAGATGGCATGCATCACCTTGCGCGCGTGTCCCGGATAGGACTTGCGAATCGAGACCAGCATCAGGTTGTGAAAAACACCCTCCGCGGGCATCGCGATATCGCGGATCTCCGGAAGTTGCAGCCGCATCAAGGGGAGAAAGATGCGCTCAATAGCCTTGCCCATGAAGTAGTCCTCCATGGGCGGCGGGCCTACGATGGTGGCGGGGTAGATGGGGTCCCTGCGTTGCGTGATCGCCGTGACGTGAAAGACGGGGTACTCGTCCGCCGGCGAGTAAAAGCCGGTGTGATCGCCGAAGGGGCCCTCCCGGCGAAGCTCGCCGAGCTCGACGTAGCCTTCCAGTACGATCTCGGCGTGAGCCGGAACCTCCAGGTCGCAGGTCTCGCAGCGGACCATTTCTACGGGCTCGCGGCGCAGAAAACCGGCGAACAGCATTTCATCGAAATCGGGTGGCAGCGGCAGCACAGCCGAAAAGATCGTGGCCGGATCAGCGCCTAAGGCCACGGCGACATCCATGCGCCGCGACCCACCCTGTGCAGCCAGGCGACGGTAGTGCTCGGCGCCTTGCTTGTGCGTCTGCCAATGCATGCCGGTGGTCCGCTCGTCGAAGACCTGCATCCGGTACATTCCGCAGTTGCGCTTGCCGGTTTCCGGGTTCCGGGAGAACACTAGCGGCAGGGTAATGAAGCGACCGGCATCGCCCGGCCAGCACTGCAGGATCGGATAGTCGAACAGCGAAAAGTTGTTGCGGCGAACGACCTCCTTGCAGGGGCCGCTCGCCACGCGCCGCGGGAAATACGATCCCAGTTCGGCCAGCTTGGGCAGCATCTTCAGCTTGCCCAGCAGCCCCTGCGGCGCTTCCAAAGCCAGTAGCTCAGTGATGCGCGCTGCGACTTCATCCAGCGAGGAGACCTCCAGCGCCAGTTCCATGCGCCGGATGCTCGCAAAGGCGTTGATGAGAACGGGCACGGTCGATCCCTTGGGCTTTTCAAAGAACAGAGCCGGGCCGTTCTGCTTGACTGCTCTATCGGCGAATTCGGTGATTTCGAGCACAGGGTCCACCTCGAAAGAGATCCGCTTGAGTTCCCCGTGCGCTTCCAATGTGCGGATGAAGTCGCGAAGATCGCGGTAGGCCATCGATGTCGGTCTCTTTTTACTATGATTGAGAATTCACGGGCGGCGCGGGCTGCCCTTTTCTTAGGAGCGAGCATGAATGAGTCTCGAACGGCTTATGTGACCGGGGCGGGGCGCGGCATCGGCCGGGCGGTGGCGCTGAGCCTGGCGCAGGCCGGGGCGCGGGTGGTGGCAGCCTCGAACGAACCGGAGAATAACGAACGGGTGGCGGCCGAGATCCGCGAGGCGGGCGGCCAGGCCTACCCGCTCTTCGTCGACATGGCCTCGCCGGAGTCCATTCGCGAGGCGTTTCGCAAGGCTGCCGAGGAGTTCGGCCCCGCACAGATCTTGGTCAACAACGCAGGCATTACGCGGGACGCGCTTGCCGTGCGCATGAAAAAAGAGGATTGGGACCTGGTGATGAAGGTCAACCTGGAAGGCGCCTTCATCGCCATCCAGCAGGTTCTGCCGGACATGATGCGGCGAAGGTGGGGCCGCATCATCAACATCGCCTCGGTGGTGGGTCTGATGGGCAACGCCGGCCAGGCCAACTACGTGGCTTCCAAGGCCGGCTTGATCGGCCTGACCAAGGCGCTGGCGCAGGAGGTCGCCGGCCGCAACATCACCGTGAACGCGGTGGCGCCCGGCTTCATCGAAACCGACATGACGGCCCGCCTGCCGGAAGAAGTCAAACAGCGCATGTTGAACATGATCGCGCTGAAACGTTTCGGTCGGCCCGAGGACGTGGCCGCCGCCGTGCGCTTCCTGGCCAGCGAGGAGGCAGGCTACATCACGGGCCACGTCCTCAACGTCAACGGAGGAATGTATATGTGAATCGGCCGGGGCCTCTTGCCCGGCTGCAAAAAGGTCCTAGGAGGTCCTAATGAACGAGGGCAAGGTCGATCTGACGCGACGGGATTTCCTGGCCCGCCAGGCGGGCGCGGCGGCCGTCGCCGCCGGCCGGGTGCTGGGCGCCAACGACCGCATCAACATCGCTTTCATCGGCTGCGGAATGCAGTTCCTCAGCCTGGTGGAGATGTTCAAGCGTCGGCGCGAGCAGCGCGGCGACGTTCATATCAGCGCCGTCTGCGACGTCTGGCAGCCGCGGCTCGATAACGGCCTAAAGCTCTCCGGGGCCGAGCGCGCCTACCGGGACTACCGCGAGGTCTTCCAGCGCAAGGACGTCGACGGCGTGGTGCTGGCCGTGCCCGACCACTGGCACTACCGCATGGCCCGCGAGGCGCTCGAAGCGGGCAAGGACGTATACCTGGAAAAGCCCATGACCCGCACGTTGGAGGAGGCGGCCGAACTGCATGCCCTGGTGGAGAAGACCGGGCGTATCATGCAGATCGGGGGTAGCGGCCCCGCATCCCGCCTGAACTGGAAGATCCACGAATACATCAAAGCCGGCAAGATGGGCAAGATCCTGTGGGGCCTGATCAGTTACAACCGCAACACGCGCGAGGGTATGTGGGACTATCCTATCCCGGGCGTGGGCAGCGAGCCCTGGCCTGATGCGAAGTTCGGCCCGGAAAATATCGACTGGGAGATGTGGCTCGGCCCTGCGCCGAAGCGGCCGCTGAGCGCGGAGCGCTACTTCCGCTGGCGCAAGTTCTGGGATTATTCGACGGGTAATGCCGGCGACCTGCTCTACCACCGCCTGGGCACCATGTGCACCATGATCGGGTTCGAATTCCCCACTCGCGTGGTGGCCGTGGGCGGCATTTACGTCCAGAAAAATCGCGAGGTGCCGGACACTTACTTGACCCTAATCGAGTATCCCGGCGACTACTCCATCAATATGGTGTCGTGCATGGCGAACGCCACCTCCGTGCCGCTCACCGTGTACGGTAACTGGGGCACGCTCCAAGTGCTGGAGGGGCAGGCCGCGATGGATGCGATGGGCGATCAACGCAAAGCGCCGCCGGGCGCTCAACGCGGCCCCAAGGCCGTGGCCGTAGTACGGGCCGAGAAACCGTTCATCGAGGAGTTCCGGGCAGCCAACGAGGGCAAAACCGAGGTGATGATCGAACCTGAGCCGGGCCCGGGCCTCACCGACGACTGGCTGGATTCGATGCGCAGCCGAAAACCGCCGGTTTATAACTCATTGCGCGGTTACCAGGTGCAGGTGGCGATTTCTCTCGGCGTCGAATCCTACCGCTACGGCAAGGTCATGGCGTTCGACCCGGTGCGCCGCCAGCGCCTGGAGACGCCGCCTCCGCATCCTGAGTTCCCGCCGGCGGAGAGTTAATGCTCGGGTGATAAACGCGCCGCCCCGCAAAAAGTTCAGCAGGGAAACTGCCGGGCGTGTGAGTCGGTGGTTTTCGGAGATCCGTCGCGGAATGGCGTTGAACCTGCGGCCGGCCTGTGCGGGCGTTCCGCCGGTCAGCGGCCTCCCCACCGGCACGGCGGCCGAGCGGGAGCATTTTTGCGCGGGCTGAGCTTGCAGCAGGAAGCCGATCTACCGCGAAGAACGCGCTCGCCGCGGTGCAAGTCCAGGCGCGATGACGATACCTTCGCCACCGCCCCGATCAAATGCTCGGTGGCCGACCATCGAGGATCTGAATAGTGCGACTGCAAGGGCCGGCTGCGTCCCATTTGGGCTTCGAAAGGAGGATGACACCTCATGGGGGAGAAACGCATGCTTACACCCGCAGAGAGTGGCTGCAAGGCGTGGCGGCGGGAACCGTGCGAGCCTCGGTCCCGCAGGGCACGGGCGAACGCCCCTCCTACCGGACTTACTGGGGCGACCTGCACAACCACAACCACATCGGATACGCGCAGGGTTCGCTTCGCCGGACCTACGAGATCGCCCGCGAACATCTGGATTTCTTCGCCTTCACGCCGCACGCCCACTGGCATGACATAGGGCGCTACGAGGACGCCATCGAGAACAAATGGATCAACGGGTTCGCCGTGACGCGCGCCCGCTGGTCGGAAGTGGTGCGGCTGGCGCGGGAGTTCGACGCGCCCGGCCGCTTCGTCCCCATCCTGGGATACGAGTGCCACTCCGCCAGTCTGGGCGACTACCACATCCTGTTCCCGGATCTCGACGCGGAACTGGCGATCTTCGACGACCTGAAACAGTGGCAGGAGTTTGCCCTGCGACGCGGCTGCCTGCTGATCCCACATCATCCCGCCTGCCGCCAGGGCCATCGCGGCGCCAATTTCGCCTTCCGCGATCCGCGCGTGTCGCCACTGCTGGAGATCTACTCCGAGTGGGGCAACGCCGAGCACGACCGCGGTCCGTTCGCTTACGTCCGCCATACCGAACCCGGCCGCTGGAGGCGCAACACCTGGCAGTATCTGCTGGCTCAAGGTCATCGTGTGGGCGCCATTGCTTCCACTGACGATCACCTGGGTTATCCGGGAGCTTACCGGGAAGGGCTGGCGGCGGTGAAAGCCACCGAGCTCACCCGCGAGGCTATATTCGAGGCCCTTGGGGCTCGCCGCTGCTACGCCGTCACGGGCGACCGCATCGAGCTGGAGTTCACCTTGAATGGGCGCACGATGGGCCAGGAGCTGCCCTACATGCGCAGGCGCCAGCTCTGGGTGGAGGTTTCCGGGTGGGATCAAGTGGATCGGGTCGAGGTGCTGAAAAACAACCGCGTGATCCACCGCGATTTTCCGGTCGATCGCGTTCCCGCGGCTCGGAGCTGGGGCGAGCCTGTGCTGGTTCGCTTCGAGTACGGGTGGGGACCGTGGCCGGCGCTGGGCATCACGCGCGTCTGCGATTGGGACGCACAGATCCGTCTGGAGGGCGGCGAACTCGTCGGCTTCCAAACCTGCTTTCAGTCTGGGCCGCTGGAAGAAGGTCGCCGCGATCGCGTCTTGGAGGCAAGTCGGGAAGGACTGCATCTGCGTTCCTTCACCGCGCTGAGGGAGCGCATTGACGATATTTCCACGAAGGCGGTCGTGCTGAAAATCCGCGGCCGGCCGGAGACCCGCCTTACCGTTTCGCTGGAGGCGCCGGCGCGGGTCAGCTTGACGCAAACCCTCGGGCAACTCGCCGAGAGCTCGGAAATGCTCTTCACGGGCGATTTTCCGAAGGAGTCAGCGATGCTTCACCGGCTGGTTTTCGCCGATCACTACCGCACTGCGTTCAGCCTGACGGACGAAGGCGCCGGAGATACGGCGGACTGGTATTACCTGCGGGTTTTTCAGGCCAACGGGCAAATGGCCTGGTCGAGCCCGATTTGAGTGGAAAAGAGCAGAGCCCGGCCGCGACTCCGCCTTCGGCGACGCCAGGACGGGGCGCAAGCCCCCTTTCAGCCTGGGCCACGATCGGCTATGATGAAGCCAGGGGGTGGCCATGGACGATCCGACCCGCCGGGAGTTCGCGGTCATTCTACTGCCGGGCGGCATCTTCGCCCGGCCAAGCAAACCCGTGCCTACGATGCTTCGCAAGGACTTCGAGCCGGCGTACCTGAAGCTGGAACGCACCGGGGAACTGGCCGAGCGGGCCCGAGCCTTGTGGGCGATCTACAAGAGCTGCCGGCTCTGCCCGCGCCAGTGCGGCGTCAACCGCCTGAAGGGCGAGAAAGGCGTCTGCCAGGCAACCTCGCGAGTGAAGGTCGCCTCGGCCCATCCGCATTTCGGCGAGGAACGACCGCTGGTAGGACGTTGGGGCTCCGGCACGATCTTCTTCAGCCACTGCAACCTGCTCTGCTGCTTCTGCCAGAACTGGGAGATCAACCATCGCGGGGACGGCAGTTACATGAGCGACGAGATGTTGGGGCGCCTGATGGTGCAGATGCAGGAGCTGCGTTGCCACAACGTCAACCTGGTGACGCCCACGCACGTCGTTCCCAATATCGTGCAGGCGCTGCGCACCGCCATCCGACTCGGTTTGCGCATCCCGCTCGTGTACAACTGCGGCGGCTACGAACCGGTGGAGGTCATCAAGCTGCTCGATGGCATCGTCGACATTTACATGCCCGACTTCAAGTACATGGACGGCGAGATGGCGGCTAAGTACTCATCGGGCGCCGGCGACTATCCGGAGCGGGCCGCCGCCGCCATCGAAGAGATGCACCGGCAGGTGGGCGAGCTGGTGGTGGACGAAAACGGCATTGCTCTACGCGGGCTGATCATCCGGCATCTCGTGCTGCCCAACAACATCGCCGGGACGGATAAATTCATCAAGTGGGTCGCGGAGAAACTGACTAAGTCCACCTACGTAAACATCATGGCGCAGTACCGCCCCGAGCATAAGGCCTTCCAGTATCCCGAGCTCGCGCGACGCATCACCTGGGCCGAGTACCAACAGGCGCTGCGCTGGGCTCGTGAAGCCGGCCTGACGCGTTTGGATCGGGATTCTTGAAGAACAGACCGCCGGGCGTCACCGACGACAGGATTCCTCATTTAGCCGAAGCCATGCGCCATCTCGGCTATGTGCAGAAGTTTGGCGTCGGCATCGCGCCGGCCCGGAAAGCACTTCGTGACAACGGCAATCCTCCCGCTGAGTTCCTCGTCGAAGACAGCCGCGTCGTAACCCCGGTCCGGAGGCGCCCGCGACGAGGCCCGTCATCGCCTTTCTCAACAATACGAGAGGCGTGGGCAAGACGTCGTTGGTCTACCACCCGGCCTGGATGTGAGCCGACTTGAGCCCTCCCGTCGTTGCCGTCGACCTGGATCCCCGAGACTAACCTCCCAGCCATGTTTCTCGATGAGGAGCGGTCGGAACAGATATGGGAGGGAACGGACTCCAGACCTACCGTGTGCGGCGCCCGCCGGCCGCTGGTCCGGGGCGTAGGATATGTCGTTGACGACCTGCACGTGGGAGAGATTGAGGAGCAGCTGGGTCCCCTGGTCGGAGATCTGCGTCTCTCCGAATTCGAGGAGGACCTTTCCAGGCAGTGGCCGATGGCGCTGAGCCGAAATAAGCGTGCTTTTGAGGTTCTTTCTGCTTTCTGGTGTTTGGCGGAAAGCACCGCGCGACGGCGCGACCCGCGGCGGATACCCGTGGACCTCGGCCTCAATCTCGGCTCGATCAACCGTGCGGGCCTCATTGCTGCCGATTGGGTCGTAATTCCTCGATCCCCCGGACTTGTTCTCGCTCCAGGGTCTGCGCAACCCGGGGCCGACTTTGCGGCGCCGGAGGGAGGAGTGGACGGACCGTCTGACGGGCAGGCCGCCCATCGATCTTGAACTGCCGCAGGGTCGCATGGAGCAAGCCGAATACGTGGTCTTACAGCAGGCCGTCCGCCTCGATCGCCCGGAAAAGGCGTACAAGAAATGGATCGCGCGGAGCCGGCAAGAATGCCGGTGGCACGTGCCGGAGCTGAAGGAGCCCTTCGCCGACCCCGTCGATCCGCAAAACGATCCGTATTGTCCAGCTCTGCTGAAACTTTACAGGGGTCTCATGCCCTTGGCGCAAGAGGCGCGCAAACCCATCTTCCATTTGAAGCCCGCGGACGGCGCCATCGGCGCGCACGCCCTCGCGGCGCAACACGTTTACCGCCAGTTAAAGCCCTCGCCGAAAAGATTGCCCACCGCGCCGGCCCAGCGCTTGCGCGCCCCTAGGCCTGAGGCGTGCTCTAGGCCGCCTCCGACCGCGCGCCTTTGCGGCTGAGCGCTGCTCAGCCCACCTTATATTTCCGGATCCGCTCCGCGCTCACTTCGGTGCCCATGCCCGGCTCTTCCGGCGCCGGCATCTCGCCGTCCACGAGCTTTTGCGGACCGCTGGTCTCCATGTAGATGGCGTTGGGCATGGCCAGGAGCATGTTCAGATTCGCCCCGCCACCGCCGTGGCTGGCCAGCTCCAGCCCGAAGGCGTCGGCCACTGCCGCGATCTCCATCCACTCGCAGACACCGCCCGCGCGCCGGTTGTCGGGCTGCACCACGTCCGCCCCCCGGCGCGCGATCAGATCCGCGAACTGGTACTTGGTGTACAGATTCTCGCCCGTAGCGACGCGGATATCGAGCGCCGCAGCCAGCTCTGCATACCCTTCCATCTCGTGGGGCGGCAGCGGCTCCTCGTACCAAAAGCAACCCATCTGCTGATAGAGCCGCCCGCGCCTGAGGGCCTCGTTGCGGTTGAACGCCTGGTTGGCGTCAACCATCACGCGACGCCCACGACCGGCCAGATCCAGCGCCAACCGGATGCGCCGCTCGTCGTCGTCGACCGGGCCGCGTCCCACCTTGATCTTGACCGCGCGGTAGCCCTGCTCGAACGCAGTCTCGAGCGAGCGCCGGTACTCGGAGAGATCGCGATCGCCCTCGTAGTACCAGCCACACATGGAATAGACCGGCATGCGGTCCCAGCAAGCGCCCAGGATTTTATAGACGGGGACACCCAGCGCCTTGCCCAAGATATCCCAGAGGGCGATGTCCACGGCGGCCAGCGCGAACTGCACGATCCCGGTCACGCCATGGTATTCGAGCGCACGCCACAGTTCGGCGCGGATCCGCCGCGGGAAAGCCGGATCCTTGCCCAGCAGGAGCGGCTTGACTTCTTCCTCGAGAATCGTCTGCAACACGCGTGGGCCGCCTTCGACGGTTCCAAACGAAGAAGAGGCCCACCCCGTAATGCCTGCGTCCGTACGCAACCTGAGCACCACGGCGCCGCTGCCGGCGCCGAACTCATGGATCGCATCGTAGTAACGCCGGCCCGGCGGCATGCGCAGCCTGTCCGTCTCGAGCGCCGTGATCTTCATCTGCCGAGCCGCCGTCTCCGCCGCGCGCAAAGCCGCGGCCGTCCATGCGCATCCACCTGCCAGAAACGTTCTCCGTCGCATGGCGCCATTGTAACGCCCTGTTGCGAGAATTCCGCGATAGACTGGCTTCCATGCAACGCAGCCGGAACTGCCTGGCCAAGCTCGAGCGCATGAACAGGGCCCTGCGCCACCAGGAAGCGGATCGGGTGCCGGTCAGCGATTTCTTCTGGAGCAGCTTCCTGCAGCGCTGGCGCCGGGAACTCGGCCCCGCGCCGGACACCGACATCTATCGTTACTACGATCTGGACTGGGTGGTCACCATCCCCAACATGGACCCCCACATCAAGCCCTTCGAGATCCTGCGACAGACGGATGAGGAAGTCATCGTCCGCACAGGCTTCGAAGCCGTCATCCGCAAGAAGTTCGACTCACCGATGCCGGCGTTCCTCGCTTTCGAGACCAACACTATCGAGAAGCTGGAAGCCTTCCAGTTCGACGATCCCTGGGACGAACGGCGGTTCTTCGCGGCGGGCGACAACCAGATCGCGGGCGTGGGCGACAGCTTCGAGCGTAACAGTCCGCCATGGATCGAAACCGTCAAAAACTGGCACCCCGACTTTCCCGTCTACGGCAGCGTTTGCGAGGCGCACGAGATGCTGTGGCGCATCGTCGGGCCGGAGAACGTGCTGCTGTGGATCGGCCTGTACCCGGAGCGGCTGGCGCGCTTCATCGAGCGGCTTCATGAATTCAACCTGGAGCTGCTGCACGCGCAGATCCGCGCGGCCGACGGCCTGCTCGACGGCATCGTCATCTGGGGCGACGTGGCCTATCACAAGGGGACGCTGTTCTCGCCGGCGTACTGGCGCAAGCATTTCAAGCCGGGTGTGAAGGCCATGGTGGATCTGGCGCACGAGCACGGCCTGCCGGTGATCTACCACGGCTGCGGCAACGTGAGCCGCATTTTCGAAGACTTCATCGAGATTGGCGTGGACGCGTATAACCCGCTGGAAGCGAAGACGGGGCTGGATGTCGTCGAGTTGCGCCGCCGCTACGGGCACCGCATAGCCTTCTGCGGGAATATGGACGTGCGGTTGTGGGCGGAGGCCGGTCCCGAGGAGCTGGAACGCGCGGTTATGTACCGGCTGAACGCGGCCAAAGGCGGCGGCTACATTTTCCAGTCGGATCACTCCGTGCCCAGCAACGTGCCGGGCCCGAGCTACGATTACGTGGTCCGCCTGGTGCGCGAGCGCGGACGTTATCCCCTCGACCTGGGCGAGTACGATCTGCCCGAGGTGAGCTGAGTCGCGGCCCTCAACCCCGAAGCCGCTCCAACAGCTGCACGGCCATGCGGATGTCGGCCAGCCGCTGTTCGCGGTCCTCGATTTCGCGCTCGATATTCAGGGTGCCGCGGTAGCCGAGCTGCTTGAGCTTCTGGATGAAGCGTTCGATGCCGACCGAGCCCTGGCCCAGCGGCCGCTCCACGCCCAACGCCCCAGGGCGATCGCGCGGCGGCCAGTCGCCGTCCTTGCAGTGCACCGAGATCACGAGAGGTCCGAGCAGGTCGAGCGCTTCGATGGGATCCCCGGTGCCGTACAGGATCATGTTGGCCGGATCGAAGTTGATGCGTACGTTGGGCCGCGCGACGTCCTCGATGAAGCGCAGCAGGACGCGGGCCGGCTCCTGACCCGTTTCCAGCGCGAAGGTCTGGCCGTGACGCGCGGCGTAGTCGGCCACGCGACGCACCATCTCGCGCACCGCTTTGTAGTCCGGGCTTTCGGTGTCGTCCGGCACGAACCCGATGTGGCAGGCTATCGAAGGCACGCCCAGCGCCGCCGCGAAATCGCTGATCGCATACGTGCGCGCCTCCCGCTCGGCGCGCGTAGCGGGAGGAATAAAACCGACGGTGCGCTGCACGGTGGGAATGTCGGCGTAGCTCTCGCCCTCGTAGGCGGCGAACACGGTGACGAGCGTGAATTGCTCAGCCTCCAGCGCCTGTTTCCAGGACGAGGCCGTGGCTTCATCCAACGGGAGGGAGCCCGGCACGCCGAGCTGGCCGACGCGAACGCCTAGCGACTTGACCTCCCTCAGCGTGGCCCGGGGATCGCCTCCCGCCCAGAACATGACGCCGATTTCCATCTCACGTAAGGGTTGCATCACGATGCTGTCTCCGTAGCGCCCGGACGGACGCGCCGCCGCCCCGGCAGACGCCCAAGCCGCCGGCCGCCTGCCGGCCTATTATAGTTGGGCCGGCGAGGCGGGTGCCGCGGCGGTTGCCTCGCCTTGACGCCCGCTCGCAGGGCGGCCTAGAATTAAGGTAGCTCGATAACCGTCGCAGTCCGGAGAGGGCATATGAGCCTGCGCGGGTGGCTGGCATGTTTCGGAGTCCTTAGCCTGCTTTGCGGCGGAGAGGCTCGGGCCCAGGAGCGTCAGCGTCCTGCCGGCGTTCCCAATCGCGGCACGCGTCCGCTCACCGAGAAGGAACAACGTCGGCGGGAGGAAAGGCTGCGGCGCGAGCTGGAAAGCCCTTATCGCAAGTGGCTGAACGAGGACGTCGCCTACATCATCACTGACGAAGAGCGCGCTGCCTTCAAGCGGCTCTCCACCGACGAGGAGCGCGAGCAGTTCATCGAACAGTTCTGGCTGCGACGCGACCCAACTCCGGACACGGCGGAAAACGAGTTCAAGGAAGAGCACTACCGGCGGATTGCCTACGCCAACGAGCGCTTCTCCTCGGGCATTCCCGGCTGGAAGACCGATCGCGGGCGCATTTACATCATGTATGGCCCGCCGGACGAGATCGAGTCGCATCCTTCGGGCGGCACCTATGAACGACCCATCGAGGAAGGCGGCGGCACCACCTCGGTCTTTCCTTTCGAGAAGTGGCGCTACCGTTACATCGAGGGCATCGGCACCGACGTGATCATCGAGTTCGTGGACCCCACGATGACCGGCGAGTACCGCATGACGATGGATCCCTCGGAGAAGGACGCCCTGCTGTATGTACCCAACGCCGGTCTGACGCTTTATGAGCAGATGGGGCTGACCACGAAGGCGGACCGCTTCAACCGCACAGACGGCACGCGACTGGGCGTCGGCGACATGCCCCTGCCGGCACGCATGAACCAGTTCGAGCGCCTCGAGCAGTACGCCAAGCTGCAAAAGCCGCCCGCCATCAAGTTCAAGGACTTGGAAGCCGTCGTCACGTCGCGGATCACCTACAACTTGCTTCCCATCAAGGTCCGCGCCGATTTCATCCGCATCACGGACTCGACCATCCTGACGCCGATCACCATCCAGGTGGATAACAAGGATCTCCAGTTCGAAAACAAGGAAGGCGTGGCGCGCGCGACGCTCAACATATACGCGCGCATCACGTCCATGTCCCGCCGCGTGGTGAACGTCTTCGAGGACGTCGTCACCGTGGAGACGCCGCCGCAGATGCTGGAGGCGGCCACCCGGCGGTCTTCGGTCTACCAGAAGACGGTGCCGCTGGCGCCGGGTCTGTACCGCCTGAACGTCGTCGTCAAGGACGTGGTCGGCGGCAACATGAACAATTACGAGATGGCCTTGCGCGTGCCCTTCTACGAGGAGGAAAAGCTGGCCTCCTCCAGCCTCATCCTTGCGGATCTCATCGAGAAGGTTCCCACGCGGTCGATCGGATCGGGGCAGTTCGTCATCGGCGCTTCCAAGGTACGGCCGCGGGTGACCGAGACCTTCCGCCGCGACGAGCGGTTGGGCATTTACATGCAGCTTTACAATTTCAAGCCGGACGAGAAGACGCAGAAGCCCGAAGGGACCATCGTCTACGAGATCATCCGTAACGGCACGAACGAAAAGGTTTTCGAGTATACCGAGGAAGTCGCCTCGATCGAAGGGGCCTCCGCGCAGCAGGTGACGATCGAGAAGCTGCTGCCCCTGAAGAGCTTCGAGCCTGGGCAGTATACCTTGCGTCTGAAGGTGACGGATCGGGTCGGCGAACAGACGTTGACCCAGAGCGCCACGTTTACGGTAACCTAAGGAGGTGGCCGAAGCCGCCGGCGAGAGCCGCCCATGAACGCGCGCAGAGCCAGCCTGCTCAGCATCGGCGCGAGCCTTCTGATCTGCGTAGCGACGGTTCGCGCGGCTGCGCCCGTCCCCGCCAAGCTCTCCGGCAGCATCAGCGGCGTGGTCAAGAACGCGGCGGGCGTGCGCCAGATGGGCGCAGTGGTGATACTTTACAACCGCAGCGAGCGGCCCATCCAGCGGACGCTGACCAACGAGAGGGGCGAATTCAGCTTCGACTCTCTGTTGCCCGACGTGTACTCGATCCGCGTGACGCTGGCGACCTTCCTGCCCGCCCTCAAACGCAACATTGCGGTGCAGCCCGGCATGCAAAGTCTGCTGGAGGTGAACCTGGCCAGCGTCTTCAGCTCGATCGAACTGGTGGGACTGGCGCCGGGCCCCGCGGCTGTGATCTCCGACGAATGGAAGTGGGTGTTACGGGGACCGCGCGACACGCGGCCGGTACTTCGGGCGCTGCCCGAAGTGGCGAAGGCGCCCCGGCGCAACCGCGCCGCCTTCGGACTCACACGGGGCATGGTGAAGGTTTCCGGCGGTGACGAAGGAACCGTCTCTACCCTCGGTGCGGAACCCGACCTGGGCACGGCGTTCGCACTGGCCACGACGCTGTTCGGAGCCAACCACCTTCAGTTCGCGGGCAACGTCGGTTATTCGGTGGAAGCGGCGGCTCCCGTCGCCGCCTTCCGCACCAGCTTCCGACGCGAACTGCCCGGAGGCGTCGCGCCGCAGTTCGGCCTCACCATGCGGCAACTGGATCTTCCCGTCCGCATGGCCGCCGGACAGGCCCTGCTGGCAGGACAGCGTGTCGGCTTCCCGCCGTTGCGCGCCGTCTCTGCGACGCTTTATGACCGTAACAACCTGAGCGACGGGCTTACTTTCGAGTACGGGGCCAGTCTGGATTCGGTAGCGTTTTTCGATCGTCTCAACTACGTGAGCCCGTTCGCACGGCTCAGCTACGACGGCGGCAGCAAGGGGGTTTTCCGGTTCAGCTACGCCTCGGGAACCCCACCGGCCGAACTGCTCAAGACAGGTTTGGAGAACACGGCCGAATTCGAACATGATCTGGCCCTGCTGGCCCTGTTCCCGCGCGTCTCTCTGTGGGGCGGCCGCGCACAGGTGCAGCGAGCCGCCAGTTACGAAGCCGGCTACCGGGTCCGCACAGGATCGCGCACCTTTAGCGCCGCAGCTTACACGGAGACGGTCAACCACGCCGCTCTGACGCTGGCGGCACCCTCGGGCCTGGCCTCGGGCGCCGATCTTCTTCCCGATCTGTTCACGCGCGGCTGGGTGCTCGACGCCGGCTCCCTGTGCCGCACGGGCTACGCAGCCTCGGTGACCCAGCATTTGGGCGAGAACCTGGAGGTTACTTTCGGGTTCACCGGCAGCGGCGCTCTTACGACGGCACGCAGCGCGCTGGATCGCGGCGACTCCGAAGAGCTGCGGTCGATCCTGCGGCCGGGTCGCCGCCACTCGCTGAGCGCCCGTGTCGCCGGGACGGCCCCTGTTACAGGCACTCGGTTCGTTGCCAGCTATCAGTGGGCCAGTTTGAATTCCGTCGTGCCTCCGCACGTGTACACGACGCAGCCCCTGCGCGAAGGCGTGGGCCTCAACGTGCTTGTGCGACAGCCGATACCTTCCCCGGGCGCTTGGCCGGGCCGTCTGGAGGCCAGCGCCGAGCTGCGCAACATGCTGGCGCAGGGCTACGTGCCGCTCAGTCTCAGCGGACGCAAGGCCTGGCTGGTGCACACGCCGCGCAGCGTGCGCGGCGGTCTCAGCTTCATTTTCTGAATCGCTGCGCCCCGGCAGACGGTTTCGTATCATAGGCAGTGATGAGTCAGGGGCAAGCGACTTGCGCCCGCCCGCCCGCACTCGAGCGGCTGCCCGCCCTGGAGGCTGCGTTGGGTTCGGCCATACGTGGAAAGGCCGAAGTCATTCGCCTGGCGCTAGTTTGCCTGTTTGCCAAGGGCCATCTGCTGGTGGAGGACGTTCCCGGCGTAGGCAAGACTACCCTGGCTCAGGCGCTGGCCCGCGCGGTTAGTTCCACCTTCCACCGGCTTCAGTTTACGGCCGACATGCTTCCGAGCGACGTGCTGGGCGTCACCGTTTACAACGCCCGTACGGGCGCTTTCGAATTCAAGCAGGGGCCGATTTTCACCAATTTCCTGCTGGCGGACGAAATCAACCGCACGCCCCCCAAGACCCAGTCCGCCCTTCTCGAGGCCATGAACGAGCGCCAGGTCACCGTCGACGGGCGCTCCTATCCGCTTGCGGAACCATTCATGGTAATCGCCACGCAGAATCCGGTCGAGCATCACGGCACATATCCGCTGCCGGAGTCGCAGCTCGACCGCTTTCTGATGCGCATACGCATCGGCTACCCGGATCCGGCCAGCGAGCGCGAGATCGTGCGGCGCGCGGGGCAGATGCCGGCACTCGAGATCCGACCGGTATTGAGCGCGGAGGAAGTCGTGCAGATCCAGTCCTGGGTTCCGCACGTGCGTGTGGACGAGGCGCTGGTCGATTACATGCTGGCGGTGGTCGAGAAGACGCGCTCACACGAGTCCATCACCCTGGGCGTCAGTCCGCGCGGGGCGCAGGCCCTCTACCGAGCCACTCAAGCGCTGGCCATGATCGAAGGGCGCGACTATGCCATCCCCGATGACGTCAAGCGGCTCGTCATCCCGGTTTTCGCGCATCGCATCGTGGTCAACACGCGGCTGGTCGTAGCCCATCGCTCCGCCGACTTGAACGACCGCATCCTCGCCGAGCTGCTCACAATGGTCGAAGTGCCGCTGTAAGCACGGCAAGGGCCTCGCGATGCGCACCGCCATCATCGGGCTCCCGCAAACGGGCAAAACTTCGCTGTTCAGTATCCTCACGGGGGCGCAGCAGGCGACCCGTCTGGGTTCTCTCGCCGCGCGGGTGGGCGTAGCCCGCGTGCCCGACGCACGGCTGGACGCCGTGGCCGCCGTTTTCCGGCCTGCCAAAGTCACCCACGCCACTATCGAGTATGTGGATACTCCACCCGTCTCACGTGAAGCGCTGCGCGATCCCGCCTACCTGGCAGGTCTGCGCATCGTGGACGGGTTCGCTCACGTGCTGCGCTGCTTCCAGGACGAGCGTGTGCCGCACGAACTGGGCAGCGTCGATCCCTTACGCGATCTGGTCCATGTGGAAACCGAGCTGATCCTGAGCGACCTCGTGGTGGTCGAGAAGCGGATCGAACGGCTGGACAAGGATCGTAAGAAGGTCAAGAGCCAGGAGCTGGAGCAGGAAGCGGAGCTGCTGCAGCGGCTCAAAGAGCCGCTGGAAGGCGGCCGGCCCTTGCGCGAGGTGGAGCTCTCTGATGACGAGCAAAAGCGGATCCGCGGCTTTCAGTTCCTTTCGCAAAAGCCCATGCTGTGGGTGTTGAACCTCGGCGAGGAGGATGCGCCGCGTCTGCACGAGATGGAAGCTGAGTTCCGCGCTCGACTGGGCCCGAAGCCGCGCACGGCGATCGTGGCGGTTTGCGGCAAGATCGAGGCCGAGCTAAGCGAGCTGCCGGCTGAGGAAGCGCAACAGTACCGCGCCAGTTTCGGCCTCCCGGATTCAGCGCTCGAACGCATCACTTCGGCCACCCTGTCCTTGCTGGGGCTGATATCGTTTTTCACCGGGTCGCAGCCGGAGGTGCGCGCGTGGACCGTGCCCCGCAACACGACGGCGCTGAAAGCTGCCGGAGCCATTCACAGCGATTTCGAGGAGCGCTTCATCCGCGCAGAGGTCATTCCCTGGCAGGCCTTGGTGGAGGCCGGTAGCGTGGCGGCAGCGCGCGAGAGGGGCCTCCTGCGACTGGAAGGCAAGGATTACATCGTGCAGGACGGCGACGTCCTGCAAATCCGTCACGGCTGATCTCTCAGCCGCGGTAGCGCGGAATCTGAGTGCCTACGATGGCGGCCGCGGCCGCCAGCCCGCACAGTACGACGAACCAATCGCCCCACCGCGTATACAACGTCCGCTCGCCCGTGAACGAGAAGCTCACTCCCATGGCGGCCTGGGCGAAAGCGGGGAGCTCCCGCCGCACGTGTCCCGAGGGATCCACCACCGCCGTGATGCCGTCGTTGGTCGCCCTCAACAGCCAGCGACGGTTCTCCACCGCACGCATGCGTGCGATTTTCAAGTGCTGCCGCCGAGCCGCCGTCCGCCCATACCAGCCGTCATTGGAGAGATTCACCAGCAATTCGGCGCCCGCGTCCGCGAAGCGGCGGACCAGCTCCGGAAAAACAGCCTCGTAACAGATGAAAGCCCCGATCCTCCGCTCGCCGGCGGAGAGAACGACGAGCCGGGTACCGGGAACAAAATCGCCCGCCTCGTTCGTGATCTTCTCCATGAACCGGAAGGGCCGCGGCACGTACTCACCGAACGGAACCAGCTTCATCTTGTCGTACCGACCCGCCGGCGCACCCTCCGGCGAGACCAGCAACGCGGAGTTCATGGGCGAACCCTCGGCCGTGTGGGGAACGACGTTCAACAAGATCCAAGCGCCTGTCCGTCGCGCGAGCCCGTTCACCATCTCGCGGAAACGTGCATCGGCGTCGTAGTAGACGGGAGCAGGCACCTCGGGCCATACAATCAGCACGGCCGGGCGGCCCGCTCTCGCGGCGTGCTCGGAGAGAAAGACCAGGCGCTCGTGCTGCCGCTGGGTCCAACTGTCGGTCCAGTCTGCGATCTCGGAGATGTTGGGTTGCACCAGCACCGCCGTGTACTCGCCCTCGGAGGGCGCGGGCAGCCGCGGCAGGGCGTAGAGGATCGCCAGCAAAGCCGCGGGTGCAAGCTGTATCAGCGGTCGCCGCCGGATCACCATGGCGAGAGCGGTGCCCATTAGGGCCAGAACGAACGAAACGCCATGCACTCCCGCCAGGGGCGCCAGACGCACGGGCAGGTCCATGTCGATGCCCGCGTTCCCTAAGGCCAGCCACGCGAAGCCCAGCGGACCGTGGCTGCGTTCGATCGCCGCCCACAGCGCAGGAACCGCCAGCAGCGCCCAACGGCTCGCTAGCGCCACCGCTGCCAGCCATGCAAATACTCCGAAATGCAGCCCCTTGATCAGGGAAAACAAGGCCACTGCTCCCCACGCCAGCACCTGGGGCATGCCGCCGTGAACGGCCAGCGGGTAGTGGATCCAATAGCAGGTCCCGCCCCAGAAGATCACGCCCGCCAGGTACCCCAGTAGGAACCGCCGCAGCCGGCTCGCCTCGCGGTCCAGGGCAACCAGCAGGGGGGCGAGCGCGAGCGGAGCAAGCCAGCTCACGTCGAAGCGAGGGAAGGAAAGCACCAGCAACGAGCCGCTCGCGGCGGCGAGCAGCCAGTTCACGGGCGTCCCTCCGCAGCCGTCGCCTCTCGCAGAACCTGTTCCGCCATGTAAGAGCTGCGTACGAAGGGGCCGCTGAAGACGGCCGCAAAGCCGAGCTTCAAACCTGTGTCGCGATATTCCTCGAACCGCTCCGGAGCCAGGTACTCGGCAACGGGCAGATTGCGGCGGGTGGGTTGCAGGTACTGGCCGATCGTGAGTATGGCTACGCCCGCCTCCCTCAGATCTCGCATGAGCGCGTGCACCTCGCCCGGCGTCTCACCCAAGCCCACCATCAAGCCGGATTTGACCAACGCGCCGCCGCCATGACGGCTCGCAAAGGCGAGCACCGCCAGAGAACGGTCGTAACGCGCTTGCGGCCGGACCAGCGGATACAGGCGCGGCACGGTCTCGACGTTGTGATTGAACACATCAGGCCCGGCAGCAAGGACCGTCTCTACGGCCCGCAGATCGCCCATGAAGTCCGGCGTGAGAACCTCGACGATCGCACCCGGCAAGGCCCTGCGGATCTGGCGGATCGTGGCGGCGAAATGAGCCGCACCGCCGTCGGCGAGGTCGTCGCGGTTCACGCTGGTGACAACGACGTGGCGCAGATTCATTCGGCGTGCCATGTCGGCGACGAGTTCCGGCTCCCGGGGATCGGGCGTGGGCGGGTGACGCGCCTTGGGAACGGCGCAAAAACCGCAGCCGCGCGTGCACAGATTGCCCAAAATCATGAAGGTGGCGCTACCGCGGTGAAAGCACTCGTGGATGTTAGGGCACCGCGCTGATTCGCAGACCGTGTGCAGATTACGGCGACGCAGCTCGCGCTTGATTTCGTGTAGCGCGACAAAGTCCGTCTGCGGTTTGCGCAGCCAAACTGGCAGGCGCGGCCGCACCTCAGTACCTGCGCACGTAAGTGGAGCGGAATCCGGCTTCCTCGAGTCTCTTTCTCGTCCTGCCGATTTCTTCCTCGTCTTTGAGCGGACCCACAAGCACTCGGAAGAGCGTCTCGCTAGGCCCCGGCGCCACTCGCGCGGGAAAGCCTTTCCGCTTGAGGACATCCGCCAGCAGTTCGGCCTCGTTGCGCCGAACAGCCGCCACCTGCACGAAAGTCTCGCCTGGGGAGGGCTCGGCGACCGCCGGCGATTCGGCGGCCGGCGCGGTAGGGGTCTGTGGCGCACCGGCAGCCGGCGTTTGCAAGGGCTCCGCCGCGGCCTCCTTCGCGATCGCCGGGGCTGCGGCCTCCGTCGCCACCTTGGCTTCGCCCGGCGCGAGCGGGGCCGTGACCTCGGGCGGCGTAGGTTGCGCAGCAGGAGCACCGGTCCGCTGTGCGACGCCGCCGCCTGTTGAAGTCGCGCCCTTCCCCACCTCCTCCGGGACGGAGGCGACCTCACCGCCGGCTGTCCTGCCCAGGAAGTAGCCCGCCGAGAACACGACCCCGAGCAGAACGATCAAAATGAAGATCACGCTGAGCAGCTGGGGCGTACCCAGCACCAGTTCGTATTCGCCTTGCTCGTTACGCGGCATGGCTCATGCGGTGCTTCGGCCTTCAGCAGAGGCCAGCCGGTCCAGCACGCTCTTGACGCCGGTGATGATGTCGATCGGGATGGGAAAAACGACCGTCGTGTTCTTCTCGGTCCCGATCTCCACCAGCGTTTGCAGGTACCGCAACTGCAGGGCAACCGGCTGGCGCTGGATCATCTCGGCGGCCATGGTGAGCTTTTCCGCCGCCGTGTACTCGCCCTCGGCGTGTATGATCTTGGCGCGGCGTTCGCGCTCGGCCTCGGCCTGGCGCGCGATCGCGCGAATCATCTGCTCGGGCAGATCCACCTGTTTGATCTCCACCATGGTGACCTTGACGCCCCAGGGTCCCGTGTGCTGGTCCAGCACAGTCTGCAGGCGCAGGTTCAGTTTCTCGCGCTGGCTGAGCAGCTCGTCCAATTCCACTTCGCCCAGCACGCTCCGCAGTGTGGTTTGTGCCAGCTGTGAGGTGGCGTAAAGGTAATTGGCCACCTCGATCACGGCCCGCGTGGGGTCGATCACGCGGAAGTAGACCACCGCATTGACCTTCACCGTGACGTTGTCGCGCGTCACCAGGTCTTGCGGCGGCACCTCGAGCGTCTCGATTCGCAGCGAAATGCGGACCATGCGGTCAATAGGAGCAAAGACCAGTATGATGCCCGGTCCCTTGGGCTTAGGCAGCACCCGTCCCAGCCGGAAAATCACTCCCCGTTCGTACTCGGCCAGGATCTTGATCGAAGAGAGCAGGTAAAGACCCACGATCAGGGCGGCAAACCACCAAATGGAAAACTCCATTTCAGTCCCCCTTGTCTTGTTCGACGGGCACGACGTGCAGCGTCAGCCCGTGTACGTCCACGACCTTGACCGGCTTGCCTGCTTCCACCGGCTCGCTCGCCACCGCATTCCAGAGCTCCCCGTGAACGAAAACCTTGCCTGCGGGCGACAGACTGGTATACGCCACGCCTACTTCGTCGATCATCCCCGAGGTTCCCGTAGTCACCTTCTGCACGCGGGCCCGTACGACGAGAGTGACCAGGAACGAAGTGATCAGCGCGAAGGGCAAAGCTAAGCCGACGGCCACCGGCAGTTTGATGCGCATTTCCGGCAGCGGGCTTTCGATCAGCAGCAGGGCGCCCAGCACCATCGAGACGGCCCCGCCCGCTCCCAGAATCCCGTGGGAAGCCAGCTTCGCCTCCAGCACGAAAAGGATCAAGGCCAGCACCAACAGAGCGACACCGACCCAATTGATGGGAAGGACCGAAAGCGCCGAAAGGCCCAATAGCACCAGGATTCCGCCGATGACGCCCGGCGCGATCAGCCCCGGGGAGCTGAATTCGATGTAGACGCCGAGCGCACCGAGGACCAGGAGCGCCAAGGCAATGTTGGGATCGGCGATGGCGGCCAGGATCTCTTCGCGCAGCGAGCGCTCGTAAGTGATCACCGCGGGCTGCTCGAGCGTGATCCTGACCTTGCGCCCGTCAAAGCGCGTGATCTCCCGCCCGTTGAGCCTGGCGAGCAGATCCGCTTCGTCGCGCACGAGCAGGTCGATCAACCTGTTGTCCAAGGCTTCGCGATCCGTGAAGGATCGTGCCTCCACCACGGCCTTCTCCGCCAGGGCCGCGTTGCGCCCGCGCTTGCTGACGATGCTGCGCATGAAGGCGGCAGCGTCGCTCTGGACCTTCTCGCGCATCACCTTGTCCATCTCGCCACCCAGCAGAACCGGACTGGCGGCTCCGGCGCGCGTGCCCGCGGCCATGGCGGCCACATCGCCGGCCTGCAGGATGAAGAAACCCGCCGACGCGGCTCGTCCCCCGCTCGGAGTGACGAACGTGACGACCGGCACCGGCGAAGCCAGGAGCTTCTCGACGATCTGGCGGGTAGCTTCGAACAGACCGCCGGGGGTGTTCAACCGCACGAGCAACACTTCCGCGTTGTCGCGCTGCGCCTGCGCCAGGGCGTGTCCGATGATTTCAACCGTGATCGGGTGAACCACGCCGTCCACGTCGACCGCCATGACTTTTTGGACGGCCGAGGGAGCGCGGAGCGCGCACAACAACCCGGCGATCAGAAGCGCTGTTCGCAATGCAATCCCAATATATCACCAGCGGCCGGGCGCGGCTCTCACTCGTAACGCAGCGCAACCACAGGATCCAGCCGCGCCGCCTTCATCGCGGGCCAGACGCCGAAAAACAGCCCCACGAAGACGGAAACCAGCAGTCCGGTGACTAGCGCCCAGGCCGGCACCACCGACGGCAGCGACGGCACCAGTTTGCCAATAGCCATCGTTACCAGCAGCGCCAGGGCCAGTCCCAAAAGCCCGCCGCTGCCCGTCAGCGCCATAGCTTCCAGCAAGAACTGGGCCACGATGTCCTGGCGGCGCGCTCCAATGGCCTTTCGTACTCCAATCTCCCGCGTCCGCTCCGTGACCGAGACGAGCATGATGTTCATGACCCCAATACCGCCCACCAGCAGGCCCAGACCTGAAACCGCCAACGTGGCCAGCACGATCAGGCGAGTCATGCGATCGAACTGAGCAACGATCTGATCCGGCGTGGAGAGGGCGAAATCGTTGGGCTCGCCGGGCGGCGTACGACGGAGCTTGCGCAGGATGTCCTCCACCTCCTCATAAGCTGCCTGCCGCATTCCGGGGCGGGCTTTGGCAGTGATTAGCACTTGGTCGCGCAATTGCGGATAGCGCAAACGGGCGGTTGCAAACGGAATCAGGATCTCCAGGTCCTGACGATTCTGGCCGAAGAAGCCCCCTTTGGCCTTCGCGAAGACGCCAAGAACTTCGTACTCGGCGCCGTCGACGATGACCCTGCGCCCCACAGCGTCTCCGTCCGGAAAAAGGACCTCGGCGATGCCAGCTCCCAGCAACGCTACCCGGGCTGAACGATGTTCCTCTTCCGGCGTAAAGCTCCGCCCCATCGCCAACTCCCGAGGGGTGATCGAGAAGTAGTTGGCGGTGACGCCGGTGAGGAAAAGGTTGTCGGATTCGTAGCCTGGAACTCGGGCGGTGATAGGCCGGCGTCCGACCACGGGCGGGACGTAGAGGCTCACACTGGTGTCTTCCACCGACGGGCACAGGCGCCGTAGCAGATCGGCATATTCGGGCAGGATCGGTTTGCGCCGCTGCTCTTTCGGGGACGGGAATGAGCCCTGCGGATCGCCGCTGGTCTTATAGACGAAAATGTTGTCCGGGCCGAGCTCTTGAAAAAGAGTCACGATGCCCTGGCGCAGGCCGGAAAGCAGCGAGGCGACCGTGACCACGGTCGTGATGCCGACGACGATGCCAAGCACGGTGAGCGCCGAACGGAAGCGGTGCGTCCAGACCGCCGCCAGCGCCATGCTTAGATTCTCGCCCCAGCTCAGCCGCACGGCTTACTCCTGGCGCAGGGCAACCACAGGATCCAACCTCGCCGCGCGGACGGCGGGGTACCATCCGGCCGCGATCCCTACGATTCCGGACACCAGCATGGCCAGCGCCGCATAATGCCAACGCACCGGGAGACTGGTCTCGAGCAACTGCTCGAGCGCCCTCGCGCCCAGCAGGCCCGCGAGAAGCCCGAGGATTCCTCCCGCGCCGGTCAACAGTACCGCCTCGATCAGGAACTGCAAGCGGATGTCAAAGGGCCGTGCGCCGACGGACTTCCGGATTCCGATTTCCTGCGTGCGTTCGGTCACCGAGACCAGCATGATGTTCATCACCACGATTCCCCCGACCACCAGCGAAATCGAGGTGAGCGGGATGGCTACCGACGAAATCATCCCGAGAATGTTTTGGGTGAAGCTGCGCACGGCCTCCGGGGTGAGGGTATCGAAACGATCCGGTTCACCCGGGCGCTGACGGAAGCGGGCGCGCAGCGCCGAGCGCGTGACGTCGAGAGCCTCATCCAGTGTGAGACCCGCGCCGGGACGGGCTCGGGCAAACAGGGTGATCGAATCGGGCGTTCCGAACATGCGTCGGTAAACGGTCACGGGTATGAAGACGGCGTTGTCGCGCAGGCCTCCCATCACACTGCCCAGCTTCTCCTGCACGCCTACCACGGTAAAGTCGAGGCCTTGCAGCTTGATCTTGCGGCCGATGGGCGAACCCGCGGGAAACAGGGCGACGCGCACATCTTCGCCAATCACCGCGACCGCTTGCCGGTTTCGTTCCTCCTCCTGCGTGAAAAATCGTCCTTCCGAAGTACTCACGTCGCGCAGAAAAGAGAGAGTCCAGGAAACACCCTGAACGAGTCCGTCATCAAAGATGCGATTTTCGGCTTTGACTTCGAGCGGCCGCGCCACGTAAGGGCTGTAAACCACCCGATCGCCGGTGGCGGCCTCCAGGTACTTCAGGTCATCCCAACGGACGGGCCGGTTGCGCCTGAGCTTTTCGTAATACTCCCGCCGGCCCACGGCGCCGGCCACCTGGGCCACAAGAAAGGTTTCCGTGCCGAAAGTCTTGGCGGCGCTCTGCTCGGCGTACACGCCTAGGCCCTCGACGGCAGCTCCCACGATGACCACGCTGGCCACGCCGATGATCACCCCGAGCAGGGTCAGGAAACTGCGTAGCTTGTGGGCGAGGACCGATTCCCTGGCCAGGCGCTCCGCCGAACGTATCAGTTCGAGTTCCCGCTGCCATTTCCCCCATCGCCCCGTCATCGCGTCCCATTACCATTATGACCGAGCGCGTTGAGCAAAAAAAGAAGGGCCGTCCTTTCGGACGGCCCCGTGCTATTAGCGAATTTCAGAAGCTCAGACGCAGACCGAAACGGAAGACTCGCTCGTCGACGCCTTCGCGGCCGGTGTTCCGCACGCCCGTCACTTCGAAGACGCCGCTACGGAACGAGCCGTCGGGGTACAGACGCAGACCGTCAATGTTGTTGCTCGGGTTGGCGAAGTGCGGCGTGTTGGTGGCGTTGAACGCCTCGGCGCGGAACTGCAATCGCATGCGCTCGCCCAACCGGAACTGGCGGAAAAGACCCAGATCCAGATTCACCAGCCCGGGCCCGCGCAGCAGGTTGAAGCCCGCCGTCCCAAAACGCGGCTCGGTGACGGGCCGGAAAGCCGTCCAGTCGTAAAAAGCCTGGCCAGGCCCCACGCCGCCGAGCTTCTTCGGTTTGGGCTTTACGACGTCGGCGCGCTGGCTGTTGAAGGGGGCGTTCAACGGACCGCCCGAGCTGACCACGCTGAAGGGGTTGCCCTTGTAGGCCAGGAAGATCGCGTTGACCTGCCAGCCTCCAAGCAGCGCTGCCGGCGCGCCGGAGGTCGCCCACCGCTTGCCGCGTCCGAACGGAAGCTCGATGATGCTGACCGTGCTGAAGTTGTGCGGCTGGTCCCAACCGCACAGGGCACGGTTCAGGTGGAAGTACTCCGGTATCTTGATGGCTGGCGAGTCTCCGCTATTGTTGATACCAGCGATACTCATGCACTTCGACCACGTGTAGTTGACTGCCAGATGGTAGCCGCCACGCAGTCGCCGCTCCAAGGTGGCCTGCAAGGAGTCGTAGTGGCTGTTGCCCACCGGTCCCACGATCCGCGTTGAAGCAGTCCGGCCGAAGGCGCGGAAGAATGGCTGGCTGGCCCTGCCGCCGCCAGGCCACCCATAGTTCTGCTCGGCAAAACCCAGGATGCCGTTCTGGCGAGTGGCAACGTAGCCGGCCTGCATGGTGAAGTCACCCAGCTTTTTCTGGAGCATGAAATTCCACGACTGGATGTACCCACGCTTGAAGCGATCCTCGAGCGTGTTGACGTCCACAGTGCCGGGAATGTCGACAATGCCGTTGCCCAGGTCGGGCTGCCGAACGGCGGGAATGCCGTTCCTCAGCAGGCCCGCCGGCTGATAGGGATTGGGGCCGGTAATGGTCAACGACAGCAGCATGGGGTGATTGGCGCGCATGGGCCGAGCGATGTTCCACGGGTCGATCGTGATGCCGTAGCCGGCGCGGATCACGAAAGTCTCCGTGGCGCGGTAGGCGACACCCGCCCGCGGCGCAAACAGTTTCGTGCTGACCTCGACGCCGCAATTGCGGGGCACGACTCCGACGCCGCAGACGTGCATCTTGTTTGTAGCCAGGTTGTAGCGCTCCAGACCGCGATCCGGACGGACGGGCATGGGGAAGTACTCCCAGCGCGTTCCGAGGCTCATGGTCAGCCTGCGGCTAACCTGCCAGCGGTCGCGAACGTACATGCTGTACATCGAGGTCCGGGTCCCGTACTCATCCGGGAACTGGAAGATCTTGCCGATCGTGCCGGGCAGGCCCAGCAGGAAGTCGGCATAGCCGTTCCACTGGTTGGCCGCAGGCCCGCCGCGCGTCGTGGTTACGTTCCCGCTGAAAGTGAATCCGCCCGAGCCGCCGTGGCTTCCACCGTAAAACTCAGGCTGCGTGTGATTCAGATGTTGGAAAGAGATTTCGGTGCCGAAGCGCACGTCGTGCGGGCCCCGCAGCCAGTTCACATTGGCCTGGTAGTTCCACTGCGGATCGCGGCGGTAGTAAGGCATGTACGCTTCGGTCTCGCCGATAGTCGTGTGGCCGCCGATGATGAAGCGCGGCCAACCGCCTTCGAACCGTCGCGGCCCATTCGTGCCCGGGATGCCCAGGAAATCCAGGCCAAGCTTCTCGTTGATTTCGGCCTGCTCGGCGTTCGTGGTCATCTTTGTGAACCCGAAATTCGCATCGAGGATGAAAGTCGGGCTGAAGACGTAAGTGCCTGCGATGGTCAGGCTGTTGGTGGCTCCCCAGCCTTTGCCCGGGTTATTGAAGACGCGCGTAACGTAGGGCCCGGCCAGGCGGCCAAAAACGCGTGCCACGAACTGATCATAGTTGAGGTAGCCGTACCGCCCGTACATGGTGAACTTGTCGCTGGCGTTCCAGTTGATCTTGGCGTCAATGATGTGACGATCGAAGGGCCAGCGCCCGCCGCCGTAGAAGTTATTGGTGAAACGGTCGGGGAACGTGGGCATGGGCGTCAGCTGGACCAGCTTGAGCACGATGGGTTCGAACCGCGCCGGAGGAATGATGTTGCCCGGGAACGGCGTGCGGCCCGCCCCTTCGGCATCGCCCGTGGCAGGGTCATAAATCGGGCGATCGGATTCGGTCATGATTCCCTTCCGCGTCAGTTCGGTAGGCACCGTGTAAAGACCGGCCGCGAACTGGCGGATCAGCGTGCCCTCGTGGCTCACGAAATAGAACAACTTGTTGCGCTTGATCGGACCGCCCAGGGTGCCGCCGAACTGGTTGAAGATATCCTTCGGATTGCGTTCGCCGGCCGGCGTGAAGAAGGGCTTCGCCTTCGTCTTGTTGTTGTTATTGAACCAGAAGGCCGATCCGTGCAGCTCGTTGGTGCCGCTCTTGATTTGCACGTTAATCGCGACGCCGCCCGCCAGCCCCTGCTCGGCGTCGAAGCTGTTGGTGACGACGTTGACCGTTTCGATCGCCTCCAGCGCGGGCACATAGGCCGTGATGTGCGGCAGCCAGATGTTGTACTGCGTGGCGCCGTCCAGCCTCACGTTGTTCGAGGCGGCGACGGTGCCGTTGGCCTCGAACATCAAGGAGCGCGACGGATTGGACGGCACTGAGTGCGCGTTGCGCGGCTGCGTGAAGCCGGGCAGCGTCGCCAGTATGTGCTGGTAGTTGCGGCCAGGCGGCACCGGCAGATTCTCCAGCGTCTGCCCGGCGACCTCCGCACGGACTTCGGCCCGATCGGTTTGCAGAACCGCCGCGCTGGCGGCTACGGTCACGCTTTCCGTCACCGCGCCTACCGCCAGTGTCGCGTCCACGCGGGAGATGCTATTGATCGTGACGATGACGTCACTTCGAGTGTAGGTCTGAAAGCCGCTCTTGGAAACGCGAACCTCATAGGTTCCAGTGGGCAGGTTGGGAAAGCTGTAACCTCCCACCTCGTTGGTGGTGGTGGTGCGACTCAGGCCCGTTTCGCGATGCGTGACGACGACCGTCGCGTCCGGAACCGGCGCCTGGGTCGGGTCAGTAACGTTTCCCACAATGGACCCGTACAGAACCTGCGCCGCGGCCGGTGTCGGCAACAGCACCGCCAACACCGCGCAGCCAATCACGAACAAGCTCAACGCCCGATGCTTCCTCGCCCGGGCGGCAGCGTACATGTTCATCCTCGACCCCCGGAAGAAAGAAGTTTGGTTGGGCGGCGAGTATATCCCTCGCGCCAGCAGGAGCAACCCCTGCTCACCCGCGTTTCACTATATCACAGATCGTAACTGTCGGCAACAGGGAATCGTGCGAGCGACGGACAAGTGGGCAAGGGGCGCCGAGCGAAAAAGACCGTGACGCTTCAGTCGCCGAAGGCCCGGCGAGGCGCGAGCACCCGCCAGCTCAGCCAGGCGCCCATCACTCTCCAGTACCTCCATTGCGTCCGCACGACCGAAAGCGCCAGCATCAGCAGGATGAACGCAACCGCGACGACGGCCGTCTGGCCGATGGTCAGGTTCTCCTTCCAAAACCAAAACCAGCGTCCGTACATGAGCTCGATGTGCACCCAATAGACCAGCAACGAGGTGAGGCCGAATTGCCGAACCCAGCTCCAACGATCTCGCACCACGTAGCTCATCCAGACGTACGCGAAGGCCAGCATCAGCAAAATGACACCCAGCTTGATGAGGATGAGGAGCGGGCTGTCCAGCCAAAAATCGGAGCCGGGATAAATGGAGTAGGGAATGTTGGCAAAATACTGACCGCCCAGGATCAGTGCGAACCCGAACACCGCGCTCCATTGCATGAGGCGCTCGATCTGCTCGAGCCGCACCAGCTTGAGGATGCTCCCTGCGCTTAGGCCGAAAGCGACGAAACTCGCCCAGGGGAAGAACGCGAAGTAGTAGTAATCGGGCGCCAGATAGGCCTTGACGAGCGGCGGTACACCCGACCAGTTCAGCCGCGAAACCAGCGGCGAGCACAGAGCGATCGCCAAACCTGCCGCAGCCCCAAGTCGTGCGCGATCCGCCGTACTCCACAGGGCCAGCGGCGAAAGCACCGCGACCGCCAATCCCATCGCGTTCAGGATGTCCACCTTCAACAGGTCCGTCCAGGGGCTGGTAGGCCAGGCGAACAGCCACAACTGCAGCCGGAACAGGAACGCCAGCGCGAACAGGTAGCCCGCGCGTTTCAAGCTTGCCCGCCAGCGTGCCAGCGGAGGCAGACCCTTGCGCTCGCGATTGTCCATCAGGAACGCCAGCGTTACACCGACCAGGAAGAGAAAAATCGCCGGCGGCATTCCACCGACGAACTGCGACAGCACATAGGGACCGCTGGTCCGCAGTTCGGGCTTGGTAAACGAGTGGAATGCATGGCCCTGGATCATGATCACGGCGGCCAGGCCACGCAACCAATCCAGATAGGCCAGACGAGGAGAACCGGCAGGAGATGCGGAGTTCATCGATGGGTACTTGGGCACCATTTTAGCGCAGCCGGCCGCCTACTTTTGGGGATACTCGCGCCGCACGCCCTGTGGCAGTTTGAGCCGGCAGTCGGCATCCGAAAGGCCGGTGTTCAGCCGGATGTCGCGATAGCGGATCAGATAATAGTCACCGCCGGGTTGCCAGAAACGCTGCTGCACAGGATAACCCGCATCCTCCGGGATCCACAGCTCGATCTTCTCAACCTGTTCCCGCACTCTGGGGGACTTCGGCTCCAGTTGCAGCCGGACAACGCGCCGGCCGTCCAGCCGTTCCTCGCCCCCCAAGGCGATCGCGTAATTCTTTTCCAGCTCGCGTCGCCGCGTGCCGAAACCGAGCAGGGAGAACTGATCCACCAGGGCCCGGTTCTTGCCCAGATCGTAAATCTGCACGGTCTGGATTTTTGGGTAGTAGATCTGCGCGGTCGTGCCTTCCAGCGCGATCGCCCGCGAGTCGGGCGACACGATCTCTACCTTCATCAAGGCGCGGTTGCTGGCCCTTTTCATCCAGATCGTGCCGCTCTCCTGGCTGGACTCCGAGAGCACCGCCGTGTAGACCACCTTGGTGAGTCGCGCGGTTATATCGCGGAAGCCGGCCGCATCGCGGTCCATGCGCTCGAGGATTGCGTCCAACTCCCGCGGGGCAGGCTGGGCCGCGGACAGAAGGGCGGCGAAGGCCGCGAATCGGACGGGGAAGCGCTTCTTCATGGGGTGTGTGCGGGTGCGCGCTCCGTGGCGGCAAAAGCGACGAAGCCGCGAATCTCCTGCTCGGAATCCGTGATGGGCTCGAGCCGCACGATCGATAGCTTCTCGCCGGTCTGGAAGCTCAGCAAATCTTGCGCCTTCCGCAGGCGCTGGTCCTCGGGAACGCCTGCCAACAGCTCCGCCTCGATCCAGAAAATAAGGGCGCCGCGCTCGGCTGGAAGCACGGCGATGCGGCTGGCCCGCGGGACGCGAGGCTGGTCGCGAAACCAGTCACGCGGAGTAAGAAAAATGAAACTCAGGATGAGCGCCACCATGACGTCGTACTGCCAGCCCGCACGCGGATAATCCCACAGTATGAAGCGCTTCAGGCCCTCCCATGCCGAGGCCCGCATACTCCCATCAGTGTAACCCAGCCGGGCGCCTTCCCCGCCCTGCGGGTCAGACCTCCCGCGCAATCGAGACTACGTCGCTGAAGAGCCCGTAGGCCGTCTGTTCCACACCGGGCGCCAGCGACATTACGCCGATAGTTCCCATCAGATCCGTGCGAAGGAGCAGCAGGTTGGAGGTTCCGCGCGTGCCCGCCAGCGGGTCAGTCACCGGGAGGACCTCCGCTCGCACGCGCAGGCTGACGCCCCGCGGTGTGAGCTTGGCGCGGCTCACCAGCCGCACCGTCTTGCCTTTGCGCGCCAGTTCCGCGACCCGGGCGGGCGTCAGGCGCCCGATACCTCTCGCCGGCACCTGCAGCGGCGTTACTCCCGCATCCATGAGGACGTTCGCCAGCGCCGCAGTCTTGGCAGCGGCGTCCCACCCGTCCACGTCGTAACGGGCGTCGGTCTCGGTGATTCCCAGTCTGCGCGCCCGCTCGATGCCTTCCTCGAGGGTGCATCCCCCTGCCATGGCCTCGATGACGACCGTCGTCGTCGAGTTGAGGACGCCTGTGAACCCGAGCACGCGGACCCCAGGTAGGGTATAGCGGACGAGGTTGAAGACTGGGGTTCCATCCATCACCGTGGCTTCGAATCGAAACTGAACCCCGGCGGCCTCCGCCTCCCGCCTCAATGCCGGCCAGGCGTGGGCGATCGGCCCTTTGTTGGCGGTCACCACGTGCATCCCACGGGCGAAGGCGGCGCGGATCTGAGAGATGGCCGGCTCGCCGGTCAGTGGATTCAGAGGGGTGACTTCCACCATGAGATCGGCCTTGCTGCGCTCGAGGAACTCCTCGACGGAGCGCGCCGGGGGGCCGAAGTCCGGCTCGAGCGGCAGGCCCTTTTCACTCAAGGCAGTGCCGTGCCGAGCTGTGTGGATCCCGGTGATGCGAAAGGGGAAGGCGGCACGCTTGCTCTCCAGCAACCGCGCAAAGGCCCTTCCCACCCGACCGTACCCGACCAGCGCCAGCTTCACGCCCTACTCGCCCATCACCTTGATGATCACCCGCTTGGGGCGCTGCCCGTCGAACTCCGCGTAGTAGATCTGCTGCCAGGGACCCAGATCCAGACGCCCCTTGGTGACCGGCACGATCACCTGGTGGTGCACCAGCAGGCTCTTCAAGTGAGCGTCGCCGTTCGTCTCCCCCGTGCGGTGGTGACGATAATCGCGGCGGAATGGAGCCAGCTTCTCCAGCCATTCGTCGATGTCCGCCAACAGGCCGTCCTCGGCGTCGTTGACCCACACGCCGGCCGTGATGTGCATCGCCGAAACGAGAATCATTCCCTCCTGGATGCCGCTCTTGCGCAGGGCGGCATCGACCTGGGAGGTGATGTTGATGTACTCGCGGTGTTCCCTGGTGTTGAAGGTCAGATACTCCGTGTGAAAACGCATCAGCCCGATCATACTGCATCGGGCTGTGCGAGGGGGTTGGGGTGCCGGGGAGGTTTTTGCTTCAGGGGTCTTTAGGTTGGAGGTTAGTCTCGCTTTGGTGGGAGTTGCCTCCCCGGCCTACTTCCAATTTTAGAAGGTCGCCCCACCGAATGCAACAAAAAATTGTAGGCCCAAGCCCAGCGTCGGCCCTTTTTGATGTATCTCATTGAAAATAAAGGAAAAATTTTCGGTCGACCCCTCCGATAGAGGCCCTCGCCCAGCGATACAATGCCTTTGGGGAGGATTCATGGAACACCAGAAAGACGCCCTCGCCGGCCTCCGGCCACCCACGGCGGTGCTGACGCGGGGGTTCGACCCGCGACTTTCGGTCGGCAGTGCACGCCCGGCTGTTTTTCGCAGCTCCACCTACGTCTTCACCAGCCCCGAGGCCGCCGAGCGGGCCTTCCAGATCGCAAGCGGACGGGCGGATCCGCTGCCCGGTGAGGACATCGAGCTCATCTACTCCAGGATCTCGCACCCCAACGCCGAAATCCTCGAGGATCAAATCGTCCCGCTGGAAGCGGGCGCGCGCGAGGCCGCCGTCTTCAATTCCGGCATGGCCGCCATCATGACGGCCCTCCTCACCTTCCTCAAGCCCGGCGACTCGCTCATTTATACGATGCCCAACTATGGAGGCACCCGCCACCTGATCCGCGAGTTCCTGGAGCCCTTCCAGATCCGCTCCATTCCCGTGCTCGCCGGGCAGTGGTCCGAAATGGAGCAGGCCATGGCCTCAGCGCAGCGACTCAGGGTTGTCTTTATCGAGACGCCCGCCAATCCCACGCTCGTGATGACCGACATTGCACGGACAGCCGAGGCTGCCGCCCGGCATCCGGACCGACCGCTCGTCATGGTCGACAACACATTTCTCGGCCCGACCTTCCAGCACCCTCTGCGCCTCGGCGCGGACCTCGTGATCTACTCGGCGACGAAATATCTTTCCGGCTTCAGCGACATGCTGGCCGGCGTTGCACTCGCCTCTGACCCGGAACTGATCCGCCGCATGCGCGCCCGGCGCATCCTTTTCGGGAACATCCTCCAGCCGGACGAGTGCTGGTTGCTGGACGGACGGCTCCCCACCGTTCCCCTGCGCATGAACCGGCAGAGCAAGAACGCTCAGCGCATCGCTGAACGCCTGGTCGAGCACCCGATGGTCCGCACCCTACACTACCCGACGTTGTTCACCGACGCCGAACAGATCAAGATCCGCCTGGCGCAGTGCGAGCAGCCGGGCGCCATCTTTTCGATGGAGCTGGAAGGCGGCCGCCGAGGCGCCTTCGAGTTCCTGCGACGGTTGAAGATCGCGCGCAACGCGGTCTCGCTGGGCGGAGTCGAAACGCTGGCCTGTCATCCCCGCACCACAACCCACTCCAGCCTCTCCGAGGAGGAACTCGACCGCTGCGGAATCACCGACGGGCTGGTCCGCATCTCGGTGGGCATTGAGGACTGGCACGATCTGCTCGAGGACTTCCGCCAGGCGCTGGATGGGATTTGAAGGGGGCGGGGAAAGGCGAAAGGTCTCAGCCCGCCGGCGGAACTTTAAGTGCGGGCTCGCGCGTCACGATCAGCGGTTCCAGACGAGCGAAGATCGACTCGATTCCCGCGCGCAACGCCTCCGGGTTGTCGAGCCATACCTGTATTTCCGGGTCCTTCGGTCTGCCTCGGCCGTGCACCAGCAAGTTGCGCAGCTCCGTAAGGCGCCGGAAAGGCTCCCGGATCTCCGCCGGGCCAAGCATGCCCTCACGGATGGCTTTCTTGATCGCTTCGCGTTCCTCGATATCATCCGGATTAGCCCAAGGACCGCCTAGCGCCGTGATGACCGCTTCCTGAAGCAACGTGACGGCACGGACCAGATCACCGCGCTCCCAAGCGGCACGCGCCAGCAGGTACTGGCGTTGGCCCGGCGTCGTGGCCTTCACGCGATCCAGCACCCGTTGCAACGGAACGGTCAACAATCGCGCCGGCCCGGGCAGCCCGTGCTTCAGCACTGAACGCGCCTGGTTGAGCTGGTTCACCGCCTGCCCGAAGCGGCAGACCTGCTCATAAAAAGAAGCCTTGCGCAAGGCGACGACCAAGTCCTCCGGAAGGCCCGCCCCGGCCAACTCATGGGCCAGCGCGCCGTAATCGCCTCCTCCCTCGAAGCGAGCCACCGCTCGCGCCCAGTCCGAGATCGCCAGCAGGCCGGAGAGCTCCAGCACCGGCGCCGCATCGTCCACCCTCATATCCAGCGCTCCGTAGTAAACGCCGCGCACGCGCGCGCCGCGAACCGAGCCCACCAACACGGCGCTCACCAAGCCCAACATAGGCAGATGACGCAGGCCGTGGGTGACGTCCAGCGCGACCTCGTCCCCCTGGCTGACCTGCTCGGCGATCCGCTCGAGAATCTCGGTCTGCTCATCCTGCGAACGCCCGTAAGGGATGCGCACCAGACGGACTTCGTACCCAAGGCGCTCGCCGAGCATGAGGGCGGCCACGTCGAGGTCCTCTTGTGGAGTTCGGTCCGCGCGGCCCTCGGCTTCGAGCCGGCGTCTGATGGCCGCCTCCCGCCCACACGCTTCGGCCAGATCGAGCAGCGTGTGCCACATGCTGCCCGCGGTGCCGAGGATCGCGAGCCTCTGCGGCTTCAGCCGTCCGGCCAGCGCCAATCCGAAGAACGCCGCCTCGACCTGCTCCCCGTCAGCAAAGCGGTACCGCGCGCGGACGTAGCCGTCCTGACCTTGCGGCACGCGGCCCAAAAAGCTGACCTGCACCAGCGCCATCGCCCATCTCCTACTTCGGCTCCAGCAGCACCCAGCCGAAAGGCGCGAGGAGCTGGTTGCTGATCATGCATAGGGACCGCGACGAGCCCATGCCTTGGATAGGTTGCCTGCGCTGCGCATTCCAGCCGCTGCGGAATTCGTCCACGGAGAGCGATTCGAAGTGCGAGAAGCGGCCGATGCGAAGGAGGATGGAACCCTGGGGCCACGAGGACGGGACCCAAGAACGCCCCGCCAGGAGGGGGAAGTTTTCGACCTCCTCGCGATGGCGCTTCCAGAAAAAATAGCAGCACGACTCAATCACGAAATCCCACTGGAGCGGGCTCTTGACGGTCGCGCGATCGTCCAAGGCGATGCGAACATCGCACGAGGGCGGTTCCTTTCCGTCCGCTCGCGACAGCAATCGCTCGACGTGGAGCTGAATCTTTTGCGCCTGCGAAGCTTGGCCGCCGCGGTTCACGATCATAACGCGATCCACGCTCACGGCTTCGGGGGGCAGTTCGCCGTCCGAGACGCGCACCATCCGCAGCGGATCCTGCTCGGTGAATCGCCTCTGGTATCCCAGCGCCTTCTCCTCTAGGGTCATCCAGGCCGTCCCGCGGTTTTTCTGTAGGGCTTCCTTCACCGCAGGTCCCACCGAAGAGCGCTCATGGTGCGCGAGCACGCTCACCACCGCGGTGCGGATTGCGCCCTTGATGGCCGAGCCCGGGACGATCACTTTGCCCGCGTGGAGGTTGCGCACGAAGGTGTGCACCTCCCCGGATTTCCTGTCAGGAGAGGCGTTCTGCAGTTCACGGCGTGCAGGTTCTCCTATTCGGGCACGGTACGACTGGAACTGCGCGCTCTGGGCGGCTGCGTGGACCAGCTTGCGTGCCTCGTCGAGCCGGTTCGCGGCGATGAACTGTTCAAACTGCCGGCGCTGGACAGGAGGCCAATCCAGGAGAAGCCTGTGCATGTTGATACGCACCAGCCAGTTACCTTGCAGGAAATATTCGTCCGGCGCGATCGTCTCGCCGGTGCCGATGTGTACCGGAGTCAGCGGGACGAGACGGAAGACACGTTCCTCCATACACGCCTCCTCAAGATCCCTCCGCTTCGCGATAGCCCACCGTCAGATGCCACGCGTTGTGACGGATTCGCAGGCCGTCGGGGGGCGAAGGGTGTACGTTATCGAGCAGTTCGCCGAAGGGGCCGTCGCCGTCCGGGCGGAACGTCGCCCCCGGCTGCAAAAGCAGCAACGGAAATTTGAACGGCTGCTCGCAGCGGGCCAGCCAATTGCCCAAGCGTCCGAGATGGGTCTCCGCGCGATAGAGCGGATCGAGCATGTTGGGCGTCAGCGAACCGTGCGAGAGACTCATTCGGCGGTTTCCGGTGAAGGCGAACAGCTCGTGTTCCTCTTCGACCGCAGTCACGCGGAAGCGGCCCCGCCCCCAGGTTGCGTCGCGGCCGTAGCCCGTCATACCCACGTGCTCGAACAGTCGCTTCAGCCGCTCGGCTGCGAGATCGGCGCCGATGTAAACGTCGAAAAACGCGTTCTCGCCCCGCGGCCAGCGCTCCTGCACGTAGTACAAACCGCCTTCCTCCAGGGTTTGAGCCGTTCGCCGGTCGATGCGGTTGTGGGGTAAAGATACCTGTTCGAGGCTCGGGGCGTCCGCCGCCCTTTCGTCCAGCGCAGCCGGACTCACCGCAGCCCGCACCTTGAGGAAGTCATCGCGGCGGATCCACCGCGCCTGTTTGCGGGCCTTGATTTTTCGCAGGAACTCCCGTCGCTCCCTGGCGTCTGCGGGTATCGCTTGCCGCGGGCCGGGCGCCAGCAGCGGCCGCGGCAGCCACCCGGCGGGAAACCCGTCGGAGATGAGGAAAGGCTTTTCGCCGAGCCCATCCAGCCACGCCGCCAGCGAGTGCTCGCCCTCGAGTTCCCGCCAGGCCCAGCACAGATGACCGAAGAGCGTGCCCGAGTGGAGCGGCGTGGCCAGGGGGCTCTCCAGAGCCAATCGCACGCGATAATGGTGCATCGCTTACCTCTCGAACAGGCGGATCGGCGGTTGTTGCAGGCTGGTCAGCGGCTGGATGGCGTCGAACTGCTGTTGGATATCGCGCTCGTCAAGCCGCAGACTGCTGAACCGTACCCGGCCGTAACCACGGGAGCCGGAACCGCCCAGCGCGTCATGCTCGAGCAGCTTTAGAGCCGTGACCAGCCACTCGATGGCCTCCCGATCGCGCGCTCCCCCGTCGCCGTTGACCGAGTACTCGCGGATGATCATCTCGACGCCAAAACGGGCGCCCGCGGGAACCCGCTCCATGGTGCGGGGGCCGATGTTGCCGGCCGCTTTGCCCTGCAGACGGTCGATGACCACCTCGGTCTTTTCCTCGGTCAGGTTCAGCCCCATGGCCAGCGTGTCTTTCTTCCACTGCTCGTCGAGGTAAGCGTCGCGCACGATCAGACGCGTGGGTCCGCCGCGCCACTTCTTGCTCGTGCAGCCGAACAGGCGCAGGATGACGTCGTTGGGGTCGTACTCCCGGTCCGCGTCGCTTCCATAAGGTAGGCCGTCGCTCTGCACCTTGCCGCAGGCCCACTCGAGCAGGCAGCGCAGCTTACCCTTCAGGCTGGAGCCCGGGATGTACGGCTCGTGCGTGTGCGGGTGCTTAATGACGGGACCGTCCAGGCCGCCGATCTCGACCGTCTCGCGCCCGGCCCCGATGTGCAGCCCCGTCTTGACTTCCAGCGTCGCCGTCAGCTTGTGCCACTTTTCGAACCGGATGGAAGCGCCGTTGTTCTTACTCATCGCTCCTCCTCCTTACCGTAGTACTCATGAAAAGCGACGACCGCCTGAAAATGGCGGCAAAATGCGTCGAAATCTCTCACGTTCTTGACCGCATGGGTGTGGTTCACAAAAAACTGCAGCAGTTCGTCCGGAAAGACCCTCCGGCTGCGGCCGTTGGCATAGTGAGCCTTGGCCTTCAGCATTACGAACTCGGCCCGCAGCCGATCGAAGGCCTCCTGACGCGGATCCGGACCCTGGATCTGCTCGGCCATCAGGTCGAGCCGTCGCTGCAGGTGCACGACCTCGTTGTAGTAGCGTCGCAATTGCGTCTTGTTGATCTTGCCGGCCAGCTTCTGTGCAAAGGCGCGAGCCTCACCGTCGAGCAACTCAAGTCGGATCTGACCATCCGCCCCGAAGTAGGCCACGCTCTGGGGCGTGAGGTCGGCGCGCCTCTGCGCCTGAGGGTTCGGGCCGGCAGACTGAGATTGAGGTCTGGGGTTGGGCATCGTCTTTACCTCCTTCGTTCTCCGGGATTCCGATTGCGATACAAAACCACGGTGACCGCCAGCTCGGGCGGCGCTGCCGGTTGCTGCTGCCGCAGATCGGCGTCGAGTCCGAGCAGGCGATTGCTGAGCTTGCGCAACTCTTCGGCCTCCTCTCGCTTGTCATCGGGGAGCCGGCGCAGGTGTCTGGCCAGGTAATAGCCCCAGCGCGCCGGCCAATCGGCGGCTTTCAACTCCATGGGCACGCCCTCAGCCAGGCGGCGTTGCCCCGCGAAGTACAGCACCCTGTGCAGGAAAAGGGAGTGGATCACATCTTCGCGGAACAACCGGTTCAGGGACTCCGCGTCCGCCAGGGCCTCGGCAAACACATCCCAGTCGAGGCCGCGGCTTACGATCGCGCACACGCGATCCCTCTCCTTTTTGGCCTCTTCCAGTCGCTCCTCGGCGCGGTTGACCGCGGGCCCGACCGGATGTTGCGACTTCAGCAGCTCGATGCCGGCCGAAAGCGTAACGTTGGGATTGTCGCCCGTCCACTGTCTGAACTTCGCGCGCAGGGCACTGGCCATCTGCAGGGTCTGGCGCCACGGGCCGATCAGAAGCATGTCATCGCCGCCCGCGTAAACCGTGTACATCGACGGGAAATCCCGCTCGAGCAGGTGCGGCAGATAGCCGGCGAAGAAGAAATCCATCATTCGCGACAGCGCGGCGAAGCGGCTGAGCGTCTGATCCCGAAGCCCGAAGGAAAAGATAGCGCCCAGACGATCGACGTCCGCCTTGAAGACCGCCAGCAGCGGCTCACCGAGGGGCTCCCCGTCGACCGGCTCCAAGCCGTCCAGGGCGATGTGTTCGAACGTCTTGAGCTCACCGACCTCTACCTCGCGGGCTTCTTCGCTGAGCAGGCGATAGGCAGGCTTGCCGGCATCGGAAGCCTTGAGCCTGGGGACATAGCCGGCCAAAAAGCGGACCGGAAGCCGCTCGTCGGCTTCCGCGGCACGATATAAGCGGAAGGCCGAAAGCCAATCGGCGTGGGCGCGTTCAGCCTCGAAGCGCCAGTCGAGGTCGAGTTCCGCGAAAAAGCGGATCCTGCCCTGCCCCCGGCGGCGCCAGCAAAGCGCCGCCAGGCGCGGCAGCGCGCCGCCCAACTCGTGCTCCTGAGCACAGACCTCACAGCGACCTTCGTCTCCGGTATCCCGCGCCGGGCGCACGCCGCATGACTTGCATTCGCCGTGAGGATAGTCGAGCGGAAGCACGCAGGAAGATACGAACTCGAAGGCGCGCAGTTTGGCGGTTTCCACGGATGCGCGCAGCGAATCCAACAAGGCCGGAAAGTTCTCGCGCAGCAGATCCTCCCCGCTGAAGGGCTCGCTGAGAGCCAACAGGAGTGCCAGGTCGCCGAGATAGCGTTCGTGCATCCAGGGATCGATCTGCCTGCGCAGTTGCGAGACGTGGTCGTGAACCTCGGGCAGGTCGGGGACCAGCAGCAGAAAGCGGCCGCCGGCGGTCTGGAGCAAACTGAAAGGCGGCAGTTCGAGCGCGCGGCGGCAGGCCAGGGCGCCCGCCTCCGCGGTGAGGGCAATCAGCAGCGAGCGGGCGCGCAGGATCTTGTTGAGGCCTTTGATCTGCTCGGCCGCCAGGCGGAACAGGGTCCGCTGGATGCCCGAAAGATCGCCGGCCAGGAAGCGGAATTTCTTCAGCCTGCGGTCACGGATTTTCCCGGCCGCCGTAAGCCCGTCGGCGTCCTTTTCGTGCCATCGGTAGAGGGCCGCGGCGACCGCGGCGGCCACCCGGTGATGATCGTGCAGCGAGATATCGGGCTGGTCCACGACGGAGGACGGAATCGCGAAGGTGTAGCGCTCCGAGAGCGACAGGGCGGCCTCCGCGAACAGATCGAAGGTCGGCAACGAGCAGGCGCGAAGGAAAGCGTCGAAGAAGTTCTGCCACAGCGTGCGGTAGCGCTCGGGGTAATCACCGGTGTCGACTTTCGGCTGCGGTAACAGCTCGTCCGCCGGCTTCAATTCGCCCAGCGGAATCTGGGAGCCTGGGGACGCACCCAGACCGATACCGAGGTCCACGCCGTCGAACGGGTTCTTCAAAGGCGTCTGGAGATAGCCCGGCCGCACCCGGCCGTAGATCTCGGATTCCTGCATCTCATCCCGCGCCTTGCGATCCATGCCCGCGGCGAGGCGATCGGCTTCCGCCGCCAGCTCGCTCAAGGGGATGTTGGGCGAAGGTGCATGATGATAGACGGCGATCTCACGGACTTTTTCCAGGCGCACGCCGGGCAGGCGGGTGTGCCCGAGTTTCTCGAAGAAGGCGTCGGTCCAGAGAGCATGCCAGTGTGTCTGGCGGCCCTCGCGCGAAGGTAGGACGTCGGCGGCACGGCGTCGCACCTCGGGGTCCATCTCCTCCAGCGAATCATGCGCCCTTTGCATGAATTTGCCTATATCGTGCAGGAACACGCCCAGAACGGTTTCCTCGATGGTGGGCAACTCGCGTGCGCTCACTTTTGCGTCTCCTCGTCCTTAGATAAATAGTGAATTTGGTGAGGCTCGAGTTTCAGCTCGTAGCGCGTTTCGGGGCGGCGACCGCCGGCGTGAATCATGTAATCCTCGGCGCGACGCCCGAGGTGCCGGCGCAAAATCCTATGGAGTTTCGAGCGACGCTGCAGGAAGTAATTCTTGTCCATGCCGCCGCGCAAGGCCTTGGTCGTGCGGTCACTGGGACCGAGGTTGTCGAAAGCTTGCCTGTACTCGGCCAAGAATTCGCTTGCGTAGTCCGGGTCTAAGTGGCCTTCTGTGGGACATTCCAGACCCGGCCGGCCTTGCAGTTTCCGGCGCGCGAACCAGCTCAAAAAAGCCAGCTCCGCCGGCGGCAATCGCACTTCGGTGCCTCCCGCCTCGATGCGGCGATCTCTTAGGTTAATGGTAAGCTTGGGCGGACCGAGCACGTTTTGCGCGGCACCGACCACATCACGGAAGCTGACACGGCCCGCCAGCAACTCCTCCGGCAAGCCGTGCCGGAGGCGCAAAAAGGGAATCTCGGCCAGGCTGACCGTGGCCTGCGCGGTATCCAGCGGGCGTTCGTCGGGCGGTCGCGTGTAAATGACGCGGCTGCGAGTAGTGGGATAGAAAAATTCCGGATGCGATTCGTAGGGCGGCGAGACCAACACATGCGAGAGCCGGTCCTGCGGTCGCCCGAACAACGACAGCGCATAGCCGAGGTAGAAGCCCATCGTTTTGCGGCCGCCGGCGATGGAGACGTGCAGGGCCGCGTCTTCGTCGCGCGTCAGCTCGCGCACCAGCTCCGTGATCCGGTCCGCCGTGCGCTCGTTGTCATCCACCGTACGGATGTCCGGCAACGGCCGACCCGAGCCGTCCTCCAGCACGTAAATGGTGGACTCGTCGAAACGGATCGGGGGTAAATCGTACTCCCTGCACAAGCGCCTGAACCAACCGGGCTCCTCGCTCAAAAGGCTGAGCCGCACGCGCTGGGCGCCTTCGGCGGTCGTCAGGACGTGAATCTCGGTAGGTACGAAGGGCGGCCGGCGCTCCACTGCCAACGCAAAGACCGTCTCGGTTACGACTTGCGGCGTCAGTCCGCAGGCCGTCAACAGAATCCGTCGTGGATATTCGTGAGGATGATCCGCGTTGCGCATCGACTCCGTCCTTACGGCAATGTTATCCGCCAACCGTGGTCCCAGCTTGCGATGGCAAGCTTTCCGCACTTCGGGCGGGCAGCAATGCGTAGCGGCCCAGGCCCATCGTTGCTCCTTTGCCTGCGTGCAGAAACTGGCCCAGCCAGAGATAGGGCCAGAGCTGCCTCAACTGGGCCCCGGGCAGTTCGAAGGAGCCCAGCAAGCCGCCCATGAGCATCCTTTGTCGCTGTCGGGAGGAGTAACGCGCCCACTCCTCCCAGCGCAGATCCGCGCGCTCGATCTGCACGCGGCGGGACTGCTCGACCAGACCGGCGAAATCGGTCTCCAGCGGACGGCTGCCATGGAAGTACATGAGCAGCGAGCAGCGGCGGAGCAGGTTGGAAAACAGATCGGCGAAGCGGAAATCTTGCGGGCCGATGTAACGCTCGTCGATGCGAAGCCTCAGGGGCGTGATCAGCACGAGGCGGACGCGTTGAGGCGGCGCCGGGCAGACCGGCATTTGCGCAACCTCGGGCTGAAGCTTGCCGGCGGCGTCCATGATGCTACGCCAAGGCCCCCTGCCCGGCACGAGCTGCTGTTCGACCCCTTGGAGCTCGAACGGCCTCCGGAGGGGATGGATGCCATAGCGGGCCCCGCGAGCGAAGGCCTGCACGACGTACGCCAACATCTGGTTCGCGCGTCCGAACAGGGTTACGTTCAGCACGTAATCATCGCCGGAGGACGAGGCGGCCGGCAGCAGCACGAAGGGGTGCGGCGCGGCCGTGTATTTGCGCATCTTTTCGGCGCCCGGCGGAGGGGGTGTTTCGAATAAATACGAATAAATGCAGGTGTGATAGAGCAGACAGGCCGGGCACTCGACGTCGCGCACCGTGCACACCAGACGTTTCAGCGCCCAGCCGAAAATGCCGCGCCAGGCCGATCCGGTCCAGCGTTCCTGAGGAACGGCCGAAGCGGGCGAAAAATGGAGCCGGTAGCAGCCGATTTCCAGCTCCGGTGATTCCGCTGCGTTGCCGAAATTCATCGTCATTCCTCTCCGGCTTCCTCGGATTCGCCATTTTTATCACACGACGGGCTCGGCTCCCGCAACTCTTCGTCTCCTTCCCCGTCACCCAAAAGTCCTCCCAGCAGTGGATCAGCCAGGTGCACGCCGTCCGGCAGGTACAGGCGGCCCAGCGTCACAGCCTCGCACCTCTCGGGCAGGGGGTAAGCGCGGACGTCGTCCGAACGCGGGTCGATGCGCTGGTTGATCTCCGCCAGCAGGCTCACCAGGCGCCGCTCGCTCAGACGGACCAAGAACACCGAGTACTGCACCGGCATGGCATGCTTTTTCAGGAAAGCGTGGACGCGCTGCAGCCGGCGCGGATCAGTAATATCGTAGCTGATAAGATACAGCCTCACCTCCGACGTGCTCATCGTATTCCTCCCAGCCAGTACATGAAACGGTTCAGCAGCTGCGAGAGCCGACGATCGGTCTGTTCGCCGTGCCGCTCGAAGATCTCGACCAGCTGCTTGCGGAAATCGGGGCGTCCGGGCACGGGGCGGTCGGGCTCGGGCATCCCGGCCCAGTCACGCAACCAAACGTAGTGACCCCATGCCGCGATCCGCGTGCAGTCTGCAGGCAGATTCCAGCCGGGGCGACGGTCGATCAAAAGAGGCGCTTCAGCGCCCGCGTCCGCGAGCTTCGAGGCGACGCGCGCCGCCAGCAGTCCGTTCCAGTAGCGCAGCACGGCGCGAGCAGCTTCGCTCAGCCCGGGGGCAGCGGCTTCGAGCAACAGGGGCGCCACGCGGTCGGGGCGCAGATCGGTCACGCGCAGCTTCAGGCGCTTCAAAACGCCCAGGATCTCGCGCCGCTCCGCGGCCCGCCGCCAGTTCTCGTAGAGGGTGCGCCAGTCCGCGCGCTCGAGGAGCTCCTCTAGTCGGTCGTTCAACGGCTGCCGTCGCGGCTGCGCGGCGAGGCAGTACGCGCGGGGGTCGCCCTCGGCGGTGAGAAACGTGACCGGGATGCCCTGGTCCAGGCAGCTCAGCAGAGCCTCCGCGTCCCACTCCACCGGGCCGCTGACGATCACACGCGCCAGCAGGCGGAACGGGTACATGCCGTCGGCCCGGCCCTCGCTCACCACGCGCAGCGAAGGACCGTCGCGCAGCACCAGGGCGCGTCGTGCTCCATCAAGGTATAGACTCCTCATCCCTCTTGCCCTCCTTTGGCGTGAGATCGGGAAACTCCGCCTCGAGCGCGCGCACCACCAGGCGGCACATGCGTCGCAGCCGCCGGCGGATGCGCGAAGCCAGCGCCTCGTGCGTTTCGTAAAAGATGCGGCGCCCGGCTTTGCCCAACAGACAGGCGCCCCGCACCGTGCGGAAATGCTCGCGCCGCAGAGTCCGGTGCCGGAACATTTCCCACACCCACTCGTCCAAACGCGGCCGCAGCGGTTCGATCAGATCGCAGGCCAGAGACTCGCGATTCCAGGCCGGTTCGTGGTAAAAACCCAGATGAGGATCCAGGCCGACGGCCTGCACGGCTTGCACCGCATCGTAGTGCGCCAGCGTGTAGCAAAGGGAGAGACAGGCGTTGACCGGATCCTTAGGCGGGCGACGGTTGCGACCCCGGAATTCCAGCGCGGGCGGGAAGACCGCCGCGAGCGCACGGAAGTACACGCTCGCCGCCGCGCCCTCCAGGCCCATCAGGGCGGCCCGCTCCGTTTCGCCGGCCGCATGCGCCAGCCGCAGAATCTGCTCGATCGACGAGGCCAGGGTCGCCCGCCGGTCGGGCTGCGTGCGCATCAGGCGCCGCAGCGTACGCGCCTGAGCAGCCAGCTTGCTGCGCAGTAACCTCGCCGACCATCGCCGCCGCCACTGCTCGCTGAGGTACGCCTGATATTGCGCCAGGCGTCGGGTCGCATCGCCCATGGGCCCGCCCAGCAGGAAGGCGGCACGTCCTTCGCTTCGGCCCAGGATCACCAGCGCCACTCCGTGACGCGCCAACCAACTGATCAAACCGGTGGTCAGGGTCAGCGGAGCCGTGATCACGACGCGTTCCAATAAATTCAAAGGAATGCTGCGGCAATAACGCCGGTCTTCGTAAATACCCAGCGCCCGGCCCTGCGGCCGTAATTCCACGCTGCCCCGGTCCACGTACAACGTCGCCATGGTCTCACCCGAAATAGAAGAAAGGCGTATCCTCAGGAGGCACCGCGATGCCCAGCGTCCGCACGCGGGAACGCGGATCGAGCCGCACCAGCAGAAAGCTGTCCTCCCCGCGCTCGATGACCTCGGATATCTCCGCCAACAAAGTCGCCCGTTCAGCCTCGGTCAGGAAACACTCGAAAACCGACTTTTGACCTCCGGTCGCGTAGGCCTTGAGCACCTGATGCGCGGCGCGCAGTCGGCGCGGCGCGCTAATGTCGTAAGCTGCGACATAGAGGTGCCGGGTAGCCATCACTTACATTAGACGGCGACTGACGGAAAGAAACACCTTCCGCAAGCTTGCCGATGCGCAGGGGGAATAGGCCGGCTGGAACTAAGCGGTCAGAGGTCCGGAATCAGGCGGTGAAAGCCAGGCGCTCGCCGGCCCGGCTGCGCGACTCCACCATCAGACGAGTAAGTCTGACGGCTGCGGCCGACTCCTCCGGAGGGCAAAGCTCAGGCCAGACGTTTTTGCGACAGCACTCGACGAAATACTCGATTTCGGCCTGGTACCAGTCGCTGCCGTTCGATGGCAAATCTTCCTTGCTGCCGCCGGCGCGGTACAGGACAGCGCCTCCGCCGGCCGAGCTGTATTCGAGGGTGCCCCTGTCGGCGACTACCGTGTATTCCATCGAAAAGGGATACTGGCCCACGTGATGCCAACCGCCCGTGACGGCTACAAATCCGATGCCGGGATAGTCCAGCTCCGCCAGGATCACGTCTACGCCCTGCCGCAAGTCCTCATAGCCGGTAGCCGCCACCGAACGCGGAGGACCGAACAAGTGCAGGCACATGTCGACGTCGTGAATCAACAGGTCGAAGACTCCGCCACCGCTTTTGGAGGCGTCGAACTCCCACGGCCCCCAGGTCGGCGCAGCACAACGACGTCGAAAGATCGCCGAACGGACGGCGCCGAGTTCACCGCCCCGCAGCAAGTCGCGCAAGGCGCGGTAGGGAGGAATGAATCGCAGCACCTGCGCCACCATGAGCACGCGCCCGCTCCGTCGTGCCTCGGCAATCATTTCCTCGCAGGAGGGCCCGTCGAGCGCCATGGGCTTCTCGACCAGCACGTGCTTGCCGTTGCGCAGGGCGGCCAGCGTGGCCGGGGCGTGCAGGTGCGTCGGCAGGCAGATGTCGACCGCCTCGACATCCGGGTCCGCCGTCACTTCCTCGATCGTGCGATAGCGCCTCATGGCCGAAAAGTCGAAGCGTTCGCCGGGGCCGCCAATGTTGCCCTGAATGGAGCTCAGATCGCCCGAGAGGCGTTGCTCGTCCTGATCCATCACAGCGATGACTTCCACGCCGCGAATCCTGCGCAGCGCCTTCAGATGGGTACTGCCCATGAAGCCCAGACCGAGAACTGCGAAGCGCATGGCGCTACGATCCTACCATAAGCAGGCCTCGCCCGGATCGCAGTCCTCGTGGGGCGCCGTGTCCCGAATGCACCGGTTCACTCGCCTGCGGCGCGCCCGCGCAGCGCATGGTTCGGCGCCCACGGGTTGGTCGGCGCACCCGGGCTTCGCTCCGGCGAAGAGGTCAGGGGAGCCGCGCTGCGTAAAGCTACCCGATCCGCGCGCGATCAAGGCACGGCGCTCGCCGCTTGCGCCCGCCGTCGTTCTTCGCCGTGACCGGGCCGATCGCCGATCTGTTTCAGGAAAAGGCGGTAAAGCATCAAACTGCGCTCGCCGGCACCTTCGACCTCCGCGCGGCGCCCCTGCAAATAAATGACCCGAGGCCAGGCCAGGAAGTCGAAAGGCTGGGGGAAGCCGGCCACCGGAGTTGGCCACCGCCGGAGCCAGGGGCGAGCGTCCTGCTGCGATTCGGTTGCCGCCCAAGCCAGCAAAGAGGGCAAGATTTCACCTGGCGAAGGCGGCGTCCGCTCGAGCAGGCTGCGCAGCAGGGGGAAAGCCTCCCGCAACCGACCGCCGAGCAGCAGGGCGTAGGCCAAAGCGGTGTCGCGCAAGCCGGCTTCGCCGGCGTGAGGGAAGCTCGCTTCTGCGCGTCGAGCCCATTCGGCCGGCGGGGCATCGTCCTGGGCGAGAAACGCACAAACCCGCGCAAGTTCGCGCGCCTGGGGCGTGCCGGCCGTGCCCGCTTCCGCAGCGTGCCGGCGCGCCTGCCCGCGATCCCCTGCCTCGAGGCTCCACGCGGCAAGAAACCCGAATGTTAGAGCACGCAATTCGCCCGGAGCAGTGCCGGCGGCGAACGCCAGCAACCGGGCCGTCGCCCGGCGCGACCGCCCGGTCAAATACTCCCATTGCGCCCGCCGGATTTCGAGGAACGGATCGCGCGCCTTCTCCCGCGCGGCCAAATACTCCGCCATATGTCGGTCGGCGCCGTCGCGATCGCCTTGCAACCAGCGCGCCCACGCCGCCTTGTAGAGCGCCCCGGCGCCTGCGAATTCCCGCGACATCTGCGCGGACTCGAGGTAATGGCTCTCGGCCGCGGAGAAATCGCCCTTTTGAAAGTGCACGTCTCCCAGCGAATCGGGAGGATTGGGGTCTGCGGGTTGCAACTGGCGATACCGGAGCAGGAGACCCAAGGCTTCCTCGAAACGGCCGTCGTAAGCCAGTGCGTACGCGGCCTGGTTCAGCAGGGCGCCACTCTCGGGATCGCGCGCAAGGGCTTCCTGGTAAGCACGGGCCGCCCCTTCGTAATTGCGAGCGGCGAGGGCCCGCACGGCCAGGCCCTGAAAGACTTCCGGATCGGCAGGCGTCAGGCGGGCCAGCGCCCGCAGGGCTTGTTCCTGCGCGGCCGCATCCCCTCGAATGCCGGCCAGCATGAGTTCTGCGCGATGCCGCGAGACGGGATCGACGTCAGCCCGCAGGGCCTTGCCCAGAACCGCTGAGGCGCTTTCGCGATCGCCGCGCGCGAGGTGCAGTTGCGCCAAGGCTGCGTAAGCCGCGAAAAAGCCGGGATCAGCCGCTACGGCCTGTTCCAGCAGGGGTCGTGGGTCGACTGAGCGCAAGGCCGTCCTGTAGGCTTCCAGGGCGCGGGCATCACGGTGCGCGACCGACCGTGCGCGCAACCCTAACTGGGCGGCCAGACGGTCCGCCGGCGGCGCCGGCCCCTCGCTAGGATCGCCCTCAACCGCCCACCTCCGACGGATCTGACGCCTGTTAACGTCTTCGAGCACAGCCTCGATGCGCAGGCGCTCACCCTGACGCATGAACGAGCCGTGCAACACATGTGTCGCGCGAACCGCCGGTGCCTCCCACCAGCTTTCGGCGCGCAGAGGATGCGCCACTTGGGAACCCGTCACCGCCTCGGCCAGCAGTTCCGCCAGCGCCCAGCCCCACGACTCGTAACGCGGCTCTCCCGTCAGGTTCTCGAAATGCGGGATCAGAAGCCTCTGAAACCCCGACTCGGTCCCCCGCCGGCACCCGCCGGCCCACAGCAAGGCCGCCAGCAGCGCGAACCTACAGCGCACGGAACTCCATCTTCATCAGCTCCTGAAATTCGGGCAGTTCCCGCAGGCTGGCGAATTCCGGCTCCTCCATGAACTTCTGGCGGTCCTTGAATCCCTCCTCCAGCGCCTTGCGGATATAGATGAGGGCCCGCTCGTTCATGCCCGCCTGCGCATAAACCTTGGCCAGATAGTAGTGGAACCGGGCTCGTTCCTCGACGTTCCGCTCCTGCAGTAGCTGGCCGTAAGTGGAGCGATGCTCGAAAACGTCCGGGTCAAGCTCCAGGGCCTTGGCGTAAGCGATCGAAGCCTCCTTGTAGTTTCTGCGCGCGAAGTACGCGGTCCCCAGGTTACTGTAAATGGAAGCCGAATTGGGACTGAACTTCAGCGCCTTCTTGTACTGGCCGATCGCGCGTCTATAACTCTTCTCCGCATAGTAAACCGTGCCGATATTGTTGATGGCCTCGGCATAATTCGGATTCAGTTTTACGGCACGTTCGTAGTACCGTCGGGCCGTATCCAACTCCATTAACTGATGGTACGCGATGCCGATCTTGTTGAGAATGACCGCCAGCCGGCTGGCCGTTTGCTGATACGTACCGTCGTCCTTGCGCGGCTTGCGCGCGGGAAGTTTGGCGGCAAGCTCCTGCTCGACCTGACGGTAAGTTTCAATGGCCTCGCGATACATCTTGCGGGCCATGTAAATATCAGCGCGTTTCTCCAGGGTCAACGGTTCCGAGGAGGACTGAGCGGTTGTGGGCGGATTTTGCGGCGGACCCGGATCACCGGGCGCAGCCTGGGGCGCCTGAGCCCCCGAAGCAAATATCGCCAACACCAGCAAGGGGAGGCACGGCAGTGCCCAGCGCATGGTCACCTCCCTCGGCCCCCGGGCCGCAGGGGCCGGACGCTTTCATTTAAACACACTTAGCAGGCGACGAAAGAATCCTCTTTTCTCTTCCGGTGGGTGCTGGGGCGCGGCCGGCGGGGGGGCTTGGGGCTGCGGAGCAGCCTTGGCGACCCTGGCCGCCGGACGCTGCGGCCGCTCAGCAGGAGCCGGGGGTGCAGCCGGCGGTTGCGGAACCTCCCAAGACGCCACTTGCACTGCTCCGCCGTGCACCCGGCAGACGGTCGTCGGTTCGGTCCCTGAAATGAAGACCTCCACCCGCCGCAGGGGACAAGCCGGGGAGGCCAGTTGTCCAGTGGTGGGATCCACCTCAACGCTGACCACTCCGTCCGGCGGCTGAAATTCAGAAACGTTGCCGTAGTTCCGCAACTGGGCCGCCCGCTTCATGAACTCGGTCCAGATGGGCAAGGCCGAGTGCGCACCCTCCAGATTGAGCTCGCGATTGTCATCGAACCCCACCCACACCACGCAAATCAGCCGCGAAGTAAAGCCGGCGAACCAACCGTCATGAGAGGTGCCCGTCTTGCCCGCCGCGGGCAGCAGGAAACCCCTCGCTCGCACGCCCGCGCCCGTTCCGCTGCGCAGCACCTCTTCCATCAGGTTCACCATGATATAGGCCACGCGCGGATCCAGCACCGGACGCTGCACCGGCCGGTGCGTATGGATAATGTTGCCCGCACGATCCCGCACCAGCGTGATCCAGTAAGGCTTCGAATAGATTCCCTGATTGGCGAACACCGTGTAGGCGCCTGCGATCTCGAGAGGCGTAACCTCATAGGCCCCGAGCGCGATGGCGGGTGTAGGCTGGATATGCAGATTCATGCCTGCACGTTCGGCGAGATCCTCGACCGCATGGTATCCCACCATTTCCGCCAGCTTCACGGTCGCGACGTTCATCGATTTGGCCAGCGCGTCGCGCAAGGTGACCTGCCCGTGGTACTCGTTCTTGTAGTTGCTGGGCGTGTAGGCGCGGTTGTCGTACCAGAACGTAGTCGGCTCGTCGGCGATCATGGTAACCGGCGTGATGATGGGAGGCATGCCCAGCACGGCTGTCTCCAACGCGGCGGCGTACACAAAGGGTTTGAAAGCGGAGCCTGGTTGGCGTCTCGCCAGCACCCGGTTCAACTGGCTGACACCGTAATTACGGCCGCCGATGAGCGCCTTCACCGCGCCGGTTTGCGGATCCAGCGCCACGAGCGCCACCTGCGGATCGGGCAGGTCGAGTTCCCGCCGGCGCCTCCGCCGGATGCGCTCGTCCACCTCCTGCAGGCCTACGCGGACAGCTTCGGCTGCCGCGCGCTGCAAGTTCATGTCGAGCGTGGTGTAGATGCGATAGGCCTCGTTCTGAAAGTCGTGCTCCTGGAACTGCCGGTTCAGTTCGTCGTTTACCAGGTCCACGAAATAGGGCGCATCGGTGGATTCCATCCCGGGCGGCGCCAGCTTCAGCGGAGTCCGGACCGCGTCGCGGTACTCCGCCTCGCTGATGAAACCGTTGTCACGCATCAGGGCCAGCACCACGTTGCGACGCTGCTTGGCGCGTTCGGGATTACGGTACGGATTGTAGTAGCTGGGACCGCGAACCATGCCCGCCAGCAGGGCCGCCTCGGGCAACGTCAGCTCTCGCACGTCCTTGCCCAAGTAAGCGGAAGCGGCTTCCCCGAAGCCGTGGATGTTGAAGCTGCCGTGCCGACCGAGCGGGATTTGGTTCACGTAATACTCGAAGATCTGCTCTTTGGAGAGCCGTTGCTCCAGGATCAGGGTGATGAGAACCTCAGCTGCCTTGCGGCGCCACGTGCGCCGGTAATCCAGGAAGAAGCTGCGCGCCAGTTGCATACTGAGCGTGGAAGCTCCCTCCTGGATTCTCCGCTCCTTCAGATCGACGTAAGCCGCCTTCAAAACCCGAAGGGGGTCGAAACCCGCATGCTGGAAGAAGCGCTTGTCCTCGGCAGAAATGATCGCATCCACCAGGACCTTGGGCAGATCGGCAAAACGCACCAGCCGTCGCTTCTCGCGGTTACGGTCGGAGAGATTCGTGATCAGCTCGGGTTCCAACAGATACTCGGTCCGCGGCGTGTTGTCGCGCAAAGAAATGATCTCGACGACGCGTCCTTCGGCGAACTTGATGACGCCCGGTTCCTGGTCGAAATAGGAATCCGGCCCCGGGAAGATCTCAACCGCGTCAGGCCGCTCGTGGTACCACCCCATGCGGCTCTGGCGCGATTCGCTGTATCCGCTGCGGCGCAGGTGGACCACGATTTCCTCGGGACCGACGGCGTCGCCCAGCCTCACCGCGCGCGGCGCCGCGAAGATCATCGAAGTGCTGGGGAACGGGCCGGACCGCAGCTTCCTGTCCACCAGCCGCGAGAATTTCACGTAGTAGTAAGTGAAAAGCGAAAAGCCGGACAGCGCGCCGAGCAGCCCCACCGCCACCAACAGGCGCCCCAGCGGGTGCAGCAACAAACGTGCAGCCAGGGATCTGCGGGAAAACTGAATCCGCACCGCCACGACAGTGCGCGCGCCTCCCTAGTTTATTCTCGCACGAGAGTGAAACGCGGACGCCTCTTTTTGATCAAGCTCCGTCCGCCTCACGGGCTGCTCGCGCGGGGCCGGAAGTGTAGGTCCACGGTGTAAAAGGCGAAGTTGACCGGCGCCACGTAGCGAACTTCCACCTCGAGCCGCCCGCCCGCGCGCTCCAGGCGCACTTGGTCGCTGCGCACAGGCAAACTCAGCTCGGCCGCGCGGTTCACCAACTGCGCACGCACCCATTCATCGGCCCGCCCCCTGTGTTCCGGATGCGCAGCCACTTCGGCCACAAAACGGCCGAAACGCCACGCCTTCCAGTAAACAGGGGCCAACTGTGCACACACCACGGCCGCCGCCGCGAGCACGAGTACCCCGGCCGCCCTCCGTACGGCCTTCGCGCTCATCGGCGGGCCTCCTCGACGGATGTCAGCTCTTCCCAGATGTCTCCGTGAGCACGCCAATCCGCATGCTCAGGGCCTGCGATCTGCACTTCGGGCACTTCCAACGTCCCGTGCCCGTATGGGCAAATGTACTCGATGCGCGGTCGTCCGAATTGCAGCATGCTGCTCCAGGAGCCGGTCTCCACCGGCATGCGCAACCGCCGCAGGCATACACGGCAGCGATAGCGTTGGTCCAGCCAGGCAAGGTACAGCAAGCCACAGCCGACCAGGAAACAGGCGCCGGCCGCCAGCGTCCAGACCAGATCCCTCCCGAACGGTTGGCCGATGTACAGGAACGGGCGAGGCGGCGGCAGCAGCGACTTCACCAGCGGCCATAGACCGCGCATGGCCAGCGCGATCAGGGCCACCTTTACGCCCATGAAACCCCAGTACTTCATCCCTTTCACTGTGAAGACGCCGCTGGCAGGGCCGGGGTTCCCGGCTCTACCGCCGAAAAAGATTCTTCAACAGCAGAAGCAGGTTGGCAGGGTGCTCGGCCAGTCGGCGCATGAAGTAGGGATACCAGGCTTCGCCGTAGGGCACATAAAGCCGCAAGCGCAAACCGTCCTCCAGGAAGCTGCGCTCCAGGTCGCGCCGCACGCCGTAAAGCATCTGAAACTCGTAGCGGGACGCAGGGATGCCCGCCTCCCGCGCGTATTCGCGGATCCGGCGGATGAGAAACTCATCGTGGGTCGCAAAACCCGGGTAGACGCCACGGTCCAGCAAGATCCTGGCCAGCCTCAAGAAGTTTCCCCGGATCTCGGCTCGGGTCTGATACGCCACCGAGGCCGGCTCGCGGTATGCGCCCTTGCAAAGCCGCACCGGAATGCCGCGCTCGCACAACATCGCCAGGTCGTCATAGCTCCGCTTCAAATAAGCCTGGATCACGCCGCGCACGTTCCCGTGGGCTTCGTGCATGCGGACCACGAGGGCCAGTGTGCGGTCGACGTAACCCAGCGATTCCATATCCACCTCGACCGAAGTCGGCACGGACGCTGCACGACGCACTACGGACTCCACGCTGTCGTAGCAGAGCCTCTCGGAGAATCCCAGCCCGAACTGGCTCAGCTTAAGCGACACCGTGGAGCGCAGCCCCAGTCGCTCGATACTGTCCAGCAACGCGTGATACGCCTTGCTAGCGGCCTCGACCTCCGCGACCGAAGTCACCTCTTCGCCCAGACAATCCAGCGTCACTAGCAACCCGACGCCGTTCAGTCGCCGGCAGACGGCAATGGCATCCTCCAGATGCAGTCCGGCGATGAAGCGCCCGGTCAGCCGACGGGCCAGGGCGGAGGTCTCGACCCAACGCCTAAGTGTTCGATTTCGCGAAAGAAACAGGAGGGCCGTGCGCAAGAGCATTGTTTCGCCCCGCCCTTTCCCACACTACCGCAACCCTACGCCCGGCGTCGGATCGGCAGCAGGCCGCCTGTGGTAAAGTTAAGGGGTCGTAGCCAGCACACCAGCAGGAGCAGCCTCATGAGGAAAATCATCGCGCTCGCAGGCCTGATCGTCACGTCAGCATGGATCGCATTCGCCCAGAGCAAGCCGGACTTTTCCGGCACCTGGAAGCTGAATATCGCCAAGAGCAACTTCGGCGCTCTGCCGGCCCCGGATTCGGCCACCTTGAAGATCGAGCACAACGATCCAGCCTTCAAGATGATCTCCGTCACGGTGACCAGCTCGGGTGAGCGATCTTACGAGCTGGCGTTCACCACCGACGGTAAGGAATGCACGAACTGGGTCGGCAACGTGGAAGTCAAGAGCGTGCTGCGGTGGGAGGGCACCACGCTGGTCATGGAGCACAAGGCAGCCGGCGGCGAAGTGACGCTCAAGGATCAATGGGTGCTTTCTGAAGACGGCAAGACGCTGACCCTGACCCGTCACTGGTCGGGATCGCAAGGCGAGACGACGCAGACGCTGGTGCACGAGAAGCAGTAGGGGCAGGCCAGGCTCGCCGCCGGTGCGGCCGATGGCGTAAGTCCCGCAGTCTTCGCGGCTTGCGGAAGTGGAAAATTTGTGGAATTTTCTCCTTGACCGGCGCGCGTCCTCGCCGTATAAAAAGGCTGTACTAGTACCCCCGGAGTAGGAGCGGACGTTGCTCTGACCGAGCGGAGTGGGGGAGCCGGCGGGCTGCCGGGAACCCGCCGGCGGCCTGAAACGTCAACGAATCAACGCACAGGGGAGCCACGGGAGGCAAGCAGATATGCCGGATATCACCGGATCCGCCGCAGCGAGCCCAATCCGTTCAGAGACCGGCCGGGAGGCCATCTTGCTGGTCAGCCCGGCCCCCGAAGACCACGCCTTCCTCGTGCCATTGCTCAGCGCGACGGGACGCAAGACGTACTCGGCTCGCACCTATCGGGATGCGGTGACGGTGTTGTGCCGGGACCGCATCGCCGTCGTGTTGTGCGAGCGGGATCTCCCTGATGGCAAATGGAAAGATCTGCTCAGCCAGGTGGCGCCTCTGTCGGACCCGCCGTGCCTCATCGTCACCTCGCGTGTGGCGGACGAGCACCTTTGGGCGGAGGTGCTGAACCTGGGAGGTTACGACGTGTTGGCCAAGCCCTTTGACGCGCAGGAGGTCAGGCGCGTCGTGACGCTGGCCTGCGAGTATTGGGCCCGGCAGCACGGCGCTGTAGTGCCCGGCGCTTCGTGGGCGAAACCCCGGGGCCGGGCCGAAGGCATCCCGACGCAAGTCTTCAAAGCGTCCGCGGGCGGGTGACCGCGGACCGCTGAGGCCTGGGTGACTGTGTGACAATGCACGGGTAGGGGTGCGTGTCCATTTCGTGCTTTTTGACGCCGGGGGCGGTCACCGAGCGGCAGCCACCGCACTGCAGGTAGCGATTCGCAGTCAGCAACGCCCCTGGGAGATCCGCATCTGGAATCTCCAAGATCTGCTGGATCCCCTCGATCCGGCTCGCAAGCTGCTGGGCATCCGCCTGCAAGATCTTTATAACTTGATCCTCAAGCAGAACTGGACGCTGGGCGCACGCTACCTGCTGCGCGTAATGCATGCACTGATCCGTCTGTATCATGCTCCCATGGTGCGCCGTCTGGAGAGCCACTTTCGTCGCGAGAAACCCGATCTGGTCGTCTCGCTGATCCCCCACTTCAACAGACCCATCTTCGACGGCCTACGCCGGGCGCACGACGACGTGCCTTACGTCACGCTGCTCACCGACCTGGCCGACTACCCGCCGCACTTTTGGATCGAACGTCAGCCGCAGTACTTCATTTGCGGCTCGGAACGAGCCGCGCAGCAGGCGCTTGCGCTGGGGCACCCGCCGCATGCCGTGTTCCGAGTCTCAGGCATGGTTCTCCATCCGCGCTTTTACGAGGTCGCGGAGGTGGACCGGGCTGGGGCGCGGCGGAGTCTCGGCCTCGACGTCGGCCTGCCCACCGGCCTGGTGCTCTTTGGAGGCCACGGCTCCCGGGTGATGCGCCGGATCGTCGCTGAGCTGGATCGCTCCGGCCTACCGCTGCAACTGCTCGTCATCTGCGGCCACAACCGGCAGCTGCTCGACTCCATACGCCGCATGCGTACGCGCATGCCGGTGCACGTGACCGGCTTCACTCACGACGTGCCCGGTTACATGAGATTGGCGGACTTCTTCATTGGTAAGCCGGGCCCCGGCTCCATCAGCGAGGCCCTGGCCATGAAGCTGCCCGTACTTGTGGCTTCGAACGCCTGGACGCTGCCTCACGAGCGCTATAACGCGGAATGGATCCGCCAGCAGGGCGTCGGCCTGGTGGTGCCCAGCTATCGGCGCATCGCAGAAGGCGTGGCGGAGCTGCTATCGAACGGCAATCTGGAGCGCTTTCGGGCGCGCGCCGCGGCGATCGAGAATCGCGCTGTTTTTGAAGTGCCCGAGATCTTGGCCGAAATCGTCCGTCGCGGTCCCCTGTCCGCCTCGCCCTTGCCAGCCGCCCATCTTCGAACCTCAGGCCGACTCTAGCCTCTGCGCCGCGCGCCGATAAGTGGACCAGGGGCGTCAAAGCCCGCCGGGAACGCAACCTATGTTCGTGATCCTGGGTCTGGTGATTGTGCTGGCCGCCGTGGTGGGCGGTTATCTCCTGGAACATGGAAAGCTGCTCGTGCTTTACCAGCCGGCCGAGTTCGTCATCATCGGCGGCGCGGCCTTGGGGACGCTGGTGGCGGCCAATCCTCCCGCGGTCACCATGGGAATTTTCAAGGGCCTGCTCAACCTGATCAAAGGCAGTCCGTACACGAAAGCGTTTTATCTGGAAACCCTGAAGATGCTTAGCGATCTGTTCAATCATGCGCGCAAAAATGGACTGGCCCGGCTGGAGCAGGACGTGGAGGAGCCCGCTAAAAGCCCGGTCTTCTCCAAGTACCCGAAGTTACTCCGCGATCATCATGCGCTGAGCTTCGTCTGCGACACGCTGCGCGTCCTGGTGGCGGGCGGCGTGCAGACGCACGATCTCGATCAGATGATGGAGCTGGATCTGGAAGTGCACCATCACGGCTCCACACAGCCGGTGGCCGCCCTGACCACGGTGGCCGACTCGCTGCCCGGCTTAGGCATCGTAGCGGCCGTGCTGGGCGTGGTCATCACCATGGGCGCTATGGGCGGTCCGCCGGAGGAGATCGGCCACAAGGTCGCTGCCGCGCTCGTGGGAACCTTCCTGGGCGTGTTAATGTGCTACGGCTTCGTGGGGCCCGTGGCCGCGCACATGCACAAATTGGCCGACGCTGAGGCACAGTACTACAACGTTCTGCGCGCGGGCTTGACGGCTTTTGCCAAGGGCGTGCCGCCGCTGATCGCCGTCGAGTTCGCCCGCCGCACGGTGCCCGCCCATCTGCGGCCGACCTTCAAGGAAATGGAGAACGCTTTCCGCGGCGCCAAAGCCGCCACCGGAGCCGCCGCATGAGCTCGCCGCAGAACACGCCTGTCATCGTTGTCCGCAAGAAACGTGGACACGGAGGCCATCATGGCGGCGCCTGGAAAGTGGCCTACGCGGACTTCGTCACCGCCATGATGGCTCTATTCATCGTGCTGTGGCTGCTGGCCAGCGACGAGAAAGTGCGCAAGGCGGTAGGCGGTTACTTCCAGGATCCCACGGGTAAAGGCAACCTCATGGGCACTACCCTTAGCGGCACCGGCGACGGCCTGGCGCTCAAACGCGAAGACATGGACAACCTCAAGGACAAGCTCCAGCAAGCGTTACAACAATCGGTCAAACTCGAGCGCGTGCGTCAGAACGTACAGATCACCGTCACCGCCGAGGGTCTGCGCATTGAATTGCTCGAGGACGAGAAAGGCGTGTTCTTCGAAAGCGGAAGCGCGAAGCCTACTCCCAACGGTGAGGAGCTCATCATCCGGCTGGCCCAGGAGCTGGGTCAGTTACCCAACAAGGTCTACCTGGAAGGTCATACCGACGCCCGGCCGTTCAGCGGGGGTGGCGACTACACCAACTGGGAGCTCTCGGCTGACCGCGCCAACGCGGCGCGCCGCATCATGCAGGCCCACGGCCTCCGCCCCGACCAGGTCGCGCAAATCCGCGGATACGCCGACCAACGGCTCCGCCTCCCCCAAGAGCCCACCCACCCCTCTAACCGACGTATCTCCGTCATCGTGCAGTATCTTGCGGCGCCACCGGAAAGCTCTGCGCCCGCCCCTCAAACCCAGTCGCCTCCTTCACCGGTCCGACTTGCGCACTAAGAGTGGGTTGAATAAGCCCTTCAGGCTTGACTGTCGAGACTTACTAAGTCTTGCAAGCGATTAAACTCGGAAGGGGTAACACAGCAGCACGCCGGGGCGTCGCCGGGCCGGCACGAATTTATCGACAAACTCCTAGCGCAGCCACTCGTGCAGATGCTCGCGCACGAAGTCGTCGTCATTCAGGTGCGGATAGGCCCGGCAGACGCGATCGATCTCCTCCATCTGCCCCGGCGACAGATCTTCCGCCGGGTCGAGGCACCAGCGCCCCGCCATCAAGCCCTGACGCCTGAGAATTTCGTGGATCCCAGCGATGCAGCCGCGAAAGTTGTTGGCGGCATCGAACAAGGCTGCGTTGGCGTCGGTGATCTGCGCTGCCAGCGTCAGCAATTCGCCCGTGAGGGGCTCCTCTCCACGCATGACGCGGTGGGCGCGCTCGAGCTGCTCCACAGCCCGGCGCGTCCAGCAGGCCCAGTGGCCAAGCAATCCCCCCACGATGCGACACCGCACGCCATTGCCGAAGCGGAACTCCGTCAGCAGGTCCACCAGGATCGAATCGTCGTTGCCCGTGTAGAGCGCAATCTCGCCCGCCCGCCCGGACTCGGCCACGGCGCGAACTACGTCGAGGGTCTGGTAACGGTTGAACGGTGCGATTTTGACGGCCACCACATTGTCGATTTCGGCGAACCGGCGCCAGAAGCGGTACGGCAGCAGACGGCCGCCCACCGCGGGCTGCAGATAAAAGCCGAAGACGGGCAGGACCGCCGCGACCGCGCGCACGTGGTCCAGCAGCTCATCGACGTCGGCGTCCTGGAGCGCCCCGAGACTGAGCAGAACCGCGTCGTAGCCGCACCGCGCGGCAAATTCGGCCTCGCGCACCGCCTGCTGCGTGGGACCGACGACGCCCGCCACTTTCACGCATTCGCGGCCGCGCAGCTCCTCCATCGTGAGTTCGAGCAGCGGCTGGAAGAGCCCGACCTTGGGATCGCGTATGGCGAACTGGGTGGTGTGAACGCCGATGGCCACGCCCCCGGCCCCCGCCGCGAGGTAGTACCGCGTCAGAGCGCGCTGCCGTCGCTCGTCGAGCTTGCGCTCCGCCGTCAGCGCCAGCGGGTGGGCCGGAATCACCGTACCGCGTCGGAGAATCTCACGCCACGTCATCTTCCCACTCAGAATTTCCCGTCCCGGACTTCAAAGTGAGTCGGCTTGTCCCAGAGCACGCCGCCCGAACGGATCCACTCGCTCACCCACTCGATCATCTGCTCGAGCGTGACCTCCGGGTAGCCGAACAGCAGGTGGCAGCGCGAGGCGTCGCTGAGCAGCGCGGTGGGAGCCTCCGTCCCTTCAAAAACGGGCTCGACGCCGAAACGCTCGCCGAATTTGCGGGCCAGCGAGCGGACGGAGACCGTCTCGGGACCGGTCACGTTGAGCACAGCCGGCGGGGACTGACACAGGCCCAAGGCCCGCAACGCCACCGAATTGGCGTCGCCTTGCCAGATGACGTTCACCATCCCCATCGCGAGGTTCACCGGTCGTCGCTCGTAGACCTTGCGGGCAATGTCCACCAGCACGCCGTACCGCAGGTCAATCGCGTAGTTGAGTCGCAGCAGCGCTACCGGCGTGCCGTAACGGGCCGAGAAGTACTCGAACATGCGCTCGCGTCCCAGCACCGACTGTGCGTACTCGCCCACCGGCTCGGGCGCCGTGGCCTCGGTTGGCCCCCCGTGAAGGACGGGCACCAGCGGGTAGACGTTGCCGCTTGAAAAGGCCACGATGCGGGACCGCCGGAACCGGTCGGCCACACGTCCCGGGAGGTAGGTGTTCAGCGCCCACGTCAGGTACTCGTTGCCTGTGGTGCCGAACTTCCGCGCAGCCATGTAGATGACGTTTGGGAAGTCGGGCAGCGCGCGAAGCTGCTCATCATCGAGCAGGTCCGCAGTGATCGTTTCCACGCCTGCCGCTTCCAGTTCCTGGCGCACGCGTGGGTTGGAAAACCGCGCCACGCCGACGATCCGCTTGCGAACGCCGGCCTGCTCGGCGGCCCGCCGCGCCCGTCGCGCCAGGCTGGGCCCCATCTTGCCGGCCACACCCAGGATCAACAGATCGCCTTCCAGCTCGCGCAGGAAAGCCACATCGGCCGGGCTGGGCCGCGAGAGACGTTCCTCGAGTTCGACCTCGCTGCGGATCGCGGTCATCGCTTGTAGCCGATTTTGCGGAGCAGCTCGTGACGCCAAGCCCGCCCCGCCTCGTCCTCGACGCCTTTCGGCGAGGATCCGTCCACCACGCCCAGCACGCCGCGCCCCTGCTCGGTCTCCGCTACGATGACCTCGACCGGATTGGCCGTGGCGCAGAAAATCGAACAGACCTCGGGAACCTCTTTGATCCGCCCCAGGACGTTGATGGGGTAGCCCTCGCGCAAGGCGATGACGAACGTGTGGCCCGCTCCGATGGCCTGCGCGTTGCGACACGCCAGCGCCTTCAGATCCTCGTCGTTTCCCTCCAGGCGTGTAAGGCAAGCGCCCGAAGCTTCGTTGAACGCGATGCCGAACTTCATCTGAGGGACCGTGTTCACGATGGCTTCGTAAAGGTCCTCCACCGTCTTGATGAAATGGCATTGCCCGACGATGATGTTGCCGCCCTCAGGGATCTCCAGCCGAACCGCTTTCAACTCCATAGCGCCGAATAGGATACTACGCGGGGCGACCTCGGGGAGCCGTTGCCTCCCGGCCTGAAGAACTGTTACACTGAGAAACGACCGCATGCCCGCGGCGCGCGGGCCCTTTCAGGAGCACGGTTCCATGGCCAGAGTTTGCGAGATCTGCGGGAAACGCCCCATGACCGGACACCGCATCAGTCACGCCCACAACGTGACCAAGCGGCGCTTCTATCCCAATCTCCAGCGTGTCCGGGCAGTGGTTAACGGGACGACCAGGCGGATTCGGGTTTGCACTTCCTGCTTGCGCAGCGGCCGCGTACAGAAGGCCGTCTGACCGCCCGGCTCCTATTGCGTAGGGCCCGGCTGGAAGAAACACGACAGCCAGCAAGGAAGCGATATTCTCCTACGCTGCGAAAGAAGGACTCTGCTTTTTGCGTCCCCAATTTTCACGACCGGACATGAATGGACTGACGGTACTTGTATTGGCGGATCCCGGCGAACCCGAGTTGGCGCTGCTTGAAAGTTTGCCCGAGGGCACGCGCGTAGCCGCGGGCAAGGTCCCCGAAGCCTTCCAAAACCTTGCCCCCGAAGCCGACGTCATTCTCTCCTGGTTCGCCCCCCGTGAGCTGCTGCAGGCCGTCTGGAGCATTTCACCGCGCGTGCGATGGGTGCATAGCGCCAGCGCCGGCGTCGAGAATGTTCTGTTTCCCGCCCTGATCGAAAGTGACGTCCCGGTGACCAACGGCCGCGGACTCTACAGCGATTCCCTGGCCGAGTTCGTGCTCGGTGCGGTGCTCTTCTTTGCGAAGAACTTCAAGCGCATGCTGAACAGCCAGCGGGCCGGGCGCTGGGATCCCTTCGAGGTCGAACTTATCGAGGGGAAATGGCTTGGCATCCTTGGCTACGGCGACATCGGTCGCGCCGTCGCGCGCCGTGCCCGCGCTTTCGGCATGAGGATCGCCGCTTTACGACGCCGCGTCGAACCGGGCCAGGGCGACCCCGTGGTGGAACGTCTGCTGGGGCCTGCCGAGCTCGGCGAACTCCTCTCGCTTAGCGACTACCTCGCCGTGGCACTGCCGTTGACGCCCTTGACGCGCGGCCTGATCGGCGAGGCCGAGCTGGCCCGGATGAAACCCCATGCCGTCATCATCAACGTAGGACGCGGCGCCGTCATCGACGAGAACGCTCTGGTTTCCGCGCTTTCCAGCGGCCGTCTGCGCGGCGCCGCGCTGGACGTCTTCGAGCGCGAACCGCTCCCGACGAACCACCCCTTCTTCCGCCTGGACAACGTACTGCTTTCGCCGCACTGCGCCGACCACTTCCCCGGTTGGAAACGCCGCGCCATGGAGTTCTTCCTGGAGAACTTCGAGCGCTTCCGTCTCGGCTTGCCCCTGCGTAACCTCGTAGACAAGCGGGCCGGCTACTAAGCGGGCTCGGGCCGTCCGCACCCGCGCCCGGCTGGAATTCGCGATAATCGTGGCCATGCGGCTCGAGTGCATCCTACTGCTCTTTGCACTGGGTATCGACCTGACGGCTCAAACCTACCGCCCTTCGCCCGAAAACCTCAAGGCCCGCGAGTGGTTCCAAGACGCAAAGTTCGGCATGTTCATTCACTGGGGCGTCTACAGCGTCCTGGGCGATGGCGAATGGGTAATGCACAACCGAAAAATGACCATCGCCGAATACGAGAAGCTTGCGCCCAAGTTCAACCCGACGGAATTCAACCCCGCCGAATGGGTCGCCCTGGCCAAAGAAGCGGGCATGCGCTACATCACTTTCACCAGCAAGCATCACGACGGCTTCGCAATGTGGGGCACCAAACAAAGTCGTTGGAACATCGTTGATGCTACGCCTTATCGCAGGGATGTGGTCAAGATGCTTGCCGAGGAATGTCAGCGGCAGGGCATCAAGCTCTTCCTCTACCATTCGCACCTCGACTGGCACCATCCCGATTACTTCCCGCGTGGTCGCACGGGCCAGTACTCCGGTCGGCCGGAGACCGGCAACTGGTACCGGTATCTCGATTACCTCGATGCGCAACTCGAAGAACTGCTGACCAACTACGGTCCCATTGCCGGAATCTGGTTCGACGGCTGGTGGGACAAGCCCGACGCCGACTGGCGCCTTGGGAAAACTTACTCGCTGATCCACCGCCTGCAGCCGGGGGCGCTCATCGGAAACAATCATCACCGTCGGCCCTTCGAGGGCGAGGATTTCCAGATGTTCGAAAAAGACCTTCCCGGGCACAATACCGCCGGTTTCAACGCAGAAGCTGAGATCGGGGCCTTGCCGCTCGAAACCTGCGACACCATCAATCGATCCTGGGGCTACAACGCAAAGGACAACCGCTACAAGAGCGTTCCCGAGCTAGTCCATTACCTCGTCCGCGCTGCGGGTTACAACGCGAATTTCCTACTTAACGTCGGGCCCATGCCCAACGGCAAGATTCAGCCGGAGTTCGTCGAGCGCCTCCGCGGCGTCGGACAATGGTTGCGCGAAAACGGCGAATCGATTTTTGGAACGCGCGGCGGTCCGGTTCCCCCACGGCCGTGGGGCGTCACCACGCGCAAGGCGGACAAGGTCTACGTTCACGTCCTCGACTGGCCGGACGAGTGGCTGGCCCTGCCGGACATTCCGGGCATCCGCACCGCCCGCGCCTTCCCGCGGGGGACGCCGGTGGTCTTTCGTCGCGTCGAAGGGGGCCTGTTGCTTCGGCTCGCAAACGAAATCCGAAATCCCGTGGATACCATCGTCGTATTGGAGCCTTAACCGGAGGCCGCTGATCTGTGCGCCGGTGCCGGCGTGGATCGAGCGTGCTGCGCTCCCGCGAGCTGCTACGGTCGCGCGCGGCTGTCTGTCCTTCCCAGTCAGCGCGGTTCGTTATGAGCAGGCGGCGCGCGCGGATCGCTATTGTCGGCTGGGCGCACTGCGGATAACCGGCTACCTGACCGATGGTCGCCGGCTTCGGCGCAGGCCGGCCCGTCGTCAGCGTCGAAACCTCGCTCCGGCCGGGCGGTCCCGCCGGCACCTCTTGACACCTCCCACCGCCCGTAATAGAATCATTACCGCGCGAAGCGCACGAGCAGCCTCAGGGAGGGTTGGGTCATGGCAGGAAAACTTTCGAGGCTTTGGATACACGCCTGTTTGCTTGCTGTCGGGTCCTGGGCCCAGGATACTGCCGCGTTGACCGGCACCGTCACCGACCCGACGGGCGCCGTCGTGGTGGGCGCTCAGGTCACTATCACAAACCTGGCTACAGGAGTCACCCTGAAAACGGAAACCAATGCGGAAGGAATCTATCGTGCTCCCTTCCTTCGGCCGGGAACATACCGCGTGACGATCGCCGCGCCGGGTTTTAAACGCTTTGTGCGCGACAACGTCACCTTGAGCGTAGGAGCCGCCGTTCCGGTCAACGCCGTTCTGGAGGTCGGAACGGTCACTGACGTCATCGAGGTGACCGCAGCCGTCCCGCTTCTGGAAACCGAAACCTCCTCCACCGGCACGCTGGTCAAAGGCGACTATTTCTACCGGATGCCGCTGTACCAGCGGCATGTGCGTTCCATCCTCTACCTGACCCCGGGCGTCAACGTAGCCGGCTTTGGCTGGGGCGGCTCCTTGTCGAGCTTCCGCATCAGCGGCAATACCGCAGACCGCATCGGCTTCTTCGAGGACGGCATGTACGGCGTCCAGCCGATCGGCTTCAACACCACCGATACCATCCAGAACACCATCGAAGAAATCAAGGTGCTCACGACTGCGCTGCCGGCCGAGTACGGCCATTCAGCAGGGGGCGCCATCGTTGTAGTCAAGAAGACCGGGACCAACGAGTTCCACGGCCTGATTTCCGAGCTCGCCCGGACCAGCCCCATGCAGCACCGGCGGTTCTTCCAGCTGGAAACCTTCAAGCAGGCGGGCAGTACCCTGCTCTTCATGCAGCCGGACGCCAACGTCAGCGGACCGGTCTTCATACCCAAGCTCTATGACGGCCGCAACCGGACGTTTTTCCTGTTCGCCTGGCAGAAGCTGATCGAGAAGCAGTCCCAACAGAGGATGTACACTGTGCCCACACCTGAGGAGCTCAACGGCGACTTCAGCTATCAGGGCTCGGGAATCGCGCCCTATCCCATCTACGATCCGCGCACGACGCGCCTCGTGGACGGCCAGTGGTTCCGCGATCCGTTCCCCGGTAACATCATCCCCAAGAGCTCCTGGGACCCGGTAGCTCGCAACATTCTGGCCCAGAACATATGGGTTCAGCCTAACCGCCGAGGCACGGCCACGCCCACCGGTTGGGTCGATAACTTCATGGCCATGCCTTACAAGAAGGTCTTCTGGAACAATTACTCCCTCCGCATGGATCATAATTTCAGCCCGGGCCTCAGGATGTTCTATAACTACAGCTACAACGACCGCTGGGAGCGATTGCCCGACCTGAGCATCCTCAACCCCGCCTTCGATGCTACGCGGCGCGCCACCGAGAACGCCTGGACTACGACCGGCCTAGGCCTCACCCACAGCCTGGGCCCCAGCGTGGTAAGCGAGTCTCGACTCACTTATTTCCGCTACAAGGCCTACACGCCGTCGCCGGCTTACGGCAAGGACTGGGGGAAACTCTTCGGCATTCCCAACATCGAGGCCGGGAGCATGCCGGAGATCACCGGCGTCCCCTACGTGGCCAACCCCGCAGTGGACGTGCAGGAGCACTTCAACTTTCGCCAGGATGTGAGCAAGCTTTACGGCCGGCACGCCTTCAAAACGGGCTATGACCTGCTGCGCGTCCGGCGGAACAACTACACCGTCACTAATAACGCGGGGGTTTTCACGCTCGCTCCCACCAGCGGCCTGTATCCCAACGGCGCGACGATACCCAACACCGGAGGCAACGACCTGACCCGCCTGCTCACGGGCGCGGTCTCCTCCGCGACTTTCACGGTGAACCTCCTCAGCAACCTGCCCCGAAACTGGATCCACAGCCTTTACTTCCAGGATGATTGGAAGGTTCTCCCCCGCCTCACCCTCAACTTGGGCGTTCGCTGGCAGGTGCAAAGCGTGATGAATAATAAGTACGGCCAACAGTCCAGCTTCGATCCCAATGCTCCCGACAACGTGGTGCCGGGCGCCCGAGGCGTCATTACGCACCCCAAGGTCCTGCACAATAAGGACTGGAACAACTTCCAGCCGCGCCTCGGTCTGGCCTGGCAGCTGGCCGACAAGCTGGTGATCCGCAGCGGCTTCGCGGTGGCCACGGTGGACGAACGGTTGCCGGTACCTCCCACCGAGGAGTACGGATCCATCACCGCGCGTATCGACACACCATCCGGCGACTACCGGCCGCGATTCGTCCTGAGTGCGGGCCCGCCCTTGCCCCTGCCCTGGCCGCAAATTCGGCCGGATGGAACCATCCCCTTCCTGGGCCGCAACTACGCCGCCCGCTCGGCAAGCTGGGTCGACCTCAACCGCAAAAGCCCCTATGTGATGAACTGGAACTTCGGCATCCAGTACAACTTCAGCAGCAACTACCTGCTCGAACTGACCTATATCGGCAACAGGGGCGTTAACGGCTTCGAGTCGCAGCAGGTGAACCAGGTGCCGTATGACTGGGCCTGGAATCTTTTGCAGACCAACCCGGCGGAGTTCAGCAAGCTGGAAGGGAATCCGCAAATTTATCGCCCGTTCCCGAATTTCGGGACCATCAACTTCCTGACCAACGGGGCTAACTCAATTTATCATTCGGGCACGATCAAACTGGAGAAGCGTTATTCGCGCGGCCTATCGTTCCTGACCTATTACACCTATTCGAAATCCATTGACAGCAGCACCAACAATCAGTTGATTCCTCGTCACGTAGATCGCGCAAGGAGTAGTTTCGACCGTACCCATCAGTACACGGGATCCATGAACTATGAGCTCCCCTTCGGCAAGGGACGCAGGTGGCTGAATCGCGGCGGCCTCTGGGATGCCGTGTTCGGCGGCTACGACATGGTCTTCATTTACCGGATCGCCAGCGGGGAACCGCTGACCTTCACCTACGCCGGGAGTCCCTATAGATACATGCCCAGCAGCGTAGTGGCGTACCGCACGGGGCGCCCCGACAGCACCGGGCAACGAGCCCACCTGCGGAAGGGCTGGTCGGACCTGGGCGGCGATCGCTGGACCCGAGTCAATCAGAACAAGATGATCGTCTCCATGGATTACTTCCGGTATCCTGGTCCGTACAGGTTCGGCAACGTGGGCCGTAACACCATGGATCGCCAGCGGTTCATCGATCACGAGTTCTCCGCATCCAAGCAATGGAAAATCCGCGAGCGTGTCACCATCCAGCTCCGCTACGACTTCCAGAACCCCTTCAAGTGGTATAACCTCGGCCCGCCGGACACCACGGTAAACTTCACGAACCCCAGCATCTTCGGCACCATCCTGCCTTCCACTGGAAACGAAGGGACCACGGCCAGCGGCGGCGGGCAGCCGCTGCAGAACATCACGCTGGCCATTCGCTGGTGAGCTCGGCCGCCGGGCGGACGCGCCGTCTCCGCCCGGCGCCCGGTGGGTAGGTTCTCGCTCCCGCACGCTGCCTAGTAGCCAAACCCAAGGCGCGGTCCGGGGCGACTCAACCGCGATTCGGCAATAATACAGGGTGAGGTCCAGCCGATGAACAAGGCAGTCACGGTGTTTCTCTTCCTCCGCGCCCTCGCCCCTGCTCAGTCCGAGCATCCTCTCCTGCTCCAGAAACCAACCGTCAGCCGCACTCATGTGGTTTTTTCCTACGCCGGCGATCTGTGGATCGCCCCGCGCGAAGGCGGCGAAGCGCACCGACTCACCGTCGGCCTTGGGATCGAGACCGATCCCGCCTTCTCGCCCGACGGTTCCCTGATCGCTTTCACCGGCGAATACGACGGTAACGTCGACGTCTATGTCGTGCCGGCCGCCGGTGGCGTGCCCCGCCGGCTCACGTGGCACCCCGACCCAGATCGTGTCGTCGGATGGACGCCCGACGGCAAGCGGATCCTGTTTCGCTCTCCCCGCCACAGCTTCGTTCGCACCAACCGGCTCTACGCCATTCCGGCGGAAGGAGGCTTCCCTGAAGAGATCCCGCTCCCGATGGCCGAGCAGGGAGCTTTTTCGCCGGACGGCACGCGTCTGGCCTACACGCCCCTCGCTCCGGCATTCCTTACCTGGAAGCGCTATCGCGGCGGGCGCACCTCAGCCATCTGGATCGCCGATCTCAAAGACTCCCGGATCGAGAAAATACCGCGCGAAAACTCCAATGATTATTACCCGATGTGGGTGGGCAACAGGATTTACTTTCTTTCCGACCGCAACGGCCGCTTCTCTTTGTTCGCTTACGACCTCGGCAGCAAACGGATCAACCAGGTTCTGCCCGATTCTGGTACGGACCTCAAATCCGCCTCGGCCGGGCCGGACGCCATCGTTTACGAGCAGTTCGGCTCGCTGCATTTGTATGATCTGAAAACCGGGCGCGCGCGCAGGATCGAGATCCGACTGGCGGGCGACTTACCGACGGTGCGCCCTCGCTTGGAAAGCGTCGCCCGCTCCGTCCGCAACGCAGACCTCTCGCCTACCGGCGTACGCGCGGCCTTCGAGGCCCGGGGAGAAATCCTCACGGTCCCCGCCGACAAAGGCGACATCCGCAATCTCACGAACACCCCTGGCGCCGCCGACCGCGATCCCGCTTGGTCGCCGGACGGCGCGCGCGTCGCCTACTTTTCGGATGAGTCCGGGGAATACGCTTTGCACATCGCGGAGCAAAGCGGACTGGGAGCCGTCGACAAGATTCCGCTTGACGATCCACCGTCGTTTTATTATTCCCCCGTTTGGTCGCCTGACGGCAGAAAAATTGCCTACACCGACGCCCGCCTGAACCTTTGGTACCTGGATCTGGAGAAGAAAACTCCGGTGCGTATTGATACCGACACTTATTCCAAGCCGGAGCGCACGTTGGATCCCTGTTGGTCGCCGGACAGCCGGTGGATCGTTTATACGCGCCAGCTTCGCAATCATTTTCGTGCGGTTTTCCTCTATTCGGTCGAGGAAAACAAAGCCCGCAAAGTTACGGACGGAATGAGTGACGCCCGTTACGCCGTCTTCGATCCCAACGGCGAGCGGCTGTATTTTACCGCCTCCACCGACACGGGTCCCGCCAGCGGATGGCTCGACATGTCGGGCTTCAACCGTCCGGTCTCGCGCAGCGTGTATGTGGTCGTTTTGCGCAAGGATCTACCGTCGCCTCTGGCGCCGGAAAGCGACGAGGAGAAGCCCGAAGAAGCGGCCAAGCCAAAGCAGCCCGCGAAGAAAGACGAAGCCGCTCAGCCCCTGCGCATCGATTTCGACAACATCTCGCAACGCATTCTGGCGCTGCCCATCCCGGCGCGCAATTATGTCGGCCTGTGGACCGGCAAGAGCGGTACGCTCTTTCTGGCCGAAGCCGAACCGGTTACGCAACGCACTCGTCAGACGGTGACCGTCCACAAGTTCGACCTCAAGACGCGCAAGACCGAACGCTTCCTAGAGGGCGTGCGCTTCTTCGACGTCTCGCGGAACGGCGAGAAGGTTCTTTACCAGCGGGGCGAGCAGTGGGCTATCGCCGGCGCGGCCCAGCCGCCGAAAGCCGGCGAGGGCCTGCTCAGGCTTGACGCCATGGAGGTCCGCGTGGATCCGCGCGCCGAATGGCGGCAGATGTACCGCGAAGTCTGGCGCATCCAGCGTGACTTCCTTTACGACCCAGGTTTGCACGGCTTGAATCTCGAGGCCGCCGTCAAAAAGTACGAAGCGTACCTGGACGGCATCGCTCACCGTGAGGATCTGAATTACCTGTTTTCGGAAATGCTGGGAGAGATCTCGCTGGGGCACATGCGCGCAGGGGGAGGTTCGGTGCCCGAGCCTCCGCGCGTGCGCGTCGGCTTGCTGGGCGCCGATTATCGCATCGAGAACGGCCGCTACCGGATCGTGCGCGTCTACACCGGCGAGAACTGGAATCCCGAACTGCGCGCCCCGCTGACGCAGCCCGGCGTCAACGTGCAGGCGGGGGAATACCTGCTCGCCGTCAATGGGCGCGACCTGCGCCCGCCGGATAATCTCTACAGCTTCTTTGAAGCCGCGGCAGGCAAGCAGGTGCGGATTCGTGTGGGACCCGACCCCACGGGCGCCGGTTCGCGCGAGGTGACCGTCGTCCCGGTGGAAAGCGAGACCGCACTGCGCCACTACGCCTGGATCGAAGAAAACCGCCGTAAAGTGGACCAGATGACAGGGGGCCGCGTGGCTTACGTCTACCTGCCCAACACCGGCGAAGCGGGTTACGCCAGCTTCAACCGTTACTACTTTTCCCAGATTGACAAGCAGGCCGCCATTATTGACGAGCGGTTCAACGGCGGCGGAATGGCGGCCGATTACATCATCGACTATCTGCGGCGTCCACTCATGAATTACTGGGCCACGCGCTACGGTGAAATTTTCACGACCCCGTTGGCCGCCATCTTCGGGCCCAAGGTGATGATCATCAATGAGTACGCCGGCTCGGGCGGCGATGCCATCGCCTGGTACTTTCGCAAAGCGAAGATCGGACCGCTCATCGGTAAGCGCACGTGGGGCGGGCTGGTCGGCATCTTCGGTTTCCCCGCGCTCATGGACGGCGGCACGGTTACGGCGCCCAATCTGGCCTTCTTCAATACGGCCGGAGACTGGGAGGTCGAGAACCGCGGGGTTCCGCCCGACATCGAGGTCGAGCTGGATCCGGCGGCCTGGAGGCAGGGGCGGGATGCACAACTGGAAACAGCCGTCGAAGTTGTGCTGGAAGCGCTCAAGAAGAATCCGCCGCCCGTGCCGAAGAAGCCGCCTTACCCGAACTATCACCAGTCCGTCCGTTGAGACCTGCGACGGCTCCGCGCCGCTTGCGGTAACCTGATCGCAAGCGGACTGCATCCGGCCGCCTGAGAGGAAACCATGCTGCTCGAGTATCTTCGCCGTTCCAGCCGTCGTGAGCTGTTCCGCGCCGGCGGCCTCCTGGCCGGGCTGGGACTGGGCGGCGCGGGTCGCGCCGCGCGAGCGGCGGACGACCTGCGGAACAACATCTACACCGCCATCGGCGTGCGCCCTCTGATCAACTGCAAGGGGACCTTCACCATCGTCAGCGGCTCCCTGACCTTGCCCGAAGTCAAGCGCGCCATGGCCGAGGCCTCGCGCTACTACGTGCATCTGGACGAGCTGATGGAAGCGGTGGGCAAGCGTCTGGCCGAGCTCACCGGCGCCGAGTGGGGCATCGTCACAGCAGGAGCCGCCGCCGCTCTCACCCACGCCACCGCCGCCTGCATCGCCGGCGGCGACCCGGAGAAGATCCAGCGTCTGCCCGATCCCCGACTCAAGAACGAAGTCATCGCGCCGCGCTACTCGCGCAACGTGTATGACCAGGCGATCCGCATGCTCGGCGTCCGCATTGTAGAAGTGGCCGACAAAGACGAGCTGGCGGCCGCCATCAACCCTCGCACGGCGCTGATTATGGTGCTCGCCGGTCCGGGCGATCGCGGGCCGCTGGGACTCGACGTGATCGCCGAAATCGCACGACCGCGTGGCGTGCCCATCCTAGTGGACGCGGCCGCGGAACGGCTCACCATACCCAACGTGCATCTGAAGCGCGGCGCAACCATGGTCGCCTACAGCGGCGGCAAATGCCTGCGCGGGCCCCAATGCGCCGGGCTCTTACTGGGACCGAAGAACCTGCTCCAGGCTGCGTTCCTTAACAGCGCCCCCCATCACTCCTTCGGCCGTCCGATGAAAGTGGGCAAGGAAGAGATCATGGGAATGCTCGCGGCGGTCGAGGCGTGGGTGAGGCGCGATCATAAAGCCGAGTGGGAGCAGTGGGAGTCCTGGCTGGAACGCATCGCCGAGCGCCTCCGGAAGGTCGAAGGAGTCCGGACCGAGGTGCTCTTCCCTGAGAGCCTCTCCAATCATGCCCCGCGACTTCGCATCTCGTGGGACGGCTCGAAATCGGGCATCTGGGGCCAAGCCGTCGAGAGGCTGCTGCTCGAGGGCGATCCGCGCATCGTGCTGGCCGGTTCGACGGGGACGGCCCGAGATCCCTCGCCGAGCTCGATCACGATCATGCCCTATATGATGTCGCCCGGCGAAGAGGAGATCGTGGCCGAGCGGCTTTACGCTGTTCTTTCGCACCCGCCCCAACTCGAAGCGCCGACGCGTTCGCAGGCGCCGCCCGCGCGCATCGCCGGACAGTGGAACGCGCACATCGATTTCGTCTACGGCAGCGCCGAGCACAGCTTCGTCTTCGAGCAGGAGGGCGACGAGCTGGTCGGCACGCACCGCACCGAGACGCTCAGCGCCGATCTCCGCGGCTGGGTAGAGGGCGATCGCGTCTGGTTCCGCAGCTCGCACCCGTTCGAGGGCACGCGCATCGTCTACGAGTTCGAAGGCCGGGTCACCGCCCACGGGATGGAAGGCGTGGTCGGGCTGGATGAGTACGGCACGGCCCGCTGGAAAGCGGAGCGTCACCGTTACCGTGCGCCCGGCGGAGTGGTTCGACCCGTCAAGAACAATTAGGGCTATCTTTGTTCTGGCTGGGGCCGTCCCACCGGAAGGATGTATAGCGGCGCTTCTTCGTCCGGCATGCTCAGCACGCGCCTGACGTCCGGATCGCGGAAGGCCCCCACCGGCACGCTGCCCAGCCCGAGAGCCACGGCCTGAAGGCAGAGGTTCTGCCCCGCGTGACCGACTTCGATGTGCACGTAGCGGGGCGCCCGGTCGCCGTAACGCTTCGCTGTTCTCTCGTAGACTCCGGCGATCACAAAGACCGCCGGCGCCTGGGCGATGAACTGCTGTCCCAGTGCCGCGTTGGCCAGCGCCGCCCTGCGGTCCCCCTGAGCCACGCGGACCAGGGCGTGACCATCCGGGTGATACTTATAAACGCCCGCGGCCAGTCCCTCCACCTTTCCTGCGACCAAGTAAAGTTCGAGCGGGTAGAGTGCGCCCGCCGAAGGCGCGGTCCGCAGGCGCTGGGCGCCCGTAATCCCCTGAGCCGCCCAAAGCAACTGCGAGACCTCTGCCAGCTTCAGCGCGTCCCCGCGAAACGAGCGCACCGAACGCCTCGTGGCGAGACAACGCTCGAGTGAAACTTTACCTTCCTTGGTCGGCGCAGGCAGGCGGATTTCCTCCGCCCACAGAGCCGGCGCCGTTACTCTGAAAGCGATTACGAACAGGAGCAGATTTTTCCTCATGACACGGACCTCCCGACCTGCGGCCCGGGTTTGCCTGCTCACCCGACCGCGAGCCGCCGCCTCTTCGAAGCTACACGGACGGCCCGCCGGGCGCAACCTGCGCCTTCGGCGGCGTTAACATGACGGCAGGACCGCACATGGCCGTACTGCTGGCGCTTCTGTTCGGTGCGAAACTACTCGAGCTGAGCGGCCGGATTCAGCCGCCGCCGGAGCGCGCTTTCGTCACCCTGGCAGGCGCCGCCACGCCCTACACGGCCAGTGTGGTTGCCGGCTCGGACGGACGTTTCCGCTTCCGTGGCCTCGCGCCGGGAGCTTACACGCTCAGCGTGCTGGCGCCCGGACGGGGAGAAGTCTGGCGCACGGTGCATCTGGACCCCGCGGCGCCGGGAGGCCGCGTCAGCCTTGTGATCGAGTTCGAGCCGTCGCCCGCTACGGTAAGTGAGGGTCAGACCGTCACGGTGCAGACGCTGCGCGTGCCCGAGTCCGCCCTTCGTCACTACCGCCGTGCGCTGGCGGCTCTCGGCCGTTATGACGCCGAAGGCGCCCTGCGGGAGCTGGAACGGGCGGTCGCGATCGCGCCGGGCTTCGCCGCGGCGTGGAACCAAATGGGCGCCATTGCCTACCAGACCGGACGGCGTGAGGAAGCCGAGAAGTTCTTCCGCGAGGCCCTGCGCCACGAACCCTCAGCCTACTCGCCTTTGGTCAATCTGGGCGGCGTGCTCGTAAATCTGGGCCGCTACGAGGAAGCGCGCCGGGTGAATCGCGAAGCAGTACGTAAGCAGCCCGGCGATGCGCTGGCCCGCGTCCAACTGGGCGCCGCCTGCTGGGCGCTGGGAGACGCCGAGGAAGCCATCGAGCAACTGCGCGAGGCCATCCGCCTGGATCCGGACCATTTCTCCGCGCCCCAGCTCTTGTTGGCCGAGATTTACGCCGCCCGATCCGACCGCGACGCGGCGGCGCAGGTGCTGGAAGCGTTCCTGGCTCGCCGACCGAACTCGCCCGAGGCCGAGCGGGCCCGTCGGCGCCTGGAGGAGCTGCGACGGAACAGGCTTACGTCGCCCTGAAACCCGAGCGCAAGGGCAGTGCGGCCGTCGGGTGCAAGAAGCGTTACTACGCGCCGTTTCAAGCGTTACTATGGTTAGTGGAGGAATGGCCGAGTGGTTGAAGGCGGCGGTCTTGAAAACCGCTAGGGCCGGAAGGCCCTCGGGGGTTCGAATCCCTCTTCCTCCGCCAGCCGCCCAAGAGGTCGCGCTGCCGTAGGGAACCAGAGCCCGCCTTCACGCAAGGCGTCGCCGAAACGCTGTGCTATCATGAGTGACTTCGCCAGGACGGGGGAGGGTGAAGAGGGAGAGCGCAGGTCTGCGCATCCCGGCAAGTTGCGGAACGGCCCGTCTGTCGCGTAATCCCCATGGGCGGATCGCGCACACCCACGATACGTTTCCGCGAGCGCGCTGAGCTGCTCGATTTCCTGCTGGAGGTTTCGGCTGCCACTTCGGAAACGCTCGATCTCGAGCAACTGATGGCCAAGCTGGCGACGATCATCGCCAAGGTCATCCCTTACGAACTGTTCGCCATTCTTCTGTACAGCGAGCGGCTGGGAGCGCTGCGCATCCGCTATGCCATCGGCCACCGCGAAGAGATCGTGCGCAATCTGCTGGTAGCGTTGGGGGAAGGCATCACGGGAGCGGCGGCCGCGTCGCGCGAGGCCATTCTCGTTCCCGACGTGCGCCGGGATCCTCGCTATCTGAGCGGTCTGGACGCCGTGCGCTCCGAGCTCGCCGCACCGATGGTAGCGCGCGGCAAGTTGGTCGGCGTCATCGACGTGCAATCCACACGCGTGAACGCCTACGACGAATACGACCGCGCGCTGCTGAAGCTCATTGCCTCGCGCGCGGCGGTGGCCATCGACAATGCTCGGCTGTACCGTCGCGTCGAGCGACAGAACCGGATGTTGGCCACCCTCGCCCAGCTCGCCCGTGACTTCTCGATCCTGGACTTGGATCAACTGCTCGAGCACATTGCTCAGGCCGTCAAGCGGCTGATCAATTACGACGCTTTCAGCATCCTGCTGGTCGACGAGGCCGGTTGCTGCCTGAGGAGCCGCTTCAGCCTCCGCTACGACCAGCGCGTGAAGCTGGATCGAATCCCGCTTGGCCAAGGAATCGCCGGCGCGGCCGCCCAACAGCGCGAGGTGATCCGGGCCGACGAAACGCTCGGTGACCCACGGTACGTCCCCACGCATCCGGGCATTCGCTCGGAAGTGGCCGTACCGCTGCTGCTGCGCGACCGGGTGATCGGCGTCATGGATCTGGAAAGCGAGCGCCCCGACCATTTCACCGAGGGGCACGTGCGCACGTTATCCTTGCTCGCGCCGCAGATCGCCATTTCCATCGAGAACGCGCGCCTTTACGAAGAGCTGGCCCTTCGCCAACGGCAGATGGAGCAGGATCTCGAGGCCGCCCGCGAGTTGCAGTATGCGCTCGTGTGGCGCCAACCGCCGGAGATCGAGGGCATGGACATCGCGGTCGGCTACCGGCCCGCTCGCCAGATCACGGGCGACCTTTGCCACTTTTATCCTCTCGACAGCGGCGAAGCCTTCATCGCACTGGGTGACGTGAGCGGCAAAGGCGTGGCGGCGGCGCTCTACGGCGCGTTGGTAAACGGGCTTCTCCTCAGCCTGGCCCCGCGGCGTCGCTCGCCCGCGGCCCTTATGAAGGCGCTCAACCAGGCCCTGCTCGAGCGCCAGGTTTACGGGCGCTACGTCACCCTGCTCACGCTCCGCTGGCTTCCCTCGGAGCGGCAACTCGTGATCGCGAACGCGGGAGGCATGCCGCCTCTGCTCTGCCGCGAGGGCCAGATCCTGAAGCCGCGCGTGGAGGGCGTACCGCTAGGGCTCATCGCGGACGCCGAGCACGAAGAAGTCGTGCTGCATGGGCAAGCCGGCGATTTGCTGCTGCTTTATTCGGACGGGCTGCCCGATCAGACCAACGAGCGGGGCGAAGAGTACGGTCGCGATCGGCTGCTGGGCGTGCTTCGCAGCGCCTGGAATCAACCGCCGCAGACCGTGGTCGAGGCGATCTTTTCGGACCTGGACCGGTTCAGCGGAAGCGAGGGGCGGGCAGACGATCAGACCGTGGTGGCCCTGCGATTGCAATGAACATGCCCGGACCTTTTCATTACCGCCATGGCAGACTCTATTGCGAGGAGGTGCAACTGGACGAAATTGCCACCCGCGCGGGCACTCCTTGTTACGTGTACTCGCGCGCGGGGATCCTCGAGCGCTTCCGCGCCTATGATGAGGCCTTGGCGGGCCTGCCGCACTTGGTCTGCTATGCAGTAAAAGCCAACTCCAACCTGGCCGTGCTCGCCCTGCTGGCCGAAGCCGGTGCGGGCTTCGATATCGTCTCGGGCGGCGAGCTCTATCGCGTGTTGCGCGCCGGAGGACCCGCCTCTCGCGTCGTCTTTTCCGGCGTGGGTAAGACAGCCGAAGAGATCGAGTACGCCCTCGAGCAGGGCATCCACAGTTTCAACGCCGAGTCGGAGGAAGAGCTGTGCCTGATCGATGCCCTCGCTGCGCGACGAGGAGTGCGGGCGCGGGCCGCGCTGCGCGTCAACCCAGACGTGCCGGTTGAAACCCATCCTTACGTGGCCACCGGGCGTCGTGAGCACAAGTTCGGCGTGGATGCGGAGCGAGCGCCCGACATCTGGCGGCGGGCAGCCAACCTCCGCAACCTCGCGCTCGAAGGACTGAGTTGTCATATCGGTTCGCAGTTGCTGGATCCGGCGCCGCTGCTGGCGGCCGCCGACGTCATGCTCGAGCTGACGCGTCTCATCCGCGCAGCCGGATTCCCGGTGCACTCCCTCGATCTGGGCGGCGGTCTTGGCGTGGCGTATCGTGCGGACGAGCCCTCTCCGGACCCGGCGGCCTTCGCGCGCGCCCTCAGGGAGAAAGTTGCGGGAGAGGACCTGTTCCTGATCCTCGAACCGGGACGTTCGATCGTAGCCGAGGCGGGCGTGCTTCTGACGCGCGTGCTCTACCGCAAGCGCACCGACTCGAAGGAATTCGTGGTCGTAGACGCCGCCATGAACGATCTGATCCGCCCGGCGCTCTACCAGTCCCACCACGAGATCTGGCCCGTCCGTCAGAGCGATCGACCTGAGATCGTCGCTGACGTCGTGGGACCCGTGTGTGAAACCGGCGACTACCTCGCGCGCGACCGCCGCATGGCGAACGCCTTGCCGGGCGATGTGCTGGCCATCGCCACCGCCGGGGCCTACGCCTTCGTAGCCGCCTCCAATTACAACTCCCGGCTGCGGCCGCCGGAGGTCCTCGTCGAGGGCGATCGCTGGCGAATCACACGCGCGCGGGAAACCTACGCAGATCTGGTCCGCGGCGAAACGCTCTAAGGCATCGTGCGGTAGAATCGCGCGTATGCTGACACGGAGGCAATTTCATCGGCTTCCCCTCGCGGGCCTGGCGCCATTGTCGGCCGCGGGGCAAACGGCGGAATGCATCGGTCCCGCCGAAGTGCGTACCGTTTTCATCGCCGTCGCCAAACCCAGCTGGCCCAATCCCAGGTTCGACGTCGACCAGGCGTATCGCGAAGCGACCGCGCGACTAGCCGAATGGCAAGCCAGACACCCGCACCTGCTGAGGCTGAGCGGCGGCGAACTGGTGCGCACCGGCGAGGAGGCGGCCGCATGGGCGCAATCGCTCGACCACCGCAAGGTGGACGGCGTGATGGCGGTGACCCTGACTTCCGGCTCCGACGGTATGGTCCTGGCGGTGGCCAAGTGCGGCCTTCCCGTGCTGCTTTGGAACCAGCCCTACCTGGGTCACGCCTGGGGAACGATGGCCGCCTGGGTGCGTGCGGGAAATCCCGGCGATGTTCTGACTTCGAGCGAGCCCGGCGATCTGGATCCCTACGCGCGCGTCTTCTACGCCATCCGCTGCCTGCGGCGCAGCAAGGTGCTCGTGGTCGTGCCCGAACGCGGGCGTGAACACCACAGCGCGCAAGCGGCCGAGTTCAGCCGGCGATACGGAACGGGCTTCGAATATCTGGGGTACGCCGATCTCAAATCAGCCTTCGACGCGATCCCCACCGCGGCAGCCGAGAGGGAGGCCGATGAGTTCCTGCGCAGGGCTCTGCGTGTCATGGAGCCCTCGCGTGACGAAGTGGTCCGCGCACTTCGCTTCTATCTGGGCGTCAAACGCCTGTTGGCCGAGCGAAGCGCCAACGGCATCACCGTGGATTGTCTGGGCGGCCTTGTGCGTGGGGAGCTGCCGGGCTACCCCTGCGTGGCGTGGTCGCGTCTGAATGACGAGGGACTCTACGGCGTCTGCCAGGCCGATTTGAACTGCACCATGACGCAACTGCTCCTGACCCCTCTGACAGGCAGGCCCGGTTTCGTCTTCAACGCCGTTTTCGATGCGCCTCGCAACCAGTTGATCCAGGCTCACTGCACAGCGCCGACGGCCATGCACGGCATCGGCGGCCCGCGCTCGCCTTACATCGTCCGCTCCCACCTGGAAACCGTCGCGGGCGTCTCGCTCCAGGTACTGCTCCCGGATTCGGGCGTAGTGACGACAGCTGCGTTCGATGGTGCACGCCGGCTGCGCCTCGCAACGGCCGAAGCGCTGGGCAACGTTACCAGCGAGCTCGGCTGCCGCACCCAGATCCGCACGCGCGTCCGCGATGCGGAGCGTATGATGCATGGCTTCGAGGGCGGCTTGGGCGTACATCGCGTCAGCTTCCACGGCGACTACCGCAACGAGGTGCGTCGCCTTGCGCGCATGCTCGCGATCGAGGTCGTCGAGGAAGGCTAAGCGCGGTAGAATCGACGCATGACACGCTGGATGGCAGTGCTCGTGTGTGCGGCCGCGCTGTCGGCCCAGGCGCCCAAGGGCTGGGTCAAAGGCAAGGGATACGGCTGGATCTGGGGACCCCGGGATGAAATCGGCGCGCTGAACGCCGTCACCGGACCCGAGTGGGTGCGCCGCGCGCTGGCCGAAGTCAAATCCGGTCGCGTCTACGATCTCGGCGTGCGGATTGATCGGCGCTCCTACAAGTGGCCCGGCCATTCGCCCATCGAAGTGATGACCTTCCGCAGCCCGCACGGGGTAAAGACGGCTAAGGACATCGCGGCTTTCGCCGCGCATCCGCGGCAGCTTGCTTTTCACAGTTGCGCGCTGTTCATCTCCGACAACGTCGGCACTCAGATTGACGGCCTCGGACACATCACGCGCGGCAAGGATGATCATTGGTACAACGGCTTCCGCGAGCAGGACTACGGCGGCGACTTCGGCGTGCGCAGAGCTGACGCGGATTCGATCCCTCCCATCGTGGCCCGCGCCGTATTAATCGACGTGGCCGGCTGGAAAGGGGTAGACGCGTTGCCCTCGCGCTTTGCCATCGGACCGAAGGAGCTGGAAGGCGCCCTGGCGCAGCAGCAGACCGAGATCGAGCCCGGCGACGCCGTGCTCATCCGCACGGGAACACTGCGCTACTGGGGCGAGACCGGCGCCGATCACGACAGAATTGCGCAACACGACTCCGCGGGACTGACGCTGGAGGGCGCGCGCTGGCTGGTCGAACAGAAAGGCGCCGTGCTGATCGCCAGCGATACGAGCGGACTCGAGTGGGGCGGCGATCCTAATCTACCGGTGCACGAGTACCTGCTCATCGAACAAGGCGTGCACATCGGTGAACTGTTCTATCTGGAGGAGCTGGCGCGAGACAAGGCGTGGCGCTTCGCCCTGATCGTCGCCACTAACCGCATACGCGGCACGACCGCGGGTTTCGCGCTGCGCCCGATTGCACTGCGCTAAGCGATCATAGATTCTCGCCCACGTCCAGCGGGAAGGTATGGCCCGTCGCCGTGGTGGTGACGGCCAAGTAAAGCACGAGCAGCGCGAATTGGGCCACCGCCTCTTCGTCGTCGAGCGGCCACGCCAGGGGAGAGGCCCTCCGGATCGCCTCCCATTTCTCTTCGGGGAAATCCTCCGGACGCAAAATCGGGCCCGGTGCGACCGCGTTCACGAAGATGCCGCGGGGCGCGTACTCGACGGCCATAGCGCGCGTGAGGGCCGCCACCGCCGCCTTCGTGACCTGGTAGGGAAGCACGCGTCGCCGCATCCTTCCGGTGACGCACGCATCCGCTACGTTGATGATGTGCCCGCCCGCAGGCATATGGGGTACCAGCAACTGCGCGGGCCAGAACGAACCCAGCACGTGTGCGCGGACGTTCTCCTCCCAGTCGCCTTCGCTCACCTGGTCTACGGCCGCCGGCCGGTAGACCGAGGCCATGTTCACAAGGATGTGAAACTCGGAGAAACGCCGGCGAGCCTGCCGAACCGCTGCTTCGACCGAAGTGCGCGAGCCCACGTCCGCCTCCACCGCGATGGCGTCCACTCCCAGGCCGCGGCATTCCTCGACCAGCCTCCGCGCCTCGTCGCCGGAATGGCGAAAACTGGCCACGATACTAACACCCTGTTCGGCGAAGGCACGGGCCACCGCGCGGCCGATCCTCCTGCCTCCCGTGATCCACGCCACCTGGCCACGCAGGCGTCCGAGCAGCTTCTCGACCAGGCTCACGGGAGCTTGCGGATGGCGGCTTCGATGACGCCGATCTCGGTCTCGCCTACGAAAGAACGCACGCGGCGGCCCTGGCGGTCGTAAAGGAACAGCGCAGGCAGGGCGCCGCTCCAATTCGGGTCCACCGACCGGATGAAAGCGTCGTCGTCGCCGGTGCGCTTGATGTAGTGTGGTCCCGGCACGCCGAACTTCGCCAGGAACTTTCGGACGTCCGCTTCCTGTTCGGCGTCGTCGACCGAGATCGTGACCAGTTGGAATCGGCCGGCCAGCCGCTTGTGCAGCTTCGCCAGCTCAGGAAGCTCGCGCAGGCACGGCTCGCACCAGGTGGCCCAAAAGTCGACGAGAAGAATTCGGCCCCTGTGTGATGCGATCAGCTTGCGGTAATCGCGCGCATCCAGCGGGATCAGGCGCGGCTGGGCCGGCAGCCCAGCCGCGCAGAGCAAAGCGGTGACGAGGAGCCTGCGCGTCACGAAGCCTTGTTCACCCGCTTGATCGTGCAGCCGAAGGCCTTGGTCTCCGCGGTCGTGACGCTCCTGCCCGCCAGCAGCTCGTCCAGCGCAGTGCGCAGATAATGTTTCGTCACCTTATCCGCAGGCCGCGAATCGTCTATGGCGCCGTGGTAGCGGATCACGCCCTCGCGGTCCAGCACGAACACCTCCGGCGTGAACTGGGCCCCGAAGCGATCCGCGACGACGTTGTTGTCATCCTTGTAAACCTTGAACGGAAATCCCCAGTTCTGCGCATGCTCGGCCACTTCCGCGGCCGGCTCCGTGCTATTGGAATTGATGAACACGAACCTAACGCCGCGCTGGCTGTACTCGTTGTAAATCGCCTTCATGCGCTCGTTGTAATCGTTCGAGATCGGGCAACGCGTGGCGATGAACAAGATCGCGGTCACGTTACCTTTCAATTGGTCGAGCGTAACCTTGTTGCCCGCGGTATCTTTGAGCTCGAAATCGCTCACCTGGCTACCCAGCTTGAATTCCTGAGCGAAAAGAAGCGCCGCCGCCAGCGACGCCAAACCTGCCATTTTCATCAGTTTCGTCATCCCTTGCCTCCTTGTTCAGTCTTTGTCTTCCGCGAGCTGCTCCGCAGCCCGTCCCAGTTTCCGCCTAGCATCCCAGCCCCGCCCGGGGGCCATGGGAAGCCCTATGGATTCTTCAACCTCAGATTGATGACGGCCTTGCGCCGGGAGTCGAACACGCTGAGCGTCCTGACGTCGCTCGAACGGCCTTGGTGTTCGGCCTTCAGCTCGTAATCCACGTTCTGCGAAAGCCCGTGGAACGAGTAGGTCCCGTTCTTGCCGGTGATATAGGAGCGCACCTGCAAGGTCTTCGTGTTCTTGAGCTGCACCACCGCCCCTTCCACGGGGTTTCCTTCGGGGTCGGTGACGACGCCCTCGACGGAACGGACGCCGGTCTCCTCCTCCTTGGGCTTTTTCTGGGCCCAGGCTGTCATCGAGGCCCATCCGAGCAACAGACCCAGACATACCGCTATCGCTCGTTTCATGGACCGTACTCCTCGACTTTCAGCCGTCATTGTTTAGATGCTTTAGGAAGCCGCAGGAATACATCAATCCGCTCCTCGCCCTCGATGCGGACCTGCTTGTTGCGACTCTCGAAGCCGGGCGCCCCCGCCATCAGCCGGTATTCGCAGGCTACGGGAGGAACGCGGAAGGCGAACTCGCCGCGCGCGTCGCTGACTGCCTCCTGCTTTTTCAGGCGACGACTGCGGCAGGCCTCCCCTTGTGGCTCCAGAACCACACGCGCCCCCGGCAGACTCAGGCCGTCCTCGCGGAACACGGTACCTGCGATCAAGGCATAGGCGGTCTGCTTGCGCCCCTGCCCGCCGGCCACAGCAACCGGGGGCGTCAGAACAGCCAGCAGCGGCAGGAACAAGACCCCCCGGCGATTACCGCCAGTCGTCGTCCTCATCTTCGTCGAAATCGATGTCCTCTTCTTCCTCTTCCTCTACCGGTTCAAGCTCCAGCGGATCTATGCCCACCACGCGCAGTTCCGCGCCACACTCCTCGCACGACAGCGTGTCGCCTTCCTCGAGTTCGTCCTCATCGAGATCGATTTCGGCATCACAGACCGGACAAGTAATCATGCAGTCTCCTCCTCGTGGATCCGTGCACCTTTGTTTATACGAAACTCGGCGGCGTTTGCCAAGTCCCCCTGCGGGCGGCAACCGCCGCCGGCTCCCGGGTGGGACTCCCAAGGCAACATTGTACAGCGAAGCGAACTCCTATCCCCTACCGCCCGGCCAGCGCCCACCACTCCGCCTCTTCTCCGACCGGCTGCCAGGGCTCTTTGGAAACCAATCGCACCAGATACACCTGGTACGCGTAGGTCTTGCGGTATCGCTGTCCGTCGGCTTCCTCCACGATGACGGAAAAGCCCGGCCACGTTTGACGCCTCCCGCCCAATTGAACCTCGACCGGCTGCACCCTTACCGGGAAATACCCCTTGAGCTTGCGCTCCACATAGGCCGTTTCATAGCGGTGGCGGCGCGTGTTCCACACGAAGTACCGAAAGCTATCGAAATCGTAAGGGTGGTTGCCGGGACCGATGGTCGTCCACAGCCAATTGTGCTTGGTCTCGCCGCGATCGATCACCTTGCCCACGGAAAAGTACGACGTGATCCGGTGGCCCTCGGAGTACTGCGCCACCTCGTCGGGGATCTCCATGCGCAGGGGCCGCGCCAACACCCAGCCCGCGCGACCGTTCTTCAGGCGCACCAGGGCCCAGGTGTCCGTCGGCAGCGACCGGACAACGCGCTGCGCGAGCCGTTCGCTCGTCCACCCAGACAGCTCAAGCCAATTATCCGGCGGCTTCGGCGACGGGGGCAGCGACAGCCCTGGCGGCGGCGCCTTGCGCCTGCGTGCCGCCAACGGTGCGGGTTTCGCCGGCGGCGGCAGGAGCGCGGGATTCCGGTAGGGAACACGAGGCTCCACACGCTGGAGCAACACGTCCACGATCTCGCCTTCCTGAATCTGATGAAACGCGGGCGCTTGACGGTTGGGCTCCGTGTGCACGTTCAGCGGCGCGTACACGGTCGCCTGGCCGTGCGACGGCATCCGCGAAGCCCGTTCGGCGAGACGGTCCAACTGTTCCATCTGCTCGCGCGCGAGCAGGTGCCTCATCAGGATCCAGCCCGTCTCGCCGGACGCGGTGCGCACGCGCACGAACACTCGCCGCCGCCCGATGATCTGCACTTTTTCTCCGTGCCGCAGGACGGCGCCGTCAGGCGCGGTGGAGGTCAACTCGCGGCGCAGGCGGACGCTGCTCGGACCCACATAGGCCTCCGCGAGCACGACCTCGCGAGGCTGGCGAGTCGAACATCCGACAGCCACGCAGAGAGCAGCCAGCAGGATGAATCGGTTCGGCCCGGCCGGCACTGGGACACGATTCCGCTTCCCAGTCTAACAAGCGCCCTTGCTGTGTCGCTTTGTGGGATAATCCGGCCTGCGGAGGACCCCACCATGTCAGCACCAGCACCCGCACCTGCAGAACTCCAACCCATGAGCGAACCGGCCCGCCTCGCCGCCGTCTTCTTCGATCCCGCTCGCGCCTTCGCCGACATTGCAGCCCGACCCCGCTGGTGGGTCCCCTTGCTCATCAGTGTCTTCGTGGCGCTTGCCTTCGTCACCGCCTATTCGCAGCGGATCGGATGGGAACGCTACCTTGAACGCGTGCTGGAAGCCAACCCGCGCATCGAAAGCTTGACAGCGGAGCAGCGCCAGCTCATCGTCGAGCGGCAGGCAGGTCTGGCCGCCACCTTTGGATATGTGGGGGCGGTCGCCGGCAGTGCGGTTTCGCTGGTCGTAATCGCGGGTGTGCTGCTGTTCGCCGCCAACGTGATCCTGGGAGCCGCAGCGACCTTCCGTCAAACCTTTGCCTTCACCTGCTACGGCTTCCTGCCCAACGTACTGGGAAACCTGCTGGGGATCCTCATGATGTTTCTGAAACACCCGGATGATTTCGACCTCGAGAACCCCACTGCCCTTAACATCGGCGCCTGGCTGGATCCGCAACAGACGCCCAAATGGCTGCTGGCGGCGGCCGGCTCGATCGACCTGTTCTCCATCTGGGTGTTGCTGCTGCTGGCCCTCGGCCTTTCCTCGACGGCTCGGAACGTGAGCTACCGCAAGGCGCTCGCCGTCGTCGTCGCTCTGTGGTTTGTCTGGATCGTGTTGAAAGTCCTTCGTTACGCTTTGTTGTAGGAGGTTCGATGCGCCTGTTCCCTGCCTTGATGGCTTGCGCCGCGATGGCGGCTGCCGCCGAGGACATTCGACTGATTTTGCACGCCGATGACTTCGGCATGTCGCACTCGGTGAACCGTGCGATCATCGAGATGCTCGAGGCGGGCGCCGTCTCGAGCGCCTCGATCATGATGCCTTGTCCCTGGGTTCCGGAGGCTGCGGCTTGGGCCCGTGCCCATCCTGATAAAGACCTGGGTTTGCACCTGACGCTGAACAGCGAGTGGAATACGCTGCGCTGGGGTCCGCTGGCGCCCCGCGACCGCGTGCCCGGCCTGCTCGATGCTCAGGGTTACCTCTGGTCGGCAGTGGCGCAAACGGCCTCGCGTGCGAACCCGCAGGAGGTCGAAGCTGAACTCCGCGCCCAGATCGAGCACGCCCGCCGGCTCGGCATCCGCTTCACGCATCTCGATACGCACATGGGCACGTTGTACGCCCGCCCGGATTACTTCCAGGTTTTCGAACGCTTGGGCCGCGAATACGGCGTTCCCATCCTGCGGGTGAAACCCTCCGAAGCAGCCGTGGCGCAGGCGCCGCCGGCCATCCGCGATTACCTACTGGCCAACGAAGCCCGTTACCAAGCGGAGGGGGT
>CALJAM010000007.1 GCA_938027685.1 uncultured Bryobacteraceae bacterium
GGAGTGACGCCGGGCGCTACCTGGGAAAAGCATATCTCGGGCAACCCGGCCTTCACCGACCAGGTCTACTACGACGGCATCGCGCTCAGCCGGGGTGATCTGGCCAACGACATCGAGGTCAATCCCTCGGTGGACGCCATCGCCGAGTTCAAACTGATCACCAACAACTATTCGGCCGAATACGCCCATGCGCTGGGCGGCATCACCTCGTTCACCATGAAGAGCGGCACCAACGAGCTGCACGGCTCGCTCTACCACTACCACCGCAACACCGTCACGACCGCCAACAGCTTCTTCAACAACCTGTCGGGCGTCGAGCGGCCCAAGCTTATCCGCAACATCTTCGGCGGCTCCGCAGGCGGGCCTCTCGTCAAGAACCGCCTTTTCCTGTTCGGTAACTTCGAGGGACGTCGCGATGCCCGTGACGGCTCCGCAGTGCGCTACGTGCCCTCGATGGACATGCGCCGCGGCATCCTGCATTACCAGCGCCGGGACGGCACCATCGCGACCGTCACCCCGCAGGAAATCGCAGCCAAACTCGACCCGCGCGGGGTCAACCAGGCTGTGCTCCGGCTGCTTCAGACCTATCCTGAGCCCAACGACTTCACGGTGGGCGACAACCTGAACATCGTGGGCTTCCGTTTCAAGGCCCCCACGCCCCTGCGCTGGAACACCTACATCTCGCGCCTGGACTACATTCTAGACTCCGAAAGCAAGCACAATCTCTTCGTGCGCGGCAACCTTCAGAACGACAATGAAAAGGGCATGCCGCAGTTCCCGGGCCAGCCTCCGGCCTCGGTGACCCTACGCAACAACAAGGGCATCGCCGTCGGGCTGACCAGCACCTTCCGGCCGAACCTGATCAGCAACTTTCGCTGGGGTTTGACCCGCGTGGGCTGGGAGGCCACCGGGCTGGCGAAGTTTTCCGCCGTGACCCTGCGCGGGCTCGACAGCCCCGTGGCCCTCACGCGCGGCTTTGCCGCCATCATCCCCACCTACACGCTGGCCGAAGACATGAACTGGGTCAAGGGTTCGCATAACGTCCAGTTCGGGTTCGTCATTCGCTGGACGCGCAACCAGCGCAATACGGACCAGAATTCGTGGTCGAGCGCGGTGGCCAACGCCTCCTGGCTGGTAGACTCCGGCGCCGAGCTGAACCGGCCCTGGCCCGACATGGCTACCTCCCAGATCACCTACTTCCGGTACGCCATGGCCGACGTGATGGGGCTGGTGACGCAAGGCAACGCGCAATACAACTATAAGGTCGACGGCACGGTGCTGAAAGAAGGCGAGCCCGTCTTCCGCAACTTCGCCAACGAGGAGTACGAGTTCTACATTCAGGACACCTGGCGCGCCACACGAGCGCTGACTTTTACCGGCGGCCTGCGCTATTCGCTCATGCCGCCCTACTACGAGAAGAACGGCCAGCAGGTCTCGCCGAACATTCCCATCGGGCAATGGTTCGACCTGCGCGGCGGACTGGCGATGCAAGGCAAGTCGCAATTGGAGGCCGGGCGGATTTCTTTCGTGCCCCGTGATCAGGGCGGCCGCCCGCTCTACGCCTTCCACAAGAGAAACCTCGCGCCTCGCCTTGCCTTGGCTTACTCACCCCAGGGTACGGGCGGACTGAGCAAGTTCTTCTTCGGGGGTCCGGGCCGCAGCTCGATCCGCGCCGGCTGGGGCATGTACTACGACCTGTTCGGCAGCGGCCTGATGCGCTCTTATGACTCGACCGCTTTCGGCCTGTCGACGCGGCTGGTGAATCCTTCGGCCGTGTTGACCGTGGCCACTGCGCCGCGCTTCACGGCCATCGATCAAATTCCCGCCGGTTTGCTGCTGCCGGCGCCCCCGGCCAAGTTCCCGGCGCAGTACCCGGACGTGTTTGCCATCACCAACGGTCTGGACGACACCATCGTCCCGCCCTACAACATGAGCGCCAATTTCTCGGTCGCCCGCGAGTTCCGGGACGGCTGGTTCGTCCAGGGCTCCTACGTCGGCCGCTTCTCGCGCCGCTCCCTGGTGCGCCGCGACGCCGCCATGCCCACCAACATTTGGGATCCGAAGTCCGGCATGAGCTACTTCGAGGCGGCTACCATCCTGGCGCGACAGGCCGTTGCCGGCGTGCCTGTTTCCGCTGTGCAGAAGGTGCCGTACTGGGAGAACCTTTATAGCAAGGCGGCGACGGCTACGCTGACCGCCACGCAGGTGGTCTACGCGCGTTACGCCGCGAATCTCTACGACTGGACGTACGCGCTCTACCAGCTCGATACCGGCGCCGGTCAGGGCAACTGCGCGGCGCGCAACCGTTGCAGCGACTTAGGACCTTGGGCCTTCTTCCACCCGCAGTTTTCCTACCTCTCGGTGTTCAGCTCGATCGCCGGAGGCAACTACCACGGCATGCAGTGGACGCTCCGCAAGCGTTTCGCCAACGGCGACATGGTGGACGTCAACTATACGTGGTCGAAGTCCATCGACCTCCGCTCGAACACCGAGCGTGTGGGCTACGCCACGGGCGTGATCTGGAACCCGTGGTATCCGCGCCTGCACAAGGGAGTCTCCGACTACGACAACACGCATCTTTTCAACGCCTTGTGGGTCTATAACCTGCCCTTTGGCAAGCGCGCACGCTTCCTTGCCGATGCTCCGGGTTGGTTGGATGCCTTGATCGGCGGCTGGCAACTGGCCGGCATCTGGCGCTGGTCGAGCGGGTTCCCGATCAGCGTCTTCCAGACGGGCGTGTGGCCGACCAACTGGAACAACAACAACTGGGCGGTCTGGAACGGCAAGCCGTTCGAGCGGCGGCAGACCAAGAACGCCCCTGCCGTGGCGGGCCGGGGCGGGCCTAACATGTTCCCCGATCCCAAGGCGGCGCTGGAGGCCTTTGATTACGAGATGCCGGGGGGAATCGGCACGCGCAACGGCATCCGTGGCGACGGCATTTTCAACGTCGATGCCAGCCTGTCCAAGCGCTTCCGGATGCCGTACGCCGACGGCCGCCACTCGCTGCAGTTGCGGTGGGAGGTCTTCAACATCAGCAACACGGTGAAGTTCGACGTGGGTGACGCTTCGCTGGACATCTCCACGGCCGGCACTTTCGGCAAGTACACGTCCCAGTTGACCTCGCCGCGTGTGATGCAGTTCGGACTCCGCTACGAGTTCTGAGAAAGGCAGGCCTGCGGCACCGCCTGTGCTAAGATAAGAGCTTCGAATCGCGCGGGTTGCGGGCCGAGGCGCCCGGGCCTCGGTCCTCAGCCTGCATTCTCGGGCTCGCCCAGCCCATCCCGCGATAGTCAGGTCCACGGAGTTGATTCGAGCCGTCAAGGGAACACGCGACTTGCTGCCCCCCGCCACCACCCTGTGGAACCAGGTGGAAGAGGCGGCGCGACGTGTTTTCCGTGCCTACCACTACCGCGAAATCCGCACCCCCGTGCTCGAGCTCACGGAACTGTTCGCCCGCGGCGTGGGGCAGGAAACCGATATCGTGAGCAAGGAGATGTACACCTTCGAGGACCGCGACGGCTGCTCGCTCACCCTGCGCCCGGAGGCGACAGCGTCGGTCATCCGGGCCTATCTGGAGCACCGCCTCGACCAGCAGCCCGGCGTGCAGAAGCTCTACTACATCGGGCCGATGTTCCGCCGCGAGCGGCCGCAGAAGGGCCGCTACCGTCAATTCCATCAGATCGGCGCCGAAGCCATCGGTTCGGGGGCGCCCGCCGTGGATGCCGAGATCATCGAACTGGTCACGGAGGTGCTCTCTCAGGCGGGCCTCGAGGATTTCTCCTTGCTGCTGAACTCGGTGGGCTGCCCGAAGTGCCGCCCCGCCTACGTGGAGCGCCTGCGGGCCGAGTTGCGCACCCAAGCCGCCGCGCTCTGCACGGATTGCCGGCGTCGCACGGAAACCAACCCGCTGCGCGTGCTGGACTGCAAGGTGCCGGAAGACCAGCCGGTCATCGCCGTGCTGCCTTCCATTCTCGACCATCTCTGTGCGGAGTGCCGTGCGCACTTCGAGGCGGTGCGACGCATGCTCGATCAACGCGGGATCGCGTACGAGCTGGCGCCCAGACTGGTGCGCGGCCTGGATTACTACATGCGCACGACCTTCGAGCTGGTCCACGGCTCGTTGGGCGCGCAGAACTCGGTGGCCGGCGGAGGGCGCTACGACGGGCTGGCCGAGGCCCTAGGCGCAAAGACCGCGGCGCCCGGCATCGGCTTCTCGATCGGCGAGGACCGGCTGGTGTTGGCGCTGGAACAGGCCGGTCGCGCGCCCCAGAACTTTGCGCCGGACCTTTTCATCGCTGCGGTGGGTGAGAGCGCACTCGAACAGGCCGCCGTGCTCGCGCGCAGGCTGCGTGCCACGGGCGCCGCCGTGGACCTGAGCTTCGAGCCGCGCCTGAAGCGCTCGCTCGAAATCGCCAACCGGCTGGGCGTGCGCCGCGTGCTGATCGTGGGCGAGGAAGAGCTCGCTTCCGGGAGCTATACACTCAGAGATATGCAGACCGGCGAACAGCAGAGGCTCACCGAACAGGAAGTGGCGAGCCTGCTGGCCGGCGGGAACTGATATGCGGGAAGCGCCTGAGAGCACCAAGGCCGCCACTGTACCCCTGGATTTTCTGGGAGATCTGCGCAGGACGCACACCTGCGGCGAGTTACGCGCATCCGACGCGGGGCGCCGCGCGCTGCTGATGGGTTGGGTGCATCGCCGTCGCGATCTGGGCGGAGTCATTTTCCTGCACCTGCGCGATCGCGAAGGCGTCACGCAGGTGGTCTTTCACGCCAATCTCGATCCGGAGGTCCACCGCAAGGCCGAGATGCTTCGTCTGGAGTACGTGATTGCGGTGGAGGGCCGCGTCGAGAAGCGGTCGCCCGAGACCGTCAACCCGAACATCTCCACCGGCGAGATCGAGCTGGTGGCCGAGAAGCTATGGATCCTGAACGACTCGCGCACCCCGCCCTTCCCGCTGGAGGACGACGTCGAGGTCAGCGAGGAAGTCCGTCTGAAGTATCGCTTCGTGGACTTGCGGCGACCGCGCATGCAGCGCAACATCATCCTTCGCTCGCGCGTCTCGTTCGCCGTGCGCGAGTTCCTCACCTCGCAGGGATTCCTCGAGATCGAGACGCCTTTCATGACGCGCTCGACCCCCGAAGGGGCACGTGACTTCCTGGTGCCCAGCCGCCTGCAGCCCGGCTCCTTCTATGCGCTGCCGCAGTCGCCGCAACTGTTCAAGCAACTGCTCATGGTGGCGGGCTTGGACAAGTATTTTCAGATCGTGCGGTGTTTCCGCGACGAGGACCTGCGGGCCGACCGCCAGCCCGAGTTCACCCAGATCGACCTCGAGATGTCCTTCCCGCAGCAGGAGCGTATCTTCGAGGTGATCGAGCCCATGCTCGAAAAGGTGTGCGAGGTCGCCGGCTACCGCATCCAAACTCCGTTTCCGCGGCTGACGTATGCCGAGGCCATGCGCCGCTACGGCACGGACAAGCCGGACCTGCGCCTGCCGCCCATGTACGCGGTCGAAGACCTCTTCCCACCCGGGGCGCTGAATGTCGGAGACTTCCCGCTCATGGCCATCCGCATCCCCGGCGTGGGACAGCTCAGCCGGCGCGAACGCGAGGAGTTGAAAGCGTTCGGCTCCGAGCGCGGCTTGCGCGTCTACGACGATCTGAAGCGGCTCGAGCGCGATTTTCCACAGGCGCTCGAGCAGGTGCGCGCGCGGGTGGGCTGCGGCTCGGACGATCTCCTGCTGTTGGCCACCTGGGCGGGAGCTGTGCAGGGGCAGCGCCCCCTCGAGACCGCTCTGGCCGCCTGCGGACAGTTGCGTTTGTACGCCGGCCAAAAATACAACGACCGCCACCGCCTTCTCGATTCGCGCGATTTCCGCTTCCTCTGGGTCACTGACTTTCCGATGTTCGAGTGGGATGAGCAGGAGCGCCGTTGGACCGCGGCGCACCATCCCTTCACCTCCCCACACGACGAGGATCTGGACAAACTTACGACGGATCCGGCCTCCTGCCGGGCCAAATCATACGACCTCGTGCTCAACGGCATCGAGCTTGGATCGGGTTCCATCCGTATCCATCGGCGTGACGTGCAGTCGCGCGTCTTCGACGCCCTTGGCTTCACGCGCGAAGAGGCCCAGCGCCGGTTCGGCTTCCTTCTCGAAGCGCTCGAGTACGGCGCGCCGCCCCACGGCGGGATCGCGCTGGGACTGGACCGCCTCGTCATGATCCTGGCGGGAGAGAGCACGATCCGTGACGTCATCCCGTTCCCCAAAACCTCGCGCGGCGCGGACCTGATGTGTGAGGCGCCTTCGCCCGTTCCCGAGCAGCAGCTCCGGGAGCTGGGCATCACACTGCTACGCCGCTGAGCGTAGGTGCGGCTGCCCCCGGCCGGCGTGCAAAGGCCCGCATAGGGGCTAGAACTTACCCCCATTGGCGCCTACGACCAAAGTTAACCATTGACTGAAAACTAAGGACATCAACTCAAGTTATCGTCCGCCATGGTACCGTTTATAAACTCTTTTAATGTCGCCGCCGATTGACGAGGTACTAGTATTCGCCATAGAATCAAGCGAGACCCCGAGGAGCGGACAAGCGATGGAAGCACGAGCCGACCTGCGCGATAGCGATCCCCCGACCGAGCCGAACCGGGGTCGCATCCGTATCGTGATTGCCGACGACCATCCCATCTTTCGCGACGGCCTGCGTAAGCTGTTGAGCCTTGAGGAGGACTTCGAGGTTGTCGGGGAAGCCGGCGACGGCCCGGAAGTCTTCCGGCTGCTCGAGGAGCTGGAGCCGGACATCCTGCTTTTGGACCTCCGCATGCCCGGCCTGGACGGGCTCGCCGTACTGCAACGTCTGCAGCTCGCCCGCAAGCGCACCAAGATCATCGTCCTAACGGCGTCGGAGGATAAGAACGAGTACGTGCAAGCGATGAAGTTCGGATGCTCGGGCATCGTGCTCAAACAGACCGCGACCGAGCTGTTGATGAAGAGCATCCGCAAGGTGCACGCCGGCGAGATCTGGTTGGACTCTTACACGACGGCGGCCGTCATGCGCCAGTTCGCCGCGGTGCCGGACCCCGGGCCGGCCTCGGATCGTCGCGGTCGCGGGCGTGCCCCGCTCAGCCAGCGCGAGCGCGAGATCGTGGCCCTGGTGGCGCAAGGTTACAAGAACAAGGAAATCGCCGAGAAGATGTTCATCAGCGAGCAGACAGTCAAGAACCACTTGCACAACATCTTTGACAAGTTGGGAGTCTCGGATCGTCTCGAGTTGGCGCTTTACGCCATCCACAGGGGTTTGCACGAACCGGCCCCCCCGGAGTCTTGAATCCGGGTTCCCCGTACCCTCGTCTGCTCGCCGCTTTTCGGCCGCTGTTGCGGCTTGCATTCGTCAACCGAGAGGACTAGCATTCATGATTGGAGGACCGCATTCAGATGACGTCATCTCAGTTGTTCCGGTGGGCACTGGCCGCTGCTGTTCTCCCGGTGCTTTGGGCTCAGACTCCGATGCCCCGCATGATCTCGGTCGAGCCGACTTCCGGCAAGGTGGGCGACATCCTCACCGTGACCGGGGAGAATTTGGAAAAGACGCACGTGGCCGAGGTCTTTCTCACCGATGGTAAGAACGACCTCAAGGTGCCTGTCACCGAGCAGGCCGCCACGACCCTGAAGTTCCGCATTCCGCCCAACGTGAAGCCGGGCAAGTGGGCGCTGATGATCCTGACCGCGGGCAAGGATCCCAAATACATCGAGCAGCCGGTGAAGGTGATTGTAGAATCGGCGGAAGCTGCCAAGCCGGAGGCTCCCAAGCCTGAGCAGCCGAAACCCGAGGAGACCAAGCCGCAGCCTTGAGGTGCCTTAGGACTGACAGGAATCCCTGAGGCGCAGCAGCGCGAGCCCCGCCCAGGCGCTCGTCGGTGCGAGGGGGAAGGGTCGTCAACCGCCGACCTGATGCAGCTTCATCAAGTTCGTGGCCCCCGCACGTCCCAGGGGTTGGCCGGCGACAAAGACCACGCGTTGCCCAGGCGTGAGCAGCCCGCCGGCAGTCAAAGTCCTGTCCACGAACGTCAGCATGTCATCCACCGTAGACATGAGCGGCGCCGGCAGGGGCCGCGCTCCGAAGACGGGCGCAAGCTGCCGCGCCGGCGCCGGCTCGGGCGTGAAGGCGTAAATCGGCACCGGGGGTCTGTGGGCGGCGAGCAGCCGCGCCGTCGAACCGCTAACCGTGAAGACTACGATGGCCGCCGCGCGGGCGTCGAGCGCGGCGCGAATGGCTGCCTCGGCCACGACCCCTGCGTCCGAATCGGGGGAAGGACCCTGGCCGGGCGGCCGCTCACGGCCCAAATCGTGCTCGGTTTGCGCAGCGATCCGAGCCGCCACGCGCACGGCCTCGACGGGATACCGCCCGATAGAGGTCTCTGCGGAAAGCATCACCGCGTCGCTGCCGTCGTAGATGGCGTTGGCCACGTCGCTGACCTCGGCGCGGGTGGGGTAGGGCTTGTCCACCATGGATTCCAGCATCTGGGTCGCTGTGATCACGAAGCGTGCGCGGCGACGGGCTTCGCGGATGATTCGCTTCTGCGCCCCGGGAACTTTTTCCAGCGCAAGCTCTACGCCCAAGTCGCCGCGCGCCACCATCACGCCGTCGGCTTCTGCCAGAATCGCTTCCAACTCTTCGAGCGCCTCCGGCTTCTCGATCTTCGCCACTACCGGCAGCCGCACTCCGATAGCTTCCAGGTGCTCCCTCAGCCGGCGGACGTCGGCGGCGCTGCGCACGAAGGACAGTCCGATCAGGTCCGCGCCTGCGCGGGTCACCGCGAGTAGGTCCTCGAGGTCCTTTTCCGTGAGCGCGGGCAAATTCAGCCGCGCGCCGGGGACGTTAACGCCTTTGCGGTCCGAAACCGCGCCGCCGGACTCGACGCGGCAGCGCACCTCGACGCCGTCGGTGGTCTCGACTCGCAAACGCACCGCCCCGTCGACCAGCAGCACGGTGTCGCCTGGTCGGACGTCGCGGGCGAAGCCTTGCCAGTTGACCGAGGCGCGCTCGGCCGTGCCTTCCAGCGTTCGCGTAGTCAGCGTGAAGGGGGCGCCGGTTTGAAGCAGGGCGCTTCCGCCCCGGAAGACGCCCAGCCGCAGCTTCGGCCCCTGGAGGTCGGCCAGAATGGCGGGACGCAGACCCGGGCTAGGAGACAGTTCGCGAATGAGCCGCACGCGGGCGGCTTGCTCCTCCCGGCTCCCGTGCGCCATGTTGAGGCGGAACACGTCCACCCCCGCCTCGATGAGCGCGCTGATTATGGCGCTGTTGTCGCTGGCCGGGCCCAGCGTGGCCACGATTTTCGTGTTCGGCACCGAATCGTCCTCCTGCCTCAGGGCAGATGCAGACCCAGTTCTTCAGGCGGCGGTAGGTTTTGCCAGAGGTTGTACTGCTCTACGGCCTCGTTGAAGAGGCGAATGCGGCGCGTCCACATCAGAGCTTCCTCGTCGAAGCGCACGAGTACGTTTCCCAGCCAGTACGGCCGGTTTTCCGCCAGCCAGGCCCGCCGGTAGAGATCCTTGAGTTCCGTCGAATAGTCACGCAGGTCCTGCAGCATGCCGTTGGTCGAGTTGATGCGGCCGAAATTGCGCGGGGCTCGCGCTTGCAGCGCTTCGCGGTAAATTTCGCCGATGCGTCGGCCGAATTGTACCTTCATGCCGAGATAGTCCAGACGTTTGGCGGCCAGCCGCAGCGAGAGCAGGGTGTCGCCGTTGCGACGCGCCTTTTGCTCGGCGGCCTCCAGCGTGGCGAGCGCCTCTTCGGCGACCCGGCGTAGCTCCGAAGCCGCCGGCGCGATCTTCACGGCGAGGGCCGCGCCCGCCCGCGCGAAGGGATCCAGCCAGAACACGCGGGTCCGCGCGTCGGGGACGCCGCTGCGCTGCAGGATGCGGTGCGCCTCGTCCAGCCGGCGGATGACTCCGGCGAAGGTTTGGTCGGTGTTGCGGTAAAAAGCCCAGTCGAAGGACGCAGCGAATTCGTCCGCCGAGGGCTCTCGCTCCTGCCAGGCCGCGGCGGCGGAGTAGAGGATCCCGTACCAGTTGTGGTTGAGCAGGGCCTCGCCGTCGTCGGCCCAGTGGGTGTTGAACATGCCCAGCGCGCCCGCCCGCTTGCCGTCGCGCACGAATCCGGCGATGTTGGCCAGCGCGTTCGACACGTTCGGGAAAACGCGGTTCCAGTTGTTCAACCCCGGGCAGACGAAGAACGCGAAGCCTGCCTTGCGGAAGGGTTCGATGTAATCGGCGAAACTGTCGCGCGGGTCGTAGGTCCAGGTCATGGCGACCAGATCGCGCGGCAGCTCGGGTATCAGTTCGGCGTGCTTGAGCGCGATGTCGCCCCAGAACATCACGCGTCGTCCGAGCGGGCGAAGCATCTCAGCCACACGCTTGATGTGACGCACATAGAGGCGCCCCACGCCGATCTGCTCGGCTTCCCCGCGGCTGCGGCCCTGCCCGAGCTCCCAGGTCTCGTCGCTGCCGATATGAAGAAAAATCCCCGGGAAGGCCTCTGCGAGCTGACGGCAGGCCTGCTCGATCCACTCGTAGGTCGCTTTCTCGACGGGGGTGATCACCGAGCCGTGCGGAACTTCGGCCAGCGCGGCGTAGCGTTCGAACTTCAGCATATGATGCAGGTGCCCGAAGGTTTGCTGCTGCGGGACCAGTTCGATGTGATACCGCTTCGCATACTGGAAAAGCCTGCGCGCTTGCTCGGCGGTGAAGGCGCCCCCCTCGGGCGCGATCAGGGGCGCGTGGCGATAGGCAAATACGTGCTCCATGTACAGGCTGAGCATGTTCAGCTTGAACTCGGCGGCCAAGCGGACAAGCCGTTCCAGCTGCGCGTCGGTCGGAATGGGCCCGCGGCTGACGTCGATCGAAAGGCCGCGGTGACGCAGCGCGGGCCAGTCGGCGATCGAGAGCGCGGGCAGGCGCGCGCCCGGCCCGATCAACTGCCGCAGGGTTTGCGCTCCGTAAAAGACACCCGCCGCCGTGCGGGCCGCCACCAAAGCGCCCCGGGAATCCGAGTGCAACAGATAACCCTCCTCGTGTTTCAATGCTTCCTTATCCAGCCCCAGCCGAGGGATCTCGCTTTCGGCGGCCGGGTCGTCTGCGCGCAACAGACGGATCTCGGCATCGCCTGACGACGTCACTGCGGCTTCGAGCCCGTGCGTTTCGCGCAGTTCCGCCAGGAGGGTCTCGGCCGCCAATCGATCCTCGGCGTGGGCGACGTAAATGCGAACGGGCGCGCGGAGCAGCAACTCGCCCTTGCCGGCGAGCACGCGGCGGGGCTCGGGGACCGGCTTCGGCGACGCGCAGCAGGCGTACGGCAACGCAAGCAGGAGAAAGACGCGTACCCGGCGCATGCGAAGTATGATACCGGCTGCCGCGAATCGGTGTCGCGTTACCAACGGACTCGAGGGCGATAGGTTCGATCGGGACCCGAAAAGGGCTGCGGTGCGCTGCCGACGCGTGCAGCCGACTTTTCCGGGCGGGTGATGCCGAATCCGGGCCTGCGGTATTTAGCTTCCGAGTGCCGAAGAAGGGAATGCGTGGTGGCCAGGGAGGGAATCGAACCCCCGACGCCAGCCTTTTCAGGGCTGCGCTCTACCAACTGAGCTACCTGGCCTTCGGCCCTTTATTATAGCAGGCATCGGCCTGCGCGAGGGCGCCGTGGCACCGTCCCCTGGAAGGGGGCATGCGACTCGGGCCGGTTAACGAAGCGGGAGGGCGCCGGGCGCTATACTGACGCTGGTGTCGGAACTTCGCATCATCGCGTCGCGCCATTCCGCCTTTTACAGTCCGCTGCTCGCTACCATGGCGGCAGGCTTTCTGGAGCAGGAGGGGCTGGCCGCCTCGTACCGGTCCATGGCGCCTAGCGAGCGCGCCCAGGATCTCATCGCCGCCGGCCAGGCCCACATTGTGCAATCCGCCGTCTCCATGAGCTGGCTAGCTTTGGAGCGGGGCGAGAGAGACCTGCCGGTTCACTTCGCTCAGATCAATTGCCGCGACGGTTTCTTTTTGGTGGCACGCCGACGCCCGGTGCGCTTCGAATGGAAGCTTCTCGAAGGCGCCACGGTCCTGGCTGATCACGCCTCGCAGCCGCTGGCCATGCTCCGGTACGCCCTGCACCGGCAGGGGGTGGACTGGGGTAAGATCCGGGCGCTCGATCGCGGAGAACCCGACGCGATGTCCGCGGCTTTCCGCCGGGGGGAGGGCGACTACGTGCACTTGCAAGGTCCCGCAGCGCAGCAGCTCGAACACGACGGCGTCGGCTGCGTGGTTGCGGCCGTCGGTGACGCCATGCCGCCGCTGGCCTTCAGCAGCCTGACGGCCTCGCGCAGTTTCCTGCACACGCCGGAAGCGGCGGCCTTCCTGCGGGCTTATGCCCGCGCCCGGCGGTGGGTGCGATCGAGCCCGGCCTCCGAGGTTGCGGCGCGCCTAGCCTCGTTTTTCCCGGGCATCGCGCGCGAAGCGCTCCAGGCCGCGATCGCGCGCTACCAGAAGCTCGGATGCTGGGAGGGCGGAATCGCGATCGTCCGCGCACTGTACGAGCAAGCCTTGGAGGTGTTTCTCCATGCGGGCACGGTCACCAAGCGCTGGGATTACCACGACGTGGCCGTGGAGCTGCCCGAGCCGGCAGGATGAGGATGGGGCCCGTCGCCCGCCAGGCCCGCGGTTGCCGGGCTGCCTCCGAGTTGATATAGTTGTTGCCGGATCGGAGGGAGTGCTCCGATTCGCAAAGATGGACCGGCCGAAAAGGTCGGCCAAGGCAATCGTAGGGGAGAGAGATGGAATCCTACAACAACATCCCTGTGCCCGAGGACGGCCAGCCGATTGAGTTCCGAGACGGCAAGTTCGTTGTCCCGGATCGCCCGATCATTCCCTTCATCGAGGGTGATGGTACCGGCCCCGACATCTGGCGAGCGGCGCGGCGGGTCTTTGATGCGGCGGTGGAGCGCGCTTACGGGGGAAAGCGCCGGGTGATCTGGTACGAGGTGTTCGCGGGAGAGAAGGCCTTCAATATGTTCAACACCTGGCTCCCCGAGGACACCTTGCAGGCCATCAAGCGCTTTCGCATCGCCATCAAGGGTCCGCTGACCACGCCCGTGGGCGGCGGTCACCGCAGCCTTAACGTGGCCTTGCGCCAATTGCTCGATCTGTACGTGTGCTGGCGCCCCGTGCGCTACTACCCTGGGGTGCCTTCGCCCGTCAAGAACCCCGAAAAGCTCGATGTAGTCATCTTCCGTGAGAACACCGAGGATGTCTACGCCGGCATCGAGTGGCGGCAGGGAACGCCGGAGGCTCAGAAGGTCATCGAGTGGCTGACCAAAGAGATGGGCTGCAAGATCCGGCCTGACTCCGGCATCGGCGTGAAGCCTATCTCGATCACCGGCACCAAGCGCCTGGTGCGTCGGGCCATCCGCTATGCGCTGGAAAATAACCGCCGCAGCGTCACCCTGGTTCACAAAGGCAACATCATGAAGTTCACCGAGGGCGCCTTCCGCGACTGGGGTTACGAGGTGGCGCGCGAGGAGTTCGCCGACAAGGTGGTCACGGAGGCGGAGGCCGGCCCCAACCCGCCGCCAGGCAAGATCATCATCAAGGACCGGATCGCGGATTCGATGTTCCAGCAGGTGCTGCTGCGCCCGGACGAGTACGACGTGATCGCCACGCCCAACCTCAACGGCGATTACCTCTCGGACGCCTGCGCTGCGCAGGTGGGCGGGCTGGGCATTGCGCCCGGAGGCAACATCGGCGACGAGCACGGCGTCTTCGAGGCCACCCACGGCACGGCGCCCAAGTACGCCGGGCAGGACGTCGTCAATCCGTCCAGCGTGATTCTCTCCGGTTCGATGATGTTCTCCTTCATCGGTTGGAAGGAGGTGAGCGACCTCATCGAGCGCGGCATCACCGAAACCATCCGCCAGAAGCGCGTGACCTACGATCTGCACAGGCTGATGGAGGGCGCGACCAAGCTGAGGACCAGCGAGTTCGCAGACGCGATCATCGAGAACATGGACCGGGCTGCCGCCGCGGCCTGATCCGTCGAAACTAAGAGGGAGGACGCATGCGCAAGAAGGTTACTGTCATCGGTGCGGGTAATGTGGGGGCCAGTTGTGCCGTGCGCCTGGCGGACAAGGGACTGGCCGACATCGTGGTGGTGGACATCCTCGAGGGCGTGCCTACGGGCAAGGCGCTCGACATCCTGCAATCCTGTCCCATTCAGGGCGTCGATGTGAACTGCGTGGGAGGCAACGACTACGAGGCGACGGCCAACTCCGACATCGTCATCGTCACCGCCGGCTTCCCCCGCAAGCCGGGCATGAGCCGCGACGACCTGCTCTGGGCCAACTACGACATCGTCAAGAGCACGGTCGAGCAGGCAGTCAAGTACTCGCCCAACGCCATCCTGATCGTGGTGACCAACCCGCTGGACGCCATGTGCCACGTGGCCTACAAGGTCAGCGGCTTCCCCAAGAACCGCGTGATGGGGATGGCGGGCATCCTCGATACGACGCGCTTCCGCACCTTTGTCGCACAGGAGCTCAACGTTTCCATGAAGGACGTCACCGCCCTCGTGCTTGGCGGCCACGGCGATACCATGGTGCCGCTGGTGCGCTACTCCAGCGTGGGCGGCATCCCTCTGACCGACTTGCTCGATCAGGAGACGCTGGACCGGATCGTCAAGCGCACGCGCGACGGCGGCGCCGAGATCGTCCGCTACCTGAAGACAGGCAGCGCCTACTACGCGCCTTCGGCGGCCACGGTCGAGATGGTGGACGCCATCCTCAATGACCGGAAGCGCGTGCTGCCCTGCTCGGCCTACCTGGAAGGCGAGTACGGCATCAGCGGCCTGTTCGTCGGGGTGCCGGTGAAGCTCGGCGCGCAGGGCATCGAGAAGATTTACGAGCTCAAGCTGACCGAAGAGGAGCTGGCCGCGCTGCACAAGAGCGCGGCGGCGGTTCGCGAGCTGGTCGAGGTCATGCGGCCGAAGCTCGAGGCTGCGGCGACGGCCTGAGTTCAATTAGGCTGGCAGGGCGGGGCAATGGCGCCCCGCTCTGCGATGCGTTTCTCGGCCCGACTTCCCTGGTGCCTCCCCGAGAACCGGCTGTCGCGCGCGCTCGCCGAGAGGCGGGCCGCGGGTCTGCCGGTCCTCGACTTGACGCAATCGAATCCGACCCGCGCGGGATTTGTGTACCCGGATAGGATCTGCGCGGCGCTCGCCGACCCCCAAGGGCTGATCTACGACCCGCACCCCGCGGGATCCCTCCGTGCGCGCGAGGCGGTGGCGGCGTGGTATGGACGGCGCGGCGTGTCCGCGAATCCCGCCAGGATTGTGCTCGCCCCCGGCACCAGCGACGCTTACGCCTGGCTGTTCAAGTTGCTGTGCGATCCCGGCGACGAGGTGCTCGCGCCGCGTCCCTCCTACCCGCTCTTCGAATTCCTCGCCGGACTCGAATCGGTGCGCATCGTGCCCTACCAGCTCGTTTACGACGGGCGATGGTGGGTGGACTGGGCCTCACTTGAGCGCGCCGCGGGACCGCGTGCACGGGCCGTGGTCGTCGTTCAGCCCAACAACCCCACGGGATCGTTTCTGCACCCCGCGGAGATAGAGCGCCTGGCTGCCTTCTGCGCGGCGCGCGATCTGGCGATCATCTCCGACGAGGTTTTTGCCGATTACCCGCTGGGTGAGGAGCGAGTTCCATCCCTGTGCGTCCAACGCACGGCGACCTGCTTCGCGTTGGGCGGGCTTTCCAAAGCGGCCGGACTGCCGCAGATGAAACTATCCTGGATCCTGATCGGAGGGCCTGACGAGCGGGGGCGGGCGGCGCTCGAACGGCTCGAACTCATCGCCGACACGTACCTGCCGGTGAGTACTCCGGTCCAGTGCGCTCTGCCCGTCCTGCTCGAGGAGGGCGAGGCAGTTTGCGAGCAGATCCGCGCGCGGACGCGCCAGAATTACCGGCGGCTGGCCGAGCAGATCGGACCGCATTCGCCCGTCAACCTGCTGGCTGCGCAGGCCGGCTGGTATGCGATCCTCCGCGTGCCGCGGCTGCGCAGCGAGGAGGAGTGGTGCCTTGAGCTGCTCGCGCGAGGCGTACTGGTGCAGCCGGGCTACTTTTACGATTTCTCCGAGGAAGCCTACCTCGTTGTGAGCTTGCTGACTCCCCCGGACGAACTGGCGGCAGGCGTCAGTGAATTGCTCGCGCTGATGGAAAGCTGACTCAGGCCGTGCGCGCAGGGGCCGATCGCAGTGCGTCGCGGATGGCCCGCCAGGCCGGCTTGCGGCGATATTCACGATCCAGCGGAAGCACGCGTACGGGAGTTCCGCTGGCTCGCTTTCTGCGGCCTGCCAGCCAGGTGTAACGGTCGGTCAATCCCCAGGTCAGAACGGCCTTGACCGCCGGCTCCCCGAGCGCAGCCTTGAGATACGTTTCGTAGACCCCGGCTATCGCTTCGTCGCGCTCGGCGACGTCGTCGGGCAGATCGCGGTCGCTGACGTCGAGTTCGGTGATGTAGATCTCGAGGCCCAGCGAAGCGATTTCGCGAAAGAAGCGCTGCAAGGTTTCCGGCTTGAAATGGCGGAACTCGGACCAGTCCAGGTGAGCCTGCATACCGAAAGCGTGCACGGGAACGTCGCGCTCTTTGAGTCGGCGCAGCAGTCGCAGGACGGCCTGGCGCTTCGCTTCCTGCTGGGGCGTGTCGTAATCGAGCCCGTAGTCATTGTAAGTGAGTTTGGCGTTCGGATCCGCTTCTCGGGCGGCGCGGAAGGCCAGTTCGATGTAGCCGGGGCCCAGCAACTCGAGGAACGGGGTGATGCGCAGGCCGTCTTCGCGACCGTCAGGCAGGTGGATGGCCTCGTTGACCACGTCCCAGGAGTGCATGCGGCCGCGGTAGCGGCCGGCTACCGTGTGGATGTGCTGTTCCAGATGCTTCTGCGCGTTTTGCGCATTGACGTGAGTCTTGAGCCAGGGCCAAATCTGCTGGTGCCATACAAGGGTATGGCCGCGCATGCGCATGTCGTGCCGCTGACAGAAGTCGGCCATGAAGTCGGGGGGCTCGAAGCGATAGGCGTCGGGCTCCGGATGCACGAGGCCCATTTTGAGCACGTTTTCCGGCACCAGGATGTTGCACTCCCGAGCGAAGCTCTGCGCGTAGTGCTCGTCGTCACGCAGAGCAGGCCATGCCGCGGCGGCGCCGTAAAGCAGTCCGGTGCGGGCGGCGTATTCCCTGAGGCCGGGCTCCGTCTCTTCGGGGAGCGTCCGGCGAGCGAGGGGAGCAGTCAGATTGCCTACGAGCAGGGATCGGCGGCTGATGTCGGCCATGGTCAATAGGATAGGGGATCCGGGCCCTGTGGCGGGGCAAGGTTAATTCTGGGATCGCAGGCTGAGGCGCTTCTGATATAATCGGGAGGGATGATAATTGCCCTTCCGCTCGCGCGGACGGCGACGATCCCGCACCTGCCTGGGTTATCCCGTGCGTAACGGCGCGTTTCCCTTCATGTTGCCGAGTCGGCTTGGGTGGGTTCGAGTCCGTCGCCCCGCCGTGGAAGGCGCCGCAAGGGAGGCGGACAAACCTCAGTCAGGATGAAAGTTTCCGTTCAAATCCGGAGGGGAATCGAACCGCTATTCGGCACGCGCGACGAGAACATCCGGCTGTTGGAATCGAGCCTGAACGTGACGACCCAGCTGGTCGAAGACAGCCTGGAGATCGAAGGTGACGCCGCGGCGGTCAGCCGCGCCGAAGGCATCCTGCAGGATTACATCTCGCTGGTGCAGGAGGGCCACGTCTTCACCAACGGCGACCTTAACAGTTACCTGCGCGTAGTGACCGAGGATCCCGAAGTTACGCTGCGCAACTTGGTGCTGAGCGGCCGCCAGCGGAATTTCGGCAAAAAGACGGTGGTCCCGAAGACCATCAACCAGCGGCGCTACCTGGAGGCGATCGAGCGCAACGACCTGGTGTTCGGCATCGGTCCGGCGGGCACGGGCAAGACCTACCTGGCCGTCGCCATGGCGCTCTCGGCCCTGCTGGCCAAGAGGATGAGCCGCATCATCCTCACCCGGCCGGCGGTGGAGGCGGGTGAGAAACTGGGGTTTCTGCCGGGCACGATCCAGGAGAAGGTCGATCCCTACCTGCGCCCGTTGTACGACGCGCTCTACGACATGCTCGATATCGAGAAAGTCGAGAAGCTGCTGGAGCGGTCGGTGATCGAGATCGCGCCCATCGCCTTCATGCGAGGCCGTACCCTCAACGACTGCTTCATCATCGTGGACGAGGCGCAGAACTCCACGCCCGAGCAGATGAAGATGGTGCTCACGCGGCAGGGTTTCAACGCCAAAATGGTCGTGACCGGCGACGTGACGCAGATCGACCTGCCGCCCGGACGCAAAAGCGGACTGCTGCACGCCGAGGAGGTCCTGCGCGGCGTCGAGGGTATCAGTTTCATCTACTTCGACGAGCGCGACGTAGTACGCCACACGCTGGTGCAGCGCATCATCAAGGCCTACGAGCGCTACGAGCAGGCGCAGCAGGAAAGGCAATTGTCGCTGCGCTGGAACGATTCTTCGGCCGAGCCGAACCGGGCCTGAGAGGCCCTTATGAGTGACCCCGACAGTACGGTGATCTTCCGGCGCGCGCCCCGCCGGCTGGATCGGGCGCGCGTAGAGGCTTTCGCCGAACGGCTGCGCCGCGAGGTCGCCCGAGGGCGGCCTTTCCTCTGCCTCATCTCGGGAGACGCCGAGCTGCGACGCCTCAACCGGCGCTTCCTGGGCAAAGACCGGCCGACGGACGTGCTGTCTTTTCCTTCGCCCCCGCGCCGGCCGTGTGAGGAGCCGGGGCCGCGGCCGCTGGGCGAGATTGCGATTTCCGCCGACCGCGCCGCCCGCCAAGCGCGCCGCTTCGGCCACTCGCTCGAGGAGGAAATCGCCATCCTGATGCTGCACGGCCTTCTGCACCTCAAGGGAATGGACCACACCCGCGATCAGGGGCGCATGGCTCGGGCCGAAGCGCGCTGGCGGCGCAGGCTCGGGCTGCCGGCAAGCCTTACCGAACGTGGCGGGGAGTGACCATGCTCTGGGCTGCACTCATCGCCTTCGCCGCCCTGTTGTTGGCGTTGGCCAGCTTCGTGCAATTGCTCTACCTGGAGACCTTGCGACTGCGTGCGCGGGAGCGGAGCGCCCTGGAACATTTCAAGGAGAATTTGTTCGAGCCTTTGGGAATGGATTCCGAGCGCGGCGCGCTCACCTTCTCCCTCATCAAGCACTCGTTGCTGGTCGTAGTTGGCGCGCTCTCGCTGGGGGCGGGCGTTTCCTCCGAGGGCTCGACCGCTTCGGCGCTGGCGGCCGGCCTGGCGACCGGGCTCGCGGTGATGCTCGCGGCCGCCTATGCTACGCCGCATCTGCTCTACCGCCGCACGGGCGCCGCGTGGCTGGGGCCTCTGCTGCCCGCCTTGCGCGTCATGGCCCTCGCCGTGCGCCCGCTGGTGGCTGTTTTTGAGTTCTTCGAATCCGTGGTGGAGATCAGCGCCAAGCGGCCCACGACGGAGCAGGCGGCGGGGACGGGCAACGACATCGAGGTCCTGCTCGAGGCCGGAACCGAAGAGGGTTTGATCGAGGAAAGCGACCACCAACTGATCCAGTCCGTGGTGGCCTTCGGCGACAAGACGGTTCGCGAGGTGATGACGGCGCGGCCCATGATCGTCGCCATTCAGGCCGATCGCACGCTCGAGGATCTGCGCGAGCTTGTCATCCACGAGCAATACTCCCGCATTCCGGTGTACGAAAGCTCGATCGACGACATCATCGGTTTTGTGCACGTGCGCGACATGTTCGAGTTGGACGAAGACGAGCGGCGACGCCGCAAGGTGCGGGAGCTGGTGCGGCCCGTTCGCTTCGTGCCCGAAACCAAGCCCGTCAGTGCGCTGCTGCGCGAGATGCAGCAGGATCGCGCACACATGGCTATCGTGGTGGACGAATACGGCAATACGGCGGGACTGGTGACCTTGGAGGACCTGGTCGAGGAAGTTTTCGGCGAAATCCGCGACGAACACGAACCAGGCGTGGATGCGACGCCTGACGGTCAGGGCGGTTGGGTGGTCTCCGGCAATCTCGATCTGGACCGCCTCGGGGAATTGCTGCAGTTCCGTCCGCAGCCTTCGCCCGAATCCACCACCGTAGGCGGCCTGGTGACGGAGTGGCTCGGACGCGTGCCCCCGCCTGGCGAACGCATCGAGCGTTCGGGTATTCTGATCGAAGTGCTGGCCAGCAACGGACTCCGCGTGGAGCAGGTGCGTGTGGCGCGCAGCCCCGCCACTCAGAACAACGGCCAGCCCGCACCGGACGATAAAGCATGAGCGAACCGGAAACTACCGCCCTGCCCGAAACTCCCACCGATCGCTTCCGCTCAGGTTTCGTCTCCATTCTGGGGCGGCCCAACGTGGGCAAGTCCACGCTGCTGAACGCCCTGACGCGCGCCCGCCTTGCGATTGTCAGCGACAAGCCCCAGACCACGCGCACTCTCATCCAGGGCGTGCTGACGCTGCCGCACGCGCAGATTGTCTTCCTCGACACGCCCGGCATCCACAAGCCTGATACGGTTTTCAACCAGCGCATGATGGAGGCCGTGCGCGCGGCGCTGAAAGAACGGGACTTGCTGCTCTATCTGGTCGAGGCCAATGCGCCCGTCTCGGATGAGGAGCGGGAGGACATCCGGATGGTGCTGGGCACGGGTACGCCCGCCATCCTGGTCATCAACAAGATCGACCTTGTGCGCCCGAAAAGCAAGCTGCTGCCGCTCATCGACGAGTACCGGCAGCTGGGCGATTTCGCCGAGTTGATCCCCATATCGGCCTTGCAGGGTGACGGTCTGGACCGTTTGCAGGACGCCATCATCGCGCGGTTGCCCGAAGGACCCGCCTACTTCCCGCCGGACTACCTGACGGACCAACCCGAACGCTTCCTCGCCGCCGAGCTGATCCGCGAGAAAATCCTGCACCTGACGCGGCAGGAGGTGCCCCACGCGGTCGCCGTCATGGTCGATCGCTGGGAGGAAACGCCCAATCTGTTGAGGATCTCCGCCACCATCTTCGTGGAGAAGGAAGGCCAGAAGGCGATCGTGATCGGGGCGGGCGGGCAGTTGCTCAAGAAGGTGGGTACGGCGGCGCGCCAGGAGATGGAAGCGCTGTTCGGACGCAAGATTTTCCTTGAACTTTTCGTCAAGGTACGTCCGCGCTGGCGAGAGGACCCAGCCTTTCTGGCCGAGCTCGACTGGCGCTCGGCGTTCGGGAAGGGCGCGACCTAAGGGTTGGCCGCGCCGTTGCGGGCGACGATTGCCCGTTCGGACCCGCGCGGTCGCCGCAGCCCGCAATCCCGGCCTATGATAAGGGCGGGAGGGCGGTGAATGGGCGCGCGGTGGTTTCGTTATGCGGATGCGGGGGCTGCCGCCGAGGCCTGCGCCCACAACATCCTTGCAAAACTGGAGGATGCATTGGCCGGCCGCGCGGTGGCTACGCTGGCTCTCTCCGACGGTGAGGAAGCGCCGCTGTTGCTGGAGGCGCTCGCACGCAGCCGTTTTCCGTGGCATCAGGTGCACCTGTTCTGGGTCGAGGAACGTGTGGGCGGCCGCCGCGAGCCCGGCGACTGCTACCGACTTGCGGCGGAGCGCTTCCTGGGTCCCGCGCGCGTGCCGGCGCGCAATGTGCACCGCATCCATGCGGAGCTCGCCCCGGATGCGGCCGCGGCCCGCTACGAGCAGGAGATCCGCGATTTCTTCGGATCAGAGAGCGGCCCGCCGCCGCGATTCGACGTGATTCATCGAAATTTGGGAGCGGAAGGCAGCACCGCCGGACTGTTTCCCGGCGATCCGCTGATCGATGACCGTCAAGGCATCGCGGCGGCCGTTTTCCTGGAATCGCTTGCGCAGTGGCGCGTCACGCTGCTACCGGGCGTTCTGTTGGCCGCGGGCCACACGGTCTTTTTGGTGGCGGGCGCCGCCAAGGCAGAAGCGGTCCGCGCCGTTTTTTGCGATCCCTACGATCCCCGGCGTCTGCCTGCGCAGATGGATTCGCACCACGGCCGCAGCGTCTGCTGGTTCCTGGACGAGGCCGCAGCGCGCCTGCTGGACTGAGGACCGCGCGGGTCGCGCTTTATGGTATGGTGCAACCCGGAGAAGAGTTATGACGTCGCGACGCGTTTTCCTCGGCGCAGCCACGGCGCTCTCGGCGAGCCGCGTCATGGGTGCGGGCGACCGGATTCGCCTCGGCATCATCGGCACCGGCAGCCGAGGCCAACACCTGATGAAAGTGGCCAACCAGGTGGGCGGCATCCAGTGGGTTGCCGTCTGTGACGCCTGGGACGTGCGGCGCAACCAGGCGGCCCAGATCGCGGGCGGAAACGTGGCGTCCTACGGTGATTACAGGCGCTTGCTCGATCACAAAGACATCGACGGCGTGATCGTGGCCACCTTCGATCATCTGCACGCGCAGATCACCGCCGACGCCTGTCGCACCGGCAAAGACGTCTACGTGGAGAAGCCCATGACCTCCCTGCCCATGCAGGGGCACCAAGTCGTGCGGGCAGCGCGCGAGAACAAGCGCATCGTCCAGGTCGGCACTCAGCAACGCTCCATGGCCCATTTCATCGAGGCCAAGGAACGCTTTTTCGACAGCGGCCTCATCGGCCAGGTCAACATGGTGCGCACCATCTGGAACGGCAACCGTGGCTACCTGACGCCCGTTCCGCCCGGCATGGAGCGCAAGCCCGAGGGTCTGGACTGGGATGCCTGCCTGGGCTGGCTGCCCAAGATTCCCTGGGATCCCAAGCGGTACTTCAATCGCTTTGCCTACTGGGACTTCTCCACCGGCGGGCAGACCGGCGGTCTGTTCGTCCACATGGTGGACGTCGTGCACTGGTTCTTGAACATCCGACGACCCCTGGCTGCGGTCGCCATGGGAGGCATCTATCGCTACGACGACGGTCGCGACACACCCGACAACATCAACGCCATCCTCGAGTACCCGGAGAAGCTGACGGTCACCTTCGAGGCCTCGCTGACCGACCTCATTCCCAAGGGCGCCGCCGACATAGTCTTCCTCGGCTCCGGCGGGCGCCTTTCCATCTTCCGGCGCGGCTACGAATTCCTGCCCGCCGAAGCGCATGCCAATCTGGGAGAGATTCGCGCGCCCGGTTCGCCCGAAACCAGCCACATGGCGAACTGGCTCGAATGCATGCGGACGCGCAAGCGCCCGAACTGTGACGAGGTCGAGGGGCACTATTCTTCGGTGGCCTGCCACCTCGTCAACATCGCTTACCGCGAGCAGCGGCGGGCGCTCTGGCAGCCCGAGTGGGATATCTGAAAAGCGGGAGTCGGGCGTCGGATCATCGGCGCCGGCGGGGCGGTCCTGCGCTTCGGGCAGTTATACTGTGAAAAGAGCCGCCATGAAACGCTACGGCAAGTTTGCCGCGCTGATCACCATTTTGCTGGGCACGCTCGTCTGGCTCGCTGCCAGCGGCGTCAGTGAGGCGAAAACGTATTACAAGACGGTGGCCGAGCTGAACCAGATGGGGCAGGCGGCGCTGGGCAAAAGGCTGCGCGTGGCCGGGGACGTCGAAGAAGGCTCCATCCGGCGGGCGGGCGCCGAAGTGCGCTTCGTTCTTCGGCAGAACGATCTCAGGCTGCCCGTCGTTTACCGCGGAAGCGATCCGCTGCCGGATACGTTCCGCGGCGGCGCCCAGGCGGTAGCCGACGGCCGGATGGGTGCAGACGGGACTTTCCAAGCCTCCCGCATCCAGGCCAAGTGCGCCTCCAAGTACGAAGCCAAGCCCGGCGGCCGCGCGGGCCGACCCGCCGCCCCATTGAATCAGGCCGGCCTGTAGGATCCGCGTTATGGAGAACCTGGGTGCGCTGGCCGTAGTGCTGGCTTTTTGTCTTTCCGCGTACGCGATCGTGGCCTCGGCAGTGGGCGGGGCGAGGGGCCGCCCGTATCTGGTGGCGAGCGGCGAGCGCGCGGTGTACGCCGTCTGGTTTTTGTTGACCGTCGCATCGGCCGTCCTCGTCGCTGCGCTCATGAGCGGCGATTTCCGCCTAGCTTATGTGGCTGCCCATACCGATCGGGCGATGCCCACACTGTATAAGTTCGCCGCCTGGTGGGGCGGGCAGGAAGGCTCGCTACTGTTCTGGAGTTGGTTGCTGGCCGGCTACGCCGTCATCGTGGTGCTGACGCAGCGGCGCAGGCGCCCCGATCTGATGCCCTACGTGACGGCAATCATCTCCGCTACGCAGTGCTTTTTCCTCATCCTGAACGCTTTCGTCGCCAGCCCCTTCCGCGTGCTGGCGGTGGGGCGGTCGGTGACCGCGGTCCCGGACGGCAACGGCTTGAATCCCCTGTTGCAGTACTGGGCGATGGCGGCGCACCCCCCCACGCTGTACCTGGGCTACGTCGGTTTCACGGTGCCGTACGCTTTCGCCATGGCCTCTCTGATCCGGCGCACCCCCGACGAAAGCTGGGTCCGCACGACGCGTCGGTGGGCGCTGCTCACCTGGCTGTTCCAAAGCATCGGCATCCTGCTGGGCGCCGGCTGGGCTTACGCGGTGCTGGGATGGGGAGGCTACTGGGCTTGGGATCCGGTCGAAAACGCCTCGCTGTTGCCCTGGCTGACTGCGACCGCTTTCCTGCATTCCGTCATGATGCAGGAGAAGAAGGGCATGATGAAGGTCTGGAACGTGTCACTGGTCTCGGCGACCTTCTTGCTGAGCATTCTGGGCACGCTCCTGACGCGCTCGGGCGTGGTCAGCTCCGTGCATGCCTTCGCGCAATCGCCCATCGGCGCATGGTTCACGGGCTTTCTCCTGACGGCCCTGGCGGCGACCGTCTGGCTCATCGTCAGCCGTTTGGATTACCTGCGCAGCCGTGCTCGGTTGGAAAGTCTCGTCTCGCGCGAGTCGAGTTTCCTTTTCAACAATCTGATCTTCGTAGCGGCCTGCTTCGCCGTACTGTGGGGCACGCTTTTCCCGTTGCTCTCGGAGGCGATTACCGGTGAGAAGATCAGCGTGGATGCGCCCTTTTTCAACCGCGTCAACGTGCCGCTCGGCCTCCTGCTGCTGTTCCTCACGGGCGTCGGACCTCTGCTCGCTTGGCGACGCACGTCGCTGCTCGCGTTGAAGAGAAACTTTCTCCGCCCTGCGATCGCGGGCCTCGTCCTGACGGCGGCGCTCGCGGCGGCGGGCGTGCGTCATCCCTACGCCCTCGTGGCCTTCGGGCTGGCGTTGTTCGTGGCCTGGACGATCGTAGCGGAGTTCTATCGCGGCGCGCGCGCCGTGCGCGCCCGAACCGGCATGAATCCGCTGGCCGCGGCGGTCGAGCTGACGCTCCGCAACACCAGGCGCTACGGCGGCTACGTCGTACATATGGGCGTCGTGCTCATGTTCGTAGGATTCGCGGGCTCGGCCTTCAACCGGCACGAAACTCACGAGCTGGCGGTGGGCGCGAAAGCGAGCATCGGCAGCTACGAGCTGCGACTGGTCGACCTGCGCGAAGGCGAGAATCCCAACTACAGCTGGGACCATGCGGTCATCGAAGTGTTTCGCGGCGGCCGCAAGATCGCCGTGTTGGAGCCGGAGCGGCGCTTTTACAAGGCCAGCCGGCAGGCGACCTCGGAAGTGGCCATCCGCCGCCACCTGCACGAAGATTTGTATCTGAACTTCGCCGGTCTCAGCGAAGACAACCGCCGCGCCGTTATTCAGGCCTATGTCTTCCCGCTGGTGACATGGATCTGGATCGGCTTCGCCGTGCTGGTGGCCGGCGGTTTGATCTGTCTGGTCCCCTCGAGGACGCGCGAGGCGGCCGGGCGCCGGTTGGAGCGTGACGAGTTCGAGGAGCGCTACGTGGCGGCGGCGCGAAGCTGAGGCGGTTCGGAGGTGGATGGTTTGCTGATTGCGGCCGCGGTGTTGCTCGCGGTGGGCGTGCTCTGGTTCACGCTCAACGTGCCGCCGGAAGCGGGTCCCGTCTCCGCGGAGCCTCCCTCCCCTGCGCGCCGGCTCGAGGAGCGCAAGGCCGCTATCTACGAAAGTCTTCGTGACCTGGTCTTCGAGTTCCGCACCGGCAAGCTTTCCGAGCCGGATTACCGAGCGACGCGGGAGGAGTTGCAGCGCGAACTGGCCGCGGTCAACGCGGAACTGGAGCGGCTTGTGGGGAAGGCGTCTGCCGCAGCGCCCGAGGCTTCGGCGCCGGTGCCGGCTGTGTCCGCGATGCCCGAAGGTGTGGTGTGCCCCGGTTGCGGAGCGCATTTCAGCCGGCCCATGAAATTCTGCGGGGAATGCGGCAGGCCTCTGAGTGGGGAGACGTCATGAGGAAGGCGGTGCTGTCGCTGTGCTTGCTCGCCTGCGCGGCTGCCGCAGCCGTGCGCGGCGTTGTCGTGAACCGCACGAGCGGGAAGCCCGCGCCCGGAGTTGCGGTGCGCCTGATGAGTATGGGCGCCGCCGGCATGCAGGAGCTCGAGACCGCGATAACGGATGCGCAGGGACGCTTCACCTTCAGCAAGACCGCGCAGGCTGTGCATTATTTGGTCGAGGCTCAGCTCGACGGCGTGACGTACAATCGCATGGTTGCGCCGGCGGAGACGGCGGGGGAAGTCGAGCTTGCCGTTTACGAGGTCGCGCGCAAGCCGACGCCGCGCCCGGCGCAGCGCATCGTGTTCCTGGAGCCGCTGGCGGACGAGCTGCGCGTCAACGAGACTTGGCTGTTTCGGAATGACGCCGATCGCACCCTCTACGATGCGCAATCGCCGACTCTGCGTTTCTGGACGCCGGCAGAGCTGATGGGCGAGGTTTCGGTGACGGTGACGGCGCCCGGCGGGATGCCGATCCCGCGACCTGTGGAAGCGGACGCGGACGGGACCCATCGCATTCGTTTTCCCATCAAGCCCGGCGAGACGCGCTTCGACGTCAGCTACAGCCTGCCGCCGCAGTCGCAATTCGCGTCGCGGATGCTCTACCCCGAGGCGCCGACGCGCTTGGTGGTGCCGGCGGGCGTGACTCTGGAAGGCGAGGGCGTCGAGGTGGTCGGGCCCGATCCCTCGGGTCGCGCCATGATTTACGAGGTCCGCGGGCGCAAACAGTTTGCCGTGACGCTCGCCGGCCGCGGTCTGCTGCAGGCAGCGGAGGATGCGGGCGGGCCGTCGCTCGATCAGATCCCGCCCGCGCTCTACGACCGCTTGTGGTGGGTGTTGGGTCCGTCGCTTGCCGCCCTTGCCCTGGGATTTCTGCTACTCTACCGCGCCCCGGGTCGGGCACCGGACGCGGTCAGGACTTCCCGCCGATGAACGCCCTCGAGCTCGAGGACGTATGGAAGTTCTACGGCGATTTCCCGGCCCTTCGCCGGCTCCACCTAACCGTGCCCCAAGGCGCCTGCCTGGCCCTGCTGGGGCGCAACGGCGCAGGCAAGACAACGCTGCTGCGCATTTTGGCCGGCCTGATGCGAGCCGGCCGGGGGGCGGTGCGCGTGTTGGGCGCCGATCCACGCGATCGCGCGGTTCGCGCGCGCATGGGCGTACTGGGTCACGGCATCGCCCTCTATGATGAGCTATCGGCGATCGAGAATCTCGTGCTGTTTGCGCGCCTCTATGGATTGGATGATGCTTTCGGGCGCGCCCGGCAGTGGTTGGAAAGGGTCGGGCTGGGGGCGTCCGCCTACAGTCTCGTGCGCGAGTTCTCGCGCGGCATGCGGCAGCGGCTTGCCGTAGCGCGTGCTTTCCTGCACGAGCCGGAGGTGGTGCTGCTGGACGAGCCCTTTACGGCGCTGGACGACCGCGCCGTAGAGACTCTCCAGGGCCTGCTCCGCGATGCCGTGACCGAAGGGCGCACGATCGTGCTCTCCACGCACCAGTTGCGCGAGGCGCTGGAACCGGCCACGCATGTAGCGTTGCTGGTCCGCGGGCGGCTCGCCTTCTTCGGAGAACGCAGCCGCCAGATGCTGGAGGATCCGGGCCGGCTGTATCGCGAGTTCGGCGAGGCAGGCTGATGGCGCAGGCGGAAGCCCGAGTCGGCGCGCGGCGAAAATCATCCCTCGCGGTTCCCGGTTGGTGGCGCGGAGCCCTCGTCGTCGCCGGCAAGGACCTGCGTTCGGAGTTGCGCACTAAAGACGCCCTGAATGCGTCGCTGGCTTTCTCGGTGGTCATCCTGCTGCTGTTCAGTTTCGCTTTCGACCCCACGGTGGAGGAGACGCGTGCGCTGGCGGGTGGGCTGTTATGGTTGGTGTTTGCGTTCGCAGGAGCGCTGATCCTCAACCGCAGCTTCGCGCGCGAGCTGGCGAACGACTGCCTCGACGCCCTGGTGGCCTCCCCGGTCTCCCCGGCCGCGCTCTACCTCGGTAAAGTTGCCGCCAACTGGGTGCTGTTGATGGTGGTGCAACTGGCGAGTCTGGTCGTGTTCGGCGTGTTTTACAACGCCGCCTGGACGCGGCGGTTGGGCGCCCTTGTGGGTGTGGTGGCGTTGGGCACTTGGGCGCTCAGCGTGGTGGGGACGCTCTTCAGCGCGTTGACGGTGAACCTGCGGCTGCGCGAGCTCATGCTGCCCCTGCTGGTGTATCCTGTGCTGATCCCGGCTCTGCTCGGCGCCATCCAGCTCACCGGCCCCCTCGCCATGGGCGAGGCGCCGGGCGCGGGAACGGAGGTGTGGTTGCGCCTCTTGGTGGGTTTCGACGTGATCTTCACGGCCCTGGCGCTGGCGCTTTCCGAGGCGGCGCTGGTGGCCTGAAACGGGGAGGTAAAGCGTGCGAACGAAGCTCGTGCTGGCTTGCTGCCTCGTCGCGGCCGTGTTGCTGGCGCGGAACCTGTACGTGATGCTGCTCGAACTGCCGGACGAGGCTTCCCAGGGTCCCATCTTCCGCATCATTTTCTTCCACGTGCCCGCCGCGTGGACCGCCTTTGCCGCTTTCGTGGCGGCGGCCGTCGCCAGTGCGCTCTATCTGACGCGCCGCGATCTTCGCTACGATGCGTTCGCGGTGGCCGTCACCGAGGTGGGGCTCGCCTTCGCCGCCGCGAATCTCGTCAGTGGTATGATCTGGGCGCGCATCATTTGGGGCATCTGGTGGACCTGGGACGCGCGCCTGACCTCGATGCTGGTCTGCTGGTTGCTGTACGCGGGCTACCTGATGCTGCGGCACGCGGTCGAGGAGCCGGGCCAACGCGCGCGCATCGCGGCCGTTTTCTCCATTGTCGCCGTTGTGGACGTTCCCATCGTGTTCTTTTCCATCCGCTGGTGGCGTACGCAGCACCCGCAACCGGTCGTCTGGGGCGGCGGCTCGATGGATCCCGCTTACTGGCAGATGCTCTTTCTGAATTGGGCCCCGCTCTTGCTGTTGGGCGTGGCCATGGCAGCGATCCGGATTCGCCAAGAAAGGCAGCAGCGCGAGATCGAGGCGCTCCGGCGCCTGGCGCACTCGCTTTGAGGAGGACCGAATGGACGAGCGCAACTTCCTTTACATGTTCTACGGGTTCCTGGCCGTCTGGCTGATCCTGGCCAGCTATGTGGCCGTTCTGGCCGGCCGCGAGCGGCGGCTGGAGAAAGAGCTCGGGAATCTTCGGCGCCTGCTGGAAGACAGGGGAAAGGAGGCGTCATGAAACGGAGAGAAATTCTCGGCGCCGCCGTAGGCGCGGGCCTGGCGGCGCGGCAGCTCGCGGCTCAGGAACGCGTCGAGCGAGCCACACGCGGCATGCCCTCGCCGCGGATCCGTGACGTACAGGTCATCGCGACCGCTCCCGCGGGACTGCGACTCGTGGTGGTCAAGATCCTTACGGACCAGGACGGTTTGTACGGATACGGATGCGCAACCTTCACGCAGCGCGCCGATCTGGTGGTGGCTGCCGTGGAGCGTTACCTGAAACCGTTCCTCATCGGCAAACCGGCCGATCGCATCGAGGACACTTGGCATGCCTGTTACAACTCCTCTTACTGGCGCAACGGACCGGTGCTGAACAACGCTCTGAGCGGCGTGGACATGGCGCTCTGGGACATCAAAGGGCGGCAGGCGGGCATGCCCGTCTATCAGTTGCTCGGCGGCAAATGCCGTGAGGCGGTCGATTGCTACGCGCACGCCTCGGGCGCCGAGATCCCGCAGGTCATCGAGAACGCGCGAAAGCTGATGGCGCAGGGGTTCCGTCACATCCGCGTGCAGGTGGGGATCCCGGGCATGGCGGCCTACGGGGCGGGTCGCGGCGAAGCGCGCGTGGAAGCGCTGCATTCGGGTCCGGTTTTCGAGCCGGCCGTTTACATCCGGCGCACGCTGCGCCTGCTGGAAGAGTGCCGCAAGGAGCTGGGCGACGAAGTCGAGCTGCTGCACGACGTGCACGAGCGCATCTCGCCCACGCAGGCGCTTCAGTTCGTCCGCGATTGCGAGCGGTTCCGCCTTTTCTTCCTCGAGGATCCGCTCTCGCCCGAGGACATCGGGTGGTTCCGCATCCTGCGCCAGCAGAGCTCGACTCCCATCGCCATGGGCGAGCTCTTCAACAGTCCCCACGAATGGACGCCGCTCATCGCCGAGCGACTGATCGATTACATTCGCGTGCACGTCTCGCAGGCGGGCGGCCTCACGCCGTGCCGCAAGATGGCGGCCCACGCCGAGATCTACGGCGTCAAGACCGCGTGGCACGGGCCGGGCGACGTATCGCCCATCGGCCATGCCTGCAACATCGCGCTCGATCTGGCCTGCTGGAACTTCGGCATCCAGGAGTACTCGCCTTTCAACGAACGCGTGCGCGAGGTTTTCCACGGCTGCCCTGAAATGAAGAACGGCTACCTCTATGCGAACGAAGCACCCGGATGGGGCATCGAGGTGGACGAGAAGGCGGCGGCGAAGTATCCCTTCGGCAGTTTCGAAACCGGCGAACGTAAGCGCCTGAACGGCGGCTGGGGCGAAATCCGCCGCCGTGACGGAACGATCATCAAGCAATAAGGCGAGGTCGCGCTTCACTTGAGCTTTGCCTTCGCGCGACGAGGTCGAGACGCTCGTCAGGCAGCAAGGCGAACGCAGCCCGCGCACGGGGCGAGCCGCGATCCTGGCTCAGGTTCGGGCGGCGTTCCCGGTCTCCGCGAGCGATGCGCCGGCTCGCGTCGCGCGGCCCGTGTCGGGAATCTAAGGCCGTCAGGCGTGCTGGAACCAGCAGCGGCGCGGTGAACGATACCGGACCGTCAGTTCGGGCGTCTCGATGCGGTGGCGCTGCTCGCGCGACTCGAACAGGAAGTCGAGCACGCCGCTCACCAGTAGGGTGCGTTCGACCGGGTAGACCGGCCGCCGCGTCACGAAGAACTCTTCGATGCACCGGACCAGGCCGTCGAAATGAGGCAAGTGGCGGCCCGACCGGAAGGGGCCGAAGTGGGTCGCTAAGGGTCGCGACTCTCCTGCGAGCTTCGCGGCGAACACCCATCCCGCATGGTGACCGTTGAGCATGTAGGTCGCTGTGCGCAAGCCGTCGCGGTGGTGCACGAGGAACAGAACAGGCTCCCGGCAGTTATCCTCCGGCGCACCCGGCTTCACGGTCGGGCTGGCGGCCAGCGCGGCCTCCAATAGCGGCGCGCTCCAGCGTCCCGGACCATCGCGCCATTTCCAGACGGCCTCGCCTTCCAGCCATTCGACGGCCGCCACGCCCGTCTCTCCGCCGCGTCGCCGTTCGATCATCGACTGGAGCGCCTCCAGCGTGTGGAAGCCGTAAGCGTCGAAGTCTCCGTAACCGGCTGCGACGGCGTGTTCGATGCGACAGCCGTAAGGAAGCTCGAGCCTGGGCACGCGCACGGTGACCGGAATGGAGGACCCGGCCATCAGGGGGAAGCCTAGCTCGCGCGACCACCGGTACATGCGAAGCGCCTTCTCCCACGAATACGAAAGGTGCTTGTCGCAGAACACGGGGGCTGTGCGGCCGCTGCGACGAAAGACCTCTACGATGCGCTCGAACAGCTCGTAGCGTGGATAAAGCTTCTGGCCGCGCGCATTCACCGGGTAGTGGCCGTGCTCGCCGATCAGCAAAACGGCATCCACGGCCAGGCGTGCGCCGCCGAGGGTCAGCGCTTCTTCGACGCTGGGGAAGATGGTGAAGCCGTGCCGCGCGGCCAGCTCGCGGCTCATGTCGTCGGCGGGAAGCTGGTCCGTGTACATCGAGACGATTTGCGTGCGGGGTTCCTGGCGGACGCCGTTGGGGTAGTAGCCTGCCAGGATTCTTCCTACAATCACATCGGCGTGGGAGAGCCGACGGTACTCGGTGACGACGGCGGCGACCTTCGGGCGCGGCGCGGCGGCGACTGCGGCCGAAGCTGCGAGAAGGAAATGGCGTCTGGACGGCACGGCGTTCACTGCAGGCCGAACAGCGGCCGCCGCACGCGGGTATATCGAAAGCGCGCGGGATTGACCGCGGTCAGGCCGGGCGTGTCTACTTCGATGATGCGCCGCGCGATCGGCTCGTAGGCGGCGCGTGGGGCAATCGCGCCCTTGACCGCTAGAATGCGCTGTCGTTCCGGGTAAATGCCGAGGCTGATCAGTTGGTGCAGGCTGTTGGGGCTGGTGCGCCGGCTGGTGAGCACGAGCAGGCTCGGTTGCTCGGGCCGGGATTCTTCGACGGCGATCACCGCCGTCAGGCCCTGCGAGAAGTAGCGCTGGCCGCCGTGCCGGGCTTCGGGTTCGAAATAAAAGCCGTCGTGCAGGGAGCGGACGCGCCCTTGCACGCGGACCGGATCTCCGTGGAATCGGTCGGTTTTACCGCCGACGGCGAAGTCGAAAGAACCGTTGACGGTGCGGCGCACGGCCTCCTGGACGGCTTCGGGATCGAAGATGGTCACGACCCAGCCGCGGGCCCGCTGCTTGAGGAGTTCGGCGAGCAGGAAGGTGCTGTCGCCTGCCGAGCCGCCGCCCACATTGTCCCCGAGATCCATCAGGACCACCGGCCCGGCTTCGGCCTCGATGGCCTGGCGTACGGCCTGCGCTGCGTCGGGGAGCTTGAGCGTCAGTTGCTTGCGCGTCTCCCACAGCATATCGGCCAGGCGTTGAGCTTCGCGCCGTGCCAGGTCGGGGTCGCCGTCGGTAGCTACAACGACCGAGGGCCCCATGGCCTCTACGTCGGCGTACTGGTAGCCGCCGGCAACGCTGGCGGCGAGGATCCTGGGGTCCTGCTCCAGTCGGCGGGTCTCTTCGACGACGGGGGCCAGGGGCGGACGGCGCGTGTTCTGGAACACGATGTTGTAAATCATCGGCGGCTTGACGAGCGCCTGCACCGGGCGAACGCGACCGGTCGCGAGGGCGGCCATGATGCGCGCCGCCTGCTCGCCGCGCTCGCGGGTGTCGATGTGCGGGTTTTCTTTGTAAGTGAGCAACACGTCGCACAATCGAACAATTTCTTCGGAAATGTTTGCGTGGAAGTCGTGGATTACGACGATGGGGAGCTTGGGCCCCACCGCGTCCCGCACCCGCCGCACGATCTCGGCGTCGGCGTGCGGATAGGCCTCGCTCACCATGGCGCCGTGCAGGTCGAGTATGACGCCGTCCAGCCGGGGCGCCTGGCGCATGCGCCGAACCATATCTTCCACGAGGGCCTCGAAGGCCTCAGTGGCGACCGGTCCCTTGGGCGTCGCGGCGGCCAGCAGGGTGGGATACAGTTCGAGGCCGTACTTCCCAGCGCCAGAGACGATGCCCGCCAGGGTGTCGTGGCCTTCGGCGAGCCTCTCGAGGTCCGCCAGTCCGGGCGTGCGACGATCGAAGTCCGCCAAAGTGGTTCGGGCGGGATTGAACGAATTCGACTCGTGACTGATGCGGCCGACGGCCACCGCAGGTCGGCGGCTTGGTGCGATCAGGACGGGCAGGAAAGCAAGGAGAAGGAGCGGCTTCCGCCCCATGGAGGTCCAGCATAGCGCAGCCGGCGGGAGGCGCCGCGCTCAGGCCGCCACGGGGCCGCAGAAGAAGTCCAGGGCTTTCGAGATGAACTGCTTCAGTTGGGGGCGAGGCACGACGGCATCCAGCATGCCGTTCTTGAGCAGGAACTCGCTGCGCTGGAAGCCTTCCGGGAGCTTTTGGCGAATGGTCTGCTCGATGACGCGCGGGCCCGCGAATCCGATCAACGCGCCCGGCTCGGCTATGTTGAGGTCGCCCAGCATGGCGAAACTGGCGGTGACGCCGCCGGTGGTGGGGTCCGTCAGCACGCTGATGTAAGGGACGCGAGCTTCGTCCAGCCGCATCAGGGCGGCGGAAATCTTGGCCATCTGCATCAGGCTGACGGCGCCCTCCTGCATGCGCGCGCCGCCGGAAGCCGAAACGATGATGAGGGGGATGCGGCGTGCCATGGCACGTTCGATGGCGCGCGTGATCTTCTCGCCTACGACCGCGCCCATGCTGCCGCCGATGAACTTGAGCTCGAGCACGCAGATGTAAACGGGGCGTCCGTTCAAGGTGCCGCCGGCCGAGATGACGGCATCATTCAGATTCGTGGCTTGGCGCATGGCGGCCAGCCGCTCTTTGTACGGCTTGGCGTCCACGAATTCCAACGGGTCGGTCGAGACCATCGAGTCGTCGTAGGTCTCCCAGTCGCCGTCGAGCAGTTGGCGCAGGCGCGTCACCGCGTCGATTTTGAAGTGATAGCCGCACTTGGGGCAGACGTGGAGGTTCTGCTCCAAGGCTTTTCGCCAGATGATCTGCCGGCAGCCCTCGCACTTCAGCCATAGCCCTTCGGTGCGGACGCGGCGCTCCCCCTGGGCAGGCGGGGTTTCGGTTTTCGGTTTGGGTCGTGTGAACCAGGGCATGACTCAGTATTCGATGCCGCGCTGCGCACGGATGCCTTTGTCGAAGGGATGCTTGATGGCGCGAACTTCGCTGACCAGATCGGCCTCCTCGATCAGGCGCGGGTGCGCGTTGCGCCCCGTGCAGATGACATGCACTTGCGGAGGCCGCCGGCGCAGGCCCTCCAGCACCTCCTCGATCTGCAGCAGCCCGTAATCCACGGCGTTGTTGATTTCGTCCAGGATCACCATATCATAGGCGCCGGATTCGATCGCGGCGCGCGCCGCCTGCCAGGCCTGTCGGGCCGCCTCCAAGTGTTTGGGATCGGGCTGTTCGGCGTCGGGCTTGAGAAAGCCGCGGCCCATGGGCCGAATCTCCAGCGCGCCGCCCAACATCCGCGCGGCGTCCAGCTCTCCGTAATGCCAGGTTCCCTTGATGAACTGAATCATGAGCACCTTCATTCCGTGGCCGATGGCGCGCAGAGCGCTGCCCATGGCGGCCGTGGTCTTGCCCTTGCCGTCTCCCGTGAATACCATGAGCAAGCCACGACGCCACGATCCCACTTCATTACGGTAACGCGGGGCCCTCCGCAGTCGCAATGACGGCGGCCGCCGCCGGACACAACGCCGGCCTGACCGGTTATATAATGGCGGTCTCCCGCGGCCGGCACAGGGATGGAACATGAGTGCTGCAATCATCACAAAGGTTGACGAAAGGATCGCCTTCTACGAAGTTCCGGCGGGCAAGAAGGCCATCGTGGCGGTGACGGGGCTGGTGCTCATCGGCTACGTGGTGGCCCACATGTTGGGCAATCTCCAGATCTTCCTCGGCCGAGAGCGCATCAACGCTTACGCCGAGCTGCTGCACAGCTCGGGCCCCCTGCTCTGGGCGGCGCGGCTTGTGTTGCTGGTGGCGGTGGGTTTACACATCGTTTTCACTGTGCAGTTGTGGCTGGCGAAGCGAAGGGCGCGCCCGGTCCGTTACCTCAAGAAAGTCGACGTGCCCTCGGCCTACGCTGCTCGCACCATGATCCTGAGCGGGCCCCTGATCGCCGCCTTCGTCATCTTCCACGTGCTGCACCTGACGACGGGGCAGGCCGGCCTGCCCTTCGAGCCGCTTAACGTGTATGACAACGTGGTGCGCGGCTTCCGGATCTGGTACGTTTCGCTGGCGTACATGGTGGCCGTTTCGCTGGTGGGCGTGCACGTCTGGCACGGCCTGTGGAGCATGCTGCACACACTGGGTCTGGATGACGAGCGCTATCGCCCCACGCTGGAGCGAATCTCGCACGCGGTGGGATTGCTCACGGCTTTGGGCTATCTCTCCATCCCGGTGGCGGTGCTCACCGGTCTGATCGGCGGAGGTGTGAACTAATGGAACTGGACTCGAAGTGCCCCTCGGGACCGATCGAGACGCGCTGGGATCGGCACAAGTTCGAGCTGAAGCTGGTCAGCCCGGCCAACAAGCGCAAGTACACCATCATCGTGGTGGGCAGCGGGCTGGCCGGAGCGTCGGCTTCAGCCACGCTGGCCGAACTCGGCTATAACGTCAAGTGTTACTGCTACCAGGATTCGCCCCGCCGTGCTCACTCGATCGCGGCGCAGGGCGGCATCAACGCGGCCAAGAATTACCAGAACGACGGCGACAGCGTTTATCGGCTGTTCTACGACACGATCAAAGGCGGGGACTTCCGCTCGCGGGAATCCAACGTCTACCGGCTGGCGCAATTGAGCGTGGACATCATCGACCACTGCGTCGCGCAAGGCATTCCGTTCGCCCGCGAATACGGGGGCGTGCTGGCCAACCGTTCATTCGGCGGCGCTTTGGTCTCGCGCACCTTCTACGCCCGCGGCCAGACCGGCCAGCAGCTCCTGCTGGGGGCTTACCAGGCGATGCAGCGACAAATCGCCGCGGGTCGCCTCACCATGTTCCCCCGGCACGAGATGCTGGAGCTGGTTCTGGTCAACGGTCGCGCGCGGGGCATCGTGACGCGGAATCTCATCGACGGCAAGATCGAGTCGCATGCCGCCGATGCGGTGGTGCTGGCCACGGGAGGCTACGGCAACGTCTATTACCTTTCCACCATGGCCAAGGGGGCGAACGCCACGGCCATCTGGCGCGCCTACCGTAAGGGAGCGTTCTTCGCCAACCCTTGCTTCACGCAGATCCACCCCACCTGCATCCCGGTGACCGGCGAGTACCAGTCCAAGCTGACCTTGATGAGCGAATCGCTGCGCAACGACGGCCGGATCTGGGTGCCGCTGAAGAAGGGTGACACCCGACCTCCCAACCAGATCCCTGAAGAGGAGCGCGACTACTATCTGGAGCGCATGTATCCCGCCTACGGGAACCTTGTGCCGCGCGACATCGCCTCCCGGGCGGCCAAGCGAGTCTGCGACGAGGGTCGCGGGGTAGGCCCCACGGGCTACGGTGTTTACCTGGACTTCCGCGACGCCATCCAAAGGTTGGGCGTGAACGTCATCCGGGAGCGATACGGCAACCTCTTCGAGATGTACGAGCGGCTGACGGGCGAGGATCCTTACAAGGTCCCCATGCGGATCTATCCCGCCATCCACTACACGATGGGCGGCCTGTGGGTGGATTACAACCTGATGTCCACCATCCCGGGTCTGTTCGTGATCGGAGAGGCCAACTTCTCGGACCACGGGGCCAACCGGCTGGGCGCCAGCGCGCTCATGCAGGGTCTGGCGGACGGCTACTTCATCGTGCCCTACACGGTGGGCGACTACCTGGCTTCGACCAAGCTGGAGAAGGTTTCCACCGAGCAGACCGAGTTTCGCGATGCCGAGCGCGAGGTGGCGGAAAGGATCCGGCGGCTGCTTTCCGTTCGCGGGCGGCGCACGGTGGACTCGCTGCACCGCGAGCTGGGCAAGCTGTTGTGGGAGTACTGCGGGATGGCGCGTAATGCGCAGGGCCTTCAGTATGCGCTGAAGAAGATTCCCGAGCTGCGGGAGGAGTTCTGGCAGAACGTGATCGTGCCGGGCACGGGTGAGGAGTTCAACCAGTCGTTGGAGCGCGCCCTGCGCGTGGCCGATTTCATGGAGCTGGCCGAGCTGATCTGTTACGACGCCTTGCACCGCAACGAGTCCTGCGGCGGCCATTTCCGCGAGGAGTACCAGACGCCGGACGGCGAGGCCTTGCGCAACGACTCCGAGTACGCCTACGTGGCGGCATGGGAGTTCACGGGCGTGGGCAACCCGCCGCGCCTGCATAAGGAGCCGCTTGTTTTCGAGTACGCCAAGCCCACGGAGCGGAGCTACAAATGAGGATCATCCTGCACGTCTGGCGACAGAAGAACGCAAGCGAGCCGGGCCGCATGGTTCGCTACGAAGTCAACAACGTGAATCCGCACATGTCGTTTCTGGAAATGCTCGACGTGCTCAACGAGGAGCTGGTGCAGCAAGGCGAGGATCCGATCGCCTTCGACCACGACTGCCGCGAGGGGATCTGCGGCATGTGCGGGTTCATGATCAACGGGCGCGCGCACGGTCCGGAGCCGGGCACCACCGTCTGCCAGCTCCACATGCGCCACTTCCGGGACGGCGACGAGCTGTGGCTGGAGCCGTTCCGCGCCCGTGCCTTCCCCCTGATTCGCGATCTGGTGGTGAACCGCAGCGCCTTCGATCGCCTCATCGCGGCGGGCGGTTACATTTCGGTGAATGCGGGCAGCGCGCCGGACGCCAACGCCATCCCCGTGCCCAAGCAGGCGGCGGAGAAAGCCATGGACGCGGCCGCCTGCATCGGATGCGGCGCCTGTGTGGCGCAATGCCCCAACGCCTCCGCTGCCCTCTTCCTGGGCGCGAAGATCTCGCACCTAGGCCTGCTTCCGCAGGGTCAGCCCGAGCGGTACCAGCGCGTGCTGAAGATGGTTTCGCAAGCCGCGCTGGAAGGATTCGGACACTGCACGAACGCGGGCGAGTGCGAGGCCGTCTGTCCGAAGCGTATCAAGCTGGAAGTGATCGCGCGCATGAACCGCGACTACCTGGTGGCCGCCGTTAAACACCTGGGCGTGAAAGAGGCCGTGGAAGCGGGCGTCGGTTAAGCGAATCCGGGGCACGGGCACGCCGCGCTGCGCCGCCCGCCGTATAATCGGATCAGGTTCGGCCTCCCATGCGCAAGCGGGCGGTGCAGGTTGCGGGGCTTGTCCTGCTGCTGGTCTCTGCAGCACTCCTCATTTGGCAGGGGTCGTTCAGTTTCGGACCTTTCGCGCCCAGCAGTCCCGAGCAGACTGTCCTCTACTGGGCCATCTCCACGCTGGTTTTCCTGCTGACGGTCACGCTCGGCTTCATGCTGGTGCGCACGGCCGCGCGCCTGTACGTGGAGCGACGGAGCAACCGCGAAGGCTCGCGCATCAAGACCAAACTGGTCGTCGGCGCGCTGGCGCTGAGCATCCTGCCGGTTTTCTTCCTGGTGCTGTGGAGCGTCTCGGTGCTCAACCGCAACCTGGACAAGTGGTTCAGCCGCCCGGCGGAGAACGTGCGCGTCAACCTGCTGGAGGTGGTGAAGGCCCTCGAGCAGGAGCGGCTGCAACCCGGCCGCTTGAGACCGGAGTGGCTGGAAGCCCGGCAGCGCGAGATCGAAAGTTACATCCGCGAGTATGATCGGCTGGCGATCAGTCGCAAAGAGGCGCGTCGCTTCTACCTGACGTTGCTGGCCGCCATCACGCTGTTCATTCTCTTCGTGGCCACCTGGGTGGCGCTCTTTCTGGCCCGCCAGATTTCCAATCCCATTTCAGCGCTGCTCGACGCCGCCGCCCAGGTGCGTCGCGGCAACCTCGCACACCGGGTGCACGTGAAAGCGATGGACGAACTGGCCACACTGGTGCGCGCTTTCAACGAGATGACGCGTGATCTGGAAGCCAACAGCCGGGAGCTCGAGGAGCGCCGGCGATTCACGGAGGCCATCCTGGAGAGCATCCCCACCGGCGTCATCTCGGTATCTGCCGACGGTCGGATTCAGCGTGTCAATCGGGCGCTGGGGGACATCCTCGGTAAGGAAAAGACGGCGCGGGCCCAGCGACTCGAGGATCTGTTTTCGCGGGAGGATGCCGCCGAGCTGCGCTACATGATGAAGCGCGCGCGTCGAATGGGACAAGCCTCCCGGCAGTTCGAGCTGAGGACGGAGCATGGCCGGCGGCAGCTTTCGGCCACGGTGGCCGCCCTGGACGACAGGATCGGCACAGGCTTCGTGGTGGTGCTGGAGGACACCAGCGAGCTGCTGCGCGCCCAGAAGGCGCTGGCTTGGCAGGAAGTGGCGCGGCGGGTGGCCCACGAGATCAAGAATCCCCTGACGCCCATCGCACTGAGCGCCGAGCGAGTTGCCTTGCAGCTCAAGCGGCACAACGTCCCGCCCGAGTTCCGGCGCATCGCCGAGCAGTGCCTTCAGACCATCACGCGAGAGGTCGAATCGGTCAAGAACCTGGTGGACCAGTTCTCGCAACTGGCCCGTTTCCCCACGGCTCGGCTCGTCCCGACCGATCTGAACGAGGTTGTGCGGGAGGCTTTGGCCGTCTTTGAAGGCCGCTTGGACGGCATCGAGCTGGATTGTGAGCTGACGCCGAACCTGCCGCCGGCAAACCTTGACCGCGAGCTGTTCAAGCGCGTGATCGTCAATCTGGTGGACAATGCGGCCGAGGCCATGCAGGACTCCCTGGTGAAGCGTCTGTACGTCGGCACGCAGGCTCCGTCGCCCGAGCTGCTGGAGCTGGTGGTGGCTGACACCGGCTGCGGCATTTCCCCCGAGGACAAAGAAAAGCTCTTCCTGCCTTACTTTTCGACCAAGGGCCGGGGCACGGGTCTGGGGCTCGCCATCGTGAGCCAGATTCTGAGCGAGCACAAGGCAACGATCCGTGTGGAAGACAACCAGCCGGTCGGTGCGCGATTCATCGTGGAGATCCCGACGCTGGAGAACGGCAAGGCGGCGCAGGAGGTCGCGCGGTGAGGCGGGCGCGGGTCCTCGTGGTGGACGACGAGCCGGGTATCCGGGAGTCCTTGTGCGGCGTGCTGGAGGACGAAGGCTACCTGATCGAAGCGGTCGCCACCGCCGAAGAAGCGCTCGAACAGATCCGGCGCTGCCTGTATGAAGTCGTGCTGCTGGATATCTGGCTGCCCGGCATGGACGGCATCGAAGCGCTAGCTCGCATTCAGGAGATGCCCGAGGCTGACCGGCCGGTGGTAGTGATGATCTCGGGGCACGGCACGATCGAGACGGCGGTCAAGGCCACCAAGATGGGCGCCTTCGATTTTCTGGAGAAGCCGTTGAGCCTGCAGCGCGTCTGCGTGGTGGTCAAGAACGCGGTCGAACACCGGCGGCTGGCGCTGGAGGTAGGACGGCTGCGGGAAAGCGCCGAGCCGTATCGCATCATCGGCGAGAGCGTCCCGATGAAAGCGCTGCGCAGGCAGATCGCGCTGATGGCCGGCACCAACGGGCGCGTGCTGATCTACGGAGAGAGCGGGACGGGCAAGGAGTTGGTGGCGCACGCCATCCACGCCATGAGCCCGCGGGCCTCGGAGCCCTTCGTGGAGGTCAATTGCGCCGCCATCCCGGAAGATCTTATCGAAAGCGAGCTGTTCGGCCACCGCAAAGGCGCTTTCACGGGCGCCACCGAAGACAAGATCGGCAAGTTCCAACGCGCCGACGGAGGGACGCTCTTCCTGGACGAAGTCGGCGACATGAGCCTGAAGACGCAGGCCAAGGTGCTTCGCGTGCTCGACGAGCAGCGCTTCGAGCCCGTGGGCGCTTCCGAATCCGTGCAGGTGGATGTGCGCGTGATCGCAGCCACCAACAAGAACCTCGAGGAGGAGATCGAACGGGGCAATTTCCGCGAGGACCTCTTCTACCGGCTCAACGTCATCCCCTTTTACGTTCCGCCGCTGCGCGAGCGCCGCGAGGACATTCCGCTGCTGGCCGATTATTTCCTCCGGCAGTTCGCCACGGCCTACGGGCGCAAGCCCAAGGAGCTGACGCCCGATGCCTATCGGCTCCTGCAGGAGTATTCCTGGCCGGGTAACGTGCGCGAACTCAAGAATCTGATGGAACGCATCGTGATCATGTACCCGCAGACACGCATCGAGGCGCGCCACATCCCGCTGTCGACGAGCCGCCGCTCTTCCGCGCGGGCGCCCGAGCGCTTCGCCAGCCTGGAGGAGGTGCGGCGCGCGGCCGAGCGCGAGTACATCCTGAAGAAGCTCGAGGAGACCGGCGGCAACGTGACGCGAGCGGCGGAACTGCTAGGGCTGGAGCGCAGCCATCTCTATCGCAAGATGCGCGCGTTGGGCATCGAACCTGGGGAGCGAGCACGCAACGCGTAACTGAGTTACAATCGGGGCGCCATGCGACGCGCCCCAACCTATGCCCTGCTGGCCGTCATCCCGGCGGCCTTTTGGCTCGCCCTCCAAGGTCCCGCGCAACCGGCCGCCGGGCGCCCCGGCCCCAACTTCGCCAGTTTCGAAGCCGTCGCGGAGGCGGCCCGCTGGAAGCCGGTGGGCTCCGCACAGGTCGAGCCTTCGACGGATTTTCCGTCCTGGCAGACCCATTCCTTGAGGGTCGCTGTTCCGGCGGGCGCACGCGGCGGCGTCGAAACCGACTGGGTGCCCGCGAACTGGCATCGCTACGAAGCGTTGCAGTTCTTCGCCTACGCGGAGCAACCGGCCAGAGTCGAGCTCGAGCTTGCGGCGGGCGATCTCCGCGCAACGCGCGCCGCAAGTCTGCGGCGCGGAGCGCAGCACGTGCAGATCCGGCTGCGCGAATTCGCCGGGCTGGATCTTCGCGGCGTCTCGCGGTTGAGTCTCAGGGTGCAGGGGCCCGCGACCCTCTATCTCGATCGCTTCCGGCTCACCGAGTATAACGAGGAACTGGCGGCGCTGGGTCGGATGGATGCGCCGTACTCGCTCGACATCGAGACGCCGCATACGAAATGGGCGCGCCCCTTTGCCTCAGGCCCGCTGGAAGTGCTCGTAGTGCCCGACGTGGCGCACGGACGCGCCGCAATCGAGCTGGCGCAGCGGCTGGAGTGCCGGCTGCATGCGGTCACGCTCGGATCGAATTCGGGAACGAACCGCTGGGGCTTTGGCGACTTCTACGGCGAGCGGGGCGATTCCTACGGGGCGCCGTTCACGCTGGCCTATACATACCTGGCTGACGCCCTGCTGAACGGGCCGCATTACGACGTGATGGTGCTCCCCGGTACGCGCCGGTGGGATGAATTTCCGCGCGTGGTGCGGGAGGCGGTCCGCCGGCGCGTCGAGAAGGGGATGGGGCTGGTGTTGCTGGGCATGCAGGGCGCCGGCGAAGACTTCAGAGACCTCTCTCCGCTGGAACTGCTCAGGCCCGGACGCCCGGCAAGTCAGTGGAAGGTTGTGACGGAGCACTACATCACGCGCAACGTGCCCCTGGATGCTTTCCCCTACGAGCAGATGCGGCACTTCGAGAGCCGAGCCCGGGGCGAGGTTCTCCTGCGCACGGAGCAGGGTGAACCGATCCTCGCCGTGCGGAAGCTGGGCGAGGGACGGGTGGTGGCCGCAGCCTGGGAAGAGCGCGGGTTGATCCCGCTGATCGCGAATCAGTGGAGGGCCCGCGCTACCTGGCGTTATTGGGAATACATGTACTCGCTGTTGGCGCGCGCGGTGGTGTGGGCGGCACGCAAGGAATCCCCCGTGGCTCTGGAGCCCTCGGCTTTCGACGAACCCTCGCGTCCCTCCCGCGTGCAGCTGGCCTGCCGCGTGCCCGTGGTCTTTGACGTAAAGGTTCGCGACGAGCACTGGGAAATCGAACAGGAGACGACGCTGCCCGCGCCCGACGGCAAGGCCGACCTGGCTCTGCCCGCGGCGCCGCGGGGCGAGCTGCACTTCGTGGACGTCCTGGCCCGCGACCCGAAGGACGGCAAGGTGCTGGACTGGGGCACGCAAACATATCGGACCTCGCTGCCGGCCCGCATCGTCGCTGTTCAGCCGGACCAAGATCGTTTCCGGCGTGGCGATCCCGTGACCGGGAAGTGCGTGCTCGAGGGCGCCGGCCGCGGGCTGGTTCTGCGACTGAGCCTTTATGACAACTACGGGCGTCTGCTGGCGCGTCGGCAAGAGCAGCCCGCGGAGGGCGCAACAGCGGTCCCGTTCTCTTTTCCCAGCGACGATGTGCTGACGCGCCTGGCATGGATTGAGGCGCAGATCCTTGAAGGCGGACGCGAACGGCACCGGAGGCGGCAGGACGTTTTCGTATTGCAGCCGAGACGCTGGGATGATTTCGACGTGGTCATGTACCTGTTCGGCCCCGACCCGGCGCCCGGGCTCTGGCCCACGATCGAGCGACGCCTGCGGCAGATGCAGGTCACCACGCTTTCCTCCTATCCGCTGGAGCTCTCCCGGCACGCCAATTTCGGCGTGCAGGCCCAGACCCGCATTTCAGGCCAGGAGTCTCCGGACGGCGAGGCTCGCAAGCCTTATCTCGAGCAGAAACGGCGCTGGAGGGAGACGCGCGACAAGAAATACCTTGCGCGGCTTTACTGCCTGAGCGACCCGGCTTATCTGGAGCAGCAAAGGCGGGAGATCGAGAAGCTGGTCGCTCCCTGGGTTCTGCTGTCGCCGATGAGTTACTACATTTATGAAGAACCCTCGCTGACCTGTTACACCGACGCCTTCGACCTGTGTTTTTCCACGCACTGCATGACGCGCATGCGGGAGTGGCTCAGGCGCGAATACGGCACGCTGGAGGCGCTCAACCGCCAGTGGGGAACGGCCTTCGTGCGCTGGGAGGACGTCGTGCCGGATACGACCGAAGAGGCGCAGCAGCGCGGCAATTACTCCTCCTGGGCCGATCATCGGACCTTCATGGAGGAGGTGTACGCCGCCAATTATGCTTATGTGCGCGATCTGCTGCGGCGCCACGATCCGGAGGGCCTGGTGCTGCTCTCGGGCACCCAGGAGTCAGTGCCGCACAACGGCTGCGATTACTCGCGTCTGAATCACGTGGTCGGGCACCTGAATCCTTACACGGGCGGAAATCAGCTCGAATTCCTGCGCAGTTTCAACCCGGGCTTGCGCATGTCGGCGGGGACGGGCTACGGCGTGAAGGGACGGAGGACGCTCTATAACCTGTATAACGGTCTGTTTCACGGTTTCACCGCGGGCGCTTACATCTTCTGGCAGTACTCCATACTCAATCCGGACTATCGTTTCTGTGCCAGCGCCGAGAGCATACGCGCGGCGCTGGAGGAGATCCGCGACGGCGGCGTAGCACGACTGCTGCGCAGCGCGGAACGCGCCAACGACGGCATCGCCATTCATTACTCGTTTCCGAGCATCCACGGCAGTTGGATCGTGGATGGCCGCACTACAGGGCCGGACGAGAATCCCAACAAGGGCGCGGGTCCGACCTATCGCAAATTCGAAGCCAACCGCGACGGTTGGGTGAACCTGCTGAAGGATCTCGGCTTCGGCTTCGACTTCATCGCGCGGCAGCAGGTCGAGGCGGGCGAACTGAAAGCACGGAAGTTCCGCGCATTCATCCTTCCTTTCTCAGTGTCGCTGACCGAGGGAGAGTTGCGCGCGATCCGGGAGTTTGTGGAAGGGGGCGGCGTGGTGATTGCCGACGGGCAGGCGGGCGTGATGGATGGTCACGCACGCTGGCTGGATCGGGGTTCGCTGGACGATCTGTTCGGAATCGTAAGGGCGCGGCCCGCCCGCCGACAGGAGCTGGCCTCCGCCGCGCCCGAGAAGGAATTACGGCTTGCCGGAGCGCGTGCGCTGGCTGAGCTGGAGGGGGCTCCTGTAGTTCTGGTGAGAGAGCACGGCGCGGGGAAGCTCGTGTACCTGAACTTGTTCCTGTCTTCCTATACGGAGGATCGGCGGGACCGCCGCGAAGGCCGCTGGAAGGAGTTGGTGAGCCGTGGCCTGGAGTGGGCGGGCCTGCGTGCTCCTTTTCGCGTGCTCACCGCAGAGGGCTCTCCGCTCGAAAGCTTCCTGTTGGTGCATTACCGACGGGGCGCGGTCAGGCTGCTGGGCCTGCTCAAGAACGACGAGCCCGAATTGAGAGAAACGGCGTTCCGCGTGGGCCTGGGCGATTCGTATTTCATCTACGAGGTGCGGCGCAAGCGCCGGCTGGGGCGCGCCGCGACCTTGCGCGACACCATCCGCACGGCCGAGCCGAAACTCTACGCGCTGCTGCCCGCCCCCGTCCGCTCCGTCCGAGTGGAGGCCCCGAGCACGGTCCGGCCGGGCGAGGCTGTGAAATGCCGGGTGGCGATCGAGGCCGGCCGAGGCGTGGACACCGTCGTGCTATTCCGGGTGGAGCGGCCCGACGGCGGGCGAGCGCACGAGTACTCGGAGAACCTCGAGACGCGCGGCGGTTCCGCGGAAAAGACGTTTCGCGTGGCGTTGAACGACGCGGCAGGGCGCTGGCGCATCACGGCAACGGATGCGATCAGCGGGCGACGTGCGGTGCACGAGTTCACGGTTCGGTGATGGCCTGGGCCGGGCCCGTCTAGAATGGGACATATGTGCGGCATCGTGGGCTATATCGGCCCGCGCCGCGCGGTGCCTGTCCTGCTCGACGGGTTGCGCCGTCTTGAATACCGCGGATACGATTCGGCCGGCCTGGCGGTCTGGAACGAGCAGGAGGGGCTGGTCGTGCGACGCGCCTCGGGCAAGCTGCGCAATCTCGAGGAGGCGATTCGTCTGCATCCTGTGGAGGGCGCGTACGGCATCGGGCACACGCGCTGGGCCACGCACGGGCGGCCGACCGAGGAGAATGCGCATCCGCACCGCGACTGCACGGGCCGGTTCGTGGTGGTGCACAACGGCATCATCGAGAATTACCTTGCGCTGAAGGCCGAGCTGGCGGCAGAGGGTCACCGCTTCGGCACCGAGACCGATACCGAGGTCATCGCCCATCTGATCGAGCGCCATTTCCGGGGCAGCCTCGAGGAAGCGGTGCGTCAGGCGGTGCAGAGGCTGAGCGGGCTGTTCGCGCTGGCGGCCATCGCGGCCGACGACCCGCACAAGATCGTGGCGGCGCGGTCCGGCCCGCCGGTAGTGATCGGGCTGGGCGACGGGGAGTACCTGCTGGCCTCGGACGTGCCCGCACTGCTGAATCATACCCGGGACGTTGTGTTTCTTTCCGACGGCGACCTGGCCGTGCTCACGCGCGACGGCGTGCAGTTGAGCGACTTCGCCGGCAGACCCGTGAAGCGGCCGGTCACGCGCGTGCTCTGGGATCCCATCCTGGCTGAAAAGGGCGGCTACAAGCACTTCATGCTGAAGGAAATCTTCGAGCAGCCGCGGGCCGTGCGTGACACGATCGTGGGCCGCGTCAGTCAGGACTCCGGCCAGGTGTTTCTCGACGGCATTGACTGGGAGCGCGAACGGCTCCGCGCCTTCCGCACCGCGCGCTTGGTGGCGTGCGGTTCGAGCTGGCACGCTGCGCTGGCGGGCAAGTTCATGCTCGAGGCCTTGGCGCGCCTTCCCACGGAGGTCGATTACGGCAGCGAGTTCCGCTACCGCGACCCGCTCGTCGACGAGAGCGTGCTGACCATCGTGGTGTCGCAGTCCGGCGAGACCGCGGATGCCCTGGCCGCCTTGCGGGAGGCGCGGCAGAAGGGTTCCCTGACGCTGGGCATTTGCAACGTGCCCGGCTCGATGTTGACGCGCGAGGCCGCCGGCGTGTTGTTGACGCACGCGGGACCGGAGATCGGCGTGGCCTCGACGAAGACTTTCACGGCGCAGCTTGCCGCCCTGTACCTGCTGGCGCTGTACCTGGGCCAGGTGCGCGGCGTGCTGGACGAGCAGACCTCGCGCGGGCATGTGCAGGAGCTGGTGCGGATACCCCACAAGCTGGAGAAGGTGCTCTCCTGCGAAAGCCGTTACGAAGAGCTGGCGAAGCGCCTGTTTCGCGCCTCGGATTTTCTGTTCCTGGGGCGCGGGGTGCATTTTCCCATCGCGCTGGAAGGCGCCCTGAAGCTAAAGGAAATCTCGTACATTCACGCCGAGGGCTATCCGGCGGGGGAGATGAAACACGGTCCGAACGCCCTGATCGACGAGAACCTGCCGGTCGTCGTGTTGGCCGCGCAGGATCCGGCTTCGCCGACCAGCCGGTTGCTGTACGAGAAGACGCTGTCGAACATTCAGGAGGTCAAGGCGCGCGAGGGCGTGGTCGTGGCCGTCGTGGTGGAAGGTGACCAGCAGGCTGCGGCGATGGCCGATCACGTGATCGAAATCCCCTCGGCCGCCGAACTGCTGCTGCCCATGCTGGAGGTGGTCCCGCTGCAGCTTCTGGCCTACCACATCGCGGTGCGCAGGGGTTGCGACGTGGATCAGCCGCGCAATCTCGCCAAGAGCGTTACGGTGGAATGAAGCAGGCGTCGCATCGAATCAGCGTCCGCACGCACGGCAAGGGACTTTACGAGATCACGGGACGCATCGTAGAGTGGCTGGCGAAGCAGGGGATTCGCGAGGGGCTTCTCACGCTTTTCGTCCAACACACTTCGGCCTCGCTCGTCGTCCAGGAGAATGCCGACCCCGACGTAGTGCGGGATCTCAAGGAGTTCTTCGCGCGCGTGGCCCCGGACGCGGCTTCGTGGTACGAGCATACGATCGAAGGCCCGGACGACATGTCGGCGCACATTCGGTCCGCGCTGACCGCCACGAGCCTTTCGATTCCCGTGTCGGACGGACGGCCGGTCCTGGGAACCTGGCAGGGTGTTTACCTGTTCGAACACCGGTCCGCGCCGCACACGCGCACGGTGGCGCTGCACCTAATCGGCGAATAAGCGGTTCACCGTGACCCGGCCTGTCGGGCAAGCGATTCCACGGTTTGCATCAGCCGCAGGACGTTGCCGCCGTAAATCTTGCGCAGATCTTCGACGGAGAAGCCGCGGGCCAGCAGCGCACGAGTGAGGGCGGGGAATTTCGAGACGTCCTCCAGGCCGACCGGCGTGCGGTCAATCCCATCGAAGTCGCTGCCGATGCCCACCGCCTCCACGCCGCCTACCCGGACGGCGTGCTCGATGTGCGCCACGACATCCTCGATGCTTGCGGGGGGATCCTGACGCCGGGTGAGGAACTCCGGCGCGAAGTTGATCTGAATCAAGCCTCCCTTGGCTGCGAGGGCGCGAATCATCTCGTCGGTGAGATTGCGGTGGTGGTCGCAGAGGGCGCGGCAGCAAGAGTGGGAGGCCATGACGGGAGCGCGGCTGGCGGCCAGAACGTCCCAGAAGGTCTTGTCCGAGACGTGTGAGACGTCGACGATCATGCCCAGGCGATTCATCTCAGCGATCACCTGGCGGCCGAAATCGGTGAGGCCGCCATGGCGCCTGACGCGGGGATTGTTCTGATCGCCCGAAGAGTCCGCCCAGTTGTTAGTGTTGACGTGCGTGAGCGTCATGTAGCGCGCGCCGAGGTCGTAGAAAGTCCGCAGGACGCGCAGGCTGTCTTCAATGGCGTGTCCGCCCTCGATGCCGATCAGCACAGCGATTTTGCCGCGCCGACGGGCCGCTTCCACATCCGCCGCGCTGAGCGCCAGCTCGAAATGTTCAGGGTGGCGGCCGACTATGTCGTGGCGGATCACGTCGATCAGTTCGAGAGCGCGGCGGGCGGCTTGGTTGAGCGGCACGTAACGGGGAGAGACCCAGGCCGCGAAGAAGACCGCGCCCACGCCGCCCTCGCGCAGGCGCGGCAGGTCGGTGTGACCTTTGGCCGACCGCTGCCCGATGTCGACGCCGGCGATCACGCGCAGGGGTGCGTCATTGTGCGTGTCGATCAGCAGGAGTTCGCGATGGATGCGTTCGGCGTCCTCCGCCGCAGCTTTGCGAGCGAGGGCGGCGAAGCCGAGAAGAAAACGGTTCACTTCGCGACGGGTCATCGGCGCACGATCCGCCCGAATGGATGCCGCCCGAGCCTCAGGGTTGCAACTCGACGAGCTGCCAGTCTTCCATGAGACCGTAATCGAGCTGGTGATACGCCGAGCCCGGCGGTTGCTGCTCCGGTCCGTTGCGGAAGCTCCAGGGATCGCTGATGCCGGGTCGGATCTTGCCGTGGTGCGGGCCCAGCAGGTTCTTATGCGATCCGCACACGACAACCTCGATGCGGTTCTCGCCCGCTTGCACGCTGCCCGTGACGTCCGCTTCGTAGGGTTGCCAGGCGATGAAGCCGGCGGGGCGGCCGTTGACGCGCACCTCGGCCAGGACCCCGTGCCAGCGACCGAGCTTCACTTTGTAGCGGCCGCCAGGCTGGGTGATGCGATACGTCTTTGCGTAAGACACCCAGAAGGAGTAAAAAGGCAGATTCTGCGCTTTCCAGGAACCCAGCGACAACGGAGTAGCGGGGACCAAACGGAAACCGCGGGCCTGCGGCTCGACCCCGAAATCCCCGATCACGTAGACGGGCTCGAGTTCGTGATGCACGCTGAAAGGACGTGCGACAAGCCGGATCGTGTTGCGGCCCTCCGCGACCAGCGGAGCGATATCGTAGACGCCGAAGGAACGATCCAGATACCACTCGTTCGGCTTGGCCGATACGGCGCGTCCGTTCACGCTAACCTCCCAGAGCTGCGGACGCTCGATGACGGCGGCAAGTCCCTGGCGGTTCACGCCCGGAGCGAGTTCGAAATGGAACTCGGCTTCGAAGCCCGAATCAGGCGGGAAGGGCCCTCGATCGAGGTAGGTCCGTTTGTACTGTATGGTGTGATCCCACGGGTTGCCTTCCGAAAATCCGTAGTGCTTGAAGATCGTTTCCGCGGCGCGGTAGAAATACAGTCCGCGGTGCTCCCGTCCGGCGAGTTTCAGGTCGCAATAATCCAGGCGGACGGCGTTGGACTGGAGGCGCCGGACCTCGAGCGCTGAAGCAGGCGCAAGCACCCGCTCGGCACCCGCGCGCTCGATGACTGCTGCGCCGCCGGAGGCCTTGCCCGCATAGAGCAACAGACTGCCCGCCGGCGGCAGCTCGAAGGAAACGACCAGGCGGTCGCCCTCGCGCCGTGTCGGGTAGGCTTCGATCCTGCCGGTCACGAGATCGAGCCGCTGGAGGGCAGGCGCCGCCAGGCGCAGTTCAGCGCGCGCGGGTTTTTCCATGCTCGCGTTGGCGAAGAACAGGAGCTGGCCGTCGGCCAGGGTGCGGCGATGGTGGAAAAGTTCCCCTTCGGCGCGAGGAATGTCAGGCGGCAGAAGCCGGTTGCGCACGGCGGGTTCGTCGAGTGAGGCGGCCTGCTGCCAGCGGCCGCGGTACTGCGCAGCCAGGCGGGTGACGCGGTCACTCGCCGCGCCATCCACGCGCGCAGGAGGCTCGACGAAGCTGAGCACGGTGCCTCCGGCCTTGAGGTACTGCTCGAGCAGGCTTAAGGTGGCCGATTCGAGATTCTCGGTACCCGGCGGCAGAACCACCAACTCGTAGGCCCGGCGGCCCACGACGAAACGGCCTTTCTCGACGCGGCCGTGATTCCGAATGATGTTTTCCGAGCCGAGGTCGTATTCGCCCTGCATTTTCTCGAGCCGGGTGATGAACTGCTGAAAGGCCGCGCCGAGCTCCTTCATGCGGGGCGTGGGGATCGCCCCGGCGTACATCCAGGCCGAAGTGGTGGGCTCAAGCACCAGGATGCGGTGGATCTGCTCGCCCGAAGCGATGGCTAGCGAAAGGCGGGCAAAATAATCGGCAAGGATCCGGTAATGGCTCCACCAGGGGCTGTGGTAACCGAAGGTGGGAGGATAATCGTACTTGCGCGCGCCGGCGATGGTCATCCAGCTCAGGTGTTGGTTCATGAGGTTGACGCCGAGCGCCGCCTGCCAGTCTCCGAGCCGTTTCATTTCGTCGAAGCGCAGCTCCCAGCCGGCGCCACCGTAGGTTTCACTCAGGGCGCGCGTGCGGCCGAGCTGGTTGACTACGCTGACCAGTTCCTTGACGGAGCGCACGTTGCCGAACTGGGCGTTGACGTCCTCGCTGAACTGGTTGAAAAGCATGTCGATGCCCGGGATCTGATGCCAGGCGTACATGGCCATGTTGTCCGGTACCTGGCGCGGGTTCGGCCACTCATGTTCCCAGTAATGTCCGGTCCAGGCGAGCTTCTTGGATTCGGTGTACCGGAACCACGGCTTGGCCCAGCGTTCGATGAACAGATCGAGCAGCAGGGCGTGGTAGTTGTGTCGGACCCTGCGCCAATCGCCTACCGGTTCGAACAGCGATACCAGATTAGTCGTAAGGTCGTAGCCCCAGCGTTTCCGGAACTGCTCGAACAGATCCGGGGTCCAGCGCATGGCATTCGGAAAGGGCGGACGGATGTGGGGCTCGTCCGTAAAGATGCCGGGAACGGTTCTGCCGAATTCCGAGCCGATGGTGCGCTCGTAGCCCCGCATCGTCACCTCGATGAACTTTTCCGTGACGCCCGGCTTGAGCAAGTCCACATAGGAATGTCCGCCGTACCAGGCGCTCTTCGGATACCAGATGCGCTCGAAGCAGTAGAGCTCGCCGCCTGTGCCTTGGGGCGTTGCGGGGACCTGCGCGAAGGTTTCACCGCGGCGCTCGAGCAGGACGGTGCAGGAGGAGGACGAAGCGTCGCCCGCGGCGAGCTTCTTCATGGTGAGACCTTGTCCGTCCTGCCAAGATTCCGGCATTAGAGCAGGTACGTGGCCTCCGGCAAAGCCCGAAGGATACGAGTTCTCGTCATAGAGCCACACCAACATGCCTAATTGGCGGGCTTTCTCCACGGTGTGGCGCACGAGCGCGAACCAGCGCTCGGAGAGGTATTCGGTGATAAGGCCGGGCCGCGGGTGGATGAACAGCGCGCGGACCCCCTGCGCCTTGTACTCCTCCAGGAAGCGGTCGATTTCGGCCTCGTTGACGTCGCCGTTCCAAACAAAAAACGGGGCGGTACTGTAAGCCGCTGGGGGGTCGGCAAACATTTTTTGCAGGTCAGTCCAGCTCTTCGGCGGCGCCTGGGCCGAGACGAGCAGCGCGGAAAAGGCAAGGCAAAGCTGAGAGCGAAGCATGGTGCGAATCCCCACGAACTTCGAAGATAACAGAGCGTTGCGCGACACGTGTTGCGGGCATCCTAGTATATGCTAAGCTAGCAGTTGCTAGGAGGGCGTATGCCGGCTTCCACCCGCTTGTCGGCCGAGGAGCGTCGTGCGGCGATCCTCGAGGCGGCCGTCCGGCTATTTGCCGAGCGTGGCTATCGCGGCACGACCACGCGGGCCTTGGCGGAAGCAGTCGGAGTGACCGAGCCGGTGCTTTACGAGCACTTCCGGTCCAAGCGCGAGCTGTACGCGGCCATCGTTCAGGCCAAGTCCCGCGAGGGCTTCCAACAGGGTGTGGCTCTGATGATGCCGTACGCCAAGGCGCGCGACGATCGCGGATTGTTTCAGCAGCTTGGTGAGTTCATTCTCGGCCTCTATCACAGCGATCCCGCCTACACCCGATTGCTGCTGTTCGCGGTGTTGGAGGAACCCGAGCTGGGTTCCCTTTTTTATGAGCACCAGCGCGAAGGGCGTCAATTGCTGGCCGGCTACATTCGGCAGCGGATCGAGGAAGGCGCTTTTCGGCCGGTCGATCCGGAGCTGGCGGCGAGGGCTTTCCTGGGCATGCTCTTCCACCTGGGGCAGGTGGGAGTTCTTTACGACGACGATCTGGCGCAGGGACGAGTGAAGCCGATCCCGGAGATCGTGAAAGGCTTGGTGGAGATCTTCCTCGAAGGGATGCGAACTCGTCCCGAGCGGCCTGAGAAGGAGGCACGATGAGGGCCTTATACGTTCCGATTCTGCTGGCGGCCGTCTCGGTCAGCTGTAGCCGGCGTGCAGAGGTGACCGAGGCGGCCACGGACCCGCGCGCTGCGGGTCCTTTCGAAGTGCGGGTAGCTCGGGCGGAAACGCGCAAAACGTCGCGCGAGCTTGCGGTCACTGGGAGTCTGCTGCCCGATGAGACGGTGCAGGTCAGCGCCGAGGTGGCAGGTCGCGTGGCGGCGATTCATGTCGACTTCGGACAGAGGGTGCGTAAGGGTCAGGTGTTGGTGGAACTGGACAGGCGGGAGCTTCAATTGCAGCTGGAGCGGGCGCGGGCGGCCCTCGCGCAGGCGCTGGCGCGCATCGGATTGGACCCCTCGCGCGAGGAGGTCATCCCCGAGACCACTCCCGCCATCCGACAGGCGCAGGCTGCGTACGAGGATGCACGGGCGCGCTACGAGAGCGCGAAGCGGCTGGTGAAGACGGGCGATATCGCCGAGCAGCGCTTCATCGAGATCGAGAAGGCCTACCAGGCGCGCGAGGCGGCACTGGAGGCGGCGCGTCATGAGCTGCGTGTGCAGCTTGCGGCGATCCAGGCCCTGCGAGCCGAAGTGCGCCTGGCCGAGAAACGTCTCGCTGACGCGACGGTGCGTGCGCCGTTCGACGGGGCGGTGGCGGCGCGTCTGGTTTCTCCGGGCCAGTACCTGCGTGAGAACACGCCCATGCTGACGCTGGTGAAGACGCATCCGCTGCGGCTGCGGGTGGAGATCCCGGAGAAGGCGGCGGCGCAGGTCCGCGTGGGCAGCACGCTGCGCTTCCGGACCGATGCGGCGCCCGGCGAAGAGTTCGAGGCCACGGTGCGGGAGTTGAATCCAGCGCTGGAGACGCGTTCGCGCTCGCTGACGGCGGAGGCGCGGCTGAAAACGAGCGACCCGCGCCTGAAGCCGGGCATGTTCGTGCAAGTGCGATTGAAGCTGGCCGAAGACTCCACGGTAGTGGCGGTGCCGAAAGAAGCGCTGTACCAAGTGGCGGGTTTGACCAAGCTCTTTACTGTGCACGACGGGCGGGCGCGGGAGCACAGGATCGTGCCCGGCGTCGAGCTGAGCGGTTGGTTCGAGGTGCCCGCCGGCGAGATCCGGCCGGGAGACATCGTCATCGTCAGCGGCCAGGCGCTGCTGGTCGACGGGGCGCCCGTGCGGATCCAGCCCGCGCAGGGGAGGTGAGCCATGCAAAAGTTGGCTGAAATCTGCGTGCGGCGGCCCGTCTTCGCCACCATGCTCATTCTGGCTCTGGTGGTGATGGGGCTGAACTCCTATCGCAAACTGGGCGTGGACCTGCTGCCCAAAATCGAGTTCCCGACCGTCACCATCACGACGACGCTGCGCGGCGCTTCGCCCGAAGAGGTGGAAACGCAGGTCACGCGCCGCATCGAGGAGGCGGTGAACACCGTCAGCGGCATTGACGAGCTGCGGTCGCTTTCAGCCGAGGGCGTCTCGATCGTCTTCGTCACCTTCGTGCTCGAGAAGGATCCCGATGTGGCGGCGCAGGAAATTCGGGACCGCGTTTCGGCCGTGGTGCGCGACCTGCCGCGGGACGCGGACCCGCCGGTGATCGAAAAGATCGCGACCGACGCCACGCCCGTCATCTCGATTGCCGTCTCGGCGCGGCGCGATTTGCGGGAAATCACCAAGCTGGTGGACGACCGTCTGAAGAAGAACCTGGAATCGCTGCCAGGCGTGGGCCAGGTGCGCTTCGTGGGTGAGCGGCAGCGGCAGATCCAGATCTGGCTGGACGGCGAGAAGCTCTATGCCTACAACCTCAACATCGACCAGGTGCGGGCGGCCATCGCCGCGCAGAACGTGGAGATTCCCGGCGGACGCATGGATCAGGGGCCGCGCGAGGTGTCGCTGCGCACTCTGGGCCGGATCGAGCGGCCGCAGGACTTCGGCGATCTGATCGTGGCCAACGTAGGCGGCGCGCCCGTGCGGGTGCGCGACATCGGCCGGGTCGAAGACGGCGTCGAGGAGCCGCGCTCGCTGGCGCGACTGGACGGGGAACCCGCAGTGGTGCTGGAGGTGCGCAAGCAGGCCGGCACCAACACGCTGGAAGTGATTCGCTCGATCAAGGCGCGCGTGGAGGAACTCAAGAAGACGCTGCCGCCCGATTTCCGCGTGGCCTATGCGGGCGACCAGTCCCTCTTCATCGAGGCCTCCTTCCAGGCGGTGCAGGAACATCTCATCCTGGGCGGCATTTTCGCGGGACTGGTCGTGCTGCTTTTCATCCGGAGCTGGCGCACGACGCTGATCGCGGCCGTGGCCATTCCGACCTCGATCGTGGCCACCTACACGTTGATGAACTGGATGGGCTTCACGCTCAACCAAATCACGATGCTGGCGCTGGTGTTGGTGGTGGGCGTGGTCATCGACGACGCGATCGTAGTGCTCGAGAACATTTTCCGCAACGCGGAAGAAAAGAGGCTCCGACCGGCGGAAGCAGCCATCGAGGGCACACGCGAGATCGCGCTGGCGGTGATGGCCACCACGCTGAGCCTGGTGATCATCTTCCTGCCCGTGGCTATGATGGGCGGCATCGTGGGCCGCTTCATGTCGAGCTTCGGATGGACGGCGGCCTTCGCCATTATGGTCTCGCTGCTGGTGAGCTTCACGCTCACCCCGATGCTGAGCTCGCGCTTTCTGCGCCTGGAGCAGGGCGCTGCGGCCACCCGCGAGACGGCGCTTTACCGCGCGCTGGCCGGGCCGTATCGACGCATGTTGCGCTGGGCGATGACCCATCGCTGGGTGGTGGTGCTGGGCGCCGTGCTGGTGGGCCTTTCCACGATTCCACTGTTCATGGCGATCGGCAAGGACTTCCTGCCGGTGGACGACCGCAGCGAGTTCGAGGTCACGGTGCGGATGCCGGTGGGCTCGTCGCTCGAGGGAAGCGACCGCATGATGCGGGAACTGGAGGCGGAGCTGCGTCAACTGCCCGGCGTAGCCCACCTGCTGACGCTGATCGGGGCTGATGTTCGGCGACAGGTGGACCGGGGCGTGATCCTTGTGGAGCTCGTGCCTGAACAGGAGCGCAAGCACTCGCAGCAGGAGCTGATGGCCATGGCGCGGGAGCGATTGCGGCGGTTTCGCGACCTGTCGGCAAGCGTGCAACTGCCTGCCTTCATCCAGGGCGCAGGCTCGGCCGCCAGCAAGGATCTGTTGTTCTTTATCCAGGGCCCGGATTTCGCGCGGCTGGAGCGTTACATGGAGGCGATCAAGCAGCGGCTGGCGACTCTACCGGGCGTCACCGATCTGGAGTCCAGCTACGAGCCGGGCAAACCCGAGCTGCGCGTGTACATCAACCGGGAGAAGGCGGCGGACCTGAACGTGAGTGTGGCTTCCATCGCTACGGCCTTGCGAACGCTGGTCGGAGGCGACGAGCAGGTGACCACATATCGCGAGGGTGACGACCGCTACGATGTCGCGCTGCGCGTGGACAAGGCATTCCGCGACTCGCCCGACGCGCTTCAGCGGCTTTACGTGCCCTCGGCCACGCTGGGCAACGTGCCGCTGGCCAACGTGGTCCGCATCGAGCCGGGCGGCGGGCCGGTACAGATCGACCGCGTCAACCGGCAGCGGCAAATCCTGCTCAGCGCGAATCTCGCTCAAGGCCAGGCGCTCTCGAACGTCCTGCCGGTCCTGGATCAAGCCGTGCGCGAGCTGGACATGGGCCCCGAGTACCGGACGGGACTGCTCGGCCGGTCGCGCGAGTTCGGGCGGGCCTCGCTGGAGTTCGTCGTGGCCTTCGTGCTGGCCATCGTGTTCATGTACATGGTCCTGGCGGCTCAGTTCGAAAGTTTCATCGATCCGGTGACCATCCTGGTCAGCCTCCCGCTGTCGGCCCCCTTCGCCTTGTTGTCGTTAATGGTGATGGGGGAGAACTTTTCCATCGTCTACAGCTCGCTCGGCATCCTGATGCTGTTCGGCATCGTGAAGAAGAACTCGATTCTGCAAATCGACCGCATCAAGCGGCTTCGTCGCGAACACGGCATGGAACGGCTGGAGGCGATCCTGCGCGGCTGCGAAGACCGCTTGCGGCCGATCCTGATGACGACGGCCACGCTGGTAGCGGGGATGATCCCCCTGGCGGTGGGAACCGGCGCGGGTGCGGGGACGCGGCGCACGGTGGCCGTGGTGGTCATCGGCGGCCAGTCGCTGTGCCTGCTGCTGACGCTGCTGGTGACGCCGGTGGTCTACTCCTTGTTCGACGATCTGGCGCACTCCCCTGTTTGGGCGCGGCTGGGAGCCTCGGTGAGTCGGCTTAGCCCGCGGCGCGCCTGGGCGAGCATCACCGGCCTTTTCGCCCTGGGGTTGCTGCTGGTCGTGCCACTTCAGGCGCAGGTGCCCGGTGCCGATCACCCCCAGCGGGTGGGCGTGGGCTTCGTGCGGCGCCCGCTGAGCCTTCAGGAGGCGGTGCAGGCGGCGCTGCGTTCGAACCTGGAGATCGAAATTGAGCGCGTCAACACTGCGACGGCTCGACAGGCCGTGAAGGCGGCCCAGGGATACCTGGATCCGGTGTTCCGCTGGGCGCCGGCGCTGGAATCGCGCAACACGCCGACCGGTTCGATCCTCATGGGCGCGGGCGGCCGCCTGAGCGAGCACGTGATGGCGCAGAACTTTTATGTGCGGCAGCGCCTGCCCTGGCAGGGTGCTGCGCTGACGGTGGATTTCGAAAACGCGCGGCAATCGACGTCGAACCCTTTCGTCTCCCTGAACCCGTTCATCAACTCGCGACTGGTTCTGGGGGTTAGTCTGCCCTTGCTGCGCAATCGCGCGATCGACCGTGAGCGGGCCGAGCTGCGCATCCGGCGCAAGCAGCAGGAGGGATCCGAGGCCGAATTCGAGCAGCGCGTCACGGAGGTGATCGCGCGGGTCGAGCAGGCCTACTGGGATCTGGTGGCGGCGCGCGAAGCGGTCGAGGTCCTGCGGGAGTCGGTCGAGTTGGCGCGCGAGCAACTGGCGCGCACGCGGCGAATGGTGGAGAGCGGCACGCTGGCGCCGGTGGAGATTTCGGCGGCGGAAGCGGAACTGGAACGCCGCGTGGACAGCTACTACACGGGGCTGAACCTGCTGACCGAAGCCGAGAACGGTTTGAAGCTGCTGCTGGCGGGAGGGCGCGAAGAAGCGCTGTGGAGCGAAGAGATCGTTCCGACGGAGGTGGCCATGCTCGAGCCGCCGGTCAACGACGATCTCAGGAAAGCCGTTGCGACGGCGCTGGCCCGACGGCCCGAGCTGCGTGCGCTGAAGGCGCGGCAGCAGGCAGCCGGCGTGCAAAGCGAATTGAGCAGGGAGATGGTTAAGCCGCAGTTGAACCTGGTGGCGGGCTACGCCAATGCCGGACTGGCGGGTACGGTGAGCGAGCGCGAGAACCCGTTCAGCGAGGCCAGCCGTCTTTCGGCTATCCGTCTGAACGAGCTCTCGGCACTGGCGGGCCTGCCGCCTGTTCCGGCGCTCAGTTTCGGGGGGCTTCCCGACATTCTTGTGGGCGGATACGGGACGGCGCTTTCGAATCTCTTCGCGCGCCGATACCAGACTTTTCAGGCGGGCTTGAGTTTCGACCTGAACCTCCGCAATCGTACGGCCGAGGCGAACCTCGCACAGGCGCGGCTGACCGAACGGCGGCTGGCTCTGGAGCAGGCCAGGCTGGAGCAGCTCATCGAAGCCCAGGTGCGCAATGCGCTGCAGGCGCTGGAAACCGCGAAGCAACGAATACGGGCGGCCGAAGCCGGCGCTCGCGCGGCCCGCGAGAAGCTGGAGAGCGAAGTGCGGCTGTTCCAGGTGGGCGAGTCCACCAACTTCATGGTCCTCACGCGCCAGAACGAATACTCGGATTCGCGGCGCCGTGAGGTCGTCGCGCGGCTGGAGGCCAACAAAGCCGTCTCGCGGCTCCGGCAGGCCATGGGGCTGACCCTGGAGGCCTATGGCCTGCAGCTGCCGTAAAGGGTGCGGCGGCCCTCCGGTATAATCGCGGGAGTGGCGGACATCCGGCGCTCGATCTGCCCCCTGGATTGTCCGGATACCTGCGCGCTGCTGGTGAGCGTCGAAGCGGGACGCGTTCGGCAGTTGCGGGGCGATCCGGAACACCCCGTGACGCGCGGGTTCGTTTGCGAAAAAGTCGCAAAGTACGCCGATCGCCAGTACTCCTCCGAACGTCTGCTCTATCCGCAGCGCCGCGTGGGCGGCAAGGGCGCCGGCCGGTTCGAGCGGATCTCATGGGACGAGGCGCTGGATGAGATCGCGCGGCGGCTGAAGTCCATCATCGCGCGATACGGCTCCGAGGCGGTGCTGCCTTACAGCTACGCGGGTACGATGGGGCTGATCCAGGGCGCCTCGATGGACCGAAGGTTCTTCCACCGGCTGGGCGCCTCGCGACTCGAGCGAACGATCTGTTCGGCGGCCGGCACGGCGGCGCTGAACATGACGCTGGGACGCCGCTACGGTCTGGAACCGGAGCAGTTCCGGCTCGCGCGGCTCGTTCTGCTGTGGGGCGCCAATGTTCTGGGCGCCAACGTCCACCTGTGGCCCTTCTTGGTCGAAGCCGTGCGCCGTGGGGCGAAGGTATACACGATCGATCCGGTGCGCAATCGCACGGGGCAGCTTTCGCACCGTCATTACTTCATCCATCCCGGCAGCGATGCCGCGCTGGCCCTGGGGATGATGCACGTGATCGTGGCGGAGCATCTCCACGATGCGGACTTTGTGGAGCGCTACACCCAGGGCTTCGAGGCTCTGGCGAAGCGGCTGGAAGAATACCCGCCCAAGCGCGTGGCTGGGCTCACCGGGTTGACGGAAAAGGAGATCGTCGAGCTCGCGCGGGAGTATGCCACGACGAGGCCGGCGGCGATCCGCCTGAACTACGGCGTGCAGCGCAGCGAGCGGGGTGGGCTGGCGGTGCGCGCCGTGTCCCTGCTGCCGGCGTTGGTCGGGGCCTGGCGCGAAGTGGGCGGAGGATTGCTGCTTTCGACTTCGGGCGCGTTTCACCTGAACCGCGAGGCGCTCGAGCGGCCAGATCTGGAGCGGCGCTCGGGCTTGGGCCGGTCTCCGCGCGCCGTGAACATGGTCCAGTTGGGCCGTGCGCTGACCGAGCTGTCCGATCCGCCCGTCATGGCCCTGTTCGTTTACAACTCGAATCCGGCCGCCGTTGCGCCCGACCAGAATCGGGTGCTCGCGGGCCTGTCGCGCGAGGATCTGTTCACCGTAGTCATCGAGCAGTTGCTCACGGATACGGCCGCGTACGCGGATATCGTGCTCCCCGCGACGACTTTTCTCGAGCACACGGACCTGTACGCCGCCTACGGTCATTACTATCTCGGGCTGGCGCGCCCGGCGGTCCCGGCGCCGGGGGAGACGAAACCCAACTCGGAGATTTTTCGATTGCTGGCCGGGCGCATGGGCTTCGACGAGCCGTGCTTTCGGGAATCGGACGAGGATCTGATCCGCACGGCCCTAGACAGCGGTCATCCCTTCCTGGACGGCATCACGCTCGAGCGGCTCGAAGAGCGTGGCTGGATGAGACTGCGCGTGGCGCCGCAGGGCGAGCCGTTCCTTCCCTTCGCGGAAGGCGGCTTCGGCACGCAATCGGGCAAACTGGATTTCGCGGCGGAGACGCTCGAGTACCGGCCGCCCTCGGAATCGCGGCTGGGTGATCCGGATTTGCGCGCCCGTTATCCCCTCGAGCTCGTGACGCCGAAGAGCGACGCCGGTCTCAACTCGACCTTCGGTTACCGGGACGCGGTCGATCGTGACACGGCCGTTCTGGCCATGCACGAGGCGGACGCCGCCGCGCGCGGCATATCCACGGGAGACCGCGTACGCGTGTACAATGACCGCGGAGCCGTCATGCTCGTTGCGCGCGTGGGGCGCGACGTGGCGCGCGGGGTGGTGGCGGCGCGCGCCGTGCGCTGGCCGCGCAAAGCGCCGGACGGGCGCAACGTGAATGCGCTGACTTCGGATCGGCTCGCCGATCTGGGCGGCGGAGCGACGTTTTACAGTTGTCTTGTCGAAGTGCAAAGGTGCGTGGAATGAAGCGGTACGGATTCTTCGCTGTGATCGCGGTGCTCGCTGCGACCGCGGGATGCAGGCGCGAACAGAAGGCCATCGAGCGGGCGACGGTGGAGGAGCAGCCGGAGTTGGCCGCCTTCGTGCACGTCGCGGATCCCAAGACCTCGTTTCAGTTGCTCGAGGGCTTTTACGCGCTGGAAGGCAACACGTGGCGGTGGACGGCGAAGAAGTTCTCGGTCGTGCTGCGCGCGCCGGCCGCCGCCACCGAAAAGGGCGCGACGCTGAGGCTAAAGCTCAACGTGCCCGAAGCGGTCGCCTCCAGAATCGGCCCTCAAACGCTCGCGGCGGAGGCGGGAGGCGTGACGCTGGCGCCGGAACGTTTCGAGAAGCCGGGTGATTACGAGTACGTACGCGATGTCCCCGCGCACGCCTTTCGTCGCGACAGCCTGATCGTGAACTTCGCCCTGGACAAGGCCTTGCCGCCCGGTGACGTGGACCAGCGCGAGCTGGGCATCATTGTGATTGCGGTGGGGCTGGACCCGAAGTAGCGTCGAAGCGGTAGATCTCGAAGACGCGGCGTGCGTGCCGATCAGAGACGAAGGCCACCGTGTTCCTGCGGTAGCCTAAGCGCCAGGCATGGTGCGCGAGACGTTCGCTCGCCGGCGCTACCTCTCTCTCGTCCTGAGCGTAGCCCACGAACACTGCGTTGGGAAGCTCGAGCAGCCATCGAAACGCGCGCTCGCCTTCCCCGTCAAGTTCCTCGCGGGACGCCAGGTCGATGGCCTGAAACAGGGGAAGCCTTCCGCGGCCCAGCAAGCGGAGGCTATCGACGATGCCCCAATCGGCGACCACCACCGCACCCGGCTGCATGTGCAAAAGATGGCGGGCGAGCGAAGCCATGGCGTCGGTCCAGTAGGGACCTGGGCCGTGACGGATGAACTGAGCCAGGTGTTCGTTGGTAACCAGCAGACTGCTGCCCGCGATGATGGCGGTGGCGACCGCGGCCGCCGCTTCCTGAGCGCGCGGGAGGCGTCGCGAAAGATCCCCGACCGTCACGGCGACGATCCAGTGCGGTAGCGGCCAGAGCAGGACGGCGTGGTGGGCGGAGCCGCCCGCGCCTTCGACCAGGGCCATCTGGGGCCATGCCACCGCCATGGCGATCAGGCCGAAAAGGGCCCCGCGTCGGGCGTTGGGCGACAGCAGCGGGAGAAGCAGCACAGAGCCGGCCAGGGCGAAGGGCATGAGGTTGCGCCTGGGCCTGCCGGCTAGGTCGCTGACGGACAGTGCGACGCGCTCGAGGAGGCCGGGAGGATCGAGACGCGCTCGCCCATCGTCCTCGCGCGTGAGGTAGCCAAAGAGCGCCGAACCTTCCAGCGTGGAGCGCAGTTGGCGAGCCTTGCCGGACAGGTCGGTGGTTTGCAGCCTGGCTTGTCCAAAGGTGGATCCGCGGCTGCGCACGTTGTAGAGGATCAGCGGCGATGCGCCGGCGAGGAACGCGAGCAGAGCCACCGCGATGTTTCGCAGCGTGGCGAGCTTGCGAACTTCACGATGGAACAGGATGAGCCCGGACAAGAGGACGCCGGAGAACATCCACGCGAAGACGGCCTTGTCCCAGAAGCCAAGCCCGAAAAGGAAAAACGCCAGGCTTAGCCGTAGGAGGCTGCCCGCGTGATGGAAGGCCACGAGGAGATCGAGTCCGGCCAGCAGCAGCAGGTGCTGCAGGGCGACCGGCCCCCAGTCGAAGGTGGTCAGGAGGACAAACGAGGTATCGCAGGCCAGCAGAAATCCCCCGATCCACGCCGCGCGGCGACCGGCGGTTCGCCGTAAGATTCTCACGAACAGCACGGCTGTAATTGCCCCTGCCAGGACGACCGGGAGCCTGACGGTGTACACCGACGGCGGCCAGAGCTCGAACCACAGCGAGTACAACCACGCTTTGAGGCCGCCCAGGTAGCTCATGACCATGAGTGGGATGGGTCGCTTGAAAACCTGTATCGGGTGGTCGAGGTATCTCGGCTCATAGATCAGGGAGCCGAACAGGGCTTCATCGGTTTGCAGACCGGGGTACGGCAGCAGAAGAACGGCCTGCGAGACAAACATTGACACGAGGGCGCAGGCGGCGACGAAGGGGCCCCGCTTCGTGGCCAGTGATCCCAACCTTTTGATCCTGCTCGAGATCGTATCTTCCACGAACCCGTCATTATCGCGCCGTAAGCCGGCGTCGCGCCGGGAATGGGCGCAGGCCGATGCTATAGTGAACTCTTGATCCGGCCCATACGCCACAAGCTGTTGGAGGCACTCTACTGGCTCAGCCCGCCGGCGTTTTGCCTGGGCGTGTACTGGCTGGGTCTGAAGTGTTGGTTTTGGCAGGATGATTTCGCGTGGCTGCACCTGAAGCTGGAGATCCACGACTGGCGGGACTTCCTCCGGCTGCTGGTCGAGCCCCGCGCGCAGGGTACGATCCGTCCGCTGAGCGAGCGCCTGTTCTTCATCCTCTTTCATGCGCTCTTCGGCCTAGACCCGCTGCCGTTCCGGATCTGGGTGTTTCTGACGCAATTCGCCAATATCACCCTGCTGTGCGCGCTGACGTGGCGGCTGACGGGCTCCCGTGCGGCGGGCTGGTTCGCAGCGATGTTGTGGGTGGCCGGCAGCGGGCTGGCGAGGGTCATGACCTGGACCTCGGCCTATAACCAGGCGCTGTGCACGCTTTGCCTGCTCGCGGCTTTTTACCTGCTGGTTCGTTACGCACAATCCGGGGAGCCGCGCTACTGGCGCCTGCAGTGGATTCCCTACCTGGCGGGCTTCGGGGCGCTGGAGTGGATGGTGGTTTATCCGGCGTTGGTGACGGCTTACGCCTGGCTGTGTGCGCCCGCGCTGCGGGGTAAGGCGCTGTGGTTGTGGCCGCCGGCCGTAGTTTTTGCGGTGGTTCACCAACTGGCGACGCCCGCCGGGGCGCAGGGCCTCTACGGCCTTTATTTCGACGCGCACCTGCCCATAACGTTTTTGTCCTATTGGGCGTGGGGGGTAAGCCGGGCGTACGCCGCTGGGCCGGCTTTGGCGGCGGCGACGGCGCTTTCGGCGGCGCTGATTTGCTTCGTAGTGGTGCGCTGGCGCCGCAACGACCGGCTGCCGGCGTTTCTGCTGGCGTGGTTCGCGATCCTGATCGCGCCCGTGCTGCCTCTGCGACTTCATCGGATGGACTATTACCTCACCATGCCCACGCTGGGGACGGCGATCCTCGGTGGGTATGCGCTCGCCTTGGCCGGCCAGGCGAGCTGGGTGTGGAGGGGGGTTGCAGCCGCGGCGGCGGGCCTGTACTTCGCAACGGCTCTGCCGGCGACGCGGGAAGCGACCGAGTGGAACTACTACAGGAGTCGCGCAGTACGGGGCATGGTCAGGGGAGTAGCCCGCGCCAATCAGCTCCATCCCGGCAAAGTCATCCTCTTAGTGGGGGTGGACAACGGCCTCTTCTGGACGGGAGTGTTCGACCAGCCCTTCCGGCTGGTTGGGAAGAATTCCGTCTTTTTGGCTCCGGGTTCGGAGGAGGAGATCGAGCGCCATCCGGAGTTCGGCGACGTCGAGCGCTTCATTCTGCCGCCCGGTGCCGCGCTCCGGGCGTTGGACGAGGGGCGCCTCGTGGTCTATGCCGTAGAGCTCGACCGCTTGCGCAACATCACGCGGGTCTACGAACCCGTGGCTCGTCTGCGCTGGAAGCGCGAAGAACCGCGACAGGTTGACGTCGCTGAGGCAATTTTCGAGCACCAACTGGGCCCGGGGTGGTATCCGATTCAGGGCACCCATCGGTGGACGAGCCGACGCGCGGTTGTGTGGTTGGGTGGACCCACTGAACCGGGTCAGAAGCTGTTTGTGGAGGGCTTCTGCGCCGCGGCGCGCCTTGCCCAGGGCCCGGTGCGTATGTCGTTGAAGGCGGACGGGATCTTACTCGGCTTTGCGCTGCTGGACAGACCGGGCCTGTTCAGAAGAGAGTTCGATCTGCCCGGTGAGCTTCTAGGTAGGGACCGTTTGGAAATCGTCCTCGAAGTGGATCGAACCTCGAAGGTTCCGGGCGACGCACGCGAGCTGGGCTTGGCTTTCGGGCGTTTCGCGATCCGCTGAGGTATTCCTTTTCTGATTGGTGAAACCCGGTGGGGGGCGATGCATCTATAGGAAAGCGGGCACCCACCGATGAGTGGGTGACTGGGGCCCGAGGCCCGGAGCCGGGTCGGTATCCCTTCCGAAACGGGGAACTTTCCGGGGCCTCGGACGTCTAATAGGGAGTTGTGCGCTGGGCCTCGATTGGCTCTTGACAAACGTCGAGCTTGGCGAGAGAATTGCAAGGCCGGTCGGGGACATATTAAGCGTGGCCCCAGCGGCTGGCCCGCAAAGGACCTGAGAACCGATTTTGCTAAAGACACATGCCGATTGGACCGAATGAAATGAAGGTGAGCAAGGAAGGGTTCGACCAAGGCGAGTTTCACACGGGGGAGCCAAGGAGGGGAGCACCATGACCAACGGCGAACTGAAGAAATACCGGGAGATCCTGGAGCGGAAGCGGGCCGAACTGGCCGAGACGGTCCGCCGCCGCGACGAGATTGCCATCGAGAAGTCCGCTGACGCCATCGACGAAGTGCAGCGCGCCGCCGAGCGTGAACTGGCGATCCGCAACTTGGACCGCGAAAGCCAACTTCTGCGCAACATCCGCGCGGCCTTGGCCCGCATGGACGAAGGCACGTACGGGATCTGCGTACGCTGCGAGGAGCCGATCAGTCCCAAACGCCTGGCTGCGGTGCCTTGGACTCCCTTCTGTATCAAATGCCAGGAGGCGGCCGACCGCAACGAGCAGGAGCCGCTGGAGATCCTGAACGAGATCCTCATGAACGCTGCCTGATTCAGGGTTTGAGATTGCCGGGGCGCGAGCCTGCGGGCTCGCGCCCTACGTGTTTTCAGGCCTTCCGTACGATCGCATTCAACATTCGTCCTTCCTGTTCGCCCCTGCGATACGATAAGAACTCTCCCGGCAGGCACCGTGTGCAAAGGCCGGACTGAGCGATGCGCTCCTCACGGAGTCCGGCTTCCAGCAACTGACGGCGGCATATTCCCGTTAGGTCCAGGTGCGCCGGACCGTCACCCGCGGTCGCATCCCACGAACGGAACAGCCGTGCCACCTCGGGTCCCACCTCGTAGCAGGAGGCGCAGATCGCCGGCCCCAGGGCCGCGATGAGCTCTCGGGGGTTGGAGCCGAACCGTTCTTGCATTCCGCGGACCACTTTGGCCGCGATCGCTCCGGCCGCGCCTCGCCAGCCGGCATGGATGGCGGCGATCGCCTTGCGAATGGGATCGGCGATCAATATGGGTACGCAGTCGGCGGTGCGGACTCCGACCCACAGACCGGGATGATCGGTGATCAGGGCGTCGCCCTCGCCGAGACGGCCGGGCCGGCCGTCGGCATAGATCCAACGATCGGAATGGACCTGCTTTAGGGTGGCCAGGGGCCAGGGCTGCCAGAGGGCGTGCCGCGTGCCGAAGCCGTGATCGAGCCAGCCCAGTTCGTCGAGCAGCCGGCAGCGATAGCGGCCGTCGGCCGAAAGATAATACATTGCGTCAGCGAAATGTTCAAGCCGGCTGGGTTTGCGCGATGCGGATGTTGCGCTTGAAATTCTCGAGCATGGACTCGTCCAGCCGCACCTGGGTGGGACGGCGCGCCAGCGTCGTCATCCGATCGATCTTCTCCTGAAGTTTGAGCAGTCCGTAAAAAAGGTTCTCGGGCCGTGGCGGGCAGCCGCTGACGTAAACGTCCACGGGCACGATCTTGTCCACACCTTGCAGCACGGCGTAAGTATTAAAGGGGCCGCCCACGCTCGCGCAGGAGCCCATGGCGATCACCCATTTCGGCTCCGGCATCTGGTCGTAGAGCCGCTTGAGTACCGGCGCCATCTTCAGCGTCACTGTGCCCGCGACGATCATCAGGTCCGATTGCCTGGGACTCGGGCGGAAGACCTCGGCTCCGAAGCGCGCGATGTCAAAGCGCGAGGCGCTGGCTGCGATCATTTCGATGGCGCAGCAGGCCAGCCCGAAGGTCAGAGGCCACAGCGAGGATTCGCGCGCCCAGTTGAAGACGTAGTCCACCGTCGTCACCAGGACGTTGCGTTCGAAGCGGTTTTCCAGGAAAGGCATGCCTCTTTCGCAATTCTAACATCCCGGTCGATGCCGCTTGCTTTCCCCGGCGCATCCACTAGAATGGACGCGGAGGTGCGAATGACGCGTGCGGGGATCTTGCGCGAGAAACTGGAGCGGCGGCAGGCGCTGGTGGTTCCCGGCTGTCACGATGCCCTGAGCGCCCGGCTCATCGAGGAAGCGGGCTTCGAGGCGGTGCAGATCAGCGGGTTCGGTTTGGCGGGAAGCCTGCTGGCGCGCCCGGACGTGGGCCTCCTCGACATGAAGGACATCCTGGATCAGACATGGCGCATCGTGCGCGCCGTGAACATTCCCGTGATGGCGGACATAGACACCGGCGGCGGAAACGCCATCAACGCTGCGGACATCACGGAACGCCTGATTGCGATGGGCGTGGCGGGCGTCAACATCGAGGACCAGGTTTTTCCCAAACGTTGCGGCCACCTGGCGGGCAAACAGGTGATCAGCGCCGAAGAGATGGCGGGCAAGGTGCGCGCGATGGCGGACGTACGCCGCCGCCTCGGTTCGGACCTAGTGATCAACGCCCGTACGGACGCCTTCGCGGTCTACGGACTGGACGAAGCCATTCGGCGCGGGAACCTCTATCTGGAAGCCGGGGCCGACATGGTCTTCATCGACGGCATTGCGCGCCGCAGCGACATCGAGCGCGCGGTGCGTGAGATTCGTGGTCTGCTCTCCGTGAACCTGATGGACGGGGTGACGGGGGTGAAGACGGAACTGGTTCCGATTCCCGAGTTGGCCCGCATGGGTGTGGCGCGTGTGAGCATCCCGGTGGCTTCGATCCTGGTGATGCATCGTGCGCTCAAAGAGTTTTTCCATGCGCTGCGGCGCTCGCCCACCGGCCTGCTGGAAGGCCAGACGCATTGGCTCACCTCGTTCGGTGAGTACACGGAATTCGTGGGTTTGAAGGAGTACCGCAGACTGGAGGACGAGTACTTGCCGCGGGCCGTAATCGAGGAGAAGTACGGCGCGGGCGCTGCCTGAAAAGGGAGGGGGACGAAGATGGGGATGACACTAGCCGAAAAGATCCTGGCGCGGGCCTCGGGGCGCGAGAAAGTGGCTCCGGACGAGATCGTGGTGGCCTCGATCGATCTGGCCATGTCGCACGAAAACGCGGATCTGGTGCGCAAGAGTTTTCTCGAGATCGGCGCGCCGCGGGTTTGGGACCCCGAACGGATCGTGATCATCCTGGATCACCGCGTTCCAGCCGAATCCGAGCGCACCGCGGCCACGCACAAGGCCATTCGCGAGTTCGTACACTCTCAGGGCATCCGGCATTTCTACGACGTGGGTCGCGGCGGCATCTGCCACCAGGTGCTGGCCGAGAACGGCCACGTGCTGCCCGGTATGGTGGTGGTGGGCACCGACTCGCACACGACCACGCACGGCGCTTTCGGCGCCTTCGCCACGGGCATCGGCGCCACCGAGATGGCCGGGGTGTGGGCCGAGGGCCACCTGTGGTTCAAGGTGCCTGCGACGCTTCGCATCCTTGTCCAAGGCGAATTCCCGCCCTGGGTTTCGGCCAAGGACCTGATTCTGCACATCATCGGGCGACTCGGCGCCGACGGGGCTGATTATCGCGCGGTGGAGTTCGACGGGCCGGCCGTGCGCACGATGACCGTAGCCTCGCGCATGGTGCTGGCGAATCTCTCCATGGAGATGGGCGCCAAAGTAGCCTTCACGCCGGTGGACGACACCTTGCTCGAATACCTGGAGGCCCGCACCGGGCGCACCATTCCTGACAGTCCGGACTTTGCGCCGGACCCGGACGCGGCGTACGAACGTGTGATCGAGGTGAACGTCTCGCGCGAGGTAACGGAGCCGCAGATCGCCTGCCCGCATTCGGTGGACAACGTGAGGCCCCTTTCCGAGGTGCGCGGCACGCCGGTCGACCAAGCGGTGGTGGGCAGTTGCACCAATGGGCGCTTGGAGGACTTGGCCATCGCGGCCGAAATCGTGCGGGGCCGGCGCGTGCACCCGCGCACGCGGCTGCTGGTGATTCCCGCCTCCCAGCAGATCCTTCTGGAAGCGATTCGGCTGGGATACGTGCAGGCGCTGATCGAGGCCGGGGCCATGATCAATCCGCCGGGCTGCGGTCCGTGCGTGGGCGTGCACCAGGGAATCCTGGCGGCGGGCGAGGTTTGCATTTCGAGCACCAACCGCAACTTCGTCGGTCGCATGGGGAGCAAGGACTCGATGGTGTACCTGGCGTCTCCTGCGGTCGTGGCGGCCTCGGCCATCGCGGGCGAGATCGCGCATCCCGAGGAGATCGTGGGCGAGGAGGTAGCGTGATGAGCCAGTTCAAATTGCGCGGAAGGGTGGCCGCGCGCCTGGGCGACAACATCGATACGGACCTGATTTACCCGGGCCGATTCCTGAACATCACCGACCGTGAGAAGACCGCCGAGCATCTGTTCGAGCTGGCCTACCCGGAGCTCCGTGCGCGCATCCGCCCGGGCGATTTTCTGGTGGCGGGGAAAAACTTCGGCTGCGGCTCCAGTCGCGAGCAGGCTACGGCCGCGGTGAAGTACGCAGGCGTGGGCGCGTTGATCGCGGCCAGTTTCGCTCGGATCTTTTTCCGGAACTCGATCAATCTCGGCCTGCCTGTAGTGGTATCGCCCGAGGCCGCAGGGGCGCTTGCCGAAGGCGACGAGGTCGAGGTGGATCTGATCGGCGGGAGCGTCACTCGGCTCGAGACGGGGGAGGTTTTCCGCGCGGCGCCGCTCGATCCGCGAGCCGCGGAGCTGCTCGCGGCAGGCGGGCTGGTGCCTTTTCTAAAAAAGAAATACGCCGGCCGGGGGTGGGGCGCATGAGGAGCTACCGGATCGCGTGGTTGCCGGGCGACGGCATCGGGCCGGAGGTTTGTGCCGCCGCTCGCATGGTGCTGGACGCCGTGGGCTTCACCGCCGAGTACCTGCCGGGCGATATCGGTTGGGAGTACTGGCGGCGGGAGGGCGACGCGCTGCCCCAGAGGACCATCGAGCTGCTGCGCTCCACCGATTGCGCGTTCTTCGGCGCCATCACGTCGAAGCCGGCGCGCGAGGCCGAACGCGAGCTGGCGCCCGAGCTTCAGGGCCGCGGATTGGTTTACCGCAGCCCCATCGTTCGCATGCGGCAGTTGCTGGACCTTTACATCTGTCTACGCCCGGCGAAGGCGTTCGCGGGCAACCCACTCAACTACCGCGAGGGCATCGACCTTGTAGTTTTCCGCGAGAACACGGAAGGAATGTACATCGGCGTCGAATACGCGCGGCCGCCGGAATGTTTTTATCAGGATCCCGGTTTTGCGCGCATCCCGCGCGATGCCGCCATCTCGGTGCGCAGCATCACCCGCGAGGCCTCGCGGCGCATTGTGGAAGCTGCGTTCCAGTATGCCCGTGGGCGCGGGCGGCGCAAGGTGACCGCCGTACACAAAGCCAACGTGCTGCGCACGACCTGCGGCCTGTTCCTGGAGACGGCGCGCGAGGTGGCCGCCCGCTATCCCGACATCGCCTTCGACGAGGCCAACATCGACGCCATGTGCATGTGGCTGCTGAAAAACCCCCATAATTACGACGTAATCGTCACTACCAACCTCTTCGGAGACATCCTTTCCGACTTGTGTGCCCAACTGGTGGGTGGGATGGGATTCGGCTACAGCGGCAACATCGGCGACCGCTACGCCGTCTTCGAGCCTACGCACGGCTCCGCGCCCAAGTACGCAGGGCAGAACAAGGTGAATCCCCTCGCGACGATCCTAGCGGCCAAAATGATGCTGGAGTGGCTGGGGGAGAGCGAGAAGGCGACCCGGATCGAGCAGGCGGTAGCGCGAGTGATCGCGGAAGGCAAGGTCCGCACCTACGACATGGGAGGCAACGCCACTACGCAGGAAATGGCGGCGGCCGTCTGCCGCGCTCTTTCATGAGCGCTGGCGCGGCCTTACCAACGGCGGAACCAGCTCCGCCAGCCGTCAGGTTCGCTCTGTCCCACCCCGTACTGCCGATTCAGAAGCTCGAGCAGGGTTTTTAGGTCAGCCAAGAACAGACGCCGTTCATGCTCCTCGGCGTCGGGTGGGATCAGATCGCGATACGGCGCAAGGCCGGCCCAGATGGCCAGTGTGACCCGCTTATCCACGCCCAGATCCGACAGGTAAAGGTCCAGATCGGCCTTCTGCTGCTCGAGGTCGTAACACAGCCATTGTTGGAAGGCCCGTCGATGGGCATCGCGGATCAGGCGATCGGCTTCGTCGGCGCCAAGGCTGTCCTCGAGGTCAAAGTGGTGGTAACGCCCATCCTGGCGATCGTAGAAGGAGGAGAGGTATACGAGGCGGCCAAACTGCGTGAGAATTTGCAGGATGGTACTTTGGAACTTCTGGTACGGGGTCTGCCGCTCGAGTGCGGCCGGCATGCGGGGTTTGCCAGCCTGTTCCATAGGTCGTTCGCGCGGGCCCTGCAAAGGGCAGCCTAGCACTAATTTATCACCGCACCCTCCGCGCTGTCCATAACAAATTCATCCGGGGGAAATCTGAATCTAACCCATCTCTCCCAGTTGATCGCTCAAAGGGGTAGTATCTGTTCGTGAATGGGGTCGAAACGGATTCTCCGCTTTTGCAGGTAGGCAATGTTCCCGAGGTGGGATGCCTGTGCAGAACGGTGGCCGATCAGTACATCGGCGTTCGGCAACTTGCGAGTCCGCACGCACTCCAAAAAATTGGCGATGTGGTCGGCCGTCATATCGCCGCTCGGCGCCTTCACCACCACGGGTTGGGCGCCTTTTTCGGCCGATTGATACTCGAAGTGGCTTCGGCTAATCCACAGCCTTCCCTCCGTGCCCACGAACTCCACGGCGGCGCCGCGAAGCCCCGGGGCCAGCGTGGCCTCGAAGGTGGCGGTGAGGTCGTTGGGGTACTCCAGCAGAACATTGATCGTGTCGGGCGCGGTCCGTCCGTCCTTATAGACGTAGACGCCGCCGGCCGCCACGGCCGAGATCGGGATGTCTTGGCCAAGGAACATGTGCACGACGTCGATCCAGTGGGTGAAGAGGTCCGTGATCTGGCCCCCGCCGAAGTCAAGGTAGGCTCGCCAGTTCCAGTACTGCTGGGGATCCCATTCGCGCCACTTCACCGGCCCCAGGAAACGCGCCCAGTCCAGGTTGGAAGGTTTCTGGCGAAGCCGCTCGGGGGCTCGGCGAAGGTGGTACTGGTTGCCGTGCCACCAGGTGCGGGCCAGCGTGACCTTACCCAGTTTTCCGGTGTCGATATACTCCTGCTTGGCCTGAATGTAATGGCGGCCGGAACGCTGTTGCATGCCTACCTGGCAGATGCGTTCGTTGACCCGCGCCGCCTTGACGATCTCCGGACCTTCTTCGATCTTGAGCGTCAGCGGCTTTTCTACGTAAACGTCCTTGCCGGCGTTCAGAGCGTCGATCGTGTTCTGCGCGTGCCAATGGTCGGGCGTGGCGATGAGCACGATGTCCACGTCTTTGAGCTCGAGAAGCTTACGGTGGTCCGTGAAGGCTTGGGCGCCCGGCGCCATTTGCTGGGCGCGGTCAATCATTTCGCCGTAGATATCGCAGACCGCCACCACCTGCACTCCGGGCTGCTTGAGAAACAGGCGCATGTCGCCGCGGCCGCGCTCGCCGCAGCCGATGACGCCCAGGCCCAGCCGATCGTTGGCGCCCAGGACCCGCGAGTAAGAGGCGGCCGTCCAAGCGAGACCGCCGCGAAAGAGGTCGCGTCGGCGAATGGTTAGGTCGAACATCTGCGAAATTATAGCGCGGCGGCCCACTTCCTGTTGTAGGACGCGATCATGCTTCGGCTGGGCGATGTGGCGGCGGTGCTGCTGGTAATCGTGGGCGTGTCGGGAACCGAGGCATGGCCCGCACGCACCGCCCAGAACAAGGCCGCTCGCGGTGGAGCGAGCCTGACGGACGCGGAGTTGGAGAGGGCCATCCGCGAGCGTTTCGCGCGTTCGAAGATCTCCGTCAATCGCTTCACGGTGCGTGTGCAGGGCGGCGTGGCGACGATCGAGGGCCGTACCGATGTGGTGCAGCACAAGGGTGTGGCCACGCGCCTGGCCAAGGCGGCAGGGGCACGGCGCGTCGTCAACCGCATTGAGGTGAGCGAACAAGCGCGGCAGAAGGCCTCGAAAAATCTCGCGCAAGGAAGACGCCGTGCGCAGATCAAACGCAGCGAGGCTTCCGCCCGCAGCGAGCCCCGGTGAGGCTATCGGCGTCCCACCCGCTTCATCACCTGCCGGACGGCGGCCATCACGCGTTCTTCCACGTCCTCGTCGAAAGGCCCCGGCATGCCGTAATAAATCATGCTGTCGACCGGCTCGTAGCCGCCTTCTCTCAGGACCCGCAACGACGGTACGTAGAAGGCGACGTCGTTGGCGTAAGCGGCGACGATGAGCGGTTCGCGCCCTGCGTATTCCTTGCCGACGCGAATCTGGTAGTCGATCACCACTTCGCCACCGAGGGCGACGAGAGTCAAATCGCGTCCGAAGCGGACCGCCTGTACGGGGTAGGGAGCGCTGCGGATGGGTTGCCGTTCGTCGTAGGCCTTGAGCATCAGCCGGGCATGACGGACGCGGTGCGGGTTGGGATCGCCCAGGCGCTGCTCGAACATTTCGCGGGTGTGGTGCGCGAAACGCAGTTCGGTGGTCAGGAACGCCGTGCGGAACGGGCCGGAGAGTGGTCTCATCGCGCTTGTCAGCACGCGTTCCACTTCGGCCGCCAACGCCTCGCCGTGCCGGCGGGCCAGATCGAGCGTGCCGCGGGGATGCGGGTTCTGATCCCCGGCGCAGAGGGTGAAGAAGATCGCCGTCGCGCCGGGGTGTTTTTCTTCCAGCGCCAATTGCGCGAAGCCTGAGTAATCCCCCGAGATCTGGTAAAAGTCCGGCCCCAGCGTCGTGTTGTGGCAGGCGTAGGCGAACAGCACGGCGCGCAGCACGCCGTCGGGCGCTGCGACCTTGATGACGGGTACGGTGTGATCAGCGGGGCCGGACGGGTTCACCCCGAGGCGGATGCCCTTGGGGGTCGGCTCCCTGCGGTTAATGGCGAAACCGGCACGCCCCGTACCGTAATAGAGCCGGGCGGGCTTTAAGTCGCCCAGCGCAGCTGCGGCGGCGTCGAACAGGGCTTGCGTCAAGACGTCGCCGTACTGCTGGATCCTGCGCGCGTTTTCCGCATCCAGCTCGTACATGGCGGTCAGATTGGCCCGGACCACCGGGCCCGAGTGCGTATGGGTCGCGAAGAAAAGCACGCGGGAGCGCTCCAGCCCATAGTCCTTTTGCAGTCGTGCGGCAACGGGGTCCGTGATGGCCCTGGGGAGCCCAATCAGGTCGGCGCCGATCAAGACGACGCGACCCCGCCTGGAGTCCTCCAGCGCAAGGGCTTTCACCCAAAGGTCATGGACGACGCCCTGGGAAGGCTGTTTGCGCGCTGCGTATCCGGAGAGCCAGATGGGTTCGCGGGGCGTGATTCTGACGCGGCCGATGCCGGCCTTGAAGTCCGCGGGTCCGCCCAGCCCGAGCGTGCTTGCCAAAACAAGCAAGCCAATGACGTGCGCCGATTTCATGTTGGCTGCCTCCCGTCCGAAGGGCTAGTATAAACCTGAGAAGCCGGCAACCGGCCTCCGGGTCGGAGCGTTCAACAAGGTAGCGAGGAGGCGCTGAACATGAAGGCCGTACAGGTCGCCATCCTGATCCTTCTGGTAGTTGTCGCAGGTCTGCTTTACATGAACTTGCGGAGCAAATCACCGGAGCCCGCGCAGGTCGCTGCGCCCAGCGAGGCCGCCAGCATTCCCCCGACCCCGGAGCCAAGCCAGCCGACGAGAGCGGAAGTGCAGCCTCCTGAGGCGACGCCGCAAGCAACCCCGGTGCGACCCTCGCCTGCGCCGAAGCGTCCGTCCCCTGCACCCGTAAGCGCCGGGCAATCGCCCGTGCCTGCTCCCTCGCCGGCTGCGGAACCCGCGCCGCAAGCGGCGCCCCAGCCTCCCCAAGGGACTCAGCCTGTGCAAGCCGAGCCGGCTCAGCCTCGCGCCGTGCTGACGCCTCCCTCCGGTACGCAGCAAGCCCCGCCGCCTGCTCCTGCGCCGCGCAAGGTCACGATTCCGGCCGGAACGTTGTTGACCGTGCGCCTCAATGAAACGATCGCCAGCGACAAGAATCAGCCTGGGGACACCTTCACGGCCACACTCGATCAACCGCTGATCGTGGAGGGTCTGGTACTGGCCGAGCGCGGGGCGCGGGTGGAGGGCAAGGTGCTGGAAGTCGAGCAAGCGGGACGCGTCCGCGGCCTGGCTACACTCAAGGTGCACCTGGTGCGGCTTCACACCTCGGATGGTCAGGAGATCGCCATCAGCACTGCGCCCTTCAGCAAGACGGCGGAGGCCAGCAAGGGCGAGGATGCCAAGAAAATCGGCATCGGCGCCGCCGTAGGCGCCGCGATCGGCGCGATCGCCGGGGGCGGCCGGGGAGCGGCGATCGGCGCCGGCGTGGGCGGCGCAGCGGGCACGGGCACGGTGCTGGCTACCCGAGGCAAACCGGCCGTGCTGCCCAGCGAGACGCGGCTCACCTTCAGACTTCAAGAGCCGGTCACGGTGGTGGAAAAGCTGAAGTAGCGGGCGGGGCCGCAGCGATGCCCGATTTGCTCTATCTTTCGCTTTGGCTGCGGGATCACCGTGAGGAGAACATGCTCGAGCGCTTCGAGCGCCTGCTGCGTGCTTTTCCCTTTTCGCGGCTGCGTCCCGGGATCTCCTCGCTGCGCGTGCAGGCGGTGGCCGACAGCGAGCCGCCGGTTCTCGAACAAGCTTTCGCAACGCCGCCCGAGATCGAGCAAGTCATCGCACTGGCGCGCGAATTCACGCATGCCGACTGCGCCGTGGCGGTCGAGGGCTGGTGGGAGCTCTGGCAGTGGAAGGACGAATGGAGGCTCCTGCCGTCACGCGTTGTTCTGACCTGCCTTGGACCCGAGTTCGAAAACGACGTGGGCGATCACCTGCGCGTGGAGCTGGGCACGGAGCGGCAGTTCCTGCCGCAACTGTCGCTGCCGCACGGCGACCGCATCGCGCGGTCGAACCTGCGCAGCGTCGTGCGCTTGGCGGAAGACCTGGAGCGGGTGCTGCCGGTCGAGCGGCGCCAACTCTGGTCGGAATCCGGGGAGAACTTCGCCGCTCTGGTCGACGCCGCGCTGTCCGAGCAGGGTTAGCGCCGGACAAGACCCCAAGCCCCTGTATTTGACAGGCAGGCTGCGCATCGCGTAGCCTGACGTTGCACATGTCCCTGACACGACGAAGCTTCATGAGTTCCCCGGCATGGGCGGCGGTTTTTCAATCGGCGCATGCTTTCCCCAGTCAACAGCCCGAGCGTGCCTCTTTTATGCAGCCGACCGACGGCGCGGAGGTGGCCGTCACTCCCCCCGGCTTCGCGTGGTGGCGCGCGGCGGGCGCGTCCGCGTATCGCTTGATCATTCGCGAGGAGGGCGGCAGGACAGTCTACGAGAGCGAGCCCCATCCCGATCCGGTGCATCTGCCCTCCCGTGCGCTGCCGCCGGGGACTTACTCGTGGGACGTGGAGGCTCTGGATGCTCACGGTCGCACGCTGGCGCGCCGCGGTTGGTGGCGCTTCCGTATCCCGAAAGGCGTCCCGGAGCTGGTCTGGGAGGATCCGGACAAGTTGTTGGCCCGCGTGCCGGAGGGCCACCCGCGTTACGTGTTTCTCAAGGACCGACTCGCGAGCGTCCGGGCCATGCTCGGAACCACACGCCGCGAAGCGTGGCAGGCGATTCGTCGGGCCGCCGATCGGGCCTTGCAGACGCCGCCGCCCGAGCCTCCCCGCTATCACACTTTCCCGGACAAAGTCCGCCAGCGCATGGGGTACACGGTCTACTTCCGCGAGTTTCGCCGCTTCATCGACGGCGCCATGAACACGCTGGCGCTGGCGTACCTGCTGAGCGGGGAGGAAAAGTACGGGCTGGCAGCCAAAAGAATCCTGCTGGAAGTGGAACGCTGGGGCATCGAAGGGCCGATGTCGGTGCTCTCCGAATTCGGCGACGAGCCGGGACTCTCCATGGCACGCTTCGGCCACCGCGCCTACGATTGGCTCTACGACCTGTTTGACCAGTCCGAACGCGAGCGCGTGCGCGAGATGACGGCCGGCCGCGCCCGCCAGGTGTTGCGTCGGCTGCGGCGTGCCGACTACCTGGCCACCCCCGCGGAAAGCCACAACGGGCGGCTGATTGCCTATCTGACCGAGTACGCGGTGGTGCTCAAAGGGGAGGCGCCCGATGCCGCGGAGTGGCTGGATTATTCGCTGCGCGCACTGCTGACCTTTTATCCCCATTGGGGCGACGCCGACGGGGGTTGGGCGGAGGGAGTCAGCTACGCCCTCGGCTACAACACCCTCTACCTGCCGGCTATCGAAGCCCTGCGCGCGACGACCGGTTTCGACCTCTATCGCAAGCCTTTCTTCAACCGCATCCCGCGATTTTTCCTCTATTGCACTTCGCCCATCGGCGAACAGCGGCCGTTCGGGGATGGATCCGACCGCCCGGTCTCCGGCCCGGCGGGCGCGGTGCTCATGGCGCACCACGGTCGGCGGCTGAAGGATCCCGCCTACGTGTGGTGGGCGCAGCAGGCGGGCGGCCTGAAGGAAGGCGTCTCGGATGCGCTCGTAGCCGTGCTCACCGAGGATGACGTGCCGCCCCGACCTCCTTCGGATCGGCCGCAGGCCGCCGTTTTCCGCGGAATCGGCTGGGCGGCCCTGCACAGCGCGCTCGATCGGCCTGAACAAGATACGTTACTTCTGTTTAAATCAAGTCCGTACGGAAGCGTCAGCCATAGCCACGCCGACCAAAACTCGTTCGCCATCCTCAAGGGCGGGCGGGCGCTGGCGATTCCCTCGGGCTATTACGGGCCTGCCTACGGGATGCCGCATCATGCCGATTGGACCCGCCAGACCAAGGCCAACAATTCGATCCTGGTGGACGGCGAAGGGCAAGTCGTGCGCAGCCTCCGGGCGCGGGGCCGAATCGCCGCCTTCCGCCACCAGAAGGCGTTGACTTACGTAGCGGGCGACGCGGCCGAGGCTTACGGCGGCCGCTTGACACGCTTCCTGCGCCACGTGCTTTTCCTGCGCCCCGGGCTCATCGTGATGGTGGACGATTTGGAGGCCCCGCGTCCGGCGCGTTATCAGTGGCTTCTGCACGCGCTCGAAAAGATGGAGGCGGATGAGACCGCCGGCGTTGTCGTCTCACGCCGCGGCGGCGCTTCGCTGACCGTGCGACTGGTCGCCCCTCAGGGCCTCGCCTTCAGCCAGACCGACCGGTTCGATACGCCCTACAATGCGGGCAACCCGCCCGAGTACCACGAGGAGCGTCCCAATCAGTGGCACTTCCGCGCCGAAACGCGCGAGCCGGCCGCCGCCACGCGGATTCTGGCGCTCGCGACGGTGCGAGGGCCGGACGAGGACTTCCGGGTCGAAACTTTGGAGCACGAGGGCTGGTGGGGTTTGCGGCTGGAAACTCAGGCCGGCCGGGGCGAAGCCTGGGCGCAATTGCGAGTGGGTGCGGCCGGCCCTGCGGGCTTTCCCGAGCCGGTGCGTTCCGGTCGCGCGTTGATGGCGGGTCGCTGGGGCGAGGAGATTCTGGTGGTGGACTGAGGCGCGGCTTGACGCGCCCGCCGGGTGCTTGCCGATGGGCAGCCGCGCGCGATACTTTAAAGGGCTATGAAGGCCGACCTCCCCACGCGCCGCGATGCGTTTGCCGCCGCAGCTTCCGTGTTCTTGCCTGGCCCACGAGCCGGGGAGAGCCGGCGCCCTAACATCCTGTGGTTGAGCGCCGAAGATCTCAGTCCCGACCTGGGCTGCTACGGCGACTCCTACGCACGCACGCCCAATCTGGACCGACTGGCGGGCGAAGGCGCCCTGTACCGTTACGCTTTCGCGACTTACCCGGTTTGCGCGCCCAGCCGATCCTCGATCATTACTGCCATGTGGCCGGCCTCGATCGGCACCCACCACATGCGCTCGCAGGGAGTGCCCCCGCCCTTCGTGAAGTGCTTTACGGAATACCTTCGGGCGGCAGGTTATTACTGCACGAACAACGTCAAGACGGATTACAACTTCCCGGCGCCGCTCACGGCCTGGGATGAGTGTTCCAACCGCGCTCACTATCGCAACCGTCGGAAGGGGCAGCCCTTCTTCGCCGTCTTCAACAACACGGTGACGCACGAGAGCCAGATCCGGCTCGAACCCGACGCTTTTGCCCAGCGAACCGCGCGGCTGAAGCCCGAGGAGCGGCACGATCCGGCGAAGGCGGTCCTGCCGCCTTATTACCCGGATACCCCCGTCGTGCGCCGCGATTGGGCCAACTACTACGACCTGGTTACGGCGCTCGATTATTGGATCGGCGACTGGCTCAGGCAACTGGAGGAGGAGGGGCTGGCCGAAAACACGGTGGTCTTCTTCTGGGGTGATCACGGCCGGGGACTGCCGCGCGCCAAACGCTGGCCTTACGATTCCGGCTGCCGCGTGCCCTTGATCGTACGGTGGCCCGGCGAAATCAAGCCTGGTACCGTGCGTGAGGAGCTCGTCAGCCTGATGGATCTGGGCCCCACCGTCCTCTCCATCGCCGGCGTCGAGATCCCGTCCTGGATGCACGGGCGGGCCTTCCTGGGCTCGCAGGCCGCGCCGCCGCGTCAATACGTCATCAACGCGCGCGATCGAATGGACGAAGCCTACGACATGATGCGGGCAGTGCGCGACCGCCGCTATCGTTATATCCGCAACTACCAGGCCTGCAAGCCCTACGCCCAGTACATCGACTACATGGAGCAGATGCCCACCATGCGCGAAATGCGACGGCTCAACAAGGAGGGCAAGCTGGTGGGCCCGCAGCGAAACTTTTTCTTGCCCGAAAAGCCGCCCGAGGAACTCTACGATACGTTCGAGGACCCGCACGAGGTCAACAATCTAGCCGGCTCGCCGAAGCACCGCGAGGTTCTGGAACGCATGCGCCGGGTGCTGGACGATTTCATGAAGGAGTCCGGCGACCTGGGCCTCATCCCCGAGCCGGAGCTTCAGGAACGCATGCGCCCCGGCGGCGTCTGGCAGACGACGGCGCGCCCCGTCATCGAGCCGGCCGGCGGTCGATTCCGGGGACCGATCGAAGTGCGTCTGAGCTGTCCGACCGATGGATCCTCGATCGCCTGGACCACCGAGTCGGGCGATAACGTCCATTGGGAACTTTACGCGCGGCCCATCCGGATCGAGCGCAGCACGCGCCTGCGGGTGAAGGCCTGCCGGTTGGGTTGGCACGACAGCCCCGAGGCCGAGGCCGAGTTCGTCATCGGCGGCTGAGACGCCCCTAATCTCTTGATCACGGGCACACGTTTTCCCCCAGTCCGGCTGCCCCTTCCCGCCCGACCACTCGCTGTATACTCGCAGGCATGATGCGGCCAATCCTTGTCGTGTCGGCTGTTCTGCTTTCCGCTCAGGTCGGCGCCCAACCGCGCAAAAGCGTCTTCGTGATCACGGATGCGGAAGGCGTCGCCGGCATATGCCGGCAGGAGCAGACCGAGCCGCGCGATCCCGAGCTGCGGCAACTGCTCACGGGCGAGATCAACGCCGCGGTGGAAGGGTTCTTCGAAGGCGGCGCCGACGAAGTCGTCGTTTGGGACGGTCATGACGGCAGCCAGACGTTGTCAGCGCTCACGATCCACCCCCGGGCGAAGTTGATCATAGGCGGCCTCGGGGTGACCATGACCATGGAGCGCGGCTATGCCGGAGTGGCCTTCATCGGCCAGCACAGCATGGCCAACACGCGCGGCGGCATCATGGCGCACAGCTACAGCTCGCTGGGCATCCAGAATTTGCGGTTGAACGGGAAACCCGTGGGTGAAATCGAAACGCGCGCGGCGCTGGCCGGCTGGTTCGGCGTACCCGTGATCCTGCTGACCGGCGACGATGCCGCCGTGAAGGAACTGCGCGAAATCGTACCGGACGCCGAGGCGATCTCGGTCAAAGAAGGATTGGGTCGTTACTCATGCCTTACCCTCTCCGCGGAGGCCGCGCGGGAAGCCATTCGTGCGGCGGCTCGCCGTGCCGTGTCCAAGATCGGCAAGATTCGGCCCTACCGCATCGAAGGTCCCGTTACGATCGAGGTCGAGTACACGACCCGCAACTCGCTGCCCATAGACGCAGCCCTGCGTGCGGGCGCCGAGGTGGTCGACGACCGGACGATTCGCTATCGCGGACGCGATTTCCTGGAGGCGTGGACGCGTTATTCGGTCCGTTAGCCGGGCGGTCTGCCCTTGCGCCGGCGGCCGAGGATACCGAGTACAAGCAGGCCCAAACCGATTAGTGCAAGGCCGCCTGGTTCGGGTGCGTGCTCGGGCGCCGGATCGCTGAAGTCAGGAGGATCGGCGACGAACAGGTAAGCGGGCGGTTCCGCCGGGAAGCTTCCGGGCGTCCCGTCGGGTCCATAGACTATCAGGAGAAAATCGGACGGCGGTAGCGGCGGACCGGGATCAAGCAGATAGGCGAAGGGCGGCAGAGGCGGAGGTTCCGGCAGGGGCGGAGTGCTCGGCAGATAATACCAGGGCGGCTGCGGGAACCAGGAACCATCCTCGCACGGTCCGGGCACGGTGCGGCCGTCGGGAAGCGGCAGGGGGGCACAGGCGATGGTGGAAGCAGCGAGCGGGCTCATCACGGCCAAAAGGGTGGCCGCCAGCCGGCCAAAGGCACGCGCACGCAACCGATGCAGCACTGCCCCCATTGTCTCAGAGGATCGCGCGCGAGTAAAGAGCGGGAAGCCGCAAGAAATTACTTAGTACTTGCGTTGCGGTTCTAGAACCCCGCCCCAGACTACGGCCTTTTCTTGAGCGTCTCGCCTTTTTTCAGCAGGGTCGGCGCCTTTCGCTTTTGTTCTTCTTCGGCTTGCTTTTTCTCCTGGGCCCGTTTTTCCTCGAGATCCTTGGGCTGCATGAGAGCCTCGCGCTGTTTGGTTTCGCGTTCGTCTCGTTCTGCCACCTCCTCGGCACGCTTCTGCATGTCCTCCTGCGCGAGCTCGAGGCTGTCGCGCGTCGTCTCCAGCGCTTGGTTGAGGGCAAATTCGTAGCGGTCGCGATCGGGCGCCTCCACCTTTTGAATCCTCTCGAGCAGGGCCAGGAACTCCCGCTCGGCCTTGGCTACGGCGCGGATGGCGTCCTCGATCGGGAGCTTTCGGCGTAAGGCGTCGTCGATTACGGTATCGATGGCGTCGATGATGCGCTCGTAGTCCTCGAGCGTGTCGTGAACGAGTGCGGCTCGCCCCGGCGTGGGCTGTTCCAGCGCTTGCCGGACCAGTTCCAGCCGCTGCCGCGCGAACTGAAGGTAAAGCTTGATCCGCTCGTTGGGCTCCTGAACCAGGCGGATCTGGTCGGCCTCGTCAGCGGTCAGGAAGTCGCGCCGGACCTGCGGGGCCGATATCGCGAGCAGCACTGCCAGCGCAAAGGCGGTCATCTGGTGCTCCTTTCATTTCGACTTCTTGCCCATGATGCCGAGCAACAATGCCTCATGAATCTGCTCGACGCTGCGGTGGACCGGTTCGACCAGCTCACGGTCGTCGAAGGCCATCTGGTCGCGGAATTGCGCGAGATGCTTGAGCAGCTCGCGGGTCTTGATCTCGGCGTGCTTGAAATGCTTGGGATGGCGGACAGGATCCTTGCCGGTCTGCTGGAGCGATCGGTAGGCCAGCTCGACGGCCTCGCGCACCTCCTCGAGATTGCGTTTGACGATGTCCAACTCGCCTTGCTGGTAAGACCGGCGGGCGAGTTTGAGAGCCGCTTCGGCGTGATCGAGCGCCTTGCGCGAGCGCTTCTCGAGATTGCGTTCGGCCAGCACGGCGGCCAGGTCGGCGCCGGCGGCGGAAATCGCGCAGAGCGCTGCGACAAGCAGGGAACACTTCATCTGCGCTCGGCCTCCTTGCGGATGATACGCAACCGCTGGCGGGCCTTGAACTCCTCGTCGGGGAACCGGCCGTTGCTGGCGGCGAGGAACGCTTCGTAGGATGCGATGGCCCCTTTATAATCCTTCAGCCTGTCGAGGACGATGGCGCGCAGGTAGTGATGGCCTGCGGTTTCCGCGCCCAGAGAGCGCACGCGATCGAGTGCGGCAATGGCTTGCGCGTACTGCTCGAGCGAAACCAACATGGCCGCCAACTCGCTCCATCCCTGGGCGCAGTCCGGACGCGCCTGGGCGTAGCGGAGGAATTCGGCCGCCGCTTCCGCGAAGCGCCTCTGGTCACGCAGTAGGCGGCCGTACAGCAGGCGCAGCTCCACGTCGTCCGGGTAGGCGGCCACGGTCTGCCGCATCTCCTCCAGCGCTCTCTGGGTTTCTCCGCTGCGGGCGTGCGCGAGCGCCAGCGCCGCGCGGTTCGCGGCGGTCGGCGATTTCGCGACGACCCACTCCAGGTGCGGCACGGCCTCGGCGGGCTGACCCGCCTCGAGCAGCAGGTGCCCCAGCCGCTCCCGCGCTGCGAGATCTTCCGGAAACTCGCGATACATCGCGATGGCGCGCTCACGCTCGCCTTTGGCTTCCAGGGCCGCGGCCAGTTCGCGTAGCCCCTCGCGCAGGGCCGGGTCGAGTTCGGCGGCCTTACGGAAGTGTTTCTCGGCCTCGTCGTAACTGTCCAGCTTGAGAAGCGCGCGCGCCAGCCCGAGATGGGCCATGGGCGCCGTGGGATCGAGCTTCAACGCCTCAGCCAGCTTGCTGCGCGCCTCTTGGTAGCGGCCCGCTTCGAGTAAGGCGAGCCCCCAGTGGAGGTAAGCCCGCGGCTGACCGGCTCTGAGACCGGCGGCCCGCTCCAGATGAGCGAGAGCTTCGACTGGGCGGCGGGATCGCAACAGCAGGATGCCGAGATTGAGCTCCGCCTCGTAAAGTCCCGGCTTTAGTTCGAGCAGACGGCGGTAGGAGGCGATTGCTTCCTCGTCCTTGCCCAGCAAGCTTTCGGCGAGGGCTAAGTGGAACAGCGCCGCGGAGTCGCTCGGGTCTGCCTTGACGGCTTGCGCGAACAGCCGCGCGGCCTCTTCAAACTTCTGTTCGGCAAGCGCCTTCAGGCCCTGCTCGGTCAGATCCGGCTCCTGGGCGAGCGCGAGGCCGAGCAGCGCCGCGAGCCACCGCATGCCTTTATTCTAGCTTCGGGCCTCTGCTGGGTTTGTCACGCCTCGAAGCAACCTGCGCAGGTAACGGCCGGTGTAGGACGATTCGATGGCGGCCACTGCTTCCGGCGGCCCTTCCGCCACAATGCGGCCGCCGGCGTCGCCGCCTTCCGGGCCCAGGTCGATGATCCAGTCCGCATTCCGGATCACTTCGAGATTGTGCTCGATCACGAGCACGCTCCCGCCGTTGTGCACCAGCCGCTGGAAGGCATCCAGCAGGCGCGCGATGTCGTCGTAGTGAAGCCCCGTAGTCGGCTCGTCGAAAATGTAAAGCGTGTCCTGACAGGCAGCCTGCGCCAGATGCGCCGCCAGCTTCACCCGCTGCGCTTCGCCGCCGGAGAGCGTCGTAGCCGATTGTCCCAGACGGAGGTAGCCCAGACCAACCTCAGAGAGAACCCTTAGGCGCGCCACCAGGCGGGGCGAATCGGCGAAGAACCGCAAAGCCTCATCCACGGTAAGCTGCAGCACTTCGTGGATATTGAGCCCGCGATAGCGCACCTCGAGGATGCTGCTCTTGTAACGCGTTCCCTTGCATTCTTCGCAGACCAGCTCGACATCGGCCAAAAACTGCATTTCGACGGTGACCACGCCGTCACCCTGGCAGGCTTCGCAGCGGCCTCCGGGGATGTTGAACGAGAAATGTCCTGGCGTGTAACCGCGGCGTTTCGCCTCCGGGCTGGAGGCGAACAGTTCACGGATGAGGTCGAAGGCCTTGATGTAAGTGACGGGATTCGAGCGCGGGGTGCGTCCGATGGGCGACTGGTCGACCATCACGGCTTGGCGGATGCGCTCGGCCCCGGTTACTCGCCGACAGGGCAGGCGAGCCGGCGGCTCTCCGCTGCGATCGTCCTCCAGCGGGCCGGCCTTGCGCAACGCTTGCAGCGAGCGGTAAATCACATCGTAGACCAGGGTGGATTTGCCGGAACCCGAGACCCCCGTGATGGCGACGATCATGCCGAGTGGGATCGCAACATCGATGTTTTTGAGGTTATGCACCGACGCGCCATAGAACTTGACGATGCGGTCCGGCTGCGGTACCCTACGGGCGCGCACGGTTCCCACGCGTCGCTCGCCCCGGAGGTAGGCCGCCGTGAGCGACTGGTTGCTGTTGGCGAGCAGCTCGGTCACGGGCCCCGCAAAGACCACGCGGCCGCCGCGCTCGCCGGCGCCGGGTCCCAGGTCCACGACGTAATCGGCTGCGCGAATCAAATCGCCGTCGTGCTCGACTACAACGACCGTGTTGCCGAGGTCACGCAATTCGTAGAGGATGCGGATCAGGCGCTCGGTATCGCGGCTGTGTAAGCCGATGGAAGGCTCATCGAGGACGTAGCAGGCGCCCACCAGGCGGGATCCCAGGCAGGTGGCGAGCTGAATGCGCTGGGCTTCGCCGCCCGACAGCGTCGAAGAGAGTCGATCGAGCGTAAGGTAGTCGAGGCCCACGTCGTTGAGGAACTTCAGCCGCCGACGGATCTCCTCCAGCACGCGCTCGCCGACGGCTGTTTCCTCCGGGCTGAGCTCGAGCCCGTCAAAGAAAGCCTTGGCCTGCGCAATGTTCATGCGCAGGACTTCGGCTAGGGAGCGCCCGCCCACCTTCACGTAGAGGGCTTCCTTGCGCAGCCGGGAGCCGCGGCATTCCGGGCAGGGCGTGTAGCCCCGGTAGCGGCTCAGGAAGACGCGCACGTGCAGCTTGTACTTCTTGGTCTCCAGATAACGGAAGAAACCGCGCAGGCCTCCGTAGCGTCCGCTGCCGTTCCAGATGAAATCCCGTTCGGCCTCGGTCAACTCGCTATAGGGCGTGTGGAAACGCACTCGACCGCGCGCGTGCGCGCGCAACTCGTCCAGGCACCAGTCGAACTGCGGCTTGGTCCAGGGTTCGATCGCGCCTTCGTCAAGCGAGAGGCTCTTGTCGGGGATGACCAGATCCTCGTCGTAGTCAATCGTGTTGCCAAAGCCTTGGCAGTGCGGGCAGGCGCCGAAAGGGTTGTTGAAACTGAACAGACGGGGCTCAGGACGGAGGAATTCGCGGTCGCACCGCTTGCAGGCGTACCGTTCGCTGAAGCGCAGGCGCTCGGGAGGATCCGTGCCGGCGCGCTCGAAAAGGATCTCGCCTGCTTCCCGGTAGCCGATTTCGACTGCGTCCACGAGGCGGCCGCGCACGTCCGGCCCCAGCACCAAGCGGTCAACCAGAACGAAGAGCGGCTGCGAGAAATCGATGTCGAGCAGGGATTCCGGCGTCGAGAACTCGAAGATCCGACCCTGCTGGAAGAGACGGTTGAAGCCCTTGCGACGCAGCTCGTAGAGCTGATCGCGAATGAACTGGCTGTCGGCGGCGCGCTCATGGTTGCGCGCCAGCCGCACCGGAAACAGCACGTACCAACGCGAGCCGACCGGCTCCGCGAGCATCCGCTCAGCCACCTGATCTACCGTGTCCGGCTGGACGCGGCCCCCGCATTCCGGACAATAGGTCCGGCCCACTCGCGCCCATAGCAATCGGAAGTAATCGTACAACTCGGTGGCCGTGGCCACCGTGGAGCGGGGATTGCGCGTCGTAGTTTTCTGCCGGATGGCTACGGGCGGATTGATGCCTGCGATCTCGTCGACCGCGGGCTTCTCCATCCGCTCCAGGAACTGGCGTGCGTAGGCCGAAAGCGACTCCACGTAGCGCCGCTGGCCCTCCGCGTAAATGGTGTCGAAAACCAGCGAGGACTTTCCCGATCCGGAGACGCCAGTCACGACCGTGAGCCGATTGTGCGGGATGACCAGCGAGATGTTCTTGAGGTTATGGACCCTGGCGCCGCGGATCCGGATGACCTCGTCCATAGAGCCAACCCAGGGGCGTGTGACAGGATCCCCTTGATTCCAGCCTAGCGCACGCGGTTGCCGGCGATGCAAACAGGTGCGCGCGATAATAAGAATGTCGCCGGCGCAACGCAGGCGGCTCCCCGACGGAGATGCTGCGGCTGCAGGTATGGACTTACTCCGGATACAAGGCGGATGAGCGGCCTCTGCGCTTCCGGCTGGGTGACCGCGTCTACGAGGTTCGCGAGCTCCTGGACCGCTGGTACGGACCCGGAGACACCTGGTTCCGCGTTCGCGCCGACGACGGGTGCTGTTACGTGCTGAGGCATCGCCGGTGCGCGAACGAGGATCTCTGGACGCTGGAGGCGTTTCGGCAGTGAAAGGCGGCGAGCCTGGGGAGAGTCTGGCATGGGGTTGAAAGCTCTCGGGGTACTCCTGGCATGGGTCGCGAGTGCGTGGGCGCAATCCTGGTACCCGCGCCACAACATCACCTTCGGGGCCGGAGGTGCGAGCCCGCGCGCGGATCTACGCCCATACTTCATGACGCGGCCTGCGGTGGCCATCTCTTACGGCTATCGCTTCGCGCGAAACTTCCAGCTCGAAACCGGGCTGGACACCGTATTCGGGGCGGCCGGAATCCGCGAATATTACGAGAGCCCCCTGGGACTGCTGCGGATCCGGGATTTTCAGTTCCTCGTGCCGGTCGGCGGCCGCGCGATCGTTCCTGTCGCCGGCGAGCGCTTTCACTTCTTCGGCGGAGGAGGCGTCGCCTGGCTGCGCTACAGCGAAAGGATCCGCCAACCCCTTGAGTACCTGCGCATCGAGTGCCCGGTGTGCAACTCTCGCAGCGGTTGGGCAAAGTACGCTCTGAGCGGGCTGAACGTCTTCATGGATCGTGGGCGCCACTTCCGCACGGGAGTCAACGTGAAGGTCTACCGGGGGCACACCGAAGGCGACCCCTTCGGGGCGGCCCCGGGTGTACGCACCCGCGACCGATGGCTGCAAATCTTCGGCGAATTGGGCCTGAGCTTCTGACCCGCTATTTGATTTCGGGGCTGGAGGCCGTGGCCGGCTCGGGCCCGAAATTGTTCCGAATGACCAGAGTCTGGTCGGAGTAGAACGTACGGCTGCCGCTGGTGTTGAACTGGACGGGTTCCGCCTGGATGACGTAGCCGGTGGGCGTAGCCTGAAGCGTGAACCGATAGCCACCCTTTTCTCCTGAGGCCAAATCGCCGGGAATCAGATCGGCGGCCTGCGGGCCGGGATTACCCGAGGTGGGAGGGCCCAGCTCGGCCAGGGAGGCGGCGTACCGCCCGAACTGCGAATAGTACTGCGCCTGTGCGGTGTGCAGCGTCTTGATGTGCTGGATGGCGGCCATCTCCTGCGAGTACATGCGGGTCCTGCCCAGCTTCGGAGCTGCGATCATCGCGATGATCAGGATGATCGAGATGACGATGAGCAGCTCGATCAGAGAGAAGCCGCGGCGCGATCTCATGCGAGCCTCCTGAGGCGATGCTACGGTGCCTCACCGGCTATTATGAATGACGCAACAGGGTGTTGGAGCGTTGGCGTGATTCTTGCCCACCGGCACTCGCGCTCTGGAGCCGGGGCGCACTGCCGCGCCTCGCAGGCGCCGTGAGCCGGGGCGCCCGCTTGGCGGCCCGCCCCTTTTGCGCTGCACGCGACCAGCCCGGCTTTACCAGCTAACGCTCGTACACGGGCACAGCGACGGGCCGAGCCGTCAACATCCGCAACTGCTCGCGCATACGCTCGAGCGCCGCGACCAGCCCGTGGACGCGCACCGTTCCCAGCCCCAGCGTCTGCAAGGCCAACTGAGCGTGTACACCTGCGAGCGCCAACTGGAAACTCAGCCGCTGCCTGAACAGCGCCAGCGCCAGGTCCGAGCGATCGTGCTCGGCAGTGAGCAACAAAAGTTTAGTCGCCTTGTAAAAGCGGTCAAAATCCCGGGCCAGACAGCGCAGGTACTTGCGGAGGATACGGCGGCGTTCGACCTGAAGCCTGCGGGCCAGTGCAGGGGTGAAGCCCGGTTGCGCGGCCAGGAATTCGTAGTCTTCGGGGGCGAACAACCGCTCCATCGGCCGGTACTTCTCCAGCGAGAAGTTGGCCCACCAATCCGCCTCAGGCAACGGATCGCGGCCGGGCGACGCCAGCTTGCGGAACAGCAACACAAAAGCGACCGCGATCAGAACCAGCAAGACCGCAGCCGCCGCGACAGCTGTGCTCATGAGCCTGCCTCCCTCTTCTCCCGCTCGTATAATTGCCGTATGAAAACGATGGCCCTCATTTTCTTATCGAACGAAGCAGCACTCCGTTGAGTGCGTCGAGTCGCGCCAGCATCTGCTCTTCGGCCTCAGGCGACCACTGCGGCCTGTGTCGCACGATGACGTGCTCCCCCTC
>CALJAM010000008.1 GCA_938027685.1 uncultured Bryobacteraceae bacterium
GAAGAATTCCCGCCCCACGTCTTCATTCAGCAGCCGCCGGCGGTTCTTGCCGAAGACGGCGGGGCTTGAGATCTTTCGTCCAACTCCGGGGCTTGTTGAGAAGTCCTGGCAACCCTATCAACACGGCATGGCTGTGCCCTCCTCGATGCCCCGAAATTCACACTCGCGCCGTAGGCAAGGCGCAGCGTAACCGGGTGCACGGCTTTGTGACCAAGCTCCCAGCCCGAACAACCACTCGGGCAGCACGTTCGGGTTGGGCTCGACGACCGGCGGTTTTTGACTCCCGAGAAGGGTACGGAGCTAAAGCAGCAGGCGTTGGGGCGGGACGGCCGGCTCGGACAGGGCCGAATAAGAGGGAACGTGTTCAGGAGAGCTAAAGCAGCAGGCGTTGGGGCGGGACGGCCGGCCGGTTCAAGCGTAGAAGTTGTCGAACCGGCGCGAGGGGCTGACTAAGACCTGGTCAACCAAGGGCCGGATGGCGCGCAAGGGCTGATCGGCAGCGACGCGCTGCGCGAGCGAGACGCAGCCAAAGATCCGGGTTTGCGTGGGGTCGTAACCGCGAATAGAACAGTGATGGCACGAACTGTTCTAACGCACGAGACCCGGGCGAATTTTTTAACAAACTCCCAGAGCTTCGGCTTCGGCGGTGAAGCACCGCGCGACACTCCGGATGCGGTTGGCCGGACTCTCCGCGCTCGGCCGCACGCCTCTTCGGCGGGCGGCGGGGTTGATTGCCCGAGGCAGCGGTCTGCCGATTCAAGGAGTGCGTAAACCCGCCCACGCACGTCCCGGTCGGAGGTCCGGATCCCCTCCGGGGCCGGCACGATCGCCAGCGACTCCGGTGCTTCTGGAGGCGAAATGCAGGCGGCGGAGACGACGCACGGGGTGGGAACGGACGCCAGGATCCCCACGCCGGATTGCAATTTCTGCCCGGATTGCAATTTCTGCGGAGTCCGCACGATGGCGGTACGGCCGGCGCGCGCCTGCGGGTCGCAGCGCAGCCCGTTCGCGGCCCAGCGGACCGGGGCGGTCGAAGCCGCACGATCTTGAGCATCGAGGAGGATGACCACGCGCGGGCCGAATTGGGCAAGCACCCGCGAAGCAACGGGCCCCGCCCGCCTCCCGCATAATTTGTCGGAGGTTAGGGGTCATCGTCGCCTCATGCCTGTCGCACCACGAAGTAGGGTTCCCTGGACAAGGTGGCATCGAAACCGGGATACAGCAAAGTTCCGGACTGGGTTCGAAGCTCGAAATAGTACAGCAGCGGGTATGGCGACTGGGTATACTCCGCAGGAACGAGGATGCGGTACCGGTCCCCTGGTCCCTCTGCATCCGCGCTCTGCCACTCCTCAGCCTGGTTGGCGTGCCGGTAGTGCAAGCGCACGGTGCTCGGCTGGTTGCTTTCCACCACAAGCTCCAAGGCCAGCGGCTTGCCGGGCCGGAAGCCAGAAGGGGGTCTGTGGCGGCAGCGGACCGTGGGACGCGCTGACGGGCTCAGGATCTCGCGAATCGCGCGGGAAACCGAATCTCCGGCGGGAGCGCCTGTCTCGGACCGCCCGAGGCGCTTTTCCATATCCGCGATGTCTTCGTCGATGGCGGCCAGACGGTCGGCCCAGTGGCCGCGCAAGTGAGCCGTCATGCCGTAGGTGATGTCGGCCACGTACACGCTTTTCGCCCGCGCGGCGATGTCCGCCCAGGCCTCCCGCGCCACCCGGTAGGCCTTCAGCGCCTCCTGGAGAGCTGCGGCTTCGCCGGTCAGCTCGAACACGGCCCACAAGAGAGCCGCGCGGAACTTCCAAGCGAAGAAGCGGCCCAAGCCCGACTGGATGGCGATATCCGCAGCCCAGCGGCGCATCTCCGCGCCCGCATGGCCCGGCGCGCGGCGTTCGGCTGCCTGCCAGTGCCGGACGGCAGCCTGGGCGAACCCCTCCAGCCATTGCGCCACCTCCGCCGGGGAGTACCTATAGTCGCGGCGCCCAGCGAGCAACTGCTTGGCGAAATCGTCTACGCGCGAGAACAGTTGCGGGTCGAAAGGGCTTACAGCCCCGAAGCGGCGCGGCTGGGGCGTATCGCGGTAGATCTTGTTCTTGGCCTCGTCCACGATGGGCATATTGGTGTAAATTTCCGGCCAGTAGGTGTTGTTCGAGCCCGATGCACCGTGCGCAGTCGTGACCAGTAGCAGGACGCGGCTGGCATTCGCCAGCGACTGCTCGGCCGAGGAAGCCGCCGGCCCGAACTCTCGCGTCAGTTGTCGGCGCCAGCCGTCAGGGTCAGTGTCGGGGTTATAAATCAAGCGGCCCCACAGGCGGTAGGTATAGTTGAACTTCTGCCAGTCATAGCGCGGATTCAGCGAAGCGTCGGCGTACGCGCAGCGCCCGCCGGTCTTTCCCGATCCCATGCGGCCCTTGAAGGAAAGCGGCTCGCACCACTCGACGCCGTCGCTGCCGCAGAAATGCGCGCTCCGGCCGTAGCCGGCGGCCGTAGCTGGGTCGCCCCACAGCAGCACGCGCTGCGTGCCGGGCCATATCCGGTAGAGGATGCCGTAGCGGCGGTCCTCCCGAAGCAGATCGCCGTAACCGTAACGCAGGAAACGGCGGCTGCCGTTGCTCAGCGAAAAGAACTTGTCCGTCGCTTCGCGGGATTTTTCGAGCTCCCGGATAGCAGCCTGATGATACGGAAGACCCATGTGCTCGGCCCAGTACTTCGGGGAGACAACGACCGGCATGCCCGTGGCGAGGGCTACGTCAATCATCCGAAAGTCCATGCCCTTGGCGTGCATGTCAATTTCGATTTGGCGCTTGGCGCGCACGATACCGTCGAAGACGGTCCTCCAGAAGTCGTAGCTGCCTTCCGGAATGCCGCTTTCGCCGTGGATGCGAAACGTCACGCCGCCGATGGCTGGACAGGCGTTCAAGATTTCGGCGAGCGCGTCCCGGCAGTAGGCGGCGTGCCGCTCCGGGGTCAGGCCTTCGATTACGTAGTTGGCTTCCGGGCTCTCTTCCCACTCATACGCGTGAGTCCAGAGTGCAAGCTGAAACCGAAGGCCCCGCCGCGCCGTTTCTTCGCTGATGAAGCGGAGCATCTCCAGATTGCGATCGCGCTCGGCATCGGGCAAGGGCCGGGCGCGGACGTTGTAACCCGGAGGCGATACCAGAAACGGATAGGCGAAGTAGAAGTACACGTCGCGAAGGTTGCGCGGGCGGTTGTAGCCCAGGCCCAGCGTCAGGCTGAAGCGGTTGTAGCGGTGCGTGGCCAGCATGGTCAGATAAGCGTGCCAGAAGGCTTTATCGTAGAACCAAGGCTTATCTTCGACGTCGCTTTCAAAGCAGCGCGCGATACTGCGGATACGGTTGGCCGGTTTTTCGATGCCGGGCTTGACGGCTTCGAGTGCAGCCAAGGGGTCCTCGGCGTGACGTACGCGGTCGGCCAACTCGAGCACGGCGTACACCGCCCCGCGCGCGTCGCTGCCGCAGGCCAACGTCACGGTTCTGTCGGCCACACGCCCCGGGCTAACGGCGAGAGCCTCGGGGTCCGCAGGTGAGGCAAGCCCCGCTCCCTTGAGGATGTTTCGGGCGGTTGCAGATCCGGCGCCGGCGATCAAGACCACGGCGGCGTCTGCCGGGACCTGGCTTAAAGAATCGCGCTGCACCGCGGCCACCCCGTGCGAACGCAGCGCCTCCTCCAACTCTGCCGCGGCCCAGCGGACAGGGGCCGCGGCGGCCACGGGGTCGGCCGGATCCAAAACCAAGACGGCCTGTGGGCCGGCAGCGGGGCGCGCTGCCACGGCTGACGCCAGCCCCGCACCCGAAAGAAACACTCGGCGGCTGAAGCGATGTTCGGACATGGCGTTCCCCTGCCAACTCAGTCTGGCGTTCAATTGTACGACACGCATGCCGCCCGCGATTCCATTGATCCCGCCGAATGTGGGGCCGTCAGTTCCCGCGGCGGAGCTGCCGTAGTTGACGTGGTTGAGCAAGTCAAAGGCGTCGGCGCGGATCTGCGGGCCCACACGCTCGTGAACTTTGACGGTCTTGCTGAGAGCAAAATCAATCGTCCATGTCGCGGTCTTGCGAATCGTGCCCACGCCCACATTGCCAGGACGAACGGCGATGCGGGTTTTTGGGTCCTTCGCGAGCCGGACGAAGCCGGCGCGGCTGATGGACGGAATGGAACGGCGCCCGCCCGCCACGCAGCGCATTGTCGAATTCTGTTTCCGGTTGTCATCAATTACCGGGCCGCCCACGTAGTCCGGCCGGCGGTGGCGCTGTGAGGCGCGGGATTGCGTAATGGTGAACCGGCTCCCCGCTACGGGCGCTTGCCATCCCCGAAATGGTCAGTCCCCGAGCACGTGGCGCAGGAAGGGATTGTTCGCAGGCGACAGCCATAGCGGGCCATAAATCCAGTCGGCCTGGAAGCGGTGCGTGGCGTCACCAGCATTCGGACCCCGATCGGCCCGCGGGTTATGGAATTCTTGAATGTCGACGCTTGCATCCGCGCGGTAGTATGCGCCGGTGACGCCGCCCGTGACGCCCAGGCCCTTGCCCCAGGTGTAATGAGCGTCGAAGGCGAGCCCTCCGGAGAACCGCTTGCCGATCGAAGATTGCCACGCATTATGGATGGTGTTCTGACTGTGGTCCACGTAATAAGGGCCGGAGAAATGACAGTGGGGTCGGGCCGACCCCCGTGAGTCGGCCCGACAGATTCACTGGGCGGTGCAGGAGGAACTTCATCCCTCGCACGCTCACATAGCGGGTCCCGAACATCAGCATCTGTCCGAGCGCGCGTTGGATGTTGAGCTGGTAAGGCACGGCATGGGGTTCGGGAGGCCACGTTCAAGAGCTTGTTGAACAAAGGCGTTCGCAGAGACCGATGACTTACTCGGATGGGATGAATCAGGGGCCGGTGAGTCCTCAGAGGCGAGTTGCGCCCCGGCCCGGTCGGTCCGCAGCGGGCGTTTCCGGCCGCTTCCGCGCCGCTTGGTCGCCCTGCTTGCGGGCCCTTACACCGGCTTGCAACTTGGGAAGGCGTCGGAAATGGCAAGCCGACGCGACACACTTTGCCAGCCAGTTCAGCTTCGCCAAGCCGCGCAACCACGCTCGCTTCAGGCCGGCCACCCACTTCGGCCAGGCAAAAACCCCCTCGCCAATGGCCGTCGCTGCCAGCTCGCTTGGAAGCCTGCGCGGCCGGTAGTCCGCCGCGCGAGTGCCGTGCCGGCTTTGGGCATCTCTGTGCTGCGTCGCTTACCACCTAGGAGGCCGCAAAAGCTCACTCTGGCGCTTCTCGGTGCGGTACCGTTGGCTGCCGCAACGCGCAGTGCAATCTGCACGGTCCAGCGCGCGTAGCGAATGGCACTTTCAACGGCTGCCATTCAGCCCCGTCACGGGCGGCCGTGCTCGACAGGATGTGAAAGGCGCTTCGGGCCTGTCCGGACAAGCCCCTGCTTGCAACGACCGGACAGCGCACTTCCGCTCGCGCGGACTCGGTCAGCTCCGCGTTACTCCGCTTCGGCCGCCTTTACGCCGGCAGCCGCTGGCCCCATCCCGGCCGAGCGCCCGCTGCGGTTGAGCGTGACGAATTACCACCGACCGGCGGCGAGGCGGACTTTCTTGGTGAGTCGGAGGGTTTTGGGGCCGCTCAAGGCCGGAATGCTTGGTATCGGGGCGGACGGTGCGCGGCAAGCACCGAACTAAGCGAGCATGGCCAACAGGCTCACAACAATGAGAACTTAGGGCAGGCTGGCGGTGAGGGTGGGATTCGAACCCACGGTACCCGTAAGGGTACAACGGTTTTCGAGACCGCCCGATTCAGCCACTCTCGCACCTCACCGTTTCATAAATTAGCGCATCCGGCGGCCGATCGGCAACCCCTTGCAGCCCGCACGACGCGCACCAAGCTCCGACGGGCGTCCGGAGAAACCGCGAGAGGCGGCAGGCAGCACTGAGTCCGTCACCGGCTCTCCCCGCGTCGTTCGAGCGCCCGCAGCCACTCCTGCAGCTCAGCGGGAAGCGGCGACTCGATCGTCAACCATTCGCCACTAGCCGGATGCCGGAATCCGATGCGGTGAGCATGAAGGAAGTAGCGGTCCAGGGGCGGCATTCCCTCCACGCGACGCGGTGCACCGTAGGCGGGATCCCCCACCACCGGATGGCCGACAGCGGCCAAGTGGGCACGGATCTGATGAGTGCGCCCGGTCTTGGGGTGCACCTCAAGGTAGGTGAAGCCGGGGAATCGACTGAGCACGCGGAATTCAGTGGCCGCTTCCCTGCCCTGCCGCACGCGTGCGCTCATGCGCGTTCGCCGATGCGGATCGCGAGCGATCGGAGCCACGATGAGGCCGTGCTCGTCCCGCACCTCGCGATGCACGAGCGCAAGGTAGGTTTTCTCGATTTCGCGAGCGGCAAACTGGGCTGCCAGCCGCTGGTGTGCCGCGTCGTTGCGAGCCACCAGGATCACCCCGCTGGTAAGCCGGTCGAGCCGATGGACGATGCCGGGCCTTAACGGGTCGGCCGCCTGCGAGAGCGAACCGTAGCGGGCCAACAACGCGTTCACCAGGGTGCCCGTACGGCGCCCGGCGCCCGCGTGCACGACCATGCCTGCGGGCTTGTCCACGGCGATGACGTGATCGTCTTCGTAGAGGATGCGGAGGGGGATGGGCTCGGGTTCGGCCCGCAAGGGCGGTGGGGCCACCGGTTCGATTTCAATGGACTCGCCGCCCTTCAGCCGGTAGGCGGCTTCCGTGGCTGCGCCGTTCACGCGGACGCGACCGGCTCGAATCCACTGCTGGATGCGTGTACGGCTAAACTCCGGGAAGCGCTCCTGCAGGTACTTATCCAGCCGGAGCCCCGCGTGCGACGGCAGCGCCTGGCAGACAATGCTCGAATGGCCCTGCTGCACGTTTTACAATAAGCGCGACCGGGCAATGCACCGGTCCAGGATGGCCTGGCGCAACGAAGCTCGCACGGTCCCGCCAGGTTCGAGGATAGCGAAAAATGAAGCGCACGATTGTGAACATTCTGGCTGCCATTGGCGCAGCTACGGTGGCTGCGGTCCTCTTCGCCGCCACCGTGGGGCTGGCCGCGAGGCTGATGCGTCCGGGCGTACCTTCGCCCGCCGTGCTCGAGGCGGATCTGGAGACCGCGCTGCCGGAGTACGTCCCGGACGAACCTGTGGCGAAGGCGCTCTTTGGCGAAAAAGCCACGCTGCGCGACGTGGTCGAAGCATTGGAGCGGGCCGGAGAGGATCGCCGCGTGGTCGGTCTGCTCGCACGAGTGGGAGCGGCGCCGCTGGGGATGGCCCAAGCGCAGGAGTTGCGCGATGCGGTGCGGCGCTTCCGGGAGCGGAAGAAATTCGCCGTGGCCTTCGCCGAAACATTTGGCGAATTCGGGCCCGGCGGAAACGCTTACTATCTGGCCGCCGCCTTTGATGAAATCTGGCTCCAGCCTTCGGGCGACCTAGGACTGACGGGCGTGCTGGCGGAAGCCTTTTTCTTGCGGGGAACCTTGGAGAAGCTGGGCATCACGCCGCGCCTGGACCATCGCTACGAGTACAAGAACGCGATGAACATCTTCACGGAGCGAAAGTTCACCCCGGCGCACCGCGAGGCGACCGAGCGGGTAGTCAAGAGCTTCGCGTCGCAGATGCTGCGCGGCATCGCGGAGGGCCGGCGGATGACGGTCGAGCAGGTGCGTGCGCTGGTGGACCGCGGTCCGCTACTGGGCCCGGAAGCGCTCCAGGCAAAGCTGGTGGACCGGCTGGCCTACCGGCACGAGGTGTACGACAAGGTGAAAGAGCGTGCCGGCCGCGGTGCGAAAACCATCCCCATCATGCAGTACCTGCAGCGCGCGGGGCGTCCGCACACCAAAGGAAAGGCGATAGCCCTCATCTACGGCGTGGGCGGCGTACAGCGGGGCAAGAGCGGCTTCGATCCGGTTTTCGGCGAAGTCGTAATGGGATCCGAGACGGTGGCCGGCGCATTCCGCGCCGCGATTCGCGACAAGGAGGTCAAAGCCATCCTCTTCCGCATCGACAGCCCGGGCGGCTCGTACGTGGCCTCGGACACCATCTGGCAGGAAACCGTGCGCGCGCGCAAAGCCGGCAAGCCCGTCATCGCTTCCATGGGCGACGTGGCCGGCTCGGGCGGCTACTTCGTGGCCATGGCGGCGGACAAGATCGTGGCGCAGCCGGGCACCATCACGGGGTCCATCGGCGTGCTGGGCGGCAAGATGCTCACCACGGGATTTTGGCAGAAACTCGGAATCACCTGGGACGAAGTGCACGAGGGCGCCAACGCTACTTTCTGGTCCGGCACGTCCGACTACACCCCCGCGCAGTGGGCCCGCTTCCAGTCGTGGCTGGATCGCATCTATGACGACTTCACCACCAAGGTCGCCGAAGGGCGGCGGTTGCCCAAACAACGTGTGCTGGAAATCGCCAAGGGCCGGATCTGGACGGGAGAGGACGCCAAAGCGCTCGGTCTGGTGGACGAGCTGGGCGGTTTCGAAACGGCGCTGAGATTGGCCAAGCAGGCGGCGGGCATCCCCGAAACCGAAGACGTGAAGCTCAAGCTGTTCCCGGCCAGGAAGACGCTGCTCGAAGCCATCGTGGAGAGATTGCGGGGCGCCGAACCCGAACCCGAGCCGGATGCGAGTACGGCCGTTCTCCGGCGCGCGCTGCAGGTGATTCAACCCGCGGCTCGCACGGTGCGCTCCCTGGCGCCCGCGCGCGGCGTGCTAGCGATGCCCTGGCCGTGAGGAGACGCCCATGCAGAAACTGATCCGTAGCGCGATCGTACCCGTGGCCGGGCTGGGTACACGTTTGCTGCCGGCGACCAAGTCGCAACCCAAAGAGATGCTGCCGGTGGCGCGCAAGCCGATCGTGCAGTACGTCGCCGAGGAACTGGTGGCCAACGGGATCGAGCAGATCCTCTTCATTACGGGCCGCGGCAAGAGCTCGATCGAAAATCACTTCGATCACGATCCCGAGCTCGCCCGGCTGCTCCAGTCTGCGAACAAGCATGAGCTGATGGAGCAGTTGAACGCCGTAGAGCTCAACGCCAAGTTCTTTTACACCAGGCAGCGCCTGCAACGGGGTTTGGGGGACGCAGTCCTGTGCGGGGAGAATTTCGCGGGCGAGGAACCGTTCGTCGTGGCGCTGGGCGATTCGATCATCGGCTTGCACGCAAACTCGCAAGCCGTTTCCCGCATGGCGGAGTTGTTCCACGCAAAGCGCGCCAGTTGCGTGCTGGCCGTGGAGGAGGTGCCGCCGGAGGAAACCGTGCACTACGGCATCGTGGAGCCGGCCGATGTCGACGGCGACGTGGTTCGCGTGGCGAATCTGGTCGAGAAGCCGGCGCCCGGCAGCGCGCCGAGCAATCTTGCCATCGCGGGTCGGTACGTTTTCTCTCCGCTGATCTTCGACATGATCCGTCGGGTGCGGCCGGATGCGCGCGGAGAAATCCAGCTCACCGACGCCATCCAATTCATGTGCGAGGAGGGACGCCGCGTGCTGGCCTTGAAACTTCCTCCCGACGAAAAGCGATACGACATCGGCAACTTTGCCAGTTACTTCGGGACGTTCGTTGAGTTCGCGTTGGCGGATCCCGAGTATGGCCCCGGCTTGCGCGCCGCGCTGGAACGCCTACTGGCGCGCGCGCCGGTCCGATCATGAGCCGCTGGGCGTGGTGGACGGCTCTTGCCCTCGCCGTAAGCGCGTTTCGACTCTGTCACAGCGGCATTCTCTGGCCCGAGGAGACGTTGCCCCTGGCGGCAGCCGCCCAGATCCTGCACGGACGCGATCTTTACCGCGAGGTGTGGTTCGACAAGCCGCCGTTGGCGCCGCTGCTCTGTCTGCTGTGGGGAGCGCAGACCGGTTGGCCGCTTAGGCTGGCCGGCGCGCTCTACGTCCTCGCGGCCGCTTTCTTCGTCGGAAGGCTGGCGGGTACGCTTTGGGGCGAACGCGAGGGAAGATTCGCTTCCGCGCTCGCGGCCTTCTACCTGACATTCTGGCTGCCCGCAGCCGTGATCCCGCTGGCTTCGGACCTGCTGATGTTGGCGCCTCACGCCGCAGCCGTCTGGCTGGCCGTCTCAGGGCGCGGATTCTTGGCGGGTCTGGCCGCAGGCATCGCTTTTCAATCCAACCCGAAGGGGCTCCTGGTATTGGCCGCCTGCATGCTCTTCCAACGTCGCCGGATCCAGCCGATTCTGACCGGTTTCGTCCTTCCCTCTGCTGCCGTGGTAATTTGGCTCGCTGCACGCGGCGCGCTGGACGACTACTACCGCCAGGTCTGGCAACTGGGCGCAACCTACGCACGCGACACGTTCCTGCAAGCGCCGCTCGCCGAAGGGATCTTCAGAACGGGCAACTGGGCAGGCTTTCACGCAGCCCTTTGGATGGGAGCCGTCTGGTTCTGGCGCCGGGAATCCGGGACCCTCCGCCTGCGATTCGCAATCTGGACGGCGCTGAGTCTGAGCGCTGCGGCTCTCGGATTGCGCTTCTTCCCGCGCTATTACTTCCTGCCGCTCGTTCCCCTGACGGTGGCGGGAGCGCGCGGACTGGCTCTGCTCGACCGGCGCAAGGCAGCCCTGGCCGCGTTGGCCCTGCTGGTACCGCTGGTGCGGTTCGGCCCCCGCTATGCGCTATTGGCTGCGGATCTCGCAGCCGGGCGGGAGCATGCCTGGCGTGACCTTGCGCTGGATGGCGACAGTCGTCGCGCCGCCGCCTTGATCCGGGAAGGGGCGCAGCCCGGTGAGACGCTCTTCGTGTGGGGCTATCGGCCGGAGCTTTACGTTTACACGCGGCTGCCGGCCGCCAGTCGCTTCCTCGAATGCCAGCCGCTGACGGGCGTGTTTGCGGACCGCCACCTATTCGAGACGCGCGTCTCGGACGCTGAACTGGCACAGCAAAGCCGGCGCGAGCTACTCGCCGCTCGACCGACCTGGATCGTGGACGGACTGTCTCCCATCAATCCTGCCTTAGCGATGGATCGCCATCCGGAGCTGCGGTCCTGGTTGGCCTGCTACCGACTCCAGGCCTCCACCGCCTTCACCCGCATATACCGGCGCCGGTGATGCAAACGCAGCAGGGAGGCGCCGGCGGCGGCTTCATCCCGCGATTTGGCGAGCAGACCGGTAGTCCTTGTTCACAAAGTTCGCCTCGCACGCCTGCCCATCGCGCAAGTGCGCGGCCAGCCGCAACAACCCGTGCACCGCGACGACCGACCGCAGGCCGGCGTTGAGGCCGCGAGTGGCCTCGATGAGAATCAAAGGACCGAACGCGGTAAAATCATCGCCGCCATAGAGCCGCCGCAACCGCCGGTGGAAGGTCTTGACGAATTCCTCACCGAACTTGGCCAGCTCGCGCAGGGCTCGCTGCGGCTCGTGCTGAAGGGCGCGCCGAAGACCGCCTGCGCGCACGCCGAGGCGGACGAGGTGATCGATGAACTGCGCGTCCGCCACGAGCAGCGAGTGGAACAGGCGCGGCGAACGTTCCACGCCGGCTAAGATGAAGTCCCGTCGTGAAGGCCGATAGAACCGCGCGGTCTCGGGCTTGCCCGCAGCCAGCAGCAATTGCTCGATGCGGGCCAGCTCCGCCGCGAGCGCCATCCCCGTCGAGCGGCGCGCCAAGGCGACGCTCTCGGCGCTCATGATGTCGTAGGCGAAATCGCTGCCCGTCTTGCTGCGGAAGGGGAGCGTGCAACGATAAACCACGAGCGGGTAGGCGGCGCCGAGGTTGTCATACCGCGAAAGGTCGCGGAAGTAAGCGAAGGGCAGCCAGGTGCGGAGGGCCTGCTGGACGGCGACCGACATCTCGGCGTAGACCGGGCGGAATTCCTGGCTGCGCTCGACGGGCGCAGTCAGCCAAGCGGCGGCGACGGCGCCGGGAACCGAAAAAGACATTTCTACCTCGATTTGTTCCGCTTCAGGAAGCAGCGGTTCGAGCCATCGGACGGCATCTTCAAAGTTGTAGGTCAGAAGCAGCGGGATCAACTCCAGCCGCGCTTGCGCGGGGCCCATGCGTCGGTCGTACGTCCAGGAAAGTTCGAATTGCGTGTCGGTGCGTTCCGGGTGCAGGATGAAGGCGCCGCAAAGGCTCATCGCGCTGCGGGCGAAGTTCTGCCGCGCTCGTTCGTCCTCGGCTGCAAGGGTATAAACCAGCAGGCGCCCATCCAGCGTGGTCTCGATTCGAACCTGCGACAGCACTTCGAGCCGCGTGGACCACTGTTTGCGGTCCAGGAAAGGCAGGTGCAGCTCGACCAGCGTGCGACGCCGCAGACCGTGCGACAGGATGGCGGCGTGCAGGCGGACGGCGGAGTTCTCCGAGCCCAGCGCGCCGCCGAGCTCGCCGCGGAGGGTTTCCCGGTACGCTCTCAGCCCCGCCTCGGAAAAATCGAACGAGCAGTCCAGCCAGGCGGCGTCGCGCGTTTCCGTTTGCCGCCGGAAGACGAGCTCTGCGGTCAACCGCTTCTCGAGTGCCTCAAGCGCGCGACTGCACAACTGCTCCAGCAGGTTGCGGAGACTCCTCGGCGCCTGAGCTGTCAGCGCTTCGATTCCCGGTTCCTGCACATTCCTCTTCAGTTCCCGCAGGATCTGGGTGAGACTCTCTTCGCTCAGGAGACGGTCAGCCAGGCGAGCAGCCTCCCTGAGGCGGAGGAAAGTCGCCTCCTGTGCGGCCGCTTCGAACAGGCCGCCGGCAATCGCTTCGATCCATGCCTCCGCGAGCCATCCGCGCCTCGGCGGCGCCCAGGCCAGATCGTCGGCCAGCTCCTCGAGGCGTTCCATCTCTGCGATGCGCCGAATCCACTCGCGGAGCTCATTGAAGCGCTCGGTGTCGTCACAGGCGCGCCACAAGAGCTCGGCTGCCGACCGGTCCAGGGTTCGCCAGAACTCGAGCAGCCGCGTGGAGCGCTCGTCGAAGCGCCCGCGCGTGGCCTTGTCGAGCAGCCGCTCGAAGGCTTCCAGCGGGTGAAGGCCCGTGACCGCAGCCACCAACTCCCCGAACTGCGGCGCGGCGCCGGGCACGACCTCCGCGTGCACTCGCGCGTCGAAGCCGGCTTGCCTGCGGCCGCTGCGTGTCATCCGCAGACGCACGCGGTCCTCTTCGTCGCGCCAGACGGCGCACAAGAAGGATCCGACAAGGCAGAGCCGCGCAATTGCAGAAGCGCCCAGGTCCACGGGAAGGCCCACTCGACCTTCGAGCTTGCCGGGGGCCGCCTCGCCGACCCAGCTCAGAGCGAAGCCCCAGTGGAAGGGGATCTCGGCCCGCAAGTCACCGTCCTTGAGGAAAACGAACAGCCGATCGAGCGGCAACCGGCGAGGCTCGGCCAGAAGGGCCATGGCGTCGTCCGCGGCGGGCGCGTAACTGCCGTCCTCGGGATTCACGACGAGCACACAGCGCTCGGGCTGATTGGAGAGCTCGTCTTGCAGGCGGTCGGACAGCGAAATCAGGGTGGCGACCAGCTTCCGGTTCATCGAACTTGCTCCTCGGGAAATCGTGCGGCGAGAAGGCCGCCTGGCGGGATGCCGTTTGATTATACTGGCTGCTTTCGAAAAACCGAACTGTACGGGGCGGGACGACGACGCATCCTGCGGGTGCAAGCCCGGCGGGACCAAGAGATTGCGCTGCGCGTAAAATTTTCGCCGGCGTTTGTGACCGGCCCGGCAGTGCGGTTGCGGGGAGGTCTGAAATGATGACGCGGAGGTGCGCAATGGTTGTGGCGGCAGGCCTGCCTTTCCTGGCGCAACCGGCGGCGCGCAAGGGACGACTCCGGCAAGCGGTAGCGCGTTGGTGCTTCCGCAACTGGAGTATCGAGGAGCTGGCGCGGAACGCGGCTGCGTTGGGCATCGAGGGTATCGATCTGATCGGGCCCGAGGACTGGCCTGTGGTGAAAAAGTACGGACTGGTTCCCTCGCTGGCACCCGGCGGCGGAACCATCGCCGACGGGTTGAACCGCAAGGAAAATCACGACAAGATCGAAGGCGAGCTGCGGCGCAACATCGAGCTGGCGGCCGCGGCCGGCGTGCCCAACGTGATCACGTTTTCGGGCAACCGGCGCGGTCTGTCCGACCAGGAGGGTCTGGAGAACTGCGTGGCGGGTCTGAATCGGATCAAAGCCTTCGCCGAAGAAAAGGGCGTCACGGTCTGCTTGGAGCTCCTTAACAGCAAGGTGGACCACAAGGATTACCAGGCGGATCGCACAGCGTGGGGCGTGGAAGTCGTGCGGCGCGTCAACTCGCCCCGCGTGAAACTGGTCTACGACATCTACCACATGCAGATCATGGAGGGCGACATCATCCGCACCTTGCGGGAAAACATTCAGTGGATCGCCCACATCCACACCGCAGGCAATCCGGGTCGCAACGAGATCGATGAAACGCAGGAGCTGAACTACCGCGCCATCGCCCGCGCGATTGCGGACTTGGGTTTCCAGGGGTTCGTAGCGCACGAGTTTGTGCCCCGCCGCGATCCGCTGGAATCGCTGCGTCAAGCGGTCGAGATCTTTACGGTTTGACGGGAGGCGGCGGGCTCGGTTTGACGGCGGGAGTCTCAGGCGGCTTAGGCGGGCGCCCGGCCTGGGCGGGAGGCGGGGCCGGCTTCGCCGCGGCGGACGGGTCCAGATTGAAATCCGGGGGGCGCGCCCCCGGCGCTCCCTCGCCAAATCTGTGGCCTTGCGCTTCACCGATGGCGCGGTAACGCTCGAGGAGGCGATCGGCATCCGTGGCCGGACCGCGCGGTGCGGCAGCGTCTCCGCCAGTAGCCGGAGGCGAGGGCAACAGATAGATGGGCGAATCAACCGGCTTAGCTCCGCCCAAGTCCAGGTGGACGCCCTCCAGCACGATCAGGACTTCCTCCAGGCCGCCCTGAAGCCCGCTAGGCGCGACGAAAACCTCCTTGAAGGGATTCCCGTCTCGGACGACCGTGGTTACGCCGGCGGGCAGACCACGTGGGAAGACGCGATCATCCCCCGAGGTATAGAACCACTCGCCTACTTCCACCTTTTCCTCGACCTGGATGTAATCCACCCGGCATGCTCCGTGTCCCTGTCCCTTCAAAACGCCGTGCACTCGGTGCTTCTCGGAGACCACGCCGGCGGCGAAGGTAGGGTCGGTGACGAGTTGGACCTGGGCGGCAGTCGGAAAAACGGCCACAACCTTACCCACGATTCCGTCGGGCGTGATCACGGCCATTCCCCGCTGCACACCCTGCGTCGATCCACGGTCCACGAAGACCACCCGTGAGGTCGCACCGACGCCGGCCCCGATGACGCGCGCGGCGAGTGTGCGTGAGGGATTACGTTGCTGGAAGACGGCGAGCGCGCGTGCCCGCTCGGCCGTGGCCAGTTCGCTTTTGAGGAATTGGTTCTCGAGCTTGAGCTTGCCCAGCTCGGCCCGCAAACGGCGATTTTCCTCCACGGCGTTGTGCAGGAAGACATAGGACCGGAACAAGTCCGCCACCGTGCTGCGGACGCCTTCCAGCAGGCGAGCGAATGGGGTCACAGCCGTCACGGCCCACACGCGGATGAGCCTGACGTCCTCGTTGCTGCGGACCTGGTACGCAAGCAGCAGCAATTGAGCAAAGATGAGCGCCAGCAGGACAGTTAGGTTACGGTAGCGGCTGAGCAGTTGCATCGGGCGCCCGCGGCTCGCACGCCGCCCGCGCTATTCAATGGCGATTTTGCGCAGCAGCCGGAAGTCTTCCAACATTTTGCCGGTGCCGAGCACGACCGAGGCCAACGGATCTTCGGCGATGGAGACGGGCAGTCCCGTCTCTTCGCGGATCCGGCGGTCCAGGTTCTTCAACAGAGCGCCGCCGCCCGTCAGCACGATGCCCCGATCGCTGATGTCGGCGGAAAGTTCGGGCGGCGTCCTCTCCAACGCCACCCGGATGGCGTTCATGATGGTGGCCACGCACTCCGACAGCGCTTCGCGAATCTCGCTGTCGTCAATCGTGATCGTCTTGGGCACCCCTTCGATCAGGTTGCGCCCCTTGATCTCCATGGTGAGCGGCTTGTCCAAGGGGTAGGCCGAGCCGATCTGGATCTTGATCTGCTCCGCGGTGCGCTCGCCGATCAGCAGGTTGTACTTGCGCTTGAGGTACTGCATGATGGCGTCGTCCATCTCGTTGCCGGCCACGCGCACCGAGCGTGAGTACACAATGCCGGAAAGCGAGATGACGGCAACGTCCGTGGTGCCCCCGCCGATGTCGACGATCATGTTCCCGCAGGCCTGGGTGATCGGCAGGCCCGCTCCGATCGCGGCGACCATCGCCTGCTCGACCAGGTACACTTCGCTGGCTTTGGCGCGATAGGCCGAATCGATTACCGCGCGCTTTTCCACTTGTGTGATCTCGCAGGGAACGCCGATAACGATCCTCGGGTGCACGAGCATCCGCCGGCCGTGCGCCTTCTGGATGAAGTAGGTGAGCATCTTTTCGGTGATCTTGAAATCGGCGATCACCCCGTCTTTCATGGGCCGGATGGCGACGATGTTGCCGGGCGTTCGACCCAGCATCTCTTTGGCTTCGCGACCGACGGCTTCCACCTCTCCGGTGACCTTGTTGACCGCCACGATGGAGGGTTCGTTGACGACGATGCCCTTGCCGCGCGCATAGACGAGCGTGTTGGCCGTGCCGAGGTCGATGGCCAGGTCGGAGGAGAAAAGGCTGAACAGCGAGCGGAAATTCATTCCCATCAGAAGGTTAGCATAGAAAGCGCCCGCTGTTCAAAGAAGGCCACGGGCGATTGGTCCTGGCTCGGTCCTCCTACTCAGCCAGACCCAGGATCTTGATCAGGTTGCCCTGCTGTTGGATCCGAAGGCTGACGTTTTCCAACGATTTGCCGGAACGCAAGATCCCCGCTCGCTGCTCTCCCAACGCTTGCAGCAGCTCCTGCGCTGCCTTGCCCCCGAGCGGCGCACTGCGTAGGTTGCCCCGGACGGCGGAGATGCTTTGGTCACTCGGGTTGTACTTCAGGGTAGCGCCCTGCCAGACGGTCTCAGCCGGCCACCCGGTCTGCTCGGTAGGCCGGCCCCGGCTGGGGCCTGCCGAGATTTTCGCCCCGACCGCGGTCTCCATGCGATCCGTTGCGGGGGCCTGCTGCACCGCTTTCATCGCTCCGTAGCCCACCGCCGTCTTGGCGCCGAAGCCGAGCCACCGGAAGGCGTGCTCGAAGGCGGCTTCCAGCAACCCCTTCCAACGGTCACCCTCGGCGAGATCCGGCGCGGTCCGTTTCAGGTGCGTCGTGTCGCAAGTTACGCAGAAAACGAAACGCGCACCGGGCGGCACGGTCAGGAAGCAGATGGGGTTGGGCTGACCGGAATCGTGCGGAGACTGAACCCGCGGCTGCTGTTCTCGCGAGGACTGCTCCCCATTGCCCTGCTTCTGCTGGTAGTAGTGGGTGTAATGGGGCGTCATGATCTCGACCAGCAGACTCTCGCCCTTGATCTGCGGGATCACGTCCCAGAAGGCAAGTGCGCCGCGCAGATGCTCCTGCTCACCCTCCGCGGTCTCGCGCCCGAACAGCACGTCGAGCATGGAGAGTTTGAGCGGCGGTTGTTCGGGATCGCGCCGGAGCGGCCAATCGTAGCGGGGCTCCTCGCTCCAACCTTTGGGGTCGCCCCAGATGCCTTGGGCTAATTCGCGCGCCGCCTGGCGCAGGACGCCCTTGACTCCGCTGCCCGGCAGGTAGGGCAGTCCGTACGGATTGAGGAAAGCGAAGCCGTTTTCGAGCGGATGCTCGTTGCCCAGGCCGGTGGTGAAGGGAGCCACGGCCTGGGCCTCCAGCCTGAGGTATCCGGCCCGCCCCAGGGTTCGACACAGACTTTCCTGCCGTTGCAGCAGAGCCCGCATGCGATCCCTGTCGCCGGCGGACAGCTGCGCTACGGTCTTCCAGGCCGAGCGAGCGCCGTGGTCGTTCTTTTCCCACAGACCGGGCAATTGCCCGTCCTTGAGCAGCTGCGCAATGACTTCGTCCATACCCCAGCGTTGCAGGAGCGCCGAGATTTGCTGCCCCTTCTTGCTCTTGGCTGCCGCCATATTCTTCACTTCCGTCTTCTGATCGTCGCGGCTGGTCCACACCGGTAGCAGGAGGCCAAACCTCAGAGCGGGCGAGGCAGCACGCAAGTTAGCCTCGCTTAGGTGACGTCGGAGATAGTCGGGAACAGCAGCGACCGGCATGCAAATTAACCTCCCAGACGCGCGGAAGCCATCTGGCGCAGCCATTTCAGCCAGGCGAGCGCCTCTGCCGTGATGGCCTGGTAGTCGCGTGAGGAAGCGCCCATGAGCGCCTGCATGAAGGGCTCGAAGCCTTTCTGACCTTTGAAGACGGATGGAAACCGTTGCACGAGCCAGTCGCGCAAATCGGCGGCGATCACCTCGTTGGCATCCGCCTTTTGGTGACAGAACGCCAGCACCTGCATCAAACCGGAATTCATGATCAAAGCGGGCAGAGCTTTAGCCGCGTTCGCGTGCTCTTTTTTGTAACGCTCGCAGCGCTGCCAGGCGTCCCGTGCACGTCTCTGCTCGAGCGTCATCGCTAAGCCTCCACAATTCGTGCGATCACAAGTCCCCTGCCGGTGGTGGCGTCGCCGCCGATCTGCAGGAGCTTGCCGTCCACGACGTTCTTGATTTTTGCCAGCACGGCCGCCGCGTCATACCACTCCTCGGCACCGCTGCGCGTGCTGCCGTCACGCACCTGGCTGGCGAGCACGGGAGCGATCAGGATGCTTTCCGGCGGCAGGTTCTCGGTATAGAAGAGGCCGCCTTCGTCCGCCGTTCCCGTCTCGTCATTGATACGCACGTGCGGCTCCACGAGCGTAGCGTGCTGCGCGAAGAAGGTGAAATCGGTATCCGAAAGCATGACCAAGTCCTTCTTGAGCTTTTCGCGGAAGTAGGCGCAACCCGGATCCGAGGGCATGGCTTTGGCAGCCAGATCGGCGCCGATCTGCTTCAGCGCTTCCGCGGTCTTGGCCTGGTACTCGAAACCTTCCAGGTGCAACTTGTCGTCATAGAGCAACTGTGGATCGGCCACCAGGCACTGGCCGTCCGCGGGCGGCTCGGGGATTTTCCAGTCGTTTCGGATGCCGACCAGATCGAGCAACCGGCGAGCACGCCAGAGCGCCTGCGCGCAGGTCGCCCACACGAAGCCTTCCTTGAGGCTCCGAACCGGCAGGGCGACCAGCTGCGCGTCGCCGAAGCTGACTGCGCCCGCGTGCAGGCTGCTCGAGCCGGCATCCGGGCCGAAAAGGCGAGTCAACGTGCCGGGCTCTCCGCCCAGAAGCTCGAAGTTATGACGTACGGCGCCTTTGATGCCCGAGCCGGCAAAACAGGGGTGCCCTGTGTGCCGCTCGCGCTGGATGGGATTGTCAATGACGCCGATCGCCTGCCCCGTCCCCATGTGCACGGGGCTGACGCAGTAAAGAAACATCGCTGCCTGCTTTTCGAACATCCCTGCTTCTCCTCACTCCTGCTTCATCCATTCCGCCAGCCAGATGCGGTTGAATCCCTCCGCTCGCCGGACGGGATCCAGGTAGAATTCCGACCACAAACCTGCGCCGGCCAGCGCCCGCAAGTCATCGGCGCGCGCTTCCAGCTCGTCGAACCAGTAAACGCTGCCTGCCGGCGCCACGCGGAGTGCAGGCTTGGGGCGCTCGCGCGCCACGTCCCAACCTGAAATCCATTCCGCGCGCGGCACGCACGCCGCCACCAGCCGCGCCCGGACGCCGTTGAGCTCGAAGCGCCATTGGCCATCGGATTGCTCGACGCCCGGAGGCAACCAGCCGTCGGCGAAGACGCCCGGCGTGGCGAGAATCATCCGGCAGCGACGTGCGCGCGCGATCGCCTCGTAGTCGGGCTCAGGGAACGAATATTGCGCGAGGTCGTGTACGACCATGGCCCGGCCGTCCCCGCCCACGCGCAACATGCGGCCCGGCGCCTTCTCGCAGCCGGCAAAGCCCACCAGAAAGCCGGCCTGGAATCCGTTGGCGCCACCTTGCCATTTGCCCAGCGTCATCGCCACGGCCTCCGCCGTAAACAGGCGACCTTCCCAGGCGCTGCGCTTGTGCGGATCGAGCCCTACCCCCACGCGCGGGTCGGGTTGCCAAAGCTGGGCGGTGTGGACCAGATCCTTCCCGCTGGGCAAGCGACCGGCAAGGTACGCCTGGAGCGCGGCCTCGGTGAGCCAATAACCTGCCTCGGGTTTGGCCCGGCGCTTTTGCACCAATACGGGGTGCAGCGGGAGCTGGTAGGAATCGAGCAGCCCGGCCTCGGGCAAGCGCACGGGACGCAGGGCGCCTACCGCCAGCATGGATTTCTCGTCCCGCGTGATGACCAAGTCCGCGGGCGGGGCCACCAACGCCTCGACGCGGCAGTCGGGGAAGCGGCGGGCCAGGTGGAAAGCCAACAGGCGGAAGCTCCCCGGTTGGTCGGGTGTGCCGATGGTCGGATGCGTTATTCGGCCCTGCGCGAACGCCGCCAGATCCACGCCGTCGTCCACCAGAACGCGGGTACGCAGCGCACCGGCGATCACCGAGGGCCACGGCGGTACGTGGCTATCCCCGTAACAACCCGGATCGCCATAGCCCTTGTTTCCGCGCAGGAAAAGCACGTCCACAGGCTCCAGGAAGCAATAACGAACCGAACTCACTCGGCACCTCCTTCGCGCACCTGCCGTTGCTCGCGGGCCAGAAAGTCGGCCACGCAGAGGAAGTGGGTCAGCCACTGTTTGGGACTCGGCCGGCGCAGGGCCTCTCCAGCCAGCCGCGCCGCCAGCTCGGAAGCCTTCTTGGCCGCTTCGCCTCCGCTCTGTCGTTTGAGCTGGTAGGCCAGCATGGCTTCGAGCATCGCCGCATCCGGCCTGCCGTTCGTTTCCGGCACGTGATCGAGCCAGTCGAGGGCCAGGAATACGGCCCGCCGGGAAACGTCGGGATCTGCGAGAAAATCCCGCAGCTGTTCCAACAGGCGCAGCGGCTCGCCCCAGTCCAGCGAAACTTCCAGCTTGCCGCCCGAACGCTTGATGACAACGATGTGGATGGCGTCCCTGTCTTTGAGCGAGCCCGGCCTCCCATCGACAGGGCGCCGGTACCGTTTGGCTGCCCCTTCGGCCTCGCGCAACTCGCGCAGCACGAACGAGAGCGGCGCCTGATGATGTGCGATGACCACGCCGCAGGAAGCCGTGGCGCGCGGCCCCATCGTGCGCATCAGCCTGCCGTTCAGCCAGGCGAAGCCGCCCTTGCAGATCAGTTGCGAGGCTTTTTGATTGCGCAACGCTTCCCAATCCCTCTGCTCGTCGTCTGCGTACGAGCCGCTGTAGGCTCCGCGCAGCCGCGCGGCGGCCCGCAGGACCTGCGCGACGGGCAGCATCGCCAGCACGTCGTCGCCGCCGGCGTAAATTACGCGCCCCGCATGCTCCTCTTCCACGATGTGCGGTACGACAATTTGCGAGAAATCGTTCAGCGCCGATGAAATGGCCATATGCCGATTGGGCGAGACCGGTCTTGACTGTCGGGCGTAGGGCTCGAGCACGCTCTTCCACTGCGGTATCTCGAACGCTTCGCGAACTTGGGGGTGAAAACTCTGGAGGAAGGTGATCGCGGTCGCAGCCTCGCCGGAGAGGATGGCGCCCATGCGGTCGCCGTCCATGAGCAACAGGCCGTAGTACGTCTCGATGCGCGATTGCTTTGCCTCGCCCTCTTCGCGCGCCAGCAACCTGCGCACCCAGCGTCCCGCCTGCGTGTAACGGTTTTCGTCCTCCGAGTCGCGGGCCGCATCGAGCGCTGCGGGCACCTTTCGGGCAATCGGCAAAAGGGGATGCTTGTTGTACTTATTCACGATCCGGCGCGGCAGGGCGACGTCTCCGATGTCCCTTTGCCCGAGCCACTCCCTGAGCTCCGCAGGCATCGCCTTGCCTTCGCGAGCGCTCTCGAGCCACCGCTCCAGTTGAGCCGCCAAGGCCATCGTGTGCGTGGAAACTACGAACCGATCGGTAATCCCGCCCGTCTCCTCCTTTACCTCTTCGGCGAACAGCTCCGGCCACAACCTCTTGATCGCCGGCAGCGCACTGAGATGCTCTCCGTCTTTGGCCAACGCCGGCCGGCGGTGGGCGATCTTGGCCCAGAGCGTTTCGACGTGAAGATTCGAGTCGAACCCTTCGCTCTCACTGCTCTTGCGGCGACCGCGGGGCACGGCCAGATGCGTTCGGTCCGTCGTCAACCATTCGCATTCTCCACTCAACGTGCAGCGCCATCCTTCCTGTCGGCTCTGTTCGAACGGACGCACGCTCTTGGCCGCCGCCAGCAAGCGCTCGGTCAACTCGAAAACGGCGGGGTAAAGGACGCCGGGATTCGGGGCGTAAAAGACCGCACCGTCCGGCAGGTCCAGTTCTTTCGATAGGATCTTCCATGCGGACGTGGCCAGGAAACCGGCATGCTCGCCCTCGTCGACGCCGTAAAACGGCGCCATGGCTTTCTTGAGCGGCTCTATGTCCGGATCGCGCTGCTTGAGCGGGTCTCGCGGCGGACAAAGCGCGAAGGAGGCCGCGGCCCAGTGAACCTCGGGGAAGTTGCGCAATTGCTCGCGCATCTGTTGGTAGGCGGGCACGCTGTCGTCGCGGGCTGCCTCGGGCAACTTCGCCCCGGCCACTTCGAGCAGACGGTCCACCACGCGCAAGCCTAGCTCGAGGGTCCACTTGCGAACGCTTTGGCTGCACTTTTCAGCCAGCTCCCGCACGCGGTCGGCGGGAACGATCGCGACAAAGCGGTTGGGCAGGGCGGCGGCGAACAGCGGATTGGCGTCCGGCGGCCGGTTGCGCCAGGCGCAGCGTGCGAAAAACTCGGCGGGCAAGCCCATGCGATCGCGCAGCCAGAGGTCTACCTGCGCGATGCCGCGCAACCGGGGGTAAACGACGGCGTCCGGTCCCAGTTCCTCGCAGAGCGGCCTGGCGGCTTCCCAAGTCATGCGCGCCAACAGGTGCGAACCCGCCCACAAGTCCTCCGTCTTGCGTGCGGCCTGGATGAAGCTCTGCACGGGACCGATCGAAAAAACCAGCAGAGCGGCCTGGCTTTCCCGGCTTGCGGCAAAGGCGCCCGCGAAGGCCGAAACCAGATCCAGATGGTCCCAGATGGTGTGATCGGGCACGCGCGTATCGGCGGGCAACAGCTTCCACAGCTCGCCCAGCTTGCCGTGGCCTCTCTCCTCGACCAGCTCGGGGCCGAAACGCCAAAGCGCCAGAGCCAGCCTACGCCAGTCGACCGAGCCTGGCTCGCCGAGGCCGCAGCGCTCGATCAAATCGGCGAAGTGCGAGAAGCTGCGATGCTTGATGTCGTCGAGGTCGGTCCCGGACAAGCCGCCAGGCAGACGATACTCGTGACCGCTGAGCGGGTGGATCAACACGGGTTGCGCATGCCAGCGGACCTGGGCCCAGTCCGCCACGGCGAAGGTCTTCTTTTCGCCTTGTGCGCTGGTCACCGTGAACTGTTGCAGGGGCCACTGCGGCCGGTCCGCAGCCGCAGCCCACCAGTCGGCTCGTTGGAGCATGCGATAGATGTCGGACGGTATGCCGTCGCGAAACACCTTGTTCGAGAGGGCATCCTGCCTATCGCCGGCGATCCTGTCGCTCTGGATTTCGAGCTGCCCCAGGAGCCGGGCGAGTGCGGCCGAAGTCCCGCCTTCGTGCCCGGCGGGATCCCGCAATAGCACCAGCGCCTTTTCAGCCGGATCGTGAATCCGGGCCGCGACCTTGACCTGCCAAATGACGTCGTTCGCCATTGCGGTCACCTCTCGACACGTTGCAATTGCACGGCGGTCAACTGCGGGGCAACCCGCTGCAACCATGCGGGATCCTCCACCCGGGCCTTGTAGTGCCGATCGTCAGCCGGCTTGCACAGTGCGTCCAGCAACCAGTGGACCTGCTCCCAGACACTCTGTAGTGGCGCGCCTTGAGGCGCGAAGTCGGAAGGCGGCGAACAGGGCACATGGAAGATGACGCCAACCAATTTTCCAGGATGTCCCGGCGCCGGCCGCACCTTGAAGCGGAGGCTATTGGGCAGGCGGAACTGCTTGCCCCACTTTTGACAAACGTGGTTGGTGACAGGATACGCCAGCCAGTGACGCTTTTCGGGTGCCTGATGAGGCGCGGGCGTCGAGAAGGGAAACTGAGTGCGAACGGCCATCCGGATCAAGGCGAGCGTACGCATGACCTGCTTCCAGTCCGTGGAGGGTTGAGCAGTCTGCCAGACCAGCGGTCCCTTCTGGTCGGCCCCGACAGCGTGGGGCCAGTCGCAAGTCAGCGCCTGTTTCCAATCCCGGACGGGAATCTCGAACTTTTGGGGCCAATCGCCGGTCTTCCGGTCGAGAACGAACGATCCCCAACCATTCCGGCTCCGGCCGCCGACGGAGCCGTACAGGTGCATGAGGAAGAGAGCGTACTGGACGAGCTCCGACTGGTCCTCGGGCATGGCGACGTCGAACCGGGCCTCTTCCCCGGCGTCGATTGCCGGTGCCCGCTGGAGCTTCGTAACCCACTGTTGCCCTTTTTTCTCGATCCCCAACGGCCCGTAGCCCAAGTACAGATGGGGCCCGATGGAGGAATCGACGTTACGAATGCTGACTTCAGGATGCTTGATGCTCGACGCCTCGCGATTGGTCCAGTCGCGCAATCTGCCCTCGCGCCACCCGTCGAGCCTCAACCGCACCTTGCTTCGCTCGGCCGCCAGTTTTTCCTTGCCGTTTTCGCGCCTGGTCAACCAGGCATTGCCGAACAAACGGCCTTCCATTTCGCGCATCTCGCGCACGTCGAAATCGAAGTCTTTCGCGGCCGCATACGCCACGCGCCACCACTGGCGCAGCAAAGCCTTGAAAGGCGGCGTCCGCCAGCGTCCTTTTTGCTCGGCGTCGCCGAGGAATGCCGGCGTCAGGAACCGGACTATGAATTGATGGCTTTTGTACGAAAACCCTCGGTTCATGGCGTCTTAATCCCGGCTGATGGTAGCACACGCACAACACATTTGCGCATGTGGAAAGCTTGCCGGCTCGGGCATGCGTTCCGGCGAAGCGGCCGCGGTTCGTTGAACGATCCCCCGCATCGCGAGTCCGACGCCGGACCGCCCGACCCGAGCCTGGCGAACTTGCCCAACCGGCGCACCCTCCGTTAGACTGAGGGGAAGTCAGCCCCCAGCGGCGGGAGTCGCACGACCTTGGGCATACGTAGGCAAGGTCGCAGTGCCTTGCTCCGCGAGAAGGGCTGCGAAGAGCTGCAGGAGGTTGTGAAACGAAATGAGAAAACTAACGACGGTTGCCGGTTGTCTCGGAGTCGCCCTGTTGTTGTTGGTTACGGCCGCTCCGTCTCAAACCATTTACGGCTCGCTGGCAGGCACCGTCTACGATCCGAGCGGGGCCGTGATACCCAGCGCAAGGGTCGTGATCAAAAACCTGGATACCGGCATCAGCCGCGAGGTGGTGACCGATGAGCAAGGCTATTGGCGGGCCCCGTCGCTGCAGGCAGGCCGGTACTCGGTGGAAGTTTCGGTAGCCGGCTTCGAGACGCTCGTGCGTGCTCCCCTGCTGGTGGAATCCGCAGTGGAACGAAGGGTGGACCTGACGCTGAAGCCCAGCGCCACCAGGGAAGTGGTCACGGTGTACGAAGAGTCCCCGCTGATCGAAGCCACGCGCGCGCAGATCAGTCGGGGCGTCGAGACCCGGCGCATTCTCGAGCTGCCCGGCGGCAACACACTGAACGGCCTAGCGTTGTTGCAGCCGGGCGTGACGCCGAACGATCAGGGCCGCCCCGGGGCGGGCTTTGTGGTGAACGGCGCGCGTACGCGATCCAACAACTTCATGATCGACGGCGCCAACAACAACGACCAATCGCTGATGACGCCGAGGCAGTCGGTTGCGCCGGAGGCGCTGGGTGAATTTCGCATCATCACCAATAATTTCTCGGCCGAGTTCGGGCGGAACGCGGGATCCGTCGTTCAGCAGGTGACCAAGTCCGGCACCAACGAGTTCCACGGGATTGCCCGCTGGTCGTGGTTGGGCAATGGTTTGAACGCTCTTACCACGGCGCAGCAGCGCACCTTCAACGCCCAGAAAGCCGCCGGCCGGAGCGATTACGATGCGCTGCGGCGAGCGCGCGGGGTTTTGGTGCGCAACCAGGCGCTGGCCAGCGGGGGTGGGCCGATCCTGCGCAATCGGCTGTTCTTCTTCACCTCCTACGACTTCGACCGCCGTCGCAGCACCGCCATGCCCATCGCGATCACTTTCAGCCCGGAGGCTTATCGTCTGCTCGAGGAGCACAAACACCTATTTGCCCCCGGCACCGTGGACTTCCTGAAGGCCACTTACCCCGTGGCCAACGACCCCACGCCGCAAGGGAGCGTCTCGGTCCGCTTGCCCGACGGCCGCATCCTAGTCCTGACCCGCCAGCAATACAGCCGCGGCCAAGGGCAAGCTCTATCGTACGGCCGTGACATCCACCGCGGTTTGATGAAGATCGACGCCAGGGCTTCGGACAACGATAACCTGTCGGTCCGCTACATGGTGGACGATGACTTCGACCCCGGCACACCGGCGGCTCTGCCGGTCAACCAGTTGGGCACCGCGGGACGCAATCAGAATGCAGCCCTGAACCACGTGCGCGTGTGGGCGCCCAATATCAATAGCGAGGCTCGCCTCGTCTACGCACGCCGCAGCTTCCATTTCCCCGAGAACTTCCCGGCGCAGTTCAGCATCAGCGGATCGGGCCTGCCCACCATCGGCAACCAGAATTTCCCGCAATACCGCACGGATAACCTGTACGAGGCCACCAACAACTGGTACTGGATGCGTAGCGCCCACACCATTCGCTTCGGCTTCAACTACATGCAGTACCGGTTGAACTCTTTCTTCGCTCCCGCCACCCGCGGCGTCATCACTTATCCAAGCCTGGAGGACTTCCTCTACGACCGGCGCGGCGAGTTCAGCCAGTACGCGGGAACCGGCTCGGTGCCCGCACGGACCCACGAGTTCCAGGGCTTCTTTGCCGATGACTGGCGGGTGACTGACACGGTGACTCTCAATCTGGGCGTCCGCTACGAGTTCACCAGCGCACCTTTCGGTTTCTTCTCCGACGCCAAAGCGGATATCAACAACTGGGCGCCGCGCTTCGGCTTCGCCTGGTCGCCGCGCCGTTCCGACGGCCTGCTGGGAATGCTCTCGGGCAACGGCAAGCTGGCCATCCGCGGCGGTTATGCGGTCTCTTACGACCAGGTGTTCCAGAACATCCTGCTCAACAACTCTCGCAACTTCCCGCGCGGCGTCACCGTCTCGCTCACCAATTTGACCGGCGCTCGCCTGTGGGATCCCGCCAGCCGGCCGGCGCCGCCAACTCCTGACGACTTCATCCGCTTGGGCGGGAATCCGAACCTACTGCCGGTGCGCCTGTTCTCGCCCGGCAAGCGCATCGGTCAACCATACTCGCAGCAATATTCGCTGGGCATCGAGCGTCAGTTTTTCGGCAATTACGCGTTCAAGCTTTTCTATGTGGGTACGCGCGGAATCCGGCTGGTAAGGGAGGTCGAGTCCAACATCGGCTTTTACAAAGCGGCCGTGGACGCCAACCCTTCCGTCTACGCCGGCATCCTTCCCACCCTGCAGCCCACGACCGTGGGCGGACAGCCCGCATACCGCCGGGATCCGAGCCGAGGCTCGATTTTGGTGGGTGACGGCTTCGGCCAGTCCACCTACCACTCGATGCAGGTCACCGTGGAAAAGCGGTTCGCCCGCGGGCTCCAATTCGAGGCCAATTACACCTGGAGCTCGTTCATCAACGACACCGACGACATACTCGGCGGCCAGGCGAATCGTACGCTGCCCTCGGTGCCCTTCAACCATCGCCTCGACCGGGCACGATCCGGCTTTGACCAGCCGCACCGCTTCGTGGCGAACTACATCTATCAGTTGCCTGATTTCGGCTTCCAGCGCGGCGTCGCCAACCGCATCTTCGCGGGCTGGCAGGTTAGCGGCATCACGACTATCAACACGGGCTCACCCTACAGCATCCTGAACGCCAACAATGCTCTGGGAATTCTGCCCGGCCAGATTGCGACGATCCACGCTTCGCAGCGTGCGGGCTACAATCCCACCGGGGCACCTCGGACGGCCACCGCGCCCAACGTCGCCAACCCGCGCTGGATCGCTTATCCCGCGAATTCGGGGCTCATCGGGGCGGGCGCCAACACCCAGCGCCTGGGCACCACCAACAACTTTGACATGGCTCTGGTGAAAAACATCCGCACCTTCTCCGAAAGCCAGTCCTTGCAACTACGCTGGGAAGTCTTCAACGTGTTTAATCACCGAAACTTCAACCAGATCCCGGCCAACACGGTCAGCGCCAATACACCGCAGGAGACCTTCCAGAATCTTGGCTACACGAACGTGGCAGGACGGGAAATGCTGTTTACCGTCCGCTACATTTGGTAAAGCTCGACTGCACCCGGGTCCGGCGGGCGCCCCGTGGGTCGCCCGTCGGACCGCCGCGTTCCAGTCTCCGCTCCTGCTGATACCTGTCGCGCAGCCGACCACGCCTCTATCATGCGGCATCCTCTCTCTTTCCTCCGCCCCGCGATGGAAAGTTGCGCGTGTAAAAGCGAGGAGGGTATAAATCGCCTTCTGCAGAACGACTGCAAACATAGCACTATGGTTTCCACCGATTGACCAAAACGACCCCGATTCGAATGACGGCGAAACTCCGTAACCTGCTCGATAACCTCAGGGGGAGGTTGCAGGAATCAGTTGAAAACTTTGCGGCAAATTCCGGCCCGGCCGCGCGCAATACTGCGTTTAGGTTCCCGGCGTTCGGCGAGAGCGGGGGCACCGCCCGCGCAACAGACCGGAGGCCTAGTGCTCCCGCAGCAACTTTCCTACAACAACGACAGCGAGCTTGCGGCATTCACGGGCTCGCCGACATCTGATGGAACGGGGGCGCGCACGTCGAGCCGGTGGGAGTCCGCGCCGGCGAGACTCGGGGACCGCCGCGCTGCGAGGACCGCGAGTAAGACCTGGGCCGTAGGTGTGCAGGGCTAGTCAGCGGAGGCCGATGTGCGGCAGATGCTCATCCGACGAGGTGTAACACGACAGCGCAGACCGGAAAAGCCTTTCAAGGGCGCGTACGCGCGCAATCGTCGGCTGATGCTCTGCGCGTCTGATGGGGTGACGAACGCCGGAGCCCGGAGTCGCCTGAAGCTCAGTTCGCCCCGTCGCGACCTCGTCGGCCGATCGGGCTCGCGCATTCGATCCGCGCCTATGCGGTCGTCCGGTGTAGCGGGTCAACCTCACGGCTCCCTGCGCGCTCGGCAGCGTGCGCACGCAGTCGCCCGAAGACGCCGCTACCCGCAGGCGTCACGCGGGTGGCAAGGCGGCGTTTCCCGCCCCAGGGCGAGCAGCCAGTCGGGCGGCGCTCGCGGCACGCTCAAGCGTAACAGCGGATTTCGAACACGCGGGCCAGGGGGTCGCCGTTGGTGGCGAGGACGCGCAGACGTACGGCCTCGAGCTCAACGGGTTCGAACTGGTGGCGTCGTAACCGATAGAAGTTGCCACGGACGGCGGCCAGCTCGCGCCAAGCGCCGCCGGGAATTCTCCCCTCCAGGAGGTAGTCCCGCACGGTCTCCGGCTGCGGCCCCCGAATGATGTTGCGATTGACGGAGGCCTGCGCGGAGAGCGTCAGCATGCGCTGGAAGCCGGTGTCGAAGGTGATCTGCACTTCGCGGACGCGCTGCGGGCGCTCGAAGTCCAGCTCGATCCAAGCCTCGTTGCCTTCCACCGGCGCGGCCCAGTGATGCACCTCCACCTTGCCCTCCCCCAGTGGGTAATCCCGCGTGTGCCCGTCGATGACGTTAACGGCGCGGGCCTCGCCCGCTTGGGCCGAGGCAGTAAGCCGCGCCCGGCGCGCCAGGTCGTCCGGATCTTCGTTCACGACGCCGCGAATGGTCTGGTCGTCGCGCAACAACACCTGCTGGAGCCTGCGCAGAGCGGCCTTGTCCTGATAAAGCTGCCGAGGCGTCAGATTGCGCTCCAGGCAGAGGGCCGCCGCGGTGCCGACAGCTTGCCCCACCACGGCGCAGGTAGCCATGACGCGCGTCGAGCTGAAAGCGACGTGCGAGCAACTGATGTTGCGACCCGCCATGAACAGGTTCGCCACGTTGCGGCTGTAAAGCGAGCGGAGCGGGATGTTGTAGACGGAGGGCGTGGCGACGGCCACGTTGGGCGCAAGATCGGATCGGTCGAATCCTTGCGGAGGGTGATCGTCCATGGGCCAGCCGCCGATGGCGACGGCATCATCGAATCGGCCGCCGTTCATCAGGTCGTGCTGCGTGAGGATGTAATCACCCACTACTCGGCGGCTGCCGCGTTTGCCCGGGATCATGCCGATCCACTCCAGCGCCCAGGCCGCGCTGGAGGGATGGTCGCCGGAGTTCTTGATGTAGTCCCATACGCCCAGGGCAATCGAGAGCAGTTCGAAGCGGATGCGCTCGTGGTCGCGAATGATGTCCCGGTCGCCGCCCCAGGCGATCCACCAGTAACCGTATTCCCAGGAAGTGATGCGGCGCATGCGCAGGTGCTCGCGGGTGATCTTGCGGGCCCAAGCCGGGGGCGTGAACGGCATGGGGCGGTCATAGTGACGCGCGGTGAACAGCACGCTGGAGCCTAAGGTGAGCGAGTCCGGCGCTTCGTACGCCAGCGATTCGCCGAATTCGCTCCGACTCTCGCGCCCGACGCGCATTTCAGCGCCCGCCTCGAGCGCGAGGCGACTGTCGCCGGTCGCGTCGCAGAAGAATTTGGCGCGGATGCGGTAGATCTGCTCGCTGCGATCGCAGCGGGCCATTACCAGCTGGATGCGGTCCCCCTGCCTGCTCGCCGCGAAAACCGTGGTATCGAGCAGCAACGTGATATTGGGCTCGCTGATCACCTTGTCGTAGAGCAGCAGATCCCAGAGCTCCCAACTGCGCTGCGGATTGCCCACGGCGTCGGCCAACCGCAGTTCTTCGAGAATACCGCCTTCGCGCCAACCGGGGTGCCGGGAGTTGGCGCCCATGACATGCATGCGGACCTCGGAGGAGGAATTGCCTCCCAGCCGTGAACGGTCCTGCACGAGCACCACGCGCGCGCCGTGCCTTGCCGCGGCGATGGCCGCGCAAACGCCGGCCAGCCCACCCCCTGCGACCAGAAAGTCCGTCTCCAGCTCGACCAGGCGCATGTTCGGCTCGCCCGTTGGACGGGCGCCGGAGTCGCGTCGGGGCGACAGGGCGTCCAGGCGCGCGCGAATGTCTTCGACGGAAGCAGGCTGATAGGGCGCAGGCGGCAGCCGGTCCGCCAGTACGATGATCGAGTAGCCCGTGAACGGCAGCGCACTTAGAAAGGTCCTGCGGTTCATGGCGTTCTGATTTGGCGCGTTCGATGCGTCATGCGACATCTGCACACCCTCCCGGATTTGTATCGTTCCGAGTTCTTGCGAGCCCTTGCTGCAGCGAACGTGTTTGCGGCCGACCCGCTGTGCAGGAGCCGCACACGGCGCAGGCCGGTGCGTTTCCGCCGTGCTGCCTTGCGGCCTGCGGTCCTTCAAGCCGGCCATGCATCGCGCAGCAGCTCATCCAGTTTCACCTCCGCGCCCAGACCCGGGGCTTGCGGCACGGCGTAGCCGGCATTTTCGAACGCAAGAGGCGTCACGAGGTACGCGTTAGCGATCTCCAGGACGTGCGGGTTGTATTCGCACATCTCGCATTCGGTGACGGCGGCCGCGAAGTGCACGGCGGCCGCGATCTGAGGCCCGAGAGCGATGCTGACGTGGGGGACGATCGCCGCCCCGAGCCGGGCCGCGGCGCGGGCGATGCGCAAGGCTCCGGTGAGCCCGCAACGCCCGAGGTCCGGTTGGAAAACGCTCGCCAGACGCTCGCGCAGGAAAGCGTCGAGCTCGAACAGCGTTCGGTAGCTCTCGCCGACGGCCACGCGGAGATGAAACTCGGCCGCAAGCCGGCGGTAGGCATCGAGCTCATCGGGCGGGAACGGGCATTCCAGCCAAGCCGGCCTCCGGCCTTCCAGCTCGCGCAAGAAAGGCTCGTCCGCGGGCAGATCCAGACGCCAAAGGGCGTCCACGGCCAAGGCCGCGCGGCCGGCGACTCTCACGGCTAGCGTGTCGAGCCACGCCAGGAAGTCCTCGCGGCCCCGGTCGAAAAAGACCTTGATCAGGGGAAAACCCGTGCGGCCGGCTTCATCGGCTGCGGCCAGCTTCGCGGCGGCATCGGCGCCGGCAAGACCGCTCAGATAGGCGGCAACGCGCGTGCGCGCCTGCGGTCCGGCAAGCATCCGGGCCACCGGCGTTCGCCGGAGCTTGCCCGCGAGATCCCACAAGGCGAGATCCACCCCGCTGATGGCGTCGAGCATAAAGCCAGATGTCTGCCCCCGCACGCGCATGGTGCGGTACATCCGCCACCAGAGCTCCTCCACGGCCTCCGGGCCGCCATCGAAACGCTCCGCCTCGAGGACGGGGGCGAGCAGGTCCTCGATGATAGTCGCCGCCACACGCGGCGCCACGGGGGCTTGCGCCTCACCCCAGCCGACCGTGCCGTCGTCCAGCTGCACGCGCACCAGCACGGTCTCGAAGTTTTCCGAGTACAGAGCCGGGTAGACTGCGGACCAGCGGTAGGCTCCCGCCTTGCGGCCGAGCGCGGTGGGAGATCCCGCGGTGCCCTTGGCACCCGCGAAATCGCGGGGCAGGCGGAGCGGAAAGGCTTCCACGCTGCGGATCACCGGCGGCGAGGAAAGCGGCATTTCGTCATTCCTGCCAGCGCCGCGCCAGCAGCGCGCCGCCATCGATCACGTAGGTGCCACCGGTGATCCAGGAGGCCTCATCAGAGGCCAGGAAGAGGACCAGCCGCGCGACGTCGTCCGGCGTCCCGAGCCGGCCCAAAGGATGCCGCCGGCGATTGAGTTCGCGCGCTCGCACGGGGTCTGGATGCCGATCGAAGGAAGCTTGCAGCATGGGCGTGTCCACGGAGGCAGGGCAGACGCAGTTGACGCGGACGCCATCCTCGGCCAACTCGAGCGCCGCCGTGCGCGCGAGCGTGATCAGCGCACCCTTGGAAACCGCGTACGCCGACATGCCGGGCGCACCTACGATGCCGGTGATCGAGGCGATCAGCACGACCGAGCCGTGGCGTCTTTGCCTCATCGCGGGGACGAAGGTCTGCATCAACAGGTACGCCCCGAAAACATTGACGCGTTGGATGCGCTCGAATTCTGCGTAAGGAGTCGAGAGCGTGTCCAGGAAAGCGGTGACCGCCGCCGAATGCACGAGCACCGAGGGATCGCCCAACTCACGCCGCACGTTTTCGGCCGCGGCGTTTACGCTTTCAGCGTGACTGACGTCGCCGCAGTGCCACACGAGACCGTCCTCTTCAGGGCCCCTTTTCACGTCGAGGGCGGCGACGCGGGCGCCTTCTGTGACAAGTGCGCGAGCCACGGCCAGGCCGATGCCGGAGGCCGCCCCGCTCACCACGGCGACCCGGCCCTGAAAGCGCTGCGCCGGGCGTGTGCGGACGATCTCTTGCACGGCGTCACCCCGAGGGCCCGTTCGCGCCCGCTCGAGCCTGCCGGCTCTCGATGGCCGTCAGCAGGGAGTCGCGCGCGCGGGAGATGTGCCGGCGCAGCGCCTCGATCAACCGGGGAAGGTCGCGGGCCTCCAGCGCGGAGAGGATCGCACGGTGCTCCCGCGCCTCCTGAGCCAGGCGGACCGGCCATTGCTCATCCGCCGCGTGTATGCGCGCAATCTGAATGTGCGCGTGAAGGCTTTCATAGAGTTCACGCAGCCGCCGGTTGCCGCCGGCCTCGATCAGCAAGAGATGGAATTCGGAGTTGCAACTTTCGTGCTCCCGTTGATCCGCTCGGCTGCGCACGGGTCGCGCCATTCTTTTCAGCAACTCCCTCATGCGGCGCAATTGCTCCCGTGTGATGCGATCGACGGCGAGCTCGGCCGCAAGACATTCCAGGGCGCACCGCACGTCGAAGGTCTCCCGGACGTCGGAGGGCGAGACGCCGGCCACAAAAGTCCCGCTGCGCGGGCGGACCTCGACCAGGCCCTCGGCAGCCAGCAGGTGCACGGCCTGGCGGACCGGAGTCAAACTGACGTCGAGTTTTGCAGCCAGATCGGCCGCATCCAGTCGCTCGCCCGGCCGTAAAACCGCGTTCAGTATGGCGTCCTTCAACGCGTGATACACGGCATCCACCGTCCGTTCACGTTTCAGGCGAGTCAGCGCCATCGTCGGTTCCTCTTCTAGCGGCGTCAAGGCGCCAGTATCGCCTTCAGCATATCAGCGCCGACACAGCCTTCGAGCCGTTTCATTCGCACCTCGCCGCGTGACTCGGTAAAGCTGAATCGCCCTAAGTTATTCCAGCCCGCCGGCCCGGAGGAAAAATCCAGGCGGCTGCGGTGGACCCTTCCCGACGCTTCGACCTCCACTTCCGCCGCACCGCCTTCCATCGGCTGGTAATTCTTATAAATCGAGAGTTCGTAAGAGCCCGGCCCGGGCAGCGATAACCGCCATCGGGCGACGGCGCCCTCCGCGCAGGATCTGCGCCAGCCGGCGTCCGAGTAACCCCCGCGATGCACTGCCATCCAGACGCCAGACTGCGAGTACTCGGGATCGGCGTCGTCCACGTAGAGATCGCGCTGGTACACGGCTGCGTGTTCGACCAGCATTTCACCCGGCAAACGGGAATCGTCTACCGGGCCAGCCAGGCGGGTGTGGGCGATGGCGGTCAGCCACAATTGTATCCGGTCATGTTCGCCTTCGCTCGGCGGATACGGGAGCACGCAACGCAGATCGCCGTCGATATAGAAGCGGACCTCCGATTCCGTCCACTCGAATCCGTAGTTGTGAAAGTCGGCTGTCGCGTCGAAACCGAGCGGCCCGCGGTAGACGCCGGGCGTGCACGTCGAGCTGCGATTCCAGCCCGGTCCGCGCCAACGGATCAGACCCATGTGGCCTTTAGTCGGCAGATCGGAGTCGAACTCGATCGCGTCAATTTCCGTGCGAATGGCGGGGGCGTAGGTTGTCTCGGCGGCGCCATACATGGCCCAGACCGACTGGTGCCACCCGGCTCCTGCATGCATTCTTACGCGCGCTTCGAAGTAACCGTAGCGGAAACCGGCACGGCTGATCACGCCCCCGCCGGTATAATTCTTGCCGCGGTGCTGTTCGCGGCGCAGCGCGATGACGAGCCGGCCGTCGCGCAGGAAGACATTCTCCGGGCGTTGCGAGCTGTCGGCCTTTACGTCGGTGCGGTACATCCAGCGCGTCTCGTCCAGACGTTCTGCCGTAAATTCGTCGACGAAAACCGGGCGGTAGCCGGGGGGCGGATACGAAGGCTCGAGCGCAGCGATCGCCGCGCTGAAGATGCAGGCAGCAATCGGCGGAAGGATCCTAGAGACCATGACGCAACGGCGCCACCTCGGAAGCGGGCGCCGCCTCCCATGCAGTCTCCACCCAACGGCGAAGCCTTTCGAGCTCGCGCAGCCCCTCGGCATCGAGCTCCGCGGTGGGAGGCCGCACGCAGGGCGAGCGGATGATGCCGCGGGCGGCAAGATTATGCTTGGCTGCGGAAACGCCGAGAGCGGGCTGAAGCTCGTAGCGGATTAACGGCAGGATGTGCACGAAGAGGCGCCAGGCCGCCTCGCGCCGGCCCTCTTCCAGCCACCGCCAGATGCGAACAAAGTGCGGAATCATGTCGGAACTCGGCATCACGCCGCAGGCGCCGCGTTCGAACTCCTCGACGAGAAACTGGCCGTTGAGCCCGCCGAGAAGCCGCGCCCCCGGCGCCCGGGTTGCAATGGCGGAGATTTTCGGGGCCGTGGGCGGCGCTTCGATCTTGGCGTAACGGACGCCTTCGATCTCGCGCAGCAGACGCGCAATCAGGTCCGGCGACATCGAGACCTGGGTCACGAGCGGCGCATCCTGCACCAGTACGGGGATGCGCACAGCCTTGCCGACGGCCTCGTAAAAACGAAAGATGCCGTCCTCGCCCGTGCGCAGCAGGTACGGGGGCAAGACCATGAGGGCATCTGCGCCGAGGTCCTGGGCCTCCCGGCAACTTTCCGCCGCGGCGTGCAGTCCGGTGTGCCCGGCCGCGACAACCAGAGTCACGCCATCGCCGACCTCGCGGCGGATCAGCTTCAGCAGCGTTCGGCGCTCCTGCTCGTTCAAGGTATAGCCTTCGCCGGCCATGCCGAACAGCGCCAGCCCGTCGGCGCCCGCCTCCAGCAAGTGGCGGACGAGCGAGAGCTGACTGTGCAAGTCGAGGCTCCCGTCCTCGTGAAACGTCGTGCAAACGACCGGGATTACGCCTCTCAGTGTTTTCATGCGTCCCTCGATCTTACCGGCGGCCGCCGATCTTTTGGGGAGGCGGGACCGCTGCGCCGCCCGCCCGCAGATCGGCCGCTTCAAAACTGCAATTTGAACCCGAACTGGATGATCCTGGCATCGCGCGCGGACGTAATGGTTCCGAAGCTCGCGCTGGCGTTCCTGCCGTCCGGACCCGGGCTGAACCCGGCTGCGGGCCGACCGAGGTTGACGTGATTGGTGAAGTTGAACGCTTCCGCGCGGAATTGCAGGTTCACTCTCTCCTTCACCCCAGTGTTCTTGATCATGGAGACGTCCCAGTTCAGCGTCGCGGGATTGCGAACGTCGGGGAGCGTGCGGCCCACCTGCCCCATGGTGAAGGGAGGCGGGTTGTAGAACACGTCGGTGTTGAACCAGCGCTTGGTTGAACGCCGGCTACGCGGGAGCTTGGCCGAAGCGGTGGCATTGGGCCGATTCGCCTGATAATTGCTCGCCCCACTGACGATCACCGGAGTTCCGGTCTGCATGACGCCGATGGCGTTGACCTGCCAGCCCGCTACGATCCGCTGCCATAGCCGGTTGGAGGGAGACAGCCGCTTGCCGGGACCGAAGGGTAGCTCGTAGATGAGGCTCACGACCGCGCGCTGGGAAACATCCAGCGGGTCGATGGCCCGCGCCAGGCGACGATTGTACAAACCATCCTGAAAACCTATATCGTTCTGCTCGAGGTTCCAGTTGACCGGAGTGTTCAGGCTGTCGCTGATGGTCTTGCCCGCCGTGTAAGCCAGACTCGCGAAGAATCCTTGGGCGAAGCTGCGACGGACGTTGATCTGGAGCTGGTGAGCGATGAAATTGCCCATTTGCGGGTTGTAAATACTCACGGCGTTGTAATACGGGAAAGCCATGAGCAGACGCTCGCGGGTCAGCGTGCGGCCTCCCAGGCCGCCGGGGATGATTCCGGCCCACGGGTTGGGCAACGGATCGAACAGGCTCAGCCCGAGTTGCGCGCGGATCTTCGGGTCGACCTGGTTCAGGTTGTAACCGGCCGAGATGAAGCGATTGCCCTTGTTGCCGGCGTAGGTCACGTCGAAGAGCCAGCGGCCGAACTGTTGCTGGAGGCCGGCGTTCCACTGCTGGTTGAGGGGCGTGCGTCCGTCGTCCTCGGTCCAGGAAGCCGACTGGCCGAGCAGAGCACTAGGCCCGGCTGCGGCCCCCGGTGCTTCCATGGGCGGATAGGGGAATCCGGCCGCGAACTTGAAGGCGGGGCGACCAGGTTCACTGGTAACGTAACTGGTCGTGGTCGAGGAGAACAGTTGCGTGTTGCCGAAGAAATCCCGGTAAAAGATGGCCGGGTAATAGATACCGTAACCGCCTCGGAACACGGTCCGCCCGTTGCCGAAAAGATCCAGGGCGAAGCCGAAGCGCGGACCGAAGTCTCGGTAGTCCTCCTTGCGGAAGGAGCGCGGCTGACCGTCGCGTCCCGCGTATACGGTAACGCCGGGCATGCCGGTGCGCGGCTCGCGGGCCACAGGATCGAAGCTGATATGGCCGTCGTGGCGCTCGACCGGCTTCTTCTGGAAGTCATAGCGCAGTCCAAGATTGAGGGTCACCCGGCGTCTTATCTTCCAATCGTCCTGCAAGAACCAGCTCAGCGAATGGCCTACGAAGGTATTGCCTGTGATGCGGTCGCAAGAGGCGCCGGTCACGTCGCCGAGCAAGAACTGAGCAAGATCGGAGCCCGTGCCCGCAGGCCGCTGCGGATTGGTAGTGAGACCCGAAAAGGAGAAGTTGCCTGAAAGGGCCGAACCTTGTTTGTTGCTGCCTTGCAGCAGGCGTAGGTTGACGCCGAACTTCATGGTGTGGCTGCCGGTGACCTTGGTCACCATATCCTGAATGTCCCAGTTCAGCGACGCGCGCGTGCCGTAAGCCTGACCGCCGATGGTCCCGAAACCGAAGTTGATCTGCGGGAACTGCTCGGGCGGGACCACGGGCGGAAGACCGAGTTTACGCGGCCAGTCGCGGCCGCCGTTGACGGCGCGGAAGGTGAAAAACTGACGTGAGATTCCAACGCGCAGATTGTTGATCAATGTGGGCGAGAACGTGTGCGTGTCTGCAAGCATGGCGTTGCGGTTGGTCTGGTTGTCGCGGCGGTCCTGGCCTACGGTGGGATCGGTGAAGAAGTTGGTGCCGGCGTTGGGCGGAGGCGAGAAGGTGTCGTGTTCGGCTTCGCTGTAGCGCAAAAACATCGAGTTACGGTCGCCGAAGCGGTGGTCGAGGCGCAGGTGCATCTGCGTCCAGTCGGTTTTCTGGAGCCCCACGTTCTGGAAGTTCTGCGCCTGGGTGTAAGGATTGATGGGGGGCTTGTTCGGCTCGGGCCAGAAGGCCAGGATCTTGGGAGTGATGGGATCGAAGCGCGTGCGCGGAACCTGGTTGCCGGGGAAGAGGTCGCGAATCTGTCCGGCGCCGGCCGGGTTGGGTCGTGTGGTCTGGGGATCGTAAACGGGGATCAGGACCCCCGAGGCGGTATACCAGTTACTGAAATCGCCCTGGCGCCAGGATGCAATGGGTACGGTGGCGATGTTAGGCCAGCTCCGACGAAGCAGGTACTGCTCCCAGTTAAAGAAGCCGAAGGTGCGATTCCGGATGAAGGGCCCGCCCAGTGAAGTTCCGTACTGGTTATAGCGCAAGGGGAGCTTGCTGAGGGCGTAGGTATTGCGGGCGTCGAATTTGTCGTTGCGCACGAACCAGTAGGCGGTGCCGTGCAGTTCGTTGGTGCCGGATTTGGTCACGAGGTTGATCGCGCCCCCGGCGGTGAATCCGTACTCGGCCGACATCGTGCCGCTCTGCACCTTGAACTCCTCGACCGCGTCGACCGCCAGCGGGACGGCGACTTCTCCGATGTAACTCAAAGTATTGTTGTTGCCGTCCAGCATTTGCGCGTTCATCGAGTTGGGGCCGCCGTTGATCGAAATCGAGGAAAGGCCGATCCCGCGGTCCCCGAAACCGGATTGCAGCGGGCCGGAGTTGGCGACGACGCCCGCGGTCAGAAGGGTCAGAGCCAGAGCACTGCGCCCGTTGAGCGGCAGTTCCTGAACGCGACGGTTCTCGATGACCTGGCCCAGGGTGGCGCTGCCGGTGTCGACCAGGGGCGTCTCGGCCACCACCTCTACGGTCTCGGCGAGTTGCCCGATTTCCAGTTGCAGATTGATCTCGGCGCTCTGGTTGACCTGCAAACGAACGCCGCTGCGGACGGTTTTCTTGAAGCCCTGCATCTCCGCGCTGACGGTGTAAGAGCCTACGGGCAGGCCGGGCGCCGAATAGTAGCCGGTCTCGGTGGTCTGGGTTCGAAAGACCGCGCCGGTCTGAACGTTGACGATCTCGATGCGGGCGCCGGAAACCACCGCGCCTTGAGGGTCGGTCACGACGCCGAAAATGGAGCCCGTTCCCTGTTGCGCGAGCCCGGGCTGCGAAAGGACCGCCGCGGCGGCCAGCGCCGTCAGGCGAGCGATCAGGTTGAAGGGACGGGTATGGGGTTGCATCAAGTCCTCCTCCCTTGGCTGCGATTTCTCATCGCGGCGATGTCCGCATGATGCCACACGCCGGCCGCCATGTCAAGGGGCCGAAATCTGAAATTTCTGATTTCAGATTGCAGTCGGCGGGCGCTCATGCTAGAATCCAGCCATGCCGTATTGTCGGCTCGCACTCTGGGCGGCCCTGGCTTGCGTCGGGCCGGCCGCCGAGAAGGTCCACGAGTTGGCCAACGCGCGCTACCGCCTCACCGCCGGTCCGGTCCTGCGCATTGCGCGGATCGATCAGGGAGGGGCGATGCGGGAGCTCGTCCCGCAACTGGAAGTGTTCTTCACGGACTCCGACCCCGGCTACAACATGCTCAATCGGCTACGCGAAGAGGTCACCGCAACCGCGGCCTGGAAGCTTGCGGGAAAGGGGGAACCGGAGGCGGACCTCTACCGGGCGGCCAAGCCGTTCGTGCTGCGCGCCTCCTCCTGGGCCGCTGAGGGCATGCGGGCCGTCCGTTATCGCTTCCCTCCTCAGCCGGAGTTCGAGGTTTCGCTGCTGGTCGAGCTGGCGGAGGGCACGCAAGCCCCGATCTTTCAGCTGGAGCTGACGCCGCATCGCACGGGCTGGTTCTCCGTCGGCCTGGCCATGCTCGGAGCCGAGGAGGCTGCGGATCAGGAGTTCCTCTTCCAGCCCTTGGTCTGGCAGTGGAAGCGCTTCCCGGCCCGTTCCTATCTCACGCCCGAGCATTTCGCGAACACCCCCGCCGTCTTTCGGACGCGCGAAGGGGTCACCGAAGGGCTCGCGGCCGATCCGGGCGAAATTCCTTACCGTTTCGCCACCGCTGAGAATTCGCGCTTCGGGCTGGTGTTACGGGAGGGCAGCGGACGCTGTCGTCCCAGCCTGTTCGCGCCCATTCTCGGCGGCGCAGAATCCTTCCGCAAGGCAGGCGAGGCCTACCGTTTTCGGGCCCGGTATGTGCTGAGCGCGGGCGGCTGGTATGCCGGGGTCAGCCACCTCCTGCGCGACATTCTGGGCTACCGCAACGAGCGCCGCAACGCGACTCATTCGCTGAATGAGACTCTGGAGAACATGATCGCTCTGGGTATGGACGATGTCTACTCCGGCTGGATCGAGGAGTTGCGCGGCTTCGACTATCGCTTCGACGTACCCGGCACCGTGAAGGTCGTCTCGGCGCTTCACCCTCTGGGCATCGCACTGATCACCGGCGACCGCGAGATCTACCGCCGTCGCGCGCGCCCCCTGATCGAATACGTGCTTTCGCGGGAGAAGTATCTGTATGCCGTGAGCGAGGAAATCACCACGCAGAGTCCCTCGCACTTCCTTCGCGGTCCTTGCGTGGAGCTGGGCGAGCTTGCGAGCCTGCACCGCATGATGCCCGCCTCGGAGGTGTTCCGGCGCGAAGCCGAGCGCGTTTTCGGCCGCCCGCGCGCCCTCAACCTGAATACGATGACGGGCGGCGGGTCCTGGCAGGACGAACTGGCGATGTACCGCATCACGGGCGACCCTGCGCGGCTCGAGCGCGCCCGGCGGGGCGCCGACGAGCACATCCGCAACGAGATCGAACGCCTCCCGCAGGACTTCAATACCAACCCCGCGTTGCGCGATAAGCAGGCGTGCTTCTACACGGATTACGGTCCGCGCTGGTTCGATCTTTTCGAGCTCTATGAAGAGACGCAGGATCGTAAGTATCTCGAGGCCGCTGCCGTGGGCGCCCGCGCGCTGCTGCTTTGGCTTCGCTCGCATCCTTTTGCGCCTGCGGAAGCCATTACGGTGAATCGCGGCGGTCGGGTCCCGGGCGTTTTCGCCTGGCGCCGCGTCAGCCAGAGCGAGCGGGTCCCGTTCGAATCCACGAGTTACGTCCCGGAGCAGCGGATTCCCGCTTGGCGAACGTCCCTGGTCGGCTTACCGCCCGAGCAGGGCTATACTTACAACAACGGCGGACCTATCATGCTGACCCATCACGCCGCCTGGTTCCTGCGCATCGCTGCGTTAACCGGAGATTCCCTGCTCGCCGACGCAGCCTATAATGCGATACTCGGGCGGTACGCAAACTTTCCGGGATACTATTTCCGCTCGCTTGAGACTAACGTCTATCAGTTACCGAATTATGCCCGCCGTCCCTATGACGAGATCAAGTACAACGCGATTTTTTATAACCATATCTGGCCGCATATTGCGCTGCTGGCGGACTTTCTCGTCAGCGACGCCTTTTACCGTTCGCGCGGCGAGATCGACTTTCCCTCGGCCTACGCGCCCGGTTACGCCTTCCTGATCAGCAAGGTTTACGGACACGCGCCGGGCCGCATCTACCGGGACCGCGGCCTCTGGTTATGGTTGCCGCGCGGGGCCGTGCGCTTCTCGACCACGGCGGTCAATCACTTTTTCGCCACGGGCGAGCGCGGCCTGTATCTGGTCCTCATGAACACCGAGGATCGGTCAATTCGCACTTCGGTGCAGTTGAACGCAGACGTGATTCCCTATGACGCGGATCGCGACTATCCGGTGACGGCGCTGAGTCACGAAGGCGCCACAGCTATCGGGCGGATGCGCGAAGGCTTTTTCGAGGTTACTGTCCCGGCGCAGGGGCTGGCGGCTCTGAGAATCGAGGACCTGCGCGCCGAAAATCCTTTGGTGCGTGCCCGCCGAGACGTCCGAAGCTCACCCGGCGCCAAAGGCTACCTGCGCCAGAGTTTCTCCGAACCGGCGCTCGGCACGGTCACCGCCATGCTGCTTAACTTGGTGAGCGATTACGCCGACCTGTATGTTTACACGGACGCCACCGAGAAGCAGGCGGCACGCATGCGCCTGGTCTGGCGCGCGGACGCGGCGGGGGAGGAGGCGATCGAGGATGCATCCTATCCTTATGAATTCAGTCTCCGGCTGAAGGACCCCTCGGCACCGGTTCGCTTCCGGCTCGAAGCCCGAGCGCCGGACGGAAGCTGGAAGCGGACGCCCGAGATGGAGCTCAGGAATTGACGGACGCGGCCAAGACCGGGATCGCTCGGAATCGCCCGCGACCGGGCCCGACTCACTCACGGCGGGTGCGTCGAACCTTCAGCCGGGAGGTCGGTCCTGCGCAGGTTTGCTTCACAGCGCGCAGACGGACGCACGCCCGAACCGCATGAAACGCCGGATCCCTCACCTGCGCTGGTGGATCACGGGCCTGCTGTTTGCCTCTACGGTGATCAATTACGTGGACCGGCAGACCCTGTCCATCCTGGCGCGCACGATCCAGAACGAACTGGCTATGGACGACCTGGATTATGCGCACGTGGTCCAGGCGTTCCTGCTGGCATACACAGTGGCTTACCTTCTCGCGGGCCGCGTCACGGACTGGCTGGGAACGCGCGCCTCGCTCGCTTTATTTCTCGGATGGTGGTCGCTGGCCAACATGGCGACGGGCCTCGTGCGCAACGCGTACCAGCTTGGGCTGTGCCGGTTTTTGCTGGGACTGGGAGAGGCGGGCAATTACACGGCGGCGCCCAAAGCGGTCTCGGAGTGGTTTCTGCCCAAAGATCGTGGGCTCGCCGTGGGCATTTACACCGCCGGAGCCATGGTCGGCGCCACCATTTCTCCGCCCCTGATCAGTTGGCTCGGCGGCACGTGGGGATGGCGGGCGGCCTTCTTCGCGACGGGCGCCCTGGGCTTGTTGTGGTTGATCCCGTGGTGGTGGCTTTACCGTGAACCGTGGCGGCACCCGCGCATCACGGCGGAGGAGGCCGCGCAAACTCCGGCCCGGCCGGCAGCCGCGCAATGCCAAGGCTCGGGCTGGAATCTCTGGAAGGAAGCCTTCTCCAGCCGAGCGGCATGGCTGTTGATGTCCGCGCGTCTGCTCACGGACCCGGTCTGGTACTTTTACCTTTTCTGGTTCCCGAAGTATTTAATGGATGCACGCGGGCTGACATTGTCCGGCGTCGGCAAGGTAGCCTGGGTGGTCTATTTGGCCGCCGACCTGGGTAGCGTGATCGGCGGCGCGTTGTCCGGCCGCCTGATCCGGCGGGGCGACCGTCCGGTGGCGGCGCGCCTGAAAGTCATGGGCGGGGCGGCGCTCCTGGCGCCGCTGGGGGCCCTGGTGGCTTTGCGGCCGCCGCTGGAAATTGTGCTGCTGCTCGGCGCGCTGGTCAGCTTTTGCCATCTCACCTGGCAGGTCACCCTCACCGCGCTGGCCGTGGACCTGTTCCCCTCGCGCATCGTCGCGACCGTGTTCGGGCTGATCGCGGCGGGCAGCGGCTTGGGCGGCCTGCTGTCGACCGACGCCGTCGGCCGGCTGGTCAGTGCTTACTCATACGCGCCCGTGTTCGCCCTGATGGCGCTGCTTCATCCCTGCGCGTTTGCGGTGGCGCGCAACGTGAAACGCAACGGCTAAGCTCGCGGTCGGACTCCTCGGGTCCGACCTGCGGAGGGCCGAGATCCACCGGGCCGGTAAGATGCGCCTCCGCCAGTCGGCGCCCCGATGGGCGCAGAATGGGCTGGTGCCGCACGCGTTTGAGTAGTAGTATTGTCTCAGCGAGCGGAGTGGAGGTCCGCAACCAAGAAACACGTAGCGCACATTTGGACGGTCCTGCTTAGTTTCAGCCTGGCCGCCTCAGGGCAGACCAGGGGAACGATTTCCGGAGTCGTCACCGATCCGGCCGGCGCCAGTATTCCCAACGCCAAGGTGCGGGTGGCTGCACCGTCCATCGGGCTGGCGAGGGATACGCTGACGAACGAGAGCGGCTATTTCACGGTGCCCTCGCTGCCCGCCGGCCTTTATGACGTCACCGTGGAGGCGCCGGGATTCAAGTCGTTGGTGAGGTCCGGTCTCCGTCTCGACGCCGACACCGTGCTGAGCCTTGCGCTGACGCTGGAGATCGGGCAGGTGACGGAACGCGTAGAGGTGACCGGGGAAGCGCCGATGGTGGAGACTGCCCACGGAGAGATCTCGCGCATGGTGACCCGACAGCAGCTTCAGAATTTCGCTCTCCCGGGACGCAATCCCTTTTACATGCTTGGCATCATGCCGGGCGTGGTCAGCCGGTACGGCAATTTCATGACCGACTTCCGCGGCGGCTCCTACTCGATGGGCGGACTCCAGATCAACGGGCAGCGCAAAGACACGAATTTCATCAGCGTGGACGGCGTCAACAACGGGAGAACCCGAGACGGGGTGCAGCAGAACAACATTTTGGGCGTCGATTTCATCGAGGAAGTCAAGATCCACACCACACACTATGCGCCCGAGTTCGGTCGCAACACGGGAGCGCAGATCCACTTTGTGACGCGCCGCGGCACGCAGGATTTCCACCTATCAGCCTACGAGTTCTACTTCAGCGACACGCTGGCTGCCTGCCCCTACGTGGTAGGATGCGCGGCAAAGCCGCGCATCCGGTATCACAACTACGGGTACACGCTGGGCGGCCCCATTTTCATTCCCCGCCGATTCAACACGGATAAGACACGACTGTTTTTCTTCATTGGTCTGGAGGGCCGCTACAATTCGGGTTCCAACCAGAAGCTCTCCACAGTGCCCACAACCCGGGAACGCGCGGGCGACTTCAGCGCCAGCGCGCTGAAGCCCCTCGATCCCGATACCAAAACGCCTTTCCCAGGCCATATCATTCCGGCTTCGAGAATCAGCACGCTGGGTAAGGCGCTGCAAAAGATTTATCCGGATCCGAATTACTCAGGACCCGGCGGGAACTACTACGCTTTCCGCAGCCAGCCGACCGAAAGCTGGGATCAGATCTACCGTATCGACTACAACATCAAGCCGAGTTGGAATCTCACCTTCCGGGCCATGCCGGGAATCCAGGATTTCACTTCCTGGTTCGATAACACAGGCAACAACATCCCGCTGTTCCGGGTGAACCGAAAGCGGTACGGCGACAATTACGTGCTCACGCTGAACACCACGCTCAATCCGACGACCGTGAATGAGCTCAGCTTCGGCTATTCCGCCTACCGAGAAGGCTTCAGGATCCTCGACGACGGGGTGAAGCGCTCAACCTACGGCATCAACTTCCCGCCCCTGTTCGCCATCAACAACCCGACGCGCATCCCGAACGTGAGCATTACGGGGTATACGGGCATCGGCTCGGGCAATATCAGCAAGGTGCGCACACCGACCTTCATCCTGCGCGAGAACTTCAGCAAAATCATGGGCTCACATGTCTTCAAGGCGGGACTGTACTGGGAAGCGATGAACATGAACGAGCTGAACAATCCCAACGACAACGGCTCGTTCTTGTTCGGGCTTACGGCGGCGAATCCGCGAAATTCGGGCAATCCCTGGGCCAACGCACTGCTGGGCAACTTCGACGCCTATTCGGAAACCGGCCCGCCCGTGCAGACCGTGTACAAGGCTTATGATCGTGAGTTCTACGTACAGGACAACTGGCGCGTGCACCGCCGGCTTTCCGTGGAGTACGGCCTGCGCTGGGCCTTTATCTCGCCCTGGGGCGCAAAGTGGAACAACGTGGTGGCTTTCATGTCCCATTTCTGGGATCCGGCCAAAGCGCCGCAGGTGGCCGTCAACGGCGCACTGGTGCCGGGCACCGGCGACCCGTACAACGGCCTTGTGCTTCCGGGCAGCGGATTCCCCGAGTCTGCCAGGGGCCGCGTGGCCGTGTTCGACGATCCGGCGGTGCGCGCTCTGTTCCGCGGCATTCCGTCGAAATTCCATCCGATCCGCAAGAACAACCTCCAGCCGCGGCTCAGCTTCGCCTGGGACGTGCTGGGGAACGGCCGGCTCGCCCTGCGCGCAGGCGCGGGCGTGTTCCATTCAGTTACCGGCATAGCGTACTCCGGCTGGTATCTGGGCGCCAGGGCGCCGCTCACACTCAAGGCGACGGTGACCAACGGACACGCCGACAATCCGGGCAGCGGCGTCCTAAGCACGACGCGCTTTCCCATCAACGCCGGCGCGCTGCCAGGAGAGTATGAAATACCGACCATGTACAACTACAGCTTCGGCATCCAGACGGTGGCGCCATGGAGCACGCAGCTCGATATCAGTTACGTGGGCAATTCCGGCCGCCACCTGTCCTTCGCCAGACCGCTGAACTTTCTGACTCCGCAGCAACAGGCGGCTCACCAGGGCACCGACCTGCGTCGCTTCTACCCCTACCGCGGCCTTGGCAGCCTGACCATGGTGGAGCCCTCGGTGACTTCCAGCTACAACTCACTGCAACTGGCAGCCCGGCGGCGCACTGGGCAACTTACCTACGCCGTCTCGTACACCCTGGGTAAGATCATCGGCTTCGGCAACGAGGGTATCGCGAGCGGCATGCAGGATCCGCTCAACCTGCGTGCGGAGCGCTCCGAGCTGGAGGAAAGCCGCCGCCATTGGCTGGTGATCAGCCACACCTGGGATCTCCCCTGGCACAGAAACCAGCGCGGCTGGATAGGCCGGATTGTCGGAGGCTGGAGCGTTTCGGGGGTCTGGACAATCGCCACGGGGCGCCTTTTCGGCCCCACCGTCACCGCGGTGGCGCGGGGCGTAGCCACCCGGCCGAACGTAGTCGGCGAATGGTATCTGCCGCCGGAGCAACGCACGCTGTTCCGATACTTCCGGACGGAAGCGTTCGCACGGCCGCCCGACTGGACGTACGGCAACGCGGGCAAGTGGATCATCCGCGGCCCGGGCTCCTTCGACCTGAGCGCGTTCGCGCTGAAGGATGTGCGGATCCTCGAACAGATGCGCGTGCAACTCAGGCTGGAGGCCTTCAACGCGATGAACCACATGAATCTGGAGAGCATCAACACGCAGCTCGGGCACCGCGCCTTCGGGCAGGTTACGGGCGTGGGCGCGCCGCGCTACCTGCAGATCGGCGCCAAGCTGTTGTGGTAGCGACTCACAAGACTCATGGGTGCGCCTTGCGTTATCGCCCGGGCCTGGGCATCTCATGATCCAAGGCGGGAGGGCGTAACTCCGGAGTAAGTCGGACAATGCGCGGCGGCGCAAATCGCCCGCCACAGGCGCACAGGGATTTGCAGGCGGTGCAATTCGACCTTACCGCAGCAGGGGCACAGGGAGGGAGCTGCGCCGCAGATTCGACGAAGCGACCCCGCCTTCTTTTAGCATGGCCTGGTGCATGCGGCTGCCTTCTCGCCGCCTTTCAAAGGTGCTCACCGCGGCTGAGGCGCGATTGGAGCTAGTGCCGCAAGGATCGCGTCAGTCATCTGGCGCGTCGTAAGGCGGCCGCCCATATCCGGGGTGCGCACCGTAGGATCGCTCAACGCGGCGCGCACCGCCCTGCGGATGGCCTCCGCGGCTGCGCTCTCGCCCAGCCACTCCAGCATCATCGCGGCGGAAAGGATCGTGGCCACAGGATTCGCAATCCCCTGGCCCGCGATGTCGGGCGCCGAGCCGTGGGCGGGCTGAAAGACGCCGTGCCGATCGCCGATATCGGCCGACGGCGCCATCCCCATGCCGCCCACCAACCCCGCAGCCAGATCCGAAAGAATGTCGCCGAACATGTTCTCGGTCACGAGGACGTCGAATCGCTCCGGCTCGCGCACCAGCAACAGCGCGGCGGCATCCACATAGAGGCATTCGGTCGCCACCTCCGGAAACTCTCGCGCGACCTCGTGAAAGATTCGCCGCAAGAAGGCCATCGAGGGAAGCACATTGGCCTTGTCGACCAGGGTCAACCGCTTCCGGCGCCGCATCGCCTGGCGAAAGGCGGCCCGAAGGATCCGCTCGGCCCCCCTGCGCGTGATGCGCAGCGTATCCTCCACGCAGTCCGAGGCGGGATCGGCCGGCCGCAGGCGCCCCGCGAACAGCCCTTCGGTGCTTTCCCGCACCAACAGCAGATCGATGCTGCCGGCCGTGCGGTTGCGCAGCGGCGAATCCTGGGGATGGAACAGGTAGACGGGCCGCAGTCCGCAGTAAAGATCCAGCCGCTCGCGCAAATCCAGCTGCGGGGTGATCTCCAGCCCGTCGGGCCGGCGCACCTCCGGCAACCCCATGGCGCCCAGCAGAATCGCATCGAACTGGCGCAGGCGATCGAAGACCGCGGGCGGCAACGGGTCCCCGCTGCGCAGATACTGGCCGGCGCCGACCGAGAACTCCTCATAGCTCAGCGCGGGCGCCACCGCCTCGAGCACGCGCACGGCCTCGGCGACGACTTCCGGACCAATGCCGTCGCCCGGCAGCAGGGCGATGCGGTAGGCCTTCATTCGCCGGTCATCTCCTTCAGCAAGGCGAAGAACTGCCGCTTGCGCTCGGTGTTGATCCCCCAGTTCACCGGCGGGCACTGGTAGCCGTCACGGTAATTGCTCTGCCCGGGATCGAAATAGCCCCAGGAGGCGTACTCGGAGACCGCCGCGATCATGTTGTTATAGGGCTTGTCGAAGTCGAAGTGGTCGTCCTCGTTGAACAGGATGGGCATGGGACGGTAGCCGGGAACCTGGCGCGCCTGGCGCACCATCTCGGCGATGCGACGCGGATCGCCGACCCCGTTGCCGTGCAGGAGCAAAAAGTCCGAGACCGCCACCACGTTGGGCCGCGGCACCGTGCCGCCGCCGTAACTGGTCCCCACCAGCAAGCGCCGTCCCCCGACCCGGATGCTCTTGGCCAGCTCGATCAGCTCGTGAACCCGGGCAGCCTGGAGGATCGGGTGATCGTAGCGGACGTTGCATTCGTTGTTGACCTCCAGCAGAACATGGCGATAGCCCTTCTCCAGGATCCAGCGCACGGCGTTCTCCAGAGCGCGCCGTACGGCGTCTTCGTCCTTGAGCCGCTGGTCCTGCCCGAAGTAAAAGACCCCGACGATGGGCGCCATGCCCAGCTCGTCGGCCCGATCGAGGATGCGCTCCAGGCGCGCCATGTAGTCGGGCCGCAACGAGCCGTCGGCTTCGATGGCGCTGTTGTGCCAAGGTTGCTCTTTCGAGTAACCTTCCGGGCTGCCGCCCTGCAGGTTGATCGTGAAACTCAGCAGGCCGTGGCGCCGCCACTCCGGCATGGCCGCGAGGAATTCCCGCGTATTGCGCTCCGGATCCCAGACGCCGGTGTCCGGATAGGCCCAGCGCGACCGCGTGGCCGGATTCAGATCGTCGAAAATCCCCTGCACAAGACGCGCGTTCATCAACAGACCCTGGATCTTCATGCCCCGGTAGTAGCGGCCGGCATAAGTGGGCCTGCCATTGATCAGGAACTGCTCGCCCTCGATCGAAATTTCCGTCCGGCGCGCCGGCGCGATCATTGCGAACGGCAGTGCCGGAGCAAGGCCCATCCATTGTCTGCGGTTCATGATGCGCGATCCTCCTGAGCCGGATTCACGGCCGGCTTCGCCGTCTCCGGCGCGCCGATGGCCCGGGCTTGCGACGGCAGCGCCGCGGACGGGAGCCGTATTTTGCAGCATAGGACAAACGGTCGCGCTCTCGCCTGGCCAACATTCATTTCACCTTTATCACGAGCGAACCGCCTCTCAGGTTGGCGTACAAGGCTCCCAATGAACTGCGCGCCACCGGACTAACTCGGTCGGCGGTCAAATCTGAGCGGAAACCTCTCGGCGCCCGAGAAGGAGCATCGCTACGACACTTACCTCGGCAAGACCAACAGAGGCATTTCGAGCAGGCGGATTGGGCTCTTTGGGAATACCGGCCGCGCGGTCACGCCTGTTGCAGCACGGACTCAGATTCGCAGTAGCGCTTTCCGCTGCCCGGGAGAGCTGCTGTCTGGAAGCGCTGAGAGAGTTCTTTGCCGCACGAACCCTGCCGCTCGCGATCAGCGCCGCCCGGACACCCCGGTCGGATCCCCCGGCTTACCCCCGCGCGAGGCGCGGCCCGCGCTGAAACTATGCCCCAGACGGGATCCGGTCAGGCTCTTCGCCGGACCTTCCGGCCTGAAGGCGCTCGGCGAGCGCTTCCAATCGGGCGCTGAGCGAGTCGACCCGTGCGATCAGATTCTGGATTTCCTCCCGCGTGGGCAACCCCGCGCGGTGCAGCAGGCGTGCGACTTTCTCGTCGAGGAATTCCTCGCCTCTGCGCGCGAGGTCCCGCGCGCGGTCGCCGAGTTCACGCGCGCCCCTTTCGAGACGCCCCGCCGCGCGGCCGAGCCTGCGGCCGAGAGCTTCCAGCCGCTCGCGCGCCTGCGGCTCGGCCCGCTCGCCCTTCTCCACGAGGGCGCGAAAAAAGCGCGAGCCGCCTTCGCTCACGGCTACGATGGCGCCCAAGGCTGCCAGCGCCAGCAGACGCGCGCCCCGCGCGAGGTCCTCTTCCGTGCGGCGAGGCTCACCCTCCGCGTTCGGTTCTTCGCGAACGTCGCGCTCGTCGTCCAGGCGAGTCTCCTCGGTCATACCCATCACCTCCGTGGTTCCTCCAGCGCCGCCTCGAGCCGGTGGGCCAAAGCCTCCAGCTGCGCAAGGCGCTCTCGGACCCGTTCGACTTCCTCGCGCAACTGCCGGATCCCAGCCACTCGTTCGAGCGAGGCCGCCACCAAACGATCCAACCGCTGTTCGATTTCCGCCGCCGTCGAGCTGAGCAGCCGTTCACCCCACCGCACCCACTCGTGCAGGGCTTCGCGCGGTAGGGGAGGCCGGTCGCCTTCGAGAATGATCTTAGCCAAGGTCTGCGCGGTGATGTCCTCGCCCGTGGAGTTCTCCACTACACGGACTTCATGTCCCCGGCGGATCAGCAAAGCCAAATCGTGAAGAGAGACATAGGCCTTGGCCTGGGTGTCGTAGAGCTTGCGGTTGTCGTAGCGTTTGATGAGGCGGCTCATGACGCGGCGCGTCAGAGGAATCCACTCCCTTTATAACGCACCGCGTCAAGCCCGGTCAAGTCCTTTAACGCCTGTCTCGGCGCGCCGGTCAGGCGACGCGATTGTCCGGACGGCCCGGCTCCGAGGGTCTCCTATTGCAGCTTGCCCCGGCCGGCCACTTCCCAGACCGCCTCGACGCGATCCCCCCGCACGCCGTACATCTTCTCGTGCAGGTTGACGGCGGTGCAAATGTGGTTGGGTATGATGCGCAGCCTGTCGCCTACGGCCAGCTCGACGCCCGCTTTACGCGCGTCGAGGTAACCGTGCTCTTCGTTCATGCGCGTGAAAACGGCACCGGGAGCTTCCAGCACGTAACCGAAGCTGGGCTCGGGCGAGGGCGCCAACCGATCCGAGGAAAACGTCTTCGAACCGCCGTCCACAATGACCTGGCCGGGTCGGCTGGTGGAAACCACCGTAACCAGGATGGAGGCCGCGCAGTCCTCCGGCTTGCACGCGCCCGCCAGCCAGGTGTTGCGGTCGTTGAAGATATAAGTGCCGGGGCGGATTTCGGTAAGAGCGCGAATGCGGTGGGAATGATAGAGCGTGGGGGTCGAGCCGCCGCTGACCACGCGCGGCGGCAGGCCTTCGCGTCGTAGCCGCTCGATCACGCTGTTGAGCAAGCGGTCCAGCTCTTCGATCTGGTTCAAGCCGTCGTTGTCGAGCGAGCGGATGTGTCCCGGGTAAAAGCCGATCCCCTCGTAGCTCAGATAGGGCAGGCGGAGGAGACCACGGATGAACTCCACCAATTCATCACCGGGAGTGACGCCGGTGCGTCCGAGCCCCACGTCCACCTCGGCCAGGACACCGAACTCCACGTGTGCCTCGCGTGCCGCGTCGGAGAGCTGCCGCGCCGCGTGAAGGTTATCCAGCATCACCGTGACGCGCGTGCGTCGTGCGACGGCGGCGAGCCGCTCCAGCTTCGATCGGCCGATGATGGGATAGGCAACCAGCAGGTCGGGCGGGTCCGCTCCGAGCATGACTTCCGCTTCGCCCACTTTGGCCACGGTGATTCCGGTTGCGCCCAGCTCCAGTTGCCGCCGGGCCAGCTCGGGGACCTTGTGGGTCTTGGTATGGGGACGCAATCTCAGGTCGTGCGCCCGCGCGTACTCGGCGGCGCGACGCAGGTTGCGCTCCATGACGTCTAAGTCCACCAGCAGGGCGGGGGTGTCGAGCTGGCGGATGAACATGGGCCGACTCAGAATATCGTCAGCGGAAACGGACGGAAAGCCTGCCTGCCGGGCCATGGTACACGAGCTCCAGATTCTTGGGCTTGTGCTTGCCCTCGAGCAGGAAATACAGCAGGCCGCTGACAGGCCCGCTCGCTTCGCCTTCCGGCAGCGCTTTATCCTTCAGAAGCTTCAGCAGGGGGTCGCCGGGTGCTTTGGAGTCTTCGCGAGCGGCGGCTTCGATCGTACTCTCGGAAGCATTGCCGATGACGGCGGTCTCGCCTCCGAGACGTCGCGGCGGTCCCGGCCAGCCGCCCCAGACTGGGCCGGGATTCTCGGCCATCATGCCTCCGCTCCCTTTTGTGGAGACCACCAGCACGCCGCGCCCCGCCACCTGGCTGGCTGCCAGCGGCGGACACTTCTGCCCGTCCCTGTCGCTGCGGAGCAGAAAATCGTCGGCGAAGAGGGCAATGGGCTCGCCGGTCCCGGGCGTGACCTCCAAGCGCACGACGGTGTAGTAGCCGCCCAGGTCGGTGCCCAGCTCGCGGCGCAGCGTGGCGGCGTCACCGTACAGCCAGGCGCGAATGCGAATTTTTTCGTTGGCCGCCTCGCCGGCCGGCGGTGTTTTCTCGGCGGCGGCCAGCGCGCCGCACACCAGCAACGCGAAGAGGAATCTCATGGAATGCCCACCCCAATTATACGCTTGTTTCGCTTTCTGCGTCGGCAAATCAGCAAGGCCGCCGCCAGGGCCTCGTTCGCCGTAAGCGCAGCATACAGCGGGAGGGCCGCACGGTTCCGATTGTGAGCCTCATGCGGACGGCGGCGAGCGATGGCCGTGAAAGCCCGCGTCATCCCGCACAGCGGGCACGTTCGTCCGCCGGGATGTTCGCGGCGGCACAGCTCGGCCGCCGCGAACAGGCTCCGCTCGGGCAGCACCCAAGGGGCGACGATCACCGGCAACAGCAATGCGCTCACCGTCAGCCACGCCGCCCAAAGAGCCCGCCGCACGGTCCCCATCGCGTCCGTCGAGCGATTCTAGCAAGCGCGGCTTACAATCGTAACGCTATGCACACCTTGAATCGCAGAACGTTCCTGAAAGGTACGGCGGCAGCGACCGTCACGGCGCGCGGGTATTCGCAGGTTGCCGGCGCGGGCGAGCGCCTGCGCATCGGCGTCATCGGGTGCGGCGGCATGGGCACCGCCCACATGCGGGCCCTATTGAAAATGCGCGACACGGACAACGTGGACGTTCTCGCCGTCTGCGACGTTTACGAAAAGCGCCTCCGGCGCGCCGTCGAACTCACCGGTGCAAAACCCCACAAGGACTATCGCCGCCTACTCGATGACCCCAACATCGACTACGTGGTCATCGCCACGCCCGAACACTGGCACTACCAGATGGCCATGGACGCAGCCGAGGCGGGCAAGCACATTTACCTGGAAAAGCCCATGACGCAAACCGTCGAGCAGGCCCGCAAGCTTGTGGCTCGCGTCGAGAAGACGGGCGTGAAACTGCAAGTCGGCGTGCAGGGCATGTCCGACGATTCCTACGAGACCGCACAGAAGTACGTCAAGGCCGGCGTGTTGGGCGACGTGGTCATCGCGCAGATCGATTACTCGCGGAATTACCGCAACGACTTCTGGACCGGCGCGCCCGACCCCGACGTGCGGCCGGGCGAGAATCTGGACTGGAAAGCGTGGCTCGGGCCGGCGCCCAAGCGACCTTTCGATCCGGACCGCTTCCTCCACTGGCGGCGCTACTGGGACTACTCGTCAGGCATTGCGAGCGACTTGTTCATTCACCGTGTCACGCGCATCATCAAGGCGCTGGACCTGAAGTTTCCCGAGCGCGGCGTGGCCTGCGGCGGCAAGTGGCACTTCCGTCAGAGTCCGGCCGAAGTGCCCGACACGTTCAACATCATGCTCGACTATCCGGGCGGTCCCACCGTCCTGCTCATCTCCTCGCTGGCCAACGATACGCCGGTGGATCACGTGCTGCGCGGCCACAAAGCGACCCTGCATTTCACGCGCACCGGCTTTGTCATCCGTCCGCAGAGCCTTTACGCAAAGGAGACGAAGGAAATCGTGCATCAGAAGACCGGCGGCGAAGACATCACGCTTCACCATCGCAACCTGATCCGCGCCATCCGGCTGGGCGAAGCGCTGAAATGCGATTGCCGGCTGGGCTACTACGCCGTGGTCGCCTGCGCCATGGGGGTGGAATCTTTCCGCCGGCAGAAGTATGTCCGCTGGGACGCGCGACGGGAGCGGATCGTCCCAGCCTGAAGCCCTCCGGGCCCGCTTAGCGTCAGGCCTACCGGTTTTCTCGGCTTCACAGAGATGGAAACTGAAGCGAAAAGAAGCGAGTCCGCTTGACGGCAGGCCCGCCGGCTCAGGGCTGGGATGGCGGGGCTTTCTTCCGTTTGGGCGGCTCGGGCAGCGCGGCCACGCGACGCTTGATGCTTTGAAACTCCTGGGGGTCGCCCTTGGTGTAGGGGCCGGCAGGCAAATACTGGAGTTCGGCTTGCACGGCCTTCACGCGGTTGCCAGGGTTCGGATGGCTGGAGAAAAACTGAAGCGCACGGGGGCCGCCGGAAGCCTCCAGTTTTTCGAAGAAGCGCGCCATTTCGACGGGGTCGTAGCCCGCGCGCGCCATGATTCGCGTGCCGAGCAGATCGGCGTCCCTCTCGGCATCGCGCGAATATTTCAGCAGGACCGAGTTAGCCCCGAGACCCACGCCCAGTTGCGCCACCTGCCCCCACAGGGAACCCTTCCGTTCCGCGGCCCAGACCGCCAGCAGCGCCGGCAACTGGATGAGGTTCGCCTTGGAAAGCTGGTTGGTGCCGTGACGCAGCGCCACGTGGGCGATCTCGTGAGCCATCACGCCCGCCACTTGCGCCTCGTTATCGGCCGCTTCGAGCAGTCCCGTGTGCAGGTAGGTCGGACCGCCGGGCAGGGCGAAGGCGTTGATCGTCTTATCGTGCACGATCTTGAAGCTGTAGGGGAAGCCCGCTGCTTCCGGCGTCGAGGCCAGTTTTTTACCGATGCGTCGGACGTAACTTTCCAGTTCGGGGTCGTTGACCACGGTGACCTGCTTTTCGATCTCGGCGGCTGCTTCCCTGCCGAGCTGAATGTCCTGCTCGCGGCTGAACAGATTGAAGCCGGGGCGCAACGGCCGCGGGCCCTGAGCGAAGAGCCCGGCGGTTACCAGCAGGATGACAAGTGCGATCGAGCGCCGCCGCATGGGAGCAACTCCTTCGTCTCCAGTCTACGCGGGGCAGCCTGGAGCTGCCAACCGGAACTTGGGCTCGGTCGACACGGCTTGGCGGAGGCAGTCGGAGTCTGCGCCCTGCTGCGGGCGACGCGTCTTGACCACCCGATGGCGGGCCTGCCGGCGCGGTCCCTTGCGCATTCGGCTGCGCGCCCCACTGTCGGCGAGGACCCGCTGCGGTAGACTCAAACGATTCAGCGCAGCCCGGGAGGCGAAAATGCTCAAAGGATTCCGCGATTTCCTGTTGCGAGGCAATGTGGTGGATCTGGCTGTGGCCGTCGTCATGGGCGCGGCCTTCGGCAACGTCGTGAACGCCTTTGTCAAAGACCTGCTTACGCCGCTGATTGCGGCCTTCGGAGGGCAGCCGGATTTCTCCGCCCTGAAGTTCACCATCAACCGGAGCCAGTTTCTGTATGGTGATTTCCTGAACGCGGTGATCTCGTTCGTGCTGGTGGGCGCCGCGGTGTATTTCTTCGTCGTGACGCCGATGAACGCCGTCGCCGCGCGTACGCGAGCGGAGAGGCCGGCGCCCCCGGCGACAAAGTCCTGTGCGGAATGCCTGAGCGAGATCCCGCTGGCGGCGCGCCGCTGCGCCTACTGCGGCCAGCCGGTCGTTTGAAACTGCAAACGCTGCACCCCTGCCGACGCTCTTGCACGCAACGGATGCGCGGTCGGGCGAGGCCGCGTTCGGGATCTCAGCCTGTTTTCAACAAGTTGCGTTGCGGCTCGCCGATTGCCCTATTCATGGGCGGAGGTTGACACCATGAAACGCATGATCCTGACATTGATGACGGCCGCGATGCTGACGGTGGCTTCCGGCCCGATCCTGGCTCAGCAGGCGCCGACTCTGCCTTGCCCCGACTGCCCCACCGGCGGCGTGCCGAAGAAGGACGGCACCGGTCCGGGCCTGAAGAAAGGCAACCGGACCGGCCCGCAGGATGGCAGCGGTCCCATTCACACGCCGCCCAATCAGGGCCGCCGGGCCGGCCGTCGGTAGCCCGAACCGCCAGGGCCGCGAGCGTGACGCGCGCTGTCCGCTCGCGGCCTTACCTGCCTTGCGCGGAAAGGGCGAGTGCGTTGAACAGCAGCTTGAAGCTCTGCCAGCTCTGGCCCCGGTACTGCGGACGGAGGCCGAATACGATCACTCTCCCTTGCCCTAGCGGGCACTCCAGCAGAGCAGCCTTGCCCGCCAGATGCTTCTCACCCAGCAGCCATCCGGAAGCCAGCAGTTGCTGGGAGGGGTAGCGCGCGATCACGCGCGCGGGAGAACCTGCCCGAATTTCCCAGGCAGGGCTGTGCTCCATCCAGATCGGAATCTCGGCGGGCAAGCCGTAGGCCAGCGGATGGGTCGTATCCAGCGTGACGTTCAGCAGCGAACCGGGACAATAGAATTCGTTCGGGGAAAGATTCCGCAAAGCCCGTTCAACAGGGAGGCCGAATTTCTCGACTGCGAAGTCGGAGGCGCGGTTCAAAAAAATGAGCGTACCGCCCTGCATCGCGAACTCGCGTAGAGCATCGACGGCCTTCTCGCCGAGGCCGCCCGTGAACTCTTCCGGCATCGAGCCGGGCTTGAAACCGTTCTCCATCGTGGAGGGAGGCTGGTCAGGAAAGACAATCGCGTCCAGTCTGGATCGCAGGTTGCCGTCGGCGAAGTCGCGGTTCCGCAGGCTGGTGTAGCGGAAGCCGAACTGCTCGAGTACCCAACGTGTCCAGCCTTCATCCATGTTGGGCACGTGACTCTTGTAGAGTCCGATGCGTGGCGGCGGAATTTCCAGCCACCCGGATGCAGCCGGGGAAGTGCGAAAGTCGCCGGTCACGCGCTCGCGCCAGAGGCTGCGTCCCGCGGCCCACGCGCGCGCTGCCTCCATCCAGCTCCTGCTGTCGGATGCCGGAAGCACAGCCGCTGCGGTCGGACGCGCTTGAGAGAAACGGAATTCGCGGGCCCTCGTATAAGGGACGTTCACCGCTTCCACCAGCTCGAATACGTCGACGCCGAGCAACAGGGGCAACGTGTGCGCCGTTACGTCGTAGGGGCGCTTTGGCGGTCCTCCGGGATATTGCCGCAGATCGGGGTAACGCTGGCGTTCGAGCAGCGTCTTGGCAAAGCTGCTGTAGGGTTGCGCCATGCGCACCAAGTAGCTGCCGGCCGGGTAGCGTCTGCCCCCGGCTTCGAACTCGCGCTCGGCGCGTTCCACTTCGACCATACCGAAGTCGAGCGTCTCCAGCAGCTTTACGGCGGCCGTGGGATCGCGCTGCACGGCAGGAATCGCGAAGGCCCAGGGCGAGCTTCGCGCACAGGCGCGCTCGCCGATGCGGTAGAAGTTGCGCAGCAGGTCCTCACGGCGCAGAGCAGCCTGGTAGAGCAGGGATTCGAACGCCACAAGCTGGTAGTCGACAATGTCGCGCAGCCGCCACGTACCGCCCGTCCAGGGCTCGACGTAGTTCCAGCTCATGCGTGCGGGTTGGGCCGCACCGCCCGCTTCCGCGGTTGTCGCCACGAGCGGCGTGGCGATGCGCACGCTGGCGGACTCGGAAAGAATGCGCAGGCCGCCGTGATAGGCCTGGTAATGCCGGCTGGGGGACCAGAAGTCGTACATGGCGTTGACGATCACGCCTGTCTTGCCGGCCGCGGTCAGATCCAGCGCCATCCCCATGCCGTAGGCATTGCACTGCTGCACAATCAGAGGATCAATGTTGGGATCGATGGGGTCTATCCAAGGCGGTACGAACATGCGCGGGCCCGAGGGCCCCATCTGGTGCACGTCGTACACGATGTGCGGATGCCAGACGTTGTGCAGCTTCTCCACCGTCAGACGGGTTTCGGCCTGCGTGAAGAAGTACCAGTCGCGGTTGTTGTCGTGGCCGGTATATTTCTGGTAGAGCTCGGGGGGCGACGTGCCTTCGTAAGGCGTGCCCAGCGTCCTGCGATACCAACGCGTCACCAGGTCCAGCCCGTCGGGATTGAGCGAGGGCACCAGCACGAGAATGACGTTTTCCAGAATGGCGCGTTGTCGGGGCCGGTTTTCCGTGAGCAGTTTGTAGGCGAACTCGACCGCGGTGTGCGTAGAGGCGATCTCGGTGGCGTGGATCGAGCAGGTGATCATCACCACCGCCTTGCCCTCGGCGATGAGCCGCTCGGCCTCGTCACGGCTTGTCCGACGCGGGTCGGCCAGCTTCTGCTGGATCCAGCGGTACCGCTCGAGATTGCTCAGCGTGCGGGGCGCGGCGATCAAGGCGGCCACGAACGGGCGACCTTCGGTGCTCTTGCCCAGCAGCTGGAGTCGCAGCCGGTCGGAGTTGCGCTCCAGCGCCTGAAAATAAGCCACCACGCGGTCCCAATCGAGCACCGTGCGATCGGCGCCCATCGGATGCCCGAAGTGGCTTTCAGGAGTAGGGACGGCGGCCGGCGCGACAAGCACGGCCGCCAGTGCAAGGGCGACTCTCAGCATGGGCGGATCAGCTCCATCCAGAGGGCTCGGTACCAGCGCAAGAAGCGCTCCGGTTCCCTGCTCTCCTGCGCCTCGCAAAGCGTGTAACGGTCGTAGCCGGTCTCCCGGAGCAGCCGGAACAGCTCGCGCCAGGGATAATGCGGTGAGGCGAGCTCGTTGATGTGCACGTTCTTCAACCAGGGTCGCAGACGCTGGAAGCTTTCGCGGATCGAGCCGTTGACGATGTCGGTGGCGTTCGAGTTCCAGCAGACGCCCACGGCTTCGTGGCGCGTTGCCTTCATGATCTGCTCGATCACCGCGGGATCGGAGGTGTCACGGCCGTGGACTTCCAGCCAAATCTCGACGCCGCGGCCGCGCGCGTACTCACCGAGCTCACGCAGCGCCTCGGCAATGTTGCGGATGGTCGTCTCGCGCGGGACCTCCTTGGGGAGCGCGTTGGGACGCACTTTCACGCCCCAAGCGCCGGTGTCGTGCGCCAGATCGACGAACTGTCTGCCCGTCTCCAGGTTTTTACGTCGCACCTCCGGGTCAGGGGAATGGAATTCGCAGACGGTTCCGTAGCTCAACAAGCGCACTTTGCTGCGGCGGAAGCGATCGCGCACGCGCGCCCGCTCCTCAGGCCCCAGCGACGGCTCTACGCCGTGCTTGTGGCCGGTGCGCAGCTCGACGGCTTCGAAGCCAATCGTTTCCAATTGCTGAATGATGGTTTCCAGGTCCCAATCCTTCAAGACGTTGTAAGTGACGGCTCCCAGACGCATGAGCATCCTCGCTCGGCGATGAATGCCCATTGTAGCCGAAGGGGCGAACGCCTCAGCGCCGCCCGGCTTTCAGGTGCCGGTCGGCGAAGTTCAGGTATTGCTCCCAGTCGTAGGCCGTAATGTCATGCTTGCCCGCGCGCACGTGGTAGGCGAGCGTGTCCATGATGGGCTTTCCCACAGGCGGCATTTCGGCGAGTTCCGGTACGGGCCGGCCGAGCAGCCGGTAAACAGGCGCTGCGTGGACCACGGCGAGGAACTCGCCGCGCGGGTCGGCCCACCGGTCCTCCTCGGCGCTGGCCACATAGACCGGCCGCGGTGCGATGAGTGCGATCAGCATGTGGGCGTCGACGGGCAGATCGTCTTCGCGATGGTCGAACTTGCGAAAGTTGCGACAGAACCAGTGCGGGAAGCGGGCGTTAAGGTGATGGATCTGCTCTCCGAAACGACGACGGGTGATGGCCGCTCCGCCCTCACCGGAGTCGTTAGAAACGGCCATGGCGAAACGCGTGTCCTGCGCTGCGGCCCACAGCGCGGTCTTGCCCAGACGCGAGTGGCCGATGAGGGCGACGCGCCGGGCGTCGATTTCGCGGTCGGTTTCCAGGTAATCGAGGGCCCGGCTTAGGCCCCAGGCCCAGGCGCCGATGGCGCCCCATTCATCGTCAGCCGGCTCCGTTTGGCCGCGGCGAAAAAACAGCGGGCGCACGCCGTAGCGCATGCCGCCCTCGAAATCGGGTTCGATGTCGCCATAGTAGGCGGTGGCCAGGCCGTAGCCACGTTGGAGGATCCGCTCGAGAGGCCAGCGTGAGGCGTTTGCGCCGCGCGTCGTCTCGGGAGCGGTTTGTTTGATCCAGGTCTTCTGTCGGGGATCCTGGATCCACACCTCGGCCAGACGGATCGCGGGGTCCGGGTGGATGGCGTGATTGCCCCTGAAGTTGAGGCCCAGAAACACGGGCACGGGCCGCGTAGCGCGGGCCGGTAGGTAGACGAGCAGATGCATCCTTGGGCCGGTGGGGTCGTTCGAGAAGAAGATGACGATCTGCTTGCGCACGGCGCGCCCGCCCAGGGCGTTGCGGTCGGTCTCGAGGGTCTGCGCGCGCAGCCGAACGCGGGGCGCCGGGCACCGTCCGTGAACCCAGGTTTCAAACAGGCGCAGGATCTCCGGGCGGCGCTTGCCGAACCACTCCTTGCCGTCCGCCACCCGGCGACCGTCAGCAAAGAGGAGGGGATCGGGCAAAACAAATTTTGGAACTTTTGTTTCATCGTAGTTCACGTCCGCGGGCTGCGCCGCTGCCGCGGCCGCCAGAATCGGGGCGAAAACGGCGAGAAGGTGCGACGCACGCATGTTGCCTCCCGGGCGAAGTGCCTAGGTTACCAAAGGATCGTTCGGAGGGAAGCGCCGGGGTCGGACTGCCGCTCAGCCGGCGCGTCCGCCGGCGCGGTCCAGTACCAGCACGGGCGCTTTCGCCTCGGCCTGGGGGCCTTGTCTGGGCCGCGCCGGATGGGCAAATCCCATCTGCGCAAGGTTGCCGCTGCGTAAGCCGTAGAGCGCCAGCTCGTATCGGTCCTTGACGCCCAGCTTGCGGTAGAGCTTGGAAAGGTACACCTTGATGGTGCCCTCGGAGATGCCCAACGCGTAGGCGAGTTCCTTGTTCTTGTAACCCTGCGCAAGCAGGTTGACCAGTTGCGCCTCGCGACGGCTGAGCGGCACCACTTCGGTTTCGTCCAGCCGGGCGCCCAGGGCCTCCTCGAACCAGTACTCGCCGGCGGCCACCCGCTGCAAGCATTTGATCATGACGTCGGGGCTGAGCGTTTTGCGGAGTATGCCGTGCACGCCCAGACGGATCGTCTGGTAGGCAAGCTCGAGCGGGATGGCTCGCACCCAGAGAATGATGCGGACCTCGGGTGCGCGGCGGCGTACGTCACCCAAAGTTTCCAGTGTGATTTCCTCGTTGAGATCGACCAAGGCCAGATCGGGTTTTGTGGAGGAAAGCGTTTCGGCCAGCAAAGCCGATGCGTAGCAAATTCCCACCAGGTCGAATTCGGCGACCGAGGACATGATGGCGGCAAAGCCTTTCGCCAGCACGGGCTGATCGGTATAAAGAAGAACGCGCGTCATGCTCGCTTCCCGCCTTTCCGCGCCGGGCGCCAACTCCCGGACTACGCAGCCGTCGATGCCCGCATCATAGCAGAACTTTTCGCCGAAGGCCAGGGAAAAATTCGTGAATGAGGGTAGAAAATGAGCCCCCCTTTGCTGGGACCATAACCGGGTACGTAGGCCGGGACTAGCCCAAGTTATGGAACCGTTCAGCCCATGACGTAGGGGTGGTACCAGCGGTTTCATAACTGCTCGAGGGTCGATCGCGGCACCCGCAACAGCGCGCAAGCGCTCGCATATTCGTACGTTTATGGCCTCTTCTGGCACCGGTCCGGGATGCCGATCCCCTTCGAATGTCACCGCGGGGGTTAATTTCGTACCGGGCCGTCTGGATCGGACCGCTCACCTCTCTGGTTAACTTACCCTCCCTTCTTTTTACGGGATTGGCCCTAAGGCGCTCAGGTCTTACCCTCAAGCGTGTACACCTTGGCGATGCGCAGGATGGTGATGAGCAGCCCGCTTTATCCCGGAATTGAACGCAGGGGCCATCCCCGTCTGGCACTGGACCTGATTTGCCACCTCCAGTCCTGCACCACCACGCACTGGAAAGCGGCCGGTCGCACGGTCAACATCAGCCGCAGCGGCGTGCTGGTCGAGCTGGAACGGGCTCGGACTGCTCCGAGCCCTCCCCCACTCGGCAGCCGATTGCGCGTAGATATCGAACTGCCTGCGAGGCGAATCCTGCGCTGTCGTGGGCGCCTTGTACGCGTGGTGGACTCACAGGGAAACGGCACGCTCCTGGCGGTCGCCGTGGAGCGGATGGAGTTCCGGGACCACGCCCGTAAGCCGGTGGGCGGAATTCAAAGGGCCCGTTGGAGTGAGGTCGGAGGCTTGTTGATGTGACGCCTGCGGAGAAAAGCCCGATGACGAGGAAAGCAGGTCGCATGGTCATGGCTTTTTTCCCGTCGCTGACGGACGCGGCCTTCATCCTGCCGCTGATCTTTCTGTACCTGCGGCTCGAGGGCGCGCAGACCCTGTTGGGTGACGGGGACACGGGCTGGCACTTGCGCACCGGCGAGTGGATCCTGGCCAATGGGCGCGTCCCGGACCGCGACCTGTTCTCGTTCACCAAGGCCGGAGAGCCTTGGTACGCCTGGGAGTGGCTCTGGGACGTCCTCTTCGGCTGGCTGCACTTGCACTGGGGATTGGGCGCCGTCGTTTTCGCCAGCAGTCTTGTGCTCGCGTTGACGTTCGCGCTGCTGTTCCGCCTGGTGCGACGCGCCTGCGATCACGAATTCATCGCCATCGCGCTGACCATCACCGCCTGCGGCGCTTCCGCCCTGCACTGGCTGGCGCGCCCTCACCTGTTCACCCTGCTGTTGCTGGTCATCCTCCTTTCGATTCTCGAGCGGGCACGCGAGGGAAGGAGTCGGCTGCTGCTATGGATTCCCCTGCTTATGATCCCTTGGACGAACCTGCATGGGGGCTTTATCGCGGGCATCATGGTGGTTGTTGCGTATGCCGCGGGTGAAGCAACGGTCTGGTTGGTGAGTGCGGACCCCGAGCGCAATCGCGCCGCTCTTGCGCGCGCCCGACTCTACGCGTGGACGGCGGCCGCTGCGCTGGCCGCGAGCCTCCTCAACCCATACGGCTACAAACTCCACCTGCACATTTGGCGCTACCTGCGCGACCCCTTCCTGTACCGCACGATCCTGGAGTATCAATCCGCCGATTTCCAGCGTGCCGACGCGGTGTTTTTCCAACTGCTGCTCCTGGTGGGCGCGGTGGCGGCATGGCGCGCCCTGCGCCGCGGCGAGTTCACGACGCCGATCCTCTATCTGCTCTGGGGCCAGGCGGCGTTGTTTGCGGTACGCAATGTTCCCATTTTCGCCATCGTCATTGCGCCCGGCGCGGCTGCGGCCCTGCGCGAAACCCTGGAAGAGTTGGCCGCAGCGCCGGTGCGCGAACGCCTGCGCCGCTGGGCGCGCGGGCTGCTCGACGGCGTCGCAGATTTTGCGCAGCTGGACCGCCTCCCGCGCTTGCACGCCGCCAGCTTAGCAGCCTCGTTGCTTCTTGGCGTTCTGCTGTCCGCCTCACCGGCATCTCCCCGGTTCCGCGCCGAATACGATCCCAAGCGTTACCCCGCCCGCGTCATCGAGACCCTGGGCGCCGAGGCGCTCGCCGACCGCGTTTTCACCCACGACGAGTGGGGCGACTATCTCATCTACCGGCTGTTCCCCAAAGGCAAAGTTTTCGTGGACGGCCGCAGCGATTTCTACGGCTCGCGCTTCGATGAGGCGCTGCTGAACACGATGAATGCGCGCTGGGGCTGGGAGCAACACCTGGCCGGCTACGGCGTCGAAACCGTGCTGCTGCCGGTGGAAGCGCCGCTCACCGGGGCGCTGAAAGCCTCGCCGCGCTGGCGCGTGGTCTACGACGACGGCATGGCCATCGTTTTTCGCCTCGTGCGCGAGCCTGACGCAAGTTCCATTGTCTCGACAGGCGATGGGAGCGGCCGCGATCGGAGGGCGTCGCGGCCGCAAAATCTCAACCAGCCCGAAACCCAACTTCCAAGGAGGAGCAACTCATGAAACTCGTGAAGAACTTTCTGCGCGACGAGTCCGGCCAGGACTTGATCGAGTACGCGCTGCTGCTGGCGTTCATCTGCCTGTTCTCGGCCGCGGTGTTCATCACCGTGGGCCAGGACGTCTCGGGCATCTGGAGCACGGCCAAGACCCGAACTGCTTCAGCCGTCAGCGCCGGTCAGGCTAGCAGCTAGGGGGACACCTGGGGAGGCGAGCTGCGGCTCGCCTCCCCTCGCATCCGTCGGGAGGCAACCATGTGTTGGCAACGATTGCTCGATAGCGGCGGCCAGGACCTCATCGAGTACTCGCTCATCCTGGCCCTCGTGTGTCTGCTGGGTGCGGCGGCCCTGATGTCGGTGGGTCAGGACGTCAGCGCCATCTGGAGCATCGTCAACAGCCGTCTTTTTGAAGCTGCATCCACGGAAAGCTGATGAAAGCCGTGGAGGGCGGCGGTTTGGGCAGGAGGTGAGAGATATGCGGCCGCTGAGAGCGGCGCTTCTGACGGCAAGCCGGCAGCTGCTGACGCCCGCGCGGCAGGTGCTTGCAGAGTACGGCGCGCAGGTGGTTTTCGAGCAGGGCGCGTTGGTCGACGCGGGCGCCGCGCTTTCCCGCGTGGCTCAAGCCCGACCGGATGTGGTGCTGGCCGAGATCGACGAGCTGGGTGACCGGATGGCGGAGTTGTTCCGGGAGATCCGGGCCATGGAAGGCTCGCCTTTGATCGTTGCGCTGCACGGGGCGGCGGACGCCGAGCGAATCCTGGCGGCCATGCGAGCCGGCGCGTGCGAGTTCGTCTACCCGCCGCTCGAGGTCCACCTGAAGGCGGCGCTGGAGCGGGTGGCCGGGGAGCTCACGGGCAGGAGGCGCCGGAGCGCGGGAGGCAAGACGTTGGGCTTTTTCTCCGCCAAAGGCGGTTGCGGGGCGACGACGGTGGCCTGTCATGTGGCGGTGGAACTGCAGCGGCAGACGCCGCAGAAGATCCTGCTGGCGGACCTGGATCTTGAAACGGGCCTCATTCGCTTCCTGATGAAAACCAGGTCGGAGTACTCGGTATTGGACGCCGCTCACAATATTGATCGCCTGGACGAGCATTTTTGGCGTGCCCTGATCTCGAATGGCATGCCGCGTCTGGAGGTCATCGCCGCGCCCGCCGTGGCCGCCTCGGTCGAACCGCCGCGCGACGAAGCCTTCCAGCGCGTGATCCGTTTTGCGCGGACGCTGTACGACTGGATCGTCGTGGACCTGGGTCGCAGCCTCAACCCGCGCACGATGACGGCGCTCGAGGAAATCGACCAGGGCTTTCTGGTCACCACGCTGGAAGTGCCCGCTCTGTACCAGGCCAAGCAGTTGATCACCACGCTGCTTTCGAGCGGCTATGGCGCCGACCGCCTGCGCGTCATCCTCAATCGAACGCCCAAGCGGCCGGAGGTCACGCTGGAGGAGGTCCAGACCATGCTGGGACTGCCCGTGTATGCAGCTCTGCCGAACGACTACGCCGCGTTGAACGAGGCGTACACCGAAGGCGAATTGTTGGAATCCGGGAGCGGACTGGCGTCTCAGTTCGCTCGCCTGGCGGCCAGGATTGCGAACCTGCCGGAACCGCGCAAGAGGACAAGATTTTCTCTGCTGGGGTGAGATATGGCGACCGCGGCACACAGACAAGAACTTCCGCCGGTGCGGCCCTTGCGCCGCCCGGCGCCGCCCGAACACCAGGAACTGAAATTCACGCTGCACCGTAAGCTGCTGGACCGCATCAACCTGGAAGTGCTCTCGACGCTGCCCACCGAACGCGCACGCGTGGAGATTCGCACGGCGGTGGCGCGGCTCATCGAAGAGGAGAAGACTCCGCTGAGCATGGTGGAGAAGGACCGCATCATCGAGGAAGTGCTCAACGAGGTCTTCGGTCTGGGGCCGCTGGAGCCGCTGTTGCAGGACCCGACCCTTTCGGACATTCTGGTGACCACGCCCAAGATGGTCTACGTCGAGCGGGACGGCAAGCTTTACCGCACGCCCGTGCAGTTCAAGGACGACGCCCACCTGCTGCGGATCATCGAGAAAATCGTCTCCCGGGTGGGGCGGCGCATCGACGAGTCGTCGCCCATGGTGGACGCGCGCCTACCGGATGGATCGCGCATCAACGCCGTCATCCCGCCGATCGCCATCGACGGGCCGCTGCTGTCGATCCGCCGCTTCCGCGCCGATCGGTTGCAGGCCGAGGAGTTGCTGGCCAACCTGACGCTGACCCAGGAGATGCTGACGCTGCTCGAAGCCTGCGTCAAGGCGCGACTGAACATCATCATCTCGGGAGGCACGGGAGCGGGCAAGACTACGCTGCTCAACGTACTCTCCACTTACATTCCCGAGGACGAGCGCATCATCACCATCGAGGACGCGGCCGAGCTCCAGTTGCGGCAGGTTCACGTCGCACGAATGGAAACGCGCCCGCCCAACATCGAAGGGCAGGGCGCGATCAAGCAGCGGCAACTGGTGATCAACGCGCTGCGCATGCGGCCGGATCGCATCATCGTGGGCGAGGTGCGGGGCGAGGAGGCGCTCGACATGCTCCAAGCCATGAACACCGGGCACGACGGCTCGCTCACCACGATTCACGCCAACTCGCCGCGTGACGCCATCAGCCGCCTGGAGGTGATGGTATCGCTGGCCAATGCCAACATCAGCCTGCGCGCCATCCGCCAACAGGTGGCCTCGGCCATCGATCTGTTCGTGCACCTGGCGCGGCTGAGCGACGGCAGCCGGCGCATCACGCACATTACCGAGTGCGTGGGGATGGAGGGCGATCAGGTCACGTTGCAGGACATCTTCGTGTTCGAGAAGACCGGCCTGGGGCCGGGCGGTAAGGTGCTGGGGCGCTTCCGCCCGACCGGCATCCGGCCGCGCTTTAGCGACCGGCTCGCGGCGTGCGGCATCCACCTGCCGGCGAGCACCTTCCAAACCATCGTGGAGATCGGCTAGGAGGCGCCATGCCGTACCTTTGGCTGCTGTTGTTCGTGGTGATGTTCGCGCTCGTGTTGCTGGCGGTGAGTCTGGGCCTACGCCTGCTGGAAGCCGAGCGCAAGAAGCGTGTCGCCAGCATGCTGCAAACCGTCGCCGGTCGGATTTACCCGGAGGAGGCGCGGATACTGGTTCGTCAGGCGATCGGGACCTCGAAGCTGGAATCGGCGCTGACACGATGGCCGGTGACCGCGCGGCTCGAGAGATGGATCCGGCAAGCCGGGCTGGACTGGAATCCCGCGCAGGTGCTGGCCGCATCAGTGCTTCTTGCCGTGGTCGGCGCATTGGCGGGCACGCAGGTGCGCCTCCTGATGCTGCCGTGGCTGAGCTCACTCGGGCTGGCCGTCGCGTTCGGCGGCCTGCCCCTGTGGATCATCAGCCGACGCCGCGCGCGGCGGCTCGCTTTGTTCGAGCGGCAATTCCCCGAGGCGCTGGACTTCCTGGCGCGCTCGCTGCGGGCGGGTCACTCGATCGCCGCAGGCATGGAAATGCTTTCGGTCGAGCTGCCTCCTCCGCTCGGTCCGGAGTTCCGCATTGTCTTCGAGGAAAACAACCTGGGCGCGCCGCTCGAGGTGGCTCTGCGGCGTCTGGTGGATCGGGTTCCCTTGATGGACGTTCGCTTCTTCGTCTCCGCCGTCCTGTTGCAACGGCAGACGGGCGGCAATCTGGCCGAGATCCTCCGCAATCTGGCGCGTGTCATTCGCGAGCGTTTCCAGTTGAAAGGTCACGTGCGGGCCATGAGCGCGCATGGGCGAATCACGGCGGCCATCCTTACCGTGCTTCCCGTCGTGACCCTGCTCGGGTTGATGTTGCTGGCCCCGGATTACCTGCGGGGCATGGCGCGCGACGAGCACGGCCGATACCTGATCGCCGCCGCCATCATCGGCCAGGTCACCGGTTACTTCCTGATGCGGCGCATCACCCACATCAAGATCTGAGGAGAAGAGCATGGCAGGCTTTATTTCCCTTGCGCTGTTTGCCTTGCTGGCGGCGACCATCACTTGGTACGGCTACCGGATTTACGTGCGCCCGGGGCGCATCTTCGAACAGGTCAGCGGCGCCGCGGGCGCGGTTGCTGCCGATCCGCTCGCTCCGGCGAACGGCATACCCGGCTTCGCGGTGCGCACCATCCGGATGATCGGCCGGCAGGTTCCGGTGTCGCCCCAGGAGGCCTCGCTGGCCCGACGCGAGCTGATCGCGGCGGGATTTCGGTCGGACGCGGCGTTGTACACCTACTACGGATTGAAAGTGCTGCTTGCAGCGGCCTTCGCCGCACTGGCGTTCCTGGTCCGCGCGGAAGTGACCTCGTTGGGGATCCTGCGAATGGCGCTGATCGGCGGCGCAACCTTCGTGGGTTACTTTCTGCCCACCTTCGTGCTGGAGCGGCTTGTCTCCGCACGCCAGGAGCGCTTGCGCCATGCCCTGCCCGACGCGCTCGACCTGCTCGTGGTGAGCGTGGAAGCGGGATTGGGCCTGGATCGGGCGTTGCAGAACGTGGCCGAAGAGATCGGCATCGCGCATCGGGATCTGGCCGAGGAGCTGAGCCTGGTTGCGCTCGAGGTGCGCGCGGGCAAGCGCCGAGCCGACGCCCTGCGCAACCTGGCCGATCGCACGGGCGAGCGTGAGATCCGGAACCTGGTTGCAGCCCTAGTCCAAACGGACCGCTTCGGCACCAGTTTGGCGGAATCGCTTCGGACTCATGCCGAGTTCATGCGGATCCAGCGGCGACAGGAAGCGGAGGAACGGGCCAACAAGGTGGGGGTGAAACTGGTCTTCCCCATTTTCTTCTGCATCCTGCCTTCCATGTTCATCATCGCGGGAGGACCCGCCATGATCCAGATCTTTAAGAACCTGCTCCCGCTGGTGCGCGAGTCGTACTTGCCGTAAGATCGTAAGGAAATTCTCGCAGGAGGTGAATGCGATGGATCAACAGACGCTTTCAACGATTCTGTTCATCGCGGCCGGCGTGGTGCTGGTGCTGTACATCATGCGGCGCCGCAAGCGCAAGATGGGTTGAGCCCCGAGTCGGCGCGCCTGCATGGGCCCGCTCTGTCCGGCAAGCGGATGAGCATGATGAGCACGCAGACGCAAGCACATCAGAGGCAGGTCATTCCGATTGAGCGTCCGGCAGTTCCGGCTCTCGAGGGTTCTCGCCTCGGGACGGCGGTGCTGACGTCGTTGGTGTCGGCTCTCGTGCTGGTTCCCTGCTTCTGGCTGCCGCGGATCCATGCGGGCGATCTGTCGAGCCACCTGTACAACGCGTGGCTCGCCTTGTTGGTGCGCGAGGGCAGAGTTGAAGGTCTCGCGGTCACCGGGCAGTGGACCAACGTCCTCTTCGATCTGCTGCTCCGCAGACTCATGCAACTGGGCGGGCCACGCCTCGCCGAAAGGGCGGCAGTCGCGGTCGCGGTTTTGATTTTTTTCTGGGGTGCGTTCGCCCTCGTCGCGGCCGTCAGCCGCCGCCGTCCGTGGTCCCTCGCTCCCTGTCTGGCAGGCCTGGCCTATGGGTGGACTTTCCACATGGGCCTTTTTAATTTTTATCTGGCCTTGGGCCTGAGCCTCTGGGCGCTGGCTGAGTTCTGGCGCCGGGGTTATGGGCATGTGCGGCCATACCTTTTGTTAAGCGTAGCCACATTGGCTCACGCGCTTCCGGCGGTTTGGGCGGCGGGATTGGCCCTCTATATAGCGGTTGCGCGACGGACACAGCCTCGTCGGCGCGGGTTGGTTCTGGCGAGTGCTCTGGGAGCTTTGGTCGGTTCTCGTTTGATCCTAGAACTGACACTGGAGACTGAGTGGCGGTTCCACCAGGTCGCCAGCGCGACGGGCGCCGATCAGTTCTGGGTTTACGACCGCAAATATTTTCCGATCTTCGTCGCGGTTTTGACCCTGTGGGGGATCGACTTGCTGCGGCTGAATCGAATTCGAGGCAAGCTCAGGATGCTCCTGGGCCTGCCGTTTCAACTGCTCGTGCTGACCTCCGCGGGAATTCTGATCGTTCCGGGCCTCCTGCTTCTGCCGGGGCACTCGCTCGCTTTTCAGTTCATCGACGAGCGGATGTCCCTTGCTGCGGGTGTGCTGGTCTGCGGTGTGCTGGCGTGCGGCACGCCCTCGCGCCTGCAGCGAGCGACCCTGGCGCTTGTAGCGGGCGTGTTTTTCGGCTTCCTTTACGCAGACGCGGTGCAGTGGGATCGGATCGAGGACGAAATGGGCCGCGTGGTCCGCACTCTGCCTCCCGGCCAGAGAGTGGTCAGCCGGTTATGCGTGGTGCAGAGTCGAGTCGACCCGCTCCGGCACATGGTAGACCGTGCGTGCCTTGGCTGGTGCTACAGCTACGCCAACTACGAACCCTCTTCGGGACATTTCTCTCTTCGCGTGCTAGGACCCAACTCGGTCGTGGCCCACGAGCGCCAAACAGTTTGGGAATTCGAAACAGGCCGCCATATCGTGCAGCCGCGGGAACTGCCGCTGTACCAGATCGAGTGGGGAAATGCCGGTCAGGGCTTGGCGGTACGTTCGCTCCGGGCTGGAGAACGAGCGGGGCAGAGCTGCAGCACCGACTTCAATTGAGGAGGGGAGGTGGCGACGGGCGCACGAGCCGAATTGAAACCGGAGCTGGGCGTCAAAGAGGCACGGCCGGCGGCCGGCGCTCCCATCTATTTCCAGGTCTTCGTGTACCTACAACTCCTCGATGCGCTCACCACTCTGCTGGGCTTTCGTCTCGGGGCGCAGGAGGCCAGCCCCATCGTGCGGTTGTTGACGCAAGTCAACCCGCTGGCCGGGCTCGCCGTGTCAAAGGCTGCGGCGTTCCTGCTGGCGGCGCTCTGTTACTGGACAGGCCGTTTTCGCGTGATCGGCTGGATCAACCGCTGGTTCGCAGTGCTGGTGGTATGGAACGTCTGCGTGCTGCTGTTGATCGCTTAAGCGAATCGCGAGGCAGGGTGCGCATTCTCGCGTATAGTCTGCTTGGCGCCATCTTATGTGCACCGGTCACTTTGACCGCCTGGCGCGAACGGAACCTTCCGCATTTTGGGGTGCTGGTGGACGACGGTGTTTATTGGGTTACAGCTAAAGCCGTGGCGCAAGGCCAAGGTTACAAGATCCCTTGGCTGCCCGGCGAGCCGTGGCAAACTAAGTATCCCCCGCTGTATCCGGCGTATCTCGCGCTGGCGTGGCGAGTGAATCCGCAGTTTCCGGCAAACCTACCGGTCGCCGTTTTTCTCGCCTGGCTCTGGGCGCCGCCCCTGCTGCTGCTCGGCTTCTATGCTTGCCGAAAGCTGGGGCTCACGGCGTTTGAAGCGCTCGTTCTTACGGCGCTCTTCGCCGTCAACCCGCATTTTCTTTACTTCGCCACCGGGATTCATACGGAGGTCCCTTACACTGTCCTGTTACTGGGGACACTCCTAGCGCTGGAGCGGGCGAGCAGGACCGATTCGCTGAGGTGGCCTCTGGCTGCCGGCGTCCTCGCGGCGGCAGCGTTCCTCTGCCGGTCGACCGGCATCGCATTGATCGCGTCGGGAGTTCTGGGATTGTGGCTCGCCGGTCGGAAGCGCAGCGCCTGGCTTTATCTGGGAGCCGCGCTGCCTGCGGTGGCCGGCTGGGCCTGGTGGGCTCAAGTCCACAAGTACACCGGCAACGATTCGGCGCTCATCTATCACACCGATTACCTGGGCTTTTACACCCAAACGGTGAGCCTGAGAGATTTGCCCGTGCTTCTGTGGGGTAATCTGGGCGGCATCCTGATCCGCGGCGGCAATCTCGTCCTGCCTACCCCGGGCGAAACGCCGCCCGAAAGGTTCTTCTCGATTGTCATCGGCATCCTCGCCTTCCGCGGCGTCCTGGGCATGGTCAAGCGCGTAGGCTGGTCGCACTATCATCTCTACGCTGCCGGCCACCTGGCTCTGCTGATTCCCTGGAACTTTCCGGCCAACTCGCGACTGCTCTTCCCGCTGGCGCCGCTGCTGATGGCAGGGCTGTGGGAGCAATTCCGCGAGCTGACGGTTCTCGGTTTGGCCGGGCTTCGCCAGCGCGTGTTTGGGGAGCGCCTGGCAGGCGCCGCGATGCTTGGCGCCGTCGTGATCCTGGCGGCCGTGGGCGCCTGGCGATGGTCGCGGCCGTTCGGCGATCACTATCCGCAACTCAGCGAGGGTTTCCGCCGCCAAATTCGCGGCGTCCAGCGGGCTTACGCCTGGATCCGGCAGGCAACGCCCGCCGATGCGACCTTCGTCGCTTGCCAAGACCCCAGGTTGTACTTGGAAGCCAATCGGAAAGCGGCATCGCTTGGCGTTTCGCCGGTGATTTGGTTCAGGCCGACGGGCAGGACGGAGCTTCAAGACCTTTACTTAAAGGAGATCCCCAAGCTGGCTGTGACACGCCGCCGCCGCTATGTTTTATTGACCGACACCGAATTCCTCATCGCGGATCGGCAGGACCTGGCACGGGCCAGGCGTCGACTGGCAAACGAACCCCGCTTGCGCGAGGTTTACGCATCCGAGGACGCGGTGATTTACGAGGTCGTATCTTCGGCCGAAACAGCGCCCTCTTGCCCGGCAAGCGCGAAGCTCTTGAAGCCCCGGTGACGACCACGGACAAGAGCGTCGTCGAATTGAAACTCGATCGTGTCGATCTCATCAAAACGGACATCAAGGGCGCCGAGCGTCGGGCTCTCGCTCGGTACAAGCCCCGCCTCGCCATTGCCTCCTACCATCTGCCGGACGATCACAAAGGGATCCCGGCGGCGGTGCGCCGTGCACACACCGGTTATCGCATGAGCTGCCGGAGCTGCACCCTGACGCATGCCGGGCTGGTTCCCGAAGTGCTTTTTTACTGAGCTAACCGCTTCCCAAATCGCTCCCTGATCCGCTATCATGGGGGCGAGCGGACCGGATTCGTAAATTGCCTGCCGCGGCGGCCCGCGCCAGGGGCAAGTGCAGGTCACCCAGCAGCGAGGGGCGCAAATGCCTTATTTGGAAGTCTTCGTGTATCTCCAACTGCTCGACCTCATGACCACCGTCCTGGCTTTCCACCTCGGCGGTCAGGAACTCAACCCGTTCATCCGCTGGCTAATGCAAATCGGACCCGTCACCGGCGTAACGCTGGGCAAGGTGGGGGCCTGCGCGCTGGCGGGCTACTGCGTCTGGAAAAACAAGGGCCACGTGGTGCGCTGGACCAACTACTGGTTCGCCGCCCTGGTGGTGTGGAACTTGGCCAACATCCTCCGGGCGGTCTCGGTCAACCCGCTTTGATCAGGTCGCCGTGCCGGAGGCCCTCGTCCGTGCACAAAACGCTGACGGCGGCTGGGGCTACGTGCCCGGCGGTCCTTCCTGGGCCGAGCCGACGGTGTATGCACTGCTCGCCCTCGCGACCGCAGGAAGCGAGGCCGAAATTCTGCGCCGCGGCTACGCGTTCCTGGCTCGGCTGCGGCGTCCCGACGGCGGCCTGGCGCCCGGTCTGGCAGTCGAGGAGAGCACGTGGGTCACCGCTCTCTACCTGCTGCTCGAGCAGGACACAATGGACGAAGCGGCCCTCGAGTGGGTCCTGCGGCAGACGGGCCGCGAATCCACCCTGCTGCACCGCGTGCGCATGAAGCTGCTGGGGGTCCGCGACGAATACGAAGCGGCGCCTCCGGGCTGGCCGTGGTATCCGGGGACTGCGGCCTGGCTGGTGCCCACGGCCGTTACGCTGCTCGCTCTGCGCAAGGCCGTCAGGCGCCGACCTGATCCACGCGTCACCGAGCGCATCCGCCAGGGGGAACGCTTTCTGCTTGTGCGACGCTGCGCGGACGGCGGTTGGAATCACGGGGCCTCCCGCGCGCTGGGCTTCCAGAGCTTCTCCTACCCGGAAACTACCGGTCTCGCGCTGCTGGCGCTGGCGGGCGGGCGGCCGCCCGATCTCAAGCGGTCTCTGGCGACGGCCGAACGGCACTTGGCGCGATGTCGCTCATGGGAGGGGATCGCGTGGCTCGACATGGGCTTGCGCGCGCACGGACGTCCTCCGGCGGCCCTCCCCGATGCGCCCGTGCGTACCGTGACGGACGCGGCTCTGCGCGTACTGGCGCAAAGTGCCGCGGCGGGCCGCAATCCCCTGCTCGCCCTCACGCCATGAAGACGTGCACGCGACGGCAGTGGATGGCAGGCGCGGCCCCCATGCTCGCCGGGTGCCGGCGCCGCACACCGGTTACGCCCTCGCCCGTCTTCATCGCCCGGGCTGAACATTATTCGCAGGATTTGTACGATCTGACGCGCCGCGTCCTGGCCGAGCACCGACTTCCGCTACGCGGTCGTCGCGTCCTGCTGAAGCCCAATCTGGTCGAGTTCGACGAGCGCACCACGATCAACACGCACCCGCTGCTGGTGCACGCCGTGATGGAGGCCGTACTGGCGCTGGGAGCCGCCGAGGTGCGCATCGCCGAGGGCCCGGGGCACCGACGCAATACCTGGGAGTTGGCCGAAGCCGCGGGCTACTTCGCTACGGTTCCCGGGTTCGAAAAACGTTTCACGGATCTGAACGTGGACGACGTCGTCGCCGTTACGCTCGAGCGGCCGCGCTCCAGGCTGCGCCGCATTTACCTGCCGCGCACGGCGCTCGACTGCGACCTGCTCATCTCCCTGCCCAAAATGAAAACGCACCATTGGGTGGGCGCGACGCTCAGCATGAAGAACCTGTTCGGGCTGGTGCCCGGCGCCGTTTACGGATGGCCCAAGAACGTGCTCCACTGGGCGGGCATCGCTGAGTGCATTGCCGATCTGCACGGGTTTTTCTGCCGGCCTGGCGCGCGTCCGCAACTGTTCGCACTCGTCGACGGCATCGTGGGCATGGAAGGCGACGGGCCCATTCACGGCAAACCCAAGCCGGTGGGCGTACTGGTTGCGGGCGCCGACCTGGTGGCCGTCGATGCGGCCTGTTGCCGCATCATGCGGATCGATCCGCGCAAGATTCCCTACCTCGTGCTCGAGGCGCGTCCGGGCGCGTTGCGGCCCGAAGCCATCCGCGAGACGGGAGAAAGCATTCGCTCGGTCGAAACGCCTTTCGAGTTGATTCCTCAGTTCCGGTCGCTGCGCCTGACCTAGCGCCCCAGGCAGAATCGTGGCTGAAGCCTCCCGGAAATCGCTCGCCTGCTCATGCGTAATGATGCGGGTACGCGCGCCGCATTTGGGCCAGCCTGCGGCGCACGGTTTCAGGAGAGATCGGCCGGCCACGGCCGATGCCCGGACAAAAGGCGGACTCGCGCCGCCAGCCTCCGCGCTGCTCGACGATTTCGGGCCAAAAGGGATAGAGCCGGCATTGCGTGGGCTTGTCCGGGTGCAGCCGACAGCCGTGCTCGTGGAGGAAGTAGCAGGCGGCGCCCCGGGGCTTGCGCAAGCGCAGCGTGTGGCGCGTGCGAAAAACGTAACGGCGCTCGAACTCGCGCGCACTCAGACCCAGCCGCGCGGCGGCGCGCTCGAGGTCATCCTCCGTGAGATAGACGAAACCCGGCTGGCGGCAACAAAGCGTGCAGCCCCGAACGCAGGAAAAACGGACGCTGTCCGGCAAGCAATTTCTCCCAAAACGGGATTAGCGGGACCCTGATTTTTTCCTCCCGCTGAGTTACATTATTAGTGAATGAAGCCACGTCCCTCGGAGGCACGCCCGGCGCTCTTCGGCGGCGACTGATCCGCTTCCCTGCCCTGCGGCTCCCGCGGTCCGCCCGCAAATGCCAGCCGAACGAGTTAGAAAGGGGAGGTGTGAAGAATGGAGCCCACAGTGGAAGCGGCTGAGAGCGAGTTGCCGCAGATCCTCACCGAGCTGCCGGGCCCGTGTGCCCGCCAGGTCATCGAGCGCGACCACCTCGTACTCTCGCCCTCGTACACGCGGCCTTACCCCTTGGTGGCGGCCCGAGGTCAGGGTGCGATCGTCGAGGACGTGGACGGCAACCGCTTCCTGGATTTCAACGCGGGCATCGCCGTCGTCGCCACCGGGCATTGTCACCCGCGGGTCGTCGAAGCCATACGCCGACAGGCAGAGCGGCTCATCCACATGTCGGGCACGGATTTTTACTACCCGAACATGGTGGAGCTGGCGGAGAAGCTGGCGGCGGTCGCTCCGGGCGGCGTGCCGCGTCGCGTGTTCTTCGGGAACTCGGGCGCCGAAGCCATCGAAGCGGCGCTCAAGCTGGCGCGCTACCATTCGGGCCGTTCGCAGTTCGTGGCGTTCCTCGGCTGCTTCCACGGGCGCACTCTGGGCGCGCTGTCGCTGACTTCGAGCCGCGCCGTGCAGCGCCGTGGTTTCGGCCCGCTGGTGCCCGGCGTGCACCACGTGCCTTATCCGGACTGCTACCGTTGCCCCTACGGGCAGCAGGAGGCCACGTGTCGGCTGGAGTGCGTGGCGGCCATCGAGGAGCGCTTTCGCACCGTGCTACCGCCCGAGGAGGTCGCAGCCATCGTCATCGAACCTGTTCTGGGCGAAGGCGGCTACGTCGTCCCGCCGGCGAAATTCTTCGAAGCTTTGCAGGCGTTGGCGCGCAAGTACGGCATCCTGATGGTGGCTGACGAGGTCCAGTCGGGCATGGGACGTACGGGCCGGATGTGGGCCTCGGAACACTTCGGATTGACGCCCGATCTGATGGCTGTGGCCAAGGGAATCGCAAGCGGCCTGCCGCTGGGCGCGATGATCGCGCGAGCCGAAATCATGAACTGGCCGCCGGGCGCCCACGCGTCCACGTTCGGCGGCAATCCGGTCGCGGTGGCTGCAGCGCTGGTGACCCTGGAGCTTTTGGAGCAGGAGCTGATCGCCAATGCCGCACGATTGGGCGCCTACATGCTGGAGCGCATGCGCGAGTGGCCGTCGCGCTTCGGTTGCGTGGGACAGGTGCGGGGTCTCGGGCTCATGATCGGCATCGAGATCGTGCGCGATCGAGCCACCCGCGAACGGGCCCCGGAGTTGCGCGACCGGATCGTGCAGATGGCTTTTCGGCGCGGCCTGCTCGTCCTGGGCGCCGGGCCGAGCAGCCTCCGGCTCAGCCCGCCGCTGGTGATCAGCCGCCGACAGGCCGACTTCGCCATGGATACGCTAGAAGAGTGCCTCAGGGAAGCGAGCGCGCCGAGGTCCGAACGCTCGACGTAGGCTGCGGGCTGCGCAAGGCGGCCGGGGCCATCGGAATCGACCGCAATCCAGCCGTCCGCCCGGATGTGCTCTGCGATCTGGATCGCTTCCCCTATCCGTTCCGTGACGGGGCTTTCGACCGCGTGCGCGCCGTGCACGTCCTCGAACACCTATCGGATCTCATCCGGGCCATGGAGGAGTTCCATCGCCTGTTGCGGCCGGGCGGGCGCGTTTACATCGTCACCCCGCACTACAGCGACTTCAGCTCCTACTGCGATCCCACGCACCGCCGCCACCTAAGCAGTTACTCCTTCCGTTACTTCGGAGAGAGTCACGGCGGCTACGGCTATTACACGTCGGCCAGGTTCCGCGAGATTTCCCTGCGCGTGCGAGTACTGGCTCTATGGAGATGGTTGGGATTCGAGTGGCTCATCAACCGCTGGCCGCGCTTCCGGCTTTTCTGGGAACACTATCTCTGTTTCCTCGTCCGCGGCAAGGTCATCGAAATCGAGCTCGAGAAGGTATGAAGCCGTGATGCGGCGGATGCTGAGGTTGGCCGACGAGTTGCGGCATTGGGCGAGGTTGCAGCGCTGTCTGCCGACCGAGGCCGCAGGCCGACGGGGCGAGGATCTGGCGCACCGTTTCCTGGAAGGGCGGGGCATGAAGGTCGTGGCGAGGAACTATCGGACGCTTTCGGGCTCCGGCGAGGTCGACCTGGTCGCCTGGGACGGCGACACGCTGGTGATGGTCGAAGTCAAGTGCCGCAGTACGGACGAGATTTCGGCGCCGGAGCGCAACATCGACCCGGAAAAGATCCGGCGGATGGCGCGGGCCGCGCGCGACTATGCCCGGCGGGCGTCCGTGCCGTGGGACCGGGTACGCTTCGATGTGGTCAGCGTGGTGCTCGCGGAACCGCCCGTCGTCCGGCACTGGCGTGATGCCTTCCCGGTAAAGACGCTATAATGTTGCGGTTCCGCGAATGGCGCGCGGGCCGCATCTGGGAGCGAGCGGCGTGCGCGCCGCCACGGAGTTGGTGCGGTGCCCGAATTTCGTAAGGACCCGATCACCGGCCGCTGGGTGATCATCGCCACGGATCGAGCACGTCGCCCCAGCGATTTCTCCCGCGAGCAGGTCGTGATCCGCGGCAGCCGATACTGCCCTTTCTGCCCGGGGCACGAGGAGAAAACGCCGCCGGAGATTCTCGCTTATCGGCAAAGCGGCGGTCCGAACCAGCCGGGCTGGACCCTACGCGTGGTGCCCAATAAGTTCCCCGCCCTGCGCGTCGAGGGCGACTTCGACCGACAGGGCGAGGGCGTTTACGACCGCATGAACGGGATCGGCGCCCACGAGGTCATCATCGAGACGCCCGACCACAACCTGACCCTGGCCGATCTGCCGGAAAAGCGGGTCGAGGACGTCTTCTGGGCCTTCCGTGACCGCATCGTGGATCTGAAGAAGGACCGCAGGATGCAGTACCTGCTGATCTTCAAGAACCACGGCGAGTCCGCGGGCGCCAGCCTCGAACACACTCACTCGCAGTTGATCGCCCTGCCCGTCATTCCGCGTCGCGTGCAGGAGGAACTGGAAGGCGCGCGGCGCTACTTCGACTTCAAGGATCGCTGCATCTTCTGCGACATCGTCCGTCAGGAGATCGATACGGCCTCGCGCGTGGTGCTCGAGACGCAGTTCTTCCTCGTCACCTGCCCTTTCGCTTCGCGGTTCCCGTTCGAGTTATGGATCCTGCCACGGCGTCACCAGTCCCATTTCGAGGAGACCGATCCGCCCACCATGGCGAACCTAGCCTGGGTGATGCGCGTGGTGCTGCGCAAGCTGGATCGCGTGCTCGAGCGGCCTGCGTACAACTTCATCATTCACACCTCTCCCGTACAGGAGCCGCCCAAGGAGCATTATCATTGGCACATCGAATTGACGCCGCGGCTGACGCGGATTGCGGGCTTCGAGTGGGGCACGGGTTTTTACATCAATCCCACGCCGCCCGAAGAAGCCGCACGGTTCCTGCGCGAGGCGGGTCTGGGCTGAAGTGAGCCGCGCCCTGCTCCAGCCGGCTGCGTGCCGCGCCTGCGACTCCCACCACCTCGACGCCCCGCCGGTCTCTGCGCACCCGCCACGCAGCCCGGCCGTCGTGCTCGATCAGGAAACGGTCGAGACTCCAACCGCCCTTGGACGTCATGAACAGCCCGCCGTCGCGGCCGAGCACGATCAGATACTCGCAGGGATCGGCGCCCGCCGTCGCGATATCGAACAGCTCGCGCGTGCGCTCGACCAGGGTCCGTTCCTGCGCTTTGCGGGCCGCGCGTTCGATCCAGAGGCTCACGAACCCCTTATCGCCCCCGCGCGCGGGATTTTGAGCGCCCGGTAGAGTTGTCGTGGCACTGCGCATCGCCGTTGCGCCGAATGAAGACGGCCTGGGGACGTCGGCTTGGACCGTACGGCTGGTGAAGGCTCTGGCGCGTGCGGGCAGCGAAACAATTCATAAAATTTACGTTCTCGTTGTCTCCGACCGGCTCGCGGCCTTTCACGCGAGCAAGTACCACGGGCTGCCGGTCGAGATCGTCCCGCTCAATGAGGTCCGCCGGCCGATCCGGTTGGTCAAAAGGACCGGGGAAGTGGACGTGCAGGCGACGCTCGAGTCGTGCCTGCGTGGATACCACGCCTCGCGGGAGGAATACCGGCGCGCGCTGGCCGCCTCCGGGCTGTCGGCGGCGCCGGATCTCTTCGTGGATTTCGGCGTGCCGCAACTGCTCGCAGCCCTCCGCAGTCAATGCGCGGGGCGCGCCCGTACGCAGCCACGCCCGGTCTGCGTGACCGTCTCCGACCACGCCTGGAGCGACACGCTGGGGCGCATGGCGCAGGCGGCGGGTCTGCTCGACGGCGCGATGGAATCAGGACTGGAAAAAATGCGTGCCGACGAAGCGCTCGCCGACTGTGTGTTCACGTTTCCGGAACCCTTGACACCGGCCGCGGCCGCCAGATACTGGCGCGAGACGCTCGGCGTTATCGTCCAGCGCCTGCCGGGGGTCTTCGGCGGCCCGGAAGTGGCGCGTCGCTGGGCCGGCGGGGAGCCGCGTGCCGCGATTCGCCAGAATCTCGGAATCCATGATGACCTTCCCGTGCTGCATCTCACCGGCGGCGGTACGGCCGTGTGGGATGACTTGCTGGCCGGTCTGCTCGATGATTTCGCAGCGCGGCCCCCGGCTTACCACGTGGTCGTGTTTAGCCCGGCAGAAAGGGCGCGGCGCGGAGTCCAGCCGTCATGGTCGGGCGCCATCGAGACGGGTCGCGATCGCCGCTCGCCGCGCGTCATTTATCTCGGGGATGTGGCCGGCGAGACGCATCACGTGCTCTTCGCGGCCTTCGACGTGGTTTGCACGCGCGCGGGCGGAGGCACGGTGGGCGATGCGCTGGCGTTCGGCGTGCCGTTGGTCTTGGTCGAAGAAGGCGGGCACCCGCAGGTGGAAGCGATCCGAAAGCGTTGCGTCGAGCTGGGCTTTGCGCGCGGCGTGACGCTGCGAGAGTTCAAGCGTTTGGGCCGCAGCGTGTTCGAGAAGGCGGACGGCAGCCTGCAGCTTGCTGCGCGCAAGGACGCGGAGATCGGGCGCTACGCGGAAGAGGATCTGGCTCGCCGCCTGATCGAGGCGGCCGGCAGCCGCTGAGCCGCGGCGCGAGGCAAGTCCTTGGACCCCCTCAGACCGCCGAAATCGAGGAAGTTGGCCCCGCGGCCGCTGAGCCGGGGCGCGAGCTGACATCCGGCCGCGCAAAGCGATCGGCGAGAAATCCATTGACGCACCTCGAGGCCGGGTGTACGATGACCGTGGAGGAGCGCGAGGTCGAGGAGGAGCCATGGCGAGGGTGTTGTCTGTCTGTGCTCGCCTGCTGTCTGCCTCTGGCAGGACAGGAATTCCGGGCCAGCATCTCCGGCGATGTGACCGATCCGACGGGCGCCCCCGTGGAGGGCGCGCGCATCGTCGTTACCAGCGTCGAACGCAACACGCAAACCGAGGCAATCACCAACGCGGCCGGCAGGTACCTGGTGCAGTTCCTGTTGCCCGGTCGTTATGTGCTCACCGCGGAAAAGTCGGGCTTCAAAAAATTTGTCCGGGACGGCATCACGCTCGCCGCCGCCGATCGGCTGGGGCTTCCCATCCGGCTGGAGCTGGGTGCGCTCACCGAAAGCATCACGGTGACGGGCGAGGCGCCGCTGTTGCAGACCGAGACCTCGTCGCGCACCGCCACCATCGAGACGCGCATGATCGACAACATTCCCACCAGCGGGCGGAATCTCTTCCAGTTCCAGTACACGCTGCCGGGCGTGTTGAAAGCGTCCAGTTACTGGGGCGATTTCGAACTGTACGCATTCGGCAACATCAACGCGGTGATCATCAGCGGCGGGCGGCGCGGCGAAAACGAAACCGTGCTCGACGGCGTCTCCAACACGCGCATGGACCGCGGTGTGGCCTTTATGCCCGCCTTACAGGCGGTCCAAGAGTTCACCGTCCTGAGCAATGCTTACGACGCGCAGTACGGCCGCGTGGGCGGCGGCGTCAACGTCATCAACCTGAAGTCCGGCACCAACGCGCTGCACGGTCAGCTGTTCCACCATCTGGAAAACGAAAAACTCTACGCCAACGTGTGGGGCGCCAACGCTCTGGGTCTCGGGCGAGTGCCGTTTAAGCAGAACACCTTCGGCTTCGAGGTGGACGGACCGGTCTATGTACCTAAGCTGTTCGACGGGCGCAACCGGGCCTTTTTCATGCTGGCGCTGGAAGGACTGCGCGAGCGCAATCCGGGCGCCCAGACGCGAACGCTGCCCACAGCCGAACAACTGCGCGGCGATTTCTCCGGGCTGCTCAACACGCAAGGACGCCCGGTGACCATCTACGATCCCGCCACGACGCGCCTGGGGCCCGACGGGCGATACGCGCGCGATCCTTTCCCCGGCAACCGGATTCCGCAGACGCGCATCAATCCGGTCGCAGCCAGAGCGGCCGCGTTCTATCCGCAACCCAATCGGCCGCCTATCGGGCTGGACAATGCGCTCAACTACGCCCTGATCACGCCCTCCAAGAACGGCTATGACCATTGGATCGGGAAGCTGGATTTGCGCGTCTCCCAGCGCAGCACCGTATCCGGCCGTTACGGACAGACTCCCTGGAACAACTTTTCCAAGATTGTCTGGGGCAACAACCCCGCCGAACCCAGCGGAGAGGCGCCCTCCACCCGCGTCTCGCGCAACTGGGGCGCGGATTGGACGTACACTTTGAACCCTTCCTTGTTGTTCAACCTGCGCGGCGGCCTGGCGCGCTACGAGGGTTTCAGCGGCAACGTGTACGGTCGCGGCTTCGATCCCCGCCAGCTCGGCTTCCCGGATGCCCTGGTGCGCCAATTCACCACGCTTCAGTTCCCCCGCTTCAACCTGGGACGGTATTCCGAGCTCGGCGCCACCGTGGTCACCAACTACGAAACGCACGATACCTACAGTCTTCAGCCCAACATGACTTGGGTGCGCGGCCGCCATTCCTTGAGGTACGGCGGCGAGTTTCGACGGTACAACCGCAACCGCCTCCAGCCCGGATCGGCCAGTGGCGTCTACACCTTCGACAAACGCTGGACACAGGCCGACCCGCTGCGTGCCGACGCTCTCTCAGGTGACGAGTTCGCCGGCTTCTTGCTCGGCCACCCCTCCAGCGGGTACGTCGATCGCAATATAGATCCGGCCTATCGTAACCATTACTTCGCCCTGTACCTGCAGGACGATTGGAAGGCGACGCCGCAGTTGACCATCAACATGGGGTTGCGCTGGGACTACGAGACCCCGGTGGCGGAGCGCTACAACCGCATGGTGCGCGGTTTCGCATTCGACCAGCCAAGCCCCCTGAGTGCGCAGGTGCCCGGTTTGAACCTGAGGGGAGGCCTGCTTTACGCGGGCACAAGCGGCGAGGCCAGGCGCGCGTTTTACCCCGACAAGAACAACTTCCAGCCGCGCATCGGCCTAGCCTGGCAATTTGCGTCGCGATGGGTGCTGCGCGGCGGCTACGGCCTCACTTATCTCGGCCAGAGCTCGACCGGGCCGGACACCGGCTTCAGCGCCCGGACAACCCTCGTTGCCTCGACGGACGGCAATCTCACTCCGGCCGTAACTTTGAGCGACCCCTTCCCCGTGCGGCTGTTCCCGACCGGACTGTTGCAGCCGGTCGGCAGCAGCCTCGGCCTGGCCACCAACCTCGGCCTCGGGGTGAGCGCTCAGTACCTGGATCGCCCCCTGCCCTACTCGCACCAGTTTTCCCTCGGTTTCCAGCGGGAGCTGCCGTGGGGATTCCTGCTGGATGCTTCCTACGTGGGCAACATCACGCGCAAGATCCCGCTGAGCGTGGGGTTGAACTTCATCCCCGCGCAGGAGTTGACCAGGCTGCCGGTATCGGAACGGCCTGCCTACTTCACCGCCGCCGTACCCAATCCGATGGCCGGCAAGCTGCCGGGCTCCGGTCTGAACGGGGCCACCGTGCCGCGGCAGCAGCTACTCTACGCCTACCCGCATTTCACTTCGGTCACGATCACCGACGTCCCCGTAGGCTCCCAGCGTTACGACTCGCTCCAGATGAAAGCCACGCGGCGCTTCTCCGCCGGTTTGGGCATGCAGATCTCCTACACACTCTCCAAGCAGCTGGAGAGGGTCTCGCTGCTCAATGCCCAAGACGCCAGACTCGATGACTTGCTGAAGACCCGCACCGAAAAGCGTCTAGTGGAGTTCGATTCCCCGCACACCTTCGTGGTGTTGACGACGTGGGAGCTGCCCGTGGGCCGGGGCAAGGCGCTGGGGGCGAACCTACCTCGGCTGATCAACGGGATGGTGGGCAACTGGAACCTGAACATCCAGTACACCATGCGCTCCGGGTTGCCCTTCGCCTTCCCCAACGCTGCGCCGCTCGAACCGCGCAGCGCGAAGTTCACCCACGCGCAGCGCGACGCTCTGGCCGGGCAGAAAGGACGCAGCCAGTTCGACCCGGTGTTCGACGTTTTCTTCGACACCTCGCTGTTCCCCCACCGCGCCCAGGCGCCTTACACGCTCCGCGATTTCCCCACCCGCTTCCCCGACGTGCGCAGCAAGGCGCTGAACATCTGGGAGATCTCGATCTCGAAGGACTTCCCGATCCGGGAGCGTTTGCGTTTTCAGTTGCGGGCAGACGCGCAGAACGCCTTCAACTATCCCTGGTTCAGTCGCCTCCAGAGTGCGGACGTGACCAACCCGCGGTTCGGCTTTCTGAATCCGTCGCCGAACTCGGAGCCGCGCGAGATCATCCTGGTGGCCAAACTGCTTTTCTGACCGTATCGGCTTTTCCGGGTCGGGCACGGGGCCGCGGCGAACCGCAGCAACGCACGCGGCTCCGCCCCTCGGGCTCGGAGGGGCGGCTGCTATGATGACGATAAACCATGCGCAGGGGATCTCTGGGCTTTGCACTTTGGCTGTGGCTTGCAGCGGTGGCCGCTGCGCAGCCGGATTGGGCCGGCGCGGCTCGCATACGCTTCGAGCTCGAGCGGCTGCGCGTGCTGGGCAGCGCGCTCATGATCGCCGCTCATCCGGACGACGAGAACACCGCCTTGCTGGCCTGGCTAGCCCGCGGCCGCAAACTCCGCACGGCGTATCTGTCCCTCACCCGCGGCGAAGGCGGGCAGAATCTGATCGGCCCGGAGCAGGGTGACGCCTTGGGCGTCATCCGCACGCAGGAGCTCCTGGCCGCGCGACGCCTGGACGGCGCGGAACAGTACTTCACCCGCGCTGTGGACTTCGGCTTTTCGAAAACCGCGGAGGAAACGTTGGCGAAATGGGGACGCGAACAGATCCTGGCCGATATGGTTTGGCTGATCCGCTCCTTCCGTCCCGACATTGTCATCCTGCGCTTCTCGGGCACGCCGCGCGACGGGCACGGCCATCACCAGGCCTCGGCTTTGTTGGGGCGCGAGGCCTTCGAGGCCGCAGGCGATCCCTCCCGCTTTGCCGAACAGCTCGCCGACCTCAAGCCCTGGCGACCGCGCCGTCTCCTGTGGAATGCCTTTGGCGCACCGGGAACGACGGCCATCGAAGTCGACGTCGGCGCCTACGACCCCCTGCTGGGGGCTTCCTTCACGGAGATCGCAGGGATGAGCCGCAGCATGCACCGCAGCCAGGGCTTCGGGGCGCCGCTGCGACGCGGCAGCGCGCGGAATTCGCTGGTGGTCGTGGCGGGAGAACCCGCCGCTCGCGATCCCCTGGAAGGCATCGATACATCGTGGCGCAGAGTGCCTGGTGGCGAAGCCGTCGACGAAGCGCTGGCGCAGGCCGTCCGCGACTTCTCTCTGACCGAGCCCGCACGCGCCGTGCCCGCGCTGGCACGGGCTCGCGCACTCATGCGGGCCATCCGCGACGACTGGGCGGTGCGCAAGCTGCGCGATCTCGACGAGACGATCGCCATGTGCGCGGGCCTGTGGCTGGAGGCCGTGGCTGAAAGCCGTTTCGCGTTCCCGGGACAAACCTTGCGCGTGAGGCTGGAGGCGGTCAACCGATCCGGCCTGCCCGTGCGCTGGCTGGCCACGATACTGGCCGATCAGCGAGGCAGGCAGTTGGAGGAGAAACCGGAAATCGACCTTCCCGAGAACCAGCTCCTCGGCCGACAGCTCATCTGGAAGTTCGAAGAGGACGCGGCCTACTCAGGACCGTTCTGGCTCACCGCTCCGCGACGCGGCGAAACTTACGCGATCGCTCCGCCCGCGTTGAGCGTGAGTCCGGACAACCCGCCCTTGCTCGAAGCGCGATTCCGCCTGGCGGTAGGGCCGGGGGAAATCGAGATCCGGCGGCCGGTACGATACCGTTACGTGGACCGTGTCCTGGGCGAGCAGACGCGGCGCCTGGAGATGGTCCCGCCGGTGGGGGTGCGGCTCTCCGCACGCACGCTGCTGTTTCCGGAGGACTCGCCGCGCAGCGTAGAAGTCTTGCTGCAAGCGCAGGATCGCCCGGCTGAGGGCTACGTGGAGCTCGAACTTCCCCCAGGCTGGAAATGCGACCCCGCGCGGCAGCCGTTCCACATGGGCGAAGCGGGCGCGCGGATGAGCCTGAGCTTCCACATCATGCCGCCTGCACAAGCCGCGACGGGCATTCTGCGCGCGGTCGCTCGCGTGAACGGTCGCAGCGTCGCGGTGGGCGTCGAGGAGATTGCTTACCCGCACATCGAACCCATCACGTTGCTGCCGCCGGCCGAGGCTCGGCTCGTGCGAGCCGACGTAAGAGTGTGGGCGCGGCGCGTCGGTTACGTCATGGGGGCAGGCGACGAGGTCCCCGAAGCGCTGCGCCAGATGGGCTGCGAGGTTACGCTGCTCGGCGAGCAAGACCTCACGCGCGGAGATCTGAGCCGGTTCGACGCGATCGTTACGGGCGTGCGCGCGTACAACGTGCGAGCAGACCTTCGCGCAAGCCACAGGCGCCTGCTCGACTACGTCGAACGCGGCGGCACACTCGTCGTGCAGTACAACACGCTGGAAGGCGGCCCTGGCGCTCGCCCGCTGCCCGAACTGGGTCCGTACCCGTTTCGCGTCGGACGGGAGCGCGTCACGGTCGAGGAAGCACCCGTCGCGTTCCCCCATCCGGAGCATCCCTTGCTGCACACGCCCAACCGCATCACGACCGCGGACTTCGAAGGCTGGATTCAGGAGCGGGGGCTGTACTTTGCTTCCGAGTGGGACCCTCGCTACCAGCCGCTGTTCGTCTCTCAGGATCCGGGGGAACGACCGCTGCCCGGCGGGACCCTCGTGGCCCGATACGGGCGAGGCGTGTACGTCTTTACGGCCTGGGCCTGGTTCCGCCAGTTGCCCGCCGGGGTGCCGGGAGCCTATCGTGTCTTCGCCAACCTGATCAGCGCGTCAAAAAGCTGGAAGTAACCGATCCTACAGCGGCTCGCATCGCGAAGTAAAAAGGGCTGCTTAGGCCCCGAAAAGCTGCATTATACTGTAAACAATTCATGCTTTTCGCGGTGGATGCGCACGCCATCGGTAGCAGGTTGACGGGCAACGAGGTTTACATCCGGAATCTGCTGGCCGCCATCGCGGAGTTGCCTGGGTGCTGGGACTTGATAGCGTACATCTCACGGCCCCAAGCCGAGACCTGGCTGCCCGGGCGGGTGCGCCGCGCGCGTGTCTCGGCCAATCCATTCGTGCGCCTGGGTATCGACATGCCCCGTCTGTTGCGGTGCCACCGGCCCTCCCTTCTGCACGTGCAGTACACGGCCCCACTGGATTGCCCGGTCCCAGTAGTGGTCACCATCCACGACGTGAGCTTCCTGGAGCACCCCGAGTTTTTTCCCGCCTGGCGGGCACGCCAGCTCCGGTTGACGGTCCGGCGAACGGTGGCGCGCGCCGCCCACGTGCTCACGGGCAGCGAATTCTCGGCCCGCGCCATCGCACGCCACTACCCCCATTGTGCACACCGAGTCACCGTGATCCCCCATGCGGCCGCTGCGGTGTTTAGGCCTGTGGCCCGCGAAACCGCCGTGAGTTATGTACGCTCACGTTTTGGGATCGCCGACCCCTTCCTGCTCAGCGTGGGTGACCTGCAGCCGCGCAAGAACCAGCTCGGGCTGGTCGAGGCCTTTGCCGAGCTGCTGCGCCTCATGCCCACGTCGCAGCTTCGACTGGTACTGGCAGGCAAGGCCACACCCTACGCGAACCGCGTGCGAGCCGCGGCGCGGCGACTCGGCGTAGCCGAACACGTGCATTTTCTGGGCTACGTGGGCGACGACGATCTGCTTTACCTCTACAGCGCCTGTGAGCTGTTCGTGTTTCCCTCCTGGTACGAAGGTTTTGGAATTCCGCTGCTCGAAGCGATGGCCTGCGGAGCTCCGGTGGCCTGCTCGAATCGCGCGGCGCTGCCGGAGGTAGCCGACGCAGCCGCCCTATTCTTCGACCCAGCCGACATGGGGCAGATGGTTCGCGTCCTGCGAGACCTGCTTGCCGAGGAGGACCTTCGCGCGCGGATGAAGAGGCTCGGCATGCAGCGGGCCGCGCAATATAGTTGGCGGCGCACCGCCGAGCAGACCCTGGCCGTCTATTGCCGGGTGGCCGGGGCCGCCCTCCGCCTCCGAGCGGCGGAGCCGTCGGCCGTCAACGTACAACGCGAATGATGTGGCCGCTGTTGTGGCTGGCGCTGGTTGCGGGCGACGCGACTGCCGCGCCGCCCGAAGAGGAGACGCTCAACTACACCGTGAATTGGCCCAGCGGGCTCAGCCTCGGCGAGGCCAGCCTGCGCGCGCGAAGCGCAGGTGAACGTTGGGAGTTTGAGTTCGAGCTGGATGCCGCCGTGCCGGGCTACACCGTGCAAGACCGGTATCGTTCGATTGCGCGGCCGGACTTGTGCGCGCTCGAATTGGAAAAGCGCTTCGCCCACGGCGTCCGAAAGGGACACGAGCGCACGAGCTTCGATGCCGACCGCAACGTGGCCGTACGCGAGACGCTCGGCGGCGGGGGCAAGAGCGAGATCCCGACGCCCGCCTGCCCGCGGGACGCTCTGGCCTACCTTTATCACGTGCGTCGCGAGCTTGCGCAGGGCAGGCTGCCGCCATCGCAGGAGGTTTTCTTCGGCGCTCGATATCAGGTGAATCTCGAGTACCGAGGCTTCCAGACCGTCAACGTGAACGAACAGCCCACTCAGGCCGATCGCTTCCAGGCTCTGGTCAAAGGACCGGCGTCGCAGCACAGTTTCGAAATTTACTTCGCACGCGACTCGACGCGAACCCCCGTGCTGGTCCGCTTGGCTCTTCCGCTTGGGATCTTTTCGATGGAGTTGGTTCGCTGACGATGCGTGTGGCGATGGTCTCGCCGCTGCCTCCTTCGAAAAGCGGCATAGCCGATTACTCGGCTACCCTCGCCCAGCATTTAAGTGCGCTCGTGCCCCTCGATCTGGTGAGCCAAGCGGGCGCGCGCTGGGAACCTTCCCGTTATGACGTGATCCTCTACCAGATGGGCAATAATCCGTGGCACGATTTCGTGTACGAACTCGCGCTGCAGCACCCGGGCGTCGTGGTGCTGCACGAGGCCAACCTGCACCACCTTCTGGTCGAACTCACCATCCGTCGCGGTGATTGGGAGGCCTACCTGGCTGAGCTCGAGTACGAGGCGGGAGCGGAGGCCGCCGCGCGCGGCCGCCGAGTACGCGCGGGAGAGATCGGCCCGGATTACGACGGCGTGCCCATGCTGCGGCGTTTGCTCGAGCGCAGCCGAGCGCTGATCGTTCATAGCCGCTACGTCGCCGAGCGCGCCCGCGAAGCAGGCTTCTCAGGCCCCATCGCCTGTATCCCGCACGGCGCCTGGATTCCGGACGCAGACCGCATGGCGTACCGCAGTCGTCTCGGGCTGGACGAGACCACGCCCCTGATCGGAATATTCGGCCACCTGAAGCCCTACAAGCGCATTCCGGAGGCTCTGCGCGCCTTCCGCCGCCTGGTGCGGCTCCAGCCCCGCGCGCGGCTGATTCTTGTGGGCGAACCCCATCCCGATCTACCGCTAGGGCCGCTGCTGCAATCGCTCGATCTGGAGGCGCACGCCCGCGTGCTGGGCTACACGCCCATCGAGGACTTCACGGGCTACATGGCGGCGTGCGACATCGTCCTGAATCTACGCTACCCGACCGTCGGCGAAACCTCGGGGAGTCTGCTTCGGGCGCTGGGCTTGGGCAAGGCGGTGCTGGTTTCCGATGTGGGCGCCTTCTCGGAACTGCCGGAGGAAGTCTGTCTGAAGGTAAACGTGGGACCGGGCGAGGAGGACCTGATCTTCGAGTACCTGAACCTGCTCGTCATGCGGCCGGATCTGGCGCGTGCAATGGGGGAGCGGGCGCGGGCCTGGGTGGAGAAAGAGTGCGCCTGGCCGCTGGTGGCGCGTCGCTATGCCTCCTTTCTGGAAGCGGTGGTCGAAGGGCGTGCCTGGGAGTGGGAACCGCCGGAAGCGACGCCGCCCCCGCCTGCTCCACCCCTGATTGAATCGCCGCCCAAGTTCGACTACGTGCTCGCGTGGACACCGGAGCCGGAGGCGCGCCAATACGCGGAAACACACCGGACGCGGCTCGAAACCACGCTGGCCATCACTCCCGCGGGAGGGCCCGAAGACCGCATCCTCGAAATGGGCGCCTATCTGCAGATCACCCCCGCCCTGCGCACCAGGCTCGGCTACGGCGAAGTACGCGGCTGCTACCTCGGTCCGGCGGGTGGGATCGAACATCACACGGTCGTTTCCCAGGAGGGCGAACGTTTCGAATGCGACGTGGATCTGTTCGACGCCGAGCGGGATCCCTTCCCCTACCCCGACGGCTACTTTGCCACCGTGCTCTGCTGTGAGATTCTCGAGCACCTGGCGCTGGATCCCATGCACATGCTGGCGGAAATCAACCGCGTGCTGCGCGACGGCGGGCACCTCGTGTTGAGCACGCCCAATGCGGCTTCGCTGCGCGCGATCTCCGCCATTTTGCAGGGCTACCATCCAGGTTTGTTCGCCCACTACCTGCGCCCGGATCGTAGAGCCGGGGAGCCGCGACACCACCGCGAGTACACGCCGCGCGAAATCCGGCAGCTCGTCGAGGACGCGGGTTTCATCGTCGTGCGCATGGAAACCGGTCCGTATCGGGAGCGCCCGCGGCCCGATCTGCTGTGGGTGCGACATCTGCTCGAACGCTACCGCCTGCCCACGGAGCTCCGTGACGATGCCATCTACGTGGTGGCACGAAAAGCGGGGTCCGTGCGACGGCGGTATCCGGACTGGCTTTACACGGGAGGCGGCCAGTGAAGCTCGCGCTCGCGGCTCCCAGCGTGGAGATCGAGCCGGCGACGCGTCGCGTTCGGGTCGAGATCTGGGTGGAGAATGCCTCGGGCGGACCGTGGCGGCCGCCCGATGGCTTCGCCCTCGGTTACCAGATCTTCGATCCTGAGACCGACATTCTGATCGTCGACGGCGAGCGCTGTCCTCTGAGCGAGGAGCTGGGGCCCGGCGCTCGGCGTCCCTGTCAACTCGAAATTCCTCTTCCGGCCGAGCCGGGGCGATACCGCATTTCGGTCTCGTTTCTCGAAGAGGATGTCTGCTGGTATTACCAGCGGGGCCTGCCCTTCTTGCTGATCGAGGCGGAGGTGGCCGGAGGCCGCGCGCGGCTGCTGCGCAGCAGAGTGACCACGCAGAGCGCCCTGCGGTGGGAGAGGCTGCTGAGGGCCGCGGGACGAGGCTTCAGCTATCCGGTCCTGAGCATCTGGCGCAACCGGAAGCTGATCCGCGCCATGGTGCGCCGGGACATCCGCGCGCGCTACCGCGGTTCCTTCATGGGCCTGTACTGGACCGTGCTCAACCCGCTGCTGCTCATGCTGACGTACTTTTTCGTGTTCGGCATCGTGCTGCGGGCACGCCTGGGCGCCGACCCGAGCCGCACCGGGTTCGCACTGTACTTCCTGGCCGGGATGCTGCCCTGGTTGCCTTTCAGCGAGGCAGCCGCACGCGCCCCCTGGGTGATCCTGGAGCACCGGAACTTCGTTAAGAAGCTGGTTTTCCCCGTCGAAACCCTGCCGGTGAATCTGACCGTGGCCGGGCTGGTCACGGAGGCATTCGCGCTGGCGCTCTTCCTGGTCGGGCTGCTTGTGTTGCGTGGCGGCGTTCCCCAGACCGCCTTGTGGCTGCCGATCCTGGTCGTTCCGCAAGTGCTGTTCACGATGGGCCTCTGCTGGTTCCTGGCGGCCCTGGGCGTCTACCTGCGCGACCTTGGGCAGGTGATCGGCTTCCTTCTGACGCTGTGGTTTTTCCTGACGCCCATTTGCTACCCGATGGAATCCCTCCCTGCGGAAGCGCTGCCGCTGCTGCGCAAGAACCCCCTATTCGTTCTCGTACAAGGGTATCGCGCGATTCTGCTCGATGGGACGCCTCCGGCGTGGGGGCCCCTGTGGAAGCTGTGGCTGACGTCGCTGGCGACCTTCTTTGCAGGCCACGCGTGGTTCTACAAGCTGCGCAGGAACTTCGCCGATGTAATCTGAGGGGACCTGAGCGCGTACACAGGCTCAGCCGCGTGCGGGAGAGAAATAACCGCGCGCCAGCTGCGGGTTGGCCTCGAGCGCCTTGCTCCAGCAGGCGCGGGCCTCGTCGATGCGGCCCAGATCGTGGAGCACATGGCCCAGGTTCAGCAGTGCTTCGGCGAAGTCCGGCTCTTCCTCCAGCGCCGCGCGGTACCGCTCGGCCGCCGCCTCCGCCTGCCCCGCATTCTGCAGCAGCACGCCGGCGTTGAAAAGCAACTCCGGGGAGCGGTCGCCGAGCGCGATCAGCCTTTCGTGGTATTCCAGCGCCTCGTCCAGGTTCCGGCGTTGCAAAGCCAAAGCGGCCAGACCGCGCAGAGCATCTACGCACTTTGGATCCAGTTCCAGCGCCTGTTCGTAGGCGGCCTGGGCCGGATCAAGCTCGCCCAGCTTCCAATAAGAGAGCGCCAGATTCAACTGGGCTTCCAGCCAATTCCGGCGCAGTTTCAAGCAAGCCTCGAAGGTTTCGGCGCTGCGCGCGTAGTCGCCTCTTTCAAGTTGAATCAGACCCAGTCGGAAACAGGCTTCTTCGGACTTGGGGTTGCGCTTCAGCAGGTCCGAGTAAGCTTTTTCCGCTTCCTCGAGCCTGCCGGCCTTCTCCAGGGTGAGGCCGAGATTCCACAAAGCCTTGTCTCCGCCCGGGTCCAGCTTGGCTGCCTGCTCGTGCGCCTGACGCGCGCCCTCGGCATCGCCCAGTTCCTGGCGCACCAGACCGAGATTGGTCCACGCATCGGCGGCATCCGGGCGGAGCCTGACCGCCTCCTCGTAGGCCTCAGCCGCCTGTTCGTAGCGCCCCGCCTTCTGGTGGGCCAGTCCCAGGTTGTACCAGCCCTCGAAGTGCTCGGGGGCAAGCGCGGTTAGCGTGGTGCAATACTTGGCCGCAAGCTCGTAATCCTCTCGGGCAAAGGCCCAGGCGGCAAGGCCCTCGATAGCCGCCACGGACTGCGAGTTCAGGCCCAACAGTTGATCGGCAGCGTCGCGCACCAGGTCGTAGTCTTTGCGCGCGAGCCCTAGGGCGATTAGGTTGGTCAGGGCCTCTTCGGATGCGGGATTCTTTTCCAGAACCTGCCGATACAGGGACACCGCCTCAGCGGGACGGCCTTCCTGCTGCAGAGCGACGGCTTTGCCTAACAGCGCGGCCTCCGCGTCGGGTCGCTCCGCCAGGAATTTATCGAAGGCGGCGATGGCCGGTCTGTTCATGCCGAGATGCAGGAGGCAAATGCCCATGCCCAACTGTGCTTCGATGCGAGCGGGGTCCGCTTCGGCGGCCTTCTTATAATGCTCGGCAGCTTCTTGCCAACGCTCGAGTCTCTCCAGACAAACCGCCAGATTGAACCACGTGTCGGCGTTGTCCGGCTCCAGTTTGAGCAGCTCGCGGAAACTGGCCGCGCTATCCTCGTAGCGGCCGAGCTCGAACTGCACCCGACCGAGCGCCTGGAAGATCTCGGCACTCTTTTCGCCCGCGGCCACGGCGCGCTCCAGTTCGCGCAACGCTTCTTCCGGCTTTCCCTCCAGGTGCCTTGCAACCGCCCGGGCCAGCGCCACCGAAGACGCAGTCTGCGGCCGCCCGGATTTCGCGGAATCGGCAGCCTTGGCCGCCGGAGCGGCTCCAGCGAACTTGCGTGCGTTCATCGTCAGTTACCCTCCCTTTGGCTCGGCGCCAAATAAGCACAAAGTTTACCCAGAAAATCGTCCTGATGCGTGAGTCTGACCCAATACAGCTGAGCCCGATCGCCGGGCTCGGCAAAGAAGCCCACGCCGCCCTCGTGGAACCGGTCGTCGCGCCAGTAATCGGCAAGCTGATCCGCGATCCAGGTGGTGAAGCCGTCGCCGCGAACGAGCATGCGCACCCGCACTGGAGCATTCTGCTGGATGCGCGCGCGCACCGGAATCTGCACCCTTTGTTGCTCTTTGCCGGCCACCACCGTCGTACGAATCAGTGCCAGGGTCGGCAGCGGACCGGGCTTAAGCACGGTCAAGCGCATCGCGTAATGGTTTTGTAAGTCGGCGGCGCGGTAGACCCATCCCAGGCCTTTGCTTCCCATCTGCCCAAGAAACTCAAGTTGGTAATCGGACAGTCGCCTGCTAGGTCGCCAAAGAGCCAGCCGGCCGATTTCCACGTACCCGGCAGGGCTGCGCTTCCAGCTTTCCGACCAGTCCGCCTGACCCATCCAGGCAGCGAAGCCTCCCTGAAAGCTTTCCTCCAGCCTGATGGCTGCGCGTTTCTCCAACTGGGCGCCGATGGCATCCCCTGCTACGACCCAGACCAGCAACCACAGGCCGAGCAGTAACGTCCCGAAGGCTGCGGTCACCCTAAGGAACGCCGGTAGGCCCCGCCAGACGTTCAACAGCTGCAACCAAACAGGCGGAACCGGCGGCGCCTCGAAGCTCACCGTGATCAGCGAGAGCCTTGCGATGGGCATCCGGGTTCTTGTCCGCCAGCGTGGCGCCTGGGCTGCTGCGATGCCCTGTGCCCGTCCCCGTCGCGGCGCCGGCGCGGGATTGCGAGGCGGGAAGCGCACGAACGAATGGACGGCCGCAGCTGACAGGCCGGAAGCGCGCAGTACAGGACCCGGACCCGCAGGCGTGAAGGATGCCCGACCTTGCTCGAGACGTGGATCCCGGACCGGGGCCACTTTGGGCTCGCGCAACGGTGCGGCCGCCGGCGGTTGGGTCCATGCCCTTGCGACAGTAAGGGGCGATGCGGTCAAAAGGAGTTTGATTGCGGGGCTCGCGACCGACGCCGCCGCAGGCAAGGCGAGATTGCGGAGTGGCTCGAGCTCACGCCCTCGCTTGGCCTCGGCGATGGCCACCGCGCCGACGGCAGTCACTGGGGCAGTCGCAACATTAGGCAACCGCGGCGGGCCCACCTGCCAACGCCAAGTCCCGATATCCATCGCCACGGGGGGCTTCGCGGGTTCCGGTTCCGTGCCAGCCAGGCAGGCACGCGCGGCCGGTGCAACCGGGCGCCGCAGGGTGCACGCGGGCTGCGGCAACCGGATGCGAGGCCCGAAGCCGGCCGCGCCAGCGGTCCATGCCTCAGCTTTATCCTCGGGCGACCGTGCAATGGCGCCGGGCGGCGCGGGACGGATCTCAGGAGCGCGCGACAGGCCCGCCCGAGGAACCGGGACGGAAACCCTCGACACAGCGCGCGTACTGAAAGCAGCGGGGCGAAACGCTCTCTCTGTCGGAGGCTGCCCAAAATCAGCACCCCAAGGCGCGATCGGAGGAAGCGACAACCGAGCAAGCTCAGCCCACGGCAGCGCTCCCACTCGCGGGCGAAACTCCGCTCTGGGGACATGCACCTCGAATGCGGGGCACCGGAAGGTCGCCGGGATGGGCTCTGCGACCGCGCCGGGCAACGCGCGTCCAAGACTGCGGAGCGTCAGCGGCGCAACCGGCAAACGGGCCGCTATCCCCACGGTCGTGGTGGCAGAGATTGACAGATCCACGCTCCCCGTCGGGAAAGCCCAGGCGCCTCCCTTCTCTACCGCTGTTTTCGCTGCGGGGCGCCCCACCGTGGTTAAGGCCAGGGGCGGGGCTTGCGCGAGTTCGGGCCGGTGCAGCGCGGGGGTGGGTGTGTAATCGGGCAGGAATATGCTCACGCTCAGCGCGGTGCCGCCTGACGCTCCGAGCGAGAGAACACCGGCAGGACGCGTAACGGCGGGCACGAGGCATCCGGCCGCCGGCAGGCTGCCCGCGGCGATCAGCGAACTTGTGGGACACGCGAGCGCCGGACTTCTCAGTCGACCGGTGGCCTCGCGCCCTTGTGCAGCCGACTTCGCCGCGGCCGGGAACACTGGCAGTACAGGCGCCAATCCGAGTCTGGCTGCCGCCAACCCGGCAGCGCGCTTTGGGCGGGACCATACCGACGGGCCGAGGCTGCGCGCAACAGCCTCGCTTGCCTCAGCCACTGCTTGAATAGGCGTCGGCGAAAGCTCCCGCATTTCCGCCCGAGCGAGCGCCGCGATCGGACGCGGAAAAGTAGTGGCCGGTAACATCGGACGCAAGGGCTGGAGCGGTAGCGAAGGTCGCGCCGGCCCGGATCCGCTTTCTCCGGCGCCCGAATCCCTCGGGGCGGCACGGACGTCTCGCGGGCCCGCAGGAGAGAGCGCCGTGGCGGAAGCTCGCAACTGCGGCGACCGTACCACGCCGAGCAGCGGCCCTTGCGTAGTGCCCAACGGGAGCGCCATCCCAGAGACCTCAGCCGCTGCATAACGGCGGGGGCCTGGAATCGCCACGGGCAGCGGCAACGCAAGCCCCAAGGCCGTTCGCGTCTGTGGCGGGGCGGTGTGTGGCAGCCACGGACGACGCGTGGCAATCCGCGGCTGCGCGGACAAGGCCGCCATAACCGAAGCAAACGGACCGCCGGGGTTCAGGGCGACCGTCCCGGCCTGTGCGACAGTGACTGGGCTGCCGGGCGCCCCTAAACTAGAGGGAAAGCGTGCCTGCAGCGGCGTCCAGCGCGCAGCGCAGGCGCGACTCTCGTACTCCCTCGCGACTGCTCCCGGCGGCGGAAGGGTCAGCTCGACGGCGTAGGGCAAGCGATGGATCGTGACCAAACCACCCCGGTGACGCGGAATGCGTACCGTGCCCCGGAAGGCCGAAGCCCGGGCCTCGGCGAAGCGCGAGCTGAGGCGTGAAGGCGACGGCTGGAGGGGGCGAGCGCCCGCGCGGCGGGACGGCTCCGGCACGCGCGGCCCGGCGCTCGTGTGCGTGAAGGAAGGAGCGACCTCCGGCTCGGCCGAGGTCCGCGGCGGAGTGGTTTCGAAGACGGGCGGCTGTGGGGCCGCTTCCGCTACCGACTCCCGCGGCGGCACAGCGGTAGGCTTCGCTTCGGGCTCTTGTGAAGGCGCGGTTTCGCGGGACTTTCGTGCCGTAGGGGACGCCTCCATGAGCCGTCGCAACGCCTGCTTCGCAAGCTCGTTGTAGCGCTCCCTGTGCTCGTCCGAGCAAAAATCGGGGTCCTTGAGCCGCCGGGTAATTGGAATCGGCTTGCCGCAATAATGACAGGGCATGGAGCCGTGCGCCGCTCTCCGGAACATTATAAGGACATACTTGAAGCTTTTCCAGCAGTAATTCGCCGTATCGGACCGCTGACCGGTAACGTATCCGTACCATATCCGCGTCTGGTTCCTGATTTAGTTGCGTTCGGGCGAACGACGGCCGCTGGAATCGCCGCACGAGGCGATAGCGCCTGCAGCCCGTGAGCACGGATCGCCCCGGAGCGATCCGCGCCCATGAGAAGACGCGCATCCGCGTGCGGACCCTAAGCTCGGGCGAGTCATGGACGGTTTCTGAGCGCCCGCGCCGCTAAGGGCGCAAGCTGCATGTTATGCTGAGTACTGGACCGCCTGCCGCAGGAATCAGCCTTGAAAATCGGCTTCGTCAGTCTGGGTTGTCCGAAAAACCTCGTCGACAGCGAAGTTATGATGGGCCGCCTCGTGGAGCGCGGCCATCAGATCGTCTCCGACGCCGGGCAAGCGGACGTTCTCGTGGTCAACACCTGTGCCTTCATCGAACCGGCTTGCCAGGAATCGGTGAACGCCATTCTGGAGATGGCCGATTATAAGCGGAGCGGTTGCGTCCAGCGTCTCATCGTGACGGGTTGCCTCGTCGAGCGTTACCGCGATGAGATTCGCCGCGAGATACCCGAGGTCGACGCCGTTCTCGATACCAACCAGGTCGAGCAGATCGTCGCAGCGTGCGAGGGACGGCAAGCGGCGCCGTCTCAGACGCCCTATCTTTACGACGAACACGCTCCCCGTTTGCAGGCCACGCCCGCGCATTACGCCTATGTGAAAATCGCCGAAGGGTGCGATCACACTTGCTCGTTCTGCATCATTCCCCGGTTACGCGGGCGCTACCGCAGCCGACGCCCGGAATCGGTGCAAGCAGAAGTGGCCTCCCTGCTGGCGCGGGGCGTGCGGGAGATCATTCTGGTTGCGCAGGATTCGACGGGCTACGGCGAGGACCTCGGCCTTCGCGACGGGTTGGCCCTGCTGCTCGAGCGACTGGCGCAATTGCCCGCCGAGCGCGAATACTGGATTCGCTTCCTTTACGCGTACCCGAATCGGGTAACTCAGCGCCTGCTCGAGGTAATGGCCGCCCACTCCAGGATCGTGCCGTACCTGGACCTGCCCCTGCAACACGCCAGCGCGGCGGTTCTCAAGCGCATGCGCCGCGGCGGTTCGGCAGAGCGCTTTCTGCGCCTGATCGAGCGTGTGCGCCGCACGGTGCCGGAGATCGCACTGCGTAGCACCTTCATCGTCGGGTTCCCCGGCGAAACCGAACGGGATTTCGAAGAGCTCTGTCGCTTTCTGGAAGCGGCGCGCTTCCAGCACGTGGGTGTATTCGGCTATTCGGACGAGGAGTGTGCGCCCAGCTTCCGGCTCACGGGCAAGGTGGATCGCCGCACCATTTACAACCGCAAGCGCAGGTTGATGGCGATCCAACGCAAGATCTCGCGAGCCTGGAACCGCATTCTGGTGGGACGCGAGCTGCCCGTATTGGTCGAGGGCCCCTCGCCCGAAAGCGACCTGCTGTGGCAGGGACGGCTGGCCACACAAGCGCCCGAAATCGACGGAGTATGCCTGATCAACGACGTCGAAGGTCCGTTGCCCGCGAGGGGCCAGATCCGACCGCTGCGGATTACGCGCGCACACGACTACGACCTGGTAGGCACGCTGCTGGCCCCGGAGCCCCGCCAACAGCAACCGCAGCGCCAGGCCTGGCCTGAACTGGTCCACATCGCGCGATGAAGTGCCCGATCTGCAAGAAGCCGGTGGCGTTCGGAGACCCCTACATGCCTTTCTGCAGCGAGCGTTGCAAACTCATCGACTTAGGCAACTGGCTGGACGAACGGTACGTGATCTCGACTCCGTTGGCCCCGGAGGAAACTGTGGAGCGAGCAGGTGCGGTAGGCGATGAGGCAGATGGCCAATCTGAGTAAAGCCCCGCCGGCGGCGCGCTGGCTGGCCACCTGGTTCGGCTGCGGGTACGCCCCGAAGGCGCCGGGAACCGCGGCCTCGGCCTGCGCGACCGTGTTGGCCTGGTTGCTGGCGCGTTATGCAGCCTGGCAGCCGTGGCATTTCGCCGTGCTCGCGGGGGTCTGCCTTCCGCCGGCAGTCTGGGCCGCCAGCCGCGAGGCGGAGTCGAGGGGCCAGCGGGATCCCAGGCAGGTGGTGGTCGATGAAGTGCTCGGCCAGTGGGTGGCCCTGGCTGGCGCCGTGCGACTCGAAGGCGCTGTCTGGCCGGCCGTCTTCCTGCTGTTCCGGTTTTTTGATATCGTCAAACCAGTGCCCGTCAAACAGGCCGAGACCTTGCCCCGCGGGATCGGCATCGTGGCCGACGACGTTGTCGCCGGCCTCTACGCGGCGCTTGTTTTGCAACTGGCAGGATGTTTCAATCTTTATTGACAATGGCATCTAGAAAGAACACAGAGGGCAGACCGCAGATCACCGAGGTCAACCCTTCCGCGGCGATCGCCGGCGGAGAGCTCCACATCCGCGGCAAGAACCTGGCCCGCGCCGAACAGCGACCTCAGGTGCGTTTTGGCGACGTCGCAGCGCCCGTGATCATCGGTTCGGAGTCCCTCATCATTGCGCGCGTGCCCGAAGGCGCGGCCGTGGGCGAACTGATCGTGGAGAACGGCGAAGCGGCCAGCGCGCCGTGGACCTGCGAAATCGGCATCCAGATCGCCGACGGCGTGCATCCGGTGGCCAATCCCGTGGTGGATCGCGTCGGCAACATCTACACGACCTTCAGCGGCTCGCGCGGTCAGAAAACGCCGGTCTCCGTCTACAAGTTGGATCTGAATTGCCGACTCAAGCCCTTCCTGTCCGATCTGATGAACGCCACCGGCCTAGCGATGGATCGCGACGGGCTGCTCTACATCTCCAGCCGGTACGACGGCATGGTGTACCAAGCCACCGAGTCGGGGAACATGTCGGTCTACGTGGAGGGCATGGGCGTGGCCACCGGGTTGGCCTTCGACGACGAAGGCAGCCTCTACGTGGGTGACCGACAGGGGACGATTTTCAAGATCAGTCCCTCGCGGCAGATCTATGTTTTCGCCACGCTGGAGCCTTCGATCTCCGCTTACCATCTGGCCTTCGGACCGGATCGCTATCTTTATGTGACCGGCCCGACGACCTCCAGCTTCGATTGCGTGTACCGGATTTCGCCGGCCGGCGATGTCGAGGTCTTCTACCGCGGGCTGGGGCGCCCCCAGGGATTGGCCTTCGACGCCGAGGGCCGTCTGTACGTAGCCGCTTCCATCGGAGGCCGCAAGGGCGTCGTACGCATCACACCGGACCGCAAGGCGGAGCTGTTTCTCTCGGGTCCCAATATCGTCGGGCTCGCCTTCACGCCCTCGCGATCGCTCATCCTGGCCACCAACAGCGCGCTCTATCGCGTCGACGTGGGCATCAAGGGCCTGCCGCTCTTCTGAGCGATGGACGCGGAAATCATTGCTGTCGGTTCGGAGCTACTCACACCCGAACGCATCGATACGAACTCGTTGTGGCTGACCGCGCAACTCAATGAGCTGGGCATCGAGGTCGTGGCCAAGATGGTCATCGGCGACGATCGCCGGCGGCTGGCGGAGGCGGTGCGGGCAGCGTGGGAGCGCTCGCCGCTGCTGCTGGTCACGGGCGGACTCGGCCCGACCGAGGATGACGTCACGCGCGAGGCTGTCGCGGATGCCCTGGGCCGCGAGCTCGTCTTCCAACCCGAGATTCTCGCCGCGATCGAAGAGCGGTTTCGCCGCGCCGGCCGCGTGATGGCGGAAATCAATCGCCGCCAGGCGTACGTGATCCAGGGCGCGGAAGTATTGCCGAACGGGGTCGGCACTGCGCCGGGCCAGTGGATCCGCGAGCAGCGCCGCGCCGTCGTCCTCCTGCCCGGTCCTCCAGGCGAGCTGAAGCCCATGTTCACCGATCAAGTGCGGCCGCGGCTGCGCGCCCTGGGGCCTCCTCTGGCCATCCGCACGCTCACGTTTCGCGTGGCCGGCATCGCCGAATCCGATCTCGACCAGCGCATCGCGCCCATCTACAAACGCTACGCAGACCTCGCCACCACGGTGTTGGCCGCCCCGGGCGACATTCAGGTCCACCTGCGGGCGCGATGTGAAGAGGAAGCCAAGGCGCAATCCCTGGTCGAGGAAGCCGGGCGCCAGATCGAGGCCGTCCTCGGCGACCGCATCTACTCGAACGGCGAACCCATGGAAGTCGTGCTCGGCCGGCTGCTGGCCGAGCGCCGTGCCACAGTGGCCGTCGCCGAAAGCTGCACCGGCGGCTTGCTTGCCCAAAGGATTACTTCCGTGCCGGGCAGTTCAGCGTATTTCGTGGGCGGTTTTCTGGTGTACACGGACGCGCTGAAGAGCGCGCTGGCCGGTGTGCCTCAGCACCTGCTACGAGAGCACGGGGCGGTCAGCGAACCGGTGGCGCGGGCGCTGGCCGAAGGGACGCGCGCTCGCACAGCGGCCACTTACGCCCTGGCGGTAACCGGCGTCGCCGGGCCCGGCGGCGGCACCGAATCCACGCCCGTGGGCACCGTCTTCATCGCGCTGGCCGGTTCGGAAGGGGCTCTGGCGCGCAAGTTCCGTTTCCTGGGTGATCGCGAGCGCGTGCGCGCTTTCGCCGCCCAGACGGCCATGGACATGCTGCGGCGACAGCTGCTCGGATTGCCGCAGCTTCCCGGCGTGGCTCCGAGCTGAGCCCGGCTCTGTTCGGCAGTTTCGCTCCAGCGGGACGCCTCCGCTTCCGCCCAAACTCTTCTTGGGCGAATGCCACTCGTCTTCTTCGGCGACCGCCGCTCCTCCCCCGGGTAGGGCTGCGCGAGGCCACGAGCGCGAGTGGGCAAGGCCTATGATGCCCCGGCAGCCCCCGGTGGTTGCTGGTCGCCGCCCGGCCACCGGCCGGGTTTCAGCAATACGCGCACTCGGCCCGCGCCGTGCAGTTGCACCAGCCTTCGAGCGGGACCTTCCGCAACGGGGAGGCACCCTCGCTGCTTCATGCCTTTTCATGCGCCTTGTGCGCCATAGGCGGAGAAAATTTAACGGGACGCAGACCCGTCGGACATCCCCTCAGGCATGATCCCGAATTACCCGCAAAGGCGCAACGCCTAAGCGATCCACGGGCTCGCTGTGCAGGAGCCACCCCAAGTTTCAGCTCGAGCCCGAGTTCGGGCGCGACGGCGCCAGCGGGCGAGCACCGTTGAGGACTATTCTGCCGGCCCTCCTCGGCTGCGGCGCGGTCGCCGGAGGCGGCCTCAACCCAGGTAATCGAAGAGGCTCCCGCGCCGCAGATTGGCCCGAGCCGCCAGCGCCGCCTGCTGATGCATGGTGGCCTGGCTGAGCGCCAGCGCGACTTCCACCAGATCCGCGTCGCGCAGCACGCTGAGCAGATTCTGCTCGCGCACCTCGATGCGCACCGCGAAGGCGGTCGCTTCTTCGATCTTGTTCTGCACCGCGCCGTAGAAGCCGAGCTGCACGTTCAGATGGGCATGCGCGTTGCGCAGCGCTGCGAGGGCCTGCTCGATGGCGGCCGTTTGGGCGGCGAATTGCTCCTGGTAGCCGGGCTCGCCCGGGGCCGCTGCGGGTCCGTTCTCAAGCGCCACTCTGAGGGCGTTCAGCGCAGCGAAGGCGCTTGCCTCCGGGTCGTCGAAGATTTCGGCGCCGCTGCGGGCCACGCGGAACCGAGTGCCGGCCGGGTGCATCACTTCGCGCGTCGAGGAAGCGCCCTGATATGGGCTCACTCCGTTCGGCGCATCGAGATCCAGCGTGTAAGGCGCCGTCTGATCCTGATCCCCGCTGAACAGGTACCGGCCTTCGGCCTGCGTGGCGGCCAGCGCCACCATCTGTTCGAGCAGGGCGCGCACCTCCGTGCCAAGCATTTCACGAGTGGCAGGCGTCTGCGTGGCATTAGCGCCTTGAACGCCCAGCTGCAGCGCCCGCTCGAGCACCTTCACGGCGGACTGCAGCGCCTTTTCGGCGGTATCGACCTCGGCTTTGACACGGCCCAGATTCAGCCGGAGCTGCACGGTCAGGTCCAGACGCGCGCGCACGACGAGGATCTCGCCCACCTGATCGGGCGCGTCCGAGGGGCTGGCCACGCGCAACCCGGAACTGACCTGCCGCTGAAGGCGGTCGATGCGCTGCTGGAGCCTTTCGAGATCCGCCAGGAAGCGTTCGCCCAGGTTGTCAATCGCGCGTATCATCCCGTGTCGGCCTTAGCGCACCATCCCGATGACGGTCTCCAACAGTTCGTCAATGGCTCTTATCATTCGGGCGGCCGCCTCGTAGGCACGCTGGAACCGCACCAGGTTGACGGCCTCTTCGTCGAGGGAGACGGCTTGCGCCTGTTCGCGCAGCCACTGGGTCTGAAGCAGCATCTGCTTTTGCTGCTCGGCCCCTTCGCGTGCGTCCTCCAGTGCGCTGCCCACTCGGCGGGCAATCCAGCCGTAAAAGCCCATGAAGCTGAAGCCGTCCAGCTCGGCGGACTCGGCCAAGGCCGCCAGCGCCAGCGCGTTGCCGTTTCCGCCCGGAGCGTCGGGCGCGGCCGCCGCCAGTTGGTCCGGGCTGATCTGGGTCACCCGCAAAGTCGAGGCCGCCAGCTCGGGCGAATCGTATGCGAAAAGCGGGGCCCCGGGCTGTCCGTTGCGATCGATCCCTCCGGCCAGGACCTCGTTGATGCGGTCCGCCAAACCCGCCGCCAGCCGGTTCACGCCGGCCGTGAGCTCCGGCAACACGCGGTTGCGAAAATCGAGGATCGCGCCCAGCCGTCCCTGGGTGACCTGTCCTGTGATGTCGCGGCCTGCGAAGTCCAGGATGCGCGCCTGCGCGCTGGAGACGTCCGCCGCGATCTCGAACTGCTCCTCGCCTACCAACAGCGGCGTCTGCCCTCCGAGCAAAATCGTCACCGAACCGTCTTCCTGCCGGATGGCGGTGAAATCGGCGACCTGCGCCAGCTCCTCCAGCAGAGCGTGCAGCCGCGCGTCCAGCGAAGGATCCTGCAGGTTACGAATGTCCTGCCGGTAGAGTACGTTGAGCTCGCGAATCTGAGCGACCGTCCGGTTGATCTGCGCGGTCTCGTTCTGGATGCGGCTTGAGGTCTGATAAAAGATCTGGGTCAAGGCGGAGGCGGTTTCGCGAAAACGGTCCGCCAGCTCGCGGGCGCGCTCCAGGATCGCCTGGCGGGAAACGGTGTCGTTGGGGGCAACCGTCCAGGCCGAAAAAGCCTCGAACAGCGCAGTGATCGCTTTCGGCAGTCCCATCTGGCCGGAGACGTCGAACAATCCCTCGATTCGGCTCAGTTGGGCGGCCGTTTCCTCGGCTCTCGCCCATGCCCACTGGCGGGCGCGCACGGCCTGCTCGGCGTACTGCTGTCGGGCGCTTTCGATCCGCTCGGCGCGAACCCCGCCCGGAAATCCGAGATCGGGCTGGAAAGGCAGGGCCTCCAGGTAAAGCCGCTGCTTGGCAAAGCCGGGAGTCAGGGCGTTTGCCACGTTGTTTTGCACGACGGTCAGGGCCTTCTCGAAGGCCCTCAGCGCGCCCGCCGTGGCGCCCAGTGAAGATAGGAAGCCCGCCATCGCGCCTCCTCAGCCCTCGATGACGACGCTGGGCGCCGATTCCAGCGCGGCCGGCTGCCCCTGGGCCGTGTAACCTCCCGTCATGACGCTCAACCAGCGAGCCCAGCCCGACTGCAACGTCTCCGCATTCGTGAGCAGGAGCTCGGCGAGTCTCGTCAACCGCCGCAGTTCACGGAGAATTGGGGGCTGCGGCGCGCACGGCGCCGGGGCGGCGCCCGCGAATTCCCGCAGGCAACTCTCCGCGCGTTCGAGTTCGGCCGCCGCCTCTTCGAGCGCCTCCGGGCAGGGGGTCAACAAGCGCCGGCAGGCCCGCTCCAGGCGCAACACGACTTCCTCACACGGCGGCGTCGGGGCCATCACTGCCTCTCAAGGGCCTCGTCCACGATGCGGCGAGCAACCGCCAAAGGATCTGCTTGGTAGCGGCCGCTGCGAACTTCCAGTGCGAGACGCTCGATCCGCGCCGCACGCTGGGGGTCTTCCACCCGGGCCAATTCCAGCAGCCGCACCGACAACTCCGAAAGACCCACGCTGTCGGAAGCAGCCTGCTCCGTCCTGCGCGGGGATTCCGGGCGCGCCGGGGCGGTGGCGCCCGTCTGCTCGGTGGGCTTTGGTTGCGAGGCACCTGTGCTCTGCAAGTACGCGTCGTGGATCTTCAAGGCCTTGCTCCTCGGGGCGGAACCGCCCCTCAATGCTTATCGGCCGTTTCCCCTAGCCTCTTTAACGGGGAAACCCAGCGCCCCGGCCCGGCGTACACGACTGCCCCAGCGCGACGAGGTGCTCAGGCGCTCGGGCCGCCCTCCGCCGCTCGTTCGACCCGTACCTTGCGCCCCTTGAGGCTGCTCAGCACCTCCGGGTTCAATACGCGGCCGACTACCGTGACCGGGCTGGCCGCCCGGCATTCGCTGCCCTGGCTGGCCGGCGTCGGTCCCCAGAATACGCACAGACAGGAGCCCGCCGGCCAGTATGCCACCGTGCCAGGCTCCACCACCTCTACATCGTCCGCAGTGGGCCGAAGTTTGACGGGAATGGGGAAGTAAAACTCGCTGCCCCAGTAATTGCCCGTGCTTTCGATGGGGAGGGCTTTCAGGATGGCTTGGGCAGCCGCGGTGTCGTTGAACTCCGCCTGGACTACACTATCGCCGATCTTCAGTTCGACTCGTGCCATCTCCACATGCCTCCGAAGCCGGCGGCGTCCGCGCGCCGTCTCATCCAGCATGGGCGAGCGCCGGCGGTTGCGTCAAGTGCCGCATCCCGTTCGTGTACAATCGGTTGGTTGTCGGATCCCGTGGTCACGGTCGTGGTGCCGACCCTCGCAGCCGGTGCGGCGCTGTTGGACTGTGTTTACGCGCTGGACCGACAGACGCAGCGCGGCGTGGAGATCGTCATCGTCGACAACAGCGGGAACGGCCTGGTGCGCCAAAGCGCCGCCGCGCGGCTGGCCACCCGCATCATCGAGTTCGACAGCAACCGCGGCTTCGGCGCGGCTGTGAACGCGGCTTTCCTTGACTCGCGCGCACCCTATCTGGCCACGATCAACGACGACGCCGTGGCCCGCCCGGACTGGCTCGAGCGGCTGGTCGCCGCAATCGACTCCGAACCCGGCGTCGGCATGTGCGCCTCGCAGATTCGCCTGGCGGGCCGGGAGCTGCTGGATTCCGCCGGGATGCTGATTTCCGGCGACGGCACCAGCAAGCAGCGCGGTCAGCTTCAGCCGCCGGCCCGCTACGCGCGACGCGAGGAGGTCCTCTTCCCGAGCGCCTGCGCCGCTCTCTACCGGCGCGAGATGCTCGAAGACGTCGGCCTCTTCGACGAGGATTTCTTCCTTTATTGCGAAGACACCGACCTCGGATTGCGCGCGCGCTGGGCGGGCTGGAAGTGCCTTTACGTACCTGACGCCGTGGTCGAGCACAGCTACTCGCAAACGGCCGGCCGCGCCTCGCGGCTCAAAGCCTATTACGTCGAGCGAAACCGGCTCTTCGTGCTGCTGAAGAACTACCCGACGCAGATGCTCTGGAAAGCGCCGTTCTTCAGCGCTGCGCGATACGGTTGGCACCTGTTGGCCATGCTGGGAAACGAAGGGTTGGCTGCGCAGTTCCGAGCCGCGGGTCATCATCCGCTGGAGACGGCCTTCCTGGTCGCGCGGGCCCATTTCGCGCTGCTGTTCCACCTGCGCGCGCTGTTGAGGAAACGGCGACAGGTGTTGGGAAACGCTCGCATCAGCAGGCAGGAGTTCCGCGCGCTCCTGCGGGCGCACTGGATCACGCCGCGCGAGGTCGCTGCGCTATGACGATCGCCGCTACCGACGGGCTGCTGATCATTGTGCCCGCCTACAACGAGGAAGCGTCCGTGGGGCAGGTGGTGGAGGAAATTCGGCAGGTTCTGCCGGGCGTCGACGTCCTGGTCATTGACGACTGTTCGCTGGATCAGACCGCGGCCGTGGCCCGGCGAGCCGGCGCGCAAGTGCTCTCGCTGCCCTACCACCTCGGGCTGGGCGGCGCCGTCCAGGCCGGTTACAAGCTGGCCTACGAGCTCGGCTACCAGTATGTGATCCGCACCGACGGTGACGGACAGCACGATCCGCGCTACATCCCGGCCATCTACGAAGCCCTTAAGACGAGCGGCTGCCAGATGGTGATCGGCTCCCGCTTCATCGCAGGCGACGGAGCGCCTTCCAGCCTAGTCCGCGGCTTGGGCATCCGCTTCTTCCGCTTCGTGCTCCGTCCGATCCTGGGCCAGCCGGTTTACGACCCGACCTCCGGCTTCGTCGGCGTCAATCGCGAGGCGTTGCAGGTCTTCAGCAAAAGCTTCCCGCTGGAATACCCGGAGATCGAGGCGCTGGTGGTGCTGCAGCGCCGCCGCTTCCGCTTCAAGGAGGTTCCCTGCCGGATGCGCCCGCGCATGGCGGGACGGAGCACGATCACCGTGCTGAAATCCTTCTACTACATCATCCACGTCCTGTTGGGGGTTTTCGTCAACGTGCTCAAGTACGAGCGGCGCAGGCGCTAAGGCCTCGCGCCCGGGGAGGATGCGATGGACGAGCTGCTCGATTTCACTGCCGGCATGAGCCTGGCCCTGCTGGCGCTGGTGCTCTTCTCGATTCGGCGACAGCACATCCGCGTCGAGTACTCCGTGAGCTGGTTCGGCGCCGCGCTGGCCCTCTTGCTGCTGTCGCGGTGGCCGGCGGCGCTGCAAACGCTGGCCGGATGGATGGGCATCGCCAACCCGCCGCTGGCGCTGCTGCTGATCATCGGCATGCTCTTCCTGTTGGTCATATTCCGACTCTCGGTGATCATCTCCGATCTGAAGGACGCCAACATCGCGCTCACGCAACGGTTGGCGATCCTCGAATATCGGCTGGAAAGCCTGCATGGCCAAACGGGCGCGAAAAGTTGAGAAGGCTGCCCGGCCGGACCGGTCCGCAGCCCCTCCCCGCAGCCGCCGCGCGATTTACGCGGGCGCTGTCGCCATCGCTTTTTGGATCCTGATGGAAATCTACGGACCGGCGCTGCGAGGGCCGTTCCTTTTCGACGACCTCTACCTGCCGTTCACCGACCCAGGGCTGCAGGAAGCCCCCCTGCGCTCCTGGCTGGGGTACATCCGTCCCGTGCTGATGCTCAGCTACTGGTTGAATTACCGCATGGCCGGGATGGAGCCCTACGCGTACCATTTCTTCAGCGTCCTGGCGCACTTCCTTGCCGCACTCTTCGTCTGGCTGATCGCGCGCAGGTTGCTGGAAAGAGCGGGCCTCGAGCCTGTCCGCCGCACCCTGTCGGCCGCCTTCGTAGCGCTGATGTTCCTGTGGCATCCTCTGCAGACCGAATCTGTGGCCTACATTGCCGGACGCTCGGAGGTGCTGAGCGGGTTGTTTTTCTTCGCAGCCGCGGCTCTCTTCGTGCTTCGTGGGATGCCCGCGATCTCGTGGACCGCGTCCATGGCAGTCCTCGCGCTTTACGGCGCCGCGGTGCTGAGCAAGGAACACACGGCTTCGCTGGTCGCCGTGCTGCTTCTGACGGATCTGTACTGGAACTCCGGCCGGCAGGGCGTGCGGCGCAACTGGCGTCTCTATCTGCCCCTAGCGGTGGCGGCGGCCGCGGCGGCGCGCTTCGTCTGGGGCGTTTTGGCAGCCAGCGACACGGCGGGCTTCCGTGTGCGCGAGTTCAACTGGTACCAGTATTTCTTCACGCAGTGTCGCGCCCTGTGGTTGTACCTGAGGCTGTTCCTGCTGCCCTACGGGCAGAACCTCGACTATGACTTTCCTGTGTCGCGGACCCTGCTGGAGCATGGGGCGCTCTGGGGTCTGATGGGCCTGGCCGTGTTGGTGATCTTCATCGTTGCGGCCCGGAAGCGCTTTCGGCTGGCCTCTTACGGGCTGGCCTGCGCGCTGGTGACGCTCGCGCCCACGTCTTCGATCGTCCCCATCGCGGATCCGGTGGCCGAGCGGCGGATGTATCTGGCTATACCCTGGCTGGCTCTCGCCTTGGCGGAGCCGCTCGGCCGCTGGCGCACCAGCGCGGTGAAGCTGGCGGCCGTGCTCGCCCTCTGGCTGAGCGTGCTCGCAGTCCTCACCTGGAACCGCAATCGGCTCTGGGCGGACGAAATCGCGCTGTGGCAGGATACGGCGGCCAAATCGCCGCGCAAGCAGCGTCCGCGCTTCCATCTCGCCTACGCCTTCTACCAGCAGGGCCGCTGCGAAGAGGCGCTGAAGCATTTCCAGCATGCCGCACGGCTGGGGCCGACGGACTACCGCCTGCTGGTGGATTGGGGCTTGGCCGCCGAGTGCGCGGGCCACTTCGACCAGGCACTCGAGAAGCTGCGAGCGGCCGCCAGGCTCGAAAACACCGCTCACGTGCACGCCCTGATCGGCATGGTGCTCGCCAAACAAGGTCGGCGGGAGGAAGCGCTCAAGGAGCTCGATCTGGCCGCCTCGCTCGATCCCAGCTTCACGATGACCTATGTCTACCGCGGCAACGTATACCTGAGCGCCGGCTCGCAGGAGGCGGCGATTGCCGAGTACCGGCGTGCCCTGGAACTGGATCCCCGCAACCCGGCCGCGCGCCAGGCGCTCGAGCAGGCGTTGGCCGCGCGGCGGAAGCGGTAGCATGGCGCTGCGCATCGGCGTCAACGCGCTGTATCTGATCCCGGGAGGAGTCGGGGGAACCGAGATCTACCTGCGCAACTTGCTCCAGGCTCTGGCGGAGCTGGATCAAGAGAACCGGTACGTGGTATTCGCCTGCCGTGAAACCGATGCAAGCCTGTGCCCGAGTCGCAGCAATTTCCGTTACGTACGCGAGCCCGTGCCGGCCCGCCTGCGTCCGGCCCGTCTGATCTGGGAGCAAACCGTCCTGCCCCTGCGCGCCGCGTTTCACAGGCTCGACGTCCTGCTCAATGCAGGCTTTACCGCGCCCGTCCTCGCGCCTTGTCCCTCCGTCACCGTCTTTCACGACCTCCAGCACAAGCGCCACCCGGAGTATTTCCGCCGGTTCGATCTTCCGTTCTGGCGGCTCTTCCTATGGTTGGCCGCGCATCGTTCCCGGCTGATCCTCGCCGACTCGGATGCCACGCGGGCCGACTTCCTGCATTACTACCGCGTCAATGCAGCTCGTGTCCGCGTCGTCCCGCTGGGCGTGGATCCGGCTTTTTTTCGGCTCGCCCACGGACGTGCGCCCGGACGGGATCCATCCCTGATCTTGTGCGTCTCCACGCTGCATCCCCACAAGAATCTGGATCGTCTGCTGGCCGCCTTCGCGCGGATACGTCGCAGCCATCCACGGGTGCGGCTGGTCATCGCCGGCTTGCGCGGGTTCCACGCACGCCGTCTCGAGCAGCGCATCGAGGCACTCGGGCTCCGCACGAGCGTCGAACTGACGGGCTGGATCCCGCGCCGGCGCCTGTACGAGCTCTACCGCGCGGCTTCGGCCTTCGTCTATCCTTCGGAGTTCGAAGGATTCGGCCTACCCGTACTCGAAGCCCTCGCCGCCGGGTTGCCCACGGCCTGCTCGAACATCGAACCCTTGGCCAGCCTGGCCGCCGACGCCGCCCTGCTGTTCGACCCGCATTCGGAAGAGGCAATCGCCGCCGCCCTCGCGCGGCTGCTCGAGGATGAAAACCTGCGTGCGATCCTCAGTCGGCGAGGTCCCGAGCGCGCGGCGCAGTTCCCCTGGCGGCGCACCGCCGAGCTGACCCTGGCCGCGCTCGAAGAGGCCGCCGGCACGGCGGGCTGATTCCTGCTATCGTGAGGTACGATGCAACGCAGGCATTTCCTTGTCGCCACCGCCGCCAGCCTGCGCGCCCTCGCCCGGCAGGAGCAGGCTACCGTCCGCGCCGGTTTCATCGGCACAGGCAATCGCGGCTTCTACCTGATGCGGGCCTTCATGAGCCTGCCGGGCGCCCGGGTGACCGCTCTTTGCGACATCAAAGCGGACCGGCTGGACAAGGCCGCCACTGCGGCCGCCGACCATCAGCCGGCCACCTTCGCCGACTACCGCCGTCTGCTCGAGCAACGCGATCTCGACGCGGTCTTCATCGCCACGCCCTGCGACCTGCACGCGGAAATGGCGATCGCTGCGCTCCAGGCGGGCAAGCACGTTTATCTGGAGAAGCCCGTCGGCATCAGCCCGGCGGAGATCCGCGATCTGCTGGCGGCCGCCCGTTCGGCCCGGACGGTCCTGCAGGTGGGCCAGCAACTCCGCTCAGACCCACGCCTTCAGGCCACGATCGCAAAGATCCACCAGGGCGTGGCGGGCGAGGTGATCATGGTTAAAGCCCAGCGCCATGCTTCCGATGATCTCGATCATCACGGTCCTTCAGCCGACTGGTTCTTCGATGCGAAGCGCTCGGGTGACGTCATTGTCGAGATGGCCGTCCATAACCTGGACATCTGCAACTGGATCGTTCGCTCGCGTCCGGAACGGGCGGCCGGGTTCGGCGGCGTTCTGCTCTGGAAGGACGATCCCCCCGGCCGCAGCAGCATGGACGGCTACACCCTGAGCTACGAATACGCCAACGGCGTCAAGCTTTCCTTCACGCAGGTGTTCTTTCATCCGCCGGGCCTGCCCGGCGGCGGCCAGTACTTCTACGTCTACGGAACAAAAGGCGCCGTGGATGTTTTGGCTTCCGTCTTCTACCCGCGCGAGCGCAAGGCCACCCCTCAGAAGCTCGTCGAGACCGTGCCCGAACGCAAAGGCGATGCGCACATCGCCGCCTTCCTGGAATCGATACGCACCGGCGCGCCGCCCGCGGCCGACATCACGGTGGGCGCTACGGCCGCCCTCACCGCCATCCTGGGCCGCGAAGCCATCTACCAGAAACGCGTCACCGAGTGGAGCGAGTTCCAAGTGGACCTCTGAGCGCGAAGCCTCGCCGAGCGCTCGAAGCAGCGGCTGATCCCGCACCGCTGAGACCGACGCCCGAAGCGCACCCTCGCACTGAATCGAGTCAAGCCTCGTTGAACGCTCGCTCGGCGCCCGCCGCGGCATGATCGCGCCCTCCGATCGCAGGCCTTGAAGCGGCGCGAGACCGGAGCAGACGCACTTTCCATTCGGCAAGCATCCTGTGCAGGGCCGACTTCCATGCGGGCGCCCGGCAAAGTCGAGCAGCCCCGAGGTGGTCCTGCGGGACCGGGAGCTTCCCCGAAGACGTCCTGCACTCCGCAAGCCAGGCGCCGCGCGTGCCCGCCGTCGGAGAGGACCCTCCGCCCGGCGCGACGCGACCGTCCAAGCTCACCTCGAGCTCCGGGGGGAAACTTTGAAGGCCCACGGTTTCCCGATCGGTTCGTTGAAGTCATCGCGTTGGTTGACCGAAAATCCCAGCGTCGCCCGCCTACCACTTCCACTGCAGCCCGAACTGCACCAGGCGGGGATGGCTCGGCAGGATGCCGCGAGTGCGATCCACGATGACGAGACGATCGAAAAGATTCTTGACCGTGACAAACAACGTGGCCTGGCGGCCTTCGAGCGGATAGTTCAGGGTGACGTTCCACAGCACGTGGCCCGGAAGGGGACCACGTTGGCCGTCCGGAGTCGGCAGTGTCGTATTAAGGTCGTCGCTGAACTGCCGGGAGACGCCCGCACCCTCGACCAGAAGGTTCATGCCGCCCACGTTGCTGTACACGAGCGCGGCGCTAAAGAGGTGGCGCGGGGCATAGGGAAGCCGGTTGCCCCGCACCGAAACCGTGCCAAAGCCGGGCGCCGAGCTGTAACGGGCGCCAGAAAATTTCGCCACCGGCAGCGAGGTATAGGCGGCGTCGAGGCGGAGCCTGTGGCGGGCGCCGAACCAAGAGGGCAGCTCCCAGCGGCTGGACCACTCTACTCCCTCATGCAATGTCCGCCCGGCGCTGGTGAGCGTGGCGCCGAGGCCCCCAGCCACGCTTGCGGGGACGATCTGATTCCGGTAGTCGATGCGGAACGCGGTGGCTTCGAGCGAGAGGCGCCGGGTGGGCCGCCAGCGGGCGCCCAACTCGTAGTTCCAACTGAGCTCCGGATCCAGATCCACGCTGCCGCCCTCGTTGGTGAGGATGTCCTCGACCCGGGGCGGCGCAAAGCCGCGGTGTACGCCGGCAAACACGGTGAATCCGGCCGCAGCGAACGAGATCCCAAGCCCCGGGATCAGCTCCGATAGCCGGGTCCTGCCGACGGCCCCGTTCAGGCGGTTGTTGCGATAGTAGCGCACGTGCTCGAACCGGATGCCGGGCGTCAAGGTGAAGCCGCCGCGGCTCCAGCGGTTTTGCCAAAACCCCGAGTAGGCCTCGGTGCGGCGCTTGTTATCCTCCGCCAGCCGGCCGTCGCGTGACCAGGGCAGCGGGCCGTTTTTCTGCTGCCGATCCTGGTCCTCCACGTGCGCGCGCAGGCCCAGATCAGCTTCGTTCGAAAAGCCGGCGAACGGATGCGAAAGGCGTAGGCGCGGCTCGAAGCCCCAACTGTAATAGCTGCGCAGCCGGCCCTCGTTGCCGCAAGTGGTGAGCAGATCGGCCATGCCGGTGCAACCCGGATCGCCGCGTCGGTTCGGACGCTGGGCGGAGTTGCTCGATTGCCGCCACCAGTCGCGGTCGAAATACGAGCCGTAAAGACTCGCCGTCAGCATCGACCTCGGGCCGAGATTCTGCGAGTAGCGAAGCGCGGCTCCGATGCGATCAGCCGAGAAACGGTCGTACAAGAAGGGATTCTGGCGGGGATCGATGCGGAATTCCTCCTCGGTGAGACCTGAGTAGGTCACCTGCGACCGCTCGCGGTAGTAATTGAGCTTCAGGCTAAGCAGCCGCCGGGGATCCCAGGCGGTGGACAGCTTGAAGTTGAAATCCGAGTAGCCGATGCGCGTATTCCGGCGTCCGCCTTCGCCCTGCTTGCGCGTCGCGTCGGCCAAAATGCCGGTGCGCCCCCACGTACCGCCTGCGCGCAGATGGCCGCTCAGAAAATCACGGTTGCCGCCGGTCAGAACCAACTGAGCTGTGGGCCGATCCGGAAGGGCAGGCGTCAGGTAGTTGATCACGCCGCCGATCGTCGAGGGTCCGTACAGGATTTGTCCGGCGCCCTTGACCACCTCGACGCTCTCAAAACGGTCAATGGGGGGATGGTAGTAAGTCGCGTTGTCGCCATAGGGGGCGTACGCAAGAGGCAGACCGTCCTCCAGCAGCAGCAGTTTGGAGGAACGGGTGGGATTCAGCCCGCGAATGCCGATGTGCGGTCGCAGTCCGAAGCCTTCCTCATTGGGCCGCACGAAGACGCCGGGAACTCTTCTCAGCACCTCGTCGACCGTGAACGGACGGATCTGGGCGAGGTCGCCGGCCTGTACAAGGTGTAAGGCGCCCGGAATCTCACTCGCGCTTGTTGCAACCCGGTTGCCGAAAACCACGATCTCCTGGCGAAGGGCGGCGGGCTGCAACGTGACCGCGACCTCGGCCTCCACCCCCTGCGCCAGCCGGACCACGAGGGAGCGATCCGCGAAACCCGGGGCCGTGACACGCACCTGGTATTCCCCCGGGCCCAGTCCCTCGAGCCGAAACCTGCCTTCCTCGTCGGAAGCGGTCCTCCACTCGACACCGGCTGTAAGGGACACCACCGTAATGGCCGCACGCGGAATGGCCGAGCCGGTGGGATCGAACACTCGTCCGTGCAGCCGAGCGGGGGAGGGATCCGCCCCAGCGACGGCTAGGCAGGGAACGGCCAGAATCAGCCCCAGCCGCAGAAGGGCGCGGTCAAACCGGCCCCTGGGAAGCGGGGCTCGTGGGTTGCGCTGCGTAGAATAAAGCATAATAGGGCCTCCATGTCTTTTGCAAGTTAGTTGCACCTAGAGACAGTCTACGCGCTCCGGGCGGGGGCGTCAAGCCCGCCGGCGAGCAAGCCCCGGCACCTCGAGGGAACCCGCCCAGGGTCCGAGCCTGGGAGGTGGCCGTGAGGCCTCAGGAACGTTTGCTGTGGGGGAGCGCAACCGGCGACGCCTTCGCACCCGGGCGGCCGCAGGCCTGCGCCGGCCCGCGAGGGCAAAGCGCCTCAACAGCGGGCGGTAGCCATGAGGCCCGAGGTCTGCGGCGCCCGGGGGGCGGTCGAGGAGGCCGCCCGAGCCGGTGGCCAAGCGCGTCGCGGACAGGCCGGCCCTCGGGTCCCTTATAATGAAAGCTGACTCGGGATGGGCCACCATCCTCCCGCATGCACGAACTGAGCACTCTTTGGCTGCGAGCGGCGGCCGGCTTTTACTCGGTGGGACTGGTGCACGCGCTGCTGCTCGCCCTGCGCCGCACCAGCCGGCTGTTTCCCATCGCTTTGGGCGCTTTCAGCGTCGGCATCGTTCTGCACGCGGTTTCGCTCGTCGAACAAGGTGTGGCCACGGGTCACTTCCCCGCCAACAACTTTTTCCAGTCGGCTTCGCTATGCGCGCTGCTCAGCGCCCTACTCTACGTGTTCGTGTGGTGGCGTTACCGCGTGCGGAATCTCTGCATGTTCATTTTCCCCTTGGTCTTCGTGCTGACGCTGATCGGCGCGCTGGGCTCGCCCGTGGGGCGCTGGGCCGACGAGGGCGTACGGGACGCCTGGCTGCTGGTGCACGTCGCGCTGGTGCTGGCCGGATATGCCGCCCTGACGGTGGCCGCCGTGGCTTCTATCGCCTATCTGGTTCGCGAGCGCCAGCTCAAGCGGAAGCTGGCGTTGCCTTTCTCGGCCGACTCGCCTGCCCTGATGACTCTGGATGAACTGATCGGCCGCGGGCTGGCGCTTGGTTTCGTGATGATTACGCTGGGCGTGGTGGCGGCAACGACCTGGGCTGCGGTGGAGTCCGGGACGCGGTGGATTCGTGATCCGCGCATTCTGATCTCCCTGGGTACCTGGGCGCTCTATCTGCTGATGATCTTCCTGCGTGCGACGGCGGGTTGGCGCGGGCGCAAGGCCGCCGTGATGGTGGTGGCATTGGTGGGCTGCTCCGTGCTGACATGGGCGGCGCACACCAGCCTTCGTCACCTGCTGCTGCCATGAAGTTTTCCATCACCGGCCTGAACCACCGCAGCGCTCCGGTCGAGGTGCGCGAGGGCTTGGCCTTTGACGCGCGCTCGCTGGGCGAGGCGCTCACGGATCTGTTGCGTCGGCCCGGCATCGCGGAAGGTCTGATTCTTTCGACCTGCAACCGGGTGGAAGTGGCCGTCACCTCTCCGGATGGCGAAGATCCGCGAGCCGTGGTGGAGGAATTCCTCGCTGCACGGCGCGGCGTGGACGTCGGATGGCTTGCGCCTTACCTCTACCACTTCGAAGATGCCGAAGCCATTCGTCATCTGTTCCGTGTGGCCGCCAGCCTCGACTCGATGGTCGTGGGTGAACCTCAGATTCTGGGGCAGCTGAAAGCGGCCTACGCGGCCGCCAAGGCGCACGGCGCTGTGGGGGGATGGATGGAAACGATCCTTACGCGCGCCTTCGGCGTGGCCAAGCGCGTGCGCACGGAGACGGGCATCGGCGAGAACCCGGTCTCCATCAGTTCGACGGCGGTGGATCTGGCGCGGCAGATCTTCGGATCGCTTGCCGAGCGGCGCGTCATGGTCGTAGGCGCGGGCAAGATGGCGGAGCTCGCCGTGCGACACCTGCGCTCGGCCGGCGTCACTCGCATCTACGTCACCAACCGCACTCTCGAACGGGCCCGCGCCATGGCCGAGGCCTTCGAAGGCGTCGTGGTCGAGTACGATCGCTTCCTCGACGCGCTGCAGGAGATGGACATCGTTTTAACCTCGAGCGGGGCGCCCTTTTATTTGCTGCGCAAGGAGCAGGTGCGGCGCGTGATGGAAGCGCGCAGGAACAGGCCCGTATTTCTGATTGACATCGCGGTGCCCCGCAATGTGGACCCTGCGGTCAACGAACTCGACAACGTCTTCCTGTACGACATTGACGACCTGCAGCGCGTAGCCGATGCCAACATGGGGGAGCGGCGTAAACGGGCGCAGCTCGCCGAGCGCATCGTCGCCGAGGAAGTCGAGCGGATGGTGGCGCGCCTGAAGGCCCGGGAGGTTACTCCGACCATTGTGGGCTTGCAGCAGCGCTTCGAACAGATTCGGCAGGCCGAGCTCGCGCGTTACCGCTCCCGACTCGGTCCGCTTTCACCCGAGCAGCTCGACGCGCTCGAAGGTCTCACTCGTTCCATCCTGGCCAAGCTCGCCCACGGTCCCATCACCGAGTTGCGACGGCAGGCCGGCCGGCCCGATGGGTTCGAGGTTGTCGAACTTATCCGTCGCATCTTCCGACTCGACGAATGAACGAACTGGTCATCGGCACACGCGGATCGCAACTGGCCTTGGCTCAGGCGGAGTGGGTGCGCCGGCGACTCGAAACCCTGGGATTCAAGTGCCGCATCGAGACCATCCGTACGACGGGAGACCGCCTCGCCGACGCGCCCCTGCCCGAGATCGGCGGCAAGGGCCTGTTCACACGCGAGCTCGAACAGGCGCTGCTGGAAGGCCGCGTGCATCTGGCCGTTCATAGCCTGAAGGATCTCCCGGTGGAGTTACCCCAGGGCCTCCGATTGGCCGCCGTACCTAGGCGCGAAGACGCCAGGGACGTGGTCGTCGGACGGAAACTGGCGGAATTGGCCGCGGGCGCGCGCGTCGGCACCAGTTCCCTGCGCCGCGCGGCGCAACTGAAGCTGTTGCGGCCCGATCTGATCATCGAGCCGGTGCGCGGCAATCTGGACACGCGGTTGCGGAAACTGGAAGCCGGCCGTTACGATGCCTTGGTTCTGGCGGCCGCGGGCCTACATCGGATGGGGTGGATGGGAAGGATCGCAGAATACCTCACTCCGGAGCAGATGTGCCCGGCCCCCGGCCAAGGCGCCCTAGGCATCGAGACCCTGTGCGAAGGCCCGGCGGCGCAAGCCTGTGCCGCGCTGGACGATCCTGCCACTCGCGCCGCGGTGACCGCCGAACGCACCTTACTGGAAGCGCTGGGCGGGGGTTGCCAGGTTCCCATCGGCGCCTACGCTGAACAGTACAATAGCGCTTTGTGCTTGCACGCAGTGGTGGTCGCACCGGATGGCAGCCGTGCAGTACGCACCAGGGCGGAAGGGACGCCGGGCGAGGCGGCTGAAATCGCACGAAACGCCGCCCGTCAATTGCTGGCCGGCGGCGCACACGAAATTCTGGAATCATTTTCGCGATCATGACGCACCCTTTCGCTCGGCCTCTTTCCGGACGACGCGTCGTCGTCACGCGCGCGGCCGCGCAGGCGGCCTCACTCAGCCGGCGCTTGCGCGAGCTTGGCGCTGAGATTATCGAGTTACCGGCGATCGAGATCCGGCCGCCGGAGGATTGGATGGAGCTCGATGCCGCTATCGCCCGACTCCACGAGTACGACTGGATCGTCTTCACCAGCGCGAACGGGGTGCGCTTCTTTCTCGAAAGGCTGGACGCTTCGCCGCTCGACACCCGCGCCATTCGGGCAACCCTATGCGCCATCGGGCCCGCGACGCGCAAAGCGCTCGAAGCTGCGCACCTCAAGCCGGATCTGGTGCCCGCCCACTACGTAGCCGAAGGCATCGTCGCGGCCTTTTCGACCGTCGACCTGACCGGCCGCCGCATTCTATTGCCGCGCGCCGCGGGCGCGCGCGATTACCTGCCGGAACAACTGCGACAACGAGGCGCGCTGGTCGACGTGGTCGAAGCCTATCGGACGGTGGCGCCTGCCGGCCTGGCGGAAAAGGCGCGTGAACTCTTCCTCAGCGACTCGCGCCCGCACTGGGTGACTTTCACGAGCAGCTCCACGGTCCGGCATCTGGTCGAGGCGATCGGCGCGGAGCCGCTGCGGGGCGTGCGAATCGCCTCCATCGGCCCCGTCACGTCGGCTACGGTGCGCAAGTACGGCCTGGAGGTCGCCGCCGAGGCGCGCGTGTACAGCTCGGACGGCCTAGTCGAGGCGATCGTGGCGGCCGAATCCGCCGGGACCTGATTCAGCCCGTCTCCCACCGTAGCTCGATCGTGTGATCCAGCGGAGAGTAACCCGTCAGATACAGACTCGGGCCGGGCAGCTTGGGTTCCGCCAACCGCACCTGCGTGTAGGCGTGTTCGCGGAGTCCCGGTCCGATTACCAGCGTATCCGAGCCGATGCGATAGCGAACCGAATTGGCGCGGAACAGCCAGGCGTCGCTGACCCCGGGCGATGCCTCCACGCCCTCGAGTCTGCCGCCCTCGCGCAGGTTGATCTCCACGGCGACAGGCACCCCGTTGGTACCTTGGACTTCGAAGCGGAGTCGAAAGCCTTGGGGCAATTCGCTGATCGTCACACGTTGTAAGAGCCGGCACGTCTCCGAACGCTTCCGTTCTGCCCGGGTCGCCGCCCATTCCTCGGTACCCACCTGCCGAGGCGGCTCCAGAGGCTGAAAATAGTCGCCCTCGAGCGCCTGCGTGAGCACGTAGCTGTCGGCGCGTTTCTCGCCGTGCTGCGGGATGAACTGACCGCGGCCGAAAAAGGCGGCAGCCATGCGCACGGCTTCCACGACGGCTAGGCCGCAGCGCACATGGAGCAAGCGGCTGGTCCCCCGCAGGAACACGGTCGCGCTGAGCGGACCGCGCCGGATGCGTGCGATTCCCAGGGCGGGCATTAAGCGCTCGTAGTGGGCCGGCAGAGGCCGCTCGGGCGGCAAGGGCCGTAAAAGCTCGGGATACTCCATCACCGTGCTCAGATAAGCGTGGCGCGGGAAAAAGCGCCGCGCCAATGCGGCCAAACGCCCGTCGCCGTCCCGGATGGCCATGTACTGCAGCGCGAACCAGTGAGGAGCGGCGTCGCCACGCTGGTACTGATCCTGCCGCCGCGAGATTTCCGTGACGACCTCGCCGTCGGGATGCAGAAGGTAGAGCAGCGAATCCAGATTGCGACGGACCGGCTCCAGCAGTTGGTCGCGGCCCAGCTTAGCCGCCATCACGATCAGAGCCCGATTCGTGATCGCGTTGTAGACCAGCGTACTGCGCTCCGTGTACTGGCCGTCGGTATCGATGTCAATGCCCTCGGCCAACCACTGATCGATGCGCCGGAGGCAGGAGGCATCACGATAGAGTTCCCAAAGTTGCGCCAGTGCGGCCGAAACGACCCAGCGGTGATTGGGGGTGTGCACGCCCCCGCGCACGAGCGCGACCATGGCGCGCCTCAGGAACGCTTGGGGGAGCGCGGCGAGCTCCCTTTCCCCCGCACGGTGCGCCAGTAGGGCTGCCGTCGCTACGTGGTGCACGCAAAAGGCGGTATCGGGCGGGGAGTTGAAGTTAGTGATAGGCAGATCTACATTGCCCTCGCTGTTCTGGCAGCGCTCGAGAAAGCCCGCAGCCAGGCGCGCGCGCTCAACCAACACGGCATCCCGGTGGAAGCGCGAGGCAGGGTGCAAGTATGCGGCCGCGAAAAGCTCCAACGCGCTCGCCGCCGGGCCGGGGAAGTAAAGCTCGGAGGAATCGGCAAAGCCGCCGCGATGAGGGTTGGCCGGATCGGTGATCTGGCGGCGCAACAGCTCGACTACGGCCTCATCGTGACGACGGGCGATGGCCGGCTCGAGCTCGGTTGGGACGGCCGACGCCGGCAGGGCGGCGGGCACGGCAGCCAGCAGTTCGCGTCGAGTCAACACAGCAGCCATAAAGCGACAGAGTAACGCACTGGCCAAGGCAGATCGGCCGCGGCTTGATTAACGGATGTTAACGAAAAAGGGGATTTACAGGTCTGAAATTCGTGCTATGATTTAAGTAAACCTGCTATCCAATAGCATCCCCCGGCGACGAGGCCCAGCTCGTCGCCAGCCCCTCTGAGTGAAGCCCCTAGGCCCAGCTAGGGGCTTCTTCTGTTCAAGAGCGCCGCTATGCGGCCGTCGACCGGCTTGTTGCCGACCGGACGCGGGCTTTCTATACGCCGCGCCCGCCGCTGGACCGCGCCACGGCTGGAGGACCGCACCCCGAGAAGGGCTGACCTCAATCTCCGGACCGCAGGCAAGCGACCACCGGACCCGCCGGCGGGAGTTCTCCAACACTACCAGGCCAGGGCCCAAGCGTCACAGCGAGGATCGGTCCCCGCTTCGATGACGCCGCGTGCCCAATCGATGACCACCGCCGCATTCGAGCCCAGCGTCCACGGGCCCATCACGCGCACCCGGTGCCCCCTGGCTTCCAGCGCCCGGCGTACGGTTTCAGGAACGCGCTCTTCCAGCCCGAGGTCGCCGGGGACCATTCGATGAGGGAACACGGAGGAGGGGAAGCCGCGCGTGGTCCAGCGCGGCGCCTCGATGGCCTGCTGCACGTTCATGCCGAATTCGACGATGTTGAGGAAGGTCTGCATGGTGCGCAGGCACTGATCGTCGCCGCCCGGGCTGCCCATGGCCATCACCGGCCGCCCATCGCGAGCGACCAGAGTGGATTGCAGCGTGCTGCGGGGGCGCTTGCCCGGCTCGAGCGCGTTGGCGTGCCCCTCGACCAGCGAAAAGTAATCGCCGCGGCAGTTGAAGCTGAAACCCAGCTCTCCCATGACGACACCCGTTCCGAAGGCCGTGTGGAGACTGGGTGTAAAGCTCACCACGTTACGCTGTGCGTCCACGATCACCAGGTAGCTGGTGTCGCCCTCGGGCTCCTCCGGGCCTGCGACGGTGTAATCCGCGGGTCGCTCGAGCAGCTTCATCCCGGGAACGAACCGCTCAGGTTCGCCGGGACGATACTCCAGCGACGCGCGGCCGGGATCGATGAGGCCGCGCCGCAGGCGCGCGTACTCCTTGCTCAGCAATCCTCCGTAGGGGATCTCGATGCGGTCCTGATCGCCCAGATACTTGTCGCGGTCGGCCATGGCCAGCTTGACGGCCTCGGCCGAGGTATGGATGTACTCGGCCGAGTTATGCCGCATGGCCTTGAGATCGTAACCCTCGAGTAAGTTCAACGCAAAGAGCTCGGCCGGTCCCTGCGAAGCCGACGGATTCTTGTAAACCGCGTAACCACGGTACTCGATGAAGACCGGGTCCTCGATCTTCGCCGAGTAAGCAGCGAAGTCTTCGTACCGGAACAGACCGCCGTTCTCTTCGGAGAAGCGGGCCATTTCGCGCGCGATGTCGCCTTTGTAGAAGCGGTCGCGGGCGGCACGCAGGGCGGCTTTGCGCCCCTGGCCGGCAGCCTGCTTTTCGGCCTCGACCAATCTCCGCAACGTGCGCGCCAGATCCGGGTTGCGGAAGATATCGCCGGGCTGCCAGCGGCGTCCATTGGGAAAGTAAAGCCGCAGGCTCGTCGGAAATTTCCTAAGTTTCTTGGTATTGTTGATGGCGGCTGCGAGTCGGTTACTCAGAGGAAAGCCGTTCTCCGCCATTTCGATGGCAGGCGCCAGCGTCTCGGCGAAACTCATGGTGCCCCAGCGCTCCAGCAGCAGATACCAGGCGTCCACCACGCCGGGCACGGTCCCCGACAGCAGCCCTTCGTCAACCGGGATTTTGCCGCCCTGGTGGGTCCGGTACCACTCGATGGTGGCCAGCCGCGGAGCCGTCCCCTCGGCGTTGAGGGACCAGGCGCGGCCGGCGCGCGCGTCCCAGACCAGAATGACCGCGTCGCTGCCCACGCCGTTATTGGGCGCGTCGACCAACCCGAGCACGGCCTGGCAGGCGACCGCCGCATCGAAGGCATTGCCCCCCGCGCGCAGGATCCGCTCCGCCACCTGCGTGGCCTCGGGCTTCATGGACGCCACCGCGTACTGCCTCCCCCGAATGACCGGGCGCAGGGTGGGCTGCGCCCATCCGGCCTGCGTGAGGATGAGTCCCGTCGTCATCACCCAGACTCGCCGCATGTCAGCAACTCTACCGCACCCTGTGGCCATAGCGGTTCGAGCGCGCCAGGCGCTCGAAGTGGGCGTAAACGATGCGGGTCACGGGCTCGATGGGATCGTCTTTGTCGCCGAGAAAAGTCCCCATCACGCTGAGCACGAAGGGCCGGCCCGGCAGGAACACGATGCCGGTCTCGCAGCGCACTCCCGGCACGGAACCGGGCTTGGAGGCGACGGGGACCTCGCGGGGCACGGCCTTGCGGATGCCCGCTTCGACCGTCTTCAGGACGGTCAACATCCGGCGGCAGGCCTCCTCGTCCACCACACGCCCGTGATAGAGCATCTCGGCCAGGCGCGCCATCTCCCGCGGGGTCGAAACATTTTCCTCGTCGCGCGTTGCAGCGACCGAATCCATCATGCGCCGACGCAACCGCGTGGCGAACAGACCGAGACCGTCCAACGTACGATTGACCTCCTCCATCCCGACCAGGCTGATCAGCCGATTCGTGGCCACGTTGTCGCTGTCGCGGATCATGCGTTCGATCAGCTCGCGGACGGTGATCTCCAGGGGGCCGCGCTTGAGCTCCTGCCGGAGCTTCCCGCTGCCGCCGACGACATCCTCCGGTCCCAACCGGACGCGTTCCTCGAGGCGAATGCGGCCGGCGCGCGCGGCGCGGAAGACCTCGACCATGACGGGGATCTTGATCGAGCTGGCTTGCGGAAAGACCGTATCGAGGTTGTGGCCGAACATCCAGCCGGTGTCCAGGTCGAGCGCGGCCACGCCCAGAACGCCCTCCAGCGACCGCTCCACGCCGGCCAGAGCCTCCAGCGTCCGTTTCTCGAGCAATTCCGTGACCGTCGGCTGCGACCATAGCGCAGCCGGGGCAAGCAACCAGGCCATCCAGCGCATAACCGTCAATGTAGCCCGGATGCTGCGCTAGAATCCGGGGTATGAAATTCGGCGTGCACTCGTTCATCTGGAGCGCGGGCTTCGATGAATCCAACGTGGACCTGTTCCCCATGGTGAAGCAGTACGGCTTCGACGGCCTCGAGGTCCCGCTGTTCGAGCCACGCTCCTTCCCGGCCGCAGCCATCCGCCGCGCACTGGAAGTCAACCGCATGGAATGCACCGTGAGCGCCGTGATGGTGGACGGCCTCAGTCTGATCAGCGATGATGCGGACGTGCGTCGGCGGGCCAGGGAGCACCTGGTCGATGCCATCCGCGCCGTAGCCGAGGCGGGCGCAAACTTGCTGGTAGGGCCGCTCTATGCGCCTGTGGGCTACCTGCCGGGCCGTCGGCGCACGCAGGAGGAGTGGCGTCGGGCGGTGGATGCCTACCGCAGTCTTACTGCCGTTTTGGACCAGACCGGGGTGACCCTGGCGATCGAACCCTTGAATCGCTTCGAGACCTACTTCCTGAACACCGCTGCCGACGCCGTCGCCATGGCTATCGAGGTCGGCCATCCGCGCGTCGGCGTGCTGCTGGACACCTTCCACCTCAACATCGAGGAGAAGGACCTGGGCGCCGCCTATCGCCTGGCGGGTCCGCATCTCAAGCACGTGCATGCCTGCGAAAACGACCGCGGCACGCCGGGCACGGGCCACATCGAATGGGAGGCTGTCTTCGCAGCGCTGCGCGAAATCGGCTACGACGGCTGGCTGACGATCGAAAGTTTCGGCTTCGCCCTGGGCGGCATTTCGGCAGCAGCCTCCATCTGGCGCGACCTGGAGTCCAGCCCTGACCGGATCGCCATCGAAGGCGTCAAGTTCCTCAAGCGCATGGCCGGGCGCGCGTGAGCTCTGCCCCCTGATGCGGCAGACCGGATGCGCCGCGTTTTCAGTCACGAATACGTCCGGCCATGCGGTAAAGCCAGACCAGCGCGGCGTCCATAAGCCGCTCCCCTGCTCCGATTTCGACCGGGGAGACCGCAGGGTCTGCGCCGTAGCCGCCCTCGGCCACCGCCTCGATCGTGGGAAAGTACTGGTGGTAACCGTTCGTGCAGCCGGCGAAAAACAGCGCTCTCAGCCGCGCTCGCTGCTTCAGCCGGATCGCGTGGGCGCAGAAGACTTCTCCCGAAACGCCCACAAAACCGATCTCGCCGTTGAGCAGCACGACCGTGAGCCTGGGCTGGATTCCGTCCTTGTACTCGTCAAGGTAGTTGGCGATCAGCTCCGGGAAAAAAGCCTTAGCGTAGAGGGCGCGCAGGAGGGGGTTGGCGAAATCGACGCGCGAGCGGAAACGGAATCGTTCTTCCCGAACCTCGAGCGAGGCGGCCGATCGCGAAACCGGCTCCAGCGTATCCATGACTGCGAGTGTCCGCTGAGCCAGGCTTTCTCCAAAGGCGCGGTAATCCTGCCCGCCGGCCGGGGCGGCCGACAGATCGCCTGAGGCGCCTTGCAGGAACAGCACGTGGGCGCCGGTGCGTTCGCGCAGAGCCTGCTTCATCGCGCCCACCCAGTCCGCGGAAAATTGCAGGCGCGAGGCGGGCAGCAGAGTCGGATGGGCCGCAAAGTTGACGATGACGGCGATCGGTTTGCCGGCAGCCCCGACCACCCGGAGGATGCCCAGGTCCCCATCCACCGGCTTCGGCTCCAGCTTGCTGTGCCGATTGCGGTTGAAGCCCTCGACGGGAACCACGGCAGCCTCCAGCGCGGCCGGCTCGAGCTTGCCGGCGGCTTCTAACACCGCCTCGACGATGGCGTCCTCCAACTGCTGGTAATAGCGAAGGGCCGCATCGAAGCGCCCCTGGCCTTTGCCTGGTTCGTTGCTGAGCTCCAGCACCGGGCCGTGATGCGTATGCGAAGCGGCGATGAAAGAGAACTCGATTCCGGCCGCTCGCAGCCGATGGTTGATGCGCTCCAGCGAGCGCTCGGACGGCGTGCGCCCCAGATCCAGACCCACGATGGCGAGTTTGCGGCCGCTCCCACTAACAACCAGGGCGTCGGCGAACAACGGATCGAGCATGCCCTGGGAAAGCGCGTCGTGCCTGGCTCCGTAACCCCACATGGGTAGCGGCTCCGAGGGCGTTATTTCGCGGCGCGCGGCGCCGGCCAAAAATTCCGCCGCCGGCGCCGGGAAGCAAACCGCGGCACAAGTGAGGACCGTCAGCCAGGCGCGTCTTGTCAACTCAGGCATACGCCAGCAGATTACCGCAGGCAGGAGCCTGAGCGGCGCAGACGATTCCCATCACGCACAGGAAGGCAGGATTCGCCCCGCCGACGCAGGAGGTCTTCGACCCCTCCCGTGCGGCCACGACACCGTCGCCTGGCTGGCGCACGGCGCATTCAATGCTTCGAAGGCGCCCAAGCGGGCGCATCTGTGGCGGCCCTTGCGTCTCCTGGGGCGCAGCGACCCGCAGGGCCTGTCGGTCTTCTGGGACGCTTCAGGACGAAACCCGAGGAAAAACGGCGGTCGGGCGAGGCGAGAGAGGGTTCTCAAAACTCGGCCACGATCTCCAGCCATGGCGTCAACGGCTGACCCTCGGCCTGCACATGGATGCGGAAGCCGTCGGTCTCCCGTTGCACCCACTGCTCCGAGAGAGGCTCGAGCCGCCGCCCGGCGCCGTCCAACGGGTACACTGTGATCCTCGCAGCGCCAGATCGGATCCAGAGGGCGCCCTCGACCCGTTCCATCCACACCGGCGCGGCTCCTCCGTTCAGATTGCCGGAGGGCTTGTTCGGCGAGTCAGGCTCCAGAGTGAACCAGTCGTTGGCGCCCGGGTAGTTGACCAGCCCTTGCGGCCGCGGCGGCTCGACGCCGGGCTGGGAGCGGAAAGTGGCGCCGGGCAGCGACACCAATAGCCGCGTGGATTCCTCCACCGGACGCTCATCCAGAGCGGTCACCAGCAGGGCCACGAAATTACGGGTCTCCGAAGACGGTTCGAAGGCGATCGGTCCTGCATGCACCTTGCCCTCCAGATAGCCGAACACGCCGGCTGCCTTGGTTGCTTTCAGCAGCAGCCGCCGGGCATCCGGATCATAGACGATCTGTCCCGTATCGCTTACATACGGCGGCTTGCCCGCCGTGCGCGCGGCCTGCGGCCATTCGCCGTCCCCGCCCGCATCGAGGCCGCAGGCGTGGAGCAGGCAAACGGCGGGATCGAAGCCGGCGAGGCTTGTGAGAAAAGCGGCGACGGCGGAATTCCTTTTCTCGCGACTCGCCCGCAGGCGGTCTTCGCTTTTCACGGGCAGTGACAGGCGCTCGCGCGCGGGCTCGACGGCGCCGGAACGAAACAGCCAGGCCGCCTGCCCGAAATTGACGAATTTGCCCCAATCGCCGTTGAGGTTGAAACCGTGCGGTACGCCGACATCCCAACTTCGCGAGTGCTCATAGGCGAAGTGCATGACGCCGTCCCAGTCCTGCAACGCCGCGAAAGCAGCCAGCGCGGGGTCGATTTCAGCGCCCTGACGGTTGGGCCAGGGCTGATTGAACTCACTCACCGTATAGGGTCGGTCGAAGGCACGCGCCACGGCCATGTTCAGGAACGCCTGAAGGCCGCTGCCCGTTGCGGAGCTGTCGCGAATGCGCCAATCGCGCCCGTCCCAGGCCGTGTTGGGGAAGTTGTAATGGTCCACGTAAAAGTGGTTGTCGAGGTAGTCCAGCTCCCGGTGAGAATCCAGATTCAACAGACCGCCGTAACTCATCTGCGTGCCCGTCACGGGCACCAACTCGTCGGTTGCCGCCCGCACTGCGTCACGGATGAGGTTCAGATACCGGCGGTCGCATTCGACCAGGAAGCTCAGGTAATCGTTCACGCGCGGCTCAACTGCGATCTCCTCGCTTTCCACAAGCGCTACATTGCCGTCTTCGAGGCTCTGGCCTTCGCCCAGGGACTGCTTGCCGGCCCGCCGAAGGGTGGCGTTACGCACGTAAACCGCGCTGCCCGCCAGCTTCTCGATGGACAGACCGAAGCGGCCGTTGCCATCCATGGGGAAGGCGGCCGTGAAGCTCAGGCGGTACTTCCGCCATTCGGATGCGACCTCGATGTGGATGCCGCGCTGGGTGCGCCAGGGACTGACGTTCAGCTTCACGTCCCAGTAGACGGTGCGCCGCTCTCCGGGCGGTAGGTCGGCCCGAATTTCGATCTCGCCCACGTAGGGCATGCCCGGTTCGACCGTGAAGCCGGTCTGCTTCAGAATGACCCAATTGCCGCCGGACGTCACGCGCACGCGGACCGCACGGACGCCGTCCACCTCCATCTCTTCGGGCGCTTCGCCGCGCGCCGGCGCGTGGTTCTCGATCGTCCACCGGCCGGGCAGCAGCTCGGGTCCGTCCTCCTGCGAAGGTCCCCACGCTTGACGCAGCGTTTCGGTCGAGCCGTAGCGCTCGCGCAAGAACCGGTTCCACCGGCGCTGGAGCTCAGCACGGTATTCGCCCGTCAAGATGGGGTCCAGATTGCCTGTTTGCCAGTCGCGCACGAGCGAGCTTTCGTTGTTGATCTCGACCATGGCGAGCACGGGGTCGCCCCGCAATGCGAGCGCTTCGAGCAGGCCGCGCGCGTATTCGGCCTGCAAGTCGACCATGCGCGGCCAGAAGATGTGCAGCGGCTTGCTCTGGCGCGGGAAGGCGGGATGCTCAGGCACGCCGTCCGCGGCGGGGCGGAACTGGTAGCCGACGTGCAGGTTCACGTTGACGTAAATGCCATTGGCTTTGAGCGCATCCAGCAGGCCGCGCAGCCGCCGGATCGCCACAGGATTGAGGGATGGATACGGGTCGCGGGTCAGCGTGCTGCCGGCGTTCTCCGGGTTGGAATCCGGCTGGCTGTCCATGTGGTGCAACCGTACAAGGTTCACGCCCAGCCGCCGCAACCTGCGGGCGACCCGTTCGGCGTCCGCGGGCTCTGGAAAGTTCGCGCCGAAACAGAGGTTGAGGCCGAAGAAGCGCACGCGCTCATCGTCGGCGGTTCCGGGCTCGAGATCGGGGCCCACGCGCCAGAACCGTCCGTCCCGGACGAAGACGCGGTCAGCGGCCTGCAGAGGTCGGTTCATGTGGCTGAAATCCGGCGCTCCCGAGAGGGCGTCCTGGTCGATGGCGAACGGGTAGTAACGGGGCTGGGCAGGCAGCAGGCTTCCCATGTACGTGAGAGCAAATAGGGTAGCGATCACCCGCACGCAATCATTATGTGTCCAATCCGCCCGGGCTGCCCACGACCGGTCGCGGTCCGGCGCCGTTCGCTGCGCAAAGCGACGGGCTTAAACCCGATTTAGCTCCTTTCGGACCCGAATGGTCGCTTCGTGAGACGGTGCGATTGTAAGATAAACCAGAAGAGTAGACAGGTGCGCTTGCGCCGGTTTCGGACCTGGGCCTCCGACGTGGCGATCGAGCCGGCAGCACATAGCGGAGTGGGAAATGGGCATCAACATCGGCTTGGACATCGGGGCCATCAGCCTCAAGCTGGCTGCTCTGGGGGATAAAGAAGACCGGCCTGTATTGGAGGCGCTCTCGGGCGCACGGCCCTCGTTCCGATTGTTGGAGTGGCGTTCGCCCGCCGGTCCGCGCCCGTTGATCATTTCCGAGTACCGCCGGATCGGCGGCAGCCCCATCCAGGCGACTTACGACTTGTTGCAGGAGTTCTACGAGATCGTGCCCGAGACGCGCATCGAAGGATTGCGCGTGACAGGTTCGGGCAGCCGCACGATCGCCCGGATCCTGGGCATTTACTTCGAGAACGAGTTCAAGGCGATCGCCCGCATGATGAGCGCCTTTTATCCTCACGTGCGGACGATCTTCGAGCTGGGGGGCGAAAGCGCCAAGTACATCCGGCTGGAACCGCAGGCCGAGACGGGGCGGCTGGGTATCGTGGACTACGACCGGAGCGGCGAGTGCGCGGCGGGCACCGGGTCTTTCCTCGACCAGCAGGCCTCCCGGCTGAACTATTCCGTCGAAGAGATCGGCGAGGTGGCCTGCACGGCCGCCTGTGCGGCACGGATCGCCGGGCGCTGTTCGGTCTTCGCCAAGTCGGACATGATCCATGCCCAGCAGAAGGGTTACAAGCCGGAGGAGATTCTGCGTGGTCTCTGCGATGCGGTGGCGCGCAACTTCAAGGCCGCCGTGGTCAAGGGGCGCAAGATCACGCCGCCCGTGGCGCTCATCGGCGCCGTCTCGCAGAACATCGGCATCACGCGCGCGCTGCGGGAGGTCTTCCATCTCGGCCAGAGCGATCTGTTCGTGCCCGAGCTGTACGCATGGTGCGGAGCCATCGGCACCGCGATGCTCGAGGCCGAGGAGACGCGCAAACGCTCCTTCGCCGAAATCCATCGCCTGGCGCAGCACGAGGGCGAGACTGCGCCGCAGGATACGCGCCCGCTGTCGATGGAAAACGTGGTGCTGTTGCGCGATCGCGTGCGGCCCTACTCGCCGCCTCCGGGCGACGGTCCCATCCCGGCCTATCTGGGAATCGACATCGGCTCGGTCTCGACTAACGTGGTCGTGATCGACGAGCACGGCGCTCTCATTCACGAGGTCTACCTGCGTACGGCGGGCCGGCCAATCGAGGCGGTTCAGCAGGGCCTGTCGGAAGTCGATCGCCTCTGGGGTCACCGGCTCAAGATCCTGGGCGTGGGCACTACCGGGTCCGGGCGCGAGCTCATCGCGGAAGTGGTGGGCGCCGACGTGGTCAACGACGAGATCACGGCGCACAAGACCGGCGCTCTGCACGTGGCCGAAACGCTGGGGCTGCCGCCGGTGGATACGATCTTCGAGATCGGCGGGCAGGACTCCAAATTCATCTCGATCGAAAACGGTGTGGTGGTGGACTTCGCCATGAACGAGGCCTGCGCCGCAGGCACCGGCTCCTTCCTCGAAGAGCAGGCCGAAAAGCTGGGCATCTCGATCAAGGGCGAGTTCGCACGACTTGCGCTTTCTGCGCCGAGCCCCACGCGACTGGGCGAGCGCTGCACGGTCTTCATGGAGCGCGACATTACCAGTTGGCTGCACAAGGGCGAGAGCGTTCCCAACATCGTGGCCGGGCTTGCCTACTCGATCGCGTTGAACTACCTGAACCGCGTGGTGCGCGGGCGCAAGATCGGCAACGTGATTTACTTCCAGGGCGGCACGGCTTACAACGACGCGGTGGCCGCGGCTTTTGCCTCTTTGCTGGGCAAGACCATCCACGTACCGCCCCACAACGGCGTCATTGGCGCCATCGGCATGGCGCTTATCGCACGGCAATGGCATCGCGCGACCAATGGTGTGACGCGCTTCCGCGGCTACGACCTCAGCCGCCTGAAGATGACCACGCGCGATTTCGTCTGCCAGGCCTGCTCGAACCTCTGCGAGATGAAGGAGTTCACTATCGAGGGCCAGAAGAGTTACTGGGGCGACAAGTGCTCGGACCGCTTCCGCAAGCCCTCGGTGACGGGACGCAAGCCGGTCATCGAAGACCTGTTCGCTTACCGCGAGAAACTGATCGAGGAGCTGACGGGGCGGCCCTGGAACGCCGGTCCGTCGCGCGCCCGCGAAACGCTCGTCGTGGGCTTGCCTCGCGCCATGGCCATGTTCGATCAGTACCCCTTCTGGCATCGCTACCTGACGGAGCTCGGACTGGAAGCGGTGCTGTCGCCGCCCACCGATCCGAAGATCGCCGCGGCCGGCGTCGAGTTGGCGATCGCGCAGCCCTGCTATCCGATCCAGATCGCTCACGGACACGTGCAGGCGCTGCTGGATTGGGGCGTGGACTACGTTTTGCTTCTCAATTTGCTCGACGCCGAGTCCAACCCCGACTATCCCTGCATCTCTCACTACTGTCCCTGGAACCAGACCCTGCCGTGGGTGGTCCGATCGGCGCCGCAACTGGAACCGCACCGGTATAAATTCCTCATCCCCACGCTGCACTTCCAGCTCGGTCGCGACCACGTCAAACGGGCTCTGGCGGAATGCATGCGCAAGCTGGGGATAAGCCGGCGGGCCAGCGACCGCGCCGTCGATGCGGCTTATGCAACGCAGCGGGTTTTCCAGGAGCGCCTGCTCGAAGCCGGCCGCCGCGCGCTCCGAACGCTGGTCGAGACGGGCGAGCCGGGTCTCATCCTGGTGGGTCGCTCTTACAACATTTACGACCGCAACGTGAACTGCGACGTCCCGCGCAAGCTGCGGCACCGCTACGGGGCGAACGTGATCCCGATCGACTTCCTGGTCAGCGGGCGCGAATTCATCGGCGATCTGCACCCGAACATGTACTGGATCTCGGGACAGAAGATCCTGGCTGCGGCGCGGCTGGCGCGCGAACACCCGAACCTGCACCTCATCTACATTTCGAACTTCAAGTGCGGGCCGGATTCCTACATCAAGCACTTCACGCGGGACGCCGCCGGCTCGCCGTATCTGGTGCTCCAGTTCGACGGCCACGGCAACGATGCCGGCTACATGACGCGCTGCGAAGCGTATCTGGACAGCAAGGGGATCCTGCGATGCTACAAAGCTGCAGAACCGCGAGCGTTGACGGCGACCGTGCAGTAAGGCCGGAGGCGGGCGCCGACCGCAGGCCCGAAGGGCTGAGGGGCAAACGCATTTACGTCCCGCCCATGGCGTATGGCAGCGCGCGAGCCTTTGTGGCCGCCTTCAGGGCTCTCGGTCTTGACGCCGATCTCACGCCGCCCTCGGATCATCTGACGCGCGAACTGGGCTCGCGATACACCTCAGGCGACGAGTGCTACCCGGCGAAGGTGACCGTGGGCGATTTCATGAAGCTGCTTCAGCAGCCCGGCGTCGATCCCTCGCGCGTGGTCCTGTTCATGCCCACCGCCGACGGGCCCTGCCGCTTCGGGCAGTATGCGCCTTACCTGCAACGGCTCCTGGCTGCGGCCGGCTTCCCCGAGACCCAGGTGCTGTCGCCCACCTCGGCCAATGCCTACGCGGATCTCGGCGAACTGGCCCGCCCCTTCATCCGCACCGGCTGGCGCGCCTTGTTAGCCGCCGACATCCTGCAGAAACTGCTTCTCATGCACCGTCCGCACGAGGTCAACGAAGGTCAGACCGAGGCGGTTTACGAGGAGTGCCTGGACGACCTCTGCCGGACCATCGAACAGGCGCCGCTGGACCCACCCAAACAGCTCCACGCCATCCGTGATTCGCTGGTGCGCGCCCGCGATCGTTTCCGTGTGCTCCCCATTCGCCGCGATCCCTCCACACCGCTGATCGGCGTCGTGGGCGAGATTTTTTGCCGCTTGCACACTTTCTCGAACGAGAACCTGGTGGCGCGACTGGAAAGCTACGGCGCCGAGGCCTGGCTTTCCGACATCACGGAATGGGTCTGGTACACCAACGCCGAGCAGTTCCGCAAGCTGCGGCTGACCGGACGGCGTTTTTCCAAAGAGGCGTTGGCGGCGTGGATCCGCAAATACATTCAGCACCGCGACGAGCAGGCCTTGCTCGAACCCTTCCGCGAGACCTTTGCGGGCTACGAGGAACCCGAGATCCAAGAGGTTCTCGCCTACGCCGAGCCCTACCTGCCCCCGGGAGGCGCCATGGGCGAAATGGTGCTGAACGTGGGCAAGGCCGTGTATCTCGCTCACAAGGGCGTGGATGGCATCATTGACATCAGCCCGTTCACCTGCATGAACGGCATCGTCAGTGAAGCGATCTACCCGAGGGTGAGTCGCGACCTGGACGGCATTCCCATCCGCAACTTTTATTTCGACGGCACGCAGTCCGACCTGGACCGCGATCTGGGTGTGTATCTCGAGCTTGCCCGCAGCTACCAGCGCCGCAAGCGGTTCCAGCGTCCTCGCAGCTTTTGAAGCGATCGCCGGGCGCCCGACGCCGTCAGAGCGACGGTCGGCGGTCGGCCCCCTCGCAGCTGCCGAGTCGCGCGCCGGCGCTCGAAGGCCTCGGAACCGCAGCAACGGCTGCGAGCCTTTGCAACGGTCCGACTTGCGCCCGCGGGTCGTCCCAGCGCGAGCAGTATCATGGGATGCGACATGCGAGTCGCGCTGCTGCTTGTCGCTTCACTTGCCGCCGGCCAAGCGCCCGACCGAAACCCGCTGCCGGATGAATGGGGATACCGCCCTGCCGACGGCGCCACGGTACCGCTGAATCCGCCCTCGCTCACCTGGGTGCACGAAAGCGCCGCGGCCTCCTACGAGGTCCAGTGGGCGAACAATCCCCAATTCGAGACTGCCGTCAGCGTCCGTCATATCCCCTGGAGCGTCTACACGCACCATGCGCCGCTCAGGCCGGGGCGCTACTGGTGGCGGTATCGCATCGTGAGCCGGGACGGCTCGCTATCGGCCTGGAGCCGGGCGCGATCGTTCACGGTCCCGGCGGACGCCGCCGTATTCCCGCAACCCACCCTCGAGGAACTCAAGCGCCGTGTGCCCGCTGCTCACCCGCGCCTCTTCTTGCGGCCGGAGGATCTGGCGCGGTTGCGCGACAGGGCGCGCGGGGACCTGCGCGCGGCGTGGGAGCGTGTGCAAGCGCGTGCGGAAGAACTCTTGAGCGCCGAGCCGACGCCCGAACCCACCGTGCGCGCCAGCGCGAGCGATCCTGCTACGCGGCAATTCTGGTGGTCCAACCGCGAGCAGACTCTGCGTGCCTGCCAGGAGGCGGAGATCCTCGCCTTCGCTTGGCTCCTCAGCCGGGACCAACGCTACGGCGAGGCGGCGCGGCGCTTCACGCTCAAGCTGGCCGCCTGGGACCCCGACGGTCCCACGAACTTCAAACTTAATTGCGAGGCAGCCAAGCCGATTCTTCACCGGCTGGCGCGGGCCTATGACTGGGCGTGGCCTCTGTTCAGCGAAGAGGAACGCGCACGTATCCGCGCCGTGCTGCTCCGGCGCGCCAATGACGCGTGGGTAAGCGGCGAAGTGCGGCAGGGCGTCGGCCACCTGAACCAGCCTTACAACAGTCACGGAAACCGCACCTGGCACAAACTGGCCGAGAACGCCATCGCTACCCTCGGAGAGACGCCCGAATCGGATAAGTTCCTGGAGTACGCCGTAGCTAAGTTCTTCGCCGCTTATCCCGTTTGGTCAGACGACGATGGCGGCTGGCACGAGGGGCTTTCATACTTCGCCGGCTATATGAGTAAGGCTGCCTGGTGGATGGAAGTAGCCCGCGTAGCCCTGGGCATTGACGGCTTCCGGAAGCCTTTCTTCGCACACTTCGGCGATTACGCCCTGTACTCGGCACCGCCGGGCTCGCCCGATCTCGGCTTCGGTGATCTCGCGCACGGACGTCCGGGGCCGGGCTGGGGTTTCATGCATTACTTCGTACGTCGCACCGGCAACCCGTACTGGGCGTGGTGGCTGCAGGCTTGGGGAATACCCGAACGGACAGGCGAGCCGATTCTCGATTTCCTTTGGGGCGCGGCCCCACCCGTTGCCGCCAAGGCCCCGCGCGAGCTGCCGCCTTCGAAGGTGTTCCGCGGGACAGGCGTGGCCGTGTTGAACACGACGCTGCTCGATTCGGCCGGCAACGTACAATTTCGCTTCAAGTCCAGCCCGATGGGACGCTGGAGCCACGGGCTGGATCCGCACAATTCCTTTACCCTGAACGCCTACGGCGTACCGCTGCTGGTCAACTGCGTCTACCGGGATCTCTACGGCAGCCCCTTCCATCGCGGCTGGGTGTGGGGTACCCGGGCTCACAACGCCGTGCTGGTCAACGGCGAGGGACAGAAGCCGCGGTCGGCCGATCCCGGCGGCCGCATCGTGCGCTGGCAATTCGAGGACGGGATGGACTACGTTCTGGGTGACGCAACCTTCGCCTACGAAGGACGCCTCGAGCGAGCCTTGCGGCACGTGCTCTTCATCAAGCCCGATGTGATCGTGCTGGCCGACGAGCTGCGCGCGCCCCAACCGAGTACCTATCAATGGATGCTGCATGCGCAGCAGCCGTTCGAGCTGGATGAGACCGGACAGAGGCTGGTGCTGGACCGCGGAAAAGCGGGCGTCGTCGTCGATTACATCGCCCCGCAGACGCTGAAATTCCGCCAGTGGACCGGCTACGATCCGGAACCCGACTGGGAATACCTGAAGTCAGTGAATCGCCCACCGATCCCTCCGCAGTGGCACGTGGAAGCCTCCGCAGCGGAGCCTGCGCGCGAGATCTTGACCCTGAGCGTTCTGCGCGTCTTCAGCGCCGGTTCGCGCCTGACCGAGCCGGTGCGCACCGAGCGCCGCGGGCAGAGCATCGCGCTGGAGTTTCGCGCCCCCGGCGGCGATCCGGTTGTGTTGCGCCTGAACCCGGAACCGCGGACGTGGGCGGAAATCCGCCGGGCGAACCGCCGGTGGCGTCTGAGCAACCAGGAGTGAGCGGAACTAGCTCCCGCGGGCGTCGGCGCGCCTCCGGCCGAGGAGCGTTTCCGTGCGCGCCTGTTTTTTGGGGACGTGCGCCAACGCGCGGCGTACGCAAGCCACCATGGCGTCGGCATCCACAGGCTTGACGAGCAGGTCCGCCACCCCGCTGGGGATCGACGCCGCACGGTTCGTCGAGAGGGCCACGATCGGCAGCGCCGGAAAACGTTGATGCAGGGCCCGGACGACTGCCTCAGCGCCCATGCCGCCCAGTCCCAGCTCGATCAGGACCAAGTCGACACGGCCGCACGCGCAAAGGGCGAGCGCTTCGAGGCCGCTCGAGACTCCCACCACCGCGAATCCCTCCGCTCGGAGCGCGGCCTTCGCGCAGGCGCGTGTTCTGCGGTCGGGATCCACGACAGCGATGAGCGCCCGTGGCATGGCGCAGCGACGACTGTACTACTGCCGGCCCCCGCGCCGCAACCGGGAGCGGCCCGCACGCCGCGGTCCGACCGGTGCGATCTCAGTGCCGACCGTTGCGCTCGGTGATCTTGCGCCGCAGTGCCTCCATCAGGCGTTGGTGGACCTGGGGCGGCAAGGGGTAGAGCTCGGTGCCTTTGTAAATGCGCAGCGTCTTTCTCGTGGTGTCGCAAATGACCCAACAGTTGGGGCACTGGGCCAGATGGGCTTCGATCTCCTGGCGCAGGCCGGGGGAAGTGGCGTCGTCCAGGTAATCGTTGAGCTCCTTCAGGAAGTCTTCACAGGTAAGCAAAGACATCGTCCCCCTTGCGCTTGAAGTAACGCGTCAGATGCTCGCGCAGGCGCAGGCGCGCTCGCAGGAGCCGGCTCTTGACCGCCGGCACCGAAAGGTTGAGGATCTGCGCGGTTTCCTCCGTAGAGAGCTCTTCGATGTCGCGCAGGGCGAAAACCGTACGGAAAATGGGCGGGAGGCTTTCGATGGCCGAGGCCAGGATCCTTCGCAGCTCCTCCTGCGAGTAGAGCTGTTCGGGATCCTCCGCCCAGACCGCAATCTCGCGCACCAGCGTCTCCTCGCCCGTATCGAACGTTTCGTCCAGAGAAACCGAGCGGTCGCTCTTGCGCCTGCGCAGCTTCATCAGGGCCTGATTCACCGCGATGCGCACCAGCCACGTATAGAACTTGGAGTCGCCGCGGAACTCGCCCAGGTGCTCATACGCCTTGAGGAAGGTCTCCTGCAGGACGTCCTCGGCATCTTCCGCATTCTGTGTGATGTTGCGCGCCAGCCGAAAGATGCTGTTTTCGTACCGGGCGACGAGCTTGGCGAAAGCCTCCGCGTCGCCCTCCTGGGCGAGGCGCACCAGTTCGGCGTCCTCCCTTCCGTTAGTGCGTGCGGCCTCTGGGTGCATGCATCGCGCCGTCGACGGGTCTCATCTCTACTATAGCAACCGGGCTTGCCCCGACTGCCGGCTGCGCGGCAGGCCGAACGTTGGTAGTGTGATAACCTGAAGTGTCATTCGCCTATGGAAGAAATCTCCGTCACCCTGCCCGACGGCAGCAGCCTCCGTGTGCCCAAGGGCAGCCGCCCCATCGACATCGCCCGTCGGCTGAGCCGCCGCCTGGCGGAAGAAGCCGTGGTAGCGCGCATCGACGGCGAGTTGGTCGATCTTACGCGCCCGCTTGAATCGGACGTGAAGCTGCAAATCCTCACACCTAAGGATCCGGAAGCCTTGGAAGTCTACCGGCATTCGACCGCCCACCTGCTGGCGGCGGCCGTCGTCGAACTCTATCCGGGCACCAAACTCGGCATCGGTCCTGCCACGGAGACCGGTTTTTATTACGACTTCGAGCGCCAGGAGCCTTTTACCAACGAAGATCTGGAAAAGATCGAAGCTAAAATGCGCGAGCTCCAGAAGCTCGATCTGCCGTACGAGCGTCGTGTCGTTCCCAAGGAGGAAGGCTTGGCGCGCTATGCCGCCCTCGGCGAGGACATGAAAGTGGAGCTGATCCAGGAGCGCGCCGGCGAACAATTCACCGAGTACACTCTCGGCCCCCGCTTCGTGGACTTCTGTCGCGGGCCTCACGTCCCGTCTACCGGCCGCATCAAGGCCTTCAAGCTTCTTTCGGTTGCGGGAGCTTACTGGAAAGGCGATGAACACAACCGCCAGCTCCAGAGAATCTACGGCACGGCTTTCTTCACCCAGAAGGAGCTGGATGAATATCTCAAGCAACTCGAGGAGGCCCGCAAACGCGACCATCGGCGCCTCGGACAGGAGCTCGACTTATTCAGCATTCAGGAAGTGGCGGGCCCGGGCCTGATCTTCTTCCACCCGAAAGGCGCCATCGTACGGCGTGCGCTCGAGGACTGGATGCGTGACCAGTATGTCGAACGCGGCTATTCTCTCGTTTACACGCCGCACGTGGCGCGCGCGGATCTGTGGAAAATCTCCGGCCATTACGACTTTTACGCGGAGAACATGTTCCGCCGCATGGAGCTGGAAGACGCCGAATACCAGCTCAAGCCCATGAATTGCCCCTTCCATATCCTGATTTACAAGGACCGGATGCGCAGTTACCGGGAGCTGCCCATCCGTCTGGCCGAACTCGGGACCGTCTACCGCTACGAGCGCTCGGGCGTCATGCACGGTCTGCTGCGCGTGCGCGGTTTCACGCAGGATGACGCCCACATCTTCTGCACGCCGGAGCAAATCGAGGACGAAATCGCGGCCTGTCTCGACTTCGCCCTTCACGTGCTCAAAACCTTCGGCTTCGAACGCTACGAAGCGGATCTTTCCACTTGGGACGGGGGCGCTTCGGGCAAGTACGACGGGACCGCCGAGCAGTGGCAGTTGGCGGAGGCGGCGTTAAAGAATGCCTCGGATCGGCTGGGTTTGAAGGTAAAGGTCGTACCCGACGAGGCGGCCTTTTACGGCCCCAAGATCGACGTCAAGCTGGTGGATGCCATCGGGCGGCTCTGGCAACTCTCCACCATTCAGTTCGACTTTACCTTGCCGCGGCGCTTCCAGCTCACCTACATCGGTGAGGACGGCAAGCCGCACCAACCCCTGATGGTTCACCGCGCCCTGTTCGGCTCGCTGGAGCGGTTCTTTGGAATCCTCATCGAGCATTACGCGGGCGCTTTTCCCGTCTGGCTGGCGCCCGTGCAGGCCGTCGTGCTGCCCATCACGGACCGCCAGATCGCTTACGCGCGTGAGGTGGCGTCCCGGCTGAAGCGCGCGGGGTTGCGCGTCAGCGTGGATGAGCGCAATGAAAAGGTCAATTTCAAGATCCGCGAGGCGCAGCTCCAGAAGGTGCCCTACATGCTCGTGGTCGGCGATCGCGAGGCGGCGGCAGGAACCGTTTCCGTCCGCAACCGCCGCCATGGGGATCTGGGCGCGCGCACCGTGGACGCATTCCTGGCGGAAGTTACAAAGCTGATCGCGGAGAAAACGCCCATCGAGTAAACTCCATGCTGGCCGCGGCCGCGTTGGCGCTGACGGCCGGGGCGCTGGCTTACTGCGTGCTGGTGCTTGCGGCTGCGCGCAGTTACCTCCGGCAGCCGTGCCCCAAGGGTGGGTTGCTGCCGCCGGTGAGCGTCGTGCGGCCACTGGCGGGCGCAGACGAGGGTCTGGAAGAAAACCTGCGCAGTTACTTTCGCCAGGACTATCCCGAATTCGAGATACTGGCTGCGGTCCGCTACGGCGACGATCCCGCCCGCGCGGTTTTCGAGCAGGTCGCCGCCGGCTTCCCGCAGGTGCCCGCCCGCCTGATCGTCACCGGCGAACCTCCCTACCCGAATGCCAAGGTTTTCAGCCTGGCCCGCATGTTGGCCGCGGCGCGACACGACCTCATCGTCATGGCCGACAGCGATACGCGCGTAGCGCCGGATTTCCTGCGTCGCGTAGCCCATGAATTCCAAGACCCGAGGCTCGGCCTGAGCACGTGTCCCTACCGCGCCGTCCCCGGCCGCAGCCTGTGGTCCCGGCTGGAAGCTCTCGGCATGAACACCGACTTTCTGGCAGGCCTGCTGGCCGCGCGGCTCGTCGAAGGCGTGCGCTTCGCCGTCGGACCCACGATCGTGGCGCGCAGAGAGGCCCTGGAGGCCATCGGCGGCGTCGAGACCCTGTGCGACTACCTCGCGGAGGACTTCGTGATGGGGCGTAGGGTAGCCGAGGCCGGCTGGCGCGTGATCCTCTCGCGGCACCGAATCGAGCACCATATCGGCAGTCAGGCCTGGCGGGAGAATTTCCGGCACAGGCTGCGATGGATGCGCTCTACGCGGCGTTCGCGGCGTTGGGGATATTTGGGACAGGTTTTCACTTACCCCTTGCCGCTCGCGCTGCTGACCCTCTCGCTGACGCCCGGAGCCTGGCCGCTGGCCCTCGGCACCCTGGCCCTTCGCGGGGCTGCGGCTTGGACGGTGGCAGAGAAGATTTTGGGGGACCCGCTCTTCCGCCGTTTCTGGTATCTGTTGCCGCTCGAGGATTTACTAAGTTTCTGTTTCTGGCTGGCAGGCTTTTTCGGCAGGACGATCACCTGGCGCGGGCGCAAGTATCTGCTGGAGCGCGACGGCCGCTTTCGGCCCATAGCCTGAGCTGCTCAGTGAAGGGCGGTCGACCGTCGCGCGAGCGCTTTGCGCATTAGAAAAGGCGCCGGCAGACAGGCCAGGATCATGACCGCCACCCAGCGATGGGTCTGCACGAAGGCTAGCAGAGTCGACTGCTGCAACAGGATCCCGTAAAGGGCCGCGTGCGCGGCCTGCCAGGCCTGCGGCACCCCGACCAGCCGCCCCAGAGCTGCCTGCAACCCGGCTCCATAGCGCTGGTAAGCGGGGTCGTACGGCGTCAGGTGACCGACCAGCCAGGCCTGGTTGCGCTGGGCGCTACGCACCAAGTACGCCGTCCATACGGAGATCCCGATGCTGCCGCCCACGTTACGCACCAGGTTGAAGATCGCAGTCGCGTTGCCCATCTGCTCGTTGCGCAGGCGGGCCACGGCGAGCGCGGCAAGAGGAACAAAGATGAAGCCGGTCGCGAAACCGTGGAGCAGGTTGGCGGCCGCCAGGCTGGCCGTGGCGGTCTCCAGCGTCAGGTTGCCCAATTGGTAAGTGGCCAGCGCGAACGCGCCAATGCCGAAGACGATGAGTTTTCGCCCGTCCGTTTTGCTGAGTAGCCAGCCTGCCAGGGGCAGCCCGAAGAACGCACCCACCCCGCGCGGCGCAATGGCCCAGCCGCTATGCTCCGCATTGTAAGCGAGCAGGGTTTGCAGGAACTGGGGCAAGAGAGTCATGGCGGCATACATGCCGCCGCTGATCACGAAAATCGTCCCGGCCGAGACGGCGAAGTTTCGGTCCCCGAAAACTCTCAGGTCGACCACCGGATGGCCGGTGCGCAGTTCCCGAGCCAGAAAGGCGACAAGGCCGATCACGGTGATCACCGCAAGGGTGGTGATGAACCGGCTCGAGAACCAATCCTCGTCCTGGCCCTTATCCAGCATGATCTGCAGCGCGCCGATCCATAGGATGAGCAACGCCAACCCGAGCCGGTCCAGCGGACCTGCTTCGCCCTCGCGGATCCACGGGGGATCCTCCAGATAGCGAGCCATCAGGAACAACGCCAACAGGCCGGTGGGCAGGTTGATGTAAAAGGCCCATCGCCACGAGTAGTTATCCGTCAGCCAGCCGCCGAAGATCGGCCCGATGACCGGCGCGAGCACGACGACCAATCCGAAGACAGCCATCGAAAGACCCCGTTTCTCGGGCGGGAAACTCTCGAGCAGCACGGCCTGGGCCAGCGGCACCATTGCCCCACCGCCGACGCCCTGAAACACGCGCGCCACGACGAGCATGCCGAGGCTCAGAGCAAGCCCGCAGGCCATCGAGCTCGCGACGAAGAGGGCCGTACAGAACATCAACAGTCGCTTGCGGCCGAAGCGTAGCGCCAGCCACGCACTGATGGGCACCACCACGCCGTTCGCCACCAGGTAACTGGTCAGCGTCCAGGTGGCTTCCGAGTTGGTGGCGGCCATGCTGCCGGCGATGTAGGGCAAAGCCACGGTCACGACCGTCGTGTCCAGGACCTCCATGAAGGTAGGCAGGACGATGGCGACCGCCACCAGCCAAGGATTATGCCGGGGCCGCCACTCGGCCGTGCCGGTCAGCGGATCGGCGCTCATCGCACTCTCACCCTAGGCACCACCGACATGCCCGGGCCGATCTTGTAACCGCTCGGCAGCGGATCCGTGAAAACGATCTTGACCGGAACGCGCTGCACGACTTTCACGTAGTTGCCCGTGGCGTTCTCGGGCGGCAGAAGGCTGAAGCGGGCGCCGGAGCCGCTCTGAATGCTGTCGACCCGTCCGCGTAACTTCAACTGCGGGTACGCATCGATCTTGATCTCCGCCGGCTGGCCCGGCCGCATGCGCTTGAGCTGCGTTTCCTTGAAGTTCGCGACCACCCAGAGGCGATCGGAGACCAGCGCCATGAGGGCCTGACCGGGCTGGACGATGTTGCCGGGCTCGACGGACTTCTTGGTGATGTAGCCCGCCTCGGGTGCGCGGAGCTGCGTATAGGAGAGGTTGAGTTCGGCCTGACGCACCAGCGCCCGCTGCAGCTCGATGCCGGCGCTCAAGGCCTGCACTTCGCTCTGGCGTGCGCGCACCTGGTCCGCGCCCGCCTCGGCTTCTTTCACTCTTCCCTCGGCTTGCCTGACCGCGGTCTCGGCCTGGCGTAAAGCGGCCTCGGCGGATTGCCGCGCAGCCTGGGCGCGCGCAAGGTCGGCTTCTGCAAGCGCAACCAGTTGGGTGGCGGCTTCGAGGTTGGCCGCGGTGGCGCGCGCTTCCGTTTCAGCGCGATCGAGCATCTGGCGCGAGATTTCATCCTTCTCGAAGAGGGCACGGTAACGCGAAAGGTCGGCCGCCGCTCGCTTCGCTTCCGCTTCGGCGGCGGCGCGGCGCGCCCGGGCCTGTTCGAGATTGGCTTCCGCGGCCCTCACGGCCGCCGCCGCCTCGCCGAGCCGCGCCCGCAGCATCTCGACCTGTGCCCGCGCGGCCTCCAGCCCCGCACGCGCTTGGACGAGTGCTGCGGTCGTGACCGTGGTGGTCGCCGCCAGGCCCGCCCGTCCCGCGGCCGTACGCGCCAGCATGTCCTCTAAGCGAGCCCGCGCCTCGGCGAGGCGCGCCTCGTAATCCGCCGGATCCAGCTCGACGAGCAAGTCGCCGCGGTTGACGTGCTGGTTGTCCTCCACGTGCACGCGCAAGACCTGGCCGTAAACGCGCGGGCTGATCTGGATGATGGCGCCCTCGATGAAAGCGTTATCCGTGGTTTCATACGCGCGGCGATAAGAGTAATACCAGCCGCTGACGAGCACGCCGACGAGGATGAGCGCGATCAGTAGCAGACGGCGCCGTCGTCCGGCTGCGCCCGGAACGAACTTCTCTTCGAACTGCGCCTGGGACCGGCCGATCTGCTCAGTCGGCAGGGGATTTTCGGGCATGGATGCTCCTTGATCGTTCCTCTTTTTTCAAAACTTGAAGTCTTCGGCATGGCCGATGGCCACCGCCAGATTCAGACGAGCCATGTTATAGAGCGCCAGGCTCGCGACCCAGTCCTTGCGGGCGTTCTCCAAGGCGGTCTGAGCCTGAACGACTTCGACGTTGTCCGCCAGGCCGTTGCGGAAGCGATCCTGCGCCAGCTCCAGCTCGCGCTCGGCCAGGCGCAGCGCACTTTCGGCGGCCCGCACCTGCTCGCCGCGGACCGCCAGATGATCCAACGCCTCGCGAACCTCTTTTTCGACCGCCGCCCGCAGATCCCGGTAGCGGGCTTGCGCCTCGCGGCGACGCGCCGCCGCAAGCCGCATCTCGGCGCGAGTGCGCCCGCCGTTGAACAGCGGCACATCGATGCGGACGCCGACGCTGCGGGTGGGCAGGTTCAGCTCGTTGGGACGCAAGCCGCTCGAGCCGTAGTCACCGAAGAAGCTGAGCGACGGTAGCCAGCCGCCCAGGGCGGCCCCGCATTCGGCCTCCGCAGCACGAAGCTGCTCGCGAGCAGCCTTCAGATCGGCGCGGTCGGCTAAGGCTTGTTCGACAGCCTTGCCCGCCTCGGGCAGATCTTCAGGCGTGAACTTCAACCTGTCGGTGAGCTCCGGCTCCGCCGAAAGAGGTGCGCCGATGACGCGTAGCAGATTCAACCGGGCGGTGTCCAACTGCGCGCGCGCCTGTGCCAGCCTGACGCGCTGACCCGCCAGCCTGGTCTCGGCGCGCGCCACGTCCACGCCCGTGGCTACGCCTGCTTGCCGACGGCTGCGCGCCAGCTCCAGCAGCCGCTCGGCAAGTTGTACGTCCGCCTCCGCGGCGGCCACGTTTTGCTCGGCCTCCAGCACGCTCAGATAGGCGAGGGCGGCCGCGGCCGTGACGAGTTGGAGAGCGTGCTGCTCGGCGTAACCCGCAGCCGCCGCGCCGTGACGCCCGGCCGCCAGGCGCTTGAGCGCGCCGAAGCTGAAGATGCTCTGCACAAGTTGCACGCGGGCGTCGAAGCGGTTGAACGGGCCCACGAAAAGCGGGATCGGAATACCCGGCAGATTCTTGGGCGAAAAGCCCATGGCCGCCAGGTTTACGGTCAGGTCCATCTGATAGCTGCTGCCGTGCAAGTTGGGCAGTAAGGCAGAGCGCGCCACGTCCTTCACGGCGTCTGCCTGCACTCTGCTCTCGGCGGCCAGCCGGGCCTGCAAGTTGTTGCGGCGCGCCAGTTCGACGGCCTCGGCAAGCGTCAGTTTCAGCTTTTCAGCCGCCGCAGCCGGGGCGACGACTAACAGAAAAACCAGACAGGCGATGAGGCCAAGCCTCCGCCCAAAAGGCTCGTTGCAAGTTGCGTTAGGCATTCCAGCTCCGCAAATCCGATCCCACTTCCCTGGCCTAGCAAACGGTCTTCCAGACCGCAAACCGCCTACCGGTACTCCCGCCGGATTCCCAGCTTTTTCATGCGCGATTGCAGCGTCGTACGTTTCATGCCCAGCAGGGCGGCAGCGCCGCGGGGGCCACCCACAACGCCACGGGTCTGCCGGAGCGCACGCAAGATCCGCTCCCTCTCGGCGGCCTCGGAAAGGGGCGTCGCGGCGTTGCGCGGCGCCAGTCCCGCTTCGGGCATGGCAAGCTGCAGCACGCGTCCCGGACTCAGAATCACCGAACGCTCGATCACGTTCTGCAGTTCGCGGATGTTGCCCGGCCAGTCATAGCGCATGAGCGCCTGCATGGCCGCCGAAGGAATCGAATCGATTTGACGGCCGATACGCTGCGCGTACTTCTGCGTGAAGTAGCTGACCAGCAGCGGAATGTCCTCCTTGCGGTCCCGCAGCGGAGGAACCTGGATGGGAAAGACGTTGAGGCGGTAGTAAAGATCGCTGCGGAACTTGCCCTCCTCCATCATCGCCTTCAAATTGCGATTGGTGGCCGCGATCAGGCGCACGTTCACGCGGATGGTGCGGTTGCTGCCCAGACGTTCGAACTCCTGCTCCTGGATGGCGCGCAGCAGCTTGGGCTGAAGATCGAGCGGGATCTCGCCCACTTCGTCGAGGAACAGCGTGCCGCCGTCGGCCACCTCGAAGCGCCCGATCTTCTGCGCTAGGGCTCCGGTAAAGGCGCCTTTTTCGTGTCCGAACAATTCGCTTTCGAGCAACGTGGCCGGGATGGCGGCGCAGTTGACCTTGACGAAACTGCGCGAGCGGCGGCGGCTGGCCTCGTGGATGGCCCTCGCCACCAACTCCTTGCCCGTGCCGGTCTCGCCCTCGATCAGCACCGTGGCGTCCGTAGGTGCGACGATGCGGATCCGCTCGAGCAGGGCCTGAAAGGCGAGACTTTGGCCGACCATGTTGCCCAGGTTTTGATCGAAGCGGATCTCGTCTTCCAGATAGAGCTTCTCGAGGGCCAGTTTTTCCTTCAGCTCGGCCAACTCGCGGAAGGCGAGCGAGTTTTCCAACGCGATGGCGAGCGGGCGCGCGACCTGGAGGGCAAATTCGAGCTCGTCTTCGGTAAAGTCGTCACGGCTGATGCGCGCCAGCTCCAGGGTGCCCAGGGGACCGCCGGCAGTCGTCAAAGGGACCGAGCAGATGACCTGCACGCCGCGCTCGACGAGCAGCCGGCGAATGTCTTCCGGATAGACTCGGAATCCGTCGGCACGCGTCAACCACGGTCGGCCCGAAGCGAGCGCTTTGCCTGAAGGCAGCTCGTCGGGCGGCCTGGGTTCGGGATCCGGCCCGAGGTCGAGCAGGACATTATCGGCCGCGTGAACTGCGTACAGTCGCAGCGCACCCGTGGATTTATCCAGTACGGTGATGGCGGCTCCCTCGTGGGGCAACACGCGTGCGAGCACGCGGGAAATGGCGGGCAACAGCTCGTCCCAAGAGAGCTTGGAGACGAGCGCGTTGGTGATTTCAAACAGAACCTGAAGGCGGTCGCGCTCGCGGGCGAGCTGCTGTTCGAGGCTGAGGGCATCCCCGGGTGCGGCCGCCACGACTACCATGCTAGCGCAGGGCCTTCGGCATCTGCCATCGGCAATTGACGAAGTCGGCGTAGGGCCGCCGCTTTGCCACTCGCACCATCCTCCCCACAGCGCCACGCTCCTGGCTCGGGAAAATCGCTGGTTCGATCGCAGCCCTAGCCCACGGCCTGACCCCGGCCTCTGACCCGGAGCCGGTCCCCGTTGCCGCAAAGATGGCCGAACGCTTGCATCGGAACGATTACGCTGACCCATGTTCCGCCTGAGTGAGTCCGGCGGTGCCGAGCGCACGGTCATCCGAATCAGCGGCGGCCTGGTGGGCGAGTACGCCCGCTTGGCGGAGGAGACTTGTGCCAAGGCCATCGCCGCCGGTAAGCGCGTGCAGGTCCTCCTGCAACAGCTTACCGGGGTGGACGAGATGGGCCGGCAGATGCTGATCGAACTGATCCGCCGTGGAGTGGCATTGCGCGGGCTCGACCTTTACTCGAAGCAGTTGCTCAAGATCATTCGACGCTCGTCGGGGAGCCCAAGCAAATGGGGGCGCAAAGCGGGCTGAGCGGGCTTGCTCACTCGCCCAGGGACGCGCGCACTTGCAGCGATCGGCCCAACCGCAATCGGTGGAATCACCGGCGCTGCGGTACGACGCGGAGCTCGCGCCTCGCCTCGATGCGCGCAAAAGGGAGCCGAAAGGCACGCCCCACATAGTAGGCATCCCAGTGATCCTTGAAGCGGCCCGAAAGTGCGTGGCCCGAGACGCCTGTGGGAAGCACGAACAGGGTCCTGTCCAGATCGGCAAAATCGACCACGATGCGCAGCGACGGCCCGATACGGCGGGTGGTCTGCTTCACGGTGGTGGTGCCGCCGCTCATGGGCACGGGGCCGATGCGGAAGTACTTGCCGACAAGCGGCAGTCGCGCCAGTACCGGATGTTCGACCAGAAGGCGATTGGCTTCGCCCCACCGCCAGCGGCGCATCTGCGGTCCTTGCATGCGCCGCCCTTCTTCCACGGCGCCGGCCAGCGCCGTCAGTAGCACCGCATCGAAGTCCTCGAACCACTCGCGAGGTCGCTCCCGCAAGAGCCTTTCCAACACGGCAGGCGCGATCTCGAACCGATAGTTCAGGCTGTTGCCCGGCGAGGCCCGCTCGACCACCGCCTTGCGGAAATGATTTTCTAGGAGCACCGCCAGCAGCGCCGCCGCCGAGTCCTTCTCCATCTGCCCGTTCCAGCCGCGCAGCAGCTCGATGGCCGGGACCAGCGTGGCGTCCCGCTTGCTCGAACGCTCGTAAGCTGCCACCGCCTGCCGCGCCAGCAGATGATGGAAAGCCGAATAGACGTCCTTTTGTACGGCGAGCATCTCTTCGGCGCGCCAGCCCATGCGGGCAGCCAGCAGCGTGCGGATTTGCAGGGCGCGGTACGGGGGCGCGAAGCTGCCGCTCACCGCGTAGGCAAAGCTCTCCGGGAAGGGATTCTGGTTGGCGGAGACGATCATGCCCGAGGGCGGATCCAATACCGAAGGCAAGGCTTCGAAGGGAATATAGCCGGCCCACTCCTGTTTGGGGTCACTTCCGTCGGCGGGCAGGTCGCCCCGATGGCTTTTGCGGATGGGCAGGCGGCCGGCAGCCTGGTAGCCGATGTGTCCCTCGCGGTCGGCGTAGACGAAGTTCTGGGCCGGACCGCCGTAGCGCGCCAGCGCCGCGCGGAACTCCGCCCAGTTGCGCGCGCGGTTCAAATCGAGGAACGGGAAGCCGAAGCCGGCCGTATCCGCCGCGCTCCATCGCAGCGCCCAGTATCGGCCCTTTTCCTCAGCCACCACCGGCCCATGACGCGTGACCCAGATTTTCAATTCCACCGGCGGCCTTCCCCTCACGGGGATCGTCTCGGTTTCAAGCCGCGCCGGCTCCCAACGCCCTGCGTAAAGATAGCGACCCGTAGCCGGGTCCAGCTTGACTTCGTAAAGGTCCTGCACGTCGAATTGCAGATTGGTCATGCTCCACGCGATGTGACCGTTGTGACCGATGACCACGCACGGTAAACCGACCAGGGCTGCGCCGATCACATCCAGACCCGGCGCGCGTAGATGAACGGGGTGCCAGATGGCGGGCAGCGAGTACTCGAGATGAGGATCGCCGGCCAGCAGCGGTTTGCCCGTGGCCGTCCAGCGGCCCGAAAGGGCCCACGCGTTCGATCCCGGCGCCGGCTCCCAGTCGGCGCGCAACGGGTAAAGCCTTTCCACCTTGACTGGGTCGCCGGCCTCGCGCAAGCGCAGCTTCTGGCGCTCGATTTCCCAGGTGCTGGTCAACGCACGGTACATGTACAGTCCGATCAGGATGGAATCCACGCCGGACCACGGGCGCGGCTCGTAGCCGAGCAGGCGAAACTCGACGGGCAGCCGCGAAGCGTGCGTGCTCAGGTAGTAGTTGACGCCGCGCACGTAGGCATCCAGTGCCCTGCGATCCGCCTCGGGCAGCGAAGCGTGCTGCTGCTGCGCGAGCCTGCGCAAGCGGAGGCGCCGCGCGGCGAAATCCGATTCCAGCGCCGGCGGACCGAAGATCTCCGCCAACGCTCCGCTGGCCAGCCGGCGCAAGGCATCCATCTGCCAGAACCGGTCCTGCGCGGTGACCAAGCCCTGCAAGAAGAGCGCATCCTCGATACTCGTCGCGGCAATATGAGGCACGCCCATCCTGTCCCGCGTCACCGCGGCACGGCCGCTCACCGGCGCCTCGATCTCGCCGGAGGTTCGCGGCAGCGGCCGGCAGCCGTACCAGTAAACGAGCACCAGCGCGCCGACGACTGCGATGCCGGCCGCTATGTTGAAATAGCGGAGGATCTTCCTGAGCAACACCCCAAGATTGTACTGGAGCGGCCGGCGGGGGCCGCACGGGCGCGGGAGAGACGTACCATGAGCGATGCCTACTTCGGTTACCGACTTTTGCTGCTGGCGTGTATCGTCGCGATGAACGCCTTCTTCGCCTCAGCCGAGGCGTCGCTGATTGCCGTGAGGCAGTCCAAGCTACGGGAGATGGCAGAGCGCGGCCAACTGGGCGCGCACGCCGCGCTGAGCCTGCTGGGCAACCCTGCGCGGCTGCTCTCGACGGTCCAGGTGGGCGTGACTCTGGCCGGTCTGGCGGCAGGCTGGGCTGGTGAGGACACGGTCTATCGCCTGTTGCTGGCGCTGGCCGGGAGCGCCGAGAACCCGGCGGTCGCCTGGATACTGCGCGCCACGGCTTTCATCTGCGCTTTCCTGATCCTCACCTTCGCCATAGTGGTCGCCGGCGAGGTCGTGCCCAAGAACCTCGCCATCCAAAACTCGGACCGTTTCGCCGTGCTGATTGCGCCTCCGCTGCTGGTCTTCGCCCGCCTCATGCAGCCGTTCGTCAGCGTGCTGGAGAATTCGGCCTCGCTGCTGTCGCGCCTGTTGGGACTGCGCGGTGAAAGCAGCGCTCACTCGGTCGAGGAGTTGAAAATGATCACCAGCTCGGTCCGGGAGGCGGGGCGTATCTCCCGCATCGAGGAACAGGCAGTGCTCCGCCTGCTCGAGCTGGACAGGATCGCAGTGCGGGAAATCATGGTTCCCCGTCGCGATATCGTGTCACTGCCTGTTGATGCGAACCTCGAACAGATCCTGCGTACGGCCCTGCGCTACCCCTTTTCCCGCTTCCCGGTATACGAGGGCGACCCCGAACAGATCGTCGGCATCCTGCACTACAAGGACCTGATGGCCGTGTTGGCGCGGCAGCGCCTCCTGGGCGGCCCCTTCCACCTCCGCCCGCTCCTGCGCCAGCCCCTGGTGGTGCCCGAAAGCAAACCGCTTAGCCAAATGATCGAAGAGTTCCGTGCGAGCCGGCGCCATATGGCGCTGGTGGTCGATGAATTCGGCACCATTGTGGGGCTGGCGACCTTCGAGGACGTACTGGAGCAGATCTTCGGCGAGATCGAGGACGAGCACGACGTGCAACAGCCGGCCCCGGCGCTCGAGGCCCCCGTGCTCGAGCTGGAGGGCAACGTGAGCATCCGCGACTTGGCCTCGCAGTACGGCATCGAGCTGCCCGTGAATGCCGGCTTCGAGACGCTGGCCGGGTTCCTGCTGCACCGGCTGGGTTACATCCCGCAGGGCGGCGAGAGCGTGGATTATGAAGGCCGCCGGTACACGATCCTCGAGATGGACCGGCGCCGCATCGCGCGCGTGCGGATCGAGAAGCTGGCGAACGCGCCGTCACCTCCGACCCCCACCGCGAACTGACCTGCCCTCCACCGGCGGTCTTCCCCGATGGCACGCCTTTCTCCGCCGATAGCAGCGACGCGTCGCCGTCGGTTGAACCGGAGACCCGAGGCAGCTCAGTACGGGCTCACGGGATGGAGCTCGCGCACGGCCTCCGGCCCGCACATCCGCGCCACCTCCTTCCGCAGGGGCTCCAGCACGCGCGCGTAAATCATCTTGTAGGCCTCGCAGAAATAATCGAGGTCTTCGAAGCGCCGGTTCGGTCCGTAGCGCAGCTTGGGACAACCGCCGTGGCAAATGGCGTCGTACTCGCAAACGCGACACTCCGGGCGCGGCAGGGTCTTCTTGGAGGCGAATTCGAGCCGGCGAAGGCGACGCGCGATCTCCGGCCAGGTGTCCTGCATGATGTTGCCCAGCTTCCAGCCGCGCTCGACGAAGAAGTCGCAGGGGTAGACGTCGCCGTTGTACTCCACGACGACGTAACTGTCGCAGGTCTGGTGCATGGTGCAGTTGCCCGGCTTCTGGCCGGCGAGCGCTTCGGCGAGGTTGTCGAAGAGACGGATGCGCACGCGCCGCCGCTCGGGCCACCAAAGCTGGAAGGTCTCGAGCATGAAACGACCGTACTGCGCAGGCGTGATCGTGAAAGGCAGCGGGTTTCCCTGACCGTCGAACTCGGCTAGGGGTATGTACTGGATGTTGTCCACGCCGATCGAGCGGAAGAAGCGGTACACCTCGCGAGGATGCTCGACGTTGGCCTGGCTGAGAACGCACAGGACGTTGAACTCCACCTTGTGCTTTTTGAGCACTTCGATGCCGCGCATCACGCGACGCCAGGTGCCTTGCCCGCCGCGATTGACGCGGTAGCGGTCGTGCATCGGCTCGGGTCCGTCGATCGAGACGCCGACCAGCCAGTTGTATTCGCGCAGCAGCTCGCACCAATTCTCGTCGATCAGGATGGCGTTGGTCTGCAGCGCGTTCGAAACGCTCTGGCCGTCGCGCCCGTATTCTTTTTGAAACTCGATCAAACGCCGGTAAAAGTTGAGCCCGGCCAGCGTGGGCTCGCCGCCCTGAAAGGCGAACACGCTGTTCGGATAGGAATAAAACAGGTAGCCGTCCACCAGGCGCTCGAGCACATCCAACGTCATCGAGCGTGCCGGCAGATCCTTGTACGGATCGGCCTCGCGGTCCAGGTAAAAGCAGTAGGCGCAATCCAGATTGCAGACCGCAGAGACGGGCTTGATCAGCAGGGAGTTGATGCGCGGCGTCGTCCCCGGTCCCTCGCCCAGAATCGGAAAAGCGAACCCGCTCCCCATGGCCACTACTGTAACATCGGCGCGCCGGGGGAACCCGCGATCGGGAGGGCGCAGTCCGCAAACTGCGCCATGCGGCTAGCAGCGCTCGGCCAAGCCGCCACCCCGGTGGTTGGGTATGGTGCAGCCTTCGCAAGCCGCATGCTCGAACTGAATCGTCGTGTGGCAGATCAGAAAGCGCTCGGCCAGCATTTGGTTCAGCCGCCGCAGCAACCCTTCGCTTTCGGAGGGAGGCACGTCTTCAATGACGACGTGGCAACTCAAGGCGTGGGTGGTCGAGCTGAGGCTCCAGATGTGAACGTCGTGTACGTCGAGCACGCCGGGCACCTCCCGCATGGCTCGCACGACCGTCTCCAACTGCATGCCGCGCGGCAGGCCCTCCAGCAGGATGTTGAGCGATTCGCGCACGATGTCCCAGGCCGTCCAGACGATCAGCATCCCGATGAGGGCCGAAAGCGCCGGATCCACGCGCTGCCAGCCCGTCGCGCGGATCAGCAGCGCGCCCACAATGATGCCCACCGATCCGAGCGCATCGCCCAGCATGTGCGCCCACGCACTACGGATGTTCAGGTCGCAGGACCGCCAGCGATCCAGACCGCGCATGACCACGAGATTCACTGCCAGACCGGCCAGAGCGACGACGAGCATCGTGGTTTCATGCACGGGCCGCGGGGAGAGCCAGCGACGGTAGCTTTCGTAAAGGATATACGCAGCCAAGCCCAGCAGCGCCAGCGCATTGGCGAAAGCGGCCAGCACTCCGGCCCTTTGGTAGCCGTAAGTCTTCACGTCGTCGGCCGGCCGCTCCGCCACACGATTGCCGAACCACGCCAGGGCTAGAGCGAGCGCGTCGGTGAAGTTGTGAGCGGCGTCGGAAATCAGGGCCAGGCTGTTCGCGTACCATCCGGCTGCCAACTGCACCGCCGCGAAGACGACCGTCAGCGCCAGCGACCGCCCCAGCGTGCTGCCCTTGCGAGGATCCAACTGCGCCTCGGCTCGCAATGCGCGCTCCTTGTTTACAGTCTACGCAACCGAGGCCTTAGCCGCACCGAACCCGCGTGAGCCGCACAGCCGGCCCGGATGATTTTTGCCCGAGGGTGCGGCTACGCATTGGCCGCGGCCTGGAGACTTTTCAGCTTGGCCGCGAATGTCGTGCGCTTCAGGCGCAGCAGTTCGGCCGCCTGCTTCTTGTTGCCGTTCGAGCGGCGCAACGCCTGTTCCAGCAGGCTGCGCTCGATGCGGGCGATGGTCCGCTCGAAATCCATGCCTTCGTCCGGCAGCCGGATGAACTCCAGCGTGTTGGCGTTGAGCGCCTTCCATTGCGCCGGCGAAGGCAGCGGAAAATCCGAGGGCAGCAGAAGCTCGCGCTCGCCGCTCAGAATGACCGCCATTTCGACGGCGTTCTCCAGTTGCCGTACGTTGCCCGGCCAACTGTAGCCGGTGAGCCGCTCCATGGCTTCAACCGAGATGCGCTTGGGCGGAATGCCCTCGCGCGAGCAGACCTTCTCGAGAAAGTGGGCGACAAGCGGCGGGATGTCGCTCGCACGCTCGGCGAGCGGGGGCAGGTGAATGGGAACGACGTTCAGCCGGTAATAGAGGTCCTCGCGGAAGCGTCCCTGCCGGACGCGCTCTTCGAGATCGGCGTTCGAAGCAGCCAGTACACGCACGTCGACGGAAATGACCTCCGAGCTTCCCAACCGTTGCAGCTCGCGTTCCTGCAACACACGCAGCAGCTTGGCTTGCAGATCGAGCGGCATATCGCCGATCTCGTCCAGAAACAGCGTGCTGCGGTGCGCCTGCTCGAAGCGGCCGATGCGGTGGTGGATCGCACCGGTGAAGGCGCCGCGTACGTGACCGAACAGTTCGGCCTCCAGCAAGGTCTCGGGGATGGCGCTGCAATTGACCGCCACCATGGGCAGGTGTCCACGGCCGCTCGCCATGTGAATCGCACGCGCCACCACCTCTTTGCCCGTCCCCGTATCCCCGGTGATCAGAACCGTACAGCGGCGGCGCGCCACCAGCCGGATGACGTCTACGACCTGTCGCATGGCCCGGCTTTCGCCGATGAGGAGCCTGCGCCAGGGCTCTGTTCCGGGGTCCCCGCCACCGCGCGCCTGCTCGCAGTGGCGCCGCCAACGGACCGCCTCTTCCAACAGCGCCCCCAGCCGCCGCGCGTCGGGCGGATCGCCGAGGTAGTGAAAAGCACCGAGCCGTGACAGCCGTACCGCGCGATCGTAGCTCGGCTCGGCCTCGCGGATCAGCACCGGCATCAGAGGCTGGATGCGCAGCACTTCTTCCAGCCACTCCTCCGGCGCCCAGCCTGGCACGGGAAACTCGGCCAGGACGGCGTCGAAGCAAGAGTGGGCGATGGCATCCAACGCTGCCCAGGCCGAGCGAGCCACCTCCACAGTCCAGCCCGAAATCTGCGGCGAGAGAGCTTCCGGACCGGGCAAGCAAGCAGCCTCGTCGGAGACCAGCCACAAGAGCCTCATGACAGAGCTCCTGGCAGGACAGGCTTCGTCGAGGTCAGCATCGGACCCACTATCGGCGCACGGCGTCGGAACTTGAGACCCGAGGGCCGCCGAGGCGGTGGGGGAAATCTCTCTTAGAACGGAGCCTGCGGAGGTAATGGAGCACCCGCGGAACGGGGATGAGGCTCCCGGGCGAGGCACTCGCCGTTTCACCGTCGGCATCCTGCCTACTCGGAGTTGACCTGAGCGCGTATAAGTGATAATCTAGATCTACAATACCAATAAAGGAGAGGCCATGGAGTTCCAAGCCGACATCATCAATCGCCGTCTGCAAGACTGGGAAAACTGGGTCTTTCGCCGCCACAAGGGAATCCCCAACAACAAGCGTCTGTTCGTGCTGGCCTGCATGGACGAGCGGCTCCCCGTGGAACAAGCGCTCGGGCTCGAGCCGGGCGATGCACACATCTTCCGCAACGCGGGCGGGCTTGTCACCGACGACGTCATTCGCAGCGCCGCCCTCACGGTGGGTCTGTTTGGGACTCGAGAGATCATCATCGTTAACCACACCGAATGTGGCATGCTGGGCGCCACGGGCGAGCAGGTCACTCGAAGGCTCGAAGAAAAGTTCGGGCTCGATCTGACGCAGGTGCCGCTAGATCCCGCCCTACCTGAACTACGGCTTCCGCGAGAGGCCCTTTACCGTTGGTGGAAGACGCAGACCGACATCGATCGGGCTGCGCTCGAACAGGTGGAGCTGCTGCGCAACCATCCGCTGATTCCAAAGGACGTTCACATCACGGCTTACGTCTACGAGGTCGAGACGGGCCGCCTGCGCAAGCCGGGCGAGATCTACGCCACGCGCACCAGCCAGGCGTTTTACAGGTGACGGTGTTCGACACAGCCGCGTGCCGGGCGATGGTGGCCGTCTAGGGGAAAAGCCGCTCGGGGGGCTGCCTCGCGGCCGCGGCCGTCGCTGTCGGTTGGCCGGCGGCGGCATCCCCCGCGCCGAAACTCACTGCGTCGACGAATCGGTAGGCGCGCAGGAGGGTGTAGAAACGGGCGGAATTTGGCGGCGCCAGATGCGCCCCGCAGGGATTCCCCGAATTGGGAGCTCGTCTGCAACCGGACTCTTCCGGTCAGGCCCGGTTTCTGGTAGAATTCTTGACGGAAGCCACTGAGTCCCCGGGGCGGGAGTAATTCAGTGGTAGAATGCCAGCTTCCCAAGCTGGACGTCGCGGGTTCGAATCCCGTCTCCCGCTCCACATTCCTCCACGTCTCGGTGTGCCGCTGGCGCCCCGAGTAGCCATAGAGCAGGGCCGCTGTCCAAGAGCACAGTTTGCCGCGAGCTGCAGATCGTGCTCGGCCGGGATCCTCGAGTCGCTGGTGGACGAATGCCCTGGGCCCAAGGGTAGGGACAACTCGGGTCAAGCGTGGAGATTGACCCGCACGCCGCCGTCGTCCCGCGCCGCACACGATGCCAAATCCACACACGCTCTGAAGGCGCAGCCTTGAGGGGCGGCACCTCTGGCATTGGCTCCGGGCCGGTTTTTGGCGCGCATTGGGGGCTCCCCGCCTTAGTCGGTCGGAGCAGACCCGTCAGCTCAAGGCAAGCAGTGGGAATCGTCACAATCCAATTGAGTCTGTTGGGCAAGCGCTCGGAGCTCGGCGGCGGTATCGGATTTCCCTGGGCGCCACCGGCTCGGAGGCACCCAAGCAGCTGAAGAGCCCGGCCGCCTCTTCCCACCCAGCGAGGCACAGCCCTGCTCCCGCTTCCGTCCACGCCATGCAATAGCGCACCGCGGAAAAGCAACCCGATTCGCCAAACGGGCGAGAGTGGGGCGAGCCGACTCTAGTCCTCGATAGACTCTTTGCCCTCGTCTTTCGCCGGGCCGGGCTCTTCCTCGCTTTCATCCAGGCCGCCGCGCTCGATCTCCTCGAGGGCCTCCTCGAATTCCTCGCTGTCCTCGCCGAGCTCCTCTCCCATGCGGCGCATCCAGCGGGCAACGCTCTTGGGATCGTTTTCGTCGATGCCGGCCATCTCGGCTTCATCGGCGAGGCGCTCGAGCCGGTCTTCCTCGGAACGAGCCAAGGCAAAGCGGGAGTACAGACGGGTGAGTCGGGACGAGCCGCATCTTGGACAGCTCCGGGCTTCCTCCCCCATGCGCATCAGAAGGCTGAACTTTCTGCCACAGTTTTCGCAGCGGTATTCGTAGATCGGCATGGCGTAGCTCTCCGTCAGGCACCTTTCAATCGCGCTGCAGGTATGCAGACACTCGTCCGATCAACTCCAGAATTTCCTCACGCACCTCGGGCTCGAGGTTGCCCAGCGTGGCCTGCCCGGCCAACTCCTCGAGCTTCTCCGCCAGCAACGGGCGAACCTGCGCGCGCTGGCTTTGCGCAAGCGCCTGTAGCGTCTCCCCAACCATCGCTCCCCGCTGCCCGACATCCGCCAGGGCGATTCTGGCCGCGTGCGCCAGAAGGCGATCCGCCTGGTCGTATCGTCTGAGCACCACGTAGAGTTCGCCCAGGCGCCGGTAGTGGCGGACCAACCCGGGATCGCTGCAGCCAAGCAAAGCTTCCTTGATCCGGATGACGCTCCAAAGCAGGGGTTCGGCCTCCTCGTATCGTCCTTGCGCCAGATACCACTCGGCGAGACGATCCCGGCAGACGGCCGCTTCCCAGCTTAGCGGGCCCGCCTCCTGCTCGTGGAGCCGAAGAGCCTCCCGCAAGGCGATCAAGGCCGAGTTTCGGCGGCCCTCAGCCAGCTCGATATCCGCCAATTCCTGCAGAATGAAAGCCAGACTGTCATCGCCGGCGGCAGAAGCCTGCCGAGCCAGGACCGCTGCTAACTCGTACTGTCGAGCGGCTTCGTCCGCCCGACCACGAGCCTCCAGCACGGCGGCCAGGTTAAAGCGCGCCACGGCAAGTCTGGCCGGCGAAGCGTGCGGATCAGAGGCCAGGATCTCGACTGCCTGCGTGAAGCAGCGCTGGGCCTGAGCAAGGCGGCCGGCGTGTGCATGCAACACGCCCATGCAGACCAGCGTTTCCGCCAGTCTCCTGTTAGGCGGCGGCAAGTGCGCCACGGCCCCGGCAGCCCTTTCCAGGATGCCGAGGGCCTCTTCGGGGTTGCCTGCGTAAAAAGCGGCGCCGGCCAGGTCCATGTAACAGTGCCATGTCAAATCCGCCAGCTGCACCGCGCCACCCCGTTCGCGTGCTCCACAGACATGTTACCGGTGTCAGGCCAGGACGCTCAATCGGTTTGCAGAGTCCGCAGCCAAGCCTGCATCCGCCGGTAGTGCGAACCCTGCCAATAGTGTCGGCCGCACCCCGGACAGCGCCAGAACTCCGTGTAGCGCTCACGCACGCCCGCGGGAACGCAAGCGGGAGGGTCCCCTTCGAGCCGCTCGAGGACCTGATTGCAACGCAGGCAACGCGTGAACGGCCGCATATGTCTTTCCAACTGAAACCGACGGACGACCTCTGCAACCTGGCGGCGAGGCTCCGTCTCACGGATGAAGTAGCCGTGAGTAACCGATCCATGCTTGAGCAATCCCGCATCCCGTGTCAGCAGGATGCGGCCTTCGCCGGCCAGGCGCGCCAGCTCGTGGTCGCCGGCGTCATTGCGGTAGAGCGTATCGAAACCCAACAGGCGCAGGTAAGCAGCCAGCCTGCCCAGATGGGTGTCGAGCACGAAGCGGGTCTCGCGGAGGGGCGCCGGGCGAACCTTCACCAGCGGGCTGACGTCGAAAGACTCGAAGACCGGGTACACGCTGATGCGGTCCCCGTCGCGGACAAGGTAGTCGAAGCCGACGCTTCGACCGTTGGCGAGAATCAGCTCGACCTCCGGGTGCGGCACGCCAAAGCCTTCGATCATGTCTTTGACCGGCGCGCTCAGATCGAACTGATGCGAGAAGGACCTCTGCCGACGGGCAGGGGGAAGGAAATCGTTCAACTCGCCGTAGAAGCGGAACCAGGCCTGCGCCACGACTCCTGGGCTCCCCGCCTCCAGCGCTGCTCACGCGGCGGTGCGCCGCGGACGGTGAAAAACTGCGGTTAAGCTCCGGATTCGGCGAGGACTGCCTCCGGGTCTCCCCCTGAAGTTAGCGGCGCGCAACCAGTTCCCGTTCCACCCGGCGGGTCGCACGTTCGCTGATCAGGTCCGCTACGCGGCTCAACAACCCGGGCAAATCCTCGGGCTTGATGAGAACCGTACCATCAGGGCGCTTGGACCGGGCCCGGGCGTCCTGGTAGGTGGTTACCAGCGCAGTCGCGGGCTTGTATTCCATCAGGCGGGCATAGGCCAGCACCTTTAAGCCGGCCTCCGGTGACTCCATCCGCAGGTCCGTGAGTACCAGTTCGTACTCATGCTTTTCGAGCTTCTCGATAGCCTCGGCTGCCGAGGCAGCCGCGTCCACGTGGTAGCCGCCCGCCTCCAACACCGTCTGGAGGGTCAGCCTGGAGGTCAGGTTGTCATCCACCAGCAGGACGCGTGCCAAATCCAAGTGCCGGTGTGGGCTTTTCTGGGCCTTGTTCATCCTTCAGCCCATCCTTGTAGGTGTTGTAGTTCTAAATCTCAGTGTAACCGAAAGGCGGGCGAAAAGCACGAACTAAAGTTGTATTCCTTAACGATGGTTAATCTTTAGGGGCTTTAAGGTGGCCATCAACGGCGACCCGACGCGGGTGCTCCGGACGCCTGTGCGGGCCTAATGCTACCCCCAAAAGTGGGGCCAGCGTGGCGGAAGTTTTAGTCCCGGCTTCCAAAAACCCGCTCATAAATCTTGCCCACGTGCCGAAGCTGGCGCTCCAGGGAGAAAGCCTCTCGGATCTGGTCCGGGCTCAGCCAACGCGCGATCTCAGGGTCCGCTTCCACGGCGGTCTTGAAGTCTTCGCCCGACTCCCAACTACGCATGGCGTGGGACTGCACGATTCGGTAGGCCTCCTCGCGCAACATGCCCGCGGCCGCCAGATCCAGCAGGAGCTGGCCCGAGAAGATCAGGCCGCGCGTCAGCTCGAGATTGCGCCGGATCCGATCCGGGTGCACGCGCATGTTCTCGACCACCTCACTGGTGCGCGCCAGCAGGTAGTCGACCAGAATGGTCGAATCGGGCAGGATGATGCGCTCGACGGAGGAATGTGAGATGTCGCGTTCGTGCCAGAGGGCGATGTTTTCGAAGGCGGCCATCGCATTGGCCCGCACCAACCGGGCCAGGCCGCAGATCTGCTCGCAGACCACGGGGTTCCGTTTGTGGGGCATGGCGGAGGAGCCCTTCTGGCCGCTCGCGAAGGGCTCTTCGGCTTCCAGAACCTCGGTCCGCTGCAGGTGCCGGATTTCGAGCGCAATTTTTTCGAGCAGGGCGGCGATCAGGGCGAGCACCGCCAGGTAGTGGGCGTGCCGATCGCGCGAGACCACCTGCGTGCTGACCCGCGCGGGCCGGAGGCCGAGCCGGGCGCAAATCCGTTCCTCGGCTTCGGGACGGAGGTGGGCATACGTCCCCACGGCCCCGGACACCTTGCCCACGCAGACCTCCTGCTCCACTTCGCGCAACCGCTCCAGGTTCCGCTGCGCCTCGTCGTACCAGAGGACGAACTTCAGCCCGAAGGTGACGGGCTCGGCGTGCACGCCGTGCGTGCGCCCAACCTGGGGGATGTCTCTGAACTCGAAGGCGCGGCGCTCGAGCGCCTTCATCAGGCGTTCGAGCCCGGCCTCGAGCAATCGGTTGGCCTGCCGGATCTGAAGCGCCAGGGCGGTATCCACCACGTCGTAAGAGGTCAATCCGTAATGCAGCCAGCGGGAGGCGTCGGCGTGGCCGGTTCCCGCAAGATGCTCGGCCACGGCGGTGGTGAAGGCGATGACGTCGTGGCGCACCTCGCGTTCGATCTCGTGGATTCGCTCCAGCCGAAAGCCTGCATGCTCGCGCAACTGGCGCGCCGCTTCCGGCGGCACCTCACCGAGCTCGGCCAGCACCTCGGCGGCCGCCAGCTCGACCTCCAGCCAGGTTCGGAACTTGTTTTCGTCGCTCCAGATGCGACCCATTTCCGGCCGCGTGTAGCGTGGGATCATAGCTCGAAGACCTCGGTCTGGCAGCGTTGCTCGACCACGACCAGCCGCGTGGGCAATCCGCGGCTCCGCAAGGCCTGTCCCGCCACCAGGCGAACCAGGTCGGGATGGTTGTTGTTCTCACTCAGATGGCCCAGCACCAGCGTGTGCGTGCAGGGTTCCAGGTGTCGGCGGATGAATTGCGCCACCGCGTCGTTGGAGAGGTGTCCCTGGCGGCTCATCACCCGCTGCTTCACCGACCAAGGGTACGGACCCACCTTGAGCATGTCCAGGTCGTGGTTGGATTCCAACACGAGCAGCTCGGCGCCCCGGATCTGAAACCGGATCGAATCGGGGATGTAACCCAAGTCAGTGACAATAGCGATCTTGTGCCCCTCGATCAGGAACGAGTAGCCGACCGGGTCCACGGCGTCGTGCGGGACGCTGAAGCTGGTCACCTCGATGTCCCCGATGCGCCGGCGCGCACCGGCCGGGAAAAGCTCCAACGGCGGCGGCTCATCGTCCCAGGGGATGGCGCGCGCGGTCAACTCGCTCAGGAAGACGGGACGGCGGATCTTGCGCGCCAGTACGGGCAGCCCGGAAACGTGGTCGGTGTGCTCGTGGGTGATGAGGATGGCGTCCAGACGATCGAGCGATTCGCCTGCGGCGGCAAGGCGCCTCTCGATCTCCCGAGCGCTCAAACCCGCGTCCACGAGCAACCGCGTCCGGCTGCTCGCCACCAGCGTGGCGTTACCCGAGCTGCCACTGGCCAGAACGCACAAGCGAACGATGGCGGCCTCCGCGATCCCCCATCGTAACATCGGAACGGCGCGGCGCGCGGCGGCGGGGGCCGCTACAATGAAGGTCAGAGATGGCGGTCATCCCGCAGGTGCTCAAGATCGGGGACGTTCAAATCCGGCCGGCTACGGTGCTGGCGCCCATGGCCGGGATCACCGACACGATCTTTCGGCGCCTGATCCGCGAGCTCGGAGGCTGCGGGCTCATCATGACCGAATTCACCAGCTCGCACGGCATCGTCAACGCCGTCCGTGCGGGCGGCCGCGGGCGCACGCTGAGATATCTGTATTTCGAGCCCGACGAACATCCCATCGGAGCTCAATTGTTCGGCGCCGATCCGGACGTCATGGCCGAGGCCGCGCGCCAGTGCGAGGCGCTGGGATTCGATCTGGTGGATATCAACCTCGGCTGCCCGGCCAAAAAGGTCTGCCGCTCCAACGGCGGTTCGGGATTGCTGCGCGATCTGCCGCTCATCGAACGTATCTTCCGCAAGGTGCGCGCGGCCATCCGGATCCCGCTGACCGCGAAAGCCCGCGCCGGCTGGAGTCAGCAGGAGATTGTCGCCGTGCCGTTGGCGCGACTGGCGGAAGACTGCGGTTTGGATGCCTTCGCGCTGCACCCGCGCACGCGCGATCAGGGCTTCGGGGGCCGCGCCGACTGGCGCTTGATCGCCGAGGTGAAGGCCGCCGTGCGAATCCCTGTCATCGGCAACGGGGACATCGTCACGCCGGAAGACGCCGAGCGGATGGTGCTCGAGACCGGCTGCGACGCGGTCATGATCGGGCGTGCGGCTTCCTACAATCCCTGGATCTTTCAGCAGATCGCCGATTATCAGGCGACCGGTCGCTACCGGCAACCCTCGCAGCAGGACCGCTACCGGCTCATGCGCCGCTACTACGCGCTGCTGATGGAGCGGGCAGATCCCGAGACCGTAGGCAAGATGAAACAGTTCGCCACCTACTTTACGCACGGCGTGCGAAATGGCGCACGGTTGCGAGCTGCGGTGTATCGCGCGCAGAAGCCCGAAGAAATCCTCGAGCTCGTCGACGAGTTCTTCCATCACGAATTGCAGGCCCAGCCCGCATGAAAAAGGTCCGGCTGATCACGGACGGCGCCTGCAAGGGCAATCCCGGGCCGGGCGGGTGGGCAGCCATCCTCATTTACGGTCCCCACCGCAAGGAGCTCTCCGGAGCCGAGCCCGAGACTACAAACAATCGCATGGAGCTCCGCGCCGCGATCGAGGGGTTGCGCGCTCTCAAACAACCATGCGAGGTCGAGATCATCACGGACTCCGAGTATCTGAGGAGAGGGATCACGGAATGGCTGCCGCGCTGGAGAAGCCGCGGCTGGACGACGGCTTCCCGTAAGCCCGTGCGAAACGAGGATCTGTGGCGCGAGTTGGACGAACTCAGCCGGCGCCATCGCACGCACTGGATCTGGACGCGCGGCCACGCGGACCACCCGGAAAACCGACGCGCCGACGAACTGGCCTCGCGCGCCGCACAAGAACTGGCTTCCCGTGCGAAGATGACAACTCAGGACGAGCCGAAGCGGAAAACAGCGCAATGAGGGTGAAGTTCTTTTCCGTCTTGTTCTTCCTGACCCCGGTCGCATGGGGCCAGCGTCCCGCCTTCGGTCTGAAGCTGGGCTGGCCCGCCACGGACGTCTTCCGGACGGAGTCGTGGCCCGGCGGCAAGTACGAAGGCGCTAGTGGACGCTGGGTCTTGGGACCGGTCTTCGAGCTGATGCTGCCGTGGCGCTTCAGCCTCGAGGCCGACCTCCTGCATCGCTCCGTCGAGTACCGCTCCCAGGGACCCGGCGAAAGCCTGGCCACCACGGGGCGCGTTTGGTGTTTCCCCCTGATGGCCAGATGGCGGCTTTCCGAGCGCTGGGTCGCGCCGGTCGTGGGTGGTGGCATAACCTGGCGGAGGTTCACCGGCCTCAGACAGACTGGGACCGAAACGCCCGGCACCCTGCCCCGACAACCCGTGGCAGTCAACCGAAGGGAACCTCGCGAGCTCGTGGACAGGACGTCCCGCGGTTACGTGTTCGCGCTCGGGCTGGAAGGGAACCTGCTTGGTCCGCGCCTGATTCCCGAGCTGCGCTACACCCGTTGGCGCAACGACGCATTCCGCACCATGCACGGGTCGTCCCTGACCGGCCGCAACCAGTTCGAATTCATTCTGGGCATTATGTTCTAGCACTGCGAGAGGGCCCCATTGCGCCTGGCGATATTCGGCGGGACGTTCGACCCCGTGCACCGCGGCCACCTCGAGGTGGCGCGGGAAGCTGCGACGAAGGTGTCCCTGGATCGCGTTCTCTTCGTCCCCGCCTCTCATCCGCCTCATAAGGGCTACCGCGCCCACGCCCCCTACGGAGACCGCGTCCGGATGCTCGAGCTGGCCTGTGAAGGAGAGCCCCGTTTCGAGGTCTCGCGGCTGGAGGAGGGCGAGCCGGTGAGCTACTCGGTCCATACCATCGAGAAGGTCCGCTCGACCTTGGCGCCCTCCCAGGAGCTGTTCTTTCTCATCGGCGCCGACGCCTTCGCAGAGCTGCCTACCTGGCACCGGTGGCGCGACGTCGTCAAGCTGGTGACCTTCATCGTAGCCAGCCGCCCTGGGCACGTTTACACCGTACCGGAGGGCGCGCGCGTAATCGAGTTGCCGACGTTGGCGCTGACGGTCTCATCGAGCGAGTTGAGGCGGCGGCTGGCGGCGGGGGAGTCACCGCCGGAAATTCCGCCGAAGGTGCTCGAGTACATCCGATCCCGCGGTCTGTACGGCGGGACGGGGTGACCCGACTGAGGCGGAGCGCTGCGCAAAACAACATCCCGTGTTGAAGTTCACATCGCTGGCAACAGCGGCAAACAAAGGATTTGCGGACCAACTTGTCATGGTATGTTGAAACTCGCAGCATGCCGGGGTCGCTCACCGGCTCGCCAGCGCGGGGGACCAGAGAGATAAGTCTTGGTCCTGCAGAGGATTGGCGGGAAATGTCCGCTCGGGCTCGCAGTGGTCCCCAAAATGCGAGGTGCAAGGGTGAAAGGAGTGCGAGCCATGGTTGCCTTGCTCGTTCTTGCAACGTTCGTTGCTTTTATCATCATCGACGTGCTGCTGCACCGCGAGAGGTATCGCTTCCCGGTCACCGAATCCGCACTGGAGACCGAACCTCACCAAGCACCGATGGTCGCCGGCGTTGCGCTGCCGGAGTCGCTTTCCTATCACCCTGGCCATACGTGGGCCATGCGCACGGGTCGAGAACGCATCCGCATCGGCGTGGATGAGCTGGCAGCGAGCCTGCTAGGGCGCATCGTTTCCATCGAGGGACCGCCCGTGGGCAGGTGGTTTCGGCAAGGGGAGAAAGGCTGGAAGGTAAAGACCGCGCACGGTGAAGCAGCGATGGTCGCGCCCGTGGAGGGGGAAATTGTCGCCATTAACGAACGGGTGCGCCAGGATCCGTCTGTGCTGACCCGGGATCCTTATGGGGCGGGCTGGCTTTACGAGGTGTATTCCCCCGACGTCGAGGTCAGCCTGCGCAATTTGCTTTCCGGCTCGCTGGCGCGGCGCTGGATGGAGTGGGCAGTGATGGAGCTCCGTCAGATGCTGGCGCCGCAGGCCTTCGCAACCGCTCTGGATGGCGGGAGGATTCAGCCTGAGTTGGGCGCGCAAATGAGCGCCGACCAGTGGCGGGAGGTAACCCGCCGGTTCTTCCTGGCTTGAGGGGGATCGGATGTTTGCACTGCTGATCGATGTGACTCGTTGCGTCGGATGCGGAGCCTGCGTGGCCGCCTGCTGCGAGGCCAACGGCCTGCCTCTGGAAGAGGGTGCGGATCTCGGTCCTTACCACTACACCGTCGTTCGCAAGGTCCGCACCCGGCGGGGTGAGGTGTATTATCGCCTCCTTTGCATGCATTGCTTGGATCCGGCCTGCGCTTCCGTGTGCCCGATCGGCGCATTGAAGAAGAGACCCGACGGGCCGGTCACCTACAACGCCTCGATCTGCATGGGCTGCCGTTACTGCGTGCAGGCCTGCCCGTTCGAGGTGCCGCGGTACGAATGGAACAGCCGCGCGCCAAAGTTGGGCAAATGCTCCTTCTGCGCGGAACGGCTGCAACATGGTCAGGTCACGGCTTGCGCCGAGGCGTGCCCGACGGGGGCCACCCTCTGCGGAGAGCGCAACGAGCTGCTCAAGGTCGCCAGAGAGCGCATCGCCGCGGAGCCCGGCAAGTACCTGCCGAAGATATACGGCGAACGCGAAGTCGGCGGGACATCGGTCCTTTACATCTCGCATGTTCCCTTCAGGACCTTGGGCTTGCCGGAGCACCTTCCGCTCGAGCCGCTGCCTGGATACACGGGGCGCGCCCTTTCGCAGATTCCGCCGTTGGTGGGCTCTGCCGGCATTGTGCTGGCCGGGCTGTGGTGGCTTACCGATCGCAAGGCAGAGGTCGCCCGCGCCGAGCGCGAGACCAGATCGGGAGGTCGCAGATGATGATCCGACGGCTGTTCTGGCGCTGGTTGGCCCTGGCGATTTTAGCCGCCGGCGTGTACGCAACCATCGTTCGTTTCACCCAAGGTCTGGGCGCCGCGACGAATCTCTCGGACCAGATGCCGTGGGGACTTTGGGTCGGCTTCGACGTGTTGTGCGGGGTCGGCTTGGCGGCGGGCGGCTTCACCATCACCACGGCGGTCTACATCCTGCACTTGGAAAAGTTGCGTCCGATCGTGCGACCCGCCGTGCTGACGGCCTTCCTCGGTTATCTGCTCGTCATCGTGGCGCTGCTATACGATCTGGGTCGTCCCTGGAACATCTGGCGCGCGACCGTGATGTGGAATCCGCGCTCGGTGATGTTCGAGGTCGCCTGGTGCGTGATGCTTTACACCACGGTGCTGGCGGTGGAGTTCTCTCCCCTGCTCTTCGACAGGCTGGGATGGCGGAGGGCGTCGCGGGCGGCGCGCTCGGCGATCGTGCCGCTGACGGCGGCCGGCTTTATCCTGTCCACTCTGCACCAATCCTCTTTGGGGAGCCTGTACCTGATTCTTCCGACCAAGCTGCACCCGCTCTGGTACAGCCCCCTGCTGCCCTGGCTGTTCTGGTTTTCGGCTGTCGCGGGCGGCCTGGCGATGGTAATCTTTGAGAGCGGGATGAGTGCGCGGGCTTTCGGGCGCGCGCTCGAGCTGGACGTGCTCGAGAAGTTGGCCAGGGCGATGACGGTCTTCGTGGGCCTGTTTCTTTTCCTGCGCTGGTGGGACTTGGGCCGCCGCGGGCATGCGGCGACTGCCCTGCACGTCTGGGGTGCCGATTCCTTGCCCGCGCGGATGTTCTGGCTGGAGATGGCGCTGTTCGTGATTCCCGCCGCTCTGGCTCTCTCCTCCCGTTGGCGGCGCAGTCCGCAGCGGCTGTTCGGCCTCGGGTGTACGATGGTGGGGGCGTTCCTGCTGCACCGGCTGAACGTCTCCACGACGGCGCTGGCCGCGGGGCAGAGCTATTTCCCCTCGTGGATGGAGATTGCGGTGACGCTGATGCTGGTGACGCTGGGAGTGGCCGCTTTCCGGTTCGCCGTGCGTCACCTGGCCGTCTTCGAAGGGCCCCGTCGTATGAAGGAAGAACGCCCGACGCAAGTCGTATATGCATAGGCTCGGCGTAAAGTTGACGGCGGGACTGGCGGCCGCAATGGCCGCCGTCCTGCTGTGGCTGGGCACTGCCAATCTTCGTGTACTCCGAGAGAACCTGGAAACCACCGCCGTCCTTTCCGCGCGCAGCATCGCCGACATCATCTTCCGCGCCACACACGATTCGATGATGCAGAACAACCGCGAGGAGCTGTTGCACATCATCCAAAGCATCGGCGCCCAGAGCGGGGTGCGGAAGATTCGCGTCTTCAACAAGAACGGTACGATCCAGCTTTCGACGCAAACCAGCGAAGTCGGTCAAATGGTGGACAAGCGCGCCGAGGCCTGCTACGCCTGCCACGCCTCGGACACGCCGCTGGAGAAGCCCGCTGCGCATCAGACCTACCGCTTCTATCGCATCGGGCAGGAACGGTTGATCGGTTTGATCCGGCCGATCGAGAATGAGCCGGCCTGCGCCAATGCCTACTGCCATGCCCACCCGCCGTCGCAGCGCATCCTGGGCGTGCTGGACGTGGTGCTGTCGCTCGCCTCTGTCGACGAAGCGCTGGCGGCCCACGAGCGGCGCATGCGCGCACAGGTGTTGGTCTCCGCCGGGGTTCTGATGGCGGTCGGCGGGGTCCTGGTCTGGCTGCTGATCTCGCGTCCCGTGCGGAGGTTGATCGCCGGGGTCAACCGGCTGGCGCAGGGAGAGCTCTCCTGGCGTTTTCGCTTCGAGCGTCGCGACGAGATCGGCGCTCTGGCCCGCGCCTTCGACGATATGGCCGAGCAGGTGGAGACGGCCAATCGCACGCTGGAGGAAAGGATCCGACGCAAGACGCAGGAGCTGGAGGCCGCGCAGCAGAAACTGATCCACACGGAAAAGCTGGCGTCGCTCGGGCAGCTTGCGGCGGCGGTGGCGCACGAGATCAACAACCCGCTGGCGGGCATTTACACCTATGCTCGCCTGCTGGAAAAGAAGGTCACGCTCTCAGGACCGGCGCTGGAATGGGTCCAGACCATTCAGCGCGAGAGCCGCCGCTGCGGAGAGATCGCCAACAGTCTGCTCGTGTTCGCCCGCAAACAGCCGACGCAGACCGCTCCCTGCGACCTCCGTACCATCGTGCGCTACGCGCTGGCCGTGCTGGAGCACAAGCTCCAGGGCACCGGAATCGAAGTGGTGCAGCAGATCCCCGAGCTGCCGCTCATCCACTGCGACGGCTCTCAGATCCAGCAAGTGTTGACGGCGATTCTGGCCAACGCCGTGGACGCCATCGGCAGCCGCCCGGGCCGGCCGGGGCGGATCCGCATCTGCGCTTCGCTGACGCCCGATGAGCGGGTCGATATCGCCATCAGCAACAACGGGCCGCCGATCCCGCCCGACGTACTGCCCCGCATCTTCGAGCCCTTCTTCTCCACCAAACAGGCGGCTGCCGGGGTGGGATTGGGGCTGGCGGTGGCGTACGGCATCGTGCAGCGGCACGGAGGCGAAATCCAGGTCGTCTCGAACGAAGAGGAAACCACCTTCCACGTGCTGCTGCCGGTAGGCCCCGCGCCCACGCCCTCACCGCCGGAGTCATCCGATGTCCGAGCCGAAGCCCTCCATTCTGATCGTTGACGACGAGCAGGTCGTTCGCGACTCGCTCGTGCACTGGTTCACGGAGGAAGGTTACCGCGTAGAGGCTGCCGCGAGCGCCGCCGAAGCGCTGTCACGCCTGGCCGCGGGCGATTTGGACCTGATCATCGCCGACATCCGCATGCCCGGCATGGACGGGCTGGAGCTGCTCGAGCGGGTCCAATCCGAGCAGCTCGACACCGCGGTTATCATCATGACCGGCTACGCCAGCGTGGAAAGCGCGGTGCGTGCGCTCAAGCACGGGGCTTTCGATTACATCACCAAGCCGTTCGACCCCGACGACCTGTCGGTCGTGGTGCGCAACGCCATCGAGCAGCAGCGGCTGAAGCGGGAAAACCGCATGCTGCGCGAGCAGTTGAGCGAGACGCTGGCCACCACGGAACTGGTGGGCCAGAGCGAAGCCATGCGGCGCGTGCGCGAGCAGATCGAGACCGTAGCGCCGGTGGACACCACGGTGCTGATCGTGGGTGAGAGCGGCACGGGCAAGGAACTGGTCGCGCGCGCCATCCACCGTCTCAGCCCGCGCCGCTACAACCCCATGGTGGTCGTGCACTGCGGAGCCCTCACCGAGACGCTGATCGAAAGCGAGCTCTTCGGTCACGAGAAAGGCGCCTTCACCGGCGCGCAGTACCGCAAGAAGGGGAAGTTCGAGGCCGCCCACGGCGGCACGATCTTCCTCGACGAGATCGCCGATATCAGTCTCAAGACGCAGACCGACCTGCTTCGCGTTCTACAGGAACGCGAGATCGTGCGGGTGGGCGGCACGCAGCCCATCAAGGTGGACTTCCGCGTCATCGCCGCCACCAACCGCGATCTGGCGGAGCTGGTCAAGGAAGGCCGCTTCCGCTCCGACCTCTATTACCGCCTCAACGTATTCACCATTCACTTGCCTCCGCTGCGCGAGCGCCACGGCGACGTGCCCCTGCTGGCGCAGTACTTCCTCGAAAAGTACAGCCGGCAGATGAACCGCAGGTTCACGGGCTTCGACCGGGCCGCCATGGAGCTCCTGGTGAGCCACAACTGGCCCGGCAACGTGCGCGAGCTGGAAAACATCATCGAACGGGCCGTGGTCGTCGGACGCGAGCCGCTGATTCGAGCCTCGGATCTGGCCATCAATCGCCCGGTCCTGACCGACGACGATCTCACGCTGGAGGCGGTCGAGCGCAAGCACATCCTCCGCGTGCTCGAAGATTTCGGCTGGAACCAGACACAGGCGGCCAAAGCTTTGGGCATCGACCGCGTGACCCTTTATCACAAGATCCGCCGCTACGGGCTGAAGCCGCCCGAGCGCAGCCGCTCCACACGGGCGTGAAACGGCCGCCGCCAGTGCCGGGCGCCCGTCTGGTCGCCGTAGGCGACTTTCCTGAACCCCTGCTCGCCGAGCTCTCCCGGCGCAGCGGCCTGCCGCGACTCGCCGGCCGTTTCGATCCCGCCCCGGCCTGGGATCCGGCTCGCGGCCAATGCGATTCCACCCTCCTCATTCAGGCGCTGCGCACCCGGTACGCCATTCCCGTGGTAGGCGCGACTGCCCTGGATCTCTTCATCCCCGTGTTCAGCTTCGTTTTCGGCGAAGCCGAACTGGGCGGGCGCGTGGCGGTCTTTTCCATCCACCGGCTGCGCGAGGAATTCTACGGTCTGCCGCCCAACCCGGCGCGACTGCTGGAGCGGGCGCTGCGCGAGCTGCTGCACGAGCTGGGGCACGTGGCGGGGCTGGTGCATTGCATCGAGCCTTCTTGCGTCATGCGACCCTCCCACTCGGTCGAGCAGGTGGACACCCGCATGGACGACTACTGCGAGACCTGCTGGCAGCTGATCGAGCAACGACAGAGGTTGGCCCGCGTCAGTGACCCTCCGCCTCCAGAAAGCGCTCCGCTTCGATAGCAGCCATGCAGCCGGCGGCCGCCGCCGTAACGGCCTGCCGGTAGACGCGGTCCTGAACGTCCCCGGCGTGAAAGACCCCGGGCACGCTGGTGCGCGCGCCGCCCTTGGAGACGATGTAGCCGTCAGGATCCAGTTCTATCTGGCCGCGGAACGGCGCCGTGTTGGGTACGTGGCCGATGGCGATGAAAAGCCCGTCCACCGGCTCCTCCCAGGTCCGTCCGCTCTCGACATCCCTCAAACGCACCCCCGTCACCAGACCTTTCTCTACATCGAAAACCTCTTCGACTACGGCTTTCGTGATCCAGCGGATCTTGGGATTGGCTCGGGCCCGCTCGAGCATGATTTTGGATGCGCGGAACTGATCGCGGCGGTGGACGATGGTGACCTGGCGACCGAAGCGAGTCAGGAAGATTGCCTCCTCCATGGCGGAATCGCCGCCGCCCACGACCATGATCAGCTTGTCACGGAAAAAGAAACCGTCGCAGGTGGCGCAGGAGCTCACGCCGCGTCCGATGAGCTTCTGTTCGCTGGGCAACCCCAGCCAGCGCGCGCTGGCGCCGGAGGCGATGATCAGGGCTCGGCATTCTTCCCACTGCTCATCGATGCGGATGCGGAAGGGTCGGCGGGAAAGGTCGGCCTCGGTCACGGAGCCTTGCACGTACTCGGCGCCGAACCGCTCGGCCTGCCGGCGCATGTTAGTCACCAATTCCGGCCCCTGGATGCCTTCGGGGAAGCCTGGGAAGTTCTCGACCAGCGTAGTGAGCGAGAGCTGTCCACCGGGCTCGTGCCCGGTTACCACCAACGGTTTCAGGTTGGCCCTGGCGGCGTAGATCGCCGCGGTATTTCCTGCACAGCCTGAACCCACGATGATGAGATTGCGCATAGCGAGGAACCTTCTTATGCTAGCAGGAAGGCAGGGCCGGCAAACCCTATGCGCCCCACATGGAGGCGAGCCGATAGGTAAGCCAGGCCCCGGTATAGGCGAGAGTTCCCATATAGAAGAACTGCAACGCGGGCCACTTCCAACTGCCAGTCTCGCGCCTGACCACCGCGATGGTCGAGATGCATTGCAGAGCGAAGGCAAAAAAGACCAGCAGCGCGAAGGCGGCGGCGGGCGTCAGGTCCTTGCGCACCGACTCCTGCAGACTCCCGGAAGCGGCGTCGCCCTCGATGCCGTAGATCGTACCCAGCGTGCTCACGATCACCTCGCGCGCGGCCAGCGACGTAATCAGACCCACGCCGATTTTCCAGTTGAATCCCAGCGGCCGGATCACAGGCTCGACGGCGTGTCCAAGCCGGCCCGCGTAGCTGCGTTCGATGGGAGGCCGCGAGCCGTCCTCGAGCGGAAGGTTCGCGAGCGCCCACAGAATGAGGGAGACGGCAAGGATGATCGTGCCTACGCGCGTGAGGAAGATCTTGGTGCGGTCGAACAAGCGAAGGCCGAGCGACCGCAGCGTGGGACGACGGTAGGGGGGAAGCTCGAGCACGAAGGGCGTTCGCTCGCTCTTGAGAATCGCCGACTTGAGCAGGCCTGCGGTCGCAATAGCCGCCAGGAACCCAAGGACGTAAAGGCCCAGCAACGCAGCCGCGCGCGTGCCCAGCAAGGGTCCGAGCAACGGGCGCTCGGGGATGAAAGCCGCGATGAGGAGCGTGTAAACGGGCAGGCGCGCCGAACAGGTCATCAAAGGCGCAATCAGGATCGTCGCGATACGGTCCCGGCGGCTCTCGATCGTGCGCGTGGCCAGGATGGCGGGCACGGCGCAGGCGTAGGCCGAAATCAGCGGGATGAAGGATTTGCCCTGCAGTCCGACTCTGGCCATCGTGCGATCGGCGATCAGCGCCGCACGCGCCAAATAGCCCGAGTCCTCCAGAATGCCGATGAAGAGGAACAGCAACAGGATCTGAGGCAGGAAGACGACGACCGAACCGGCCCCCGCCCACACGCCGTCCACCGCCAGCGAACGCAGAGCCTCGCCGGGAACCCGCCGGCCCACCCATTCTCCTGAGGCATTGATGAGAGCCTGTACAGCGTCCATCAGGGGGCGCGCGCCGAGGAAGATCGTCTGAAACACCGCCACGACGACGGCCAGGAAGATCAACGGGCCCGCGACAGGGTGCAGGAAGATCCGATCCAACCGCTGCGTCCAGACGGGCGGCGATGGCGGCTTCCAGGTCCGGGCGCCCAGATGCTGCGCCCACAACCGGCAGCGGGGTATGTCGTTCAGCAGGGCGCGGTCCAGGCGCGGCGCACCCGTGCGAATCTCGCCGTCCAGGAACGCAAGCACGGGCTCGAGTCCCTCGCCGCGCGCCGCGCTGGCCAGGACGACGGGAGCTCCCAGATGCTCAGCGAGGGCTTCCACGTCGACGTGCCCGCCCCGCTCGCGCAGCTCATCCGCCATGTTGAGCACGACCATGGCGGGGAGCCCCAGGGCCAGCACGGGAGCCGCTACGGTCAGGTGACGGCTGAGCAGGTTGGCGTCCAGCACCACAATGACTGCGTCCGGCCGGGGCATGCCGGGCATACGCCCGGTAAGCACGTCGTGCGCGATCCTTTCGTCCTCGGAGCACGGCGTCAGACTGTAGATGCCGGGCAGGTCCACCAGCGTCACTTCGTGGCCACGCGCCACGCGGGTCTTGCCCACCCGGTGCTCGACCGTAACGCCGGGGTAATTGGCGACTTTTTGGCGCAGCCCGGTGAGCCGGTTGAACAGGGTCGATTTGCCTGAGTTGGGCGGTCCCACGATGGCCACGATGGCGGGCTTGCCCGAGGTCTTTCCTTGGGCGCCCGCTAAGGCGCAGCTTTCACAGTGGCAGGCGCCGATCATCGACGGGCGTCTTCACCGGCCGGTTCCAGTATCAGGCAGGCTGCTGTTTCCGCTCGCAAGGCGATCTCGGCGCCATCGACGCGGTAGATGCGCGGATCGCCTCCGGGCGCGGCGCGGCCGGCTTCGATCCGGGTGCCCGGAAGGAAACCCAGAGCCATCAGCCTGCGCGAGGCCTCTTCCGGCAGGTTGATCTTGGCCAGGATTCCCCACTCCCCTTCGGTCAGCTCGGCCAGGGTGCGGGCCCGCGCGGCTGAAGCTGGGGTCCGGCGCGCCGGGCTGGTGAAAACCAGTTGCAGCACGTTTCCAGTATCCTATGTCCGATTTTGCGTTGTCAATAACGTTCAGGATCGCCGTGCCGGCCCGCCCAGTCAGTCGTTGCAAGATCGTTGCGAAAGGAGACGACGCCCCGATTCGCGGGGTAGCGCCGCGGGCCCCGTGTTACAATCGGACTCACGCGGCCGCCCCATGCGCGTTCTGGATGCCGAGGCCACCTACAGCCGAGCCCAGGTGCGGCGCCTGCTGGGCATCTCCGAGTCCCGGCTGCGCAGTTGGGAGCGCCAGCAGCTCATCCCGGTCCAGACCGAATTCCGTCTGGCCGATCTGCTCGCACTGGGCACACTTCGCAAGCTCGCCGAGCTCAATCTTTCCGCCGCGCGCATTCGTCGCATCGTCAGCGCCGTGCGGCGCAAGGTGGGCGAGCTTGAGGAGCCGCTCAAACAGTTGCGCATCGTGCGGGAGGGGCGCAAGATTACCGTGATCGTCGGCGGCCGTAAGATGGAGCCCCTCACCGGTCAGCTCCTGCTGGATTTCGACCGCGAGGAACTTGCCCGCCTGGTAAACTTTCCCGAAAGCCGAGTCCAAAGCCGCTCGCCCGCCGCTCGCGCCCGCGAGGCCGAGCAATGGTTCGAGCGAGGTCTCGAGCTGGAGCGCGCGGGCGCGCCGTTCGATCAGATCTTGCAAGCCTACCTGAAGGCCGTCACGCTCGACCCCAGATCGGCGGGCGCGATGGTGAACCTCGGGACGCTGTTCTTTCACCGGCGCATGTGGGCGCAGGCCGAGCTCTGGTACCGCCGGGCGTTGGAGGTCGAACCGGGCTACGCGCTGGCGCACTACAATCTGGGCAACCTGTACGATGAGATGGAAGATCGCGACGCGGCCATCGCGCAGTACCAGCAGGCCATTCGGCTCGATCCCGATTATGCTGACGCGCATTACAATCTGGCGCTTCTCTACCAGATGAGCGGGCGGACGCTCGAGGCTGTCCGCCACTGGCAGATTTACTTACGCCTCGACCCCGTCAGTCCCTGGGCTGCGATTGCGCGGCGCGAGCTCGAGAAGCTTCGCCAGACGACGATCGTACGCGGTGGCCAGCAAGCCCCCGAGGGCCGGGGCGGTCCCTCAAAAGCTGAAGGATAAGAGGGCGTCGATCTGATTGCGCCGCGGCCCCCAACCCGTGCGATTCTCGCCCACCGCCTGGAGGGGAGTACAGGCGTCATCGCCGCGGCGCCGGCCGATTTTGACGTCAGGGCCGCGCTCCCGGTCCCTCCGATCCGGCCGGGGCCCGTTCACTCGCACGCAGCAGCGTCGAACCACCTTCCGCATGTGCTACAATCGCGCCCCGATTCGGAGGCTTTTCCATGACATTCTCGTCAGCCTCGACTCACGCCTCTGTCGCACTCCTGCTGGCAGGCCTGCTCGCGCATGGTGCGCAGTCCCAGCTACGCATCCCGCCGCCCGATGAGTTCTTCGGCTTCCGGTTGGGTAGCGATCGCAAGATCGCACGCTGGCCGCGGATCGTCGAGTACTATCGGGTGCTCGAACGCCAGGCGGGCGGCAAGCTCAGAGTCATCGAAATGGGACCCACCACCGAGGGCCGCCCGTTCCTGCTCGTCATCATCACGGCGCCGCGGAACATGGAGCGGCTGGAGCGGCTGCGTCAGGTGAACCTCCGGCTGAGCGATCCCCGCGGCCTCACCGACGCAGAGGCTGCCAAGCTGGTCGAGGAGGGTCGCGCCGTCGTCTGCCAGTCCATGAGCCTGCACGCCACCGAGATCGGCGGGACGCAAATGGCGCCTGAGCTCGCCTACGAACTGGTCGCGCGGGAGGACGCCGATACGCAGCGCATCCTCGAGAACGTGATTTTCCTTTTGATCCCCTGCTTCAACCCCGACGGGGCGGAGATGGTGGCCGACTGGTACGAAAAAACCCGGGGGACGGAGTACGAGGGCAGCAGTCTGCCCTGGCTGTATCACAAGTACGCCGGGCACGACAACAACCGCGACGCCTTCCAGCTCAACTTGGTCGAATCGCGCTACGCGGCCCGGATCCTCTTCCGCGAGTGGATTCCGCAGGCTTACGTGGACCACCATCACATGGGCAGCTACGGTCCGCGCTTCTACGTGCCGCCCTACGCCGAACCTATCCGGCCGCACGCCGATCCTTTGGTCTGGCGCGAGATGAGCTGGTACGGCGCGCACATCGCGTACAAGGAAGAGGAGGCAGGCCTTTCGGGCGTCATCAACATGGCGCAGTTTTCCGGCTGGGGTCACTTCGGCTTTCACTGGATCACGCCGTTTCACAACATCGCGGGCATGTTGACCGAGGCCGCGACGGTGCGCATCGCCACGCCGATTTACATTCATGCCGACCAGCTCCGCGGCGAGGCGCGCGGCTTCCCGTTCTACGGCCCGCACACGACGTTTCCCAATCCCTGGCCCGGCGGCTGGTGGCGGCTGCGCGACATCGTGGAACGGCAGAAGGTCTCCGCCTGGGCCGTCCTTGATTTGGCCGCGCGGAACCGCGAAACGGTGTTGTGGAACGCGTTCTACAAGGCGAAACGGCAGACCGAGCGCGGCGCGCAGGGCAAGCCGGCGGCCTACCTGATCCCGCCCGCCCAGCACGATCCGCTGACGGCCCTGAAGATGGTCAACAACCTGCTGGCGCAGGGCATCGAGGTGCACCGTGCACGGTCGGCCTTCACGCTGCCCTCGGGCATGAGCTATCCTGCGGGCACGTTCGTCGTCTCGCTGGCGCAGCCCAAGATGGGATTGATCCGCTACCTGCTGGGCCGCACCTTTTATCCCGACAACGAGTGGACGCGCGCCCGCGACGGCTCGCCCATGCGCCCCTACGATCTGGCCACGGACACGATGTTCGAGTTCATGGGCGTCCGCGTGGATCCCTCCGACGATCCCGTCCGCACGGAGCTGGAGAGGGTCGCGGCCGAGCTCAAACCGCAAGGCGCCGTGCCGCCGGGGCCGACGCTCTACGCGCTCGACGGCCGGCTCAATGACGCCTTTCGCGCCGTCAACCTGCTGCTCGATCGCGGCGTTCCCGTCCGTCGGCTCCACAGCGCATGGCAGGATCGTCGGCCAGGCGACTTCATCGTCTCCGGTTCGGCGGCCGCGCTGGCCGAAGTCGCCCGCGCGACCGGAGTGGATTTCATCCCGCTCAAGGAGGATCCCGGCCCGGCCGCACGCGCCCTGGAGCGGCTCAGGATCGGCATGTACCAGCGCTACTGGGGCGGCAACATGGACGAGGGCTGGACGCGGCTGCTGCTCGAACAGTTCGGCTTCCCTTATAGCAGCGTACTCGACGCCGAGATCAAACAGGGAGGCCTGCGGCAGAAGTACGACGTATTCGTGCTGCCCGACGATTCGACCGCGCGCATCACCGGCGAGCGGCGTGAACGCCCGGGCGAGCCGCCGGCTCCGCCCGAAGAGGAGTATCCCCCGGAGTATCGCAGCGGCATCGGCGAGGAGGGCGTCAAGGCCCTGCGCGAATTCGTCGAGCAGGGTGGCGTCCTGCTGACGCTGGGCAACGCCTCCATGTTTCCCATCGAAAAGCTTGGCCTGCGCCTGCGCAACGTGGTCGTGGGCAGAAGCTCGCGGGAATTCTGGTGCCCCGGTTCGACACTGCGCGTGCGGTTCGACACGACCCACCCGCTCGCCTATGGCATGCCCGAGGCAGGTTTGGCGCTGTATCTGGCGGGCAATCCGGTCTTCGAGATCCTGCCTTCGTCCGCGAACGACCGCTATGAAACCGTGGTGCGCTACGCCGAGCGGGATCTTCTGGCCAGCGGGTGGCTGATCGGCGAGCAGGTGATCGCGAACAAACCTGCCATGATCGCGGCGCGGATGGGCAAAGGCCAGGTGGTTATGATCGGCTTTCGCGCCCAGCACCGCGCGCAGACTCACGGAACCTTCAAGCTGGTCTTCAACGCGTTTTTCAAGTAAGCGCCGCAGTTCGGCTGCGAAAAGCGCCGCGCCGGCCCACTATTTGTGATAGCCGGCATGAGAATCCGCGGCCTGTGGCTGGTCCTGGCGGCCGGGCTGGCCTGCGGCCAGACGCCCGATCCCGCCTATCCGTGGCTGGAAAAAGCCTACGCCGCCCTGCGTACGGGCGATTACGAGCGGGCCATCGAATCGTTCCGGCACGCGATCGAGCTGGCGCCCGACCGAGCCGCCGTACGCAAGGATCTTGCCTACGCCTACCTGAAAATCGGCGCTAACGAAGCGGCGCTCGAGCAGTTCGCCGAAGCCATGCGGCTGGATCCTGCCGATCACCACGTCGCTCTCGAGTACGCCTTCCTGTGCCACGAGACGGGTCGCCGGGCCCTCGCGCGGCGCGTCTTCGACCGTCTCCGGCGCACGGGAGACCCGGCTTCGCGCGCGGTGGCCGAGCAGGCCTTCCAGAACATCGACCGCGCGCTGGCCGACGGCATCGCCCGGTGGCTTGCCGCCCTCGACAAGAACCCCGCCGACTTCGGCACGCATTTGGAGCTGGCCCGGCTGGCCGAGGAGCGCGACGATCTGGAGCTGGCCGCAACGCACTACGAAAGAGCCTGGCGGCTGCGACCCGAGAGGCGTGCCGTCCTGGTGGATCTGGGCCGCGTCTGGCTGGGACTGGGTCAATTGGAGCGCGGGATGGCTGCGCTGCTGGCGGCCTCGCGCGGCGCGGAACCCCATGCCGCGGACCGGGCGCGCGAGCTGTTGCCCGCCCGCTACCCCTATGTTTCCGAGTTCGAGCGCGCGCTGGCGCTGGATCCGGCAAACGCCCCGCTGCGTCGCGAGCTGGCGTACTTGCTGCTCGAACTGAAAAATCCATCGCAGGCCGAGCGGCACTTCCGCGCGCTGGTCGAGGCCGATCCCTCCGATCTGCTCTCCGCCGCGCAACTCGCTTTCCTGCTGCTCGCCCGAGGCGAGCGCGAAGCGGCAGCCCCTTTGGTCCGGCGCGTGTTGGGCGGAAACGATCGGGAGCTGGCCGCCCGCGTGCGCCGTGCCCTGGGAATGCCCGCCGAACCCGCCCCGCCGGGCGAAACGCAGCCTGCAGCTCCGGAAGCCAAAGTCATGGCCGAGCGCAGCTACAACGCCGGATATCTGAAAGACGCTCTGAAATACCTCGAGCTCGCGCACGAACAGGATCCGGCCGATTTCGGCGTCATGTTGAAGCTCGGCTGGACTTACAACTTGCTGGGCCGCGACGATCTGGCGCTCAACTGGTTCCGGCTGGCGAGTTATAGTTTCGATCCAGCCGTCGCGGCCGAAGCGCAACGGGCCGCACGCAACCTGAGTTCGACGCTCGCACGGGTTCGCAGCTCCTTCTGGGCGATGCCGTTTTATTCTTCCCGCTGGCGGGACGTTTTCAGTTATTCGCAAATCAAGACGGAGTTCCGCCTGGGACGGTTGCCGCTCCGTCCGTACGCCTCACTGCGGTTCGTCGGCGACGTGCGCAGCAAGCCGGGCGGGGCGGTGCCGCAGTACTTCTCCGAGACGGCGTTCATCCCGGCCGCGGGCATCGCAACTCCGAATTTCCGGGGTTTCATGCTCTGGGCTGAAGCCGGACTCGCCGTCAGTTACCTCGAGCGTCCCCAGAGCGGGCGCACGATGCCCGATTGGCGCGGCGGGCTGGCCTTCAGCCGCGGCTTCGGCCGCTCGCTGGGGGCCGAATCGCCCGGCCTGCTCTTGGAGACCGGCGCCGACGCCGTCTACCTGAGCCGCTTCGATCACGATCTGCTTCTTTACTGGCGCAACCGCACCGGTTACACCGCGCCAGTCGTCCGCGGACTGGGCGGGCTGGCCACGCAGTGGTACTGGAATTTCAATGCCGCGGCCGATGCGCGACGCCAGTACTGGGCGAGCTTCCTCGAATCCGGCCCCGGTTTTCGTTTCCGCTGGGAGACGATGCCCGCCGGCTTCTATTTCGCGGTGGACCTGTTGCGCGGCGTCCACACGCTGAATCGATACAACCCGCGCCGCCCCAACTACTGGGACTGGCGCGCGGGGATCTGGTATGCGGTGTCGCACTAGTGGGCTGGCGCTGGCGGCCGGTTTGGCCGCCTTCGCCGCACAACCCCATTTCTATTACGCGCCGAAGGGAACGGAGCCGTGGCCCGAGATTCTCGGCGCCATAGGGCTTCCGCCCGCAGCCTCTCTCGCCGAGGCGCGGATCATCGTGCTGGGGAATGGCGCGCCGCCCGCCGACTGGCGCGAGCGCCTTCAGACCGGAGCCATCTTCATCGTGGAGGGCGAATCTCCGCTGGCGGCCGAGCTCGGCTTCCGCAGCTCCGACCGCCGCTTCGTGGCCCGCAGCGTGCAAGACGTGCAGCGGCCTGAGCTCCGCATTGTATGGGAGCGCCCGGCCGAGCTGCCGCTCTTCAATCTCCCTGCGGACGCGCGCGTGCTGGCGTGGGAGCGGTGGGAAAAAGCACCCCTGGTGGCCGCCGTGCGTCGCGGCCGGGGCGCCGTCCTGTGGCTGGCGTGTTCGCCGGGCGGGAACCCGTACGCCCGCTTCCCGTACCTGCTGCACGCACTGGTCGACCTGGGCGTCGAGCCTCCGTTCGCCGGCCGCAGCCTCTGGGCCTTCTTCGACTCCTCCTACCGGCTGCGCGTGGATCTCGATTACTTCGCCCGGCGGTGGCGTAAGTCCGGAATCGCCGCGCTGCACGTGGCCGCATGGCACTTTTTTGACCCGGACGTCGAGCGCGACGCATACCTGACTCGGCTGATCGAGGCCTGCCACCGCAATGCCGTGCTGGTGTACGCATGGCTCGAGCTGCCGCACGTCAGCGACCGCTTCTGGCAGGAGCATCCCGAGTGGCGTGAGAAAACGGCGCTGCTACAGGATGCCCATCTCGATTGGCGCAAGCTCATGAATCTGGCCAATCCCGAGTGCGCCCGAGCGGTGCGCGCCGGGGTGCGGCGGCTGGTGGAGCGTTTCGATTTCGACGGCCTGAACCTGGCCGAGCTCTACTTCGAATCGTTGGAAGGCGTAGCGAACCCGTCCCGCTTCACCCCCATGAACGACGACGTGCGGCGCGAGTTCCGCGCGCTGGCCGGCTTCGATCCGCTGGAGCTGTTCCGGACGGATTCGCCCCGCCATCATGCACGCAACGCCGAGGGGCTTAGGACCTTTCTGGATTACCGTGCGCGCCTGGCAGCACGTCTGCAACGAGAGTGGATCGCCGAACTGGAGTCGCTGCGTTCGCTGCGGCCGCATCTGGATCTGGTGCTGACGCATGTCGACGACCGCTTCGACACGCGCATGCGCGAGGCGGTGGGGGCGGACGCGGCGGCGCTGCTGCCCCTGCTCGACCGGCACGCTTTCACCTTCCTGATCGAGGACCCGGCGACGGTCTGGCATCTGGGCCCCGGCCGTTACCTCGAGATCGCGCGCCGCTACCGGGAACTGACGCCGCATCGCGACAGGCTCGGCGTGGATATCAACATCGTTCCACGCTATCAGGACGTGTACCCGACAAAGCAACAAACCGGTACGGAACTGTTTCTGCTGGTACGCGCCGCCTCGCAGGCCTTCCCCCGCGTGGCTCTCTATTTCGAAAGTTCGCTGCTCGAGCCGGACCTGGCCCTGTTGCCGGCGGCCGCGGCCGTCGCAGGACGCCTGGCGCGACGCGGAAACGGTCTGATCGTGGAGGCAAAACAACCGCTCGGGGTGCGCCGGCCGGGGCCGGTACGCGTGAACGGCAGGTCTTGGCCCGCACGCGATGACGAGTACGTCTGGCTGCCCGCAGGTGCGCACGTGCTCGAGGAGGGCGGCGACCCGCCGGCTGTTCGGCTGCTCGATCTCAATGCCGCGCTGCTCGACGCGGAATCGCTGCCCGGGGGTCTGGAGTTCGCCTACCGCAGCTCCTCGCGCGCCATCGCGGTGCTGGACCGCGCCCCGAGCGCCACGGAGGTGGACGGCGAGCCGGCGCGCCTGCCCGTCATCGAGGACCGCGGTCGGTTCCTCCTGATGGCGCCGCGGGGCCGGCATCTCATCACGGTGCGCGTGGAGAGCGACTCCCGGCTGTTAAACTGATGGATTCGGGACGCCGTCCGGCGGCGCCCCGCCCGGCTCAAGATCATGCGCAAATTGCCGGCAGTCGCCCTGCTTCTGTGGGCTCCTTTGTTTGCCCAAACCTGGGAGATCAACTTCTCGCGCGTCTCTTCGAAAATCAGCGATGCGCCTCTGGGCACGCTGAACGAGAAGCACAAGAAGGACGACGACACGCGCCTGGTGGGCCAGTACGGCTACGGGGTCCGCGTGACCTACAACACCCGCGGCTACTACGGCCACGAGATCGGCTACATACGCACGCACGCCCTGTTTCAAACCAAGATCCGTCCCGACGCCAAGACCTTCAACCTGGCTGAAGAGCGCGTCTGGGTCCAATCGGGCTTTTATACGTTCCTGATGTACTGCATGCCTCGGGGCGAGAAGTGGCGGCCTTACATCGCCGTCGGGCTGCAGGCCCACCAGTACGGAGCCCCCAAGAACATCCCGCAGTTCGATACCGGCCCCACGCGCAACTACGGCGTCAACTACGGTCTGGGCCTGAAGCTCCACTTGATCCCGCACTCCGTGATCCGCCTGGATTTCCGCGACCACTTCGGCGGCAAGCCCTATGATCTCAAGTACGAGGATCCCATGAAATCCGGCGGCATCCTGCGCAGCATGGAGCTTTCAGCAGGCGTAGGGTTCACGTTCTAGGCGCAGCCGGACGTCGACGCCCGTTCCGGCCGGTGGAGCCCCGGCAGCCGCTGGAACTGGCCCGGCCGACCACGGCTGAAAAGGGAGCGCGGATCGTATTCCTGAACGGCTCGTGCCGCCTCTAGCAACTCCCACGGGAGCACACGCACGGCCGCGTTGCGCCTGTCGCAGTCGGACCCGCAGCCTACCCGGTCTGAAATCCCTTCCCCATGCCCGCGCCTCGCGTTTGCACGACGCCCGCTGCGAGAAGCTGCCACCTTACAGCTCCCGCACCACGACTTTGACCAGGTGCGTTTTCTGCCGCAGCGGCTCGCGAGTGGCCTTTTCCAAGGTTCGCAATCCGCCCCGTGCTTCGTTCAGGGAGCCCTATCTCTTTACCCCCCTAAGTTCCCTTCTTAAAAAAGAGAGCGCGACTCATTGTCGTCTTCACGAAACTTTCGCAGCGCCGCGGCGAAGGGTTCGAAAACGGGCCTGTCGCACGTGCTCGAGCGCGCGTCAAAGCAAACTCCTGCGCGCCGGCTGTTTGCGACGGCTCCTTGCTGAGTAAGTCACCCGACGCCGCGACGCGCTTTGGTCAAGGCACTGCTGCCGCACATCGGCGTCGGGCACAGGTGCGCCGGGAACTCTTCGACCGCCCTCTGCTGTGGCCGAAACCTCTATTATTTCCGGCGCAAGGCCACGTAACGAACCTCCGCCGCCTGTCGCCCGGGAATTTCGAGCGCTCGCAGGACGAGTTCGCCGCGCCCTCGCGCGAGCCGTAGCACGCCCAGGCGCAGAGGCCGGAAATCTTTCACATAGGACTCACTCCGCGGGACACGATCAAATTCCGCGCCGACGAGCGGCGGATCCCAAGCTTCGGTGATCCTGCGCTGAACCCGCGCGTCGCCGAAGCCAAGTTCGATGAGGGCGCCGGGCTCGGGCGCGGCGTAGTAAATGTCGGCTTCGTAGTCGCCCGCCTTGCCCACCTCGATGTCCCAAGTGATCCGGTCCGCCGTGCTGGTCCAGTTGGTGAAGAAGGAGCAGTTGGGCGGACGTGCGCTGCGACGTATGCCGCCGTGAGGCACACCGTCGCGGGCGGGCAGCCATGTCAGCGGCGCGTAGCCGACGGGGAATGGCCGGTCGTCGGGGCCGACCAGCGGCAGCATCTCCCCGGACCATTCCTCGACGGCCCTGCGCAGTTGAGCAGCCACCTCCGGCCTCTCGCCGGCCAGGTCGCGTTGCTGGCCTGGATCGAGGACAATATCGTACAGACGGCCCGCGGGATCCAGGCGGTACTGTTGAGTGCGCACGCTCACCCGCCGGTTGTTCAACGAGAAAAGCATGCGGTCCGGCCAGTTCCGCGCCCTGCCCTCTAGCAGCGGCCGCAGGCTTCTCCCATCCAAGGGTTTCTTGGAGATCGGGGGCACGCCGGCCAAGTCGGCCAGCGTAGGTAGCAGATCGATGGCGGCTGCGATGCGGTCCACTCGCAAGCCGGCGCGGATGCGGCCGGGCCAGCGGATCAGCAGCGGGCTGCGCAAACCACCCTCGTCGAGCGACCCTTTGCGGCCCTTCAACCCGCCGTTCCAACGCCAACTGTTCGGGCCGTTGTCGCTGAAGTACACGACGATCGTGTCACGCTCCAGCCTAAGCCGCCGAAGCTGCGCCAACACGCGACCGACGTTCCAATCGAGGTTCTCGCACATGGCCAGCGCAGCTCGGGTCATCCCGAGGTCTTCCTGCGGCGCCCGCAGCTTGGGTTCGAAGTTCGCGAACTTCTGCCAAAAGCGGTCGGGCACCTGCATCGGCGAGTGAGGAATGTTATAAGCCAAATAACAAAAGAAAGGACGATCCCGCTGCGCCTCGATCCAGGCGAGCGCGCGATCCGTCATATCGTCCGGGAAGTAACCTTTGCCGCGAACCAGTTCGCCGTTGTGGTCCAGCTCGGGATCGAAATACTGTCCCCAGTGGCCCTCGGTGAAACCGTAGAACTCATCGAAGCCGCGCGCGTTGGGATGGTAGGGATGCTGCGTGCCGTTGTGCCACTTCCCGAAAAGGGCGGTGGCGTAACCGGCTGCCTTGAAGGTATCGGCAATGGTGACTTCGTCGGCGTTCATTCGCTCGGCGCCGGTGGAGACGCCGCGCACGCCGCTGCGAGCGTGATAACGCCCCGTGAGGAATTCCGCCCGCGTGGGCGCACACAAGGCGCATACGTAGAAGTACTCGAAACGAGCGCCATGACGACCAAGCGAGTCGATATTGGGCGTAGCCAGGTGAGGATTGCCGTGCAGGCTCAAGTCGCCCCAACCCTGATCGTCCGCCAGGATTACGACGATGTTGGGGCGGCGCAGCGGCGCCAGGCTCAGTCCTGATTTACCCAGGGCGTAACCTGCCAGGCCGCCCAGCCACTGGCGGCGGGAGACTTCACGCTCATAGAAAGTGAGGGGCGCGCTCATGAATTCCTTGTCTCCTTCCGAACATGCGATTATGCCAGACCGGGAGGCCGGAGCTCTTGCGCCCACGCGGCGCCTGCTTGCAATACTTTTCGTTCTCCCTGCCGAGACTCTCCCCGACGCCGAATGGCAGAGCAATCCGGATAACGACCGCAACACTGCGGCTCCGTGCTTTCACAAATACGCCGGAGGCCGACTGAGGGGGGCCCAAATCCGCCGGCGACGGATGCCGGCTTGCCAGGCGGCGGATGATGCGGGGGCTCCGGCGGCCGGGCAATGTCGGCCGCGCGCCGAGCAGCAGAAAGTGTGACGATGCGCGGGGTCATCGCATAGTGGCGTGATCCGTCCACAATTCCGAGGCTCGTCGCAGAAGCGACGGAGGGCGCATTCCACACTCGGTCGCGCCGGGTCGTGAGGGCCCCGCACAAGGAATTGCGCGCAGCCGGCGCCGGGTGTGGTGGCGCCGCGCGGGGCCCGGCGCGATATCCCCAGATCCAAGGCGCCGACGGGAGGAACGGCCAAGGCTTGCCGCTGAAAGATGTGATCGCGCAGCGTGCCATCCCTTCGCGTCGCTGGGCGGAGATCGAAGATGGGCCGGAAGCGGTCGTTAGGCCGATTCTGCACACTTCTGGCGGACATAGTGGAGGCCGTCGCGCGATCGGTATTACGTGACCGGCCGACGGCGAGGGGAAATCCCGCGAGCTGAGAAAACTAGCGACTCCGTGGTGCGGAACCTCCGGATCATCGGCGAAGCAGCTACCCGCTCCCGCCGGAGGTCCGCCGGCAGCATCCTGAAGATCCCCCGGAGGCGGATCACCGCCACCGCGTCGTCCATGGTTACCTCGATGTGGATCCCGAGCTACTTTGGCAGATCATCTCCGAGCATCTGCCAAAACTGAGATAAGGGCTCCCATCATTGGAGCACTCAGGGGCCGAACCCTCGCCGTTGAGGCACTCAGGCGACGAGCCCTCGGCAGGGCTACTCACGAGCACTAGAAAGGTTTTTTGGGGCGCCCGTCCGTAGCTCTTTGAACTCTCTGAACTCTCTGGTCGGGCCGCCGGGATTTGAACCCGGGACCTCTTGCACCCCAAGGAAAAAATATCAATCACTTACAGACACCCCTGTTTGAAAACAAAAGACTTAGCCGCGATGGTTTTGGACCTAAATTGGACCTAAACCCGGCATGCCACGCCAGTGTGGACCTGCACTGGACCTGAAAAGAGCGCTTGGTACGTCACGTGCTTCGCGCGCGATTCTACGCCGACGGCTGTGAAAACTCAGTTTGCGAAACAGGAGACGAAAAATTCCCTCGCCTATATATGGATGACCCCAGAGACCCCACGGCCCCGTGCCCTTCCCTTACGTACGGCTCGAGGGACAACCGCCGAAGACGACCGCGCGCGTTCTTGTCCGCTGAACCCGTTGATCCCACGTGTGAGATCATCCAGCCGTATCGCATCACGAGGGCCGGAGAGGCTGAATCGGCGAGCGGCCCGACAGGAGAATGAGTCATGGAAGTTCGCGAGATTGAGATTGACAAAGTCGTCGTTTCCGCTCAAAACACCCGGAAAAGGCTGGAAGCCGGTCAGGAAGACAGTTCGCTCGAGGACTTGGCCGCGAGCATCCGAGAGAAGGGGCTACTTCAGCCGATTATCGTGCGCGCGGTGGGGAAGGGTTATGAACTGATCTCTGGGCAGCGCCGCTTGCTGGCCTGCTAGAAGATCGGGATGCGGTCAATCCCTGCGATCGTTCGAAGCGGCCTGGATGACACAGATGCAACGGCAATATCGCTCATCGAGAACGTCCACCGGGCGGACATGGACCCCATGGACAAGGCTCGCGCCTTCCAACAGTTGAGCCAGCACCATGGCTCAGACTTCAGCCGCGTCTCGAAAGAGACGGGCGTGAGTGTCGGCACGATCCGGAAATATCTCAGCTTGCTGGCCCTGCCGCCGCAACTCCAGCAGCGCCTCTCCACCAGCGAGGGCCCCGCCAAGATCGAGGCACTCTACACCCTCACGCGGACCTTCCCCGACCCGGGGGTGATGGCCGAGGTGTACGAGCAGATCGGCGGCTTTAAACAGGACATCCAAGTAGCCATCCTGCGGGAAAGTGGTGGTGATCCGTCCAGAATTCCGGAACTGGTTACAGAAGCGATGGAGGGCGCATTCAGTACGAGAACCTGCCGAGGCCGGAGGGGAAAGTTCATGTGCGAGTACATCCCCGATGAGCTCGCGGACATGGTGATCGACCTCGTTGAGCGGTATAAGACGGGGAAAATGTCGCTAAAGGAGCTTGTGAAGAGCCTCAAGTAAAGGCCGCTTGTGGCAGCCAAAGAGGCGCCTGGGGGGACAGCTAGGGTGGTGCGAAGCACAGGGCCCATGCACCCCGGCGGGCATTGTCCACCCGATAGTGCACGCTGCACTCACTGCACAACGCTGGTACCTGGCACGACGCGAGCAACATCAAGTCTGCTGGGGGGGTCGGCATTCTCACGCAGCGCGGATGCTAAAGGGGACTGTTCCCACTGGCAACTGCTTGCGTGTCCCGCGGCCGCCAGCTTCTCCTGAATTCTCCTGGTGAGTTCGTTCTGCCGCTCCGGCGGGACGAAGGTATACTCGCCGGTCATCACCAGGGTGCTGTGGCCGGCGATCTTGGAGGCTTCAATGGCGCTGCCGCCGACTTGCTGCCGCCAGGTGATGTTGGCGCGGCGGAAGGAGTGCGGGCCCAGGCCGGGAAAGTCGCAGCCTTCGGCCTGGGCGGCTTGGTGCAGGGCATCGCGCACACCGGAGTCCCAGAGCGGCTTCGACGGGTCGCGCTTCTGGGAGAACACCCAGGAGTCGAGTTGGGCTCCCTCCTCGGCAGCCTTGGCCCGAAAGCGCGCCACCAGATCCCCGATCCCTAGAATCCTGCGGCTGCCTTCGCTCTTGGGTGCGCCCACCTCTTGGTGCCAGACCCGCTGCTCGACCCGGATCGTGCCGGCCTCCAGATCCACATGCTTCCACTTGAGGCCGAG
>CALJAM010000009.1 GCA_938027685.1 uncultured Bryobacteraceae bacterium
GCCCGCGCCTCCGTGCGCGACGGCGAAGCCGTGATCGAATGGCCGCAACCGGTGCGCATCGACGCGGGCGAGCGGCTGCGGGTGGTGCTTAAGCCTGCATAAAACGGCAGTTTTGCCATTTCGACGATTCCACAGCCCCGGCCTCGAGTTCCGTGTGCGCCGGACCAGGTCCCGCCGGCAAGGTGAGTGTGCCTCGCCGCGTCCTTCGGGATCTCGGCTGAGGCGGGCCAGCTTGCCCCGCACGCTCGGATGGACCGCTCGTTGGCTGGTGGAACCGGGTAGGGTTTTCGAGCCACGGCCGGTCCGTGGCAACGGTGCCCTGAGCGGGACTCCGACAGTGCGGCTCTCGCGTTGTCGCGGCGGGACGCTCGGTCAGCGGGTTGTCTCACTGCCGCTCGGGCCACAGAGCCGCCGACGGGCGGGTTTGCGACCGCGTGCCAGCGGTGGCGTATCCTGAATAGCTTATGAGGATGCATAAGATTTTGTGGGCCGTCCTGTTCGCCGCGCGGGCTGGGGCCGCGGCCCAGCCGACGTGGGAGTTCTGGCCGGGCGCAAGCTACGATCCGCGCGTGCCCACCCATAGGCAGGTGTTGGGATACGAGCCGGGTGAACGCATCACCCGTTACTCGGGCCTGCGGCAGTACCTGGAGGCGTTGGCTTCAGCCACCGGTCGGATCCGCCTTTTCGAGTATGGCAAGAGTTGGGAGGGCCGGCCGCTGTTTTACGCAGTGATCGCGTCTGAGAGCAATCTTGGCCGGCTCGAGCAGATACGGGCGGCCTACCAGCAACTTGCCGATCCTCGGAAAACCTCCGAAGCGCAGGCGCGCCAGCTCATCGAGCGACTGCCCGCCGTCGTCTGTCTGGCCAACGGCGTCCATGGCAACGAGATCTCGGGACCGGATGCCGCACTTCTGGTGGCCTATCACTTGCTCGCGGCGCGCAACGACAAACTGGTGGAGCAGGTCCGCGAGCACGTCGTCCTTCTGTTGATCCCTTCGCAGAATCCCGACGGGCGCGAACGATTCGTTCACCACTTCGAGCAGACCGTGGGCCTCGAACCCGACCCCAATCCGGCCGCGGCCGAGCACGTCGAACCGTGGCCGGGCGGCCGTGGCAATCACTACCTTTTCGATCTCAACCGTGACTGGGTGCCCCTGACGCAACCCGAGATCCGCAGCCTCGTCGCCGAGCTGCGCCGCTGGTATCCACTGGTCTTCGTCGATCTGCACGAGATGGGATCGGACAGCACTTACTACTTCGCACCCGAGGCCGATCCTTTCAACCCTCACATCACGCAAGAACAGCGTCAGGCCCTGTTCTGGTTCGGGCGAAACAACGCGCGGTGGTTCGACCGTTTCGGCTTCGACTACTTCACACGCGAGGTCTATGACGCCTTTTACCCCGGCTACGGCGCCAGTTGGCCGACCTATTACGGCGCCATCGCCATGACCTATGAACAGGCATCGGCGCGCGGGCTGCTCATGCGCCGCAGTGACGAAAGCGTCTTCCATTTCCGTGACACCGTGCGTCAGCAGTTCGTCAGCTCGATCTCCACGCTCGAGACGGCCGCACGGGAGCGTCGGAAACTGCTCGAGCTCTTCCATCGCTATCGCACGAGCGCGATCGAGGAGGCAGCGCGGGAGCCGGTGCGGGAGTATGTCCTCGTGCGACGCGGTGACACGAGCGCCGTGGATAAACTTGCGGCGGTGCTCGCCGAGCACGGCATCGAGCTCAAACGCGCTCTCGCGCCCTTCCGCAACGCCAACCGGGAGTTTCCAGCCGGCAGCTATGTGATCCCGCTCGCGCAACCCGCAAAGCGCTTGATTCGCACGCTGCTCGACCCGCACGTGCCGATGGAGGAAAAGTTTCTCCAGGAGCAGGAGCGCCGCCGCAAAAAGAAACTGCCCGACGAAATTTACGACGTGACAGCCTGGTCGCTGCCGCTCGCCTACAACGTGGAAGCGGTCGCTGTGAGCGAAGAATCGCAAGGAAAGTTCGAATCGGCGAACCCGGTCCGCATCCCGCCAGGCTCGGTGGACCGTCCGGACGCCCAGGTCGCCTTCCTCGTGCCGTGGGGCACCCAAGCTGCCGCGCGCCTGCTGGCCGCGGCACTGCGCGAGGGCCTGAACATTCTTTCCAGCGACAAGTCCTTCACGCTGAACGGGCGCAAGTACCCGGCCGGGACACTCATTCTGAAGGTGAAGGACAACCCCTCCGGTCTGGGCGAGCGCATGATCCGCTTGGCCCGCCGGACCGGCGCGGAGGTCTACGGTACTGATTCGAGCTGGGTCGACGAGGGCGTGAACTTCGGCTCCCGTCATGTCGTCCGCATGCGCGCACCCGCCGTCGCGCTGGCTTGGGACCGGCCAGTCTCGTCTACCTCGGCTGGATGGACGCGCTTTGTGCTGGAACGCCAGTACGAATACCCCGTGAGCGTGATTCGCACTCAGACGCTGGCCGCAGCCGATCTCGGTCGCTACCACGTCCTGATCCTGCCCGATCAGAGCTTCGGCGAAGGCTACGCGCAGATCCTGGGAACCAACGGCATCCGTCGGTTGCGCGAATGGGTCGCCGCGGGAGGCACCGTGATCGGTATCGCGGGGGCGGTCGGGTTTCTCGCCGATTCACGCACCGGGTTGTTGCCCATCACGCAAGAGTATCTTGCGCGTCCCGGAGAGCCGCTGCGAAGGACGGAAGCGCCAAAGCCGGAAGCCGCCAAGCCCGAAGCTGCCGAGCCGCGCAGCCCCGGCAAGCTGCTGGCAAGCGAAGAGGACTACTTCAAGGAGATCCAGCCCGAGCGCGAGCTGCCTGACCGCGCGCTCGGCGTCATGGTCAGGGCCAAAGTCGATCCGGATCACTGGATCTCAGCAGGCGTCCATGAAACCGTCGTGGCGCTGGTCTCCGGACGGGCCATTTACTCGCCCATCAAGCTGGACAGGGGCGTCAACGCGGCCGTTTTCCTCGGGCCGGACCAGTTGCTCGCCAGCGGATATCTCTGGGAGGAAAACCGCAAGCAACTGGGCTTCAAGCCGTTCGTGGTGGTGGCGCGCGAAGGCCGCGGCTACGTGATCGGCTTCACGGCGGATCCGAACTTCCGCGCCGCCATGGACGGGCTCAACGTCCTCTTCCTGAACGCCGTCTTTCGCACGCCGCCGCGCACGCGCAGTGCGGGACTGGCCGGGGAGTGAGATCCTCCGGCCACTCCGCAGCCGACCAAGGTTACTCAGCGTCGAAGGAATCCAGCTCCAAGGGCTCCTCCGGCAGGCCGCCCGGATAGTGAAGGCGAGTCTCTTCGGCGTACCCTTCCAAGCCCTCGAGCATGGGTATTTCGGCTTCGGCGCCGGCGGCGGCCGCGAGCTCTTCCTCTTCGAGCCCCTCACCGGCAATCCGCACGCGCCGGTAGTACTCCATGCCTGTGCCCGCAGGAATGAGCCTGCCCACGATGACGTTTTCCTTCAGCCCACGCAGGTAATCCACTTTGCCGTTGATGGCCGCCTCGGTCAGCACCCGCGTGGTCTCCTGGAACGATGCCGCCGAAATGAAAGAATCGGTGGACAGCGAGGCTTTGGTGATGCCGAGTAGGGCAGGCCTGCCGGAGGCCGGCCGCCCGCCCGCGGCGACCACGCGCTCGTTTTCCTCCCGGAACTTGAACTTGTCTACGATTTCCTCCGGCAGGAACTCGGTGTCGCCGATGTCCTCGACCTTCACCCAGCGCATCATCTGGCGCACGATCACTTCCAGGTGCTTGTCGTTGATGTTGACGCCCTGGAGCCGGTAGACCTCCTGGATTTCGCTGACCAGGTATTTCTGGAGCTCTTTCTCGCCCATCACGGCGAGGATCTTGTGCGGGTCGCGCGGGCCGTCCATCAGAGGATCACCGGCCTTGACGCGCTCGCCCTCCTGCACGTTGATGTGCACGCCACGGGGAACCGAGTACTCGCGCTCCTGACCATCGTCGCCGCGGATGTAGATCTTGCGCTGGCCCTTGGTGATCTCCCCGTAACGCACCACGCCGTTGATCTCGGCAATCTCCGCCGGATCACGCGGCCTCCGTGCCTCGAACAACTCGACCACGCGCGGCAGGCCGCCCGTGATGTCCTTGGTTTTGGTCGTGGCCCGCGGGATCTTGGCCAGCACGTCTCCGGCGTGAACTTCGGCGCCGTCCTCGACCATGAGGTGGGCGTTCGTGGGCATCAAGTATTCTTTCTCGTCGGCCCGCCCGCCGCCCGCCGGGCGCACCACGATCTTCGGGATGCGCTTGACCTCGGGCGAGTCGATTACCACGCGGTGCGACATGCCCGTGATCTCGTCGAGCTGCTCCTGGAAAGTGACGCCCTCGATCAGATCACGGAAGTGGACCGTGCCGCTGACCTCCGTGAGAATGGAGAAGGTGTACGGATCCCATTCAAGTAGGACCTGGTTGGCCTTCACCGGCGCTCCGTTCTCCACGCGGACTTTGGCGCCGTAGACCACCTGGTAACGTTCGCGCTCCCGCCCCTTGGCGTCCACCACCGCCAGGATGCCGTTCCGATTCATGGCCACCAGCTCGCCCGCCTTGTTGCGAACGGTCTGGATGTTGATGTACTTGGCGAAGCCGTCGTTCTTGGCTTCCTGCCTGGATTGCTCGGCCACACGGGTGGCCGCGCCTCCGATGTGGAAAGTGCGCATGGTGAGCTGCGTGCCCGGCTCGCCGATGGATTGGGCCGCGATGACGCCCACCGCTTCCCCGCGCTCGACCAGTCGCCCCGTGGCCAGGTTGCGGCCGTAGCAGAGCTGGCAGACTCCGCGGCGGGATTCACAGGTCAGTACGGAGCGGACTTTGACCCGCTCGATGCCCGCCGCCTCGATATTGGCCGCCAACTCTTCCGTGAGCTCCTGGTTGACGCCGACCAGCAGGTTGCCTTCGTAATCGTAGACGTCTTCCAGCGCCACGCGTCCCACCAGCCGGTCGCGCAGCGGCTCGATCGTTTCGCCGGCCTCGATAATGGCTTCCACGTAGATGCCGTCCGTGGTCCCGCAGTCGTACTCGGTGACGATGACGTCCTGCGCCACGTCCACCAGGCGGCGCGTCAGGTAGCCGGAATCGGCCGTCTTCAGAGCGGTGTCGGCCAGGCCCTTGCGCGCGCCGTGCGTCGAGATAAAGTACTGCAACACGTTGAGGCCTTCGCGGAAGTTGGCCGTGATGGGCGTCTCGATGATGTCGCCGCTGGGTTTGGCCATCAGGCCGCGCATCCCCGAGAGCTGACGGATCTGCTGCTTGGAGCCGCGCGCGCCGGAATCAGCCATCATGTAAATCGGATTCAGGTAACGACCGGTACGGTCGTCCTCCTCCATGATGCGGAACATCTCCTCGGAGACCCGATCGGTGACGCGCGACCAGATCTCGATGATCTTGTTGAGGCGCTCGCCGTTGGTGATGGCGCCCTCCAGATACTGCTGCTGAACGGCCATCACTTCCTTCTCGGCCTCGCGCACCAGCTCGGCCTTCTGTTTGGGGACGACCATGTCGTCGATGCCGATGGAGATGCCGGAGCGCGTGGCGTAATGGAAGCCGAGATCCTTGATCTTGTCGAGCATCTCCACCGTGGTCTGCAGGCCGAAGTGCAGGTAGCAGTATTGCACCAGTTGCGTGATGCCCTTCTTCTTGAGCAGGCCGTTGATGAAGGGCATCTCCTCGGGCAGCACGTCGTTGAGAATGACGCGCCCGACGGTGGTGTCCATGTCCTGCTTGTAGTACTCGATCGGCTGGGTGTGCAGGATGTCCTGGTTGTCGTAAGCCTTGTCCAGGTCCAGCACTTTGCCCGTGTAACGCAGCTTGATGGGCGTAAGGGTCTCGACCTCGCCCATCTCCAGCGCAATGAGGACGTCTTCCGGGCAGGCGAACTTCTTGCCCTCGCCCTTGCTGCCGGGACGGGCCTTGGTCAGGTAGTACAGGCCCAGCACCATATCCTGTGTGGGCACCGCCAGGGGTTGCCCGTGCGCGGGCGAAAGGATGTTGTGGGAGGACAGCATCAGGGTTGCGGCCTCGATCTGCGCCTCGGGCGATAGAGGGATGTGCACAGCCATCTGGTCGCCGTCGAAGTCCGCGTTGAAGGCGGTGCAAACCAGCGGGTGGATCTTGATCGCTTTGCCCTCCACCAGCACGGGCTGGAAGGCCTGGATGCCCAGCCGGTGCAGCGTGGGCGCGCGGTTGAGCAGGATGGGGTGGTCGCGGATGACTTCCTCCAGGATGTCCCAGACCACCGGATCCTGGGACTCGACCAGCTCCTTGGCCTGTTTTATCGTCGTGCAGTGGCCGCGCTGCTCGAGCCGGTGGTAGATGAACGGCTTGAACAATTCGAGCGCCATCTGTTTGGGCAGGCCGCACTGATGCAGCTTCAGCTCGGGACCGACGACGATGACCGACCGGCCCGAGTAATCCACGCGCTTGCCCAGCAGGTTCTGGCGGAAGCGACCCTGCTTGCCCTTGAGATTGTCCGATAGCGACTTCAGCGGCCGGTTGTTGGCGCCGCGCAGCACGCGCCCGCGCCGGCCGTTGTCGACCAGGGCGTCGACGGCCTCCTGCAGCATGCGCTTTTCGTTGCGCACGATGACGTCCGGCGCGCGGAGCTCGATGAGCTTCTTGAGCCGATTGTTCCGGTTAATGACGCGGCGGTAGAGATCGTTCAGATCCGATGTCGCGAACCGGCCGCCGTCCAGCGGCACCAGGGGTCGCAGCTCGGGCGGGATCACCGGAATGACGTCCAGAATCATCCACTCCGGCTTGTTGCCGGATTTGCGGAAGCTCTCGACCACCCGCAGGCGCTTGGCGTACTTCAGCTTCCTCTGCTGCGAGGGCTCGGTCTTCATCTTCTCGCGGATCTCCTGGCTGAGGGCGTCCAGGTCCACCCGCTTGAGCATCTCCTTGATGCCCTCGCCGCCCATCATGGCGATGAACTTGCCGGGATACTCCTGCTCAAGCTGGCGCCGGCGGTCTTCGGTGATGATCTCACCCTTTTGCAAGCCGGGAACTTCGCCCGGGTCCACCACGATGTAAGCCTCGTAGTAGAGCACCCGCTCGAGCTCCCGCATGGTGATGTCAAGCAGATAGCCGATGCGGCTGGGCAGCCCCTTGAAAAACCAGACGTGCGAGCAGGGGCTGGCCAGCTCGATATGACCCAGCCGTTCTCGCCGGACGCGGGAAAGCGTCACCTCGACGCCGCATTTGTCGCAGATGACGCCGCGGTGTTTCATCCGCTTATACTTGCCGCACAGGCACTCCCAGTCGGTCACCGGACCGAAGATACGGGCACAGAACAGCCCGTCGCGCTCCGGCTTGAAGGTCCGGTAGTTGATGGTCTCCGGCTTGGTGACCTCGCCGTGCGACCAGCTCCGGATCTTCTCGGGCGATGCCAGCGAGATCCGGATCGCATCGAAGTCGGCAATCAGGTTCGCTCGATCATACGGTGACGAACGGTACATTCCTGCTCCTCATCCCTTGGCCAAAGCGGCGAGCCTGCGGCGCGTAACGTCCCGCGGCAAAGCAGCGGGCCCGTTCCGCCGTCGGGCTCCCGCGCCGGTTCCTCCCTAGTCGGCCGCCAGAGCGGTTTCCATCGGCTCCCGCGGCTTCTTGATCAGTTCCACGTCCAGGCAGAGGGACTGCAACTCGCGAATCAGCACGTTGAAGGATTCGGGCACGCCCGGTTCGGGCGCCGACTCGCCCTTGACGATGGCCTCGTAGATCTTGGCCCGCCCATAGACGTCGTCGGACTTCGCCGTGAGCAGCTCCTGCAGGATGTAAGCGGCGCCGTAGGCTTCCAGCGCCCAGACCTCCATCTCCCCGAAGCGCTGGCCGCCGAACTGCGCCTTGCCCCCCAGCGGCTGCTGAGTGATGAGCGAGTACGGGCCGATCGAGCGCGCGTGGATCTTGTCGTCGACCAGGTGGGCAAGTTTCATCATGTAGATGTAGCCCACCGTAACGGGCTGCTCGAAGGGCAGCCCGGTCATGCCGTCATAGAGCGTGATCTTGCCCGATTCGGGCAGGCCCGCTTCGCGCAGCTCCCGCTTGATGTCGGCCTCGCGCGCACCGTCGAAGACCGGCGAGGCGTAATAACGGCCGAGCTTGTGCCCCGCCCAGCCCAGGTGCGTCTCCAGGATCTGCCCTACGTTCATACGCGAGGGCACACCCAGCGGGTTGAGGATGATCTCGACCGGCGTGCCGTCAGGCAGGTAGGGCATGTCCTCCTCGGGCACGATCTTGGCGATGACCCCCTTGTTGCCGTGCCGCCCCGCCATCTTGTCGCCGACCGAGAGCTTGCGCTTCATGGCAACGTAGACCTTGACCAGCTTGATGACGCCCGGCGGCAGCTCGTCGCCCTTCTTGAGCTTGGCAATCTTTTCCTCGGTGATCTTCTCCAGCACGGCGATCTGCCGCGAGGTCATCTCCTCGATCTCGTCGATCTGCTCGTTGAGCCGCGGATCGCGGTCCTTGAGCTTCATGCGCTTCAGATCGCGCGCCTTCATGCGCTCGATGATGTCTCGCGTCAGGCGCGTGCCTTTGGTCAGCAGGCGTTTGTTGGTCTTTTCGTCGTGCAGATCGGCCACCAGCTCCTTGCCCTCGAGCAAGGCGGCGAGTCGCTTGGCCCGCTCGTCGTTGAGAATGCGTTTCTCGTCCTCGAGGTTGCGCTGCAGGCGGGCGATCTGAGCCTCCAGGATGGCCTTGGAGCGCTCGTCCAGCTCGGCGCCCTTGCGCGAGAAGATCTTGACGTCCACCACCGTGCCTTCGATGCCCGGCGGGCAGTACAGCGAGGCGTCCTTGACGTCGCCTGCCTTCTCGCCGAAGATGGCGCGCAGCAGCTTTTCTTCGGGCGTCAGTTGCGTTTCGCCCTTGGGCGTCACCTTGCCCACCAGGATGTCGCCCGGCTTCACGTGGGCGCCGATGCGCACCACGCCGCTTTCGTCGAGGTGGCGCAGGAAGCTCTCCGCCACGTTGGGGATGTCGCGGGTGATCTCCTCCGGCCCCAACTTGGTGTCGCGCGCCTCGGTTTCGAGCTCTTCGATGTGCACCGAGGTGTAGTAGTCCTCCTTGACCAGCTTCTCGCTGACCACCACCGCGTCCTCGAAGTTGTAGCCGCGCCAGGGCATGAAGGCCACCAACACGTTACGTCCCAGCGCGAGCTCGCCGTGATCGGTGCAGGGGCCGTCGGCGAGCACGTCCCCCTTGCGCACCCGCTGGCCCTTCTTGACGATGGGCTTCTGGTTGATGCAGGTGTTCTGGTTCGAGCGCTTGAACTTGACGAGCTGGTAGATGTCCGAGCCGACCTCGCGCGAAAGCTGCCCCTCGTGCACGTTCCCTTCCACCCGCACGATGATGCGCTCCGAGTCCACCGAATCCACGATGCCCGAACGCTTGCAGATCACCACCGCGCCCGAGTCGCGGGCGGTGACGGCTTCCATTCCCGTGCCCACCAGCGGCGCCTCGGCGCGCAGCAGCGGTACGGCCTGCCGCTGCATGTTCGATCCCATGAGGGCGCGGTTGGCGTCGTCGTTCTCGAGGAAGGGGATGAGGCTGGCCGCCACCGAGACCAATTGCTTGGGGCTGACGTCCATGAATTCGACTTCGTCGCGGTGGCGGAGCGACGTGCTGCCCGCCTGTCGGCAGTTCACCAGCTCGGGGATGATGCGCCCCTGCTCGTCCAGCTCCACGTTGGCCTGCGCGATAACGTACTTATCCTCCTCCCAGGCCGACAGATAGACGCAGTGCGCCTCGTACTCGGCGGGCGTCTTGCCCGGCGGCAGTTCGCGGTTGACCCGCTCGGCCTCGGCGCGCAGGACGATTTGGCCCACCTTGAAGGGCGTGTCGCCGGGGTTGAGGATCTTGACCTCGTCGATGACCTGGCCCTTTACCACGCGGCGGTACGGGCTCTCGATGAAGCCGTATTCGTTGATGCGGGCGTAGGTGGACAGCGACGAGATCAGGCCGATGTTGGGCCCTTCCGGCGTCTCGATCGGGCAGATGCGTCCGTAATGTGTCGGGTGGACGTCGCGCACTTCAAAGCCCGCCCGCTCGCGCGAAAGACCGCCCGGACCCAACGCCGATAGTCGCCGCTTGTGCGTGACCTCGGCCAGCGGGTTGGTTTGGTCCATGAACTGGGACAGTTGGCTGGACCCGAAGAACTCGCGCACGGCGGCCATCACCGGCTTGGCGTTCACCAGATCGTGGGGCATGGCCTGGGACATCTCCTGGTAGACGGACATCTTCTCTTTGATGGCCCGTTCCATGCGCACCAGGCCGATGCGGAATTGGTTTTCCAGAAGCTCGCCCACGGCGCGGACGCGCCGGTTGCCCAGGTGGTCAATGTCATCCACCGTCAGCGACGGCATCTTGCGCAGTTGCAGCAGATAGCGGATGACCGCATAAAAGTCCTCGGGATCCAGCGTGCGGCGGTCCAGGGGCGTGGCGTCCGCGCGTCCGAAAAGTTTGATATTGAACTTCATGCGCCCCACGCGCGAAAAGTCGTATTTGCGCGGATCGAAGAACATCCCCTGGAACAACTGCGTGGCCGTCTCCAGCGTGGGAGGATCGCCCGGACGAAGCTTGCGGTAGATCTCCAGCAGCGCTTCGTTTTGCGTCTTGACGGGGTCTTTCTTCAGCGTGGCGGAGATCACCACGCCGGCGTCGTCTTTCTCCGGGAAGAAGACCTCGAAGCTGGGAATGGCAGCCTCGATCAATTTGTGCAGCACCGACGAGGTCAGCTCCTGATTGGCCTCGGCCAGCACCTCGCCGGTCGACATGTCGACCACGTCCGCGACCAAAAAGGCCCCCTCGAGATCGCCAGGCGCAATCTCCACCTGTTCGATCTTGGCCTTCTGCAAGTCGCGAAGGATCTGCTGGGTGACCTTCTTGCCCGATGCCACCAACGTCTCGCCGCCACGCCCCACGACGGGGTGCGCGAGCTTAAGGCCGATCAGGTTGGTTTGCGGCCCCTCCCTGTCAACCTTGTCGCGGGAAGCCGGAGGCACGGTCCAAAACAGCCGGCCGTCGCGGATGAGGATCTCGTCCACCACGTGGAAGCGCCGCAGGATCTGCTCGTCCGTCTTCAACCCCAGCGCACGTAGGAAAACCGTGCCGTAGAACTTGCGCTTGCGGTCGATCCGCACGTACAGCAGGTTCTTGGCGTCGTATTCGAACTCGACCCAACTGCCGCGGTAGGGAATGATCTTGCCCAGGTAATAGCCCTGCTGCGGGATCCGCTCGAAGAACACGCCGGGCGAACGGTGCAGTTGCGAGACAATCACGCGCTCGGTCCCGTTGATGATGAACGTGCCGTTGTCGGTCATCAGCGGGATTTCGCCGAAGAAGACCTCCTGTTCCTTGATGTCCCGCACCGTGCGCTGGCCGGTCTGGGGATCCTTGTCGAACACGGTCAGGCGGATAGTGACCTTCAGGGGCGCGGCATAGGTCATGCCGCGTTCCTGACATTCCGCCACGTCGTACTTGAGCTGGAGGCTGACCGGATCGCCGCACCGGTTGCAGAAGGTCACGACATTCTTGTTGAACGTCCCGCACTTTGGGCAGAGCACGTCGCCGGGATGGTATGGATCGGTCTTGATGGTGGCGCCGCAGCTCGGATTGCGGCAGGTCGAGCGGAGGTGATGCAGCCCCTTGAGGTTGCCGCACTTACATTCCCAGTTGCCGATGGAATAGTCCACGAAGTCCAGTTGACTGGTGCCGCGAAAGTCCGTGATGGGAAAGATGCTGGTGAAAACGCTCTGCAGGCCCACATCTTCCCGCTCATGGGGCAGCAGGTCCATTTGCAGGAAGCGCTCGTAGGATTTCTTCTGGACTTCGATCAGATTGGGAAGTGGGATCGAGGTCTTGATTCGGGAAAAGTCAATCCGCTCCCGCATGCCGTTGCTATTTTGCATGCTTTCAAACTCCTCGGAACCTGAAAGCTGGATCCACGTTCCGGTTGACCGCGCTCAAACCGTCGAAACGGCCCATACCGCCGCTTCCGATCCAACCCCTTTCGCTGCGATGACAAACGCACCGACGGGCCCGGCGCGGCCGCCGGCCCGCACTGCCCGTTGCACAAACAGCGCAGAGGCTGCTGCGCAGACGGGATCGCTCGGAGAATCGTGCATGGGAATGCCGGCGTTGTCAGCCGTCGAGACACCCCTCCCGCGTGCTAGGGGCGTTGATCGAATCTTCGGATCCGGGTGATGCAAGAAACCCGCATCCTAGTGTAACAGACACGAACCCCGCCGGTCAAACTGGCGGCGCCCCCTGGACCGGGTCGCACCCCACAACCCCCGGGGGCCTCACTTGATCTCGACTGTGGCTCCGACCTCGGCGAATTTCTGACGGATCTTCTCCGCCTCTTCCTTGCTGACGCCTTCCTTGATGGGTTTCGGCGCGCTTTCCACCAGGTCCTTCGCCTCCTTCAGGCCCAAGCTGGTGACCTCGCGCACCGCCTTGATCACGTTGATCTTGTTGGGTCCGACCGCCGTCAACACGACCGTGAATTCGGTCTGCTCCTCGGCGGCCGCTGCCGGGGCCGGACCAGCGGCAGCAACCGGTGCAGCGGCCACCGCGGCCGCGGCTGCCGAAACTCCCAATCTCTCCTCCAGCAGCTTGACGAGCTGGGATGCCTCCAGCAGCGTCAGGCTCTGGATTTGATCGGCAATTGCGTTGATATCTGCCATCTCTCGAGTCTCCTGCTCTGCAAATCTTCCTCGGGCGAAGACCCTTGCTGACGGTCACTCAAGCCCGGAACTTTTCCTCTTTTACCGCCTGGTCCAGGACCACCGCCAGGTTGCGTCCCACCGCCTGGATGGCCGTCGCTACGCGCTGAGCCGGCGCCTGGATCAGGAACAGCAGCTTGGCAAGCAGTTCCTCGCGCGGCGGCAATTCAGCCAACTGCTGGATTGCGCCGACGTCGATCACCCGGCCCTCGACCATGCCGGCTTTGAAGGTCAGCACCGGGTTTTCCTTCGCGTACTTGGTCAGCGCCTTGGCCAGGGCCACCGGATCGCCGTCCGTGTAGGCCAGAGAGTTCATCCCGGTGAGACCCTTCAGCAGCGGGGCCGCCGGCGTCCCCTCCGCGGCCCGTTCCGCCAGCGTGTTCTTGATCACGCGGTAGCGTCCGCCCGCCGATCGCACGGCCTTGCGCAACTCGAAATCCTGCGCCACCGTGAGCTTGTCGAACGTGGTCAAGAAAACGTGCGGACAGCGCTGCAGCTCCCGCCGCAGCTCCTCAACTTCCTGCCTCTTGATTTGCTTGGTCTTCATCGGTGCCCCTCGCCCCTTGCTAGACGACGCGCGTGTTATAGGGCGTAGTGTCCAGGGGAACGCCCGGCCCCATCGTCGAGCACAGCGTGGCGCTGCGCACGTACTTGCCCTTGGCGGCGGCCGGCTTGGCCCGCACCACGGCCTGAATCAGCGCCTGCGCGTTCTCGACGAGCTTGTCGTCGGAGAAGCTGGTCTTGCCGATGGGCGCATGGATGATGCCGGTCTTATCCACGCGGAACTCGACCTTGCCCGCCTTGATTTCCTTCACCGCTTTGGCCACGTCCATGGTCACGGTCCCCGTCTTGGGGTTGGGCATCAGACCGCGCGGGCCCAGGATCTTACCCAGCCGGCCGACCACGCGCATCATGTCCGGCGTAGCCACGACCGCGTCGAAGTCCAGCCAGCCCTCCTGGATCTTCTGCACCATCTCCTCACCGCCCACGTAATCGGCGCCCGCTTCTTCGGCCTCGCGCTGCTTCTCGCCTGAAGCGATCACCAGCACGCGCTTAGACTTGCCCAGGCCGTTGGGCAGGACCACCGTGCCGCGCACCATCTGATCAGCGTGCTTGGGATTCACGCCCAGCCGGAGGTGAAGCTCGACCGTCTCGTCGAAGTTGGCGAACTTGATCTTCTTAACCAGGGCCACCGCCTCCTCGAGCGTGTGGAGCTTGCGCGGCACTTGCTGGGCGGCAGCCTGATACTTTTTGCCTACTTTACTTGCCATGAGGACCTCGCTGGTGCAAACGGTGACGGCGCTGCGGCGCCCTCACCTCCCACGGAAGGTTCCGGTCACTGCGGGTTGATCCTTCAGTGTAGCAGAACGGCGGCGCGCCCGTCTACCGCCCGTGGCAGTTCAAAGCAAGCCGCCGCCCACCATCAGCCGGATCGTCCCCAGAACTGCCGCCACTGCACACAACGCGAGACCGGCCACCGCCGGGCCTTTCCGCGGGTCCTGCGTGGTCGCCACGGTGATGAGGCTCACGATCAGGCCGGCCGCCGAAAACGGGACGTTGATCCAGTTGAGCGCGCCGAGGCAAGGAAACTGGGCCACGAACATGCCGAGCACGGCCAGAATTCCCCACACGAGGCATACCACCTGCATTTCAGACCCCCCGAATTCGCCCTCCTCGAACTCGGCGCACGACGCCGACCATGCACCATCCCGATACGGCAACCGGCACCGCAGGTGGCACGGGATGCCCGGCGAGTGCGCCTTCCCAGTCACCGTGCAGCAGACGGCAGACGTCTGGCGTCAATCCGCAAGAGGGACACCTTCGTTCCAGGCACTGCCGCGCAGGGCAGATCGGCGGGGCCGACTCAAGCCAGTAGGGAAGCAGGGCCGCCAGGATGCACAACGCAGCAATACCTGCAAACCTCCACCGCATGCTCGATAGAGTTTTCCTCGGCGTCCCGCATGCAGGCGACGCCGCTGCAAAGAGCAAGACGAGACAAATTTACTCCAGTTGCGAAGACGCCGCAAGGGAGGGTGTAAACACCCAGCCGGTCTAGGCAGGCAGGCTCTACGCGCCGAGGGCGGGGCATTTTCCGCAGCCCAGGAACGTCGATCCAGTGTCCTGCCGGCCACGATACCGCCAAGAGACGCAAAATCATGACGTTGTGCGGGAACGGCGGACGTTGTGAAATCACGGTCGACTGGCACGTCCCTTGCACCCCAGGAAACCCGGAGCCGGCGCGAGCTGTCGACTGCCTCCCTCTATAACGGAGGCAAAGCTCCTATACTGGTAAGGTTGCCGACGACTCTGAATCACATCAGGCGGCTCGGCGGCGAACCCGCTCCGCCGGCCACCCGCAGGCGGAGGTTACCAGACCTACCTTGATTAGGTAAGACGACAATGACACGCAAGAAAGTCACCATCGACGGCAACGAAGCGACCGCTTACGTTGCCTACCACGTCAACGAAGTATGCGCGATCTACCCGATCACACCTTCCTCCCCCATGGGCGAATGGGCGGATGAATGGGCAGCCAAGGGCATCCCCAACATTTGGGGCACGGTACCCAAAGTCGTCGAGATGCAAAGCGAGGGCGGCGCCTCCGCAGCGCTGCACGGGGCCCTGCAAGGGGGCGCGCTGGCCACCACCTTCACGGCTGCTCAGGGCCTGCTGCTGATGATCCCCAGCATGTACAAGATCGCCGGCGAGTTGAGCCCTGCGACGATTCATGTCTCCGCGCGCACCGTCGCCACGCACGCCTTGTCCATTTTCGGCGATCACAGCGACGTGATGGCCGTGCGGCAAACAGGATGGGCGCTGCTGGCCTCCAACTGCGTCCAGGAGGCGCAAGACTTCGCCCTGATCGCACAGGCGGCCACTCTGGAATCGCGCGTGCCGTTCCTGCACTTCTTCGACGGCTTCCGCACCTCGCACGAGGTGGCGAAGATCGAGCAACTGACGCTCGACGATATGCGCGCGATGATTCCCGAGGAATTGATCCGCGCGCACCGCGCCCGCGCCATGACGCCCGACAAGCCTGTGCTGCGCGGCACGGCGCAGAACCCCGACGTCTTCTTCCAGGCCCGCGAGGCCTGCAACCCTTACTATCTGGCCTGCCCGACGATCGTGCAGAACGTCATGGACAGGTTCGCGAAGCTCGTGGGCCGGCAGTACCATCTTTTCGATTACCTGGGCGCGCCGGATGCCGACCGCGTCATCGTGCTCATGGGCTCCGGCGCTGAGGTGGCGCACGAGTTGGTCGAGTACATGACCGCGCGGGGCGAGAAGATCGGCATCGTAAAGGTGCGGCTCTTCCGACCGTTCTCGACGGAAGCCTTCCTCAAAGCACTGCCGCCCACCACCAAAGCCATCGCCGTCTTGGACCGCACCAAGGAGCCCGGCGCGATCGGCGAGCCGCTCTACCAGGACGTCGTGACGGCCCTCGTCGAAGGCCTGAATTCCGGCGTCGCTCCGTTTGAGAAAATGCCTCGCGTAATCGGCGGTCGTTATGGCCTCTCGTCGAAGGAGTTCACGCCCGCCATGGTCAAGGCTGTCTTCGATGAGCTGGCTGCCGAGCGACCGAAGAATCATTTCACGATCGGCATCAACGACGACGTTACGCACACCAGCCTCCCCTACGATCCCGACTTTTCGACCGAGGATCCGCAGGCCTTCCGCGGCCTATTCTTCGGGCTGGGGGCCGACGGCACCGTCAGCGCCAACAAGAACTCCATCAAAATCATCGGTGAGGAGACCGACAACTACGCCCAGGGCTACTTCGTTTACGATTCCAAGAAGGCCGGCGCGGTCACGATTTCTCACCTGCGCTTCGGTCCCAATCCGATCCACTCCAGCTACCTGATCACCAAGGCCAACTTCGTCGCCTGCCACCAGTTCTCCTTCCTCGAGCGCTTCGACGTGCTGGAGGCGGCCATGCCCGGGGCCACGTTCCTGCTGAACAGCTATTACGGGCCCGAGGAGGTCTGGGATCATCTGCCCCGCACCGTGCAGCGTCACATCATCGAGAAAAAGCTGCGCTTCTACGTGATCGACGCTTACAAAGTTGCGGCCGAGACGGACATGGGCAGCCGCATCAACACCATCATGCAGACCTGCTTCTTCGCCATCAGCGGCATTCTGCCGCGCGACGAGGCCATCCAGAAAATCAAAGAGGCTATCGAGAAGACCTGGGGCAAGCGCGGCGAGGCGATCGTGAAAAAGAACTTCGCCGCCGTGGACGCGGCCTTAGCTCACCTGCACGAGGTGAAGGTGCCCGACCGCATCACCAGCACCTTCGACATTCGCCCGCCGGTGCCGCCGGAGGCGCCTGAGTTCGTGCAGCGCACGCTGGCGCCCATCATCGCCGGCAAGGGCGACACGGTTCCTGTCAGCGCCTTCCCGCCCGACGGCACCTTCCCCACCGCCACCTCCCAATGGGAGAAGCGCAACATTGCGCTGGAAATTCCGGTCTGGGACGAGCAGTTGTGCATCCAGTGCGGCAAGTGCGTGCTGGTGTGCCCGCACGCCACCATCCGCGCCAAGGTCTACGACGCCAAGTGGCTGGAGAGTGCGCCGCCCACCTTCAAGCACGCGCCGGCGCGCTGGCGTGAGTTCAAAGACATGAAGTACACGCTGCAGGTGGCGCCGGAGGATTGCACGGGTTGCGCGCTCTGCGTCGAAGCCTGCCCGGTCAAGAGCAAGACCGAGGTCAAGCACAAGGCCCTGAACATGGCGCCGCAACCGCCGCTGCGCGAGCAGGAGCGGGTCAACTGGGAATTCTTCCTGAAGATCCCCGATATGGACCGGCGCCTGCTTAGCCCCGCGCAGGTCAAGGACAACCAACTCTTCCGTCCGCTATTCGAGTTCTCGGGCGCCTGCGCAGGCTGCGGCGAGACGCCGTACATCAAGCTGTTGACCCAGCTTTTCGGCGATCGGCTGGTCATCGGCAACGCCACCGGCTGCTCCTCGATTTACGGCGGGAACCTGCCCACAACGCCCTACTGCGTGGATCACAACGGACGGGGCCCGACCTGGAACAACTCGCTGTTCGAAGACACGGCCGAGTTCGCGCTCGGTCTGCGCCTTGCAATCAACCAGCAGACCGAGTACGCGCGCTGGTTGGTCCGGCAGCTCTCGCACATCATCGGCGACGAGCTGGCCGCTGCGTTGCTCGAGGCCGATCAGAGTACGGAGAAGGGCATCTACGAGCAGCGGGAGCGCGTGGCGCTGTTGCGGCAGAAGCTCGAGGGCGTGGAGACGCGCGAGGCTCGCGACCTGCGGGCCCTGGCGGACTCGCTCGTGCGCAAGAGCGTCTGGGGCATTGGCGGCGACGGTTGGGCCTACGACATCGGCTACGGCGGACTGGATCACGTGCTGGCCTCGGGCGAAAAGGTGAACTTGCTCGTGCTGGACACCGAGGTCTACTCGAACACCGGCGGGCAGATGTCGAAAGCCACGCCGCTCGGCGCGGTGGCGAAGTTCGCCTTCGGCGGCAAGCCGCAGCCCAAGAAGGACCTGGCCATGATGGCCATGACCTACGGCAATGTCTACGTGGCCCGGGTGGCCTTCGGCTTCAATGACATGCAGACCGTGAAGGCTCTGCTGGAGGCCGAGGCCTACGAGGGTCCTTCCATCGTGATCGCCTACTGCCACTGCATCGCTCACGGCTACGATCTGGTTCACGGGCTCGATCAGCAGAAGGCGGCCGTCCAGTCCGGCTACTGGCCGCTGTTCCGCTACAATCCCGCCTTGCTGAAGGAGGGGAAGAACCCGCTGCAACTGGATTCGAAGGCGCCCACGCTGCCGTTGGAAAAGTACATTTACAACGAGACCCGTTACTCGATGCTGAGGCACAGCAACCCCGAGGCGGCCAAGCGCCTGCTGGAAGCCGCGCAGGAGGCGGTTCTGCGCCGGTGGAAGCAGTACGAGTATCTGGCCGCCATGCCGGTTGCGGCGCCGGAATCCGTGGCCGCGGGGAATCCCGGCGGCAAGGAGGGAGAGTGAGCCATGGATCTGACCACGACCTACCTGGGCCTTCATCTGAAAAACCCCGTCGTCATCTCCGCCTCTCCGCTGTCGGAAGAGATCGACAACATCCGCAGGATGGAGGACGCGGGCGCGGCGGCCGTAGTGCTGCATTCGCTTTTCGAGGAACAGCTCACCCTGGAAAGCCAGGAACTGGACCGGCGCCTGAGCGAAACCACAGGCGTGTTTGCGGAGGCTCTCTCGTACTTCCCCGATATGACCACGTACAACCTGGGGCCGGAGGGCTACCTGGAGCACATCCGCAAGGCCAAGGCTGCCGTCTCCATTCCTGTGATCGCCAGTTTAAATGCCGTCTCGAGCGGCGCCTGGATCCGTTTCGCCAAGTCCATCGAGGAGGCAGGGGCCGACGCGCTCGAGCTGAACATCTTCACGCTCCAGACCGATCCCACCGTCACGAGCGGCCAGATCGAGGACGCCTACTGCGAGCTCGTTCGCCAGGTCGCCGGCACGGTGAGAATCCCCGTGTCCGTAAAGCTGACTCCGTATTTCACCGCCATGGCCAACATGGCGCGCCGGCTCCAGCAGGCAGGAGCTCGGGGCCTGGTGCTTTTCAACCGGCTTTACCAGCCGGACTTCGATCTGGAGGCGCTCGAGGTCAAACACACGCTTCAGTTGAGCACTCCCTACGAGTCGCTGCTTCGGCTGCACTGGGTGGCGATCCTCTACGGACGCGTGAACGTCGATCTGGCGGTCACCGGCGGCTTCCACGGCGGTACGGACGTGATCAAGGCCATGATGGCCGGCGCCAAAGTGGCGCAAGTGGCCTCCGCCGTACTTAAGAACGGCATACCGCACGTCGGCAGGATCCTCGAGGAGATGCGGACGTGGATGCAGGAACACGAGTACGAGTCCGTCCGCCAGATGCAAGGCTCGATGAGCCAACGCTCGGTGGCCAATCCCAACGCCTTCCTCCGCGCCAACTACATGAAGGTCCTCAGCTCCTACAGCCTGCGCGCCTGAGGAGCGAAGACCCGGCCCGGCGACCGCGCATCGGGTTCGCCGGGCCCTTTTTATATCTGCTAAGAACAAAGGTACGATGCGCAAACATTGGGTGTGTGCAATCCTGCCGGCCTGGCTGGCGTCAGCAGCACAGGAAGCGGTGAAAGTCACCAGTCCCGACGGCGGGATCGAGTTCTCTCTGCATGTTCCCGCCGCCGGCCCCAACGCGGGCTGGCTCACGTACGAAGTCTCCTTCCGCGGCAAACCGCTTATCGTCTCTTCGCGGTTGGGTCTGAAACTCGAGGGGCGAAGCCCGTTGGGCGAGAAGGTGACTGCCATGGAGTCCTCGACGGCTGCCGGCACGGACTCTTACCGGCTGCTGCACGGCCGAGCGAGCCGCGTCGAGCATCCCTGGCGCGGCTCGGTCGTCCGCGTGGAATCCGCGGGCGGCCCCCTGGAACTCGAGATCCGCGTCTACAACGACGGCGCGGCCTTTCGATACCGTCTGCCCGCGCCCGTCGGGAGTTTCGCCGTCGAGCGCGAGCTGACGCAATTCCAGGCGGCTCGCGAAGGCACGGCGTACCCGCTCATCCTGGCGAGCTTCCGGACCAGTTACGAAGACAACTACGTCTCGCTGCCGCTCACTGCGATCAAGCCGGACTACCTGGTGGCGCTGCCCTTCACGTTCGAAGTTCCCGGCACGGGCTGGGTCTCGATCACCGAAGCCCATCTGGAGAACTGGGCGGGGATGTATGTGACGCGGCCGCGCGGACGCATCCTGGAGGCGCGGCTGTCGCCGCGCCTGGACCGTCCCGAACTCGCGGTGATCGGCCAGGCCCCCGCCGCCTCGCCCTGGCGCGCGCTCATGATCGCGGAGGAACCTGCGCAGCTGATCGAGTCCAATCTCGTCACCAGCCTGAGCCCGGAATGCCGGCTGCCGGATACGAGCTGGATTCGGCCGGGCAAGACCTCCTGGTCCTGGTGGTCGGGCAATTTCGCGCGCGACGTCCCCTTCAAACCGGGGATGAACACGGAAACATTGAAGCACTATATTGATTTTTCCGCCCAAGCCGGGCTGGAATACTGTCTGATCGACGCCGGCTGGTCTGCCGGCCCGGTCGGGCAGGGAGGCGGCGGCCGCGACATCACCCGCTGGAACGATCGGGTCAATATCCCCGAGCTGCTCGAGTATGCGCGGGCCCGCAACGTGCGCCTGTGGCTGTGGGCGCATTGGACGGCGGTCGATGAACAGATGGACCGGGCCTTCCCGCTCTACGAGAAGTGGGGCGTGGCGGGTGTGAAGGTGGACTTCATGGACCGCGATGACCAGCAAATGGTGGACTTTTACCACCGCGTGGCGCGCAAGGCGGCCGAGCACAGGCTGATGGTGGATTTCCACGGCGCCTTCAAGCCTTGCGGCATGATGCGTTACTACCCCAACGTGCTCACGCATGAGGGTGTGCTGGGACTCGAATACCTGAAGTGGTCCAACCGCGCCACCGCCGACCACAACGTGACGATAGCTTTCACCCGCCTGCTTGCGGGGCCGCTCGATTATACTCCGGGCGGCTTCGAAAACGTGCCGCCCTCGGAATTTGCGCCGCGCAACGTCAATCCCACGGTCCCCACGACACGCGCGCATCAGATGGCCCTCTACGTGATCTTCGAGAGCGGATTCCAGATGCTGGCGGATTATCCGGGCGCTTACCGGGGGACTCAAGAGCTCGAGTTTTTGAAGCAGGTCCCCGCAGCATGGGATGAGACACGCGGGTTGGGCGGCCGTCCCGGCGCCTGGGTCTCGGTGGCCCGGCGGAAGGGCGAAACCTGGTACGTCGGGACGATCACGGGCGCCGAGGGGCGGGAAATCGAGATTCCGCTCTCGCGAGTGTTGCCTACGGGCCGTCGCTACACGGCGGAAATCTGGGCCGACGCCCGGGATGCGGCCTTGAGCCCGAAGAATACGGTCCGCAGCACACAGACGGTGACGGCCGCGAGCACGCTGCGCGCCCGGTTGGCGCCGACCGGCGGCCACGTGGTCGTGCTGCGCCCGCGTCAGTGAAAGTCGTGAGACGCGACCGGGGCGGATGGGGCCGCGAGCGGCTCAAGCCGTGCGGCCTTGACCGAAATCACTCCGTCCACGTTCTGTAGCACTCCTTCCACCAGCAGGAAAGGCGCTTCGACGAGCACCAGCCGGTATCGTTCGAACGTATCCGGCTCGATGACCACGTTGGCGATGCCGGTTTCGTCTTCCAGGCTGAGGAACACGAAACCCTTCGCCGTGCCCGGGCGCTGACGCACGATCACGGCGCCCGCCACACGCACCGGCCGCCCGTGCGGCAGCCGTTTCAGCTCGGCAGCGCGCCGTACGCCCAGCGCACGCAGGCTGTGACGGCAATAGGCCATGGGATGCGGCCCAATGGTCAGACCGGCGGTTTCGAAGTCGGCCAGCAGGCGCTCCTCCGGCGTCATGGGGCGCAGGGGCGACGTCTTCTCCGCCTCCGGCAGCGTCTCTAGCAGAGGGCCTGCTGGGCGCGCCGCGCGACTGACCTCCCACAACGCCTGACGCCGATGCTCGGCCCCGAGCGAGTTCAGAGCACCGGCTTCGGCCAGCCGCTCCAGCTCGTCCCGACGCAGCTCGGGAACCCGCCGCACAAGATCCTCGACCGAGGCGAAAGGCGCGCGGGCACGTTCGCGCACGATCGCGCGACCGGCGACCTCGCGCAACCCCTTCAAATAGGACAGGCCGAGCCGCAGCACCTTCTCCCCGTTTTCCTCTTCCAGCGTGCAGGGCCAGTCCGAGCGGGTGACGTCGATGGGGCGCACCTTCAGCCCGTGGCGTTGCGCGTCCTTGATGATGGTCGCGGGCGAGTAGAAGCCCATGGGTTGGTTGTTGAGCAGCGCGGCGGTGAAAGCCGCCAGGTAGTGGCATTTCAGGTAGGCGCTGGCGTAAGCGATCAGCGCGAAGCTGGCGGCATGGGATTCCGGAAATCCGTACAGGGCGAAAGAGGTGATGGCCTCCACGATGCGGTCCTGGGTTTCGCCCGTGATGCCGTTGCGGTTCATTCCCTCGCGCAGGCGAACCTCGATCTGCTTCATGCGCGCTTCCGAGCGCTTGTGGGTGAAGGCGCGGCGCAGCTCCTCGGCCTCGCCGCCCGAGAAGCCGGCCGCGATCATAGCGATGCGCAACAGTTGTTCCTGGAAGATGGGTACGCCGAGGGTGCGGCGCAGCACCGGCTCCAGCGAGGGATGCAGGCAATCGGGCGGTTCGCGCCCCTGCCGGCGACGCAGATAGGGATGCACCATCTTGCCCACGATGGGACCGGGGCGCACAATGCCCACCTGCACCACCAGATCGTAAAAGCGCGAAGGGCGCATGCGCGGTAGGATCGCCTGCTGCGCCCGACTCTCCACCTGAAACATGCCGATGGTGTCGGCGCGCTGGAGCGCATCCCAGACGGCAGGATCATCCGGCGGCAGGTGCGCCAGATCCACCTCCTCGCCGTAGTGCTCGCGGATGAGGCGGATCGAATCCTCCAGTACCGCCATCATGCCGAGACCCAGCAGGTCCACCTTGATGATGCCCATGTCGGCGCAATCGTCCTTGTCCCACTGCACGACGACGCGGCCCGGCATGGCCGCCGGCTCGAGCGGCACGATCGAATCCAGTTGCCCCTGACAGATCACCATGCCGCCCGAGTGCTGACCCAGGTGGCGCGGCAGATCCTGGATCGCCAGATAAAGCTCTAGGAACTTGCGGACCTGAGGGTGAGACGGATCGAGCCCGGCGTCGCGGAACTGGCGCTCGGCGGTTTCCTGGGGATCCTTGAACTCCCACGGCCGTGCGCGGGAGGCCAGCCGCGCCGTGACCTCGGGCTCGAAGCCCAGAACTTTGCCCACTTCGCGGGCGGCCAAGCGATCGCGGTAGGTGATGACGTTGGCCGTCATGGCTGCGCCACGCGGACCGTAGCGCTGGTAGACATACTGGATGACGCGTTCGCGCTGCTCGCCGCTGGGCAAGTCCAGATCAATATCGGGCCACTCGCCGCGCTCCTCGGAAAGGAAACGTTCGAACAGCAGCTCCATGCCCACCGGGTCCACCGCCGTGATGCCGAGGGCGTAGCAGACGGCGCTGTTGGCCGCCGAGCCGCGACCCTGCACCAGGATTCCCTGCTCGCGGCAGAAACGCACCAGGTCCCAGACGATGAGAAAGTACCCCTCCAGACGGAGCTTCTCGATGACCGCCAGCTCGTGCTCGATCTGGCGGCGGGCGCGCTCATGATAGGGGCGGTAGCGCCGCCGCGCGCCCTCGTCCACCAGCCGGCGCAGCAGGGAACTCATGGTTTCGCCGGGCGGGACCGGGTAGCGGGGAAACTCGTAGCCCAGATCCTCCATGGTGAACTCCAGGCGGGCAGAGAGTTCGCAGGCCGCAGCCAGGGCTTCCGGCAGATCGGCGAACAGACGGGCCATCTCACGGGGCGAGCGCAAGTGACGTTCGGCGTTCGGCTCGAGCAGGCGACCTGCCGTGTCCAAGGTGCGCTTGTGACGGATGGCGGTGAGCACGTCAAGGATTTCGCGCTCTTCGGGGCGGGCGTAGCAGGCGCCGGAAGCGGCCACGACGGGCAGACGCAACGCGCCCGCGATCTCCCGGGCGGCCTGATTGCGGGCCTCCTCGTCGCGGCGGAAGTGGCGCTGGAGCTCGACGTAAACGTTTTCCCTTCCGAATGTTTCAATGAGACGTTCGACGGCGCGCCGTCCCTCCTCCAAGCCGCCGCGTTCGAGCGCGCGCGCCAGCGGCCCGGTTTCGTCGCCCGTCAGACACACCAGGCCGGCCGAGAACTCGGCGAGCTCTTCGGGCGTCGCCGCGCCCTCGCCCTTGCGGGCGCGCAACTTCATGCGGGTGATCAGACGGCAAAGATTGCGGTAACCGGTGCGGCTGGCGGCCAACAGCGGGTAGCGCGCCCCGTCCGTACAGGTGATCTCGGCGCCGACGTGGGCGCGCAGACCGGCGCGGCGGGCCGCCATATGGAAGCGCGGCGCGCCATAGAAGCCGTCCCGATCGAGCAGGGCGATGGCAGGCAGCTCGAGTTGGGCCGCCCGCTCCACGAGGGTTTCCGGCAGGGAGGCGCCTTCGAGGAAGCTGAAGGCCGATCGGACATGGAGTTCGGCGTAGAGCATGGCGGGGCGGCTCCCGGGGGAGGCGGCGGACGCGCCGCGTATTCGCCTTTTCTTCGCCTGATCCCAGTATGGCTCACTTGCCCGCAGCTGTCAAGGCGCGCGTAAGAACCGGGAACAAGAAGCGCCGACGACGGATCCGAATTCGCCTCGGTTGCCATCGAACAGCGGAGAGAAGCTTCGCTCAGTCGTAACTGCCCGCGACGAACCATCCGCCGCGCACGAGGTCCCTGTAAATTCGGTACAGGCCGCCGTCGGCCAGCGCCACGTCGTATTCCTCCCGGGCGTAGGCGTCCGCGGTCCACCAGTCGCCCGAAATGCGCCAGGGCCCAGAGACCTTCACTACGCGGCCGTGTACGCCCTGAGCCAGTAGGAGGCGCGGGCGTCCCTCCTGCTCCACGACCCGCGCGGGTCGTGGCGGGCGGAAGCGACGCAAGGCCAAGGCCACGGCGATCTCCCGAGACGGTCCAGGTGACCGTGCCTCTGCCACCACGAAGCGCTTCAGCCGGAAGGCATCCGGGCGGTGGGTATCGACCGCCTCCGGCGCGCCCACACGTCCTTCACCTACCAGGTTGCCCAGTCGGGCCAGGGTCAGCTCCAGCTTTTCCGCCTCCGGCTCCCGGGGAATAAACAGTCCCTGCTGGACCGATCGCGGGGCGGCGGGCACGGCGTGAAGGCGGAGGGCGCACACCGGGGCACGGGGCGGATGGGCCTCCAGGTCGAGCTGGAACAGTTTCAGGAAGGAGCGGGAGGAAAGCATCGGGACTGGCAAACGGTGTCGCCGCGCGTGTTTGCTGCCGTCCTGCAATGCCAGCTCCAGCTCCAGCTCGTGTACTGCGAGGGCGCGCTCGCGCAGCCGCTCGCAGAGCTGCCGGATCAACTGCGCCACAAGGAACAGCAGGGGCTCAAGCAACGCCACGGGATGTTCGAGCTCGATGGTTTCTTCGAACTCGTCGCTCCGCACGAGCGGAACCAGCGGGCGTTGCGAACGGCCACGAGCGAGCGTTTGCAGGCGGATGCCTTCCGCTCCCAGCCGTTCCGCGAGACCTCGCTCGGGTAGAGTGGCCAGCTCCCCTACCGTCCGCACGCCCCATAAAGCGAGCTTGAAGGCGATTTCCGGCGGCGGAACCAGGACTTCGACGGGCAGCGGCGCCAGCCATTGCGCCTCGTCTCCCGGGGGAACGATAGTAATGCCGGGATAGCCGCGGGCCACCAGCAATGCTGTATCGGGATCCGCCGCCACGCCGACGCGCGCCCGGAGGCCGGCGGCAGCGGCGTGCTGTGCCATCCGTCGGGCGGCCTGCTCCGGCGCGCCGAACAGCCGAGCCGTGCCATCGAACTCGAGCGTCACCGCGTCGGGCGCAGTGCGCTCGACGACCGGCGAAAAGGCGAGGGCGCACTCGATGAGCGTCGCCTCTTGTGAAGACGGCATCTCCGGCACGTGGAGGCAGGCGAACATGACTTACCTTGCCCAAGCGGTACGGGCCAGGAAGGAGGCCGCCTCTCGATGGGGCGGCTTTCGCGGCGCAACTTCAAAGACACCGCCGACGAGCAGGCGGGCATTGGGTGCGCCGGACCACATTCCCCGCGCGCCCTTCATTTCCACCACCAGCGCGGCGCTGGTTCCGGTCACGGGCTGCGGGGTCACGACCAGCAGGACGGTTGGCGTGCCCTCGATCGCCCGGCGCAGGCGGAACCAGCACACCAGCGGGATCCGGCGCAGGATGCGAGACGGAATGTCGGCCAGGTCGAGCGCGATCAACCCGAAGCCGCCGGCGTTCGCCACCTGGTCTGCGGCTTTCAGAGAGCGCTCGGGATCGCCGCCGCAACGCACCCAGAGCAGGCGATCCAAAGGCACGCCGGCCTCCGCAGCGGCCACGGGATCGAAAGCGTCCCCGGCATCCACCAGAGCGCAGGTTTCCTGACGGGTGGCGGCGGTTGCCAGGGCCGTCCAAAGGAGGCTGGTGCGTCCGGAACTGGGCGGACCGCAGATTTCCGTGAGCGCACCGCGCGGCAAGCCGCCGGTAAGGCGATCGAGGGCGGTCAACCCCGAGGGCGCATAGTCGAATCGCGGGGGTTGCAGGCGGCTGGCCGGCAGGAGGGGATGGGGGAAAACGGCCATGGCGTTTTCGCCTTTTCTTCGCCATTCCCAGTTTGCCCTATCCCGCCCGGCTCTGTCAAGCCCCCCTCACGCGTCACCCAGCCGTTTTCCCGCAAGCCCCTTTTCTTCCGTCCGCGCCGGCATTATAATCATGGAATCCGCCTGGCCATGGAGCCGGAAACCCCGTTCGACAGCATCGAAAGCGCCCAGCAGTTCGTCGAGCTGCTCTGCGAAGCCATCGAAGAAGCGCGGCGGGAGGTGGATGAAGAGATCGCGCGCATCACAGGCAGCGGCGAAGAGCGGCGGAAACAGGCGCTCCAACTGGTGGCTTACAACCTAGCCAAGCTGGCCACACACATGGGAACCAGCCGCCGCATCCTTAACGACCTGCGCACGCTGCGTCGGTTGCTGCTTGGCGAGCGGGACATGGAGCGGGCCATGCTGGCCGCCGCCGGCGAAGACGACGCCGCCGGCTGAGCAGCGACGGTCTGTACTGGGTTGCCGATCGGCATCACCCGCACACGCGCACAAAAAAAGCGGGCGCCGGGGTTGGGTTTGTTGGGGTGAAAGGGTGAGTGCGCCCGCTTTATTGGGGTTTGCCTATTATGGCGCCGGCCGCGCCGGAAGGGTTACACGCCTACTGGGAATTTTTTCGGTGCGGTTCTGGGCAGCGCATTCGCGAACGAGGAGATCCCGCGCCCCGGGCTATATCTCCCGCCGGTTTTCCAGCGACTTGGTCATCGTTACTTCGTCAGCAAACTCCAGGTCGCTGCCGACCGGAATGCCCATAGCGATGCGTGTGACGCGCAATCCCAGCGGTTTGAGGAGGCGGGCCAGATACGCCGCCGTGGCCTCGCCCTCCGCAGTAGGGTTCGTCGCCAGGATGATCTCCTTGACCGCGCCCGACTCCAGGCGCGGGAAGAGGTTGGCGATCTTCAGATGCTCGGGCGTCACGCCGCGCAGCGGCGACAGCGCGCCATGCAACACGTGGTAAAGCCCGTTGTACTGGCGCGTCGTTTCGATGGGCAGGATGTTATGCGGCTCCTCGACTACGCAGATGAGCGAGGGATCGCGGTTCGGGTTCGCGCAGAAGGGACACAGCTCTCCTTCGCTGATGTTGTTGCAGACGCGGCAGAGCCCCAGCTTCTGCTTCACGTCGAGCAGCGCCTGCGCCAGGCGTTCGGCATCCTCGCGGGGCGCTCGGAGGACGTGGAAGGCCACCCTCTGCGCCGATTTCTGCCCGATGCCGGGGAGGCGCTTCAGCTCCAGGATCAGGCGGGCCAGCGGCTCGGGATAATCCGGCATTGCTTGCAAAAGGGTTTCAGAACAGGCCCGGAGGCAGACCCAAGCCGCCGAGCACCCCGGCCATCTTCTCGCGGGCTTCCTCGTCTACTTTCCGCGCCGCTTCATTGCATGCCGCCATGACCATGTCCTGCAACATCTCCACGTCGCCCGCCACTTCGGGGTCGATCTTGACGGCAAGAACGTTCTTGTGGCCGTCCATGCGCACGGTCACCATGCCCCCGCCCGCCGAGGCCTCGACGCGGATCTGCGCGATCTCCTCCTGAATCTTCTGCTGCATCTGCTGGGCCTGCCGCATCATGGCCTGCATGTTGCCCATGCCACCGGGTAATTTCACGGCTCACTCCTCGTGTGACTATTCTTTCAAATCGCGCACCCCGCGGATTTCGGCATCGGGGAAGATCTCGAGGAAGCGCTTGACCGCGGGGTTGGCCAGGGCGCGCTCCCTGGCTTCGACGTCCTGAGCAGTGTTCGCCGCAGCCGGCGCAGCCGCAGGCGGCGGGCTCCCGCTGAGGACGACCCTGATCCGACGGGCACGCCCAAAGGCCTTCCGAACGGCTTTCTCCAGTTCGGCGCCCTTGAGCACCGCCGCGAACTCCTTGGGGGCGCGCACCTCCAGATCCGAGCCTATCTCGCGAATCTCGCAATGAAGGAGTGCGTCCGCGGTGAAGGTCAGCCCCAGCTCGAGCGCGGCGGCGTGAAGCCGCTGCCTGAGGTCTCCTGCGGGCGTTGCCGGCGCGGGCGGCGAAGACGCAGGTGCGGCGGTCGCGCCAGGCTCGAGGCTCGCCAGCACTTCCTCGATGGGCGTCAGCCTGCCGGCTTCGACCAGTCGGATCAGCCCCAGCTCCATGTGGAGCCGGGGATCGAAGGAGAACTGCAGATCGCGATAGAGATCGAGCGTCAGTTGCAGGTAACGGGTGAGATCCTCTTCGGAGAAGCCGGCCGCGATCTGACGCAGCCGCGCGCGCTGGCCCGCGGACGCCGCCACCAATCGCGGGTTGTCGCCGGCGACTTTCGTCACCAGCAGGTTGCGGAAGTAACGCGCCAGCTCACGGCAGAAGTGCTGCAGATGGCGTCCGTTTCGCACCAGCTCGTGGACCACTTCCAGCATGCGGCGCGAGTCGGAGGCGGCCAGCGCCTGCGTCACCTGCTCCAGCGCTTCGATGGAAAACATGCCCAACAGCTCGCGCACGGCGGCGGCCTCCAGCCGTCCTCCACAACAGGCGATGGCCTGATCCAGCGCCGAGAGCGAATCGCGCAAGCTGCCGTCTCCCGCCTGAGCCAGCACCGCCAGCGCCTCCGGGTCAGCCTCGATCCCCTCGCGAGAGCAGATCCATTCCAGGCGTTCGAGGATCTCCTCGAAACCGAGCGCGCGGAAGCTGAAGTGCTGGCAGCGCGAGGCGATCGTGGCGGGGATCTTGTGCGCCTCGGTCGTGCAAAGCACGAAGACCACCCACTGGGGCGGCTCCTCCAGCGTTTTCAGCAGCGCATTGAACGCCTCGGTCGTGATCTGGTGGGCCTCGTCGATGATAAAGACCTTGTAGCGGTCGCGCGCCGGCCGATAGCGCACGTTTTCGCGCAGCTCGCGCATTTCGTTGATGCCACGGTTGGAGGCGGCGTCGATCTCGATAACGTCCACGGCATTGCCCGCTGCGATCTCGACACAGCTCGCGCAAGCCCCGCACGGTGTGACCGTGGGCCCCTGGACGCAGTTCAGACAGCGGGCCAGGATTCGCGCCACCGTGGTCTTGCCCGTGCCGCGCTGCCCGGAAAAAATGTAGCCATGCGCGATGCGGCCTTGGCGTATGGCGTTTTCGAGCGTCGCGCGCACATGTTCCTGGCCCACCAGCTCGGCGAAGGTCTGGGGACGATACTTGCGCGCGATGACCTGATACATAGGAGGCAGCGCCCGCTTCCAGGACCAGACTCCAGGTGATCCGCGGCACACGGGGGTTACCGCTACCGTTGCTTCCTTCCGGACCTGGCGGGGTTCACGGCTCCCCGTCGCACGGAGCCCGGAGTCTGGCCATCTGCTATCGTAACATGCAGCTTTCGCAGCGCCGGCAGCCGCACCACGCACGCCGGGCGGAGCGATGCAACTCACCGCCCGGGTCAGCCGGCGCTCAACTCGAGGCCTCGGCGCCTTCAAGGGCCAGCGCAATCTCGCGCCCGGTCTGGCAGACGGCCTCGATCATTTCGTTCTCCCGCTCCGGCGTCAAACGGACTACGGGCACTGAGACGCTTACCGCCGCCACGACGGGCGCGTCGCCGGCGCGGACGGGCGCCCCGAAGCAAATGCCCCCGGGAACGCTTTCCTGGCGATCCCAGGCGTAGCCGCGCCGCCGAATCTCCTCGAATTCGGCCAGCAGCGTGCGGCGATCGGTCACCGTGTGCTCAGTGCGGCGGTAGAGGCCGTAAACCTCCAGAATGCGCTCGATGCGTTCGAGCGGCTGGAAGGCTGTTATGGCCTTGCCCAGCGAGCTGCAGTGCGGGGGTAGCACGCGGCCGGGCGTGTTCGAGAAGCGGATCCTCTGCAAGGACTCCACCGTATCGAGCACCTGAATCTTGTCCCCGAACAGGTAGGCCAGGCTGGCCGTCTCATCGAAGCGCGTGGCCAGCTTTTGCAAATAAGGACGCGCCACCCGCCGCATGTGCTCGGCGCGCTCGTGGAGTCTGCCGAAAAGCACTTTGGGAGTCAGCTCATAGGACCCGTCCGGGTTCAGCTTCAGGTAGCCGCGCGCCTCGAGCGTGACCAGGATGCGAAACAAGGACGATTCCGGCATCGGCACCAAGCGCCCGATCTCCTTGAGACTCAGGTTGGGATGGCGGTCGGAGAAGCAATCGAGCACGTCGAGGGCCCGCGCCACTGCCTTCGACAGGTAACTGCCGGCCCCGCACGCGGCTGCCTCCATACGGCTCCGTTTAGGACGGCGGCGGCGGCTGGACGCTGGCAGGCTCTGCATGGAAGCCTCCTTGGGAGCACCAGATTGCGATTGTCTCACAAGTTTAAAATGGCTGTTTTCACATTGCAAGCAGAATTGACAGATTTACTGCCGATCTGAAATAATGACCCTTCCCACACATCCGAGGAGCAACATCATGCGGCTTCGTCCCTACCTGGCAGTTGGTTTGAGCGCCGGAGCGATCTGGGCGCTGGCCGTCACCCGGGAGCGGCAACCGCCAAAAGAGTATATCAATTCGCTCGGCATCCGCATGATCCGGATCGACCCCGGGACGTTTCGAATGGGCAATTCCCTCCCCACCGATCCCGCCGTGCTGGGTCAGCTCGAACTCTTGCGTTATGGCGACTACGACGAGCAGCCTGTGCACGAGGTCCGCATTACATATCCTTTCTACATTTCCGAAACTGAGATCACAGCCCGTCAGTTTCAGGAGTTTCGCTACGACCATCAGGATGCCGGACGCTTCCCGCCCTACGCCACGGGGATGAGCTGGGACGACGCGGTGGCCTTCTGCCAGTGGCTGAGCCGCAAGGAGAAACGCAACTACCGGCTGCCGACGGAAGCCGAATGGGAGTATGTGGCTCGGGCCGGGACCGAAACGCACTTTTCCTCCGGCGACCGTCCCCCCGCGGATGAAACCCCGAATGCCTGGGGCGTCAAGAACATGCATACGGGGCCGCTCGAGTGGGTGCTGGACTGGCATGGACTCTATCCGGAAGAGCCGCAGGTGGATCCGGTGGGGCCTGCGACCGGGGTGGCGCGTGTCGTTCGGGGCGGGGGAATTATGGGGCCCTATCGCGGCAGCCAGCATGGCTTTCTACCCTATTACCGGCGCTCGGCCAATCGCGGCAGCGTCGCCCCTACCTATCGCGGCCAGCACCCCATCGGGTTCCGCATCGTCGAGGCCCCCCTGCCTCCCACGAAGCCCTGGCCCGTGGAAAGGGACTTCATCTACGAGGCGGTCAAGCAGTCAGGCGTACCCGTCAAGGCCGGCCCGGATCCGAAAAAGCCCTGGTTCCGCCGCCGCGTACTGCTGCCCATCCCGCCGGAGAACCAGCCGTGGGAAGCCATCGTCGCCGCGGGCCTGCATCCCTCTCAGCTGGGTCACAATCACTCATCGAGCCTCGAAGTCTGCCCGAACGGCGACCTGTTCGCCGTTTTCTTTTCCTCTTCGACGCCCGCAACCGAGTACTACCCCAACACCAGCTTCATCGCGACGCGTCTGCGCTTTGGAGCGGAGCAGTGGGACATGCCCGGCCCCTTTTACGACTTCGCCGATGTGAACGATCAGTCCTCGCTGCTTTGGAACGACCGAGGCGTACTGCATCATTTCGGCGGAGGCATCGGGTTGTGGGGAGCGCCTTTCCGCTGGAACTCCTCTCGCGACAGCGGAGCCACTTGGGATGAATTGAAGTTTCCGCTCATCGTCGGTCCCGTCGGCGGCTACTCGACGCAGCCCATCAGCCACGCCTTCCGCGCTCCGGACGGCACCATCTACCTTTCCAGCGACGCCATCGAGGGAGAGTCGCTCCTCTGGGCCAGTCGTGATGAGGGACGCACCTGGTTCGACACCGGCGGCCGCACCGCGGGCCGCCACACCGTCTTCGTACGCCTGAAGAACGGCTGCATCCTGGGCATCGGCGGCAAGAACACGGACATCGACGGCTACATGCCGCAGACGACCTCGTGCGACGGCGGCAAGACCTGGTCTCCGCCCACCAAGACGCCTTTCCCGGCCCTGGGCAGCAACCAGCGCCCGAGCCTGGTACGGCTCGCCAGCGGCCGCCTGTTCTTCGCCGGCGATTTTCAGCGCCGCGACGGGGCGCAGCCGAAGGGCGTGACTGAGCGCGGCGTCTTCGTCGCTCTTTCCGATGATGAGGGCAGGACGTGGAAGATCAAGAAGCTGCCCGGCGCACTGCCGCACGAAGCCTGGACGCTGAAGGACCGCAAGGGATGGAGCCGCTATTATCACGGCGACGCCACGCTGGGTTATTCGGTGGCCGTGCAGGCGCCCAACGGCGTCATCCACCTGACGACGAGCATGAACCATCCCTCGCTTCACTTCGAGCTCAACGAAGCCTGGATTCTGTCGGACGCCGGGGAGCTGCCGCCGCCCTCTGCGGGCCCCGGCCGCCCCATCAAAGGCGAAGAGAAATATCCCGACGGCCGGATCAAGGCGCGGTGGTCGGGCAAGATACTCGCCGACGGCCGCTTCCTGCTGGATGGGACCGAGACCTGGTACTTCCCCAACGGCAGCCGGCAGTACGAGGTCCGGTGGGTCGACGGTTACAAGCGAGGCGCTGAAACGCTGTGGCGCGAGGACGGCAGCAGGGTCTGGGAGTGGGAGCACCGGCCTGACGGCGTCAGCGTGTGGACGCAGTATTGGCCGAACGGGCGCATCAAGCGGGTCTCCGAATGGCGGGAGGGCCGCTGCCAAGGTACGGTTCGCTATTGGGGTCCCGACGGCAGCCTGCGAGCGGAGTACCGCTTCCGCGACGGCGAGCTAGTGCACTGAGGCGCGTTAGCGCAGCAGCTCTTCCAGACGGATGCGCTCCTCGGTCCGCGGATCGCGGTACTTGACGATGACTGGCGTGTAAAGCGAAAGTCCCCAATCGCGTCCCGGGCCGCGCGTGACGGCGCGCGATCCAGGAACCACTACGGCCTCTTCGGGAATCACCAGGGGCTGCTCGTCGGTCGCGGTGTAAACGGCGCCACGGACCAGATCGTAGACCGGCGTGGACCGCGTCAGGATGGTTCCTGCGCCCAGCACGGCTCGCCGCTTCACCACCGTGCCCTCGTAGACGCCGCAGTTGCCGCCCACCAGCACTTCGTCTTCGATGATCACGGGCAAGGCGCCCACCGGCTCGAGCACGCCGCCGATCTGCGCTCCCGCCGAGATGTGGCAATTGCGCCCGATCTGTGCGCAGCTTCCGATGAGCGCGTGGGAGTCCACCATGGTGCCATCGCCCACCCAGGCCCCCACGTTGATGTACATGGGAGGCATGCAGGTCACGCCCCGGCCCACATAACAGCCGTCGCGAATGGCCGAACCGCCCGGCACTACGCGAACGCCGTCTTCCAAGCGGAGGCGTTTCAGAGGCCAGGTGGCCTTGTCGAAGAGCGGCTGTCGGCCTGGTCCCCAACCCATTTCGACCATCGCGCCCATCCGAAAGCCAAGCAGAATGCCCTTTTTGACCCACGCATTGACCCGCCAGCCGCTGGGCGAGCTAGGATCCGGTTCGGCGGCACGCACGCGCCCTTCGTTGAGAGCCTGTTTGAAACGTTCGAAGAGCTCGAAGTGCGCCTCCGTGTATCGTTCGAGCTTCTCCTCGAAAAGCCGCTCGATCTCAGTCGCCAGCATGAGCGGGGCGCGCCTCCACGAGATTCAATTCCATCAGCACACGTTCGATCCGTGCGAGACTCTCCGGCCGCGGCGGCGTCAGCGGCAGCCGCCAAACGGGCTCGAGCAGACCCATCAACGCCATGGCCGCCTTGACCGGGATAGGATTGGATTCGATGAAGTTGACCTCCATCAGGGGCAGGTACCGGTAGAAAAGCTCGCGCGCCGCCGCGAATTCGTTGCGCAGGCAAAAGCGCACCATGCGCGTCATCTCAGTGGGGATCTGGTTGGAGACCACCGAGATGACCCCGCGGCCGCCCAGTGCAATCAGGGGCAGCGTGACGGCGTCGTCGCCCGAGAGCACCACGAAGCTCTCAGGCACTTGCCGCAGAATGGAGGCGATCTGCGTGATGTTGCCCGAGGCCTCCTTGATGCCCACGATGTTCTCGATTTCGGCCAGACGCCGTACCGTAGCCGGCTCCACGTTGACGCCCGTGCGACTCTGCACGCTGTAGACGACGATGGGCAAGGGCACGGCCTCGGCAATGGCTTTGTAATGCTGGTAAAGGCCTTCCTGCGTGGGTTTGTTGTAGTAGGGCGTGACGGAAAGCAGGCCGTCGACGCCCATCGCCGCCAGTTGTTTGCCCAGCTCGATCACCTCGGCTGTGTTGTAGCCGCCGCAGCCGGCCAGCACGGGCAGCCGTCCGCGTGCCTCCTGCAGCGTGATCTCGACGACACGAAGGTGTTCCTCGCGCGTCAACGTAGGGTTCTCGCCCGTGGTGCCGCAGGGCACCAGGAAGTCCACCCCGCCTTCGATCTGCCGCCTGACCAAGCGCCGCAGCGCTTCCTCATCGAGCGACAGATCGCGGCGGAACGGGGTCACCAGCGCAGTGCCGCATCCCGTGAACATTTCAGAGCTCCCCCCACAGAATTTGGCTGAATTCGTAAAACCCCTTCTTTCCCCTGATCCAGCGCGCCGCCTCCAGCGCGCCGCGCGCGAAGCCTTCACGGCTGCGCGCCGTATGCCGGAGCGTGATGGTATCGGCCGCCGAATCGAAGCCGATCTCGTGCGTGCCGGGGTGGGCGCCCGCCCGGTTGCACCCGGTGCTCACCGGCCGCGCATATCCGGCCTGACGCATCTCAGCCACAAGCTTCAGCAGCGTGCCGGAGGGCGCGTCCTTCTTGGCGGCGTGGTGGATTTCCCAGGCCCACGCCCCGTATTCCTCCCGCGAGGCCAGCAGCCGGGCGGCCTCCGCCGCCAGCCGGAAGAAGATGTTCATTCCCACGGAATAGTTAGGACTCCATATCAATCCGATCCCGGTTTTGTCGACGACTTCGCGCACATGGTCCAGGCGATCCGACCATCCCGTAGTCCCGACGACCAGGTTAACGCCCAGCGCCGCAATCCGCTCGATGTTGCCGATGACCGCTTCAGGCGTCGAGAATTCGACCGCCACTTCGACGCCTCGGAAGTTCTCTTGCGTGATGCCGGCGCAGCCCGCGTTGTTGTATTCGTCCAGACGCAGGGCGATCTCGCAGCCGTACTCGGGCGCCAACTGCTCGATCAAGCGCCCCATCCTGCCGTAGCCCACGATGGCCAGCTTCACTCGAACACCTCCGGATCCGCTTCGCGGAAAAACTCGTCGTGCAGGGCCCGCACGGTGCGCCGGGCGTCCTCGCCGGCAACCACGAAGCTCAGGTTTCGCAGCGAAGCGCCTTGCGAGATCATTCGCACGTTGATCCCCTCCAAGGCGCCGAAGGTGCGGGCCGCAATGCCCGGGGTGTAGCGGATGTTATCGCCGACCAGGCACACGATGGCCTGATCATACTCCACTCCCACCTTGGCGAACCGGCGCAAGCGGGCGCAGATCTCGTCCAGGCGCGAGGCGTTGTCGATCGTCAGCGAGACGCTAACCTCGGAAGTCGCCAGCAGATCCACGGCCGTCTCGCATTCGTCGAAGATCGCGAAGATCCGGTGCAAAAAGCCGTGGGCCATGAGCATGCGGGTCGAGTGGATGTCCACCACGGTGATGCCGCGCTTGCATGCGATGGACTTGACGGGATTGCGGCAGGGCGGCGCCTGCGCCACGATCAGCGTGCCGGCGACCTCGGGCCGGCGCGAGTTGAGGATGCGCACCGGGATGTTCTTTTCGATCGCGGGCAACACGGTAGCCGGGTGCAGCACCCTGGCTCCGAAGTAGGCCAGCTCGGCTGCTTCGTCGAACGAGATGGTCTTGACGCGCCGGGCGCCCTCGACCAGATTGGGATCCGCCGTGAGCATCCCGTCCACATCCGTCCAGATCTGGATCTCGGCAGCCTCCAGCGCCGCGCCCACGATGGCTGCCGTAAAGTCCGATCCCCCGCGGCCCAGCGTCGTGGTCACGCCGTCTTCGGTGGCGGCGATGAAGCCGCCCAGGACCGGCACGGCGCGCTCGGCTAACGGCGGAATCTCGCGCGCCAGCCGGGAATAGGTTTGATCGTAGAGCGGCGCCGCCTGCGTGAACCGGCGATCCGTGACGATGAGCCGGCGGGAGTCGATCGCCTCAGCGGCTACGCCCGCGCTCCGGAGAGCCGCGGCCAGAATCACGCAGCTCAACCGCTCTCCGTAGCTGGCGACCGCGTCCATCGACCGGGGGGTCAATTCACCCAGGATGGCCAGGCCGCGCAGCAGCTCCGCCAGCTCGTGAAAGTGATCGTCGAGGAACTGCTCGAGCGCGGGCCGCTCACGCGGGTCCGCCGGAGGCAACGCCTCCGCGAAGTGGAAGCGCTTCAGCGCCTCGCATTCGGCCAGGGCTTCCTCACGGCGGCCCTCCGCGGCCAGCCGCGCCATGGCCAGTAGCCGGTTGGTGGTCTTGCCCATGGCCGAGACGACCACCACCGGACGGGATTCAACCCGCGCGCGGACGATCGAACAGACGCGCTGGATGGCGGCGGCCGACTCGACCGAGCTGCCCCCGAACTTCATCACGATCATGTTAGGTCTCGAGCAACCCTTCCGAATGCATCAGCTCCGCGTTGAGCACCGCAGCGCCCGCCGCCCCGCGCACGGTGTTGTGCCCCATGGCGACGAACTTCCAGTCCAGCACGGGGCAGGGACGGAGGCGGCCGACGAAAACGCTCATGCCTCGCTCCCGCTCCACGTCGCGCCGAGGCTGGGGCCGATCGTGCTGCTCCATGTAGATCAGCGGCTGGGGCGGCGCGCTCGGCAGACCGCGTTCCTGCGGCACGCTCCGGAACGCACGGAACGCCGCGATCAGCTCTTCGGCCGTAGGCTTGGAGGCCAGCTCGACTGAGACCGTTTCCGTGTGGCCGTCGACTACCGGAACACGGTTGCAGTGTGCGCTGATGCGGGCCGGCAGCGGCTCGACGGTCTCGCCCGTGAAGCGCCCCAGGATCTTCAGCGGCTCGGTCTCCACTTTCTCCTCTTCGCCGCCGATGAAGGGAATCACGTTCGCGTTGATGTCCATGCCGGCCACCCCGGGATAGCCGGCCCCCGAGATGGCCTGCATCGACGTCATGATCACCCGCTTGATGCCGAAGGGGCGTAAGGCGGCGAGGGCCATGGTCAACACGACCGTCGTGCAGTTGGGATTGGTAACGATCAGGCCGCGCCAGCCGCGATTACGCCGCTGCACGGGCGCAAGCTGCAAGTGATCCGGGTTCACCTCGGGAATGAGCAGCGGAACGTCAGGTTCCATGCGGTGATTCTTCGAATTGGACACGACGAAGTGTCCGGCCTCGGCGAAGGCGCGCTCGATCTCGGTCGCCACCGAGGCGTCCATGGCCGAGAAGACCAGCCGCGGGGCGTTGCCGGGACGGCACTCCTCGACCACGATGTCGCGCACCGCTTCCGGCATCTCGCCGTCCAGACGCCATGCGGTGGCTTCGCTATACCTTTTCCCGGCAGATCGATCACTGGCCCCGAGCCACTTGACTTGGAACCAGGGATGATTCTGAAGAAACTTGATGAAGTTCTGGCCCACCATGCCGGTGGCGCCGAGAATGCCCACCTCGATTTTTCCTTTCGGTGTCATACAGCCTCGTCCGAGAGTAGGGTCTTGACGATCCTCTGATAGATTTCAACGGCCTCCCGCAGTTGCGATTTGGCCACGTGCTCGTGCATGGTATGGGCGACGTGGATGCTGCCCGGGCCGATCAGCAGCGGTTCGCCCCAGGCGCCGTCGAACGCAGGAATATCGGTGGTGAAGGCCACCACCGTGGAGGGGAAGCCTTCCAGAGCGCGGAGCCGCACCGCCGGCACCGTGAGAACCTCGCGGAGTTCGACGCGCCCCGCGGCGGCGCGCTGGAAAGCCTCCCGCACCGGCCCGACGTCGCTCACCAGTCGAACCATGATCTCGGCACGAGCCTCATCGGGAATCACGTTCGGGGCGCGGCCGCCCGAGATGGTTCCGATGTTGAGCGTGGAGGGACCCAGTACCGGGTCCACCGGCAGCGGCAGACGCCGGATGTCCTCGAGAAAATCGAGGAGCTTGTCGATCGCCGATTCGCCCAACTCGGGATAGGCCGAGTGGGCCATGCGACCGCGCGCCTCCGCCTCGTAGCGCAGCGCACCTTTAGAGCCTAGCGCCAGCTTGTTTTCCGTGGGCTCCCCGTTGACCAGCCAGCGCGAGCCGCGACCCGTGCGCGCGGCGGCGAACGCGCCTGCGCTGTTGCGTTCCTCGCCTACCACGAACAGCAGCGCGAACTCCCGCACGCCTTCGGCCAGCAGGCCTTCGGCGGCCTGAATCATGGCCGCGATGATGCCCTTCGCATCGCATGCGCCGCGTCCCCAGATGAATTCATCGTCCTCGCGTGACGGAATATGGGGAGGCACGGTGTCCATATGCGTGGATAAAGTCACGCGCGGCTGCCCCCAATAGGCGAGCACGTTGAAGCGATCGGCTTCCACCTCGAGCCGCTCCACCGTCCCGCCGGTGCGCGCAGCAAGGCCGCCCAGACGGCCGAGCAGATAGAGGCCGACCTCTTTTTCCTCGCCCGTGATGGACGGGATGTCCACCAGCGCCCGCGTCAGTTCGTACACGTTCATGGTCGCTCCGGCGGATCGGGAACGCAGAGACGAGGCGGGACCCCGCTAGCGCTCCATCCGCGATACCACGGATGACAGTGGGCCGGTGTTAGCCGTACCCCCCAACCGCCGCCCGCGACGCCGCCGGCGACGATTTCGGCGGATTCCCGCGCCCGCAATCCCGGCACGCGGTTCGAAGCCCCTTTCGAGCGGGCGTCTCCGGCGTCGGAGAACTGCACGCCCGCCTACTGATGGCCTCCGCTCCTCTAGCCGAGTAAACGGTCAGCATAACATGCCGCGGCGCGCTCGCGCAGGCGCCGTAAACTTTAGGCCGCCGTCTGGAGCACGACGTTCCGTAGTTGAGAGTGAAGTTCTCGGGCTTTGACTGCCCCCGAGGGAAGACGCCCTCTGTGAGCCGCGAAAGGGACCGATCGCGCCGCAGATGGTATAGCTCCAGCCGGCGACAAGAAAGAGCCGGCTGCCGGCCGCGGTTCTCCCGCAAGGCTGTGCGCATTGGGCCCTCAAGCGCTCTGCGCCTTGCAGGCTGGGCTTCCGAGTCGCCCCAGACCGCCTGCCGCGGGCGCCGCTCAGGGCAGCAGGCGTTGGAGGCTTAGGAACACAACGCGCTGATCCTGCTCGGTGCGCGCCATGGGGGAATAGTAATAGGCCAGCGAAACTTTCACGGTGGCTTTCACGCTCGCGGGGAGCGGGAAGGCGAACTGCTCCGTCCGCCGTTCGTCCGGTTTCAACCGATTGTCGGAGAGCTCACGCGCGCCTCTCAGGAAAACCAGGTGTTCAAAGTCGAGTTCCCTGCCCTGCACGTCCGCTACCCGACGGGTGTAGGTCCTCTCTTGCTCAGCCCGGCTGCCGTCGTAACCTTCGACGCGCACCACCAGGTTGAGCCTCCGAACGGGGGATCCGGAGGGCAGGCGATGGCCCGCCGCCCGATTGTGCAACTGTACGGTGACCAACACCTGGTCGCCCTGCCGCACGGCGTCCAGACGGGCCGCGATGGCGCGGGTCAGTTGTTGCAGGGAGCGGCTGCCCGGCATGGAGTGCAGGTTGATTCGCGCTTCGCGACTGCGCTGAATCCGGGGGTCCACTACGTCGCCCGCGATTCGGGTCATGTGGCAGCTCTGGCAGGCCTGGCCGGACGCCGCAGCGGGACTTGCCTTCCACTCGGTGTAGGTCTGGAGCACCGAGAAACCTTGTGAGTTGGTGTACTCGTGGCAGGGAGCGCAAACCTCCGCGGTAGCGTGCAGGGGCGAGAATTCGGTGCCGTGAGCTCCCGAGGCTGCCTGCTGAATCGTGCCGCTCTTGAGCAGAGAAAACTCAACTCGCGCCTGGGGATTGCCGCCCGTCCAAGCGACCTGTCGAAGCGAGTGACAAAAGTCGCAGGTCACCCCCTCCCAGCTGACCTTGAGCCGAAGCGCATGATCTCCCAAGCGACTGCCCACCGGGGAGTGGCATTGCAGGCAAAGCTTACGGGCCTGGGATCCTCCTTCGGCTTCCGCTAACTCCAGGGCATCCTGGAAGAGCCGACTCTCCATGGCCACCGCGTGCGCGGATTGTTTCCAGGCCTCGTAAATCGCCCGGTGGCAGCGACCGCAGAACTCGGCGCTGGCCGGGGCATCGGGCAGGGCCGACAGCACGTCGGTCGCTGCCAGCCACAGCATGCATGCCGCAAGCTTGCTCGGAGTCATGTCTGCTTGCCCCCCGATTCGATCGCCCGCAATTTCATCCACAGGCCGGCGATGGCGACCGAGACCGTCACTAACGAAACCAGCAGCCCCAAGCGCCGTCGGTCTCGCTCACGGAGCGCCTGCTCTCCCGCCCGATAGCTCTGGTCGGCGATGCTCAGGCCCTCGTGGACCAGGGACGCGACGTTTTCCAATCGCACCGTGTGCACGGCGACTCTGGCCTTGACCAGCGCTTCCTGGCCGTCCTGGAGCCGCAGGGTAGCCTCGGAAACCTCCATGCCGTCGCGCGCGGCTCGGTTGAGAATCCCCTGGGCCCGAGCGAGCGCGTCCCGCAATTTTGCCAGTAAGCCTGCCATCTCGTTTGCTACCGCGGCGCCTTTCGACCCCGACTCGTGGCACTGAGCGCATATCGCCTTCTCGCCCGCCAGCATCTCGGGGGACGCGCGCAGCACGCGGTGATGTCCGTGGCAGACGGTGCATCCGCCCCGGCCGCCGGCCTCGAAAGCCGCGCGATGCGGGCTTTGGCGGTACAGGTCCTCGACGAGCGCGTGGCATGTGCCGCATACGGCGGCCATGGAGTTGACCTCCGGCGGCGTGGCGCCATGGTTGCCGTGGCAGGCCGCGCAGCTCGGCGCAGAGGGATCACGTCGCCGGGCCAGCGCCTCCCAGTGCACACTCTGCCGGTATTGCTCGAACTGGTCGGTCGGCAATCCATAAGGCCTCATGTGTTGGGCATCGGCATGACAGCCCGCGCAAGTCTGCGGGAGCCGCAAGGGATGCACCGGCGATTGGGGATCTTTCACTTCGCTGATGCCGTGGGCGCCGTGGCAGTCAGAACAGGTCGCCACGGCGGTGTCCCCCTTCATCAGCCGCTGGCCGTGCACGCTGGTCAGATACTGAGCCAGTTGATCGACACGCTGCTGCGGCCGATACTTGTGCATCAGGGCGGCATCGCTGTGACAACGCGCGCACAGCTTCGGGATGGCGGTGCGGGCAATCGCTCCCAGAAAGCCCCGCTGCTTGCTCATGGCGAGACCGGGATCGGTTTCCTGCGCATCGCCGCCGTGACAGGAAGCGCACGTGAAGCCCGCCCTTCGGTGCACGTCGCGCGCATAGGCTTGGGCAGGCGCAGCCAGCCGTCCGTCCAAAGCGGCGTGGCACTCCTGACAATTGTCGCGGCCCGGCGCGGCGGCAAGCCCGAAGGTCAACAGTAGCAGCCCGAGGCTCATTTCAGGTACCCCAGCAAGGTGAAGCTGGAGAGCCAGGCCAACAGCAGTACGCCCGTGCCCGTGACCAGCCTCGTCCGTTCCCTCCCATCGGGGCGCACGCCCCAAAAGGGTAAAGCGGCCCACCACAGCCCCAGCAGGCCGAATCCGATCAGGCCCGCCTGCTCGCCCTCGAGAAAGGCCACGTGGCTGGGCAGTAGCTTTAGGGTGTAGAAAGGCGCCAAGAAATACCATTCCGGCCGGATGCCTGCGGGCGCAGGCGCGAAGGGGTCGGCCTTCTCTCCCAACGGCCACGGGAATAGCGCCGCCAGCACGCCGAGTGCGGCCAGCGCCGCGTACCACGCCATCAGCTCCCGCAGCAGAAAGTTCGGGACAAAGCGCATTTGAGGAACTTTGCCCTCGCTCGTCTTCAGCCACGGCGGCGAACTGATGCCGAACCGCTGCACGAGGGCTAAATGAACGGCCAATACGGCAGTCGTCACCGCCGGCAACACAGCGACATGGAAGCCGAAAAAGCGCGTCAGCGTGCCTCCCGTCACATCGTCGCCGCCGCGCAGGAATCGGGCCAGGGGCGGTCCGATCAGCGGTATGGAGCCGGCCAGATCCGTGCCCACCTTCGTGGCGAAATACGCGGTGGTGTTCCAAGGCAGCAGGTAGCCGCTGAAACCGAACGCCAGCGTCAACCCCAGCAGAACGATCCCGCTCAGCCACGTCACCTCTCGCGGCCGCCGCCACCCCCGGAGAAAGGCCACGCTGAACATATGTACGAAAGCGGTCAGGATCATCAGATTCGCCGACCAGCTATGCAGCGAGCGGATGAGCCAACCGAACTCCACACGGGTCACGATGAACTGAACGCTTTCATACGCCTCTGTGGCGGTTGGACGGTAGTACAACAGCAACAAGATCCCGGTAGCCACCTGGATGCCGAACAAAAACAGGGTGATTCCGCCGAAGTAATACCAGATCGTGCCGGAATGCACCGGCACTGTCTTGTGCGCGAGAAACTCGCGAATACGGTCCAGTGCAAGCCGCTCGTCGAGCCAGGCTACAACGCGGGCCTTGCGCTGACTGAACACCGCTACCGGCATGCCTGCTCCCTGTCAGCCCTTGCGTGCGATCACGATTTCCTGGCCGCGCGTTCTCACTGCGTACTCATCCAGGGGCCGCGGCGGCGGGCCCGAAACGACTCGCCCGTTGAGGTCGTAGAAACCGTTGTGGCACGCGCACCAGATCTGCTGGCTCTCCGGCCGGTACTGCACGGTGCAGTTCAGGTGGGTGCACGTGGCCCCGAAAGCACGCCACTCTGCCTCGCCCACGCGAATCAACAGCACCGGTTTGCTGCCGAACTTGACCACGCGGCCCGAGTTGGGCAGCATCTGTTGCGCGTTCGCCACCACCACCTCGTTCACCGGAGCCTCGGGCGTGGCAGGCGGGTTGAGGAAACGCATCACCGGATAGACAAAGGAGGCCAGTGAACCCGCCACTCCGCCGCCCAGAAGCCAGTTCGCTGAGCGTCGAGTTACCTGCGGCATGCCAATAACGATTTAGTACAGCTCACGGAGAAAGTCAAGTTAATATAAAGAGGTCTTAAGATATCAAATACTCTTATGGCCGCCGGGCTCGATGTGGCAAACATTTTCGCCTCGACCTAGCTGCCTGACATATAACGGGTTAGGGCGGCGGCAAAAGCGTTCTCGCGACGGACTAAGTACTGAGGTTATGATCGAACGAGAGGAGGATGATCTCCCAACGTTTCAAGCGGTCCAACGGAACAGCCGGAACGCCGGGCTTGATCTCACGGACCGTCCGTCGGCGATCGCGCACGCAGGCAGCTACGGTCTGCTGCGGCAACGAGGGCCGAGTGGTTCAGGCGATGGCGGCGGCCCGGCAGAGGGTTTGCGAAGCGAAATACCGCCGGCTTGTTAAGCCCGGGCAGACGAGACGGAAGGGCACGGCATGGTCGATCTCGCGAGCCCCGCAAGAGGGCCTTGACGGCAGCTGTGTATGACCCTACACTGATAGAGAGATGGCGTCCCTGGCCGAACTCGAGGGGTATTTCAAGGGTCTTGCGGAGGCGACCCGCCTGCGTATCATCAACCTGCTTTTGTACGGCGAGCTGTGCGGTTGCGACATCCAGTACGTTTTGAATTTGACGCAGTCCAACGTTTCCCGGCACCTCACTTATCTCAAACATGCCGGGTTGGTGACGGATCGTCGCGAAGGATTCCGGGTGTTCCATCGGCTCACCGACGCGGCAAACGACCGGCTCCGTCCTCTGTTCGAGTTCCTTCGGTCGGCTTTCGCAACCGACCGCATTTTCCAGAATGATCTACTGCAACTGAGGCAGGCCATCGAAAACGGCGTCTGCCAAATGCGTCCGGTGGCGATTCTGCCGCAGTTGGTGCGCTGGGAACCTCAGGCAGGCTCGGCTGGTACGGCGCAGTCAGGTTCGCCGCCGCTCCGCAGCGAGGGGCACGTGCAGGTTTCCTTCGCTGAAGCGGAGACGCCCGCGGGTTCGGGCAAACGGGCTTCTAAACGATGAGGTCAGCGACTCTGGTGCAGCGAGCCGGGCATGATTGCATCCGTGGGGCGAGCAAGGGGAGTCACGACTGGTGGGCGAGAGGCACCTCGGTTGCGATAGCGCAGAAGACGGAACCGCCACGCGATACCATGGGTGAGCTGATTGGGCAGCATTCCGTATCCGCAACCAGTGGCGCTGCGCCATGACCGGGCTGACGTCGCCTTGCGCGTCTCGCAGGGTACGCGCGAACCAGGCCGGGGCCGGGCAGGATGAACCTGCGGAGAACCGTGAAACGTAAGCTTGTGAAGCGGCCAGGAACGGTGTTTGGAAGAATGCTTGGAGGACAGAAGAATGTCTGAGGCTTTGGATCCGAAAACGAAGGAGCTGGTCGGCATTGCCGCCGCCGTGGCCGGTCATTGCCAGCCCTGCTTTGCTTACCACTACAAGGAGGCCCTCAATCTCGGCGTTCCGATGGAAGCCATTCAGGCAAGTGTCGAGCTGGCGCGCGCCGTACGCGCTGCCGGGGACCGACACATGGACGAGTTCGTCATGCGCCGGTTGGCGGAGGGGCGGCTGCCGACGGCGCTGGGAGGCATGAACGATGCCCGTGAATGATCCGCTTTTAACCAATCAGGAAGCCGTGGTCGAAACGCCGGTGAGCGTCGCTTCGCGCACCGGGTTCCGTCCCACGCTGAAGATGTGGCTGTATCTGGGGGCGGTCGCGGTCATGTATGCCAGCGGCCTCGTCTACGCGTATCTGCACGGGCTCTCGATCCGCTCCCTGTATCTCTACGGGCTGCTGCAGCCGCCCGGATTGCCGGAGGAGGAGGCTCGGCTGGCGGAAATCGCCACGCCGGTTTCCTGGAACATTCCCCAAGTGATCTGGTTCGTTTACCTGAAAGCCTCGGCCGTGCTGGTGGAGTTGTTCCAGTATTGGGCCATCGGCATGCTGATCGCCGCCGCACTGGTCGTCTTCGTTTCCTGGGAGAAAGTGAAAGCCCGGATGGGCTGCGGAGGCTTCAAAGCCAACCTACTGGCCACCATGGCGGGGGCCGTGATCCCCATCTGCTCCTGCGGGATCGTGCCGGTGCTCGCCGGCATGGTCGAAGCCGGCATCCCGTTGGGCCCCACGATGGCCTTCCTCATTGCGGCGCCGATGCTAAACGTGCCCACGGTCTTCATGACGGCCGGCGTCCTCGGCTGGCCGATGGCGGTGGGCCGCGTCGTGGCAACTTTCGCCATTGCCTTGGGGGTGGGTGAGGTTCTTTCGCGCTGGCAGCGCAAGCACAGGAATCCCCGACGATTTCTCAAGATTCACATCCCTCCGCGCCTTTCCCCGGAATTGCAGCAGTTTGCCTTCCGCTTCGGGAAGCTCGCCGTCAAGCATGCCGAAGGCGTCCCGGCCGATCAGCTTGGTCCGGGCAGCGAGGCGAAGCTCGTGCTTTTGGAGGAGGCCGGCCTGGTCGAAAGGACCCGGGAAGGGCTGTGGAAGCTTGCTGAGAGCGAGCCCGCAGAGATCAAGAACGTGGGCGCCTGCGCCGTGCTGCCGGTAGGCGATGCTGCGTCCGGCAGCCTCGGACAAAGGTTCGCCGAGATGTTCCGGATGGGTTGGCGGCTGTTCATGCAACTGAACGGCTATCTGCTGCTCGCAGTGCTCATCGCGGGAGCCATCAAGGTTCTGATACCCACTAGCGTGATCACCGAATGGGTCGGCGGAAAGGCCCTGAACAGCGTGCTGGTGGCCTCCTTGGTTGCGGTCCTGGCCTACGTCTGCACCTATGTAGAAGTCCCCACAGCGTTGGCCTTGATGAGCAAGGGAATGGGTCCAGGGGCGACCCTCGCCTACTTGCTTGGCGGCCCAGGGCTTTCTCTGCCGTCGATCGCGATGCTGACCGGAGTTTTCCGTTTCCGCTTGCTGGCGCTGTACGTGGGATTGTCCTTCGTCGGTTGCGTTCTGGCCGGCTATATTTTCAACCTGGTCGTTTAGCGAGGAGTTCCGAGCTATGAGCGAGAGCAATCGCGTCATTCGCCTCTATTACCTGCCGCAGTCATTCCCTTGCGGCCCACAATCGGCTTGCTGCGGCCCGGTTGGTCAAAGCGAGGAGGAACTGCGAGAGTACGTCAGCCAATTGGAATCGGGCTTGCCCGGAATCAAGGTGGAAGTCATTGACGTGTCTCAGAAGCTCAGAGTCCAGCGCGACCAGGCCGCGATCAAGCTCCTCACAACGTTCGGACCCAGCGTCTGTCCCATCTTCGCTCTGGACGGCGAAGTGGTTTCGATAGGACCGCCCTCCATGCCTGACCTCATCGAAGAAGTGAAGGAAAAACTGGCCGCCGCCGGCGCGGGCGAGACCGCCACAGCTTGAAGAGCCGCCGACTGAGGCGGACAACCGCGCCCCGTCGCGTCGCGCATAGGAGGGCTGGTAACCCACGGGCGGTGTCCTCCTCGAGTAGCGCTAGGGGCCACGGCAGCGGCGTGCCTCCGGCCGGAACGTGTGTGCCGCAGCCCAAGCCCCGGGATATGAACTAAGGACGGGCAACCTCCCCTGCGAACCACCGTGCGGGCCAGGCGGCGCTTTTTCTTGCCGATGGACCACGCCCGGCGACGTAGCCCAGCCGGGCGGGCGATCGGGGTGCCGATTCAGTTGGCGACGCTCCGATCACGGGGCGCGGACGCGAGGAGCAGCCTTTGCGGCGACACTTCGGATTCGTTTTAGAAGCTTGTTAACAAATTCTCAGCAGGCGCTTGCGCGATCGCGTGTTGCAGCCTAAAACCTGCCTAAATCAGCCACGTGGAGCACTTAATAAGTCGCGGGAGTAGCAACTTAACAGCTTTTCCAACAAGCTCTCGGCCGGCTTGCCGGACGGTGCTCCTGAGCCGTTCGCGTCCGAGGTTTGATCCGCCCTTCCGCATTCACGTGCCTGACGCTCGCCGGCGTTGAGAGTTTGCCGAAAATCCTCCTTCCGCCGGGGCGGTGATGCGCGGGCTGGGTCGGTGGGACTTAAGGCGACCAAGACCCGGAGAGAAACGGCCAGCCACAACGATCCACCGGCCCGGGGGCAGACTCTCAAAACAGCGAGCCTCGGACGTAATGATACGCCGCTCCGTACCTGACTCTGTAAACAGTTAAGGAAAAGGAATTCGCCTTGACAATCGAACCCGCGCTCTGTGCTAAGACTTGACCGCTCACACATCGCTCGAACCCGCAACCCCCGGTTACGAACCGGATGCTGTATGGCCGAGTTACTGCCGAATAACCACCTCACGCAAAATCTGAGCAGGACAGGCGGGTTCTGCCAACTCCCGAGCCTTCACGCGATCGGTGACGAACGGCGGAGGCCGCACCCGAGCTTCGACCGCCGGTTCCGGGCGCGTCAACGGGCTCGATGAGCACGGCACTCCCTCCGGCGGCCGCTGCGCGCGGCGGCTCGGGAGGGCCCGGGGGCTTGCGTCCCATTGCCGCGGACGGATGTGCGATTCGACGCGACGGGACCGACGGCCTGATAGATGGGCTTGTGCAGGCATCCCCGGACAATCGCCGTCCCCGCCATGACTCCTGTCGCTCGTGACGCTCGAAGCTCCCGGGCTGAAGGCAGCTGGCAGGGTGGCAAAAGCTTTCACGCGGTGGTCGCCATGCCGGAGTGGACACGGTGTGGCGCCCTTGCGACGATTGCGCGCAAGGGGGGTATAATCCGCGTGAAGGGAGGGAACCATGGCTCGACGTGCGCTTCCGACAAGCCTGGCGGCGTTCGTGCTGTGTATGGCGGCGCAGGATCCCCGTGGACGGATCGCAGGGCGGGTCTTCGACCAGGCGGGGGCCGCCGTGCCAGGCGTCGAGGTGGTGGCGCTTAACCCGGCCACCGGAGTACGCACCGTTGCCAAGACCAACGAAGTCGGTGTGTACGAACTGCCGTTTCTGAATCCCGGCATTTACACCCTCACTGCCTCGGCGCCCGGCTTTCGCACTTACGAGCGAACCAATCTCGAAGTCCGCGTGGCCGACCGGCTTACTGTGGACATTACGCTGGAGGTCGGGCAGGTCACCGAGTCGATCACTGTTAGTGGTCAGGCCTCGCTACTGGAGGCGTCTACAGCCAGCATCGGGCGAGTGGTCGACAGCAAACGGATTCTCGACCTGCCGCTTCCCGGCGGCAACGCGCTTTCCCTAGCCCGTCTGGCCCCGGGCGTGATCAACCTCGCCGTCCCGAATCATCCCTCGCTAGGACCGGCGACGGAGGTGCTCAGCCAGATCACCGTTAACGGGGTGCGCAGCGGCAACACCGAATTCACTGTGGACGGTACCCCGAGCATGTGGGGCACCAACGCCGCCTATGCTCCGCCCGCCGAGATGGTGGCGGAATTCAAGGTTCAGACCGCGACTTACGACGCCAGCGTGGGGCGTGCTCCGGGAGGCACTGTCAACATTGTGCTTCGCTCGGGCACCAACCAGTTCCGAACAACGTTCTACTGGTTCCATAACAACCAGCATCTGCAATCCCTGGACCTCTTTCAGCGGCAAAATTTTTACAATCCCCTGACAGGGCCGCCGACCAAGGAGAAGGAAAAGACGATTAACCCGCTCAACGTCCTCAACCGCTTTGGCGCCATATTCTCGGGGCCGTTGCTCCTTCCCAAAGCCTACAACGGCCGAAACCGAACGTTCTGGGTCTACTCCTTTGAGGGACTGACGCGGCCGGGCGTCGAGCGCGGAAACACCTTCTTCACTGTCCCCACGCCGGCGCAGCGACGCGGTGACTTCTCCGAATTGCTGCGCGTCGGGCCTATCTACCAGATTTACGATCCCCTAACCACCACGCCCGCACCGGGCGGCCGCTTTTCTCGCCAGCCTTTTCCCGGCAACCTGATCCCCCAATCGCGCCTCGACAAGCTGGCCCTGAAATTGCTCGACTATTGGCCCGAGCCCAATCTCCCGGGAACCGCCGACGGCCGCAATAACTATACCCGGCTCCAGCGTTCCTGGAACGAGTTCCGCTCTCACACGGCCAAGGTCGACCATAACTTCAGCGAGCGTCATCGGGTCTTCGGGCGATACAACCAGTGGTTCCAACTTTTCTCCTCCGGTCAGGTTTTCGAGAACATCGCCACCGGTCAGGACCGGTATCGGTACAACTACGGGGCCGTTTTCGACGACGTCTTCGTCTTTTCGCCAAGCCTCCTGAACAACCTGCGGGCCGGCTTCACCCGTTTCGAGCAGAGTTTCTATCCTCTTTCGGACGGCTTCGATTTGACCGGGGCAGGTTTCCATCCCTCCCTTCAGACTCGCATCGATCCGGCGGCGCGAAAGTTTCCGGGGCTTTCCATCGCCGGGTACCAGCCTTTGGGCGGCAACAACAAGAGCCGCGCGTTCACGAATTATTTCACGTTTTCCGACGACGTAAACTGGACGCGCGGGAAGCATGTCCTGAAGGTAGGCGCCGAGTATCGCCTCTATCGAGAGCACAGCTACAACTTCGCCAACATGACGCCGACCATGAGCTTCACGGCGCGTTGGACCGGCGGCCCGCTGGATAACTCGCCGGCTGCGCCGATCGGCCAGGGTTTGGCGTCGTTTCTGCTCGGTATACCTTCGGATGGTCAGGTGAATGTGAACGATTCGGCCGCCGAGCAGTCAGCCACTTGGGGGGTTTACATTCAGGATGACTGGCGCGTGAGCAGGAGCGTGACGCTGAATCTCGGGCTGCGCTACGAGCTGGACCGCCCTATCACGGAGCGGTTCAACCGCTCCGTCAGCAACTTTGATTTTGCGACCGAGAACCCGATCGGCCCGCGGGCCAGGGTCAATTATAGCCGCAATCCCCTGCCCGAGCTGCCGCCGGAGCAGTTCAGGGTGGTCGGCGGGCTCCTGTTTGCCGGCGTCGGCGGACGTCCGCGCGGGTTGTGGCGTGCCGACCGGAACAACTTTTCGCCTCGCGCAGGCGTGGCGTGGAGTCTGCGGAAGAACACGGTCCTGCGCGCGGGCTACGGCCTGTACTACTTTCCGCTGGGTGCGGATCGTCAGTCGGTTAACCTCTCGGGATACACGCTGCGCACCTCGCTGGTGGCCTCGCTGGATAACGGGCAGACCTACATCGCGTCCCTGGCGAATCCCTTCCCGGAGGGATGGCCGAACCCGCCCGGCTCCTCGCTCGGACTGCTCACCGACGTAGGGAAGGCAGTGAGCTTCTTCCCCGAACACTTCGTGAACGGTTACGTGCAACGGTACTCGTTCGGCATCCAGCAACAACTGCCTGGCGAGTTCTTCGTGGATCTTTCCTATGTGGGCAACCGCGGCTCGAAGATGGCCGTGAGCCGCCAGTACACGCCCATTCCGCGGCAGTGGCTTTCCACGCTGCCGGTGCGGGACCAGAAGACGATCAACCACTTGAGCGCGCAGGTTCCGAATCCCTTTTATCCGCTTCCCGGAACCGATCTGGCGGGCGCCACAGTGGCCCGGAGCCAACTGCTGCGGCCTTACCCGCATTTTACTTCCGTCACCGCGAGCGAGCCCTCGGGGGCGTCGTGGTATCACTCCCTCCAAGCGGTCTTCGAACGACGTTTTCGTCGAGGCTACACCTTCCAGTTCAATTACACCTTCTCGAAATTGATCGAAGCCGCCGGCTTTCTGAACGATTGCGACTTGGCGCCCGAGCGCGTGGTGTCGGATCTGGACCGCACTCATCGCTTTGCCCTGAGCGGAATCTACGAGCTGCCCTTCGGTCCCGGCAAGCGGTATCTGCACGGGCAGGGACCAATTGCCCGCCTTCTGGTAGGCGGCTGGCAGTTGCAGGCGGTTTGGCAATCGCATACCGGCGCGCCCTTGGGCTTCGGCAACGCGCTGCTGGTGGCGGACATGCGGGAGGTCGCCTTACCGCGGAAGCAGCGCACGCTGGACAGGTGGTTCAATACGGCGGCCTTTAACCGAAATCCCGCCGAGCAGCTGGCCTATAATTTGCGAGCGCTTTCCACACGCTTTTCGGGAGTTCGGGCGCCGGGAGTAGACGTTTGGGATCTCTCGGCAGTGAAGAATGTCCATCTCACCGAGAAGTGGCGCTTGCAGTTCCGTGCCGAGGCGCTCAATGCGATGAACCATTCCAATCTGGCGGCGCCCAACACCGCTCCCACGAATACGCTGTTCGGCAGGATCACAGCGACGACGGGGTTCCCCCGCTACATCCACTTCGGGCTGAAATTGATTTACTGAGGTGCTCATGCTGCGACGTGATTTTCTCTGTTCACTGGCAGTGGGGTTGGCCGCCGCAGGTCAAACAAGGAAACACAATATCGTTTTGATTTTGGCCGACGATCTTGGTCAGCGTGATTTGGGCTGTTACGGCAACAGGTACTTCGCCACGCCCAACATCGATCGCCTGGCCGCCGAGGGAGCGCGATTTACCGACGCCTACGCCGCCTCCCCGGTCTGCTCACCCACTCGCGCCGGCATTCTCACCGGACGCCATCCGGTCCGGTACGGCGTGACGGACTGGATCCCTGGGCGACCGAGTCACGAGAAAGGCCCGATCCGCACGCCTCGCACGAAGACCGAGTTGCCGCTGGAAGAAGTTACGCTGGCGGAGCGGTTGAAGGGCGCCGGCTACCGGTGCGCCGCGGTGGGGAAATGGCACCTGGGCGGCGAGGGATTCAGTCCGCTGGAGCAGGGTTTCGACCTGAACATCGGCGGCACCAGCTCCGGCAGTCCTCCGCGCTCGGACACCCCGTATTTCGGGCCCTATCGGCTGCCGAATCTGGAGGGCGGGCCGGGCGAATTTCTCACCGAGCACCTTACGCGCGAAGCCTGCCGCTACATCCGAGAGAACAGCGCGAATGCGTTCTTCTTATACCTCTCCCACTTCACGGTCCACATACCGCTTAACGCGCGCCCTGAGGATATCGCTCGCCACCGCGAGAAGTCGGCGGGACGCTACCACCCGGTATACGCAGCCATGGTCGAGAGCCTGGATGAATCGGTGGGACAGGTGCTGAAGGTCATCGAGGAAGCCGGGCTGAAGGATCGCACTCTGGTGATCTTTTACTCTGACAACGGCGGGTTACGCTACGAAGGGACGAGCAAGGAGTGGGTGACCGACAACGCGCCGTTCCGGGCAGGCAAAGGCCACCTTTACGAGGGAGGGATCCGCGTGCCGTTGCTGGTCAGGTTACCGGGGGTCGTGAGGCCGGGCACGGTGGTTTCAACGCCGGTCACCAGCGTCGACCTGCTGCCCACGATATGCGAGCTGGCCGGCGTGCCGGCGGGCGAGGTGGACGGCGTGAGCCTGATGCCGCTGCTCAGAGGAAGCCGGATCCGCGAGAGGCCGCTTTTCTGGCACTATCCGCATTACTCGAATCAGGGCGGCGAGCCGGGCAGCGCCGTGCGCCTAGGTCCCTGGAAGCTGATCCGCTTCTACGACCGCCCGCGGCAGGAGCTTTACCACTTGGGCAAAGATCCCAGCGAGACGACGAATCTGATCGAGCGTGAAGCGGCGGTGGCGCGACGGCTGGCGGCGCTGTTGGATAAGTGGCTGAAAGAGACGCACGCCATCCTTCCGGAGCGCAATCCCGGCTACGACCCTTCCTGGCCGGGCTGGGGATTGACGGGGGCGGAGAAGCCTACGCCGCCCACGCGGTAGGCCGGCGCGAAACAACGCGCCCGCCCGATGCCCGAATGGGCGGGCGCTGAACAGAGGCTGAGCGAAGCAAGGTTGGTAGGTACCGGCGGAACCCGTGCCCGCGATAGGGTGCGCCATCATGTCGTCATACGGGGCCACGACGCCGTGCGCCCTGCTGAACCGGCTGCGGCAAGGGCGCCAGATCCAGGCGCGGGTGAATCCGCGGCCGAAGGGATGGCGGGCATCGACGCGAGGGTGCGGTTGCGTGCGGCGGGTCGCCGGGCCGTGGGCGCGGCTGCAGGAGACCCGGCCTCTCGCACGTTCCGCCTGAGGCCGGGCCGCGGGCAGAGCAGGACAAGCAGGCTTTGCGGTAGCCAGGCCGGTCGGCCTCAAGGCCCGGCCCTCGCAGCTGTCTCGCGGGCCGGCGACGAGCAAAGAGAGGGACATCCGCTGCGCCCGTGTCGGCCGAACCCGACAAGCGCGACGGCGAGAACCCGTGGAATCGAGGCGCGGCCGCGGGTTTCCGGTAGCGGGCAGCCAAGCGAAGGGAGCAGCGCGCAAGCGATCGCGTAGAATTGGAGCGGTCCGTGCAGGAACCGTTATCCGGTGAGGCCCGAAAAGCTCACCGACGGCACGTGGCTCCTCAGGCAGGACTCGAACCTGCAACCCTCCGGTTAACAGCCGGATGCTCTACCATTGAGCTACTGAGGAGCAGCCCATTCACCCTATATTTGACCAAAGCTTGGGCGCTCTGTCAAACCCCCTGTGGTGAAGCGGTGAACTGAGCTCACAGCCGACGACCCACCGGCTCTTCCGCGCCTTTGCTGACGCCCGTTCAGCGTCCAGCAGGCCGAGCCGGTTGGAGCAGGCGCTCCATGAACAGGTCGAGGAACCGCCGCGCCTCGACCTCGGCGGCCACCTCGACGAGGCCTTTCGGATCGGGCCGAAACAGGGTCATGCCATAGGTGCGATCCGGCTGGCCGCGCGTCTCCACCTCGACCCTGCCACGCTGGAGCTTGACCAGATCGGGTCGGAATGTCACAGCCACGGCCAGCGGATCGTGCAGAATGGGACGACGCTCCGGACGGCCGTCCTGCCAGATCGCGATGAGCTCACGCAGGAAGCGGACCGCGGGCAGCGTCGAAGCGGCTAAGCGCTCCATGTCCTGCGGCTCGAGCTGGCAGCGCAACGTCACATCGAGGCCAACGGTGACGATAGGGAGGCCGCTCGAAAACACGATCGCGGCAGCCTCGGGATCGCGCACCGTGTTGTACTCGAGCCGAGGGCTGAAGAACACTCCGTTCATCAACACCACTCGTTCGATCCGCTCGGTCAGCCGAGGCTCGGCCCTCAGCGCCAAGGCGACGTTGGTGAGCGGCCCGTACGCGAGAACCGTCACTTTGCGCGGCGATTTCAGACAGGTCTCCAGATACAGCTCGAGCCCGTTGCGCCGCCTGGCATCGGGCAGGCGGTCCGCAGCGGAAAGGGCCGCCGTCTGTCGCACCTCGCCGCGGCGGGCCGGCGCCAGCAAAGGCTGCTCGGCGCCCATGCCGACGGGGACGTCTTCCCGTCCGTAAAGTTGGAGGATCTTCCAAACGAGATCGGCGCGACGCTCGCGATGTTGCAAGACGGTCACCACGGCGCGAACGTCCAGCTCGGGCGATTGCAGGGCGAACGCGAGAGCCAATGCATCGTCGATGTCGTCGCCGATGTCGGTATCGAGGATGACCGGGACCGGGGCCTGGGCAGGGACGCACGAGGCCAACAGCGCGAGCAGCAATAGCGACTTCAGCATCAGCGTTCAATTTACGCCCGTGCGCCCCCGCCGGGCAAGCGGCTTAGAAGAAACGGATCGTGTAATCGAAGCGGACGCCTCGCCCGATCTCGGGAGCAAATTCCTTGATCAGCGAGACATGGTTCCGGTAGAGCCGGTCGCCCGCGTTGAACAGCGTGGCCGAGAAAGAGTGTAGTTGGTGCGATCGCGCCCACACGTAGCCGAAGCCGAGGTTCACCGTCGCGTAGCCGGCCGTGCGGGACTCGTTGGGATACAGCTGCGATTGCGGCGCGGCCAGCATGAGCTCGGGGCGCAACTGAAAGCCCTCCCAACGGGCGTCCAACCCGATGCGCCCGCGCGCCGGCGGAATCCTGGGCAGCGGCTGCCGTTCAGGGCGAAGCTGCGCATCCACGGCGTCGAAGCCCAGCCTGAGCCAAACGTCCCGGTGCAGGGCGGTCTCAAGGCGCGCCTCGGCGCCGAGATAACGACCGCCTCCTTGCAGGTAGGCCGCCTCGATCAGGCCGTGACGCACGAGGCCAGTCGGGGCAAGGTAGACGTAGTCATCCAATCGGTACGAGAAGGCGTGGAGCTCGCCGCGCACACGCGCGGCTCGGACGCGCCATGCCAGTTCCAGCCCCAACCCGCGCTCGCGCTTGAGCTCGGCGTTGCCGATTTCGAAGGCGAGGTTCCCGTGGTGCGGCCCGTAATTGTAAAGTTCCTCGATTGCGGGCGCGCGGTAGGAATGGCTGAAACTGGCAAGCAGGGAGCTCCACGAGCCGGTCGGTAGGATGGCCCCCACCGAACCCGAGAAACCCGTGAAGCGGCGAGCCGGGAGTCCTTCCGGGTCGTAGCGGTTCGTTTCTAAGCGCCCGCCAAACTGCAGGCGCACCCTTTCGAGTGCAAGCTCCTGCAAGCCGAAGGCCGCCAGCGCCCACTGCGTCACGGGAGGCGTCAGTTGCTCGTCCCCGCGGATGCGATAGCTGCGGCGCAGGCCGAAGAAGCCGAGGCTGCCCCGGAAGTTGCGCCGCTCTCGCTGCTCGAGGACACCGCGCCAGGCAAGTTGGCGGTTGAAGAACTGGGTACCGACGGCCTCGCCCACCAGTTCGCGGTGGTTCCAATCGGTGTAACTCAGGTGCAGGCGGAACTGCTCGAACAGCGAGAAGGGGTTCAAGAGGCCGGCCACCAAATGGGCGTTGTGACGCCGGAACTTGAGATCCACAAGTTCGCCGTGCATCTCGCGCCCGTGATCCACGTCCGGTTCGGATTCCTCTTCATGTTCGTGCTCAAGGGGCTGCGGAACGGCGGGGACTCCGTAGCGACCCTGGTGCAGACCATAGCCGGCGTGCCAGAAGCCGCGTTCGCCGTAGCGCGCCACGCTGCCAGCGCCGTTGCGCAAACCCGTATGACTGTTCGTGATCAGGCCGAGCGGGGTGCGGTAGTCTCCTGTGCGGAGCCCGCCGCCCGCCCCGGAAAACATCCAGCGGCCCTTGCCTGCCTCGAGACCGCCGCTGGCGCCGCCCAGGCCGTTGTTGCTCCCTCCGGAGCCGGTCAGGAAGCCGCGTAGACCCGCGTGCGGATGCCGGTGAATCTGGTGGTGCCCGGTGATCACGTTGACCACACCGCCCAGCGCGTTCGTACCGTACAGCAGGGTAGCGGGGCCTCGCACGACTTCGACCCGCTCGACCGCGGCGACGTTGACCGGTTCGCCGTGGTCGCCGGACTGCGAGGACAGCGTCCCCGTGGGCAGGCCGTCTTCCAGGATCAGCACGCGATCCCCATCGAAACCGCGGATCACCGGACGACTGCTGCCGGGACCGTACGAACGTTTGGCCACGCCGGTCTCTCCCTCCAACACTTCGCCCAGCGACGCGGCCGCTCGCGGAACCAGATCGAGCAGCTCACGGGAGGTAACGGCCTGAAAGGCCTCCAGCGTCGTCTGCTCTCGGCCCGACGCGGTTACCGTGATCTCCTCGTGCACGGGAGCAATCGCCATGCGGAACTCGAGTTCGGCGACGCCGCCCGGAGGCACCTCTACGGTACGCCTGTTGTCGGCCAGTGGGTGCAGGTGAGCGACGACCGAATAGGCGCCGGGCGGCACGTTGGCGAATTCGAAGCGGCCTTCGGCGTCCGTTTCCGTGCGGCGCGAAAGCTCGACAATCAGCACGGCGGCGTGGTGGAGCGGATCGCCGGTCCGTTCGAGCACCACTCGACCACGCAGCACTCCCGTCGGCCGCGTTTGGCCGGTTGCCGCCGGGACCGCGGCGAAATGGATTAGGACGAAACAAGCGATGTGACGAATGCCTTTCATGAATTCCTCCTTTCCCCGATGAATTTGGCGTTTCGCCCCAAAAGTTGAGCAGCGTGAGATACAGACTCGGAGATCCGCGCGCTTCGGCGCGAATCAAACTACGCGGCGCAGGCGAGGTGGGGGAAAGGAGGAGCGCGCGACTCGAAGCAGGCAAGCAGCGCGCGCGGCTCGGTCGGTGCTGCCGGAATGAACGCCCCCGTGTGTCCGGTTTGCGGGGGCTCAACGGCCACCGGCCTCGCGGCTACGCCCGTCGCGGTCCGGTACGCCTGGCAGACGACGCAACTGCGCTTGCCGTCTTCCTTATGCCAGGTATGGGGGACGACTATGAGGACGCTCAGGGCGATAAGCGCTAACAACGCCGCACACGCGGCAAGGAACCGGCGGCTATTCGCCCTTGAAGCTCTCACTGCCTCCCCTCGGTTTTATGCTAACACGGCTCTCGCTTAAAGTCACCGAGCTGCTGGTGGGGCCCAGAGCCACTCGCGCGCTTGCTCAGGCGAATTTCCAGCCTTTTCGGAACCTGGGCTTCAAGTATTCATTGGCCTCTGTGGGACTGGAGAATCGCCCGCGCTCGGCGTCCCAGATGAGCTTACCTTCGAAGCGCATGGCGATGACGCCCAGCAGCATCCACTGGACGAACGGGCCGGCCACCGAAAAGTTCGAACAGGCGGACTCGCCTCCTTTACAGGCCCTGATCCAATCGCGGTAATGGCTTTGGGGAAACTTGCCCGGCGCTCGCGTCAGCAGCGGCGGCGGCAACTGATAGTCCTTCATCAACGAGGCAGGCACCAGGCGCGTATTCTCACCGTAGCATCCGGTGGTCAGCATTCCTTTCTCGCCGATGAACAGGCTGCCGTTGATGTTATCGTCGCCGAGTACTTCGTCGTCGGGGACCCCTTCGATATGCGGTCGCCTTTCCAGGCCGTCGTACCAGTAAACGGTCACCGGGGGCATGGAGCCTCGCGCGGGGAAGTCGAAGCGGATGACCGTGCGCTGCGGAAAGGTATACTTGCCCACGCCTTCCTTCCTGATGCATTCGACGCTGGTAGGCGCGGTGAGCTTCAGGGCCATGTTGGCGGGGCCGAGGATGTGGCAGGCCATGTCGCCGATGGCGCCGCAGCCGAAATCGGGGAAGCCGCGCCAGTGATGGGGCACGTAAGCGGGGCTGTAGGGCCGCCACTGAGCCACTCCCAACCACAGATCCCAGTCGAGGGTCTCGGGCACCGGCTCTTCCTTGGGAACGACGTCCGGACCCTGGGGCCAGAATTTCAGCGGCCGGTTCGTCCAAGCGTGCACTTCGCGCACTGGGCCGATGTCTCCCGCCCAGATGATCTCGCAGCACTGGCGCGTGCCCTCGCTGGAGTAACCCTGGTTTCCCATTTGCGTGGCTACGCGATAGCGCGCCGCAGCTTCGGTCAGTTGCCGGGCCTCCCAGACGGTGCGGGTCAGCGGCTTCTGACAGTAGACGTGCTTGCCCCGTTCCATGGCCCACATGGAAACGATGCCGTGCATGTGATCGGGGCAGGAAACCAGTACGGCGTCGATATTCTTTTCCTCGCGGTCGAACATCCGCCGAAAGTCTTTGTACTTGGCCACGCCGGGATATTTGGCGAACGTCTCGGCGGCTCGCTTCGCGTCGGGGTCGCACAGGGCCACGATGTTCTCGGTGGCGGCGCAGGCGGCGATATCGCTGCGACCCTTGCCGCCCGCTCCGACGGCTGCGATGTTCAGTTTCTCATTCGGCGACTTGTAACCGAGCCGGCTCAGCGAAGCCACGCTGCCGAATCCGCCCGCCGGCGCCGACCCGGCCAGCAGCGCTCCAAAGAAGAAGTATCTTCGCGTCAGCATGTTCGTCCTCGTCAGAGTGTGCAGGCAGTCGATCCGCCGGACACCTTTGATCATGGTGCCCCCGCTGCGGCACTGTCAAGCCGTGCGGCGTTCCATACCCTCGCGACCGGGAGGGAGGGGCTGGCACCGCGGACAGAAGTGGGAGCCGCGCTGGGCGATCACGATGCGGCTGATGGGAGTGCCGCATCTCAGGCAGGGGAGACCCGTGCGCCGATACACGCGATGCTCGAGCTGGAACCAGCCGGGTTCGTCGTCGGCGTTGACGTAGTCGGACACTGAGGAACCTCCGGCTGCAACGGCCTCGCGCAGCACGCGGCGAATGGCCCGATGCAACCGGCGGATCTGCTCCGGCCAGAGGGATCCGGCGGGAGTCAACGGATGGATGCCTGCACGGAAAAGGGCTTCGTCGGAGTAGATGTTCCCCACGCCGGCCAGGATCCGCTGGTCCATGAGAAGCGTCTTGATCGGCGCGCGGCGGCCCCTCAATCGGGACGCGAGTTCGCGCGCGGAAATTTCGAGCGCTTCCGGCCCCAGCTTCAGTACGCGGGGCGAGGGGCCCTCACTCACCTCGAGGCGACCGAACTTCCGCGGGTCGTCAAACAGCAGCCGCCCGCGGTCGAAAACGAGGACGGCCCGGGTGTGCGGGCCTAGACTTCCTCCCCAACGCAGCCGGCCCGTCATCCCGAGATGCAACGTCAACACGTACCCGTCGAGCCGCATCAGCAAATACTTGCCGCGCCGACTGATCTGCCGGATGGGGCGTCCGCGCAAGCGGGCCCCGACGGCGCGCGCGTCGCCGGCGACGATCTCGGGCGAAAGGATCTCGACGCGACGAATCTTCCGATTCATCAACCGCGGCGCCAGCATCCGCGCGATGGTCTCGACCTCAGGCAGTTCGGGCATTGCTTTCAGAATAACTGCGCGGTGAGGAAATGTTAGGGTAGTTCTCGATGCGGTCAACTCCCGGCAGATGGATGCTGTCGATGGCGACATCCCTTGCGCCGCTCATGGCCGGCGGCCCCGCTTTAACGCTGCGCGAGGCCGTCGAGTTGGCGCTTCAACAGAATCCCGATGTAGCACTGGCGCGGCTGGAGGAACGCAAGGCGGAGCGCGAAATCGAGATCGCCCGCGCGCCGTTCGTCCCTACGCTGGCGTTCGGCAGCGGGCTGGCATGGTCGAGCGGCTTTCCGATGAGCATCGAGGGCGCGACGCCCTCGGTGCTCATGGCGCGCGCCATCGGGGACGTTTACAACCGCCCGCAAAGCTACCGCGTGGCGGCGGCGCGCGAGAACCGGCGCGGGGTCGCCCTGGACGTGCAGGCCAAGCAGGAGCAGGTGGCCTTTCGCACGGCCGAGCTCTACCTCGAGGCGGAACGGGCGACGCGCCTGCTCGAGGCGGCCCGGCGACAGGTGGAAAGCCTCGCTCGCGTTGCCGAGGTAATCGAATGGCGCGTCCAGGAAGGCCGTGAGCTTCCCATTGCAGCCAGGCGGGCGGCGCTGGATTTAGCCAAGGCGCGTCATCGGGTCGTCGTTTTGGAGAACGTGCGACGCAACGCCGAAGAAGCTTTGCGCATGGTCCTTGGCCTCGAGCGGGGCGAGTCGCCGCGGCTGGTCGGGGAGGAGCGGGCGGTGTGGCCCCTGCCGGCTTCGGCGGAGGCAGCCGTGGAGCAGGCGCTGGAACACAGCCGTGAGTTGCGGGCCCTGGAGGCGCGGCTGCGCGCCAAGGGGCTCGAAGTTCGCGCCGAGCGGGCCGCGCGGCTGCCGCGGCTCGAACTGGTCGCCCAGTACGGGCTGTTGGCGCGCTTCAACAATTATGAAGAGTTCTTCCGCAAGTTCGAGCGGCACAACGGCCAGCTCGGCGTATCCTTCCAGATCCCGCTTTTCGTCGGTCGTGTCGTCGAAGCTCGCGCCGGCAAAATCGAGGCCGAAGCCGCACAGCTCAGAATCGAGTTACGCAGGCTGCGGGAACAGATCGCGGACGAGGTGCGGCGCCTGCACCAGGCGGCGCGGGAGGCGGATGCAGCGGCCGAGGTGGCTCGGCTCGATCTGGAGGTTGCGCGCGAGCGCGTCTCGATGGTGCTGGCGCAAATGGATGAGGGACGGGCGAGCCTGCGTGAGCTCGAAGAGGCACGCTTCGAGGAAAGCGAAAAGTGGATCGCCTTCTACGATGCGCGCTACCGACAGGAACTGGCTCGCCTCGCCGTGTTGGCGCGGACGGGAAGCCTGATGGCGGCGCTCCGCTAGCGCCTGCACGAGCGCACCGTCAGCGTGCGGGATCTTTGGGGTAGCCGTCGGGGTGTGCGAGCCGCCAACGCCAGGCGGTCTCGATGATGGAGGCGAGCTCGGGATGACGTGGCTCCCAACCCAAGATTCGCCTGGCCCGTCGGGCATCCGCGACCAGGTGCGAGGGATCACCCGGCCGGCGCGCCTCCCACCGGGTAGGAATTTCACGACCGGTGACCTCACGCGCCGTGCGGACGACCTCCAGCACCGAATAGCCCTTGCCATTGCCGAGATTCAGGAAAAGCGAGTGACCTCCCTGCCGGAGCCAGACCAGCGCGCGTAGGTGGGCGTCGGCGAGATCGCTTACGTGGATGTAGTCGCGTACGGCCGTCCCATCGTGCGTGGGGTAGTCATGGCCGAAGATGGGCAAGAAAGGCAACTTTCCTAAGGCGACGGCCAGAACGTTCGGGATCAGGTGGGTCTCGGGATCGTGGTCCTCGCCACAGCGATCGGTGGCCCCCGCCGCATTGAAGTAGCGCAGCGCGACGAAACGGAGTCCGTGCGCGCGATCGCAGCTCTCCAGCACCTGCTCCACGAAATACTTCGACCAGCCGTAGGGGTTGGCCGGGCGGCGCGGATGGTCTTCGGGAATGGGAACGGTTTCCGGCTCACCGTAGACGGCGCATGTCGAGGAGAAGACGAACTGCCGCACGCCCGCCTCCAGAAGGCTTTCGATGAGCATCATGGCCTGGGCCGAGTTGTTCACGTAGTAACGCAAAGGCTGCTCGACCGATTCACCCACGTAGGCCAGGGCCGCGAAGTGGATGCAGGCCTCCAGATCGTGCTCGCGCGCGATCCGCGCCACCAGGTCGCGGTCGCCGGCTTCGCCCCGGTAGAAAGGCACGCCTTCGGGCAGGGCGGCGCGATGGCCGCGCCCTAGATTGTCCAGCACGATGACCCGCTCGCCCCGTTGCACCAACAGTTCGACCGTCACGCTGCCGATGTATCCGGCGCCTCCAGTGACCAGAATCGCCATGGTTCCGCCTCGCCTTTGATTTTCAAGGGATCAGCCCCCGCCGGCGCAGCGCCGCCTGTAGCAGCGGCTCGATGTGCGCGCGGAGTGTTTGGTTCGCGTAGCCGACCCAGGCCACGTCCGCCTCGACGCACAGCGGCGCCTGCAAAGGGCCGCCCCGCTCGTCGGTGACGATGACGCCTGCCTCGCGCGCGATCAATTCGGCGGCCAGATCGTAGGGATGACAGCAAAGCCCGAGCGCTTGGCCCCGCTGCTCGAGCACAGGCCGCATGAGAGGACGCAGGTCCGCCACAAAGCGATCGTGCCCCATCATCAGCTCGTAAAGTTGACCGCCGCTGGAAATGTACTGGTCTTCGAAGCAGGCCGCCTTGCCGGGCGCCGTCGGGCCGACGGCGGCGCGCGCGATCTCGTCGTCGATGGCCGCCAGCTCGTCGCGGGCGCCGGGGAAAAACCGGACGACGGTGGCGAAGCCGTGTGCGATGGTCGCGGCCCGCGAAGGGCGGGGAGCGAGCGGAATGCGCTCTCCGGTCAAGCGATTCCAGCGCTCGCCGCTAACCCCCGCGCCCCGGACGCACCAGAACATATCAGCCAAATGTTGTTTTAGCAGGGGAATCTCGGTCTGGACCGCCAGCTCGATGTCGGCCAGGGTGGTCGCGGCGCCGAGGTTGGGCGCGACGCCGGTAAGTATCCAGCCGCTGCGCTTCTGGTACATGAGACCGCGCGTGCCGTCGATGGGATCCACGATCAGGCGCCAGCGCGCCTCGGCTTCGGGGGCTCCGCAGGGCAGCGCGATCCGCCCGCGAGGCAAGCCCTCCGCGATGAGCACCAGGGGCAGATGTGCGGACAGCTCCTCTTCCACGAGCCTAACGAGCGTCTCTTCGCCGATGCGGTCCACTGCGTAGATGGTGTCGCCTTCGTCGTCACGCGCCACGGCAGCCAGCTCTTCGGCCGCAGCCTCTTCGAAAGCGGAGAGAATCCGCGCGCGAAGTCGCTCGTGCATCCGCCGCAAGCCGGTCAGCAGGTCAGCGGCGTCAGCCATGACGCGCGACCTCGCGGTAATGCACGCCGGGCAAGGCACGGAGCTCGCGCGCCGTGGCCTCGGGGGCCGCGTCCAGCATGTAGTTGCCGCCGCCGATCTCGGCGCCGGCGAGGTATTTGAGCAGATTCGGCTTGCGCAGCGGAGGCAGAAACTCGATGTGCAGGTGGTACCAGCGGTAGTCGCCGCCGTCGGTGGGCGCCTGATGGAGCGGCATCACGTACGGGAAGGGCATGCGCCAAAGGTTGTCGTAGCGGATGAGCAGCCAGCGCAGGGCTTCGGCCAGATCGGCCGCTTCGGAGTCAGTGAGTTCCAGAAGCGAGGGCCTCGGCGCCTTGGGCGCCACGATGGTCTCGTAGGGATAACGAGCGAAGTACGGTACGAAGACGATCGCCGACTCGTTTTCGAACAGGATCCTGCGGCCGTCTTCCTGCTCGGTCTCGAGAATCTGCTCGAAGAGCCGGCGACCGGTCGCTTCGTAGTGTTCTCGACAGGAGCGCAGCTCGGTCTCGAGCACCTTGAAAACGAAATTAGTGGCGTAAATCTGGCCGTGCGGGTGAGGATTGGACACGCCCACCACCTCGCCGCGGTTCTCGAAAATCAGTACGCATTGGATTTCCGGTCGCGCGCCGAGTTCCCGGTACTGTTCGCGCCAGGCGGCGATAAGGTTTTCCACTTCCCTGGGGCTGAGCTGGGCTGGGCTCAGGTTGTGCTTGGGGCTGTAACAGACGACCCGGCAGACCCCGCGTGCAGGGCGATTGCGGTAGATGCCCGGCGGCCGTTCCAGCTCCGCCGGGGCGTGCGGCGCCAGGCTGGGATGATCGTTGTCGAATATGAAAATGCCTGTGTAAGATGGGTTCTGCGCACCGCTCACCCTGCGGTTACCCGGGCAGAGGTAACAATCGGGCAAGTACTCGGGCAGCCGTTCCTCAGCGTGTTCGACAACCTCGCCGCTCCAGGGTCTGTCCTGGCGGTGTGCGGCAAGAACGATCCATTCCTGCCTGAGCGGGTGCCAGCGCTGCTCCCACGGTCCCGGTGTCATCGCCTTCTTAGAGTCCAAATGAGTCCGAATCACGATTGTATCGGCCTGTGAAGTGCAACTTTTTGCCAGTCCGCGGTCGCATTTCGCACGGGTTTGTGCGAAACTTATTTCAGGGTTGGCGGGAAAGCCGACCCGAGGCGCCTCCGCCATGCTGCCCGCGTTTCTCATTCCGGAAACCGTGTTACGAGAGGATGGCGCCGGCCCGGCCGTTCCTCTTGGTGCCGCGCAGGGCAGGTTGTTGCTCCTGACGCTGGGCATCACTCGCGTCATCGAACAGGAGAGCCTGGAAGTCAGTCTTTGGGGATCGACGGACGGCAACGCTTGGATCCCGAAGCCTATTCTCGTTCTGCCCCAAAAGTTCTATTGCGGCGTTTATCGATTTCTGCTGGACCTCAGCGAGCAACCCGAGGTCCGCTTCCTGCAAGCACGCTGGAGGGTGAATCGCTGGGGGCGTGGCGATCCCCGGCCGCTGTTCGGCGTGTGGATGGCCGCCGAACTAGCCGAACCTCAGGCGATGCGCGCGGGCTCGGGTTGAGCTTTAGAGGCGGTTGATCAGGCTGGCGACGTAGGCGGCCCCGAATCCGTTATCGATGTTGACCACGGCTACGTTGCTGGCGCAGCTGTTCAGCATACTGAGCAGCGCGGCCAGGCCGCGGAAGCTGGCGCCATAGCCCACGCTGGTGGGCACGGCGATCACCGGACACTGCACCATGCCGCCGACGACGCTGGGCAAAGCGCCTTCCATGCCTGCGCACACCACGACGACCCGCGCCTGCACCAGACGCTCGCGGTTGCTCACCAGACGGTGGATGCCCGCGACGCCCACATCGAAGATGGCGTCTACGGGGTTACCCATGACCTCGGCGGTGACGAGCGCCTCCTCGGCCACGGGCATGTCGCTGGTGCCCGCGGAAACCACTGCGATGGTTCCCTTGCCGTACAGGCTGCGGTCGCGCCAGACCCGCAGCGCTCCGGAACGTGGGAAGTACTCGGCGTCCGGACACACTTGCCGGACGCGGGCCGCCGTCGCTTCGTCGGCGCGCGTGATGAGGACGTTAGGCGACCGCTCGATCAGACGGGCGGCGATCGCCACAACTTCGTCGGCGGTTTTGCCAAGAGCAAAAACCACCTCGGGAACGCCGTGCCGCAGGGCACGGTGGTGGTCCACCTTGGCGAAGCCAAGATCCTCGAAGGGCAGATGCCGCAGGCGTTCCAGCGCCTGGTCCACGTCGAGTGAACCCGCGCGCACGGCCTCGAGCAACTGGCGCAACTGCTGTTCCGTCATGGCACTCCCCTATCTCCGTTCCCCGGCGCTTCGGTTTCAAAAGATGAGGGCGTCGCCGAGCTTCAGTCCGTACTTGGCCGCCATACCCCCAGCCAACTCGAGCACGAACAGCGCTCTCTGATTCCCTCCGTAGCTGGGACATTCGCTGGCCTGCTTCAGGCAGGGCGGGGCGTTGGGATAGATCTCGACGATGCGGCGCTTCTCATCCAGCCAGATGATATCGAGCGGAATTCGCACCTGGTACATCCAGTATGGGTAATTACCCGGGCTGCCGTGGATGAACAACATCCCGCGGTCGGGGGCGAGCGAATCCCGGAACATCATCCCGCGCATCATGTCGGTGGGGTGCGTCATCACTTCCACGCGGATCTTCTGCCCGCCGGGCAGGATCACGGTGCGCGTACCTCGCTCATCGAGTACGGTGGCCTCACGCCCGCAGCCCCCAGCAGCCAGCAGCAACACCGGGATCAGACAAGCCCGCGCCATGTCCCTATTGTACGGTTTACCCGCCGGACGGCCCTGGCGGTCCGAGCTGCTCCCGGATGAAGGCGGCAGCCGCCTCCCGTGCAGCGCGGGCTGCCGCATCGGCGACCAATTTGCGAGCCAGCTGCTGCGAGATGCGGCCGCTTAGCGTCTGGAGCGCCGCTTCCATCCCCCGGTGGCTCGCAAGAGCCTGCTCCCGCGCCAGAACGGCCGCCTGATTGGGCGGGAAGGCATGGCGATCGTCCTCCAGCACGAGCATGTCTTCAGCGAGCAACTCACCGTCGGCGGCGTGCGCGGCGATCAGTGTAACCTTCCCTTCTCGCAGGGCCCGATAAGCGCCGGAAACCGTCATGGTTTCGGGGCCGCCGAGCAGCCGCAACGAATAGGTCTTCATCAGAGCCGGCATGCCGTCGGGGCGGATCAGGAATTCGCTAGGCGCCGCCAGTCTCCAGCCTGGCTGGTAGGCTGCCGCATCGCTGAGGCGGGTCAAACCTGCCCGCTGCGCGAAATCGCGGCGCAGCACGAGTACGAAGCCGTCGTCAAAGCCCAAGGGGTCCATCCAGCGTACTTGAAATCGCTGGGCGTATTCCAATCTCACGCGCTCGAACGCGACTTCGCGGCGGGGGTCCGCGGGAGCCCTCAAGATCGAGGTCAGAGCGAAGCCGGTGCACTCGATGATGAGATCCACGCGCCCGGCCAACAGCGCCTCGTGAGCCGCGAGACCGCCTCCGAGATCCGACTGTCGGGCTACGGAAAAGCCCAGGCTCCGCTCGAGCACCTGAGCGAGGAGCTCGGCGAATACCTCTCGTCGCGAGGTCGGGGTGCCGGCGGTCAGCGGCGGGAGCGCGGGGCGGCGGCAACCAAGCAGCGGAAGCGCTGCAGTTAGGATCCGGCGGCGCGTGCAAGCGGCCATGGCGGCACGAGCATACCCGGCAGCACTCAGGACGCGTCGCGGGCAACCGCAGGATGGCCTATCGCGGCGCCCCGCTCACGCCCCGCCCAGCGCCCCGGTATCGCCCGCCCGCATTCTGGGCAACGCCCCTCGGGCGTGAGCCGGGAAGCAAGGATGCGGTATCCGACGCGTCGGATCAGTGTGGCGCCGCATCCTGCGCATAGCGTGTCCTCGAGGTTGCCAACACGGCCGGGGAGATTCCCGGCATAGACGTAATGGAGGCCCGCTTCCCGCCCAATGCGCGCGGCGCGCAGCAGCGTGGAAGCAGGTGTCGGGGGTGGCTCCGTCATTTTATAGTCCGGGTGAAAGGCAGTGACGTGCCACGGGATATCCGGGGAAATGCCGGCCAGGAAAGAGGCGATGTCGCGCAGTTCTTCGTCAGAGTCATTGAAGCCGGGCACGATGAGAGTGACCACCTCCAGCCAGAAGCCCATACGGTGGATGCGCTGGATGCTATCAAGCACAGGGGCCAGGCGGCCGCCCAGCTCGCGGTAGCTGCGGTCCCGGAAGCTCTTTAGATCCACCTTGAACAGATCCAGCCAGGGCCTGAGGTATTCGAGCGCCTCCGGCGTCGCATTGCCGTTGGAGACGAAACCGGTGAGCAAGCCCTGGGCGCGGGCCTCGCGAAAGACAGCCACCGCCCACTCGGCCGTTATGAGCGGCTCGTTGTACGTGCTCACGATGGAATCGGCGCCGAACTCGACGGCCTGCCGCACGAGCTGCTGCGGAGTGGTCCGCCAAAGGGAAGACCCGGCCTCCGGATCGCGCAGGGCCTGCGAGGTCACCCAGTTTTGGCAGTAGGCGCAGTGCAGGTCGCAACCCAACATGCCGAAGCTGAAGGCCAGCGATCCCGGCAGGACGTGGAAGAACGGCTTCTTTTCGATAGGATCGCAATGCGCGCCCGCCACGTAACCCCACGGCGCCCACAGTTGTCCGTTGCGGTGGAAGCGGACCTTGCAGACGCCGGCTTGGCCCTCGAAGATGGGACAGCGATGGCCGCACGCAAGGCAGCGGATGCGGCGCTCGTCGATCCGTTCCCACAGTTCGGCGGCGCGAACGTTCGCCTCGAGCACATCCTGTAGCGTCGGCATCGCACCCCCGCTTCCATCATAGCCCCGCGCCGCCGCAGCGGTGCACGGCGCACCTTCCGATCCTGAGAGTGCACCGTCCGTAATCTATCGGATATAGCCCTTAGGCTTTCAGTGCGTTGGGCCGCTCTGGTATCTTGGGATTACACCTTTCGAAATGGGATTCTACGTTCAGCCGGTCAAGGAATTCCTGGTGCGCCCAGCGCTGCCGGAATCGCTGAGCCGCTTGTCCGAACTGGCGTACAACTTCCTGTGGACCTGGGAGCCTACCATCCGGCAACTGTTCCGGCGGCTGGATGCGGAGTTGTGGCACCAGACCGGTCACAACCCGGTCGCCATGCTGGGGCGCGTACCTCAGTCGACGCTGGAGCGGATGGCCGCCGATCCGCGCTACGTGGCGCTCTATCGGCGCGCATGCGAACGCTTCGATGCCTACCTGCATCGCCCCGAGCAAAACCGGTCGACCGAACTGATCGCCTACTTTTCCATGGAATACGGCCTGGCCGAGTGTCTGCCGATTTACTCCGGCGGCCTAGGAGTGCTCTCGGGCGATTTCCTGAAGTCATGTAGCGACGCAGGAATCCCGCTGGTCGGCGTGGGGCTGCTCTACCAGACCGGCTACTTCCAGCAGTATCTGAACCCCGACGGATGGCAGCAGGAGAAGTTCCCGGTCGCCGACTTTTACATGCTCCCGGTCGAGCCGGTGGTTCGCGACGGCCGGGAAGTCCGCGTCGAGGCGGAGTTGCCGGGCGGAAAGGTCTACATCAGGGTCTGGCAGGCGAGCGTGGGCCGTGTCAAGCTCTACCTGCTCGACACCAACATTCCCGAGAACGAGCGCCCGGAGCACCGGGAGATTACGGCGCGCCTTTACGACGATCGGATGCGCATTCAGCAGGAGATTGTGTTGGGGATCGGAGGCCTGCGGGCGCTCAAAGTCCTGGGGCTGGAACCCACGGTGTTTCACATGAACGAGGGCCATTCGGCCTTTTTGGCGCTCGAGCGGATCAGGGTACTGATGCGCGAGCACGGTCTGAGTTTCGAAGAGGCGCTCGAGGCCACTCGCAGCAACAATGTTTTCACGACGCACACCTCGGTTCCGGCGGGCATTGACATTTTCGATCCTGGCCTCGTGCACGAATATTTCCAGTCGTTCTGTCGCGAGGTGGGCATCGGCTTCGAGCAGCTCCTGTCCTTGGGCCGACGGAATCCTTCCGACCCTCATGAGCGCTTCTCGATGGCCATCCTTGCCATCAAGGCTTCGGCCTGGCGCAACGCCGTCAGCCGCCTGCACCGCCAGGTTTCGCAGGAGATGTGGCAGGATCTGTGGCCCCAACTGCCCGTCTGGGAGGTTCCCATCACCTCGATCACCAACGGGGTCCATCTGCGCACCTGGCTTTCCAGCGAGCTGGCAATGCTGTACGACCAGTACCTTCAGCCGGATTGGCAGGAGCGCATCAACGACCCGGAAACCTGGCGGCTCATCGAAGACATACCGGACCAGGAGCTGTGGGAGGCGCATCGGCGCGCAAAGCGGCGCCTGGTGGCCTTCATTCGCGAGCGCATGCTCAAATTCGCCCGCGAGCGAAAGGCCTCCGCGACCGAGCTGCGGCGAGCTTCCGAAGTGCTGGACCCGGAAGCTTTCACCATCGGCTTCGCGCGCCGCTTCGCCACTTATAAACGTGCTACGCTGCTGTTCCGCGACGTAGCGCGGCTGAAGCGTTTGCTGAACAATCCCGAGCGGCCGGTTCAGATCGTCGTGGCGGGTAAGGCTCATCCCAAAGACCATCCGGGCCGCGAGATGATCCGCTACATCGTTCAGCTTTCACGCGACCCCGAGCTGGCGAAACGTCTGGTGTTTGTGGAAGATTACGACATGCACGTGGCGCGCAGGCTGGTGCAAGCCTGTGACCTTTGGCTGAACACGCCCCGACGGGGCGAGGAAGCCTGCGGCACCAGCGGCATGAAGGCCGGCCTCAACGGCGTGCTCAATCTGAGTGTGCTCGACGGGTGGTTCGACGAGGCCTACGAGATCTCCGGAGGCTGGGCGGTGGGCGATCGCGTGCCGTACTCGGAGGACCAGGACGAAGCTCATGCCACTGCCATCTATTCGCTGCTCGAGAACGAGATCGTGCCGGCTTTTTTCGACCGGGACCAAGGGGTGCCCCGCGAGTGGATGCGCCGCATGAAGCGCTCGATCATGTCGCTCAGCCCGCAGTTCAGTTGCCAGCGCATGGTGGACGAGTACATGAGCCAGCTCTATCGGCCCGCGCACGAGGCTTACCAGGCGATGCGGGCCGATGATTACCGCAAGGCGCGTGAGCAGGCGCGCTGGAACCGCCGCGTCCGGGAGGTGTGGGAGAAGGTGCGTTTCCTCGAGGTGGCCTCGCCCGTGGATGGGCCGCTGGTGAGCGGGCGCCCCTTGCCGGTCCGGGCGGTGGTGGATTTGGCAGGGCTGCAGCCGGAGGACGTCCGCGTGGAGGTCGTGCTTGGCCGTGTGGGACCGCACGGCGAGTTGCAGGATACCGAAGTGCTGTTGCTGCCGCCGGTCGAGCAGCGGGGCAGCCTAGCTGTCTTCCAGCGGGAGGTGGTCCCCCGTCAGACGGGGCGAATCGGCTACGCGGTTCGGGTGGCGCCGAACCATTACGGTGATCCCCTGAATCGACCGTCCCACGCCTTGCTGAAGTGGGCCTCCGCGGAGCTCTGAAGACCCGGTCACAGCCTCTGCGGACGGGGCTCGGCCCCTAAAAAAGTGCCGCCTACTGTCGAAAGTGCTGGAATTGGTCTCGGGTTTGTGCTACATAGTAGTTTGAAAGCTCGGCGGGCCGAACAGCTACAGTCACCGAGCATCCAGGCAACCCGCGGACACTCGTAATCCCGACCCGACCGTGGCGGGTGGAGTCCCTCACGGCCAGAACGGATCGGCGACCGAGCGGCCCGGAGCCGGATCCCGCCGAATTCCGAAAAAGCGCCCATCAGGAGTCACGATCCGCCATGGAAGGCGACCGCAAGTATCGCCAGCGCGGCTACATGGAGTATGACCGGGATACGCGGGAACCCGGGCGTAAACGCGAGGAAGGACGGCGCTCGGGTCCCCGCCTGCCTATCGACGTGACGGGCCCGCGTCTGCCCCGTCTCGTACAGACCGTGACGGCGGCCCGCTGTTACAACTGTTCGGTAGCCCTCCCGCCCGGCACGGACTTTAACGGCAACTGCCCGAAGTGCGGCGCGGCGTTGCACTGCTGCAAGCAGTGCGCCCATTTCGAGCCGTCCACCCGCTTCCAGTGCCTGAAGCCCATCCCGGAACGCATAGCGGCCAAGGACAAGGCCAATCAATGCACGTGGTTCGAGCCGCGACTTACCGTGGCGCGTGAAGCCAGCAGCGTGAACGCGCCCCTGGTCGGCGGCGGGCCGCGCACCCCGGCCGATGCACGGTTGGCCTTCGACAGCCTCTTCAAGAAGTAAACCGCTCGCGCAGGGGGCGCTGCACGGGGGCTGACTCGCGCGGCGTCGAATCGGAAAGCGGCGGTAGAATCATGAGCTTATGCGTGTCGCCGAGCTGTACGAACACCGCCGTTTTCGCATCACCGAGCAGCCCGTACCGGAACCGGGCCCGGGTCAGGTACTCGCCCGCGTACTTGCCGTCGGGACCTGCGGCTCCGATCTGCACTATTTCTCCGAGGGCGGCATCGGAGATACTCCGTGCGTCTACCCGCAGGTGCTGGGGCACGAACCGGTCGGAGAGGTGGTCAGGCTCGGCCCCGGAGTGACGGGATGGCAGCCCGGAGACCGTGTGGCGCTGGAACCCGCCATCTACTGCTATCACTGCGAATACTGCCTGAGCGGCCGACATAACGTGTGCGCCCACATCCGCTTCATGAGCATGCCGGGCGAGCCGGGGTTCTTCCGGGAGTACGCGGTCGTGCCCGCGCAAAACCTCCTGCCCCTTCCGGCGGCGGTCTCGCTCGAGCAGAGTACCCTGTTCGAGCCGCTCTCCATTGCGTTGCACTCGATGAAGTTCGTGGCTCTGCGGCCGGGCGAGCGCGTAGCGGTGTTCGGCGCGGGGCCGATCGGCCTTCTTACGATCGCGGTGCTGAAACTCTCGGGCGCCATGCGCGTGTTCGCCGTCGAGCCGGTCGCCGCCCGCCGTGCGCTCGCTCGTCACGTCGGGGCCGACGAGACCTTCGACCCCGGGGCCGTCGATCCCGTTCGGGAGATCCTCGCGGCCACCGCCGGCCGTGGAGTGGACGTAGCCATCGATTGCGCCTGCAAAGGGCCCACGATCAACCAGTGCCTGGCCGTGGCGCGCAACGGAGGCCGTGTGGTGATCACAGGCATCCCCACGACGGTCCAGGTGAGCCTCGACTATCACGTCATTCGCCGCAAGGAACTCGTGCTTTATAACGTCCGGCGCTCCAATCACGATTCCGAGACGGCTCTGGAGTTGCTTCGCGAGCGCCCCGCCCTTTTCGGCCCCATCGTCACGCACCGTATGCCCCTGGAGGAGATTCAGCAAGGCTTCGAAATGCTCGAGCGATACGCGGACGGCGTAGGCAAGCTGGTCTTCCTGCCTTCCTGAGCCTGCCCTGAATCTAACTCAGGACAGTCCCAGCAGGCGCCGTGCGTTCTCGTAGTAAATCTTGCGCAGGATTCCCTCGGGCAGGCCCAGTCCGTAAATTCTCCAGCGGCCCTGCGGCGGGATCCTGGCCGGCGCGTAATCGAAGTACTCGTCCTCGGTCTCCAGGAAGCGGTAGTAGATCTCGTAGAGCTCGTCGCAAAAGATCTGCTGCGGATACTCCTCGCCGCGAGGCACCGCGTCGGTTCCGAAGAGGATGCGGTCCTGGTACTTCTCGAAGAAGCGGCGCGCGGTGCGCGGCTGCCGGCCGAGCTCCCCGATGCGCGCTCCGAACTCGACCCACATGTTCGGGTAGCGGTCCATCCACTCCGAAACCGTGCCCAAGTCCTCGGCTACGGCCATGTGAAGGCAGACGAATTGGGTCTTGGGGTGGCGCGCCATGACGCGGTTGCGTGCCTCGTGCAGCTCTCGGCTGGTGGGGAAATCTTTCCCGTAAAACGACCAGTCGGGATGCGCGTGCAGCTCTTCCCAACGCTCGTTGAAGCGGTCGATGGGCAGGAAGAATGCTTCGGGATCCGAAGTATGGATGGCGACGGGCATCTTGAGGGCCCCGGCTGCCTCCCACATGGGGTCGAATCGGCGGTCGTCCACCTTGATGAGCGGACCGGTGGTGACGTTCTCGCGCAGGTACAGGCCCAGCGTCTTGAGCACTTTCAGCCCCCGCGCTCCCGCCTTGTGCGCCCGCTCGATTTCGTCGGCCTGCAGCTTGGGGTAGGACGGATCCGCCACCTGGTTCCACCAGGGCTCGGTGAAGACCAGGAACCTGTCCGGATAGGGCTTGTGCCAGACGCGCAGGACTTCCTCGAGCACGGCTCCGCGGCCGCCCGTCAGATTGACCATCATGCGGATGTTCTTGCGCTCCATGACGGGTAGAATTTCTTCCGGCTGCGCCGGGAACTCCGGTCCGCCTTCCTTGCCGGGGCCGGGCGACCACGACAGGTGCGCGTGAAAGTCGATCACCGGGAAGCGCGCCCGCTCCACCCGAGTTTCCTTTACGCGCAACATGCTGCGCGGTTCGAAATCGCTGAGCCGCAGGTCCGTCTCCTTGACGCCCCGTGCTCGTTCCTGCGAGCTGAACTGGGCGCTCATCCCCGTGAGACCCGCGGCCAGTCCGAGCCAGGTCCTTCTGTTCATCGTTCAACCCCCCGGAGCTTCGAAAGCCTTTCGATTGCGCGCGCCTTCAGCTCGGCCAGCTCGGCCGGCGGTTTCGAGGGTTCCGTGGGTACCTCTACGACAGCCGAAGCTGCCTGCCGCCACCACTTGAGCGCCTCCTGCACTCGTCCAGCTGCTTCGAGCGACTCGGCCGCTGCGACCCACTCCCGGATGGTTTCATCGAGCGGCGGCCGTCCAACGCCCAGGTTCCGCGGGTATTCCGCTGCGCGCAGGAAGGCGCGAGCCGCTTCCTCATGACGGCCTGCTTGCTGGTGCTCCGCTGCCAGCCCGCGCCAGGCCCGCCGATAGAGCGCCAAGGCGGAGGTCTCGCCCTCGCCGGTGACGAATTGCGTGTTCTCGAGCAGCGGAATGGCCTCGCCAAAACGACCGGCGTCGATGTACGCAGCAGCGAGCGCTTGCACCACGACCGAGCGGTCCCGCACTTCCGGCGGGGCCTTTTCGAGCAGCTCAATGCGAGCACGGTGATCGTTCATCCGGGCCAGCACCGCTGCGAGTTCCACGTAGAGGCGATGCTGCTGGGGCCAGAGTTCGATGGCCCGGCGGTAGTGGGTGACGGCTCCAGCGCGGCCGGCCTCCTCGCGCGCCAGGGCCTGCGCAAGGTTGCGGTGGGCCAGCGCGTTGGATGGCTCCAGACGGATGGCCTCGCGCCACGCAGCGATCGCTTCCGCGATGCGAAAATTCGCTGCCAACGCGTTCCCCAGGTAATAGGCGGCCCGACCGTCAGCAGGATCGGCCTTGCGCGCCGCCTCGAGCAAGACAATCTCTTCGACGCGGTGCGGGAAAACGTAAGCAACCTCGCCCCGGGCTGCGATCTCGTAGCGCCCGGCCGCGTAGGCGAGCATGGGATGATTGCGATGGCGCTTCAGGCCCTCCTCGAGCGCTTCCGCGGCCTCTTGTTTGCGGCCGCACGCAAGGTAGTCGAACGCCAGCTCGAGGACGGAATCCGGCTCCCGCGAGAGCAGCCGCCAGAGCTCGGAGCGACTCTTCTCAGCGGCGTCGCGCGCGCCCGCGGCTTCAAGAATACGCGCCTGTTCACTCAGCGCCCAGTAATCCAGCGGGGCCGTCGCCGTCACCTCTTCGATGCGACGGCGTGCCTCGTCGGCTCGGCCCGCGAGACGTAAAGCCAAGGCTAGGGCGGTGCGCGCTTTCAAGTCGCGGGGTTCCAGCAGCGCGGCCTGCTCGAGGTGGCCTACGGCCTCAGCGATACGGCCTGCGGCCAGCGCCATCTCGCCGAGCACGTAGCGTGCCAGAGCCTCGCGGTGTCCGGTCCGCACGCACCACCAAAGTTCGTCCGCCGCCTCCCGCTCCCTGCCTTGCGCTCGCCGCACGAGTCCCAAATAATAGTGCGCGTCGCCGCCCTCGGGATTGCGACGGAGGGCAGCCTCCAGGTGCCTCGCAGCCGTGTCGTACTCGCCGGTCCGGTAGTAGCTCAGGCCCAGGGCGATGTGCGCGGCTGCGAAGCCGGGATCGCGCTCGAGCGCTCGCTCATAGGCCGCCCGAGCCTGCAGCAGCCGGCCTTCCTTGTCAGCCTCCATGCCCTCCAACCATGCCTGCTCCGCGCTGGGCTGGCCGGGGGTGTCAGCGGCGGGCGGCTTGGCCGGCTCAAAATCCGGGTTGCCATCGAGGGGCGTGTCGCTCGAATAAGCGATGATCTCGCGTCCCGCCGCCATCAGGCGCGCCGTGACGCTCGGGACACCCGGCAGTTCGGCCGCCTCATGAAACGGCGTCGCAGGATCCAGCGATAGCCGGCGGCTGAAGAGGACCTGGCCTGCCGCCTCCAGCCGCAGTTCGGCGTTCGGCAGGCGGCGATTCACGTTGACGGCGACCCTCCAGCGATCGCCATCACGGACCAACCGCATTGCCGCCTCGGCATTGGCTTCGCTGAAGGGACCCCCGAGCCTGTTCACCGGGAACCAATAAAGCGTGAAGCTCTCGACGCGGTGCGGCGCCAACCACTCGTGTTTCATCTGAGTCTCGTAACGGCCGGACTGGAACTCGACGTACTGACCGTCGGTGTCGGTCAACTTCTCGACCCAGATGGCGCCGCTGTCGGCCGTGCCCCAGGTCCACGTTTTCTTGCCGGGAACCTCGCGATGATCGGCGACGTGCACGACGCCCCAGTCAGCCTTCTCGTAATAGACCCCCATGAAATCGCGGTACGACCGGCGCGCGAACAGCGATAGCGCGTTGGGCACCTCACGGTAGAGGCTGAGATCCACGCCGCGGTGCACCGGGAAGGAGAACACCGGCCAGAACACGTGCGGATAGGCCTCGCGCATCGGGTAAACAAAACGCATGTCATCGGCGGCCGGCGCAGCGGCGGTAGCCCAGAACCAGTACCACCCGGGGATCTCGCGGCGGTTGTTGAGCAGCACACGCGTCTGGACCCGCTTGAGGCCGGGTTCCAGGCAGATCGCCACTGCCCAGTGCATGCGCTGGATGCGTTCGGTGTCGCCGACGACGGTGCAGGCTGAGCCGCCGGCCTCCGTGCGCAGCGTGTAGTCGACAGGCGAAACCGTGGTCACGGTGTGCCCGTCGGGGAAGTTCCATTCGATGCCGCCCGAAGTCCAGGCGCCGCGCAGGCCGACCAGTCCGTATTTGACCACGTGGTTCGTGTACAGAACATCGCGGCTGGCGGTCTTGTCGTATATCGCGTAGAGCTTGCCGCCCAGTTCGGGCAGGACGGTCACCCGGAGAAATTCGTTCTCGATGAACACCGCACGCCAGCTCTTCTCCACACGGCGGTTGGTGATTTCATCCAGCCGGGTGTACGGGTAGATCGGCCGGCGGCTCATGTAAGGGAAGACGGGCAGGGGGTCTTCCGCTCCCAACTGGTATGTCGGCAGGGTCAGCGTGCCTTCCCATACTCGGGAAGCGTCGGCGGCGTAGGAGAGAGCGGCTGCCGCCAAGAGGAATCCGAGGCGCATCACGGCCCGATCTTAGCAAGAAAGGCGCGGACACGACTAGCTGCGTCGGCGAACCCTTTGGGGGATCTTCAGGCGGGCCGGCTGGAGCGGGAGACGGGACTCGAACCCGCGACATCGACCTTGGCAAGGTCGCACTCTACCAACTGAGTTACTCCCGCATCCGATGACTATTTTGCCTCTTCCCGGGGCTGCTTGTCAATGGCCTGCCTTCCCCCTCGCGTACGCTTGCCTCCCTGACTTTATCGAGGAGCGCTCGTTACCCACCGTGCGTCCCGGGGGTGGCTGCCGGGCCGATCAACGGTTACAATTGAAGCCGTCATGCGCGTTTTGATCACCGGCGGTACGGGGCTGATAGGAACCGCCCTGGCTCGTCGTCTGACGAAAGTCGGCTTTGAGGTGCTGGTGACGGGCCGCCGGGCCCCCGCCGTGCTGCCGCCGGGTGTGTCTTTTATCGGTTGGGAGACGGAAAGGCCGTTGTTGCCCGATGCCGTGCGCGGCGCCTCCGCCGTCGTCCATCTGGTGGGAGAGACCGTAGCACAGCGGTGGACGGCCGAGGCGAAGGCACGAATGCGGGCCAGCCGCGTCGAGGGCACGCGCCGTCTCGTCGAAACTCTAGCCGGCTGTGACCAAAGACCGAGTACGCTCGTCTCGGCATCCGCCATCGGCATCTACGGCGACCGGGGCGACGAATGGCTGACGGAGTCGTCGCCACCGGGTGACGGGTTCCTGGCCCAACTGGCATGCGAATGGGAGCAGGCCGCAAGCCGCGCGAGCGAGCTGAACATCCGTGTGGTCCCGTTGCGGATCGGCCTCGTGCTCGATGCCCGCGGCGGCGCACTGGCCCGTATGCTTCCGGCGTTCCGCCTGGGTCTGGGGGCGAAGCTGGGCGGCGGTCGGCAGTGGATGTCGTGGATTCACCTCGCCGACCTGGTCGAGCTGATCGTCCACATCCTCCATCAGGATCGGTTGAGCGGCCCCGTCAACGCGGTGGCGCCGACCCCGGTGACGAACGCGGAATTCACGCGGACGCTCGCCCGCACGCTGAGAAGACCGGCCGTGCTGTCGGCGCCGGCCCCGCTGCTGCGCCTGGTCTTCGGCGAGATGGCGGCAGTGCTCCTCGCCAGCCAGCGGGTGCGCCCGCAGGCGGCCCTCCAGAGCGGATTCCGTTTCCGTTACCCCGAACTGGCCCCCGCGTTGGCCGACTTGCTGGGGGTGCGGAGCGGCTGACCGGCCCGTCGCCGCTGTAGTAGTATTCTGGGTGAAACCAGGCGGAGGGAAGGATGGTCGCAGCATCTCAGTTGCGCGCCGGAATGGCGATTCGCTACGAAGGGCAACTTTACCGCGTGCTGATCGCCGAGTATCATCCGGGGCAGGGGAAGATGGGTGGCGTCACCCACACTCGGCTCAAGAATCTGACCACGGGCAGCATCTGGGAGCACAGCTTCCGTGCCGATCTGAAGCTGGAAGACCTGCCCATTGAGAAGCAGCCCATGGACTTTCTGTACTCGGACGGAGAGCAATGCCACTTCATGAACCCGGAGACTTACGAACAGCTGGCGGTCCCCACGGCCGTGATCGGCGAGCAGGCCAGGCTGCTGCAACCGGAGATGCGGGTGGCGGTGGAGTTCGTCGAGGGGCAGCCAGTGAACGTTATCCTGCCCGAGATCCTCGAAGTCCGTGTGGCCGACACGGCGCCGCCCTCTCACCAGCAGACCGATAGCGTCTGGAAGCCGGCACGGCTGGAGAACGGACTGGAAATCATGGTGCCCCAGTTCATCAAGACGGGTGACGTCATCCGGCTCGATGTGGCAGAGCTGAAATACATGGATCGCGCCAAGGGCGCCAAAGGTTGAACGGTCCGGAGGCCTTATGTCCTTTCCCCAGAATCCGCCCCGCATCGAGCTGGTCAAGCGGCCCGACTATCGCGAGGAGTACGCCAACAGCGTGCAGGTCCGCGCCAACCTGTGGGACTTCTTTCTGATTTTCGGGCGCGTGGACCAGACTTCGCCCGACACCGTGCTCATCCACAACTTCCAGGGCATTTACGTCAGCCCGCAGCAGGCCAAGGCGCTGCTCAACGTGCTCCAGCAGCACATCAGCCAGTACGAAGCGACCTTCGGCGAAATCCATCTGGAACCGCAGACCAGCGGGGTCATCCAGTAACCGTTGCGTAGAGAACGTGAGCCGGCGGCGCCCCCACCCAGCGCACGCACAGGCCCGCGCCCATTGCTGATCAGCGGCGCGGCCTTCACGCTGATCATCCTGCTCATTCATCTGCCATACCTGGATCTGCCGCTTTTCTGGGACGAAATGGGACAATTCGTCCCCTCGGCTCTGGACCTCTGGCGTGAGGGGCTGTGGATCCCCAGGTCCACGCAACCCAACGTGCATCCGCCGGGATTGTCGGTGCTGCTTGCCGCAGTGTGGTCGCTCACCGGCTACTCGATCCCCGCCACGCGCATCGCGATGCTGGTGGTGGCGGGGCTGACGGCGACGGGCACGTTCCTGCTGGCCATCCGGCTGTGCCGCGGATTGCCCGGCGCGCCGGCTTTCTGCGCCGTAGCGCTGCTCATGCTTTCGCCGCTGTTCTACACGCAGGCCATGCTGGCGCAGCTCGATCTGCCCGCGGCGCTCTGCACGGCGTGGGCGCTCGTCGAGTTCCTGGAAGGTCGCTACCGCCGCGCCGCGCTCGTCTGCGCCCTGCTGGTCTTTTTCAAGGAGACGGGAGCGGTCGTGCCGGTGGTGCAGGGCGCGTGGTTGTGGCGCGAGGGCCGCAGGCGGGAGGCGACGTGGTTCGCCGTACCGCTGCTGGTACTGGGCGGGTGGCTGGTCGCGCTCGCTGCCGGGACGGGACACTGGTTGGGCAACCCGGAGTTCGAGCGCTACAACCTTTTCTACCCGCTGCACCCGGTCAGGCTCCTGCTGGCCTTCCTGCGGCGTTTCTTTTTTCTGTTTGTAGATCAGTTCCACTTCATCGGCTGGTTGGGCATACTCCGGGCATGGCGCAGACACCGTCTGTACGCCGAGCGCCCCTGGCGGGTCACGGCTTGCGTGGCCGCGGCGCAGGCGGTCACCGTCACGGTGCTGGGCGGGGCGACGCTGGAGCGCTATCTGTTGCCGGTTCTGCCGCTGATGTACATCGCCATGGCGGCGGGCTGGTCTCTCTATCCGGCCAAGCGGCGTCTCGGGATCGTGACGGCGGCCCTGGCGGGCATGGTCCTCTGTCTGTTCTGGTCGCGGCCGCTGCCCACGCCCATTGAAAACAATCTTGTCATGATTCGTTTCATTCGGCTGCAACGGCAGGCGGCGCAGTATTTGGAACAGCGGGCGGCGGGCCGCGTGGTGGCGACGGCCTGGCCCTTATCGGAGGCGCTGCGCTCGCCGGATTTCGGCTACGTGCACGAAGGTCTGCGGGTCCGCGAGATTCCCTCTTTCGACCCGAGTACGTTGGCGACACTCACCGTACAGGACTTCCACGTGCTGGTAGTCTACCGGCGGGACTGGAATCCTGGCCCCTTCTACGACTGGTTCCCCGTGCTCTCCCGGCTGCGGACCCGTTACTACGGCTTCCGGGGCGAAGCCCAACCTGAGCAGGCTGCACGCCTACTGGGCTTACAGATCTCCGCCCGCTTCTCGGACGGTGCTCTGTGGCTCGCCGTGTTGGAAAAGCCCGATCGGGCCCGGTTCAGGCCCCGATAAGGAATCCGCCGCCCAGGAAGAACAGGCAGCCCAACGCAACGACAGCGCCGTGGGGCATCGTCAAACCCTTGCCGCTGCGCACGTCGAACTCCGCGCCGGCGCGCCGCGGCGACCGCAGGTGCACAAGCTCCCAGAGGATGTATCCGAGATTCCAGAAGGTCTGACGGAGGCGACCCTTGCTGAGCACGATGGCCAGTGCGATGACGCCGCCCAGGATGCCGGAGAAAATGAAGATGACCAACCAGTTTTTCCAGCCCACGATCGCGCCGATGGCCGTCATGAGCTTCACGTCGCCGGCGCCCATTCCGCCGAGCACGTACAGCGGGAAATAGACGCCAAAGGCCACGGCTGCCCCGAGAGCTGCCTCCTTGATGCCCGGCGCGTAGTCGGAACCCAGCAGCGCGTTCAACCCGAGTCCGAGCAGGAACCCGGGCAGCACCAGCCAGTTGGGAATGCGCCGCCACAAGACGTCATAAACGCCGGCCGCAATTACCACCAGCGCCAACAGCAGCTTCAGCACCAATGGCAGTGCCGTCATGCTCGCCGAGTATACTACGGAACGCCGGCGGCTGCCCGCACTACCAGGGTTTTGGCTACCGTCTGATTGTCGTATTCGTCGGTGACGCGAACGGCTACGGCGAACTCGCGGCCTCCCGTTGCGGGCAAGAGCACGTCGTAGTCCTCGTCAGACGAGTCCGCGATGCGGTCGATCGGGTTCAAGGGAAGCCAGTCGCCGCCGTTGATTGAGCATTCCGCCAGGCTGATGGTGCTCGCGGCATCTCGGGTGCGAAAGCGGAGCCGGATGCCCCCCTGCTCCATCGCGGCCTCCAGACGCACGATCTCGGGGCCGGTATTGTCGATAAGGAACGGCTCGCTGACCAGCTCGGCCGTGAGCGCCTCGCCGACGGAGTTGTCCGGTTCGTCAGAAGCGATCACGCGGATGACATATTCGCCGTCCGCAAAGGCCGTGGTATCCCAACTGAGGTGTTTCTCCCGCACCTTGTCGCGCAACAGCTTCCATTCGGATTCACGGACTCCGCGGATTTCGACGCGATAGATGAGCTCGTCTCCGTTTTCGTCCGTGGCCGCCCAGCGTACGGTGCGGAAGCCGGGCGCGTAGTTGAGCGTGAGGCTGGCTGAATCGGCGCCGGCAGCCGGAGTGGAGGGCCGCGGGCGTTGACCGATGGGTGGCAGCGTGAGAGTCTGGGAGGCCGTGAGGGAAAGAGAGGGCGGCGGCACGCGATAATTGGCCGGCGCAACCTCGATCTGGCTGACCTGAGGTGCGACGTTCCTTTGCCGCCAGGCGATCTCGACGGCGCGCAATTCGGGCGAGCGGCCGTCAGGCCCGGCCCGCAACACTGCCCGCCATTGGAGGAATCGCGCCGGCGGTGAGCTCACAAGACCGGAAGAGCCACGGATCGCGTCCGAGTACGGGCTCCAGTCCTGCTGCGGGCGTTCTAGGTTCCCGCTGCGTGTGGAGATCAGGATCTGTCCGCCGTTGGCGGCGCCACGCCACTTTAGGCGCCCCCAATAGGAAAACATCCCGGCATCGAGAGGCTCGCTTTCGACGCTCCCTTCGGGTTCGAGCTCCGGTCCGATGCGGTAAACCTGGCCGATGTTGCCGGTTGCGGCGTAGATCGCGCCTCCGCGCCCGGCGAGCAGCCGCGTCACCTGGGTCGATGGCAGCGTCACAAGCGCAGTCCATGCATACGGGGAATCGACCCGGTAGACGGTTCCCTTGTTGCCAGTGGCAAGCAGCGGGCGGCCCTGGGAGTCGAAGGCGATGGCATAGACGATCTCCTGCGGGTGGCTCCAGACCTTGCGTGGGAAGCCGTCCGGGTCGATGCGATAGATCTCGCTTCCGCCGGTGATCTGTGCGGCGACCGTAGTCAGCGGCGCCAGAGGCGCGGGGGCGGGTTGTGGACGCGCCTGTTGCTGTGGCGAGAGTGTGGTGGGCAACGGGCTGGGCTGCGGGGCGGGCGCGGGGGCCGGGGCCGGCGGTGGGGCAGGCGCGACGGGCTGCTTCAGACCCACGCCGGCGGCATAGATCGCTCCCCCGGGGCCGATCGCGACCGCAGTGATCTCGCGGCGAGGCGCCTGGAATAAAACAAAACCCTCGCCTTTTGGATCGATGCGCAGGATGAGGCCCCCGGGCTCGGTACCTACGAGGAGATGGCCCTGGCCGTCCACGGCAAGCGAGCGCGCGTGGGTGTCCGAGAGCTTGTAGAAGAGCGATCCCGCGCCGCCCGGCAGGACGCGGTGGATCTCTCCGCGGTCGCCGGTGGCCACGTAGAGGCGGCCCTCGCGATCGAAGACGATGTCCCAAATGTATTTGGCCTTGGGGTCGTAATAGGTCTCGACGCGGCCGTCCGGGGAGATGCGGTAGACACGCCCGTCAGGCGATGTCGCGGCGTACAGCCGTCCCTGCGGATCGAAGGCCAGCGCGTGCACTTCCAGCGCGTCGAGTTCCGCCAGCACTCGCGGCTCTCCCGCGGGCGTGATCACATGGATACGGGCGCCCGAAGCGCCGGGCCCGCCTCCTGCCGCGTATAGGTTGCCCTGCCGGTCCTCGGCCAGAGCCCAGAGGTACGTGCTCGATGAATCGAGCAGCAGGCGCACTGCAGGCGCCAGCGTCACTGTGCCGTCACTGGCAAGCGAAACTCTGTCCGATCGGGCCCGCTCGTAGTCCGCGTATTGTTTGTGCGTCCACCAGCGCGTTTCGACCGCCGTCAGGGCGGGTGCAATAAGGGTCACGGTGGCGGCAAACAGGGGTCGGAGCACTAGCGGACCTGAATCTTTAAGGCGTAGGAGCCGTTGACGACGAAGTCGAACGGGATCACGGTCTGCTCGACGGCGCTTTCCGTCGACGAAGCCAGCGTTCGTGCAGCGGTTCGGCCGGTCTGCATGAGGTTGGCCACCGAGGCAGGGAGGCTGGGCAGAGTCTTGTCGTCGTAAAAGAATGTGGGACGCGGCTGAACCAGCGAGACGTAAAGACAGTTGTTGCTGCGCTCACGATTGATCAACGAGACCGCCTGTGGCAGATCAATGAAGCGGTTCATGAAGCCTGCGGCGGTTTCGATCCGGTTCAAGGTGTCGGCGTCGCTGAGCAGGATGCGATGCTCGCCGCGGGATAGGCCGGCTGGGATGCGCAACCTGAATTCGCGCTCGATGCGTGCGCCGCGGTACGGGCGCAGGAAAACGCGCACCGGGACTTCCTCACCCGGCTCGACTTCGTTGGCCGGGATCCAGGCGCCCTCGATCGTGGCCACGCGCCGCTCCGGCAGCAGTTCGATGACCGCATTGACGCTCTTCAAGCGCGGCGTCTTCACGGCGTTCAGGAAGAGCCGGTTGAACTTGTCACCCCACCAGCCCGCCAGCAGCATGGGCGCCGGCACGGGCAATTCGCCCGGCGCCTGCATGGTGTTGAGCTCGAGGTTCGGCTGCCCCTCCAGTTCGATTTTTCCGCTCAAGCGGAAGGTGGACTCGTCCATGAAATCGTTCAGGTTGGAGACCGAGTTGAACAGGGTGACCATCATCAGGTAGGGCGTCCACTTCTGGTGCACGAATACGTGGAAGCGGAAGGTGCGTTCGCGGCGCACCTGTTGGGTTTCGCCCAGCGAGCGAACCGTGAGGCTGACGGGGACCATCCGCGCCTCGGCGCCGAGCACGCCGAGCAGCCCGCTGTGACGATCCTGGCGGAGCGCTCCCACGATCTCGCCGGCATTGGCAAACTTGTTGGGCTGGAAAGCGGAGGCGTGCGTGAACAGGACCTCGGCGCGCGCCATGGGCATGTCTACAGGCCCTAGATTGAAGAAGGAATGACCGAAAGCCAGCACGCGGCGCCCGTCGTTGTACGTCACTGTGCCCAAGCCGGAGACGGACATGTCACCTGTGATCAGCACGGCGGCCACCGGCTCACCAGGGCGCAGCGCCCGTTCCCATCCGGGCGCGGGGCGCGGACCGGATCCGTTGCCCGCAGCGCCTCCCTGAACCGGGGTTACACCGAGTTGTCGAAAGACCGGGCCGAATTCTTGCAGCACACCGGGATGGAAACCGGCGAAGCTGAGCGGCGTGTGGATCGGCGTCAGCACGGCCTCGGAGCCGACCGCTGCCCCGGCTGGCTGCAGCGCTGCTGTGAGCAGCAGCGGCGGCAGAGGCAGGACCGCGCGCGCCACGCTTGTGCCGGGAGCGCGTGCGTCGGGTGGAACGCCTCCGTCGTATTCGCCCACTTCCAACATGAGCTCGATGGGCGTGATGCCGCAAATGGCCTCTGGCGAAAAGACGCTGAGCCTGAGCGAAACGGCGCCGATGAGCCTGCCATCCACGTACACGGGACTGCCGCTCATGCCGCCGGCCACGTTGGTGCGCGCCGCTTCCCCGCCCATGCGCGCCAGGATCACGTGTTGGCCGGGGCCCCAGGCGTTCCGCCAAAGACCGATGATTTCGACGGGCACCGGCTCGGGCGTGCTGCCGCGAAACGCTGTCCAGGCGGTCCCCTTCATGCCGGGCCGGATTTCGGAAGCCTTCAAGATGGGCACGGGGCCGGCCGCCGGGGGCATTTCCGCGCAAGGCGCCGTCAGGGCGGAGACGAGGATCGCTGCCAATCGGGCGAAGCGTGAGAGGCGCATCGCGGTGTTTAACCTATTATGCCTCAATCCGGGGGCGATCCAGTCCATGAGCGCACGGCGGCTTGAAATCCGCCACCCGAGCGTGGTATATTTGCGCCGAAGATTTGCGAGGGGTACGCCTATGAGGGTTCACAGGCTGTTATTCGCCGTGATTTTGCTTTGCGCAGTTGCGCAGGCGCAAGTGGCCACCGGCACCATCCTAGGGACGGTACGTGATTCGACCGGAGCGGCCGTTCCCGCTGCCCAAATCACGATCACCGAGGTAAATAAGGGCACGTCGCTGCAGTTCAGCACCGACGAGACCGGCGCTTACAACGCGCCGTTCCTTTCGCCCGGCACGTACTCGGTCACGGTCGAGAAATCCGGCTTCAAGCGACAGGTCCGTTCCGGGATCATCCTACAGGTCGACCAGAGGGCTCGCGTGGACTTCACGCTCGAGGTCGGGCAGGTCACCGAAACCGTGGACGTCGTCGCCGCCGCCCCGCTGGTCCGCTCCGAGAGCGCCGAGCTGGGAGAAGTCATCGAGGAACGCGCCATCCGCGAGCTGCCGCTGAACGGCCGGCTTTTCACGCAATTGGTGTACCTCGCGCCCGGCATTACCCCGGGACAGGCCGGAGAGAACCTGTCGGGGCAAAGCACCTTCAACCCGCGTGGACCTTCCAACTTCAACGCTCTCGGCAGCCAGGCCAACGCCAACGCTTGGCTGATCGACGGCATCGACAACAACGAGTACACCTTCAACACTGTGATCGTCATGCCGTCGCTCGAATCGGTGCGCGAATTCAAGGTCTTGACCGGTGTCTACTCGGCCGAGTTCGGCCGGGGCGCGGGCGTGGTCTTGGTCTCGACTAAGTCCGGCAGCAACGAGTTTCACGGTACGCTGTTCGAGTACCTGCGCAATGACAAGCTGGACGCCCGCAACTATTTCAATGCCAAGCCGCTGCCCAAGCCGCCCTTCCGCCGGAACCAGTTCGGCGTAGCCTTGAGCGGGCCGGTGTACCTGCCTGCCCTTTACAACGGACGCAACCGGACGTTCATTTTCGGGGATTACTTCGGCACTCGCGAAGTCAAAGGCCTGACCTACGTCAATACCGTACCTACCGCCAAGAACCGGGTGGGCGATTTCAGCGAGTTCACGGATCCCAAGGGGACGTTGATCCGCATCTACGATCCCCTCACCACGCGCAGGAATCCCAACTACGATCCCACCAAGCCGGTCACGGTGGCTAATCCCCAGTTCCTGCGCGACGCCTTCCCTGGGAACGTAATTCCCTCGAACAGGATCCATCCGGTGGGGCGCAATGTGGCGAGCATCTACCCGTTGCCCAACATGGCCGGTAACTTCAACAACTACACCTCGGCCGCCAACCGCGTCGTCGACGACAACGGCTTCAACATGCGGGTCGACCACAATTTCGGCGCTCGCGATACGTTCTTCGCCCGCTACAGCTTCCAGAACTACAAACTCGACGCGCCGCAGGGACAGGCGCAATGCTGCCTCCCTACGCCTCCCGAAGCCAAGCAGAGGTTCGATTTAGGTCCCTATGTAGCCGGGATCCAGAATACGCGGCTGAAGACCCAGGGGCTGGCGCTGAACGAAACGCACATTTTCCGGCCCAATTTGATCAACGAATTCCGCACCGGCTTTGCGCGCACCACGCCGTTTACGTTCCAATCGGACTTCGGGCGCAAGGCCGCCGAATCGCTGGGCATCCGCGGCATCAACGTGACGCTGTTCGCCACCGGATTGCCGAACATCAACGTGGCGGATTTCACGGGGCTGAGCGGCGGACCTGCCTTCCTTCCGGTCAATCCGCGCGAGACGCATTACCAGGTGTCGGACAGCATCTTCTGGATGAAGAGTCGGCACCAGGTCAAATTCGGCTATCACTACGTACGGCGCCTGGTGTCGCCTTTCACCAATACCGATACGCGCAGCACCTTGAACTTTGCCCGTAATTTCACCAACGATCCGGTGACCAACACTCAGGGCACCGGGCTGGCCACGCTGCTGATCGGTTACTCGACCGGCGGTTCGCGCGGCTTCCTGCTCGAGCCGTACTACATGACGGTGCAGGACCAGGCCTGGTTCATTCAGGATGATTGGAAGGTCTCGCCGCGGCTGACCCTGAACATCGGCATCCGGCATGAAATCCACTGGCCGGAAAAGGAGATTCGCAACCGGCTGACCAACTTTGACATCGCCAACCTGAAGCTGGTCTATGCGGGGGAGGACGGCATTTCGCGCAGCGTGGGCAAGAAAACGCACTACAAGAACTTCGGCCCGCGCTTCGGCTTTGCCTGGGACGTCAGCGGCAAGGGTACGACCGTAGTCCGGGGCGGCTTCGGTCTGAGCCATTTCCCCGAGCAGCCCTCGGCCTCGAACCTGCTCGGCCAGCAAGTTCCCTGGACCATCTCGCAGAACTTCTCGCCGGAAACGAACCCGACCGACTGGACGCGCGTGCCGACGATCGACAATCCTTTCCCGCCCATTCAGGTTGTCAAGCCCAAAACCACGGCGGAGCTGAACGCGGCCAATCCGCGCGTGCTTGGGCACAGCTGGGAGAACGAGACTCCTTACTTCGAGTCCTGGTCACTGAATATCGAGCGCCAGCTTCACGAAACGCTGCTCTGGGAGGTCGCCTACGCCGGCAGCCGCGGCATTCACCTGGTGTTCGCCTACAACGCCAACGAGGTCCAGCCCGGTCCCGGCTCGCTGGCCTCGCGCCGTTTGCTGCAGCCGTTGTCCAACGTAGCCAACATCATCCAGATCGATCCGCGCAACATGTCGGTTTACCACGGGCTGCAGACCAAGCTGGTCAAGCGCTATTCGCACGGTTTGCAGTTCCTGGTGAGCTACACGTTCGGGAAGAACCTGGACTTCGGCGGCTCAGCGGCGTCCGGCGGCGGCCAGACGGGCGGTCCCCAAACGATCACGAACATACGGGCCGGGCGCGGTCCCTCGGGTTACGACGTCAAGCACCGGGGCGTGGTGAGCTACATCTACGAGCTGCCCTTCGGCCGCAACAAGAAGTGGTTGAGCGGGCCGGGCGCGGCCTCGCGCATCCTGGGTGACTGGCAATTGAGCGGCATCACCACGCTGACCACCGGCCGGCCGTTCAACGTCGGGCTGGCGCAGGGCGTCAACAACGGGGCGCCCAGTTGGCCGGACCGGATCAAGCGTGGCACTCTGCCCAACCCGGATCCCTACTACTGGTTCGACGCGACTGCTTTCGTGGCGCCGCCGCCGAACACCTACGGCAACGTCGGCCGGGGCGTGCTCTATGCCCCTGGTCACGTCAACTTCGACGTCTCGGTAGTTAAGAACATCGTCCTTCGCGAAGGGATCAGGCTTCAGTTCCGGACCGACGCCTTCAATCTGTTCAACACGCCGGCCTTCGGTTTCCCCAACGCCAGCATCGGCTCGCCGACCGTGGGCCGCATCACGTCCACTTTGATCGGCATCGACAACCGCGATCTCCAGTTCGCGCTGAAACTGGAATTCTGAGGAGAACGGGAGGCTACCTGCGGCTGATGCTCGGCCCGCGGCTGTAGAATACGGCTATGCTGCGGGCACGAGCCATCGCATGGGTTCTTGTTTGGCCTTTCACGATCGCGGCGCAGAGCCGCTACCAAAAGCCGCCCAAGGAGATGCTGGACGTTCTCCATGCGCCGCCTCCTCCCCAGGTCTTCGTCAGTCCAGCGCGCGACGCAATGCTGTTGGCGGAATGGGTGCGGTACCCGCCGATACGTGAGCTGGCGCAGCCCATGCTCCGACTGGCGGGTCACCGCATCGATCCGCGAACCAACGGCCCTCACAACCCGCGGTACTTCACGGCGTTCACGATCAAGAGGCTGCCCGGTGGCGAAGAGGTAAAGATCCAGGCGCCCTCGGGCGGCCGACTGGGCGAGCCCGAATGGAGTCCCGACGGCCGGCGCCTAGCCTTCACGAACACCACTAACGCCGGAATCGAACTATGGGTGGCCGAGACCGCGACGGGCAAGGCTCGGCGACTCACCGACGTGATCGTGAACGCGGCGGGCGGCAACGCCATCCGCTGGATGCCGGACAGCCGAACGCTGCTGGTCCGGCTCATACCCGCGGGGCGTGGCAAGCCGCCGGAGCCTCCGGAGGCGCCCGAAGGCCCGACCATCCAGGAGTCCTACGGCCGCGGCGCACCCGTGTGGACCTTCCAGGATCTATTACGCAATCCCCACGACGAGGCGCTCTACGATTACTACTTCACCGCACAGCTCGCGCTGGTCGACGTCACGGGAGGAAAACCGCAGCCGGTCGGCAAGCCGGCCATCTTCCAGACCGCCTTGCCCTCGCCCGACGGCAAGCTGCTGCTGGTGGCGCGGGTCGAGCGCCCTTACTCCTACCTCTATCCGGACCGCAATTTCCCCAAGCAGGTTGAGGTCTGGGACACGCAGGGGAAGCTCGTCTACAAGCTGGCCAGCCTGCCGCTGGCCGACGCTGTACCGACGGACGGTGTGCCTACGGGTCCCCGCCAGTACGGCTGGCGACCGAACGAGCCGGCTACGCTGGTTTGGCTGGAAGCGCTGGACGGCGGCGATCCGCGCCGGAAGGTCCCGCACCGCGACCGGATCATGATGCTCAAGGCGCCGTTCACGGCCGCGCCGGTCGAAATCATGCGGACGGAGCATCGCGCCGCGAACTTGCTATGGGGCGCCAGCGGCGGTCTGCTGCTAGTCAGCGACTTCCAGCGCGAGCGCCGCTGGGCGCGCACCTTTGTGCTCGACGCGGATCACCCGTCGCAGCCGCCGCGTGTGCTTTGGAGCCGCGACGTCCGCGACCGCTACGGGGATCCGGGCAGTCCCGTGCTGCGCGTGCTGCCGAACGGATACCGAGTCCTGCATCAGAGCGGGCTTTGGATTCTCGTCAGCGGCGCGGGCGCATCGCCCGAAGGCGAACGCCCCTTCCTGGATCGCGTCCATCTGGAAACCGGTAGGAGCGAACGTCTGTTCCGCTCCGATGCGGACTGCTACGAAAGTGTCGTGGCTGTGCTGGACGACGCCGGCGCCCGCGTGCTTACGCGCCGTGAGACGCCGCGCGATCCGCCCAATTATTACCTGCGCACGCTCGGCAGCGGGCCGAACGCTGCGGTCGCCCTCACTCGGTTCTCGGATCCCACGCCGCAGTTACGCTCGGTGCGGAAGCAGCTCGTCCGCTACAAACGCGCCGACGGAGTGGATCTCTCGTTCACGCTGTATCTCCCGCCTGATTACAAGGAGGGAACGCGTCTGCCGACCATCGTGTGGGCCTACCCGCTCGAATACGATGATCCGGCCACCGCCGGTCAGGTTAGCGGGTCACCCCAACGCTACACCATGCTGGCCGGGGCATCGCACCTGTTCCTGCTGCTGGCGGGCTACGCCATTCTGGACGGGGCCTCGATGCCGGTGGTGGGCGACTTCCGCACGGTCAATGACACCTACATCGAGCAGATCGTGGCCAACGCCAAAGCGGCCATCGACAAAGCGGTCGAGTTGGGCGTTACCGATCCGCAGCGGGTTGGGGTGGGCGGCCACAGCTACGGCGCGTTCATGACCGCGAACCTGCTGGCTCACTCGGATCTCTTTCGCGCCGGCGTGGCGCGAAGCGGCGCTTACAACCGCACGCTGACGCCTTTCGGTTTCCAGAGCGAGCGGCGTACTTTCTGGGAGGCGCCCCAGCTCTACATCAAGGTCTCCCCCTTCGCTCACGCGCACAAGATCAACGAGCCGCTGTTGCTGATCCACGGGGAAGCGGACAACAATGCAGGCACCTTCCCCATCCAATCCGAACGCATGTACCAAGCCATCCGCGGCAATGGCGGCCAGGTGCGGCTGGTCATGCTGCCGCATGAATCCCATGCGTACGCCGCCCGCGAGTCCGTCGAGCACGTACTCTACGAGATGCTGACCTGGTTCGACAAGTACGTCAAGAACGCGTCGCTCGGCGGCGCGCCCAGTTCGGCGCTTCCCGCTCGGTGAAACCAGTGCGAGGTTGCAGGGGGCGGCGCGCTATGCTATGGATAGACCTAAGCCTAGCTACGCAGTCCGCCTGCGCAAGGGCCTGAACGGCCGCGAGGATCGTTAAAACGCTTTTATCGAGGGAGTGGCCTCATGGAAACCGCCAATCGTAAGCTGATTCGTCCGTCCTTGGTCGAGGTCAAGGAGCAGATGAATTCCCAGCGCCGCAACAACCATCCGAAGAAGACGCCGCCCCCGGAGCAGACCAATGCCGAGAATTTTTATTACGTCAAGCAAATGCAGGCCAAGACTCCCATGGTGCTGGTGCTACAGGACGGCGAAGAGATCAGGGGCACGATCGAGTGGTATGACAAGCTGTGCCTGAAGATCAAGCGCGAGAACGCCCCGAACGTGCTCGTCTACAAGCCTGCCATCAAGTACATGTACAAGGCCAATCAGGTGAATTAGCGGTCGCTCGGGGGCGTGTGCCGACGCGCATTCACTTGCGCATGGCCAGACGCCGCTCGCGTCGCATCCCGGCCTCTTCGTAGCGGCGCCGCTCTTCTTCAGTCTCGGGGATGACGGGCGGCACGGGCGTGGGCCGGCCCTGCTCGTCAATCGCCACGAACGTCAGGTAGGCCGAGCAGGTGTGGCGTTGCTCGCCCGTCAGCAGGTCCTCTACGAAGACCTTGACGCCCACCTCCATAGAGGTTCGGAAGACCCGATTGACCGAGGAGCGCAGGATCACGAGCTGGCCGATGCGGATGGGGTGCAGGAAACTCATGTAGTCCACTGAGGCGGTGACCACGGGCCGCCGCGCATGGCGCATCGCCGCGGTGGCGCCGGCGATGTCCACTAGGTGCATGATGCGACCGCCCAGGAGGAATCCGAAACGGTTGGCGTCGGTCGGCAGGGCCAATTCGGCGTACTCGGATGCGGACTCTCGAACGGGCCTGCCGGCCAGGTTGGGGGAGTCGGTGTTGCGCTCCGGCATGGTCACCCGACGTCAGCGACGGTGGGGATAACGTGCATCTTCTTGCGGCTCGCTCTTGCGGCGCAGGTAACTTTCAGCGTAGGCCTGGGCCTGGCGCTCGAGCATCCCGCCGGCGAGGTTGGCGCGGAAGCGGCGGGCCTGGACCTCGTATTCGATCTCGCCGTGTTCCATGGGACTGCCGTTCTTCTCGATCACGTAGAAAATCCGGAGCAGGTTCTCACGGTCCCCGACGACGCTGAAACGCACCATGTCAGGACCGTCAGCGGCGGGAAAGCGCGGACAGCGGTTGCGCGCATAGCCGCGATTGCAAAGCTCGCGCAGCGTTTCTTCGTCGGGTCGATGCTCGCGCAGAGGGTCCACGCAGCAGAGGCCGACGTAGGGGTCGCCCAGCGGCAGGCGCGGGGGCTTCGGCCAGGCTTGATCGCTGAAGCGCTCGATCGGGTAAAAGTAAGGGCACGCCATCGAAAGCCATCTTAGCAGGCACGCTGTCCGCGGTCCGAGCGGAAGGCGTCGTCGCCCGGGACGACGTCGAACCCGGCGTCAGAATGGCACGTCGTCGTCGGTGATCTCGTCGGGGAACGGTTCCTCGGGCGGCCCGGCCGCAGCTTTCTGCACCCCGCGCACCGGTGGCGCGACCATTTCTTCGGCCGAAGGCACTTCAGCGGCCCTGGCGCCTAGAAGGAGCACGTTCTGCGCGACGATTTCGGTCATGTAGCGTTTCTGGCCGGTCTCCCGGTCCTCGTATGCCCGGGTTTGGATCCGACCCTCGACGTAGACCTGTTGACCCTTGGTCAGGTAGTTGGCCAGGTTCTCCTGCCGCCAAAGCACGACGTTGTGCCACTCGGTCTCCTCTTTCCACTCTCCGGTCTGCGGGTCTTTGTACCGGTAGTTGGTCGCCAACGGAAAGGTGGTGCGGGCGGCGCCGCCGGCGGTGAAACGGGTTTCCGCGTCCTTGCCCAGGTGCCCGATGAGAATGACCTTGTTCACGCTTCGGGAAGCCATAGATTCTTGAACTCTAGCATAGCGGGAATCGACCCGGAAGTCCGGCTCGCGCAAAGGATTCGGCCGATTGCTCGGGGTCGGCCTCTTCGCTAGTCGTGGCAGGCGTGGCAGCGAGCCGCGCTGTCGGGGCTATAATTGAAAGCGACGGCGGTACGGTGCGCGTGCTCTTCCCGAGCGGAGCGGATGCCGATAGAATGAACGGAGTGAACCCGAGCGGCGAGGGAAGCCGATGTTGAGGTTGCCGGCACTGCGCGGGGGAAGGAAGCTAACGGCGGCTGTGTGGGGCATGGGACTGGCGATCAGTTCATACGCCCAAGTGGTGCTTGCTCCCAGCGGCCCCGCAGGTAGAGTGCGGATCTTCAATACGGACCTGGCTGTACTCAGCCTCCAGGAGCCTCGCAAGGACCTGCCTTGCACCGTGATCCCGGTCAAGCCGTCACTCGGCTTCGACCTCCGCTTTCACAGCGGCTACGAAGTGAGCGTCCCGCTGAGGGAACTTGCGGGTTCGGAGAATTTGCTGACGATCATCTTCCGCGTGACGCCGCTCGATGCCCCGGGCGAGCCCGTCTACTTCATGCAGCGCGTGCGCGTGCCTCCCATCGAGGCGGACGCTAAAGGAGACGCCTACCTGCAGGGCGGCTTCGACGTGGGCGAGGGCCGGTATCACGTGGACTGGCTCATGCGCGACCGTACCGAACGCTTCTGCTCGTATTACTGGGATGTGGAGGCGCAGCTCTCGCCGCGCGACCGGGACCTGGCGGTGGCGCTTCCGCCCGGCCGCATCGAACCGGCCGACGCCGAACCCTTCCGCGAGGAGCCGCCGGTGGCGCGTGCGCAGGACCAGCCCCCGTTGAACGTCAAAGTGCTGGTCAATTTTGCGCCGCAAAATGCGCGGGCGGCCACCCTTCAGCCGCTGGACATCGCGGCCCTGGTGGCCATTTTGCGCGGCATCGCGCGCGAGCCGCGCATCAGCAAGTTCTCGGTCATCGCCTTCAACCTGCAGGAGCAGCGCATTCTCTACCGCCAGGATGGAGCTGACCGGATCGACTTCCCCACGCTCGGCGAGGCGCTGCAATCCCTGAACCTGGGAACCATCGACCTGAAGCGCCTGGCGCAGAAGCACGGGGAAACGCAGTTCCTCACCGAGCTCATCCAGCGCGAGATCGGCGGCGAGGACCGCCCGGATGCGCTCATCTTCGCCGGCCCCAAGGTGATGCTCGAGGAGAACGTCCCGGTGGAAGCGCTCAAGGAGGTCGGCGACGTCGAATACCCGGTCTTTTACATGAACTACAACCTCAACCCGCAGGCCAATCCCTGGCGCGATGCCATCGGACGGGCAGTGCGCTTCTTCCGGGGCTACGAGTACACGATCACGCGGCCGCGGGACCTCTGGATCGCTCTCAACGACATCGTGGCGCGCGCGCTGCACTTCAAGAACTCGCGCAAAGCCGCCGGGAGCGGAACGCAATGACGGCGACTGCGGCCTGGACGGTTTTCGTGCTGGCGGCGGGTTGGCTCTGGCAGGGGGCCGTGCCGTGGCGCAAGACGCAGCAGTTCCGCCAGCACAGCCTGGCGCCGTTCGTCCCGTCGCCGCAGGCGGTGGTGGAAAAGATGCTGGAGGCGGCCCGAGTAAAGCGCGGCGAGACGGTCTTCGATCTCGGCTGTGGCGATGGCCGTGTGATCATTACTGCGGTTCGCAAGTTCGGCGCCCGGGGCGTGTGCATCGAGCTCTCGCCCGACCTCGTGCGGCAGACGCGCGAGGAGGTCAAGCGCTTGGGACTCGACGACCGCATCGTGATCATCGAAGGGAATCTCATGGATGCGGACCTGCGCGCCGCCGACGTCGTAACCCTTTACCTGCTGACCAGTTCGAACGAGTTGCTCAAGCCGAAACTGGAGTCCTCGCTGAAGCGCGGTGCGCGCGTCGTCTCGCACGATTTCATCGTGCCCGGCTGGGAGGCCGAACAAGTCGAGAAGGTGAAGGCAGCCGGCCGCGTCCACACCATCTACGTCTATTCAATGCCGCCCAAGCGGCACTAGGCCGCAGCGCCGCTCACCAGCGTTTCAGTCCCTTGCGAGCAATATCGCGGCGATAGTGCATGCCCTCGAAGTGGATCTCGCGGACGGCCGCGTAGGCACGGTCGATGGCGCCGGGCAGATCGGCGGCGGAGGCTGTCACGCCCAGTACGCGCCCGCCGGCAGTGACCAGTTCTCCGTTGCGGCGGCGCGTGCCGGCATGAAAAACCACCGCGCCTTTGCCCTCGGCCCGCTCGATGCCGGAAATGGGCAGTCCAACGCGCGGCGTGCCGGGGTAGCCTTCGGAAGCCAGCACGACGCAGACCGACGGCCGGCCGTTCCAGCGGAGGGCGGATTCGTCGAGCGCTCCGCGTGCGGCGGACGCCAAAGCTGCGGCCAAATCCCCTTCCAGGGTGTGCATGAGCGGCTGAGCCTCGGGATCGCCCATCCGCACATTGAACTCCAGCACCATCGGCCCCTCGGCCGTGAGCATCAGACCGGCGTATAGGAAGCCGGTGAACAGCGTGCCTTCGGCCTCCATGGTGCGGATGGCGGGCAGAATGATGCGCTCGAGCACCTGCTCGCGTTGGGGGGCGCTGAGGATGCGACCGTCGCAGTAGGCTCCCATGCCGCCCGTGTTGGGGCCGGTGTCGCCATCGTTCACAGGCTTATGGTCCTGAGTGCATTCAAAGGCGAGAACGCGGCGCCCGTCGGTCAAGACTATGAAGCTGGCTTCCTCGCCTTCGAGGCATTCCTCGACGACCAGTTGAGAGCCCGCCGGCCCCACCAGTCGTCCCGACAGCAGATCTGCCGCCGCCTGCTCGGCCTGCTGACGCGTGCGCGCCACCACGACGCCCTTGCCCGCTGCCAGACCGTCGGCCTTTAAAACCACCGGGACGCCAAAATGTTTCAAAGCCTCGCGCGCCTCCGCTTCGTTGGCGGCCACGCGGAAGGCTGCGGTCGGGATGCCTGCGCGCCGCATGAACTGTTTGGCGAAGATTTTGCTTCCCTCGAGCCGGGCCGCCTGCCGGCTGGGACCGACGAGGAGGCGGCCCGCGGCCCTGAAGCAATCCGCTATGCCCGCCACCAGGGGGGCCTCGGGTCCCACCACGGTCAGATCGGCATCCACGCTTTCGGCCGCGTGGAGAAAGTCCTCGGGCGTAGTCCCGCCGGCTTCAAGACATGTGGCCACGGCAGCCATCCCGGGATTGCCCGGGCAAGCATACAGGGCGCGTACGGAAGGGCTGCGGGCCAGGCGCCAGCAAAGGGCGTGCTCGCGGCCGCCGCTGCCGATGACCAGCACTTTCACGATGTGAACCTCCGGTAGGGAGCCAAATCACCGATTCTAAACCACGGCTCGGCGGCGTCGGCACCATGCGGCCTGTCGATACAATGGAAGTAAATCCCGGGGCGATGCCTGCGCGCAAGTACGAGGTTCTCGTGGTAGGGGCGGGCCATGCCGGCTGCGAGGCGGCGCACGCCTGCGCCCGCATGGGCCTGAAGACCGGCCTGATCAGCATGAACCTGGATCTGATCGCGCAGATGTCCTGCAATCCCGCGGTGGGAGGCATCGCGAAGGGGCACCTGGTGCGCGAAGTCGATGCGTTGGGAGGGCTCATCGGGCTGGTCACCGACGCCGTCGGCATCCAGTTCCGGCTGTTGAACACCAGCCGCGGCCCCGCCGTGTGGTCGCCCCGCGCCCAGTGCGACAAGAAGCGCTACCGCCAACGCATGCGCGAGGTGCTCGAGCAGCAACCTAACCTCCGCATCGTGCAGGCGGAGGTGGCCGAACTCGTGATCGCGCCCGGCCCGCCGCGCCGCGTTACGGGCGTGCGTTTGCGGGACGGACGGGTGCTGGAGGCCGAAGCGGTCGTGCTGGCGACCGGCACCTTTCTGAACGGTTTGGCGCACGTCGGCGAGACCACCTACACCTGCGGGCGAAACGGCGAGCCTGCCTCCGAACTGCTCGGCCGCCAACTTCGCGAGCTGGGCTTCCGATGGATTCGGCTGAAGACAGGCACGCCGCCACGCCTGGACGGCCGCACCATCGACTGGTCGGCCTTCCAGCCTCAATACGGCGACCCGGATCCCACCCCCTTTTCCTTCCTCACCGAACGGATCGACCGGCCGCAGGTGCCCTGCTACATCGCGTACACCACCGAAGAGACCCGCCGCGTGATCTTGGCCAACTTGGACCGCTCACCCCTCTATAGCGGTCGCATCCGCGGCATCGGGGCGCGTTACTGCCCCTCGCTGGAGGACAAGTTCGTCAAGTTTCCGGACAAAGAGCGGCATCAGATCTTCCTGGAACCCGAGGGGCTGGATACATACGAGATTTACGTCAATGGCATGTCCACCAGCATGCCGATCGACGTGCAGGAAGCCATGGTGGCCTCGATTCCGGGACTCGAAAAGGCCGAGATGATCCGGCCCGGCTACGCCATCGAGTACGATGCCGTGGATCCGCGCGAGCTCTGGCACAGTCTGGAGGCGAAGACGGTGCAGGGCCTGTTTCTGGCGGGCCAGATCAACGGAACTTCGGGCTACGAAGAGGCGGCCTGCCAAGGGATCATGGCCGGCATCAACGCGGCACGGCGCGTGGGAGGGCTGGAGCCCATCGTCCTCGCGCGCACCGACGGCTACACGGGCATCCTGATTGACGATCTGGTGACCAAGGGCGTCGACGAGCCCTACCGCATGTTCACTTCGCGCGCCGAGTACCGGCTGCACCTGCGCATTGACAACGCCGACGAGCGTTTGACGCCGCTCGGCCGACGCGCCGGTTTGGTGAGCGAGGAGCGGTGGAATCTGTATCTGAAAAAGCAGCGGCAGCGCGAGCGGCTGAGTGCGCTGCTGGAAACCACGCGCCTGGACAGCCAGCGGTTCCCGCATCTGCCGGCGCTCGACGGCGAGCGGCCCACCGCCGCGCAATGGCTGAAGCGTCCGGAGGCGCGCATCACGCTGTTGGAAAGCTGGATCCGGGAGGCTCTGGGCGAAGAGCCCGTGCGCGGCCTGCTGACGTCGCTCGAAACCGAGGTCAAGTACGCGGGCTATATCGCGCAACAGGAGCGGCAGATCGAGCGTCTGCGGCAGGCCGAGTCGCGCGTGATTCCGGAGAATTTCCGCTTCCGCGGGCTTCCCGGCCTTTCGCGCGAGATCACGGAGAAACTGGAGCGCGTGCGCCCGCGCACCTTGGGTCAGGCTGCCCGCATCCCCGGCGTGACGCCCGCCGCCATCGCGGTGCTCGATGTCTATCTGACGCTGGGCGGATCGACCTTCGAAGCGTCGCCCGACGGAAACTGATTCTGAAATCCCGCTCAGCGGACCACGCCCTCAAGCGGGCTGCTGGCGCTGGCGTAGAGTCGCTTGGGGATGCGGCCGGCCAGGTAAGCCAGGCGACCCGCCTCGATGGCGTGTTTCATGGCGGCCGCCATCATGACGGGATCCTGAGCGCAGGCGATGGCGGTGTTGAGCAACACGCCGTCGTAGCCCAGCTCCATGGCTTGCGTGACGTCGGAGGCGGTGCCCACCCCGGCATCCACGATGAGCGGCACCTCGGTGATCATCTCGCGCAGAATGCGCAGCGTCGTCCAGTTCTGAATGCCTAGGCCGGAGCCGATGGGCGCGGCCAGAGGCATCACGGCCGCGGCCCCGGCGTCGACTAGTTTGCGCGCGAAGACCAAGTCGTCATTGGTGTACGGCAACACGACGAAACCTTCCTTGACGAGTACGCGTGTGGCCTCCAGCAGTCCCTGATTGTCGGGGAAAAGCGTCTTTTCGTCACCAATCACCTCGAGCTTGATCCAGTTGGAAAGCCCTACCTCCCGCGCTAGCCGTGCCGTGCGAATCGCCTCCTCCGCCGTATAGCAACCGGCGGTGTTGGGCAGGATGAAATACTTGCTGCGATCGATGTAATCGAGCAACGACTCGCGGCTGCGATCGTTGAGGTTGACGCGTCGAACAGCGACGGTCACCATCTCGGTACCGCTGGCCTCATGGCAGCGAACCATCTCCTCGAAGCTGCGGTATTTGCCCGTCCCCACGATCAGCCGCGAGCGAAACTCGCGATCCGCGATGCGCAGAACGTCCGCCATACATTCCAGTGTAGCGCCCCGACGTGCGCGGGCTGCGCCGCAGCGTGAGGCGGTGAAAGGCGAGGCGCAGGGTAGCGCCCTGACGCGCGCTGGGCGCGCGGGGCTATTCCGGCTGTGGTGAGGGCGTTTGGGCTGTAGCGCCCCGACGCGCGCGGGCCGTTAGGCCGGGGTTGACGACCGTAAGCGCCGTGTTGCGCAGCGGCCGGCGCACCCGAGCCGCGCGGCAGCTCAGAAGCGGTACTGCCACATCAGGTACGGGTAAGTAAAGGAGCTGCCCGGCGTGCTCTGTCTCAGATAGGGTCCCGGGAACAGTCGCGCCCAGCCCAGCCCGAAGCGCAAACGGTCGGAGTACTGCCAGTCGGCTTGCAAGTCAAGCTCCCAGCCAATCCTGCGGTTCGTCGCCTGCGGATTGCGGACGAATTCGACGCCGGCCTCGTTGTAGAACGCGTCGCGAGCGTTGGCGAGCCAGAACGAATGGTAATCAAGTCGACCACGCCAGCGACGCGTCGGGCGCCACTCGAATCCTGCAGCCAGATCATGAATGTTGCGCCAGCCGATCTGATCCGCAGTTCCGTAGAAGGCATGATTGGAAGGATAGAGTTGGTCGAACGTCCCCCGGCGGCTGTCGTGCGGATCCTTGTCGCCGGAGGCGAAGTTGTACTCGAGCAGCAGCCGCAACGGGCTCGAAGTAGGCATGGGTACGCCCGCCATCCAGTGCCCTGCCCAGGCGCGGACGACGTCCGACCCTGCCCTGCCCCACTGGAGCGCCGTTTCGACCTCGTAATCCAGCCGATTCGATGCGAGCTTGCCGGTCGAGCGGACACCGGCTGTCCAAAGATCGAGATCGGCACGGCTTCCACACTCGGTCCTCACCGACGGCGCGGTCTTCCAGAGGATGTACGGCTCCAAGGTACGTCCGTGCAGGAGGCGGTCGGTCGACGCGTAGAGACCGTAGAAGCCGCTTTGCAGGCGCGGACGATCGAAACGACCGATCACCGCAGGCGTCAGCGCGGCCGCGAAAGCGTCCAGCCGGAATTCCCTCCCCTGCAAAGTAAGCCGCAAAGCGTCGAAGGTTCGCGCGACGTTGCCCCAATTGGCGGCACCCACCAGACGCTCGGCGCCCAAGGCCAGCTCCTGACGGCCTACGAGCAAGCGCACGGGGCCCTTATCGCGATTGCCAACAGCCACGTAGGCCTGCCGGAGGTCGAGCGTGTTGACGGCGCCGGCGAGGTGGCGGCGGTTCGCACCCGGGGCCTGGGCGTCCTGAACCTCGATGAACAGGGCCAGTCGCGGGGCCGGCTCAATGGAGGCCTGGAGGCGCAGACGGTGCAGGTAGTAGTCGTCGTCCGCACCGGGGACGTGTCCCATTCCTCTCCACCACTCGCCGCGCCCGCGCAATTCGGCGCCCAGCTTGAACCAGGGGGGCAGTGCTTGCAAGGGCTGCGATGTCGTTTGATTCGGCTGTGCCCAAAGCAGGGATGCGCCTGCCGCCAGGAGTACGCTGCGCCGCATGGCTCCTCGATGGTTAGGACCATCATAGCGGGAGGACGACGTGGGATCACCGTCGATGGCGGGGACGAACGCGCTCATGTTTGCGCGAAAGCGGCCGATAGGGTCGGCGAGGAGCCGTCGTGCACGCGCGGCGCTTCTGGCCCAATCGAATGGCGAGGCTGGCAGGCGGAGCCTGCCTGCTTGCCGGGTTGACGCTGACGGCGGATATGGTTCGACTTCACTGGGCGCGCCTTGCGGTACGGGCTTCCGTGGCGGCTGCTGCCCTCGCGGCGGCCGCGGAGTTGGACGGCACTGCCCAGGGCCTGCTTCGCGCGCGCCAGGCCGTGCAGCAAACGTGGGCGCGCTCCGTGATCGCCACGACCGTGGCCGCGGTCGCCAGACCGGATTTTGCTCCGTCTCCTCAAGGTCCTTGGCAAAGCGAGCCGGAGGCTTCGGCCAGTTGCTGGTTCGTGCGGGTACGGGCCGGCGGAGCGGTGACCCTGCGGGTGCTTCCCCTCCTCCAACGTGGTTCTGCGCGAGTTCTGCAGGCCGAGGCCATCGCAGGCCCCGTGCATGCGCCGGAGACGCATGGCGTTCCGGACGACGCGGCCTTCACGAGTTCGGCTCGGCTGGTTGCTGTCTTCGTCGGCGATAAGCGAATTATTTCCCCACAGTGAGCGTACCGGCGCTCGGGCCTCGGGCGAGTGGGTGATATCGCGCAGCTTCGCTATAATGAAAGTCTGATCCCCGCCCACATGGCTAAGTTACTTCCCGAGTGGCAGTCGGCCAAGGTTCTTGAGGCGGTCTTCGACCAACTCTCCGACGCCTTGATCATCTACGATCGCGACCTGAGAATCACCGGGGTGAACCGGGCCGCGGAACGATTGCTGGGCCTGTCGGCCTCCGAGATGATCGGCCGCAATTGCCGCGAGGTTTTTCGCTGCGCCGCTTGCGAGAGCGGTTGTGGCCTGCTCGAAGGGCTGCAAGATACTTCGCCCCACGGAACGGTGCGCCTGCACACCGACGACGGCCGCGAGCGCCTTGTGCTGATCCGCACCAGCCAGCTCTTCGATGAGCGCGGCAACCTGGAAGGGGCGGTGGCGACCGTCAAGGACGTCACCGAGGAGCTGGCGCCCATGAAGCGGGAAGTAATCGCCGAGTCGCCCGCCATGCGCGAGGTCATCAACTTCGTGCGCAAGGTGGCGGTGAGCGAGGCGACGACGATCCTGCTGGAGGGCGAGAACGGCACGGGCAAGGATCTGATCGCCAAGACGCTCCATTACGAAAGCCCGCGGCAGGCCGAGCCCTTCATCGCCATCAACTGCGCAGCAATCCCCGAGACGCTGCTGGAAAGCGAACTGTTCGGCTACGAGAAGGGCGCCTTCACGGACGCGCGGGCGCAGAAGCGCGGACTGTTCGAGCTGGCCGATCGCGGGACCCTGTTTTTGGACGAGATCGGTGAGATCCCGCTCACTCTGCAAGCCAAGCTGTTGCGCGTCCTCGAGGAACAGAGTTTTCGGCGTCTGGGCGGTCTGAAGGATATCCGGGTGGACGTCCGTTTCATTGCGGCTACCAACAAGAACCTGCGCGAGGCCGTGCGGGAGGGGGCGTTCCGTCAGGATCTTTATTTCCGACTCAACGTGATCCAGATCGTGATACCGCCGCTGCGCGAGCGCAAGGAGGACATCCTCCCGCTGGTGAAATTCTTCATCGACCATTACAACCGCAAATTCAAGCGTCACATTCAGGGAGTGACGCCGGAAGCGGCCGAGCTATTGCTGGCGCACGAATGGCCGGGCAACGTGCGTGAGCTGCGCAATGCCATCGAGCGGGCGATGATCCTCGAGGAGGGCACCCACATCACGCCGGCCAGCCTTCCTATCGCCCTCAACAAGGTGGAGCCGCGGCCCGTATCGACGACACCGGCGAGCACAGAGCTCCCCGACCCCGGCCTTTCGCTGGCGGAAAACGAGAAGCAGCTTCTGCTACGGGCGCTCGAAAGGACCAACGGCAACCAGACGCAGGCGGCCAAATTGCTGCGAATAACGCGCGACACGCTGCGCTACAAGCTCAAGAAATACAACCTGCGCTACCCGAAGTAAGCGGCGCTGCGGCCGCCTGTGCTAGACTGAACATTACCCTAGGCGGAAGGCAGGGCGGCAGTCCTGCGGTCCGGAAGGCGAACCATGCCCAAGCTGAAAACACACAAGGGAGCCAAGAAGCGCTTCAGGAGAACGGGTTCCGGCAAGATCATGCGGCGTCACGCGTTCGCGCGTCACCTGCTGACATCCAAGAGCCGGGCGCGCAAGCGCCGCTTAAGCCAGGAGGTTCCTGTCGAGGGCGCCAACCGCAAGGCCGTCAAGCGGATGTTGCCGTACTGAGGCGCAGCCCCGCCGGTCTGGCAAGCCGTCCCGCGATACCGCCGACGGTCCGGGTGCGGACGGAGCGCAAGGCACGTGCCCGATCCGCCTCGTCAGCGCCCTGAGGGCGAAGGTAGATCAAAAGGAGGAAAAACGTGCCCAGAGTCAAGCGTGGTCCCAAGCGCCGCCGTGCGCGGCGCAAGGTTCTCAAGGCGGCCAAGGGCCAGTTTCTCACCAAGAGCAAGCTCCACAGGGCGGCGAAGCTCGCCGTTCAGAAGGCGCTTCGCTATGCCTACCACGGCCGCCGGCAGCGAAAGCGCGATTTCCGCAGCCTGTGGATCACCCGGATCAACGCGGCCTGCCGGCAACTGGGCGTTTCCTACAGCAAGTTCGTGGGAGCGCTGAAGTCCGCCGGTGTGGAGCTGAACCGCAAGATGCTGGCGGAACTGGCGGTCAAGGACGAGGCCGCCTTTGCCGCCTTGGTGGAGAAGGCAAAGGCGCAAATGGCCAAAGCGGCGACATGACGGAAGCGGCCGCACAGGACTCCATTTCCCTCGACGCGCTGGAAGAGCGGATCCGCCAGGCCATCGAGCTGGTGGCCCGCCTGCGCCAGGAAAAGCAAGCCGCCTTGGCCGAACGCGATGCAGCCCTGCGTGAGGCCGCCCAGGAAAGGCAGCGAGCCGAGAAGCTGGCGGCGGAGCTGGAGAGCCTGCGCGAGGAACGGCGCCAGGTGCGCGCCCGCATCGAAAAGCTCCTCAGCCAGATCGACGCGCTGGCGGGGGGCGCTCTCTGACGTCTATGCCTGAAGAGTCCGGCGGAAAGCGCCCGGTTCGCGTCACTATCCTGGATCAAACCTACACTCTGCTGGCGGCGGGGGACGAGCGCGAAGTCCAGGAACTCGCCGATTCCGTGAATCAGCTCATGGCCGCGATCGCCGCGCGCTGTCCTAAGGCCGACGACCTCCGCGTCGCCGTCTTGGCCTGCCTTCACCTGGCGGACCGGCTGCGGGCGCTAGAACGCGAGCTCGAGGAATTCCGCCGCCGCGTCGAGCAAAAGAGCCGCACTTTCGGCCTTCTGCTGGAGGAAGCGATCCGCTCCGAGCCCCGGTCCTGAGGACTCGGATTTGCGGATACAAGGGCCTGCAATGTCTCTTGCGTTTCCCTGATTCCCTGGATTATCTTTTGGAATGGCCTGCCGCAGGCTCGCCCGGCCTGCGGGCAGTTGAACTTCTTGGGTTGTCCCCGAGCGCTGCGGGGACAGGGAGTGGACGAGGAACCCGTCCCGGGCTGAAGCTCGGGCGGCGGAGAAGAAAGGCCATGGGGAACGACACGCTGACTATTACCGACAATCGCACGAACGCAACGTATACGATCCCGATCAAGGACGGCGCCATCCGCGCCATGGATCTCAGGCAAATTAAGACCGGTCCGGACGATTTCGGGCTGATGAGCTATGATCCGGCCTTCATGAACACGGCCTCCTGTCGGAGCGCCATCACCTTCATTGACGGTGATCGCGGCATTCTTCGCTATCGCGGTTATCCCATCGAACAACTCGCCGAAAACTGCCGCTTCCTGGAGGTCGCCTACTTGATCCTGAACGGCGAGCTGCCCACAGCCAAGCAGCTTGCCGACTTCGAAGCGCAGATCAAGGCTGAGCTGGCGGTGCCGGAAAACATCAAGCGCATCATCGAGGGTTTCCACCATGATGCGCACCCGATGGCGGTGCTGGCCAGCACGCTGGCCGCGCTGTCGACTTTTTATCCCGACGCCAAGAAGGTGCGGGACCCGGCCAACCGCCGCAAGCAGATCATCCGTCTGATCGCCAAAGTTCCGACACTGGCCGCCTACTTTTATCGTTACAGCCGCGGCTTGCCCTACGTCGACCCGGATCCCAGGCTCAGCTACACGGGCAACTTCATGAAGATGCTCTGGAAGGGGCTCGAGCCGGAGTACGAGGTGAATCCGGTGGTCGAGCGCGCCCTGGACATCCTCTTCATTCTGCACGCCGACCACGAGCAGAATTGCAGCGCCAACGCGATGCGCAGTGTCGGCAGCTCGGAGGCCGACCCCTACGTCTGCGCAGCCGCGGCTACCGCTGCCCTCTTCGGTCCCCTGCACGGCGGCGCCAACGAGCAGGTGTTGCGCATGCTTGACGAGATCGGCTCGGTGGAGAACATTCCCGCCTACATCGAGGACGTCAAGAACCGCAAGCGCCTGCTGATGGGCTTCGGCCACCGCATTTACAAGAACTACGATCCGCGCGCCCGCATCATCAAACAGACCGCCGACAAGGTGTTCGAGGTCACCGGGCGCAATCCCAAGCTCGACATCGCGCTCGAGCTGGAGCGCATTGCGCTCTCCGACGAATACTTCATCTCGCGCAAGCTCTATCCCAACGTGGATTTCTACTCCGGAATCATTTACCAGGCGCTTGGTTTCCAGCCGGAGATCTTCACCGTGCTGTTCGCCATCCCGCGCATGACCGGCTGGTGTGCTCAATGGGACGAACTCATGGGTGATCCGGAGCAAAAGATCGCTCGGCCGCGGCAGGTCTACATCGGCCACGGACACCGAGAATTCGTTCCCATGGACAAGCGCGGCTGAGCAGGGTCGTTCCGGCGTCCGCGTGAGGGCCGCCCGACAAGCGGGCGGCCTTTTTTATTCCTCGCGAGCCTGCTCCATCTGCTGCACGAAGCTGAGGATGTCGAAGCGCCGCACGCTGCGACCGGGGAAGAAACTGTTGACGGCGTCGAGCTCATCGTCGAAGATCTCGAAGACGGTCTCCAGCTTCGTGAAGATCAGCAGCTCGATGTTGCGGCGGCTGAGGTGGAGCAGCTTCAGCATGCCCCCGGCCTTGCGCAAGCTCGTGAAGCCCATAACCAATGCGCCCAGGCCGGTACTGTCTATGTAGTCCACGTTCTGAAGATTGAGGATGACGCGGGTCTTGCCCTCCGTAACAAGACGACGGAGTGTTTCGCGCAGGTGAGCAGCCTCCTCGCCGGCCGTGATGCGGCCGTCCAGATCGAGGATGATGATGCCTTCCCGTTGTCGTTCGCGGATCTCAAGAGCCATGGCAGAGAGATGGTCGATAAGCGGCTTTAGGCCTCCGCCGGTCTGCCCCCGGGCTTATCCCCTGCGTCAATCATGTAGCCGATGCCACGCACCGTGCGGATCAGCTTGTGCGGCCAGCGGTCATCGATCTTGCTGCGCAGGTGGCGGATGTAAACATCCACGATGTTGGTCAGCCCGTCGTAATCCATTTCCCAGACATGCTCGACGATGGCGGTGCGCGTCAAGGGTTTGCCGGCGTTGCGCATCAGGAATTCGAGGATGCTGAACTCCTTGGGAGCCAGCTCGATGGGCTGTCCGCCGCGACTGACTTTGCGGCGGGTGACGTCCATGACTAGGTCGCCCACCTGCAGACGCTCGCGCAGCGGCTGGCCCCGGCGGAGCAGTGCACGCACCCGGGCAAGCAATTCATTGAAGGAGAACGGCTTGCTGAGGTAATCGTCGGCGCCCCGTTCCAGGCCCTTCACACGGTCCTCGACCGCTCCCAGAGCGCTAAGAATCAAGATGGGAGGACAATGCTTGCGGTTGCGCAGCTTCTCGAGCACGCGCAAGCCGTCCATATCGGGCAGGATCAAATCGAGGATGACCACGTCGTAGTCGTGGGTCTGCACCAGCTCCAGGCCGCGACCTCCCTCGCTGACGAAATCCACTTCGAAGCCTGCGTTCTGCAATCCGCGGGCGATCAGCTCCGCGAGGCGCTTCTCGTCTTCGATCAAGAGGACCCGTGCAGCCATGGCGTTCTCTCGCCCTCCGGGACCACTCGCGTCCCGTGCCTCCCCGCCATACCGCCAAACATATCACAAAGGCAGCACAAGTACAGCACCGGCAGGACTTAAGCGCTGCTGTTTGCCACCAGCCAAGCCTAGTTTTCAGAATAGCAGGGTTTTAGATCTTTCGTGGGGGCTGCGCCGGCAGCCGGAGCCCCTAAAGTTTCCGCCCGCAGCGACGATGAAAGTCTGCGAGCATGGATCCGAGGTCCGTCCGGTCTCTGGGACCCCTCGCCGCGGGCAGGCTGGAGCGGGCTTCGACCGCCGCCCAGCTCAAGCGGATCCTTGAAGCGCACCGAGCTTGGCTCCAGGAACTCCCTGAAGGCAAGCGCGCCGTCCTTACAGCGCAGGCTCTGAACGAAGCCGATCTCAGCGAGGCGGTTCTCCGGGGCGCTCTCCTGAGGGGGTGCAGCCTGCTCGAGGCCAGGCTGGTCAAAACAGACCTCAGCCGTGCTGTGCTCATCCGTTGCGATTTCAGCCAGGCTACGATGACCGGCGCGGATCTTACCGGCGCAGAGCTGAAAAGCTGCATCTTTGACGTGGCCCTACTGGCGGAGGCCAACTTCACGGAAGCGGTTCTTCACGGGGGACGCTTTCGTCGCGCCCTGCTGCGCGAGGCGCGATTCCTGGACGCGCACCTGGAAGAGTGCGACTTTGCGGCCGCGGTTCTGACCGGCGCCAGTTTCCATCACGCCCGCCTCGGGATGAGCGATTTCAGCGACGCCGATCTGGAAGCCGCCCTCCTATACCACGTCCGCGCCTCAGCGGCGCGTTTCGTGGGGGCTCGCATGAGCAGGGCCAACTTTACCTCGGCGCGCCTGCAGGGCTGTGACTTGCGGCTGGCGCAATTGCTGGGGGCACGCTTCACGAATGCCGACCTCGGCCAGAGTTGCTTCTCGCGGGCCACTTTGGATGAGGCGGATTTCCGCCAAGCCAATCTGCGGGGGACGGATTTCTCCGCCGCGTCCCTGGAAAACGCACGTTTCGACGAGGCTGACCTTATGGCTGCAGATTTTCGCGGCGCTAACCTGAAAGGTGCGCGGGGTCTGACCGCCAACCAGCTCGCCCGGGCACGCACGGATCAGTCCACCATTTTGCCCAACGGGAAAAGAGGCGCCTATCTGAAAGGCTCTGGAGCGGAACGCCCAATGCCGAGTCGTTGATCGGCCGCATCAGCCTTCCGCCCGACGCGCATCAGCCCGCTAAGCGCTGCCCTAAGTGCCGCCTTGCATCTTGTCAGGTGCAACGGTTATAATCGCTCGGCGTGATGCGCGCGAGCGCATCCGAGGTGGGGCAAAAAAGAGAGTTCACTGCGAAAAGGAGACCAAATGCGAAGGCCGATCCGACTCGTGATTCTCTCAACGTTATTGGCCTGCCTGGCATGGTCACAGGTGGCGACGGGTTCCATGCAAGGGACAGTGACGGACCCCGCCGGCGCCGCGGTTCCGAGCGCCAAAGTCTTGGTGCGGCACGAGCCTACCCGGCAGGAATTCGAAACCGTCACAACCGAGGCGGGTCTATTCGTGTTCCCGAGCTTGCCCGTGGGGCCTTATTCGCTGACGGTGGAGAAAACCGGCTTCAAGAGGGCCACCCAGGGCAACATTGAAATCCGTGTGGCCCAGCGGCAGATCGTGGACTTGCGCCTCGAGTTGGGCGAGGTGCAGCAAACCGTAGAGGTCCGCGAAGCGATCGTGCTGCTGGAAACGCAAACGCCGGAGCGCGGCCAGAATTTCTCCCGCCGGTTCATGGAGACACTACCGCTGTTCACCGGCGGAATCCGCAATCCGGAGGCTTTCGTCGTTTACATGCCCGGCGTCAACACCGGCTACGGTGAAACTTCCATTTCCGGTTCGGGCGGCCGAGCCAAAGAAGTGCTGCTCGATGGCGCCAGCCAGACGATTCCGGAATCCGGCGGCGTCGTTTTCAACTTTCCCGCGTCGGAGCAGTTCGGCGAGTTCAAACTGATCACGTCCAACTACAACGCCGAGTACGGTCGGTTTGGCGGCGGCGTCGAGGTCTTCATTACACGTTCAGGCACCAACGAGCTGCACGGAGGCGCTTTCCTGAACATGCGGCGCGATATCTGGAATGCGGCCGGCTACAACGTGAACCGTGTGGTGGGCAGGCCGCGCGGCTTTCGGCCCAAGGAGCGCTTCAACGAGGTGGGCGGCGTCATCGGTGGGCCCATCTGGCTGCCCCGAGTTTACGACGGACGCAACCGCACGTTCTGGTTCTTCACCATCGCCAAGGACTTGCGGCCGGCTTCCATCAGCCAGGCCACATCCACTCTCCCCACGCCACGCATGAAGCAGGGAGATTTTAACGAGGTGCCGCAGTTGATTTATGACCCGCTGACTACCGCAGGCAACACGCGCCAGCCCTTCCCGGGCAAAGTGATTCCGCGCAGCCGCTGGAGCAAAGTCTCGCAGAACGTGGTGCCGCTGATCCCGGACGCCAACCTACCCACGCTCACCGGTAACTATCAGTTCACCAACCAGCAGGTGATCGACGACACTCACTGGAGCCTGAAGTTCGATCACGCCGTCACGGCCAATAACCGGTTCGCTTATTACATGAGCCGCCAAAACCAGAACGTTCAGAACACGTTCACTTTCCCGGGTCCGCTCGGGACGGGCCTCGGCGCCAACACGCAACGGCCCGAGAATTACCGTCTCAACCATGACCTGGTCATCAGCCCCACGGTGCTGCTGCACTCCACCTTCGGCTTCACACGGCAGCAGCAAGGCTGGGACAATCCCGCTCAGAAGGGTTGGGGCTCCCGAATCGGCCTGCCGCTTTCCGGCCTCTCCGACGCGTTCCCCGTGGTGCGCTTCACGGGCGCCGACGGTTTGAGCGCCTGGGGTGTTCAGGATGGCAAGGTCTCTAACGGGACCCAGTTCAACTGGACCTTCCACTTCACGCAATCGCTTTCGGTCATTCGCGGCAAGCACGAGATCAAAATGGGTTGGGATTTCCGCCGCCTGCGGACCTTCTCGGATCCGCCCGATCTGGCCGGAACGAACGGGCGCTACGTCTTCGCCCGCTCGCAGACGGCTTCGCCCACCGCCATCGCAACGACCGGCCACGCCTTCGCCAGCCTGCTTCTTGGCGCGGTGGATCAGGCGGCGATGACGCCGCTGCCGGTCATCCCGGGCGAGGCGCGTTACGGTTACCAGGCTGTTTACTGCCAGGACAACTGGAAGGTCACCCCCAGGCTGACCCTCACGTTGGGCATGCGCTATGAAGTGCCTGAAGGCTGGTACGAGAAGGACGGCAATTACTCGCACGTGGATTTGACGAAGCCCAACCCCGGCGCGGGCGGGCTGCCGGGCGCCCTGGTCTTCGCCGGTTTCGGCGCCGGTCGCGTGGGTAAGAAGCGCTTTTATCCTACCGACTACGGCGACTTCGGCCCGCGGATCGGCTTCGCTTACCGTATCTTGGACAAGACCGTCCTGCGCGGCGGTTACGGCATTTACTATCAGACGCTGGGTAACGGCGGCTGCGGCTGCCGCGTTGGGTTCGGCGCCTATTATGGCGTCACTTGGGATTCCGACGGACTGAACCCGGTGCTGAACTGGGACAACGGAATCCCGCTGCCGCCCAACTTTCAGCCGCCGCCTTTCCTCGATCCGGCCTACGGGAACTTTCAGGACGTCGACGTCATGGGGCCGACCTTCGGCTTGGCGCCCCGCATCCACAATTGGAGCTTCAACATCCAGCACGAGTATAGGAACTTCCTATTCGACATCGCTTACGTGGGCAACCGCGGCAGCCGCTTGAACTCTTCCATCGAGCTCAACCAGCTGCCTGTGAGCCGGCTCTCGCTTGGCTCGCTTTTGCAAAAGCGCATAAGCGACCCCGAGGTGGCGGCGGCCGGTTTCCGCAAGCCTTTCCCCACCTTCCCGGACAACTACACTCTGGCGCAGGCGCTGCGGCCTTACCCGCAGTACTTCGGCGTGATCTCGCGCAACGCGGGCGTAGGCCGCAACTGGTACGACTCCTTGCAGATCAAAGTCGAGCGGCGCTTCGGCGATTGGCAGATGATGACGGCGTACACCTGGTCGAAGAGCCTGGCGCTGGCTCACTACCGACAGGTCTTCACCCAGTCGCAGGTGTGGGCGCAGGATAACTACAACATTCGTGACATGAAATCGTTCCTGCACTTCGACCAGCCTCACGTGCTGAACGTGCTCAACAGCTACGATCTGCCCTTCGGCCGGGGCAAGCGGTTCCTGAACACGCAGAATCGCTGGCTCGATCTGATCGTGGGGCACTGGACGATCGCTGCCGCCCAGCGCTATTACAGCGGCAACCTGATCAAGGTCGAGGCGCCCAACACGCTGGGCTCCGGCGTGCTCTTCACGCGCTTCAAGAAAGCGAACGTGACGGGCAATCCCATCCGCACGGGCGTCAGCCGGACCTCGCTCGACCCGGACAATCCCGCCATCCGCTGGTTCAACTCCGGCGAGCGTTCACCCTTCGCGCTGCCCGGGCAGTTCCAGCTCGGCAACGCGGCCATCTTCTTCAGCGACTTCCGCAATCCGCCCATTCTTTCCGAGAATGTTTCGATCCAGAAGCGGTTCAAGTTCAACTACGCGGGCGATCGTTCGATCGACCTGGTCTATCGCGCAGACGCCTTCAACCTGTTCAACCGCACGTGCTTCGGAGGCGTGGTGGGCACTGTGGGCAATCCCAATTTCGGGCGGCCCACCGCTCCGCAACTCAGCCCGCGCATCATTACGATGGGCCTGCGGTTGGACTTTTGAGCGCTACGATTCTGCGGAGGGCGGTCGCCGCGCGCGGCCGCCCTTTTTCTACTTGAGCTCGCCCCGCGGCGTGATCCGCTCCGCATCGAGGTATGGACGCAGCGCTTCGGGGATGATCACGCTGCCGTCGGCCTGCTGGTAGTTCTCCACCACCGCTACCCAGGTCCTTCCCACGGCCAGTCCGCTGCCGTTGAGCGTGTGAACATACTCGGACTTGCCGCGGCCGGTCTTCATGCGGATGCCTGCCCGACGCGCCTGAAAGGCCTCAAAATTCGAGCAGGAGGAGATCTCCTTGTACTCGTTGAGACCGGGTAGCCAAACTTCGAGATCGTAAGTCTTCGCAGCCGAAAAGCCCAGATCGCCCGTGCACAGCACAACTCGGCGATACGGCAGTCCCAGGCGCTCGAGAATATCCTCGGCGTCGCGCGTCAGGCTCTCCAGCTCGTCGTAGCTCTGGTCAGGGCGCGTGAATTTCACCAACTCCACTTTCTGGAACTGGTGCTGGCGGATGATGCCGCGCACGTCCCGTCCGTAGGAACCCGCCTCGCTGCGGAAGCAGGGAGTATAGGCGGTCAATTTGATGGGTAGGCTGTCGGCATCCAATGTCTCGTTGCGGAAGAGATTGGTTACCGGCACCTCGGCCGTGGGCGCCAGCCAGAAGTCGCAGCCTTCGCATTTGAAAAGATCCTCGGCGAATTTGGGCAGCTGGCCGGTGCCGAACAGGCTCGCGGAGTTGATGAGGAAGGGGGGCAGGACCTCGATGTAGCCGTGCTCGCGAGTGTGCACATCGAGCATGAAGTTGATGAGCGCGCGCTCCAGCTTGGCGCCCAGGTCCCAGTAGACGGCGAAGCGGGCGCCCGTGATCTTGGCCGCCCGCTCCAGATCGAGGATGCCCAGTTCCGGACCCAGCTCCCAATGCGGCTTGGGGGTGAAGCCGAACTGCCGCGGCTCGCCCCAGCGTCGCATCTCGACGTTATCCTCCGAGCTCCGCCCGACAGGCGTGGTCTCGTGCGGGAGGTTGGGTACGCTGGCGAGCAGGCGGCGGAATTGCTCGTCCAGCTCCTCCGCCTCGCGGTCCAACGCCGCGATGCGCTCACCGGCCTCGCGAACCTTTTGCTGGCGCTCGGTGGTGTCCACGCCCTGCTTTCGGAGTCGGCCGATCTCGGCGCTTTCGGCGTTCCGCCAGGCCTTCAAGCGCTCGCTCTCGGTGAGAGCCGCCCGGCGCCGGGCATCCAGCTCTCGGAACTGCTCGACTTCCAGCGTATAGCCCCGCGTGGCCAGGCGTTGAGCGATAAGTTCCAGGTGGGAGCGGAAGAACGCCAGATCGTACATAACATCCAGCTTACGGCTCCGGCCGCCGGCACCGTAAGGGCCCCTGACGGAGCCACCGGCGGCCGGGCTACACTTGAAGCGGGAGGATGCGGGGATGACCACGCCGCCCACCACGCAACCGGGGCCCGATCTGCTGGCGCGTTTCGCCGGACTGGAGACCGATCATCTGATCCGCGCTCTGCGCGTGATGCAGATGTCACGCCGACTGGACGATCGCGAGATTCTGCTCAAGAGGCAGAACCGGATCTACTTCCAAATCTCGGGCGCGGGCCACGAAGCCGTCAGCGCCGCCGCAGGCATGGCTCTGCGACCGGGCTATGACTGGTTCTATCCCTACTACCGCGATCGCGCCATGTGTCTGGCGCTGGGCGTAACCGCTGAGCAGATGTTGCTTCAGGCGGTAGGTGCAGCGGACGACATCGCCTCGGGCGGACGGCAGATGCCGTCGCACTGGGGTTCGCCTGAACTGCACATCGTCAGCGCCTCGTCACCCACGGGCACGCAGTTCCTGCAGGCGGTGGGGTGCGCCCATGCCTCCGTGTATTTGAACTCCAACGGCGACGAGGTGACGCTGGTCAGCTCGGGCGATGGGGCCACCAGCGAGGGCGAGTTCTGGGAGGCACTCAACGTGGCCTGCCTGGACCGCTTGCCCGTGTTGTTCCTGATCGAGGACAACGGTTGGGCGATTTCGGTGCCCATTGAGCGGCAGACGGCCGGGGGCAGCATCTCCCGGTTGGTCCGCGGTTTTCCCGATCTGCTGGTCCTCGAGGTGGACGGCACCGATTTCCTGGCCTCCTATCAGGCAGTGCGCGAGGCCGCGGCCTGGTGCCGAAGCCGCCGGGGTCCGGCCCTGATCCATGCGCACGTCATCCGGCCTTACTCGCACTCGCTCTCCGACGACGAGCGGTTGTACAAGACCCCGGAGGAGCGCGAAGCGGAAGCTGCGCGCGACCCGATTCAGCGCTTCCCCGAGTTTCTGCTGGCGGAGGGGGTGCTGGACCGCCATCGCCTCCAACTCCTCTTCGATGAGGTGGAGCGCGAGGTCCAAGAGGCCACGGAAAAGGCTCTCGCCGCCGCCGATCCTCCTTCCGGCTCCGCCCTGCTCCATCTTTATTCGGACCGCGTCGACCCCACTTCGGAGCAGTTCGCTGCCGACCCGGTTTTCGAAGGCGCTCCCCTGACCATGGTGGACGCCATCAACCGCACGCTGCGGGACGAGATGCGGCGCAACCCGCGCATCCTGGTGTTCGGCGAGGACGTGGCCGATTGCAGTCGCGAGGAAAACCTACCGCGCGTCAAGGGAAAAGGGGGCGTCTTCAAGGCCACCCACGGCCTTCAGACTGAGTTTGGCAGCCGCCGCTGTTTTAACACGCCGCTGGCGGAGGCGGCCATCGTGGGACGGGCCATCGGACTCGCGACCCGCGGCCTGAAGCCGGTGGCCGAGATCCAATTTTTCGATTACATCTGGCCGGCCATGATGCAGATTCGCAATGAGCTGGCCACGCTGCGCTGGCGCTCGAACAACGGCTTCTGCTGTCCTGCGGTGATTCGGGTGGCGATCGGTGGTTACCTGCAAGGGGGCGCCATCTACCACAGCCAGTGCGGCGAGGTGGAGTTCACGCACATCCCGGGTCTGCGCGTGGTCATGCCCTCGAACGCATTGGACGCCTGCGGATTGCTGCGCACCGCGCTGCGGGCCGACGACCCCGTGCTTTTCTTGGAGCACAAGAAACTTTACCGGGAACCCTATAACCGCTCGCCCTACCCGGGACCCGACTTCACGATCCCCTTCGGCAAGGCGCGCGTGGTCAAAGTGGGGCGCTCGCTGACCATCGTGACTTACGGCGCCCTGGTGCAAAAAGCCTTGCAGGCGGCTACGCTCATCGAACAGAAGAACCCGGATTGCACCATCGAGATCCTCGACCTGCGCACGCTGGCGCCTTACGATTGGGAAGCCATCTGCCAGTCAGTCCGCAAGACGGCGCGTGTGATCGTCGCTCACGAAGACTGCCTTTCCTTCGGATACGGCGCTGAGATCGCAGCACGCATCGCCGACGAATTGTTCGCATGCCTGGACGCACCGGTACGCCGCGTGGCTGCGCTCGATACCTGGGTCGCCTACAACCCGAGCCTCGAGAACGAGATTCTTCCTCAAGTCGAAGATCTCGTGTGCGCGGCCGAAGCGCTGTTAACGTACTGAGGGAACCGTTCCGCGCGCTCCGCGACGGCGCAAAGGGTCGCTCCCTCTTGGCAGCGTCCGCGGCCGCCTGAATCCTCAGGTCGACGGCCAGAGTCGGGGGCGGCGGCCGGACGCGTCGCATCGCGCCCTTGGCCGCAGCACTTCATGGAATTGGCTTCCGCGCGCGCTCGTTTGAGCCCGGCGGCCGAAGCGTCCGGCGCTTTGTGAGGCCGGCCGAACGGCACTGCAGCCGGAACCTCATGCTTGGCGCCGCCTGGGAAGCGGCTACGTCCCGCGCCCAGTCGAGGTCCCCGCGCGCGCCTACTGTCCCGCTACCTCGAGCAGGGTCGATCCCGCTTGCCGCGCCACCCACGTCGCGGCTCGAAGACGCTGCGACGTTAGGAGTTTGTCGACAAATTCTAACCGCCACGTTGACGTCGTCGCGTCGCGCAGCCTCGTATTTCACGCGATGAATCGCCCGCAGCACTTAGTTAGTCTCGATCGCAAGGCCTCGAGGGTTTTTTGACAAACTATCAAACCTTCCCGAGACGGGGCCGGACAGCGCAAGCTCAATCCGACCCCAGGCGCGTGGGGCCTAGCGCCCGCAGCGAATTTGCAGAAGGTTCGGCGAAGGTCGAGTTGGATCAGCGAAGGTTAGGTAAATACAGCCTATGTGAGTTTCACAGCCGGAAACATCCGCTGAACTTGCCGGCGAGCTGGGGAGGCTATTGGCCGAGCTGGAAAAACAGGCGCACCAAGGCGCCCTCCTTGATTTCGATGACCTGTTGGTCTCGGCGGCCGTCTTTGACCACCTCGATTTGGTACTTGCCAATGGGCAGAGTGAGTGTGGCGGGCGTGGTCTCCCCGCGCGCCTGGCCGTTGAGCAGGATCTGCGCTCCGGCGGGTGCCGTCTCAATGCGCACGGTGCCCGTCTGCGCCGTCATGGATAAGAAGATTTCGCGAGGGCCGCTCATTTCGAGGATGCGCATCTCGGGCCGATGGCCGGGCAGCGTGGCAACCAGAGTGTGCCGCCCGGGGCTCAAGGTTACGCTGCACGGCGTTTTGCATCGCAGGTCGGGGTTTGCGTCGAATACAACCTCCGCGCCAGGCGGACTGGAGGTCACCATCAACTTGTACTCGCTGGCGGCAACCCCGGGCTTGCGTGGTGGGGCCCCAGGGGTGACGCTCGGGGGCCATTGGGCGGGTGCAAGCGGAGCTGACTCCTGCTGCCCCCCGCGAGGCTGGCCGGCCGTGGCCGCCTGCGCCCCGCTGCCGGACGTCTTCTGGGCCGCGGAGGACGGTTCGGTGACGGGGGATGTGGTAGGTGTCTGCACGGGCTTGGTAAGCGGGGCGGGCGGTGCGGGCTGGCTGAGGGGACCGCGGGCTTGAACGTCTGCCGGTGTTGCCGCCGGAGCGGTGGCCTGAGGCGCCCCCTCCGGCATCGGCGACGGCTTTGATGGCGTCTGCGGTCCGGGCGTCAGGACCGAGGACTCGGCGAGTCGAGCCGAACCGCCCATTCGCTTCCATGCCAGGAACAGCCCCCCTGCCAGGGTCACGAACCCGACCAGCGCCAAAACCACCACCGGAGTCCGTCGGCGTGGTCGGGCCGGCGCAGAGAGAGGCGGTGCGACCGCTTCCTCGACGCGTGCCGCCACCTGCTCTTTGACCGTGGTGCCCACGGTGGCGGTGGGCAACGCCTCCTCACCTGCCCGCTGGCCTGCCCGCCAGTCCGCCTTCGTTTCCAGCGCTTTTTCCAACGCCTCAATGAATTCGGCGCAGGTGGGATAACGCTCGGCAGGATCCTTGGCCAGCGCTCGGTTCAGCACGAGCGAAACAGGCCACGGCAGCGACGGATTGATCTCCTGCGGCGGCCGCGGTTGCTCGGCCACGATCTTGTAAAGAACCGTTGTGAGCGTGTCGCCCGTGAAAGGCTTCTGCCCGGTAAGCAACTCGTAGGCGATGACGGCGAGCGAAAACTGGTCGGCGCGCCCGTCGACCGGCTTGCCCTGCACCTGTTCGGGTGACATGTAGTTGGGCGTGCCCAGCACGGTTCCGGCGATGGTCAACTGCTGCGAGCTGGAGATCTTCGCCACCCCGAAATCCGTGATCTTGACGACCCCGTCTTCGCTAATCAGGATGTTGGCCGGCTTGATGTCGCGATGAACGATTCCCTTCCTGTGCGCGTAATCCAGCGCGGCCGCGGTCTGACGGAGGACGCTCAGGATGGTCTCCCGACTCAGCGGCTCTTTGTCCTCCATCAGGCTTTCCAGACTGCGACCGGCGACGAGCTCCATGGCAATGTAAGCCAGATCGCCCTCCTGACCGACGTCGTAGACGACGACGATGCCCGGGTGGGAGAGAATTCCGGCCGAGTGAGCCTCGCGCCGCATGCGTTCGCGCAGTCGCTCGCTCTCTACAGGATCGGCGAGCCCCGCCATCCGGATCGTCTTGATGGCGAGCAAGCGGCCGATGCTGGGATCACGGGCCCGGTACACGACGCCCATGGCTCCCCGGCCCAGCTCGTCCAGGATCTCGTACCGCCCGATCCTCTGCATCAGGTTACCCCCGGCTTCTCAGGGTGCGTGCCCCGCCGCGTGCCCCCCACGCTGCCGGATCGCGTACGCGGACAATTCTATCGCATCCTCCTCAGGCAGGAACGTCACCGGCCTCCGCGGCGCGCCGCCACTTGCGGAGGATCAAGGCTACAACCACTCCGCCGCCCACCAGCATAAGCACGGGCACGACGTTCATGATCCACCACTGCGCGCCTTCAGGCTCGGCCAGAATCCGGGCTCCGTATCGTTGCTTGTAATAGTCGAGGATTTCGCGTTCGCCGCGCCCGGACACGACCATCTCGGCGATCTCTGCGCGCATGGCTCGCGCCTGCTCACTGTTGTGCGTGGCGACGACCTCCTGATAGCAGCACGGCGCCAGCAGAGCGCGCTCGAGTTTCTCGACCAGAGCACGCTGTTCCGGCGTCAGGGCGGGCGCCGCGGCCAGAAGCATCCCCATGACGGTAGCGGCCAGCATACTGCCTAACAGTATCCCACCTCGTGAAAGCGGCGCGCACGTAACAGACCGCGCTTTACGTCAGGGATCAATCAAGGGGGAAGAAGACGTCGAAGATCACCCGCGTCGAAGGATTGTAGACAATGATCCGGCCGGCAATCGCGCCGCGTACGAGGCCGCTGCGGAGAGGCGCCAGCCGGCGTTCGATCTCGAACGGGATAGGCACGATGCGCTTCTCGAGCCCCGGCGGCAGGCGGCCTTTGCGAACAAGTTGTTTTTCAAGGCCCGGGGGCAGGTCTCCCGCGCGCTTGGCCAGGCCTGGCGGCAGATCGGGGCCGAAGCTTCTGGCCCATTCCCGCAGGATCTCCCTGTCCTGTGCGGTGAGAATGGCAACCGCGACCCCCGCGGCGGTCTTGCCTGTCTGCTCCCGCGCACGGCCTTTGCCTTTCTCCTGCCACGGGTTCGCCAGGGGCACGAGCAGAGACAAACCAGCGAAGAGATCCCTGCGCAGCATAGTGCACTTTCCTTTGCCCGGCGCTACGGTTTGCGTCTCACTCTACCACAATGCGCTAAACGTTACCGGATAGGGTAGCACGAGACCGCCCGGCGTTCGGCATTGCCCGGCTAACCCAGCCATCCCGGGCGCGGCTATCTCGAAAATTCAAGCCTTCCCCTCGCTGAGAATTCGCCGCTTAGGCGGGTCGTTCAAAAGCTTTGTTTTCTACTCCTCAACCAACAAAGCGCAATAGACTCGACGCGGCAGCGGCAGTTATCACAAAGCTTCCCCGAAACTTCGTTCGTTTCGTGCGCCCTTGTCAACGTCACGGCTTTGGCGGGCAGCGGCCACCCGGCCTAGGGCAGGTCTCTGCCAGGCGTCAGAAGGTTCGCATGGGAGGCGTTGCTTCCTGCGCTCCGCAGAAGATGACTGAACGCTGCTCGGCTTTCCGTGCGCGGGCGAGGAGGCGTCCGGTACGATGCCGCCACCCATTCCGCACCGCGGTCTCGGACGCATCCACAGCCCGGTGCCGTTCGTGCGACCGGTCGCCGGAGAAGGGCCGCCGATGGACCGGTAAAGAGCGGCCGGCCAAAAGTGTGGAGTCCGCCTGCTTGCAGGATTGCAAGCTGCCTCCCATGCCGCCGTAGGTTCGCCGGACGGACCGTCGTGCCCGAGTTGCGCGGACGTCGTCGGAGGTGCAACGGACTACGGTGCGCCCCGCCCTGGACGAGGGTTTGGCGCAGTCCGCCGCTGAGTCGCCCTGGATGGGGAAGGGGGAGGCGCTATTAGGAACGGGCGTGCTCGCGTCAACCGCGGATGGATGAAGGACGGTGTATGGCCGTAGCTAGGTGGCTGCCGGACGCCCGAATCTGCTGCACCGCTCGCCCAGCGAAGCGGGCGCGCTCTCCTTAAGCAGCACAATGGCAGCAAGGCATGAGTCCCCGGGCGCTTTTGGCGCGCATCGCCAAGAGGATACGGCGAGACCGCGCGCTGCCGATGGGTACGACGGCATCCTTAGACAAGAAACGCTCGCGAGGGGCTCGCTTGACAGTGCAGCATGGTCTCCGGTAACAATGGCAGCTACGCATGTGGAGGCAGAACTACACACCAGTGGCCGACAGTCTGGCGCTTTCCGCCGTCGTGGCGGCGGCGCCGGTTTTCGTGTTGCTTTACTTGCTGGGGGTCAAGCGGAAGCCCGCCTGGGTGGCCGCGTTGAGCGGGCTGGGGACAGCAGCGATCGTGGCCTTGGTTGCCTACCGGATGCCCGCGAGCACGGTGGCGGCAGCGACGACTTACGGCGCCGCCTTCGGTCTGTTTCCAATCGGCTGGGTCGTTTTCTGCGCCATTTTGCTTTACCGCATCACGTTGGAAACCGGAAAGTTCGAGATCGTCAAGGACTCGGTGGGCGGTCTGACGGACGACCGCCGGATCCAGGCGCTCCTGATTGCCTTCGCATTCGGAGCCTTCATCGAGGGGGCGGCCGGCTTTGGGACGCCGGTGGCTGTGGCTGCGGCCATGTTGGCTGGGCTGGGTTTTTCGCCTTTTTACGCTGCCGGCATCTGCCTGCTGGCAAATACGGCTCCGGTGGCTTTCGGATCCATCGGCACGCCCATCTTGACGCTGGCCACGGTCACCGGCCTGCCCATGGACAAGCTGAGTGCGGCTACAGGGCGCATATGCGCGCCCGTGTCGCTCATCGTGCCCGCCTACCTGATCATGGTCATGGGCGGCTGGCGGGTGATGAAGCCCGTGCTGCCTGCTGTGGCCGCCTGCGGCCTGAGCTTTGCCGGGATGCAGTTCGTGGCCTCCAACTGGATCGGGCCGCAGTTGACCGATATCCTTAGTTCGCTGGCTACAATCGGCGCGCTCATCCTGCTTCTGGTGGTCTGGAAGCCGCGCGATCGTTTCGAATTCGAAAACGCGGATCCGCAGCCCACGGTACTACGTAGACACAGCCGGCGTGAACTTCTGCTGGCGTGGGGTCCGTACGCTTTCCTCGTCATCCTCGTCCTGTTGTGGGGCTGGCCGCCAGTGCGGGGCTTCCTGAATTCCTACCGGATCGAGTTCGCCTGGCCGGCGCTGCACCATTCGATCGAAAGGATGCCGCCGGTCACGCCCGCTCCCTCGCCCTATCCCGCGGTTTACAACTTCAACTGGCTGGCCGCCTCGGGTACCGCCTGCCTGTTTGCAGCACTGCTCTCGGCTTTGCTTTTGCGAATGGGGCCGCTCCGGTTCGGACGCGTGTTTTGGGCCACGTGTAAGCAACTCGCCTTGCCTGAGCTCACCATCGCCGCCGTCTTAGGATTGGCCTTCTTGATGAACTACTCGGGCGCTACGGCCACGCTGGGCCTGGCCTTCGCCGCAACCGGCGCTCTCTTTCCCTTCTTTAGCGCGATGTTGGGCTGGCTCGGGGTTTTTCTTACGGGCTCGGACACGTCAGCCAACGCTTTGTTCGGCAACTTGCAGGTGATCACCGCGGGCCGGCTCGGTTTCAACCCGGTGCTTATGGCGGCCTCGAATTCAGCCGGTGGGGTTATGGGCAAGATGATCAGCCTGCAAAGCATCGCGGTAGCGGCCGCCGCCACCTCCATGGCTCGGGCCGACGAAGGGCGCCTCTTCCGCTTCACCCTCCGGCATAGCGTCCTGCTGGCGTCGCTGATCGGGCTGGTGACGGTATTCTATGCGTACGTCATGCCCGCCTGGGCGCCCGGGCTGTAACGGGTTCAGCGAAGTCCTGCCCGGCGACGCCGGGTTTCGAAGAGGGTCAGTGTGACCAACCCGAGGGCCGGCAACATCAACGTCGACGGCTCCGGAACGGGACTGGGATCCGCAGGCTCCTGGAAGGGCTCGGCGGAACCCAGCCGCAGCCAGAGCCGAGGCCGTTCATCGGAGTTCCCGTTGGCCGAGAAGATCAGCGAACCGCGCACGTCGAGGTTGCCGAATAGACCCTGGCTGTCGGTGAATAGCACTTGCAGCACGGAGTTGCCGCTGGTGAAAGTGCCGAAGGAGACCCCGTTGACGGAAAGATCTTGAGCTGTCGCCGTAGCGGGACCGTTGCCTTGGTTGTTGCCTTGGATGAAAAGGTTCAGATAGCGGAAACTGCGGCCGGCCAGCGAGGCCGATACGTGAATTGCCGATTCGCCCGGTTCGAAGGCGCCGTTCCGATTGAAGTCGATGCTCCAAATAGTCGTGCCCGTCGCGTAAAGGTACTGAAGGTGGAACGGGTAAGGATTGCCGTAGGACCAGACGGGCGCGCCGTAGGGATTCATGTACGTCGGCGCGTTGTCCGGGCTGAACAGAGCGGCCTCCCACCCCGTGCGGCCGTTTCGCGCTTGAGCCACGATGTCCCAGGGGCCTGAAAATGGATCCACACTCAGGATCGGTGTGGCGCCGAGCGTCCCCGCCAGAATGGCGGCCAGCAGCCCGTGCCGCAACCACCGGCGGGCGCGACAGATAGGAAAGCTGATAGCGAAGGGCGGACGCATGCGTAGCACAAAGTTGCGCACGTAATACATTCTCGGGTGGCTTTGTCTGACAAGCAATCCCTCGGTGGTACTAGGAGTTACGCAACCGGGTCAGAGCACTGGCGCCGACCCGTTGAGAGGCTGAACCGTCCGTCTGCACCAAAACCATAAGGAGCAGGAGGTCCTGGGCATGGCGATGGTCGCCGGCCGTATGACGCGCGAAGAGGAGCTTTATTGGCTCGCCTTGCGCATGACGCCGGGATTGGGGACGCGCTGGATGGCTCGGCTGATCGAGCATTTCCGCACGCCGCAGGCAGTCTTCGCGGCCCCACGCAGCGAGCTGGAAGCGCTGGGCCTGAGCGGCAGCGTGGCCCAGAGCCTGGCCAGCGGCTGCGCCTTCGAAGACGCCGTCATCCAACAGGAGAAAATGCGTGCCGCAGGCGCCGTGGCTCTCACCCTGAACGATGATCGCTACCCTTGGCGACTCCGCGAAATCTTCGATCCGCCGGTGGTCCTGTTCGCCAAGGGGAGCCTCGAAGTGCTGGATTCGGTAATGCTGGCGGTGGTGGGAACGCGCCGCGCGACTCCGTACGGGCTGGCTGCCACCGAGCGGCTGACGGGCGATCTGGCTCGCGCAGGTCTGGTCATCGTCAGCGGTATGGCCCGCGGCATTGACACGGCCGCCCACAAAGCGGCGCTAGCCGCGGGCGCGCCCACCGTGGCTGTGCTGGGTTGCGGCGTGGACGTGGTCTATCCCGTGGAGAATCGGCGCTTGGCCGAGCAGATCGCCGCGCGTGGCCTCCTGCTTTCGGAGTTCCCCATGGGGACCCCGGCGTATCCGCAGAATTTCCCCATCCGCAACCGCATCATCAGCGGGCTCAGCGCGGGCGTGCTCGTGGTGGAAGGCGCTCAATACAGCGGCAGCTCGATCACGGCGCGGCTGGCGCTGGAACAGAACCGGGAGGTCTTCGCCGTGCCCGGCAACATCACCTCCCGCATGAGTTGGGGACCGAATCTGCTCATCAAGCAGGGCGCCAAGCTGGTGCAGGACGCCGACGACGTCCTCGTGGAGTTGTCGCTCGAAGATCGCCAGCGCCTAGCCCTGGAAGCGGAAGGGCGACTGTTCGGCGTGCCCGGGATGCGCGAACGCCGCGCCGATACGAACGACGCCGTCAGCGATGCGGCGCGTCGCGTGCTGGCCCGTCTGCGCGTCGATGAAGCGACGCATCTGGACCGACTGCTGGAAGCCTTCGAGGAGTTGAGCTCCTCGGAGATCGTCGCGGCATTGTTCGAGCTCGAGATGGCCGGACTCGTGCGCCAACTCCCCGGGAAGAATTTTGTTAAAGTGTGGGGAGAGTCCCGGTCCTCGTGAAGCATCCCGCTGGACCGGCGCCGGCGCGAGCCGGCCGCTTCCGCTTCTTCTTCGTCGTATGGCGAAATCGCTGGTCATTGTTGAATCTCCGGCCAAGGCCCGCACGATCAGCAAGTATCTGGGCAAAGACTTCGTGGTGAAGGCCTCGCTCGGGCACATCAAGGACCTACCCAAGAACGAGTTGGCCGTGGACATCGAGCACGATTTCAAGCCCACCTACGTGCTGATCGAGGGCAAGAAGAAGCTGCTTCAGGAAATCAAACAGGCGGCGAAGAAGGCCGAGCGCATTTATCTGGCGGCCGACCCGGACCGCGAGGGCGAAGCCATCTGCTATCACCTCCAGCAGGAACTCGAAGGCAAGCGCAACGGCGGCCCCCCCATCCATCGGGTCATGTTTCACGAGATCACCGCCAACGCGGTGCGTAAGGCGTTCGAGAACCCCGGCAGCGTCGATCTGCGGTTGGTCGAGGCCCAACAGGCGCGCCGCATTTTGGACCGACTGGTCGGCTACAAGATCTCGCCGCTGCTGTGGGACAAGGTTCGCCGGGGACTTTCGGCGGGGCGCGTGCAGACCGTTGCGCTGCGGCTCATCGTCGAGCGCGAGCGCGAGATTCGTAACTTCCAGAAGCGCGAGTACTGGACGATCGACGCCCACCTGCAGGCGCGCAAGCCGCCCGCCTTCACGGCGCGGCTGATCAAGCGCGACCGGCAAGCCGTCGAGATCCCCGACGAGGCCGCCGCCCGCGAGCTCGTGGCGCAACTGGAAGGCGCTACGTTCAAGGTCTCCTCGGTGGAGCGGCGCGAGAAGCGCCGGCAACCCCCGCCGCCCTTCATTACCTCCACCCTTCAGCAGGAGGCGGCGCGCAAGCTCCGCTTCAGCGTCAAGCGCACGATGGCCCTGGCGCAGCGCCTCTACGAAGGCGTGGATCTGGGCGAGGAAGGCCCTGTGGGCCTGATCACCTACATGCGCACGGATTCGACGCGCGTCTCCGAAGAGGCGCTGGGGCAGGTGCGCGCGTTTATCGCCGAGAAGTTCGGGCGCGAGTACCTGCCCGAGACGCCCAACGTCTTCCGCAGCAAGAAAGAGGCTCAGGATGCGCACGAGGCCATTCGCCCCACTTCGCTGCGTTACACGCCCGAAGCGGTCGCGCCCTACCTGCAGGAAGACGAGCTGAAGCTCTATCGGCTGATCTGGCTACGTTTCATCGCTTCGCAGATGACTCCCGCGCTGTTCGATCAGACTACCATCGAAGTTACGGCGCGCGGCAAGGACGGGGCCGAGTACCTGTTCCGCGCCACCGGTTCGGTCCGCAAGTTCGAGGGCTTCATGGCGGTTTACGAGGAAGGGAAAGACCAGGCCGACGAAGAGGACGAGGAACTCAAGCACAAGTTGCCCGAGGTCCGCGAAGGCGAGACGCTGAAGCTGCGCAAGCTCGTTCCCGAACAGCATTTCACCGAGCCGCCGCCGCGCTACACCGAGGCCAGCCTGGTCAAGCAATTGGAGGCGGACGGCGTGGGCCGGCCGTCTACGTACGCGACCATCCTCTCGACCATCCAGGAGCGTGGGTACGTGACCAAGCAAGGCGGCCGCTTCGTGCCTACCGAGCTGGGCATGGTCGTCACCGACCTGCTGGTGGAGAACTTCGACGACATCTTCGAGGTCCGCTACACGGCGCGGATGGAAGAGGAGTTGGACGAGATCGAAGAGGGCAAGCGGGACTGGCGTGAAGCAATGCGCGAGTTCTACGAAAAGTTCCAGAAGGACTTGGAGCGCGCCGAGCGCCAGATGACCAACCTCAAGGTGTTGGAGCGTCCCACGGACCAAACCTGCGAGAAATGCGGCCGCCCGATGGTCATTCGCTGGGGACGGCACGGCAGCTTCCTGGCTTGCTCGGGCTATCCCGAGTGCACCAACACGCGCGATCTGAAGGTCGAGCTGCCGGAGCTGGATGCCTCGGCCTTGAGCGAGCAGGAGGATCAGGAGTACTGCGAAAACTGCGGTCGTCCCATGGTGTTGCGGCGCGGCCGCTACGGGCCGTTTTACGCGTGCACGGGCTATCCCGAGTGCAAGACCACCCGGCGGATCGAGCGGCAGGAGCGCAAGCCGGATCGACCCCTGGACGAGCAGTGCCCCGAGTGCGGCGCGCAACTGGTGGTTCGCGACGGCCGCTACGGCGAGTTCACCTGCTGCTCGAACCACCCGCAGTGCAAGTATGTCAAGCGCACCGGCACGGGTGTGCAGTGCCCGGAGTGCGGCCAGGGCGAGATCATCGAGCGGCGCTCGCGGCGCGGCCGGACGTTCTACGGCTGCGAGCGCTATCCGGATTGCAAGTTCGTGCTCTGGCACAAACCCCTGCCGGAGGCCTGCCCCGAGTGCGGTCATGCGTTCCTGGTCGAGCGGCGCTCGCGCGGCGCAACGCAGGTTCGTTGCCCGAAGTGCAACTACCGCAAGGCCGAGGTCCCCGTCAGCGCGGCCTGAGCAGCGCTGTTGCGGTCTACAGACGGACCTCCGGCAGCAGCCCGCGCTGCACGCGCCGCAGCGCTTCGAGCTGGTAGGCCGGTCCCGCGGCGAAGGCGGCTGAAACCAGGAACCAGACGTACCAGACGGGAATGAGCACAGGGCGCGGCAGGTAGCCGTAGTTGACGGCCCACTGTCCCAGACATCCCACCACGGTGAGAAACACCGCGACGCTGTAGGCCGCCCAGCAACGGCCGATGAGTCCGCCGGCCATCGTAAGAGCCGCGCGGCGCAGGGTGAGCGCCTGGAATAACAGAACCAACAGCAGCGGCTCGACAACGAAGCCGAGCGCGCGGTAGGCATCGAGCGGAACCTCATGGGCGAGGCTCCATCGGATCCCATCCCACGTGTCGGCTACCATCAGGAACGAGGCGACGCCCAGCGCCAGCCAGTCCCGCGCGCGCAACTCACCGGAGAGGCCATGCCGATCGTAAGCGCGGCCGACTAAGGCCAGTGCGGGACTCAACAGCAGGAGCGCCACCGGACCGGCCAGGGCCAGTCCCGCCCTATGTTGCGGCGCCAGCGGAATCGCGGGAGCAGGTTGGGCGATGAAGCGGGGGCCTTGCAGCCCGGGTCCCGGCGAAAAAATTTCCGAAAGGACGAAGCCCGCGAGCCGCGCGGCGGCCGCCAGACTAATAAGCAGCCAGGCGGGTCGAAGTACATCGCCGGGGGCGAAGGCCCGGAAGGCCCGCCAGGTGAGGAGCCATTCGACGAGCGCGAAGCCCACGACGAAGGCTCCTCCGGCATAGCGCAGGTAAGCGCGGATCCAGACCGGCTCTCCGCTCGTTAACCACAGGATCAGCGCCGCGAAACCGAACAGCAGATGAATCCTGGTTACCAGGACGATGCGGCGTACGATCGCAGGCTCGCTTGGCGCGCTCACGATGGGGCGTTCACCGTTTCTGCGGGCTCCCGGCGAGTCGGAGGGCAGCTTGCGAGAGTCGGACGGCTGCCCTGTAACCCAGAAACGTGCTGAGTAAGTGGCTGGTTCGCGCCAGCATGGCCGGCACAGGCGCCTCATGCTCCCGAACCGGCTCGGCCAGCGCAGCGCCGAGCTGGCCGAGTTGCGCCTCCAGCTCGCAGGCCAACCTGCGGGCCACGGCCCGGTGCAGCGCATCGCGTCGGCCGGCAGCGGCCGCCGTCATGGGGCCGGAAGGGTCCCAGGCCTGGATGAGAGCCAGCAATTCGTCGAGCAAGCCCTCCCGCGCCCGCCAAGGCCCGGGCGATGCCGCGCCGGCCGCGACCAGCTGTTGCCACTGTCGGCGCATCGTCAGCATCCGTTCCCGGCAGCCTGCGCATCGCGCTATGTGATAGCCGGCCAGCAGAGGGGCTTCCCCGGACCCCGTGGCCACGGCAATCAGAGCCTGCACGTCGGGATGAATGCGTCGGCGGAAACGAAACAGGATTCCCCTGAAGAACTCGCCCATGGCGTCCGTAAAACCGGCGACCGTCCGACGGTCAGCGGGCCAGCAGCGATCGGCACTTGGCGAGCGCGCGGCTCAGGAGGGCGCCGACCGTCCCGCTGCGCACCCGAAGGACGTCCGCAATTTGAGCATAGCTCAACCCCTCGGCGCGCAGCCGGACGCATTCCAGCTCGCGGGGACTGAGCGCCCGAGCGAGCTGCCGGGCCAGGTGTCGTCGATGGTAGTCCGCTTCGGGATTCGCCGCGGGTGCCGCCTTCTCGGCGGGCAGCTCGACTTCCTGCTGCCGGCGCGAGTACCGTCGCCGCTCGAGGCACGCGTTGCGCAGTACGCGAAACAGCCAGGCTCTGCGATCGCGAATTTCCACTCCCGAACGGAGCGTGGCGAATAGGCGCAGAAAAGTTTCCTGTAAGACGTCTTCCGCCGCCTGGACGCTGCCGAGCAACAGGACCGCGTAACGGAAAAGACCGCCCGCCTCGGCTTCGTAACAGGCGATCAATTCAGCGGCACAGTCCAGGGTCCTCCGCGTCTCGGCCTGCGTCTCAGTGGCGCGGGGCCGGTCGATCTCGCCCGTCGTTTCGATATCGATTGATCGCTGCCAAGCCACAAGCGGCTACCCCCGAGCCTTGGGCCCCTGCGCCCCGCCGGCTCAGCGTATCGGCGGCCGAATCCCTCTTTTTTAATCGCAGGTGCGGTTTGCTGTAAAGAAACTGCCCGCGAGATCCATCTTGATTGTAGAGGAGAAAGTGTCGGCGGAAAAGGGGAACGGTGGTACCAGTACGACAGGGTTAACCGTCACATTAACTCCCAGCGAGGTTCCGCTCAGTCGCCGCGCGCGCCAGCGGGGCTCCCAGGTGGTCGAAGTGGCGCTGTGTCTGCTGCCTTTCCTCGCCATCCTGTTCCTGCTGATCGACCTCTGCCTGGTGATCTTCCTCAAAGCCACCTTCCAGCATGCGGTGCGGGAGGGCGTGCGGTACGCAATGACCGGGCGCACGATGGAAGGTCTGGGGCACGATGCCTCGATCAGGCGTGTCGTGCAGCAGTATGCCATCGGCTTTCTAGGCGGCCAGGAAGGAGCCGAGAAAATAAAGATCCGCTATTTCGTTCCGGGCACGCTGGCCGAGACCAGCAGCAACGCGGGCGGCAACATCGTCGAGATCTCCATCGAGGGCTTTTCGTGGCGCCCAATTGTGCCGTTATTCAAAAGCCCGGACCCGGTGACGATCTCGGCGCGTTCCACCGGGATCATGGAGCCTTCGCCCGGCGGCATTCCGCCGCCGCGCTAACACGCGCTTAGGGGGAGCATTTATGAGCCGGCGTAACCAAGCAAGAGTCGCAGGCAGCGCGGTCATCGAATTAGCGCTCACGCTGCCCATTCTGATCTCGCTCGTGCTGGGCGTTTTCATGATGGGCCTAACCGTGGTGCGCGGCATCTCCGTCGTCCAGGTGACGCGCGACACCGCGCAGATGTTCGCACGCGGACTGAACTTCGCCCTGGCCGGCAATCAGGACATTGTGGTGCGGCTGGCGGCCGGTCTGGGGATGACGCGCACGGGCGGCAACGGCGTCGTCATCCTTTCCGAGATCATGTACGTGGGCGACGAACAGTGCGCGGCCGGCGGGTTCCCCGTGGGCGACACTCGCTGCACCAACCGGTACTGGCCGGTCATCATCCGCCGGATCGTGATCGGCAACGCTTCGCTGCGCAGCAGCAACTTCGGCACTCCCAATCCGAGCCTGATCGGATCGGAGGGCTGGATCTCCCAGGGCGCCTATCTCACCGACGTCAGCACGAGAGCCGTCGGCTTCCTGTCTCTGATCCCCGACATGGCGCCCGGGCAACTGGCTTTCATGGTCGAGTCTTACTTTTGGGCTCCGGAACTTTCGCTGGCCGGCATGCAATTCGGCGGCGGCGTTTATTCGCGGTCGATTTTCTGAGGAGGGATGGCGGCCATGTTGAATTCGAAGCGGAACCGGCGCCGGCGAGGCGTGATCCTAATCATGCTCACGCTGGTGTTGATGGTGATCCTGCCCATGGCAGGCTTGGCTTTCGACGTGGGGCTGCTCTATCTGATCCGCACCAAGCTTTCTGCCGCGCTGGACGCGGCGGTGCTGGCGGGCGCTCGCTCCCTGAGCCGCGGCATGGATCTGGCCTCGCAGATTGACAGCGCACGTCGGACGGCGGAGCAGTACTTCCGCGCGAACTTCCCCGAGGGCCTCTACGGCACCTCGAATCTGAGCTTCACCGCTACGGTGCAGGAGACCGGCTATCGCACGCGGACGGTCTCCGGAGTAGCTTCGGTGACGGCTCCGCTCTATTTCCTGCGGCTGCTCGGCCAGGACACGGCCCGCATGAGCACGCGCGCCACCGCCTCCCGCCGCGACGTCAACCTCATCCTGGTGCTCGACCGCTCGGGGTCGATCGCGCAAGCCGGCGCTACTACGGTGGTCAAGAATTCGGCGATTACCTTCGTCAACAAGTTCGCCGAGGGCCGGGACCGCGTGGGAATGGTGAGCTTCAGCGGCAATTACCGCATTGACTTCCCGCCCTCGATGACCTTCAAAAGCTCCAGCCCTAACGTGGCCGACAAGATCAATGGTTTGGTCATGAGCGGCAATACAGGCTACGCGGAGGCTCTTTGGCAGGCCTACGAGATGCTGCGTAACATCAACGAACCCGGCGCGCTCAACGTGATCGTCTTCTTTACGGACGGCCGACCGACCGCGTTGAGCGCAAGTTTTCCGGTGAAGACGGTCGCCGACGAGCGATACGGCGACGGTCAATACGGCTGCAGCGGCCTCACGCCAATCGGCTGCGGCGCCAGCAGGTGTACCGGTAGCAGTTGCAGATGCCTTGACTACTGCCGCTATATCATGCCTCCCTCGCCGTGTGCCAGCAGTGCCAATAAGAATGGATTTATGGCAGTGCTGTTTTCCGGCGATATCCCCCGTTATACCGCCGGCGTGATGCGGGACGACTCCACTTCGCCTACAATGGCGGAGGATACTTTGAGCACATCGAACTGTTCCGGGTGTGCCTTCGCTGGCGGCTCCGGTTGGAGCTACCGAATGCGAGCTCTGCGGGACATCGCCTTCGTGCCGGACACGGATCGCCACGGCAACTCGACCTGGGGGTATAAGGCTTTCTCCACCCCGGCACACCTGTTCCCCTCCGGTCATCCGTACGCGGGAAGGATTCGAAGCGATCGCTGGGAGGCTGTTCGGCACGCGGCTTACAACCTCGCTGACAACATCGCCGCCCGCATCCGCAACGACACGACGCTTTCTCCCGTGATCTTCACCATCGGCCTCGGCGGCACCTCCTCGGAACCCATCGACGACGAACTCCTCCTGCGGGTAGCCAACGATCGCAACAGCCCCATCTTCGACCCGACGCGTCCGGCCGGATTGTACGCCAAGGCACCGACTCCGGCCGAGCTGGATCAGGCGTTCCTGCGCGTGGCTTCCGAAATTCTGCGCCTGGCTGAATAAGGGACACGACGCCCGACTCCCGGCGTGCGCCCGCCTGGTATAACATTCGCGCGCCGCTTTCTGGTAGAATGCTAAAGACTGTAATTTTTCACGGGGAGCTCGTGATCATGCCTAGAAAATCGCAACCCAAGAACGGCGCCGGAACGGAGGGGACTCCGGTCCGCCGTTCGCGTATTCGCAAGCAGGCGGCTGCAGCATCGAACGGCACAGCTCAATCGGGCCCTGTTTCGCCCGTAATCCCACACGAAGAGATCGAGCGCCTGGCTTATTTCTATTGGCTGGAGCGCGGCGGGCAAGGTGGATCGCCCGAGGACGACTGGTATCGTGCCGAAGCCGAGCTGCGCCGCCGCTACGGGATTCAACAATAAATCTGCTGATTTTCGGTCCGCAAAGCAAAAATTCAACGATATTTTCGCAGAACGGCGAGCACTCGCCCCTGAATTTCCAGCTCTTCGAGCGGAACCAGCAGCGGGGGCATGCTGGCGTTAGCAGGCTGCAGGCGCGCTACGGTATCCGATTCGCGGTAAAAGCGCTTTAACGTCGTCTCGGCGCCGCGAACCAGCGCCACGACGATGTCCCCGTCGCGAACCTCGCCGGTGCGTTCGACGAGCACAAGGTCGCCGTCGCAGATGTGATCCTCGATCATCGAGTCGCCGCGCACTTGTAACGCATAGACATCCTCGCGGCGCAGCAGCTCGCCCAGATCGAGACTTTCGTTTCCCGCCACGCTCTCGATCGGCACGCCCGCAGCGATACGTCCGAGCAGCGGGATTTCCGCCGGAGGCTGTTCGCGACGGAGGCGTTTTCGCTCCTGAAAGAATTTGGGCGTCAGCTCGAGCGAACGGCTCTGATTAAATCCGCGTCGCAGGTAATGCTTGCGCTCCAGGGCAGCGATGTGCTTGTGCACGGTGGCCAGCGAGGCCAGCCCGAGACCTGCGGCGATTTCCTCGTAGCTCGGGCTGTAGCCGTGCTCAGCCTGGTAGGCGGCAATGAAATCCAGGACCTCCTTCTGTCTGCGTGTGAGCGCCACAACTTGCTCCCTGCCCCCATTGTGGGCGAAGAAAAGGGGAAAGTCAAGCCCGTGCGCTCGGGTCAAGGCGAGCCGCTTCTGGAAAATCGCGGAAGCTGCGGTTGCGCCACTCGAAAATCGAGCCTATAAAAGGAGTTGCTGATGGGATTCAGGCGAGCCGCGTCGACGAAGCTGACCATCGGGCGGCTGCGCAGCCGAACCCGGAGCAACACCCGTCGCATGACCTTGGTCGCTCCGCGCTGCCGCCACCACCACGGAACGACGGGTCCCGGGTTCCGATGGCGTCCGTTCGCGCCCGTCCTTCGTGCGGAGCTGCCGCCATCACAGCTTCCGAGACGGAAGGAATTCAGCACCCCCGGCGGGTCCTGCACCATTTGTTCGACCACGCTAGGGTAGTCCGACGGTCGGCGCTGCACCGAGCGTGGGAAAAGATTTCGGGCCAGCCAAAAGGATTGCGGCGAGCCGAGCGCGACTCCTCACCCTCGGCAAAGGATGCTTGCCCCACCTGCCTGCTGCTCACAGCGCCTGCCCCTGATCAAGCAACCGGTACCACCTCCTCACCCGCGGGCGGCGCATTGGCGCCGCTAGAAAGCTGCTGAGAAAGTCGTCCAACCATTTCGATCCGACCCCACTATGTTCGACGGGCGGTTGATTTGGCTGAGACGGAAACAGCGCCGCGCTCCCACGCGAGGCGTCGCTAAGAACTCAACGACCAGCTCCTAAGCGTTTGAGGGTTGTAAGTTGGAAATGCGCAGGCTCCAAGCAAGTCGCGCACGCATGGAGCCAGACTCTGGGAGGCCTTCGTCATCGAACTGCTAAGGCCGAGTTGAGCTCTCCGTCACCTAAGGGGCGGCTGCGCGCGCTTAAGCCGAAGCCGCCACCGATGAAGGCGTCGCAGCCCCGCACTCAGGTCCGGCGTTGGCTTCAACCGGGTTTGCGGGCTGATTAGCGTGCTCGTGAAGGTAACTGCGATGCGCCCGACTTTCCGTGTGGACACGGCTTGTGCCCAGCAGAGGTAGCATTTGCGGCCCTGATGGTCGGCTCAGCGTGTAGGGGTACCCCGCAGGGAAACTCCCTGGACGAGCGTGGCTGCGTCCTCCGGCCGGCGATGGAACCTCCGGAGACCGAGAGGGGACGAAGTTGCGTGGCCGTATGGCAAAACGCGGCTTACACCCTCGTCGCTTTCGTATAGACAACTTCGGGCCGCAAGCGACGGCAGCTCGAAGGTACCATTTCCACCCCCCGACGGGCGGCTTTGATGAAGGCGTCCCCTTGCACGCGTACTAAGCCGCGTGCCCGGGACCAACGTTTGAGAACGCGCCCTGTAATTTCACCACGTGGTGCGGGATGAACGAGACGCTGACGCGCGCTACCCTCTGCGGTACGGCGTCTACTCGGGACCGCACCCCCCGATGTGGGGTCGCCGCCTGCGCTCATCGGGAAGCCGCAGTCGGGCGCGCATTTCGACGGGGCTGGATTCGCAGCGTTGGTTGGGTCTTCGGGAAGACTGGCGGCGGCAGGTCGTGCGTTGCCGCAATTCTCAGCCGTCGGCGAAGAACGGTCGCCTATGGCTTGCTTGGGTTCGCAGCCGGACCCACGAACTTACTCCCCTGCTCCGCTCTTCGCGGCTCTTAAGCCTTCGGCGGCTCGACCGGAGCACACGGCGAATCTCGAAGGGCTTTGGCGCTGCGCGGAAACTCGCGCCGTGCGGCCGACTTAGCATTCAGGATCTCGTACTGTCGCGTCGAAAGCGGGGCGGTTACAAGGAGACCCTCGTCCGCGGTCGACGCGAAATTTCCTGCGTACGGTGCTTTCTGTGTCCAGACCGACGGATCCCCGAGCGTCGCCAACGGCTCCTTCGGCCGAGGCGAGTTCATCGGACCGGCGCCGCCGGGGCGGGAGGGCCCAGCAGCGCGCCTGTGTATGTACCAGCCGCCGTCCGCACGGTTACCAATGTCCAAAAGAACACGAGCAACATCCAGAGAGCGAGGCCGAAAATCTGCAAAGCGACGCTGCGGTAAGCGTCAGCCAGTAGGTAGGTGGCTACGGTGAAAGCTCCGAGCGGAAAGGTGAACGCCCACCAGCTCATGGCAAACGGGAATGGTTGGCGTAGACAGTGAAGGGTCAGCACGATTGCTGAGGCGAGCCACCATACCCCGAAACCCCACAGCGACAAGGAGGCAAGCGTCAGCAAAACACGGGCCGTCTCGGACTGTCCGCCTAAGACGGGAGTTGCGGCAGTGGACAGGCGCACCAAGGCGAGGCTTCCGACCCCGATGGGTCCCAAGCCGATCCACAGCGTGGGTACGAGGTGAGGATGCGGCAGCGGATGATAGATCAACCGAGCGATGAGCAGGACTGTCACGATGACGAAGAGGAAAAATCCAATCCCGAAGAAAGCGAACGACACCAGGGACACGAACAAGCTCAGCGTCTCCGAACCCCATGCGGCGATGAGGGGCGCGGCGCTCGCCGGCACGACGATATTGGCCACCGGCGGCATGAACCACCCGCCGTTGGTTTGCTCCACCCCGACCGATTGACTGGTGAACCAGCGGAAGGGAATGAGAATTCCAAAGAAAAAAGCTAAGACGGTGCCTGCGATCCATAGCCCTTTGGCGATCGGGATGGCCACTTCAGCGCCAATGTAAGGGCGAGCGATGGCGGAGAAGTCCACTCCCAGAACGAGCAAACCGATGGGCAGGGTGGAGTAAAAAGGCCCGCGCGTAGGGTGCGATAGGTCGTCTCGCGCCTCAGGAAAGTAGAAAAGCCAGCGTGCGATCCAGGGAAAGAGCAGCGCCACACAGAGCAACGTGTTCAGAGCCCACAAAGCCAGCGCCACCCGTTCCAGGAAGGGAACGAACCGGGCTGAGTGCGACGTAGCGACGGCGAGGATACCGGTCCCCATGACCGATGCGAACCAGCCCGGATGGAAATATCGCAGAGCATCTGTCGGCCGAGCAAGCCGATTCCACATAAGCGTACCTCCTCCCGAACCTGCGGTCACGGCTCGGGTTGACCCGTCCTCGACTCGGCGGAGCGGGAGTTGTTAGTTCTCGCTCGCCGGTACGACGAACTTGGCCACACGAACCCCTGCTGACCGAAGTTCCCGTCCCGGATTCGCGGACACGCCGAATATACTGAACCCGCCAAAACGTGTCAAGCCCCGCGTCGCTCGCAGGGATGTCAAGCCGCTTGCGCAGAAACCGATGGTAGCGGTTACGCCACTCGAAATTGAAGCTGTCAAAGATCGCGTAGATGATTCGGTCCACACCGGCCACGTTGACGAGGCAGGCCATGGAGCGGGTCCGCCGCCGGACTTCCACGGGCACTTGCTCGATCCCGTTCGTCGTGCGCACCCGCCGCCATAAGGCCTTGGCGCCTAGGGATAAGCGGTCCCGCATGCGACGCTCAGCTTTCGGGCGAGGGGGTGGCTAAGGCTCACTCGGTGCGTTGACGGGCAGCCTAAGAGGCCTCGGCCACGGCGAAGAGCAGCGGAGGCCCGCGCGCCGTGCATCGTGCAGTGAAGCGGGCCCGTCCGGCGCTCGAGTTCGGTTCGTGCGGCGGGCATCGGACGGGGAGGGACAGGCCCGAGCCGGCAGTGGCGCGCGATTCGCCCAGGCTGGCGGGCGAGGCGGCGGACAGTGGCAAGTCTTCCCGGAAGGCTCACTCCGAACTGAGGGGGCTGAGCCAACGCCGTGCGCTGCCAACGACTGGTGGGCGGTAGAGGACTCGAACCTCTGGCCTTCTGCTTGTAAGGCAGACGCTCTGACCAACTGAGCTAACCGCCCAATGAGCCTACAACAAATCTACCACGAACACGCTTGTCCACTGGATGGCTCGTTCCGTGGTCGCCAGATCGTCGCGGCACAGGTGGGAATCTGAAATGGTGCGGAGAGGGGGACTTGAACCCCCACGGGATTACTCCCACTAGCACCTCAAGCT